>NZ_JACEHH010000013.1 GCF_014154935.1 Stieleria mannarensis
GTGTCCGCTGCGCGGCCACCGGGAACAGCTGAGGACAGCGGTTCTACACTCAGCCGTTTCGGCTGCGTGGGGGCTGCGGGTGTCCGCTGCGCGGCCACCGGGAACAGCTGAGGACAGCGGTTCTACACTCAGCCGTTTCGGCTGAGAGGGTGCTGCGGGTGTCCGCTGCGCGGCCACCGGGAACAGCTGAGGACAGCGGTTCTACACTCAGCCGTTTCGGTTGAGAGGGTGCTGCGGGTGTCCGCTGCGCGGCTCAGGAGGGAATAGCTGGGATGAGTGGCAGAGGCACCAAGCCAAGCGGGCGATTCATCGCTGAGTCGAATTCACCCTCCCATTGGCTGGGCCGCGGAGGAGTCTCCGCTCGGAGCGGGGAGGGTTGCCTGTGGCTCGAATGCACTCAAACACCGCGAATCGACCCTCCCCTCGCGACGCTCGACCCTCCCTGCCCGCGAGGGTTGATTCATGCACTTGGCGACGACGAGAACTGCCGGGGAACGTGGTGGTTGCAGGTTTAGGGGAGGACCGTTGAGGACAATACGTCTGAATGATCGAGATTCGCCTTGTCGGTGCGATGGTCTTGAATCTCCAATTCCGCCAGCTTGATTTTGTTCTCGCGCATGTAGCTGTGGCATTCGACGCAGCGGACGGTCAGTGAGACATAGGCCAACGCCGCACGGTGGATGTCTTTGGCGTCGGCCGCCTTTTCGACGGAGTTGCAGGCGCGGCGAAAGTCGTCGCTTTGTTTTCGATACTCTTCGGTTTGCACGACATTCCAGCCGGCTTCCATACTGAGCAACCGCAATGACCGCGCGTTGCTGGCGATTTTGTCGAACTGTTCCAGCGTCAAGCCTTCCAAGATGTTTTTGGCGCGATCGAGCTTGCGACGCATCAAGGGGGCGACGTTGTCCGGGGCCACGCGTTCACCGCCGCTCGGGTCTTGCGCGGCCGCAGGGGAAGTGGCGAGTGCGGGGAGCAGAACGGCGGCGATCAGGGCGAATGAGAGGAGGTTGGTGCGGCGCATGGGTTGAGTCTGGGGGCGGTAGGATGATAAAGGATGATCTGCCGATGCCAGCTTGCAGCGTCAGCCAGGGGCCACGTAACGCCCCTCGCTCACGCTTCGGGCTGGCATGACTAGGCACTGACGTTGTCCGGTTAGCCGTCGGTCCGCGTCGGCAACGTGGATTCGATTTCGTCCAGGACGCGTTGTTCGGCCGGGCAGATCTTTCCCACGCCCAGCACGCCGCCGGAGGCCATGGCGACTTCCTTGGCTTGTTCCAGCAACCGCTGGCGAAGCTTATTGGCGGTTTCGGCGGGCAGGGTGTGGTGAACGCCCGCGGCATATTCCTTCCACAACCCCCACATGTCTCGCGGTGGACGCGATTGCAGCCACTGTTCCAGCAACCGGAACGCCAGCGGGTTGGAACTGACGCCTCGCCGCAGCGCCGCACTCATCACACTCTTGCGTTCCTCCGGCGTCACCGAGCCGCTGGCCCAGGCGACGAAGACCAGCGGTGTCAGCGTCATCGCGGCGATGTTGGACGCATTGATGCCGGCTTCGACCAAGTGGGTGGCCACACGCTCGTCGCGGACCCCGGTCGCCTTGGTCAGTTCCGCCAACCGTTCCTCACGTTCGTCTTTCTCGCGAAGCTTGCGCAAAAGTTCCTGGTCGACACGTTGGAAGTATTGATCTTCCAGAGCTTGCCCACGTCGGTGAATCGTGTCCCGTTCGATCATCTTCATGTTCCTTTCTGTTGCGTGACGTTCCGTTGCGAGCGTTCGCGTTGGGGCCGAAATTGAGTTGCAACCGAGACAATGCAAACGGAGTGCCGATCCGGAGGTGATCGGCAACCAATTTGCCCGCAAGGCGGTGTGAAAGACACAAAATGCTTGGTCGGGGTTGTCGCCGCGGCGGTGGTTCGCGCTCGAGCGACGAAGAAGTCGGGCGGAGCGTGTGCGGCTGGGCGCGCCGGCCCGCATGGGTGTGCACGTGGGCACGAATTTCGGTATTTTAGATGCGGCAAACCGTCACGCTGGGTGTGCGTTTCGCGGCGTTTCGCCGCTGTGGGGTCCAGAATTCGAATTAACACTCCGCCTTCGGCACCAAATTTGTTAAACAGCGGGCTTGTCGCGGTCGTCCCCGTTTTGACCGCAAGGAAATCACTGACCAAAAATGAACGCCGCTGATGGACACGCATGTCGCGAATCAATCGGAGCAAGCCGATGCAGCAGATGGGACCACGACACAACGCTCGACTGTATTGGAGTCATTCAGCTATGACGACGGGATCGTTCGCCTGTTCGCGACGGCGACGATCGTTTGGGCGCTGGTAGGCACCCTGGCGGGGTTGTTCGTCGCATTGTTGTTGGTGATGCCGACGTTGACCGAGGGGATCCCGTGGCTGTCATTCGGGCGGCTGAGACCGTTGCACACCAACGCGGCGATTTTTGCGTTCGCCGGTAACGCGATTTTCGCGGCGGTCTATTACAGCACCCAGCGGTTGTGCAAGGCCCGGATGTGGAGCGACACGCTCAGCCGGCTGCACTTTTGGGGCTGGCAAGCGATCATCGTCGCCGCGGCGGTGACGTTGCCGCTGGGGATCACTCAATCGCGCGAGTACGCCGAATTGGAGTGGCCGATCGACATTGCGATTGCGGTGGTTTGGTTGCTGATTTTCGGTGGCAACTTTCTGATGACGTTGATCAACCGCCGCGAGCGCCACATGTACGTGGCGTTGTGGTTCTACATCGCGACCATCGTCACGGTGGCGGTCTTGCACGTGTTCAATAACCTGGTTGTTCCGGCCGGACTGTTCAAAGGATACAGCGTTTACGCGGGGGTTCAGGACGCCTTCATGCAGTGGTGGTATGGCCACAACGCGGTGGCGTTTTTCCTGACCACGCCGTTTTTGGGACTGATGTACTACTTCCTGCCCAAGGCGGCCGACCGACCGGTGTTCAGTTACCGATTGAGCATCATCCACTTCTGGTCGTTGGTGTTCATCTACATTTGGGCCGGTCCCCACCACCTGCACTACACGGCGTTGCCGGAGTGGGCCAGCACGTTGGGGATGCTGTTCAGTTTGATGCTGTGGATGCCCAGTTGGGGCGGCATGATCAACGGTTTGTTGACGCTACGCGGTGCCTGGCACAAGGTCGCCGCCGATCCGGTGCTGAAATTCTTTGTCGTCGGCGTGACCTTCTATGGGATGTCGACGTTCGAAGGCCCGATGTTGTCGATCAAATCGGTCAACTCGCTCAGCCACTACACCGACTGGACAATCGCCCACGTCCACTCCGGTGCGCTCGGTTGGAACGGGTTCATGGCGTTCGGCATGCTGTACTGGCTGTTGCCACGAATCTTCCAGACCAAGATCTGGAGCGATAAACTGGTCAGTTTGCACTTTTGGACCGGCACGCTGGGGATCCTGTTGTACATCGTGCCGATCTATGCCGCCGGACTGATGCAAGGTCTGATGTGGCGTGCGATGGACGAAACGGGAAATCTGCAATACCCGGACTTTATTGAGACAGTCCAATCGATCGTCCCGCTGTGGTGGGTGCGTGTGCTGGGCGGTGCGTTGTACGTCGGCGGCATCGTGATGTTGTGCATCAACGCTTTGTTCACCTGGTTCGGGCGACCGGACAGCTATGACGTCCCGGTCTACTCGGCACCACGGCTGACGGATGACTATCAAGACGAACCCAAGCCGAAAAGCGACTTGGACGACGTGCCGATGTTGGATTCGGCGAAGAGTCTGAGCGTTTGGGCCAGGATGGGCTGGCACCGCCGTTGGGAGCGATTGCCGGTCAAGTTCACCGTGTTGACGACGCTGGCGGTGGTGATTGCAACGTTGTTCGAACTGGTGCCGACGTTCTTGATCCGGTCCAACGTGCCGACGATCGCGACGGTCAAACCGTACACGCCGCTGGAGCTTGCCGGACGTCACATTTTCGTTTCCGAGGGTTGCTACAACTGCCACTCCCAAATGATTCGTCCGATCGTGGCCGAAACCAAACGTTATGGCGAATACAGCAAGCCCGGCGAATTCATCTATGACCGCCCGTTCCAATGGGGCAGCCGTCGCATCGGGCCGGACTTGGCACGCGAGGGCGGTCGACAGAGCAGTTTCTGGCACTGGCGACACTTCGAGAATCCGGCCTACGTCTCGCCGGGTTCGGTGATGCCCAGCTACGAGCACTTGTTGACCGAAGAAATGAATTTCGACGCCATCGCACCGCACGTCAAAGCGGCGTGGCAATTGGGTGCCCCGTACAGCGACGAGGATCTGAACAATACCGCCGAGGTCGCTTACAAGCAGGCCGAGCGGATTGCCGCGGAGATCGTCGCCCAGGGGGGGCCGGCCAGCACGATGGACACGCAAGCGGTGGCGTTGATCGCCTACCTGCAACGGATCGGGATCGATTTGTTCGCCACGCCCGAACCGGAGGCCGCAGAAAACGGCGGTGATGCGGCGGCCGAGACCGCGGTTGAATCGGAAGATGCAGCGTCGGAAACCGAAGCCGACGACGAAACCGAGTGAGAAACCTCCAGCAAACCCAAAGCCATGATCAAAGACCTAGTTTCCTTCATCGACTATTCCGCCTGTGCCGAAGTCGCACTGGCGCTGTTTGTCGTCACCTTTATTCTGATCTTTTTCGGAGCGTTTCGTCTGAGCAATCACGCCACGGAAAAGTTTGCCGCCATTCCATTAAGCGATCGTATCGAGGACCCTCGCAGTGAGTGAAGCACCAAAGACTGACCACGCCTATGACGGCATCGAAGAGTATGACAATCCGCTGCCGGGTTGGTGGAAGTGGTTGTTCATCGCGTCGATCGTTTTCAGTCCGTTCTACTGGGTGTATTACCACAACGGGGCGAAAGGACGATCGATCGAAGATCAGTATGGCGTCGCGTTGGCGGAGAACACGCGGTTGCAGTTTGCCGAAATCGGGGACCTGAAAGTGGATGGTCCGACGATCGCCAAATTCATGGCCAAAGACAGCTGGGTCAAGGTCGGCGAGTCGGTGTTCCGCGCCAATTGTGTCTCCTGCCACGGCCGCGAGGGCGAAGGCAAGGTCGGCCCGAACTTGACCGACGAGGCGTTCAAGAACATCACCGTGTTGGCGGACATCGGCAAAGTGATCAACAACGGCGCCGGAAATGGAGCGATGCCAAAGTGGTCCAACCGGCTGCACATCAACGAGATCGTTTTGGTGTCGGCCTATGTGGCCAATCTACGTGGCAAGAACGTCGAAGGCGGCCGACCGGAAGAGGGGAACAAGATCGCGCCGTGGCCGGAGCCGGTGGCCGAGGAAGAGTCGGGGGAAGAGGGCGACGCCAAGTCGTAGTCGTTTGATTTCACGTAGCGGAACTCGCCGAGAGTTTCGCTGCGGCGGTGTAATCGCGGGGATGACGAAAGCCTTGGCGGCTTCCGCTACCCTGCGGTTATTGAGTTAACGTCGAGAGTACGTGGAGGATTTGAACAGAATAGAAATGAACAAGACTGTACCGGGCAACGACGCGTTGTTGGACGCTCCCGAACACGTGCTGAGCACGATGGAGCGGGATGGCAGTCGGCGCTGGTTGCGACCGCGATTGTCGATGGGGGCCTGGTGGCAACGTCGACGCATCGTTGCCTATGTGTTGATGGTGGTGTTTGTGCTGGTCCCGCACCTCAGGATCGGTGGTAAACCCGTCATCTTGTTGGACATCGCCGCCCGCGAGTTTACGATTCTGGGGCGGACGTTTCTGCCGACCGACACGCTGTTGCTGGCACTGTTGATGTTGACCGTGTTCGTCTCCATCGTCCTGGTCACCGCGATCGCCGGGCGTGCCTGGTGTGGCTGGGCCTGTCCCCAAACGGTCTACATGGAGTTTCTGTTCCGCCCGATCGATCGGTTGTTCGAAGGCACGGTGGGCAAGGGTGGCAAGCCGAAGCGGAGTGTCTCGTTTCCGCTGCAGATCGCTCGATTCGTGGTGTATGTCTTGTTGTGTGGATTTCTGGCCCACACCTTCCTGGCCTACTTTGTCCGCACCGACCAGTTGAGGGAGTGGGTGACCAGTTCTCCGATCGAACACCCGGTCGCGTTTGTCGTGATGGCGGCGACGCTGGGACTGATGCTGTTCGATTTCATGTTCTTCCGCGAACAGCTTTGTTTGATCGCTTGCCCCTATGGTCGGTTCCAGTCGGTCATGCTGGACGAACAGTCGATGATCGTGGCCTATGATCACGTCCGTGGTGAACCGCGAAAACGGGGTAAGCACACCGCCGGTGACGGTGCGGGTGACTGTGTGGATTGCAACCAGTGCGTCGTCGTCTGTCCGACCGGTATCGACATCCGAGACGGGTTGCAGATGGAGTGCGTCAATTGCACCCAGTGCATCGACGCCTGTGATGTGGTGATGGAGCGGGTCGGGTCGCCCAAGGGGCTGATCCGCTACAGTTCTCAGGATTCGATCGCGGGAAAGGCGATGAAGATGTTCCGCGCCCGCACGATCGTGTACCCGGTGATTCTGTTTGTATTGCTGAGCGGGCTGGTGTTTGCGATTTCGACCAAATCAGGGTTCGACGCGCGAATCATTCGCCCCGGTGGTGCCCCGTTCACCATGTATCCCGACGGCACGGCGTCCAACGAGTTTCGCATTCGTCTGGTCAATCGCACCTCCGAGCCGCAACAGTATTCGTTGGTTTCCGACTCCGGCGACGTGACGATCGAAGTGTTGGATGAAGAAAAAATGGATCTGGAGCCCGGCCAGTCGGTGTTGGTTCCCGTCCACGTCACGTTCAAGGGCTCGATGACGCGTGGCAGCGGTCGCAAGGTCGTGCCGGCGACGATTTCAGACGAAAGCGACAATGTTCGCGAAGTCGAATTTTCTCTTTTAGGACCCCGTTAAATGGCAACGGCGACTGGGATCGAATCCATCGAGTCGGCAGAACGACGCGCCAAGCGGTTTTGGATCGCATTGGTTGTGTTTCTGTTTGTGATCCAAAGCACCATCATGGGGCTGGTGATGCACCTGGCGATCGGCGATCCGTCGGCCGCCGTCGTGCCCGATTACCACAACCGGGCGCTCAACTGGGACGAGGCACGGCGAACGCTGGAGGCGGCCGACCGACTGGGGTGGACCGTCACCTTCGACGCATCGGATGTCGCAGACGATCGGGGCATGCGAGCGATCGAATTGAACATCACCGACGAACAGGGTGATGGGATCAACGGCTTGGTGGTCGGCGGCAAGTTGTACCACCACGCGCGGGCCGACGAGGTCAGCCCGGTCGCACTGAAGTCGATCGGCGAGGGGAATTATTTGGCGCTTGTGCCTGCCGGACGACCGGGCATTTGGCAACTGGAGCTGAAGATCGAGGGCGCTTCGGAGCCGGTGGCACAGTCGTTGACCTTCAACATCGAACGCTAGCGATGGACACAATCCTTGTACTGGTCACGGCGGTGGTGACCGCCAGTGTTTTGGGCAGCATGCACTGCGTCGGCATGTGCGGCCCGCTGGCGATTTGGGCCAGCGGCGGCGGCGACCAGGTCAGCCGCGGCACCTTGGTGACATCCACCACGCTTTACCACCTGGGGCGATTGCTGACGTACACACTGGCCGGGGCGGTGGCCGGGTTGGTCGGCAACCTCATCGACATCGGCGGCGACACGCTGGGGATTCAGGTTGCCGCGGCCAGGGTCGTCGGTGCGGCGATGATCGCGATGGGGTTATGGAAGCTTTGGGGCCTCTATCGGGGCCGATCCAAGAACGTTTCTGCGGCACCGTCGGCGGTGGGAAAGGTGCTGGTCAAACTGAGGCCGTATATCTTTCGGTTGCCGATCGCCGGTCGCGGATTTGCGACGGGATTGTTGACGACGCTGCTGCCGTGTGGCTGGTTGTATTTGTTCGCGTTGATCGCGGCGGGGACTGGCAGCCCGATGCGTGGGGCGATCGTGATGGCGGCATTTTGGCTGGGCAGTGTCCCGGCGTTGGTCGGTTTGGTCGCCGGGGTGCGGGTGTTGTCGCTTCGATTTTCACGACTGGTTCCGGGGCTGGCCGCGCTGATGCTGATTTTTGCGGGCTGCTTCACGGCCTCGGGGCGCGGATTCAGTGGTTTGGAATCGCTGGAGGAACTGAAGTCGTCGGGAACGACGATCGAGCAAGTCGAACAATCCGGCGAGAAGGTGCTGCCGTGCTGTCAGGTGAAGGATTCGCCGGACTCGTTACCTGGGCAAGATTGAGGGGCAGGCATCGAATCGATTGCTTGAACTGGGTTCACCTGGCGATTCACGAATAGAGGTAAGGAACTTTCGATCGCAAATTGAGCCGCAGACGCTAGCCTTGGGCCTTACGAGTCTCGAAGGGCAATCCAAGGCCCGCGGCTAGCGCCGTCGGCTCATACTTTAGGTGGCATTGGGCTTGAGCCGCCCACGGTCGCTGCTCAGGTACGACGGTCCTTCCGGGCCGTCGCTTGTCGCTGCGGAGCAGCGACCTGGAATCGCCTAAAGGCTAGACACCAACGATTGCTAAATCCCTTTTCACAGTCCCACCTCAAAATTGAATGTTGACGAAGCACTCGCCGTGACATCGACCGCATCAACGACGCAAGCCGAT
This sequence comes from Stieleria mannarensis, assembly GCF_014154935.1. GTDB lineage: Bacteria > Planctomycetota > Planctomycetia > Pirellulales > Pirellulaceae > Stieleria > Stieleria mannarensis. The sequence continues at coordinate 8,603 of NZ_JACEHH010000013.1, forward strand.
TCGACCGCTCAGCCACAGCGCTGTGAGATCCCTTGTGTGCATTGTGGGTTGCCGACCGTTTGCAGCAGCGCCGACGATCCGACACGGGTGTTTTGTTGCGGAGGTTGCCGTCAGGCGTACGAGTTGATTCATGGCTGGGGGTTGGACGACTACTACGCGATCCGCGACCGGTCGGGCGGATCGGCCGGCGTGTTTGCCAAAGCGGACGCGTCGCGCTACGACTGCTTTGACGACGATCAGTATCTGGGGGCCTCGGCGCCCCGACGTGGATCCGACGGCAGCCTGTCGACAGAGCTGTCGGTCAGCGGCTTACACTGCGCGGCGTGTGCGTGGCTGATCGAAAACGTCGCCGGGCGGACGCGCGGTTGGCACTTGGCGCGGGTCAAACTGAATCGGCACACCGTTCAGGTCGTCTTCGATCCCGAGCAGATCAAGCTCAGCGAGATCGCCCATCTGATCGGCAAGTTGGGTTACACGCTGTCGCCGCTGACGACCGAACCGGTGGACCGGTTTCGCCAGGAGAACCGTCGGCTGTTGATGCAGATCGCCGTGGCGGGTTTTTGCGCGGCCAATGCGATGTGGATTGCGATCGCACTGTATGCCGGTGACGCGTCGGGTGTTGCCAGCGAGCACCGGCTGTTTCTACGGATCGCCGCGGCGGTGTTGGGGATCGCCACGGTCGCGTTTCCAGGCCGGACGTTTTTCGTCAGTGCGCTGGCGGCGCTGCGAAACTGGACGCCGCACATGGACCTGCCGGTCGCGCTGGGGCTGTCGGTGGGAACGATCGTCGGGTTGGTCAACGCGATCAGCGGCAGCGGCGAAGTCTATTTTGATTCGCTGGCGATGCTGGTGTTCTTGTTGCTGATCGGGCGTTGGATTCAATTCCGACAACAGCATCGTGCGGCCAGCGCGGTCGATCTGCTGCTGCGGATCACGCCCCAGCATGCCCGATTGGTCGATGAAGATTCCGCCGATGCTCCCTCGCGTTGGGTGATGGTCAATTCGCTCGCTGCGGGGCAGGTGATCCGGGTCAACGTGTCCGAGAGCATTCCCGTTGATGGGCGGATCGTCGACGGAGAAACGATGGTCGATCGATCGTTGTTGACCGGTGAAAGCGTCCCGGTGGAAGCGAGCGTCGGCGACGGCGTGACCGCGGGCACGGTCAACCTGTCGCGTCCGATCACGGTGCGAGTCGAAGCGATCGGGTCGGACAGTCGCATCGGTCGGGTGATGGAATCGGTCGAGGCGGCGATGGCACAGCGAACACCGATCGTGCAATTGGCCGACCGTATCGGCGGCGTGTTTGTCATCGTGGTGACGCTGTTGGCGGTGATCGCGTTTGCCGCTTGGGCGCGTCACGGAATCGACCTCGCGACGGCCCATGCGACGTCGTTGTTGATCGTCGCCTGTCCGTGTGCGTTGGCCTTGGCGACACCGCTTGCGATCGCGGTTTCGCTCGGCCGGGCGGCAAAGCGAAAGATCTTGATCCGCGACGGCGATGTGCTGCAACAGCTTAGCGGCCGCGGCACCGTGTGGTTTGACAAGACGGGCACATTGACCGAAGGACGTCCGCGGGCGGAGTTGGTTGACGGTCCGGTCGAGGCGTTACGGTTGGCCGCGGCGATCGAACGCGAGTGTTGTCACCCGATCGCCGACGCGATCTTACGCGAAGCGGATCGGTTGGATCTTGCGCCGCCGCCGCAGGTGGACGCGATCGAGTTGAGCACTGGAGGAATCTCGGGCCGCTGCGAAGGAAGACGGGTCGACGTCGGCAATGAAACCTTCTTGCGTCGCCGAGGCGTCGTTCCCTCGAGGGAAATTTTGGATCAGACGCAGCGTTGTCTGGAAAATCAAACGACACCGGTGATTGTCGCCATTGATGGCCTGGCGATCGCGGTGCTGGCGATCGCTGATCCGGTCAAACGTGACGCGAAAGCGACGGTCGATCGAATCCGACGGGCCGGCTGGGGGGTGGGGATTTTGTCGGGGGATCACCGCGAGTTGGTCGACAAAGTGTCGCGCCGGGTCGGCATCGATCCGCAAAATGCGCTGGGCGGCCTTTCACCGGAAGACAAGTTGAAACGAGTGACCACCGATGGTGTGGGGCCGGTGGTGATGATCGGTGACGGGGCGAACGACGCGGCGGCGTTGGCGGCGGCGGACGTGGGGATCGCGGTGCGCGGGGGGGCCGAGGTGAGCCTGCAAGCGGCGCCGGTGTTTGTCGCTTCGGGGATGCTGGAGAGCGTGGCGGACCTGATGGACGCGTCGCGACGGACGAATCATTTGATCCGCACGACGTTCGCGGTGTCGCTGGCATACAATGTGATCGCCGTCGTGCTGGCGATCTTGGGGTTCATCAGCCCCTTGGTCGCGGCGGTTTTGATGCCGATCAGTTCGGTGTCCGTGTTGTCGTTGACGCTCGCCTGGCCGACGTTTGCCGATCATGCAGAATAGCGGTCCGAGCGAATGTGTTGGTGTCCAGGCTTTCGCCGCCCATTGTCGCTGCCTTGCAGCGACCGGGAATCGCCTCAAGGCTAGACACCAACGGTTGCTGAATCGCTTGTTGCTTGTATCCGAGCTATTGAGGTGTTTTTCGAAATGAGTGTGCTGTACATCGCATTGCCGATCGCATTGCTGCTCGGTGGCGGCGGATTGTTGGCATGCCTGTATTGCATCCGCGACGGCCAGTACGACGATTTGGATTCGCCCTCGGTCCGGATCCTGGTGGATGAACACCGGGTGGACGACCAAGACTCATCAGGAAGTAATCGAGAACGTGTCTGAATTGAACACTGCTGACGGAAACCGACGGGCGGAATTTAACGTGTCGGGGATGACTTGCGCGGGGTGCGCGCGATCGATCGAGCGATCGTTGTTGCGGCAACCGGACGTGCGTTCGGCGGTCGTGAACTTTGCCGGCGGCAATGTGGTCGTCAACTACGACCCTGCGAAAACCGACGAAACCCAATTGGCCGACGTGATCCGTCAGACCGGGTTTCAGGTGGAAACGGGGGATCGCGAGACGACGGAGGAAGACCACCGGAGGGAACAGCACGCGACGCGGGTGATGTGGTTGGGCGTGGCGTTGACGCTGCCGTTGTTTGTGCTCAGCATGGGGCGAGACTTCGGCCTCTGGGGACCGTGGGCCCACGCCGGTTGGGTGAATTACCTGATGTTCGCCCTGGCGACGCCGGTGCAGTTCTACGTCGGCCGGACATTTTACGAAGGCGCGTTTCGGTCGCTGCGCAGCCGAGTGGCCAACATGGACGTGTTGGTGACGATGAGCACGTCGGTGGCGTACGCGTTCAGCGTGGCGGTGATGCTGTTGTTGACCGCAGGCAGCGAGCTGCTGGGCACTCACGTCTACTTCGAAACCTCCGCCACGATCATCGCCCTGGTCATGGTCGGTCACTGGATCGAAGGTCGTGCCAAGACGCGAACCAACGGTGCGATCACGTCACTTTTGAATCTGCAAGCCAAAACGGCGCGGATCGTGCGTGATGGCAACGAAGTCGACGTGCCGATCGAGGAGGTGGTGCTGGGCGACCATGTGATCGTGCGTCCGGGAGAGCGGATCCCCGTTGACGGAGTCGTGATCGCCGGCCAGAGCGTGGTGGACGAAAGCATGATCACCGGCGAAAGCATGCCGGTCCAAAAGCCCGTCGGAAGCGATGTGATCGGTGCAACGATCAACGGCGATGGCGTGCTGACGATCGAGGCAAGGCACTTGGGCGCCGAGTCGGCACTCGCGCGAATCGTCAAACAAGTTGCCGACGCCCAGGCGACGAAGGCACCGATCCAGAAGCTGGCCGATCAGATCTCTGCGGTTTTTGTTCCGATCGTGATCGCGGTCGCGCTGGCCGCATTCTGCGTTTGGTTCTTCATCATCGGAGACACCGTCGCTGCGATCTTGCGGATGATCGCGGTGTTGATCATTTCCTGCCCGTGCGCGATGGGGTTGGCGACACCGCTGGCGGTGACCGTGGGGATGGGACGCGGGGCGGAGAACGGGATTCTGTTCAAGTCCAGCGAAGCAATCCAGCGTGTCGGCCGGATCGATCATGTGGTCCTGGACAAGACCGGCACGATCACGCGCGGCGAGCAAGTGGTCACCGATACGATCACGTTTTCCGATTTAGACGCTGAGCCATTGATCGCGATGGCGGGCAGCGTTGAACGAGGCAGCCAACATCCGATCGCCGCGGCGATTCTGGCCGAAGCCGAGCGATTGGGCGTGGAAACGTCGATGCCCGATGACGTCCAGACAACGTCCGGTCAAGGTGTTTCGGCCAGGTGGGACGGAAAACGCGTGTACGTGGGCAATCTGCGGTTTATCCAGCAGCACTCGCAGGTCGACAACGAATTGCAGGATCGCGCCGCCGAGTTGCAGCGCCAGGCCAAGACCGTGATGTGGGTTGTCTGTGACGGAGCGATCGTCGGTTTGATCGCGGTCGCCGACACCATCAAATCAGAATCTGCCGAAGCGATTCGGCGGTTGCACGGCCGGGGCATCACGGTGTCGATGCTGACCGGCGACAACCAACACACCGCCCGTGCGGTCGCCGATCAAGTTGGAATCGACGACGTGATGGCCGAAGTGTTGCCGGGTGACAAGACGAAGCGGATTCAAGACTTGCAGTCGCGGGGCGAATTCACGGCGATGGTGGGCGACGGCATCAACGACGCCCCGGCGCTGGCCCAGGCCGACGTCGGAATCGCGATCGGAACCGGGACCGACGTCGCGATCGAAGCGGCCGATGTCACGCTGTTGGGCGGTGAATTGCGCGGCGTCGCGCGGGCCGTCCATCTGTCGGCGATGACGATGCGGAACATCAAGCAAAACCTGTTCTGGGCCTTTGCCTACAACGTCGCGCTGCTCCCGATCGCCGCGGGTGTGTTGGCCGGTGTCGAATCGGCACCGCATTGGTTGCGCGAACTGCATCCGATCACTGCGGCGATGGCGATGGTCGGATCGGATTTGGTGATCGTGAGTAACGCGCTGCGGCTGAGACGGGCGAAGGTGGACACGTGAGGTAGCGGAACGCGCCAAGCGTTTCGTTGTGATCGTTGATGTCGGGTTGGCATGCCGAAAGCCTTGGCGGCTTCCGCTACGGGCTGTGGGTCCGTTTTTCCGTCGCGGAACGCGCCACGCGTTTCGATTTCGGCGGCAACGCGGTGAGCGGGACCGAAAGCCTTGGCGGCTTCCGCTACGGGCTGTGGGGCCGTTTTCCCGTCGCGGAACGCGCCACGCGTTTCGATTTCGGCGGCAACGCGGTGAGCGGGACCGAAAGCCTTGGCGGCTTCCGCTACGGGCTGTGGGTCCGTTTTCCCGTCGCGGAACGCGCCACGCGTTTCGATTTCGGCGGCAACGCGGTGTGCGGGACCGAAAGCCTTGGCGGCTTCCGCTACGGGCGGTGGGTCCGTTTTCCCGTCGCGGAACGCGCCAAGCGTTTCGATCTCGGCGGCAACGTCGTGAGTGGGGCCCGAAAGCCTTGGCGGCTTCCGCTACGGGCGGTGCTTAATCCAACCGTTGTCGATGTACCAACTGGTGGTCTCATCGATCCTTTCTTGAAGTGTCTTGGCGGGCTGGAATCCGGTCTCTTGTCGCAGCCGCGTGGCGTCGCAGGCCCAGGAGCCTGCAGTGGCTTCTCGGGCTTTGTCGATGCTCAGGATGTGTGGCCGGCCGCGAAGCCGGGAAATACCACTGTTGATCGTTGCGATGGTCCAGATCAGCGGCGAAGGGCTGCGGACGATCCACACGTGTTGTTTGCCCAATGATCGGCCGATCATCTGTCCGAGTTCGGCGTACGTCGGTGTTTCGTCGGCGGCGGCGAAATAGATGCCTCGGCGATCGGTCGCGTTGTGGCAAACACGCTTGCCGCTCGATGCAACGTGTTGTAGTGCGTGGCAGAGGTCGTCGACATCGATCACGGAGAAGAGATGGTCGGCAAAGCCGGGGACCAAGTGCAGGTTCCATTTCGCGATCCCGCCGAACATCTCGAATCCGTCGCGATCGCCGGGGCCGAGGACGATCGGCGGGCGGAGGATCGAAATCGGAACGGAAGCGGCAAATTCCAGCAGCGCCGCTTCACCGCGCAGTTTGCTTTTCCCGTAGTCGGAAACCGGCGTGGGATCGTCGGTTTCGGTTCGCGGGGTGGATCCGTTGCATGGTCCGGCGGCGGCTAGGGAGGAAACATGGACCAGCGTGGGCGGTGTGTCGCGATCGGCGCAGGCCTCGGCCAACAGGCGTGGTCCGAGCACGTTGGCTTGTTCAAACTCCCGTTGCCGCAGCGCTTTGGTCGTTCCCGCCAGATTGAAGACGACGTCGCAATCACGGACGGCATCGTCCAGCGATCGCCGGTCGGACAGATCGCCGACGAGGAACTGTGGGGCGAAGGCTTGCAGGCCGCGTCGATCCGAAGTGGACCGAACCAGGCACGTGACGCGATCACCGCGCGATGAAAGATGGCGGACCAACTGAGTGCCGATGAAACCGGTCGCGCCGGTGACGAGAACGTTGGCCATCACTCTGATTCGGCTAGAGTCTTTAAAGCGGGCTACGCCCGTGTCGGTTCAAGCCCCTTCATCGTCGATTTCCCGCTCGAAAACTGATCGGTCGGCAGTCCGGATTGCTGCAACACCGAGACGAACAGGTTGGCCAAAGGATAATTGTTGCTGCGATCAAAGGCGAGATGCTGTCCGTGGCGGAAGCCGCCACCCCCAACGAGAACCGGCAGGTTGCGGTTGTCGTGGCTGGACGCGTTGCCGAGATTGCTGGTCATCAAGACGGCGGTTTGATCGAGCAGGTTGCCTTCGGTTTCTTCAAAGCCGGCCAGGCTGCGGAGGAAATCGCCATAGGCCGCAACGATCTGTTCTTCGATCAACGCCAACTGGGCCAGCTTGTCCGCGTCGCGACCGTGGTGGCTGAGCGTGTGATAGCCCTCGTCGACGCCTGCAATCGGCAACTTGGCATTACCGCCGGGCAGATTCAGCGTGATGAACCGCGTCGAGTCGGTTTGTAGCGCCAGTTTCATCAAGCTCAACATCATGGCTTGGCAGCCGACCAGGTCATTCGCGTCCGGCGGGGTCGGCGGTTTGGCGTCGACAACCGGCTTGGGCAGTTTTGCCCAGCGTTCGTTGGCGGCCATGCGCAATTCCAGCTCACGGACACTGGAAAAGTACGAATCCAGTCGATTGCGGTCGCCGGCGCCCAGATCGCGTTGCAATCGTTTGGCGTCTTCGTTGACCACATCCATGATGCTGCGTCCGCTGCGAATCCGATCGGCTTGTCGCAAACGCTCCTTTTTCGACTGGTCAATGAACAACGTGGCAAACAACCGTGCGGGCGAACTTTCCGACGGGATCATCGCGCCGGTGTCGGTGTACGAGGGGCTTTGCGTTCCGCTGGTGCTGAGGACCAACGACGGATAACGCGTGGAACCACCGAGATGCTTGGCCAAGTATTGGTCGACCGAGATGGTGTTCTTGGCGCTGCCGCTGTTCCCGATCGGTGTCGCGGTCAAGATGCTCGCTTCGGCCCGGTGTCCGTTGGACACGCCCGGATGGCTGCTGCCCGAGACGACCGTGAATTGATCGCGGATGTCGTCCAGTTGCTTTAAGTAGCGGGACGGCGAATACGCTTGGCCGGGTTGTTCGGGGAACAAGTTTTCGGCCAGCAGTCCCAACCCGATCGAAACCGAGACGAAACGTTGAGGCGGGGGATCGGAGGGTGTTCCCGCGGAAGCTTGCATCGCCGACAGCCACGGCAGTGACATGGCGACGCCGCTGCCGCGCAACACCGTGCGCCGGGCCAGGCGACTTTTGGCGGAATGAAAACGAGTCGGTTCGCGATCGGCGGCGTGGGCGTGTTGGTTCGTCATCGTTTCACTTGGTCAGAAATGTAGGGCTGGTCACAACGGCTTCGATCAGCGAACGCAATCGATAGCCGTCGGCTTTGGTTTGAGAGACGATTTGGTCCAGGGTCTTGCGGTCGGCGAAGGTGATCTCGTGTCCGGTCGCGTAGACGAGTAGCTGGGCGGCAAAGTTACGGGCGATGCGGTCGTCGTCGGCGGCGGCCAGATTTCGAAAGGCGACAAACGAATCAAACTCTCGACCGTCGGCAAGCCGGTACGCCGAGTCGACAGGGGGACCTTGCTTGTACGACTTGCCGCGACGTGTCAGGTAATGATCCCGCCACCTGCCGGCGGCGTCAAAGTGTTCGAGCGCAAACCCGGGCGGATCAATCTTCGCGTGACAGGATGCGCACTCGGTTTGCGAGCGGTGTTTTTCAAGGATCTGGCGAACCGTCGTGGCACCTCGGACGTCGGGTTCGATCGCGGGCACGTTGGCCGGCGGATCGGGAATCGGCAGGCCAAGTAATCGGTCACAGATCCAGACGCCGCGGACGACCGGGGACGTGTTGGACCCGTTGGCGGTCACCTTCAGGATCGAACCGTGGGTCATCAGGCCGCCGCGAAAGGGATGGTCCGCGATCGAAACACGTTTCCATTGCGAGGGACCGATGTCAGCTTGGATGCCATAGTAGCGTGCCAGTCGATTGTTCAGCCAGGTGAAATCGGAATCGACCAGCATCCGCGCCGGTTGGTTTTCGACGATCAGCGTTTCAAGGTAGCGACGGGTTTCCCCGAGCATCGCGTATTGAACGACCAGGTCAAAGTCGCGATGCATTCTGCGATCCGGTTCGGTGAAATCGATGTCGGCAAGGTCCAGCCATTGGTCGGAGAAATCGTGGATGAAGTACTGCCGCGTTTGGCCATCGAGCAAACGACGCGTCTGAGCAACAATCTCATCTGGATCGGACAACCGTCCGGCGTCGGCTGCCGCACGCAATTCCGTGTCGGGGGCTTTACCGGTCAGCATGTAACTGAGTCGATTGGCAACGGCATGGTCGCTCAGCCGTCCGGCCGCTTCGGTGAAATAGATGAATCGCGGGGAGCACAGCACGGCTCGATAGGCTTGTCGCAGCACATCGATCGGATCGTCGTTGGCTTTGATGCCGCGATCGATCAGGCGGGTGTAGGGGGCCAGCACCTCCTCGGTGACAGGGCTGCGAAAGGCTGTGGTGGCAAAGTCATGCAGACGTTTTTTCAGATCTTCTGCCGGCGTGTCACTGTGGAGTTCAAAACGTTTTGATTTTCGGTCGTATCGAACGTCCAGGTCGCCGAACAGGGCATGCTTGACGGCGGCTCGGTCTCCGCCGGGATAGATCCGCTCAATCTTCAGCGCGTGCATCGCGACACCGGGAACGTTTTGCGGTTCGCCTTCGCCGAATCCGATCTGCCCACCTTGGAAGCGAGCCTTTTTCAGCGTGACATCGGCGGGGCGGATTTCCAGCATGTGATCTTCTTCGATCCATGCGGTGAAGGTAAACGTCTTGGGGGACTCGGTCGCTTCGAAGGCGCCGACCCAGTGCATCAGCGGTGCGTTGGAAACACATTTGCCACTTCGAATGGAACACCACAGACCGCGGTCGTCGGGCATCTTCAACGAGGACGCATCGAGCGTGATGCGGTACCAGCCTGGCCGGTCGACTTTGCTGCGCGAGATGCGTCCATAAAAGGAAACACCACCGGACCAGATGACCGCCGCACCTTGACGCAATTCGGGGTCGCGATTGCGTTGCCCCGGACGTTTATTCGCGATTCGCTCGGCGGGCAGGTTGATCACGGTCTCAGGATGATTGTCGCGAAGTCGGGCGAAGGCCAGGTCCAGGGCGGCATCGACCACACGAAGATGGTCTTCGAGATGATAGTGGGACATCGATTGGGCATCGGCGATGTTGCGAAACCCATCGGTGCGTTGTTCGTCGGGCATCAATTGCGAAAGCGGTGCTGCGATCGCAAACAGGTCACCGAGCGTGCGCTCGAGTTGTTGATTGGTCAGTCGCCGGGAGAGCACGCGTCCGAGAGATTGATGGCGCGACGAGATCGCCTGGTCGATTGATTTAGAGGCGGTGCTCAGGAACATCGCTTTGTCGCTGTCATCCAGTTCGCCGTAGTCCGATGGCGGCATTTCACCGTCGGCGATGCGATCAATCACGCGGACCCAAGTCGCAAGGTTCTCGGGGACGGATGTGCCAGCCAGGTCAGCTTGCCCCAGTCGATTGAGATCGAAACCGCCTTCGCCTTCACTGCCGTCGTGGCAGTCCAAGCAGTTTTGTCGCAAGAACGTGATCGCGTGACGCTCACTGCCGTCGGATGGCTGCGATTGCTTCTTGTGGACTGCTTCTGCAGCGGTCGCGTGTTGCAGTGGCGGTTGCGAGGTGACGATCACTGCCAAAATCGCGAGCGTCGGCGTTGCGTAACGTCGCGTGGCGGTCATGAACTTTGACGAAGCGACGCTCGCCAGAGCATGGAGAACACCGGGGATCCACCTGCTGGCGAAGATCGCTACGTTTGACCAGCGATTCATGATGTTTCTTGCGCAAAGGCGCGCTATCCAGCTCGCCTTGCGTCGAGACCTCGGAAAGATGGGCGGGAAGGCTTGAATCATTGCTCGGCAGGTCATTGGAGGTGGGATCGAGCGCGGCATCGGGGGGATCATCGCGATCGAGTGCGTCACGACCCATGTGGAAGGCGGGACGGGCGTGGCTGCCGCTGTCCCTATTATAGCCAACTGGACCGCGTTGCTTCGAGCGGAATTGAATCGAATCCGAGCACGCGACACGAGCAAGGGGTGCAGCAGTTCCGCTCGCTTGCGGTTCCGGCTTGTACTGGTCGAAAGGGGGCAGGGCATAAGGGGTGGTGTGCAGGCTTTGGCCACCCATTGTCGCTGCGAGGCAGCGACGGGGAATCGCCTTAAGGCTAGACACCAACGGTTGCCGGTTGCCTTATTCCTTGCGCGCGTGCCCGCTTTTCGCGATTGCCGCCTTTTGCCTGAACTGTGAAGACGGGGCATCAGGCGGTATTCTGGGCAAGGTCGTGGTCAGACCGGCGAATAGGACCACGCGACGAGTCATCTCCTTTCCTGTCCGCACCGTACTCTCTATTGCCCGTACAGGCATCAGAAATGTTGTTATCCGAGCCCCCCGAGACCGCCTACGACATCCGATTCACGCTGCTGGGGTTCCCCGTCCGAATCGCGGTGACCTTTTGGTTGGGCGCGGTCGTTTTCGGTTACTCCTTGTGCCGATTCTTTTCCAGCGAAGAGCTTGGCGTCGGTCCATTGATGATTGCGTGGGCGCTGTGTTTGTTGGTGTCCATTTTGATCCACGAACTCGGTCATGCGCTGGCGTTCCGCCACTATGGCATTCAATCATCGATCGTGCTGTATCACTTTGGCGGCTTGGCGATTCCGACCAGCACGTACACGCCGGGGCGTTCGATCGCGCGGATCGGCGAGAAGGAGCAACTGATCATCTCGGCTGCCGGCCCGGCATTTCAGTTGTTGTCGGCGCTGTTGGTGATCGTAGCGGTCAAGTTGGCAGGTTTCGAAGTGTCAGCGTTCCGTTGGATGCCTGCGTTTTTGGCAAACCTGCCATGGGTGACCGAGGGGGCGGTGATGGACAGTCGCGGCATGTTGGCGTTGGTGACGTTTTACATCTTGCCCAGCGTTTTGTGGGCGCTGTTGAACCTTGTTCCGGTTTGGCCGCTCGATGGCGGTCGAATCGCGCGCAGTTTGATCGTGCTTAACGGCGGCACCGTGGCTCAATCGTTGTGGGTCAGTGTGATCTGCAGCGGTTTGTTGGCCTTCTATGCGTTCAACCATGGCCAACCGATGATGGGCGTGTTCTTTTTGATGTTCGGCATCAGCAGCTACCAGATGCTCAGCCCGATGAACGGCGGTTGGCGTTAGCGGACATCCGGCGCGACAACGAAGTGATGTGTTGTGATGACGTGATGCGTTGCAGTGCATGCTTCGGTGAAGCGATCCGTTGCAACGAAAGCGCGCATCGATGTGTCAAACAAGCGTGTGATTGACGACCAAGTGTGGCAAGACAGTTCAAACATACGCTCGATCGCAAAAAAAATCCTAAAAAGTTTTGCATGCGTTCGATCTGTGTTCGAAGTGCTGTATCGAGTGTTGTTCGACATGCATGGATACGTCGAATGATCAAGCGGTCGAGCCACTGCGCAAGGCAAGCATCGTTGTCCGACGTTCCCAACACGCAAGCCAATCAATGCGCACAACGCATTGCTGTATCGATATTTGCGTCAACGCGCATGCGGTGATGTGGAGGTCAGCGAAGTCGATCAAGGCGTCAACGCATCGCTTGACGCGCTACCTTGCGATGGTGCAAGGCGTTGCGCACGCGGTTGATGTTCGACAACCGCGCGGTAGCAGGAACGAACTGTCTTGCAAGCATAATTTTTGCGAAAACATGTTGCGGAATTTCATGCAGCGCGTACAAATATCGCAGGTTTACGTCAGACAGCATTGAATGGTCCGTTGGATAACTGGCATCAACGTTTGTCTGGCACTTACTAGCGAATGGTGAGCCGTGGCCGGTGGCTTGTCGGGGACGTCCCCAAGCAAGTCACAATGACTCGCCATCGTTTCCAATTCCGCGGAGGAAAAACGTGGCTAAAAAGAAAGCAAGCAAGAAGAAGGCTGCCAAGAAAAAGGCAACCAAGAAAAAGGCAACCAAGAAGAAGGCTGCTAAGAAGAAAGCCGCTAAGAAGAAAGCGACTAAGAAGAAGGCTGCCAAGAAAAAGAAGGCAACCAAGAAAAAGGCAACCAAGAAGAAGGCTGCTAAGAAGCGTAAGTAAGCTTCTTGTTCTTCGCCGATTTCCGATCGGCCTCATCCATCCATCCGACCGCTCGGGTTACCCCCCGGGCGGTTTTTTTGTTGGGGGAGCGGGAGGAAGACGCTCGGCGTCGCGGAGCGTTCAGTGGGCGACGGCCCGGAAGGGGGGCGACGGCGCGGAAGGGACCGTCGTACTTGGGGGGAACGATCCGCCGGCGGGTCAGAGTGTGGGCAGCGTTGGTTTGGGGGGCGCGGCGGCGTTTCGGGCGGCCAGGGTGCGGACCATCGCTTGGCTGATGCGTTCCAGGGGCGCGCGGGCGGCGGCGTCGGTGTTGATCACCGCCGGAAGTCTGCCTTCGTCGCCGGCGACCCGCAGTTTGATATCCAGCGGCAGACCGCCGAGGAACGCAACGTCCATCTGTTCGGCCTTTTCACGCGCCCCTCCGGAACCGAAGATGTCGTAGGTCTTGCCGCAATCCGGGCACAGGAAACCGCTCATGTTCTCGACCATCCCCAGGATCGGAATGTTGACCTTGCGGAACATCGCGATCGCCTTGACGGCATCCAGCAAGGCGACCTCTTGGGGCGTGCAGACGACGACGCTGCCGGCCAGTGGGATGGCTTGGGACAGCGTGAGTGCGACGTCCCCGGTTCCCGGCGGCATGTCGATGATCAAGTAATCCAGTTCGCCCCATTCGGTCATGCCCAAGAACTGATTGATCGAACCGTGCAGCATCGGGCCACGCCAAATCACGGCTTCGGCCGGATCGACCAGGAAGCCCATCGACATCACGGGCATCGGCGACAGATCGGGGGTGTCATCCAGCATGATCGGGTCGATCCGCTTGGATTCGCTGAAGCCCGGGCGACCGGACAGCCCCAATAGATGCGGGATACTGGGGCCATAGACGTCGGCATCCATCAAACCGACGCGGCTACCCAGACGTCGCAAGGTCAGTGCCAGAGATGCCGCGACGGTGCTTTTACCCACACCGCCTTTGCCGCTGCCGACGGCGATCACGCTTTTGGCCCGCAAGGCGGTTTGGCCGACACGCGCCGCCGGCCGCGCGTGGGGTTGAAAGGTGATGTTGACTTGAACGCCGGGGAACGCGGTGACCAGTTTTGAGCTCACGCCATCGCGGACGTCGTCTTGAATCGGAAGCGAGTGCGAGGACAAACCGAGAGTGATGTCGGCTTGTTTGTCGTTGATACTGACCGAAACGACTTGGCCCATCGATCCCATCGGGCGGCCTGTTTCGGGGTCCAGGTAGCGATCGAGAAGTTCACGGACGGACGATTCGGAAAGATCGGACATGTTTTTTGGTCGGTTTAAGATTCAAGATTCAAGTTTCAGGTTCCAAGTTGGCGGGGCCAAGTTGGGCTGTCGCTTCGACTACAGCGTAACGTTTTGTCAACGAAGTGTGACCGGGACGGGAGAAGTTGAGTTTACGCTCTTCACCCTCCCTGGCAGAGCCATCAGACTCGTTCCAAGGCTCCGCCGTGGAACGCACTGCGGGTTTGGCTCCCGCCACGCACACCGCGTGCAAGCAGAGGCGGGGAACGTGAAATTTATTGCTGATCAATACCCTTGCAAGCAAGACAATGTTGCCAGACAGAGGTTGGTCGGCGCGTCTCTTTGCAAGACGAAAGTGATGATTCTGGCTCCCCTCTCCCCCGGAAAACCTGGCCAGCTTCAGCGAGTCAGGTTTTCCGGGGGAGAGGGGTCGGGGGTGAGGGGGATTCCCACGCGTCGACGAAGCATTGGAGCGTGGGAGATCTAGCGAAGAGATTCCACGCCGAAGTGAAGAGAGCCGGCAACAATTGCATCACAGGATCGATGGGGATTTGGTGGGGAAATCGATGTGCAGCGAATCGATAACGAGCCCCTCACCCCCAGCCCCTCTCCCCAAAACAGATCGCGGTCAACGTCACTGATTGATCACTATTTTTCGCGCGATCTGTGTTGGGGAGAGGGGAGCCATTTTAGAGAGGGAACGCATCGCAATGAATCAGCAATACATTTCACGTTCCGAGCCTCTGGAAATACCTGTGCAGAGGCGGAGCCTCTGTAAATACCCGTTCCCAGGCGGAGCCCGGGAACGAGTCAAAACCTGAAACCTGAAACCTGAAACCTGAAACCTGAAACCTGAAACCTGAAACCTGAAACCTGAAACAAAAAAAAGCGGCTCGGCAGCGAACTGCCGAGCCGCTTTCGCGGTTCACGTCTGAAGACCAGCAGCCGGGTTATTCACCCGGTTGCTACGCATCGCTTTTTCAGCGGACGTAGCGGGCACTGGCTTGAATGACGCGACGCTTCTGTGAGATGCTCGCACTCGGATCGACGATCGGAGCGGGCGGCATGGGGGCGGCATCGGTGGCCGGTGCAGCGGTCGGAGCCGGTGCGGGAGCCATCGGGGCGCTGTAGGTGGCTCCGCATCCGCAACCGCTGTCGCACGCCGGGGCGTCGCAGCAGCTGTCGCAAGAGCTCTTGCAGAGGTTGCCGAACAGTTTCTTCAGCAGTCCGCCGCTCTTGGGGCCGCAGGGCGAATCGCAACCGCTGTCGCAACCGCACGGTGCAGCGACTTCGCAGCCGCAAGCCGGGGCGGTTTCGCAGCAGGGTGCAGCGACTTCGCAGCCACAAGCCGGTTCGCAGCAGCCGCTGTTGTGCTTGGCAAACAGGGCAGCGAGCAGTCCGCCCTTCTTCTTGCCGCAAGGCGAGTCGCAACCGCTGTCGCAACCGCACGGTGCAGCGACTTCGCAGCCGCAAGCCGGCGCGGTTTCGCAGCAAGGCGCGGCGACTTCGCAGCCGCATGCCGGGTCAGCGGCACAGCCGCACGCCGGGGCTTCGCAACCGCAAGCCGGTTCGGCAGCACAACCGCAAGCGGGTGCTTCACAACCGCAAGCCGGTTCGGCGGCACAACCGCAAGGGGCTTCGCAGCCGCAAGCGGGATCGGCCTGGCAGCCGCACGGTGCAGCGGCACAACCGCTGTCACAGCAAGAAGAGCTGCTGCCCTTCATCAGTTTTTGGAGCAAGTCCATCCCTTGAGTTTGGCAACACGCGGTGGTGCCAAGAACGAGGGCCATCATCATCAGTGTCCGGATCATCGGAGCCACGTCTCCCTTAATTTGTTACGCGGGTCGATTTGAAAAGCGGGATTTGTTGGTCGCGTTCGATTGCCACCCGGATGCGTTCGCTGGACGAAGTTGCCGGCGATCACATCCGATTGAGACACCCTCCGAGCACCCGCGGACCGCGGTGTGGGTTACACAGTCCGCCGACTTCGTTCAGCTCGATGGCAATTTGTCGTGGTGGAACAACGCCTTGCCAGTTCATCGGCAACTCGAAATCGCACCCCAAAATCGCTTTCCAAATCCCCCGATACGTCCTGTGCATCGGGGAATTCTGGGTCGATCGTTCGCCGGCGTGTCTGTCCGTGTTCGGGACAAACTGTCAGCTCGGATCACTAACCGTATCGGACCGCTTGCTGTCGGAGATTACTGTTCCGCCCCATTTTCGCCAGCTTGCGAAGCTTTGACGGTTGGGCAGTTTTCTCGCGATCTCGGGGGTGGGGGCGATCCCCGGATTAGTCGCGTGGAACAATCCGCGTGGACGCTATAGACTACCATTTCGCGTCCGCGCGAGGCGTCTGCGTTCCACTCGCCAGGGCGGTCGCCGCCCGGCTGCACGTGGCTGCCACACCATGTATTCCCCGAATTGAACGCCATCACCGATGTCTGTTTGACGGTGACAAGATGTCGCAGTTTGGCGGAGCGGGGCTCGAAAATTCAATTGTCATGGGGGAGCGACTGGAATCACGTGCAGGAAACTTGACGTGGATTTGTCGTTCCCTTCCCCCCAATCAGTCCGGTTTTGTGAGGAGAGCGTCGTGCCCCCTGCCAAACGGACATTCGCCGGCGTTGGAGACGGCAGCTGATGACCGAACGAGTGCCCGCCGAACAGATTTCCGCTGTTGAAGGCCCCGCAATTGTCGATTTGGCAGCGTTGCCGGGCGTGGAATGCCCCTGTGGCATCGCGCGGCGTGGATTTGCCCAACGCGACGATTTTCCCGGGACAATTCATCTAACGCGAATCGATCGATCGGCCCAAACGCATTACCATACCGAACACACCGAGGTGTACGTCGTATTGGAGTGTGATGACGATGCGGCGATCGAATTGAACGGCGAATTGCATCCGGTCAAACCAAAAACCTCGATCCTGATTCCCCCCGGCACGCGCCATCGTGCGGTGGGATGCATGGAAGTGCTGATCGTTTGCCTGCCAAAATTTGATCCCGCCGACGAGCACTTTGACTGACGGCATTTCACCTGACGAGCAGCCCATTACTCGGTCCGCCCAGTTAAGCTGTCTGTCCAGTTAAACTAACGAATGACGAGACTCACGTGCGTTGTCCAACCTCCCTCCTGCAACTTTCCCTCCCTATGACGCGATCAATCTTTCATTGCAGCCGTCGATTCAACGCGACGCTGAGCTTTCTTTTGATGGTGCCGATGCTGTGGCTCGGCGTTTCGGCCGCTGCAGCCGACTGGCCGTACTGGCGTGGTCCGAACATGGACGGGACGGCCGAAGCGACCGGTTTGCCCGATGACTGGGACGCCAAGGGCGGCGAGGGCAGCCATTTGCTGTGGAAACGCGACGACATCGGCAGTTTCTGCACGCCGGTGGTGATGGATGGTCGTTTGTACTCCATCCAGCGTCATTTGCCCGACACCGAGCGTGAGGGCGAAAAAGTCGTCTGCTTGGACGCCAAGACCGGCGAGACGATTTGGGAGAACAGTTACAACGTCTGGCTGTCCGACGTCCCGGGAGAACGCGTCGGTTGGACCAGTGTCGTCGCCGATCCCGATTCCGGCAACGTCTATGTGCTGGGGGCCTGTGACATCTTTCAGTGCATGGACGGAAAAACGGGCGAAACGCTGTGGAAGGTCCCGTTGCACGAACAGTTCGGCATGCTCAGCACCTATGGCGGGCGGACGAATTTCCCGATCGTCCACGAGGACTTGGTGATCATCAGCGGGATCATCATCAACTGGGGCGAGTACGCCAAACCCAACCACCGCATGCTGGCCCTGGACAAGCTGACCGGCGAATTTGTCTGGTTCAGTGGAACCCGCGACCTGCCCTACGACACCTCGTATTCCGCCCCCAGCATCGCCACCATCGACGGCCAACGCCAATTGATCATGGGATTCGGCGACGGTCAGGTTTGGGGGATTCAACCCCGCACCGGAAAGCAGCTGTGGAAGTATGAATTGTCAATGCGAGGCTTGTTTGCCGCACCGTTGGTGGTCGGAGACAAAGTGTTTTGCAGCCACAACGAAGAGAACGTCGGCGAGTTGGCCAACGTGATGGGAGCCGTCGCGGGTCTGAAGATCTCCGGCACCGGTGACCAAACCCAAGCCACCGAACTGTGGAAACAAATCGAAGTCGTCGCGGGGTTCAGCGAACCGGTGCTGGTCGACGGCCGTTTGTACCTGGTCGATGACCGCTGCAAGATGTGGATCTTTGACGCTGAAACCGGCGAAGCGATCGTCGAACAAGAACGCTTTGCCGACAGCCGCCAGAAATCGGCCCTGTTGTACGCCGACGGCAAGATTTACGTGACGACCGAAAATGGCCGCTGGTCGATCGTCAAACCGACCGAGGACGGGTTCGAAGTGGTCAACGACGGACGGCTCCGCAGCGAAGGCTTTGTCGCTTCGCCGATCGTCGCCGACGGACGGCTGTATTTCCAAGGCACGCGCAATCTGTACTGCATCAGCAACGAATCGGCCCAACAGACCGACCAGCGGATCAGCGACGCCTATGGAGAGGAGACGCCGGTCGCCGAGGACACCGAGATCGCACAGGTCCAAATCGTGCCGACCGAAGCCGTGATCCGCCCCGGCGAAACGATCCAGTACAAAGTGAATGTCTTCAACGCGATCGGCCAAAAGCTGGAAACCCCCGAGGGAGTCACCTTTCGCGTCGAAGGCGATGCGGCGTCGGTCGACGGCAACACGTTGACCGCGGCGTCCGATGCGGCACACACCGGTGTGCAAGTCGTCGCGCAACTGGGAGAGGCCGTGGGAACCGCACGCGTGCGGATCATCCCGCTGCTGCCCTGGAAATTCACCTTTGACGACCTCTCCGACCCCCCGTTGTCCTGGGTCGGCGCCCGCTATCGTCACGTGATCCGCGAAATCGACGGATCGCCGGCACTGACGAAAATCAGCACCATCCCCAAGGGGGCACGCAGCCGTGCCTGGATGGGGCCGAGCGATTTGGCGGAGTACACGATTTCGGCCGACGTTCGCGGCGCCCGAGCGCTCGGGGCGCTTCCGGACATCGGGTTGACGGCACACGGTTATGTGCTCGACTTAATGGGCGAGGCTCAACAGGTTCAAATTCGAACCTGGGCGGCGTCGGAGGAACGGTCCTCGGGAGTCGCGGAGTTTCCCTGGTCGGAAGACCAGTGGTATCGCATGAAGTTGCGTGTCGACTTGGAAAGCCAAGACCCCGCTCAGGTCGCCGTGATCCGCGGCAAGGTTTGGCCCCGCGACCAGCAGGAACCCAAGGAGTGGACGCTGACGGTTCGGGACGAATCGCCCAACTTGAATGCCAGCCCTGGTCTGTACGGCAACGCCAAGGTCGCAGAGATTTATCTGGACAATATCGAAGTCGTTGAAAACAGCGACGAGTGATCACCACGATCGTCCAGCTGAAAGTCACACGGCTGATGGAATTGATTCATGAGTCGTGTCACCTAGAATTGGTTTTCCCTCCGAATCGCTCTTTCCCACCCCACACTTCGGTCGACTGACCCCATCGCAATGCGAAAACAAGAACTCTCGGCGTTCTCGATGATTTTGGCTGCTTTCTGTCTCGGCACGCTCGCCACCGTGACGCTGAGCGGTTGCAAACCGCCGACCGCCGTGCCACGTGCCGCGGCAACCAGTAACACGTCGGGAAGCAACTCCACCGGCAGCAACACGACGGTGTCGGCCGGCTGGGCATCCAACACGACCGCCAACACCACCGTCGCGGCCGAAACGCCGGTCGCCGAGATCCCGATGCCGGCCGAACCGGAAACGCTGGAATTGCCGGCTGCTGAGCCCGTCGCCGAAACGCCGGC
Organism: Stieleria mannarensis; assembly: GCF_014154935.1. Taxonomy (GTDB): domain Bacteria; phylum Planctomycetota; class Planctomycetia; order Pirellulales; family Pirellulaceae; genus Stieleria; species Stieleria mannarensis. Next base: position 28,445 of record NZ_JACEHH010000013.1, read on the forward strand.
ACCAGCCGAACCCGAAACGGCTGAAACTGAAACGGCTGAGCCGGCCGCCAGCGCGCCTGAGGCCAGCGAGCCCGCAGCCAGCGAGCCTGTCGCCAAGGTGGCTGCCAAACCGGCCGCCGATGCCGACGCGGGCAGCCGTTCGGACGCGACCACGTTGGTTGCCGAGTATTCCGACCCCAACGAAGTGATCGAGGCCGGAAAGGATTGGCCGCAGTGGGGCGGATCGCGGCTGCGAAACAACACCCCCGGCGTGACCGGGTTGCCGCAGACCTGGGACATCGGCAAGTTTGACCGTCGCACCGGAGAGTGGGACAAGACGGACGTGGAAAACATCGTCTGGTACGCCAATTTGGGCAGCCAAACGTACGGCAACCCCGTCGTCGCCGGTGGTCGCGTGTTCGTCGGGACCAACAACGGAGCCGGGCACCTGAAACGTTACCCGTCCAAGGTCGACTTGGGATGTTTGTTGGCGTTCAACGAAGCCGACGGAGAATTTTTGTGGCAACACAGCAGCGAAAAATTGATCACCGGCCGCGTCCACGATTGGCCGCTGCAGGGAATCTGCTGTGCCCCGTTGGTCGAGGGCGATCGGCTGTGGTTCGTCACCAGCCGTGGCGAAGTCCGTTGTCTGGACACCGAAGGGTTTTATGACAATGAAGACGACGGCCCGGTGAAGGATGAAGTGGCGTTCGTCGCCGAATTGATGCTCGCAAGTGACGAGGGCAAGGCGGCGGTGGCCGCGCTCGGCGAAGGCAAGCTTTCCGATGCCCTGGTCGAAGCACTCGCCACCGCCGGCGAAGAAGTCAGCGGCGACGTCAAAATCGAGTCCGTCAATGAAGGCGCCAGCTGGGTCGCAAGCGGCAACTTCGGCGGCGTCGATCGCACGTTTGAATTGAAAAAGGCCGGCCCGCGGTTGAGCGTGTTCAAAAAACTGGGCGTGTCGGACAAACGCGATGCCGACACGATCTGGATCTTCAACATGATGACCGAACTGGGCACCAGCCAACACAACATGTGCTCGTGCAGCGTGACCAGCTACGGCGATTACCTGTTCGTCAACACCAGCAACGGTTTGGACGAATCTCACCTGAACCTGCCGGCCCCGGACGCACCGACGTTCTTGTGCATGAACAAGAACACCGGCGAATTGCTGTGGCAAGACTCATCGCCGGGATCCAACATCCTGCACGGTCAATGGTCCAGCCCCACGGTTGCCGTGCTCGGTGGCGTCCCGCAAGTTCTGTTCTGTGGCGGTGACGGTTGGTTGTACAGCTTTAAAGCCGACGGGGGCGTCGATGGAAAACCCGAGTTGCTGTGGAAATTCGACTGCAATCCCAAAGAGTCCAAGTGGGTCATCGGCGGTGAAGGAACGCGAAACAATCTGATCGCGACCCCGGTTGTTTACAACGACCTGGTTTACATCGCTGTCGGCCAAGACCCGGAGCACGGTGAGGGCGAAGGTCACTTCTGGTGCATCGACCCCAACAAGCGTGGCAATGTGTCGCCGCAATTGGCGATGAAGGTCGAAGGTGACACGCGGACCGAGATTCCGCACAAACGGATTCAAGCCGTTGAACCGGAAAAGGGCGAAATCGCGGTCGACAACCCGAACTCGGCCGTGGTCTGGCACTACTCGCTGTCGGACAACAACGACGACGGCGAGATCGACTTTGAAGAGGAAATGCACCGCACGATCGGCACCTGTGCGATCAAAGACGACGTGATCTACGTCGCCGACTTCTCCGGATTGCTGCACTGCTTGGACGCCCGAGGCGAAAATGGCCAGGCCAAGGTCCACTTCACCTATGACATGTTCGCCCAAAGCTGGGGCAGCCCGCTGATCGCCGACGGCCACGTTTACGTCGGAGACGAAGACGGCGATGTCGCGATTTTCCAGTTCGGACCGCAGTACAACGAGCCGATCGAGGAGATCAACATGGGCAGCAGTGTTTACAGCACGCCGATCGCCGCGAATGGCCGGATCTACATCAGCACCAAAGACAAGTTGTTCGCCATCGAGAAGCAATCGAAATGACGAAGACTGTTGTCGACTGTGGCAATTGCGGTCCCGATTTTCATTCGATCCGTCAGTTCGTGACCTCCAATTTTGACGCCGTCGTGGTGCAATCGCACAACGCGGAGGAGACTCTGGAGTTGCTCCGCCGGCGCGACGTCGCGCTGGTGACCGTGAACCGAAAACTGGATCGCGATTATTCCGACGGCATGGAAGTTGTCAAAAAGATCAAGGCGGACCAGGAAGTCGGCCAGGTGCCGGTGATGTTGGTCACCAATTACGAAGAACATCAGCAGGCGGCGATGGAGGCCGGTTGCGTGCGTGGCTTCGGAAAACTCGCCTTGCGTGACCCCGGGACCGTCGAATTGCTTCAACCGTTTCTGGGTTCGTCTTGAACCACTCCACCACGTTCTTTTTGATCGCCATTTGCGTCGGCCTGTTGGCCGGCGGGCTGCTCGGGACACAGCCGAGTATCAATGGGTCACTCGGCAAGAGCGTCGCGCACCCTCTGCAAGCGTCGCTGATCTCGTTCGGCAGCGGGACGGCGATTCTGTTGGTGTTGACGTTGGCACTGGGCGGTTTTCCGCCGCAGTTTGTGGTGTCGCCGCGCAGTTTACCGTGGTGGATTTGGTTCGGCGGCGCGATCGGCGTGGTGATGGTGTCGACGTCGCTGTTGATCGTCCCGCGAATCGGGTCACTGCCCTGGTTTGCCGCCGTCATGACCGGCCAAACCGTCGCGGCGTTGTTGCTGGATCATTACGGGTTGCTCGGCAACCCTAGGACGCCGGTTTCCGCGTTGCGCGTCGGCGGAACGCTGTTGTTGGTGTTGGGCATCCTGGCGATCGTCGGTGCCAGGCGGCTGGAGTCGACGCAGGACACGGCGGTCGAGGTTTTGGAGACCAAGCAAGAGCACCAAGAGGAGTAGGTGTGACGCAGTGCCGTATCATTCTGCCCCGTATCATTCTGCCCCGTATCATTCTGCCACCCCTCTCCTGACTCCCACTGCCGTGCAGGACGCCATGACCGATTTGCCGCGATCGCATCGGCCGCGATAAACTTGAATCGGAGGCCCGATGCAGATGTCCGATGAACCACAACACGACGATACCGATTCGCCCGGCGAGCACCCCGAGGCCGCGTCTTTGGATCAGGTGTGGCAAAACTTCGGCGGCCAGCTGCGGCGCCGCGCCCGCACGCGTCTGCGGCAATACGGGTTGACCGGGCAAACCGAATCGATGGACATCTGCAACGAAGTGATGGTGGATCTGGCAAAACGCGCCGACGCCGAGTCACTAACGGCGGACGATGTGTTGTCGTACATCCTGCGCGCGATCGACAACGAGGTGGTCGATACGTTTCGAACCCTGGCTCGCCACTGCCGCGATTTCCGCCGCAACGAAGCGACGCCGGTCGAGGACATCAAACTGCGTGGGGGGCAAACGTCGCCCAGCCAAATCGCGTTGCGGAAAGAGGTGGCCGATCGGGTGCGGTCGATTCTTGGCGATCGCGATGCACTCGCCCTGGACATGATGTTGCAGAACCACGATTGGAACGAAATCGGCCAACGGTTGGGGATCAAACCCGACACAGCGCGAATGCGGGTGCGTCGGGCACTCGATCGCGCCCGCGACGAAATCGGTTTGCCGGGGTCGCAGTGATGGGCGAGTTCACGCCCTCGTCTTCGTCCGACTATGAAGACCGCGATCAACCGCCGGAGGGTGCCGCGATCGATGAGTTGATCGGGTGGTTGCAGCGCCGGCGCGAATTGCATCCGGTCGCGCCGCTGGCCAGCTTGGTCGACCTGACCTCGTTGCCCGCCAGTGGGCTGGTGGAATTGGCCGCGGTCGACTTGATCGGTCAACGTCGTCGCGGCCGGGACGTGGTTGCGGAGGATTACCTGGAACAGTTTCCAAGGCTTGCCGACGGTGAGAACGATCTCCTAGACCTGATCGACGCCGAGCTGTGTGTTCGCCGCGAACTGGACGAGCGTTGCGATGCCGAGTTTTTCATCGAACGTTTCCCCGAGTTGGCCGATCCGATTCGCCAGCTGATTCACTTGGAGTTTCGCCCCACCGAGGTTCCTCAAGGCTCCACCACCGACGCGCCCGGCGATAGTCTTCAATGGGATTGCTCGGTCGCCCAGCGGCAGATGACCATCGCCGGGGCGCCGGCCGGCGGTGGTCGGGATGATGAAGCGATTGGCCAAGACGATTCGATCGATGTGCCGATCCCGATCAAGCCGCCCGAGTGGATGGTCGGAGCCCGCTGTATCGCGACGATGCAGTTGCCGCGTGGGCGCTGTTGGTTGGTCAAGGGACGCGATACGCAGCACAGTGACACGGTGGCCATGAAGATCATCCCGCTGCCGGCGACGCTGGAGCGTTTGCAGCGAACGCGTATTCTGGATCTCTGTGAAGCAACCAGCAACGTGACACATCCCGCCTGGGTCGCACCGCGGATCGCGGCCATTAACAACGGCCACCTGGCCGTGGTCCGGCCTTGGGTGTTCGGTAATCCATTCGGACAGGACGCTTCGGGATCGGATGCGAACCAACGGTTTTCGATGCTGGTGCGTGTGGCGTTTGCACTCGCGGCCGCACACCGCGTGGGGGCCACACATGGCAGTGTGACGATCAACAATCTGGTCGTTGATCACCGATCGCAGATCAACCTGATCGATGCCGCGTCGGGGGGCGCCGCCTGGTCGGAATCCTCGGCGGTGTGGGATAGCGACCTATCGCAGACGCTTGCCGGTCGCATTCGTTGCGACACCGTTGGATTGGTCTCGATGATCGCAACGCAGTGTTTCCAGGGACATGATCGGAATGCATCGCGTTGGATCCAACGGATCACCGATGGCATCGAACTGCGTGAAACCGATGCGTGTGCGAGGGTCGGGGAGTCGCTGCAGCGGCTGATCGATGAACCGCCGGAGGAGCGGCGTGGCGCGGGGGCTTGGTGGCGAAAACCGTTTCGTCGCGAGTGATGTGGGCAAAACGATGGGGGCAAAACGATGGGGGCAAAACGATGGGGGCAAAACGATGGGGGCAAAACGATGGGGGCAGAATGATACGGGGCAGAATGATGGAGGGGGCAGAATGGTACAGATCTATGACCCGAATTTTGTTCGTCAGCTGTTCGATGAGATGTCGGCGACCTACGGGATCGTCAATCTGATCTCGTCTTTCGGTTTTTGTCGTCGTTGGCGGCGGCAGTGCATCGAGCAGTTGTCGTATCGCGAATCATTGACCGTGGTCGACTTGATGACCGGCATGGGCGAGCTTTGCCCGGCGATCGCCAAACGGATCGGTCCAGGGGGCAAGATCATCGCGGTCGACAATTCTCCGGTCATGTGTCGCAAGGCTTGGCAGAACCACGACGGGCGACTGGGGTGCGAATTGGACATTCGCGAAGAAGACGCACTGGGCAGCGAGATTCCTGACGCATCGGCCGATCGAGTCGTCTGTTCGTTCGGGCTGAAGACGTTTTCACTCGATCAGACGGTTGCCTTGGCACACGAAGTCCATCGCATCCTGAAACCCGGCGGCTCGTATTCCTTCATCGAGATCTCGGTGCCGCCCGCTCGCTGGCTTCGCGTTCCCTACCTGTTTTACTTGCACCAGTTGATCCCCATCATCGGGCGGATCTTGATGGGCAATCCCGACAACTATCGCATGCTGGGGGTCTACACCGTCGCCTTTGGCGATTGTCACACCGCGGTCGCGGCGTTCCGACAGGCCGGACTCGATCCCAGCCGGCGATCCTATTTCTTTGGTTGTGCGACCGGATTGGTCGGGGCGAAACCTCAGACGCCTTCCAACGCCTCGCAGGGTTGGTAATCGAAGTAGCACCGGCGTTGGATCACTTCGGCGACGGCTTCGGGGACCATCGATTGCCAACCCGGGTCGCCGGATTTGATTTTTTCCAACACCTCTCTCGAACGGACTTTCAAGCAGGCCGGATCGTAATTTTGCACGTCGATGATGCCACCGCAGTCGCGCAGGTACGCGAACAGGTGTTGAAGTTGCGGATCGATTTTTAGGTTGTCACAGGTGATCAGTTCCCCGGATTCGGCATCCAGCATGGGGTAACAGTAGACCTGCAATCCGTTCTTGAACATTCGTCCGAAGGATTCCAGGATGCCTCCCGGAAGTCCGGTGTAATACTGTTCGTCGAACAATTCCAACAGGCTGCCGGCACCCATCGTGATCGCGATTTTTTCTTTGGTGTAGCGCGACAGGTAGGCGGCCAGTCGGTAGTACTGGAAGTAGTCGGAGATCATCACGGGCATTCCGCAAGCGGCCATCACGTCGGCTCGGGCCAGGAAGTCGCTCAGGTCGATCTCACCGGCGGCTTTCAAGTTGTTCATCGTCAGTTCCATCACCGGGACCACCTCCTTGCCGACGACGTTGGGGTGCTTGGAAAACTGCTGGCCGGCGCTGTGCAGCATGTCCAGGTTGACGTTGCAAACCGGACGAAAGCTTCCCCGTTCGACCAGGATGGCTTTGCGGTAAAAGAATTCCGACGGCTGCAGCACTTCTCCGTTGGCGGCGAACATGGCGGCGCCGCTGAGTCCCAATTCGACCAGTTTCAGACTCATCAGGCGATTGTCGACGTGTCGAAAGGCGATGCCCGAGAATTCGATCATGTCAATCTCGATCCGCGAGGTCGACAATCCGTCCAGCAGCGAGGCGACCAGCAATTCCGGCTCGTGGTGCAAAGCGAACGCGCCGTGGACCAGGTTGACGCCGACGATGCCGAGGGCTTCCTGTTGCAAGGCGGCTTCGTCATCGAGCATGCGAACATGGAGGATGATCTGGCTGTCTTCGTCTTGCGGGTGGGCTTGAAATTTGATGCCCATCCAACCGTGGCAAGCGTTGGTGCCGTGGTAGTTTCGCGCCGAAACGGTGTCGGCGAATGTAAAGAAGGTCGTCGTTTCGCCGCGAACGTCGCTCAACCGGTCCAGGTTCAATGTGTGTTCATAGTCCAACATGGCCTGCAACCGTTCGCGGCAGACGTAGCGTGCGGCGCGGCCGTAGATCGCGTCGCTGACCTTCATGTCATAAGCCGACATGCTCTTGGCGATCGTGCCGGCGCCGCCGCCGACACGGAAGAACCAACGCACCACCTCTTGGCCGGCACCGATTTCGGCGAAGGTGCCGTAGCGGCGGGGATCCAGGTTGACGTCGAGCGCCTTCTGGTGCGTGTCGAGTGGATCGGAATGCTGGAGCGGTTGACGGGGTCGGATCATCTGAGTTTTTCGCCGGTGGTGGGTCGCGTCGGGGACTATCGGGGGCGAGCGATATCGGACAGCTCGCGATAGAACATGGCTCGTGATTTGGGCGCGATCCATGCTGATTCCGGCGGCGTGAACCGATTCGGCGGCAATGAGGACAAACGGTCAGGATCGGTCGCCAATGGCCGAATCCGCAGGGGAATGTTGACTCCGACGTCGGCGATCGTCACGCGGATCGAGGAATGATTTCAGCCCCGAACAGACTCGGCTCAGTCGCGTTGTACGATGAACTGGCCTGTATTAATGTTCAGATTTCGACGAGAACCGAACCAGCGGGCGAATCGATCCCATGGGGGGCGGCACACGTTTTCCGCGGCTGAGTCGGCTGAATCCTGTCGAATCTCCCCCTCTACTGGCGCCGGCTGATTGAAAACTCTGTCAAAAAACTCGACACTGATGTCCACACGGCGTCGCCCACGGTGGTATACCGGTACCCTGCAGTTGGGAGTTGACGGGCGTTTCTTGGCGCCGTGTTCCGTTTTCCATCCGTCGTCTTGGGGTGAACGTATTCGATGTCTTGGCAGCAACAAGTGATCTTTGTCGTCGATGACGACGAGCGTGCCAGGGAATCGGTCTGTGCGTTGGTCAGTTCGATGGGGTTGGAGTCGATGGCCTTTGCATCGGCCGAAGACTTTCTGGCGTATTACACCAAGGACAAGCCGGGGTGCTTGGTCACCGACATCCGCATGCTGGGGATGAGCGGGTTGGAATTGCAGGCGGAACTGAGCGACATGGGGTCGTTGTTGCCGGTGATCGTTCTGACCGCATTTGCGACAACGCCGGTCACCGTCCAAGCGATCCAGCGTGGCGCGATCACGTTGTTGGACAAACCCTACGTCGACGATGATCTTTGGAACGCGATCCGCAAAGCGCTGGCCCAAGATGCACGCAAGCGGGTCGAAGAGGCGCATCGCCAAGCGATTCGGGAACGGATCAACGAATTGACGCCGTCCGAACGCACTGTGTTGTCCTATGTGGTGGCCGGCAAACCGAACAAGGTGATCGCCAATCGTCTGGACGTCAGCGTGCGAACGGTCGAAAACCGCCGCAGTGAGATCTATACCAAGTTGCAAGCCGAATCGGTGGTCGACTTGGTGCGGATGGTCATCGAAGCCGACATGCTGGATACCTAAACGATCGACCCCACCCGTTGCGGGTTCCCGCATCGCTTTTCGGTTTCTTCTCTAAAAACCAACGGCCTGTTGAGCAATACTCCGCCCATCGATGGAGTTATTGATTCACCGGAAGAATCTTGGTACGGAGGCTGGGGCTTCGATCACGGAAAGAATCCGCAGAACCAATGGGGCTCTTGGAGAATGTTCCGGCGGCAACGCCGGAACATTCCTCTGAGCCGCCACTTGATTCTCGAGCGAACAGGTCGCGACGCACTGAGCATGTGGGGATACCGCAGCATGTGGGGCGGACGGAGCACGCGGGGCAGGCGTTCTTGCCGCCGACGCGACAGGTTCAACGGATCGAACATGCTTGCGATCACAAGGTCAAGGCCGGCAAATCACTGAACTCTTGGGGCACGGGCTGTTAGGGGCACGGGCTGTTAGGGGCACGGGCTGTTAGGGGCACGGGCTGTTAGGGGCACGGGGCAAAGGCGGCGTCTTCGTCGGTGATCGCGACCAATCGATTCGGGGCAAGGATCGGGACTCGAACGAGTCGGGTCGCTCGCCGACAAGAGCCGCCTTTTTTTGCGCCCTGATGTGACCACAGGCCTTTGCGGCGTGCCCTCGCCACCCAATCCTTCGGAGCGTCACAACCCGAGTGACCCATATCAGCTGGGGAATCGACGAATCCATTCGGATTGCCGGCTGCGGGGACTCCTCGCGTCGTCCACTACCCTTTGCCTGACCCCGTTTCGGCGCCGGGCGTGTCGACGTTTAGCGAGCTAAAGTTCTGCTGGATCTGTCGAAAATTTTTTTGCTCCGGGCGATGTGATGCGCAATCTGATGTCTTGGGGATCGATGATGTTTTTCAGCATCATCGCTCAAATTCAAACCTTCTTGTTTTGTGGGCTCGCTTGCGGCTATGCGTTCGGCGTTTATGCGTACATCAATTTGATGCGCTATGAGTTCATCCCGGAGGAATTCAGGCAGGCATCGGGCCAGCAGGAGGTGCTGACCGGTGTGTACATCGAGCAATGGGACGCGGCTTATCAGGCGGCATGGGCTGGCGACGTGCGCGAAGTCGTGCAGCAGATGCCGATTGTCGGTTGGTACTTCCTGGTCGGCTTTGCGGTCGGGGCGGTCGTGTTTGTCATGATCGTCAACATTGCGACGATCTATCAATTGCGTCGTCTGGCGGCCGGCGCATCCAAGCTGGTCGATGACCTGGGCGCCGAACCGTTGCTGACGTTCTCCGATGCCGGACATCTGGACTTGGTTCCCAAGGTCGTGCATGACTTGGCGGTCCGCTTTAATGTTCCCGCGCCAGATCTGTACATCTTACCGGAGGAGGAAGGGATCAATGCGTTCATTGCCGGGCGGCGAAAAAGCGAATCCGTGCTGGTCGTCACGCACGGTTTACGGCATTTAAACGAGACGCAATTGCGAGGCGTGCTGGCGCATGAATTCGCGCACCTGTCCAGTGGCGATATGGTCCACAACATGCGATTGTTGGCGCTGGAGTTGGGTGTCAACAGCGTTCGTCATACCGCCGAATGGATGCTGCGAACGGGCTGGAACCTGTTGTTCGGCGGTTCGTCGAATCACCGCTCGGCGATGCGGACGATTCAGTGGGGTTGTTTGTTGCTGTTGTTCGGAATGATGATCTGGCCGATGGGATTGATCTCGTCGTGCGCCGGTGCGGTGGCGATGGCGATGAACAATCGACGGCGTGAATTGCGTGCCGATCGGTTGGCGGCAACGGTGCTTGGATCATCCGAGCCGATTGCCGAAGCGCTCAAACGTATCCTGGGGCACAACCGTAGTGGCAGGATTGCCGGAGCGGAATCGCGCAAGCTGGGGCACTTGATGTTCTCGCAAGCATCCGGCGGATCGGGCGGACTGTTCGGTTCACATCCCGCGATGGGAAAACGCATCCGGCTGGTCGATCGTTCCTGGGATGGAGTCCCGACCTATGAAAACAACGACGCACACGCATTTGATCCTTCACAATTGGTCGATCTGGATCAGGTCGAATCGGCGTTGGCCGCTGTCGATGCGGCAAAGGTGGACTTGTATCGCGATCCGAAAGCCTTGCTGGTTACGATTCCATCCTTGTTGTTGTACGAACCAGAGTTGCGTTCTCTGATGAAAAAACTGCCAGACCAGTCGGCGGCCGAGTCGACCGAGATGTTGTGGCAGTGCATCGGTGATGTGGACGCGACCGAGCGATTCGCGTTGACGGAACTGGCCTTTTCGACCGCACTCGGTACCGAAGACGCGTCGGTGATCGGAATGCTTCAAACGATCAATGGGGCCTTGCCCGAGGACGCCTGGACCGCGTGGTTCTGGACCCAGGTCTTCGTCGATGCGATCGTCGACGACCAGGTGCCTGCCCGTGTGACGATGAACGACTGTCGCGGATGCACCGAGGAACTAGCCGAGATCTTCTCTTTGGCGGTCTGCTTCGATTCCGGTTCCCCATCGGCCGTGAACATGCGGGAACTGCGATTCCAACGACTGTGGATGGCCACGGGCCTTGAGTCAGTCGAGTTTCTCCCCGGGGACCAGATCTGTCGCGAGCTGCTGGTCGATGCGGTGGAAACGCTTTCGCATTTGCCCAAGACCAAACTGAAGGTTTTGATCAAATGCCTGGTGGACAGTTTCCAGTCCGGCGACGGTGTCAACGTCGATCAGGCGGCCTACCTTCGCTACTTGGCGGCACGCTGGGACGTCGCCACGCCCCAGGCTCCGGTCGCGATGATCTCGCACTCGGCCGGCCCGGTGCGACTGTCCTTCACGCGTTGACCGCCGGCTGTGGAACCGTTCCGGGGAAGAGCGGTTCAGGAAACCGGTGCCAGAGTCTGTTTTTCTGGCATTCATCGCGCCGCCGAGCGGTCGCGGATCCCACGCCTTGAAAAACCTTTAGTACAACGTAGGGCGATTCTTGACGCTCCTCTTTTCCCCAATCATTTTCGAAGGCAGTTTTATGTCAGAGACTCCCCAGGCATCGGCCGGAACCCAGGATGAATCCTCGCCCCGCAGCGACTCCGGCGGCGGCGGCGCTCGAAAAATCGTGCTGTACGGTTTGCTGGGATTGATGGTCGCCGCACTTGCGTACGACTACTTGGTGGCCCGGCCGGCGGTCAACACCGCTTACGATCAGATCGCCGAAGCCAGCATGGCGGCCAATCGCAAAGGAGCCGGATTTCTGTCCAATGAACAGGTTCGAGAGCTGATCGGGAAACAACCGGTTGAGACGTTCAATGATGGCCGCTACACCGTCGAAGTGTTTCATTGGCCGGGTGGGCTGATCGTCAAACCGCACAAGCTGTACGCGGTGTACATGAAAAACGGGGACGGTTTGATGTTCAACCGTCACGCAAAATTCGTTTACGAAGCGGCCGACATCGTGACTCCCGATCGTCCGATCGCGTCGGCACCGGATGATGAACCCCCGGCATCGTACGACGAGGAGGAGATGGCCGGCGGTGGCGGTGGCGGCGGTGGCGGCGGTCGGCCGGAATCCGAGGGTGACGCCGAGAACGGTTCGGGCGATGAAGAAGCGGACAACACAGCGTCCGAAGCCGCCAGCGGCCAGCCGCCAGCGCGTCCCGAGCCGGAAGACGAAACCAAGGAATGAATCGCTAGTGGCTCATCCCGACTTGTTTCCGCGGCGTCGCATGCTGGCGATGTGCGGGTCGGTCACGGCGCGATTGATTTCGTCCAGCGACGTGAGCCCGCGTAGGACGTAACTGTGCGCGACTTCGGCCAGCCGCAGCATGCCGTCTTCGGCACAGATCGTTTCCAATTCGGTCGCGCAGACCCGCTTGGCGATCGCCGCTTCGATCGTTTCATCGACCAACATGATCTCCGGCAACGCGATCAATTGGTCGTAGCCGCCTTCGTGGCACAGGTGGCATCCGAAGGGATCAAAGACGGATGGTGGTGCATCTTGCATGCGGCAACGAATCCGCTCCGGGATCTCTCCGTCGTCGTGGGGGGCACTGGACGGTTTGCGACAGACCGGGCAAAGTCGACGGACCAGTCGCTGATTGATCACACCCGACAGGGCGTTTGCGAGAAACTGATGATCGCTGTCGTATTGCAGCATCATGTCGACCGCTTCGGCGGTGCTGGTCGAATGGACGGTTGCCAACACCAGTTGCCCGCTCGCCCCGGCGCGGATCGCCGTCTCGGCGGTCTGGCGATCCCGAATCTCGCCGATCATGATCACGTCGGGGCTGTGCCGAAGCACCACGGTCAATAGCTCGGCAAACCCGAGTCCGAGACGGGTGTTGGTTTGCGATTGCATGACACCCGATAGCGCGTGCTCGATGGGGTCTTCGATCGTGTGGATTTTCCGGGTGCCATCATTCAGCCGCTTCATCATCGCATACAGCGTGCTACTCTTGCCGCTCGCGACCGGACCGGTGACCAAGATCAATCCGCTGCGTTGATCGATCAAATGTTCGATCGATTCGACGTCGACCGAATCCATTCCCAACTGGTCCAGCGGTCGTGCCCCGCGGACGGGATCGAACAGTCGAATCGAAACGTCTTGACCGTACAACGTCGGAAGACTGCTGAGGCGAAGATGCGCCTTGGAACCGTCCGGGGTGGTGATGTTGCCGCGGCCTTCGACCGGACGCACCGATTCGCCGGCATCGGCACCGGCGATCACGCGTAAGTGTCCTTGCAGACGGCGGCCGTAGTCGCGGGCGAGTTTTCGCACCGGTTCGATTCGTCCCAGTCGCCGAACGGAGATCAGAACCGCGCCGTCGATGTCGGAAACAAACAGATCGCTCGCATGTCGTTCCAGCGACCATTCGATCAGATTGGCCGCGAAGAGTTCGGGAGGCGAAAGTTCCGTTTCGCCCTCCGCGTTGTCAAGATCTTCAAAATCGATCATCGATTCGTCGTTCACGTGGCGGTCATCCAAGAGGAGCGGAGAGGTCGGACAAGAGAGGTGAGGGGCTAATATGAACGATTACGCCGCGCAACGCAAAAAACGCGGCTCGCCCCGTTCCCAGAAGGGATTGTCCGTGAACAATGTTGGCATGAATGCGCCACCCCCCAAGGAACTGCTCCGCCGCTATTACGGATTCGATGACTTTCGTCCCGGACAGGCGGCGATCATCGATCACGTCTTGGCCGGGGGGCATGCGATGGTTGTGATGCCGACCGGTATGGGCAAATCGCTCTGCTATCAGATTCCGTCGCTGTCAAGTGCCGACGCCGATCGATCGATCGTCCTGGTCCTTTCCCCGTTGATCGCGCTGATGCAAGATCAGGTCGACTCCCTGCTGCGGCGTGGGATCGATGCCAGTTTCATCAATTCGTCGTTGGACCGCGAAACGCGTTTGACACGCTATGACGATCTGGCCCGAGGGCGGTACAAGCTGCTGTTTGTGACCCCCGAGCGGTTCCGCAAAGATGACTTTCGCGAGGCCTTGTCACGCCGCACGGTCAGCCTGTTGGCGATCGACGAAGCACACTGTGTCAGCCAGTGGGGACACGACTTTCGGCCCGACTACACGCGTGTGGCCGAAATCCGTGACTCGATCGGCAACCCCACGACGATCGCTCTGACCGCGACCGCGACCGCCGAGTGCCGCCAGGACATCTACCGACAAATCGGGATCGACGCCTCGCAGATCAAATTGTTCCACGCCGGCATCGATCGGCCGAATTTGCACTTGGACGTGATGGAGGTTTACGACGAAGAAGAAAAATTGGCCCGTCTCCGCGACGTGATCGCTGATCCGGAGTACCGATCCGGCAGCGGAATCGTCTATTTCTCGTTGATCAAGACGCTGCAACGCTTCAGTGATCACTTGCTGGCCGAGGGAATCGATCACGTTTGTTACCACGGGGATCTGCCCCGGCGTCAACGCCGGCGAGTGCAGGACGAATTCATGACCGGCGAGGCCGATCTGGTGTTGGCGACCAACGCGTTCGGGATGGGGATTGATAAAGAAGACATTCGATTGGTCGTGCATGCCGAGACCCCGGGATCGATCGAATCGTATTACCAGGAGATCGGCCGCGCGGGGCGCGATGGTCGACCGAGTCGCTGCGTGTGGTTGTACGCGCAAGAAGACTTGATGACGCAAATGCAGTTCATCGAATGGTCCAATCCCGACGCCGCGTTCTACACCCGGTTGTATCAGTTGATGGCCGAGCATGGCGAACAATGCCGCGCGTTCGGATTGGAATGGATGAACCGTCAACTGCAGCGCCGCAGCAAACACGATCATCGGATCGCCACCGCGATCTCCATTCTGGATCGACATGGCGTGGTGGCCGGTCCACGGCCTCCGGAGTGTTTCGAAGTGCAGGCGCCGCTGCCGGCCAGGTTGCAAGACGACGAGCAATTGGCCGAAAAGAAACGCCGCGATCAACAACGACTGTACGCAATGGTTCAATTCGCCGCCGAACAAGGTGATCGAAAAGAGTTCCTCAATCGATACTTCGCCGACCCCTGCCAGCGGGAAGCGTAAGCGAGCGGCGCGTCCTGGTTTGCAGGTTCTCTTAAGTCACCCACCGTGGCCCCTCGCTCACGCATTGGGCCAGCATGTGAACCACTGCGTCGGATCAATTCAACAAGCGACCAGCGTGCGGCGCGGGGACGCGATCAGCGGCCACCGGTTCACGCCATGTGCTGACAATGGGCGCGCCGCATCATCCCGTGCTTTCGCGCCGCATCACGGTTTCGGCGACGATGTCCATGCCTTCAAAGGCAAAGAACCCGGGCACATAGCTAACGTCGGTGATCGGGATCGTGATGCGGACTCGGATGTCGTCCCCAGGTTCGGCTTCGCCCAGGTAGGACGGCGTGATGACCACGTTGGCGCTGCTGATGTTCATGATCGCCAGCTCTTCGTTGATGCGTGCCTGGATGTCTTCGATCGACGCCGTGGGCCGGATCCCCACGCGGGCGCCTTCGCGCGATGCTTGGACGACCGCCTCCTTGATGATGCTGATCCGTCCCATTTCGATCAGCCCGAAGGTGAAGGTCAACATGACGGGGACGATCAAGGCAAATTCGACCGTCGCGGCTCCGCGACGCGAAGCCCTTTTGCGTTGGCGATGTTTCACTGGATTGACTGACATTTCAGGGTGGTGTTGAAGTTGGTGTTTCGGGCCCACGTGGGCCCGAGCGGGAGTTTCTATCGAGTTCGATTCCGGATCTGCTAGTCAACCAGCATGACCGGAGTGAACAAGAACTCGCTTTCTTCGATCGGGGCTTCTTTAAACACGGAGTAGCGGGCGACCATCGGTGCCGGCTGGATGGTGACGTGTTTCTTCTTCATCGGACCGGTCAGTTTGACGCTCAAGATCCGAATGCCTTCGAAGCGGACGATCGTGTACATGGCGTTGTTGCCGTTTCCGTTCACGCTGGTGAAGATCGGGATCATTCGCGGCTGGCCGATAATCGATGCGAGTTCGTCTTTGATCGCCGCACTGATCCCGGTGTCGCCGTTGAGTTCCAGTTCGCCGTTGGAATCAAATTCCAGCGGGCGACCTAAGTCGGCCATGTCTTGGGCGGAAATGCCGTGCACGATTTGACGGCTAATGTCACTGGTGCTGTTGTTGGCACCTCCGATATCGACGGTCCCCCGGTTGCCTGGCGAACCGGTACCGGTCGGGTAGAGCGAGCATTCACAGAAACCGTCGCTGCCGGACGAGATCGTTCCGCCGGAATAGCTGTAGTTGTCTTCGGTCTCGTTAGCGACAACCTTTTCCCAGGTTTCCAGGTCGAGTGCGATGGGCAAGATGTCCAGTGTCTCTTCCGCATTGCTGGGCGCATGAAATCCGGAAATGGTTTTAAACATAGCGGCGGTCGAATGTGCCTGCAGCGACTGTTCGGCTCGGCCGGTGACCGAACCGAAGAACAACGGGATCGCGGAGTTTTGGGCTTCGGTTTGGCGGACGTGGACACGGACGGCGTTGAATCGTGACGGTTGGGATGTATCGAGGACGCCAGGGTTGTTCCTGTCGTAGAATCCGATTTCGATGTCACTGGCGGCATTCAATGTCGGTGCGCGTGAGCTGATGACGTTTTTCGCGGCGATCGAGCCGGCCGCGTCGTTGATGTTACACTGCACGACCGATGCATCGTTGCCTTGGACCACACCGTCGAACAATTCCCAGCACGCCGACATGGCCGCGGCATCGGCGGTCCGTTTGACTTCCGAGCGTGAAACGTTGATGTGTCCAAAGTCGATCGCAACCGCAGAGACGACCAACAGGCCCGCGACCAGGAAGACACTGAAAACGAGCGCCGAACCTTTGCGGCGTTTGGCCGGATAGCGATTGGTTTTTGTTTGGGGGGAACAGCCGCGTGAGCGGGGCGCGTTGTCGCGCGTGGTGGGTGTGTGGAACATGAGACTACCTGAGAAGATGAAGTGATCGATGGGGATCCGAACGGCACGTCGTTTCAATGTCAGTTCAAATGTCGGGTCGAACGGTAGCCGAGGTCGCCAACACTTTCGGCGTCGAGTCGGGAGGGCCGAAACTCGTGGCGAGTTCCGCTACCTGACAATCAAACTGACAGTCATGGCTAGTGGGCCAATTGATTGACATGGATGGTCGTGGTGTGACCGTCGGTGTAGGTCAACCGCACCGTTTTGAGCCGGATCGAGGCGACACGGTTGGCTCCGAAGCCGATGTCGACCGACTCGAGACTCTTCTGGGGCGTGTAGTGATCCAGGCAGTGGAGATTCTGGTCATCCATCTGCACCAGGTACTCGGGACCGCCAAAGTGTCCCCATT
The DNA here is from genome assembly GCF_014154935.1 of Stieleria mannarensis. Classification (GTDB taxonomy): domain Bacteria; phylum Planctomycetota; class Planctomycetia; order Pirellulales; family Pirellulaceae; genus Stieleria; species Stieleria mannarensis. The sequence goes on from NZ_JACEHH010000013.1 coordinate 45,645, forward strand.
GCATCCCATAGCCGTCTTTGACCGCGAACATCAACTGCCCGTTGAAGACGGCCATCGCGCTGGTCCACTCGATGTGGTCGTTGTCCCAGGCCAGTGATTGGCGGATCGGGCTGCGCTCTTCGTCGACCGGAACTTCGTTGCAAAACGCACCGACGCGAAAACCGCCGCTGGAGTATGCATCTTCGGCAGCGTAGTTCATCTGCAACTGAAAGTAACAGTCGGCGTGATCGGAGTCGGGGTAAAGGAAGAAGGCGACTTGAGGCGAATTGATATTCGGCTCGGGCTCATTGAGGGTCATCTCCCAATCCTCTTCGACCATGAAGAGTTCGGGGCCTTCGGCAAGCGCCTGGCCATGTAGCATGGTAAGCAAGCACAACCCCCCGGCGATCAAGCTGGTGCGCGCGGCACCGAATCGTGTGATGGATTGAGACATATCGGTTCCCTGTTTGGACGAGGCAGAAAAGATGGGATCCCGCGTCGGACCCTGTTTGTCCCCTTCGGTGGCCTGGCGATCCGGTCGCATCGTCAAATGCGTTTCGGACCCATGGCTTTGCGTCCCACGCTCTCACGCGGTTTGCCGTTTCGAGGGTCATTGAGAGGGAACCGTTGGAATCCAACGCGGTAACAAAACGCTATGTCGATTTGCCTCGGTAAATCGGCGTTTCCTGGGAAGAACGGTTTCTTCGCCAACGCCCCCCCGCGTATGTCATGACGGGCGTAGCGATTGTAGGGCCACGATGAGGGTTTACCCTCGATTCTCTCAGGCATTTCGAGCGGGAAGGGCTAATAGCGGGCAACCCTCTACGCACTAAGTTATGACACGAAGTTGTCGAACTCCTGAAGACACTCTCCCTACCAGAGGTCGTCGCGCAGAGCCCCACGGGCGACAGCCCGGAAGGGCCATCGTACATCGGAAGAGCGTTGGCGGAGGGGCCTTGAAGCGGGTTCGCCTATTGAATCAGACGTGTTCCGGGGCCGCTGGCGGTCGCGGTCGCGGCAGCCCTGGGAACGGGCGGGCGTTCGTACAGATCGAACTCGGCCCACAGCGGGATGTGGTCGCTGATCGCGTTGGCTTGCTGCTCGGTCAGGCCCAGGTCGGCCTTCAAGTCAATCACGCCGCGCCGCCCCGAGTACTCGGCGGTCACGCTGCTGTCGATCAGGATGTGGTCGTTCGTCTTGGTGCGATTGATGTTGGTTTGGATGTCCGCGGCCAGCGACAGCACACCGGGGATCGATTTAAGTCGTCCGAGGTTCTTTTCGCTGACGTTCAAATCGCCCAGCAGAATGAAGTCGTCTTCGGAGTACTGCTGGAACTCATAATCTCGCACGCGTTGAAACACGTCCGCCAACACGTTGATTTCGCTTTCTTGATCGTCCGGATCGACGCGATCGGGTTTGGTATGCACGTTGATCATGGTGAATCGAAACGGCGGCTGTCCGCTATCGGGCGGGACGACGGTTTCGAAAGTCGCCACCATCGGTTCGCGATACATGCGTTTGCCGGGGTCTTGCACGACGTAGGCTGATCCGGGGACCAGGTTGATCCGCGATCGATCCCAGACAAAGGCGTACGATTCCAGATAGGATTCGCCGATCGGATCGCTCATCGTCGCGGCAAAGCTTCCGCCGGATTCATTCAGCAACGCGACCAGACGCTGCAGGGCGATGCCGTCGGCCCCCTGCAGTTCTTGGATCGCGACGACATCAAACGTGCTGACGATTCTTGCGATCGTTCCCAACACATCGACGCCGTGTTCGTTGGTGCGAATGCTGGATTTTTTGTCGGCGAAATGTTCAATGTTAAACGTCGCAACACGAATGCGATCCGCCGGCCGGTCGGTCCGGTCGCCCAGTGAGATCGTTTCGCCACGAAACTCGGACGCGGGATCCGGGGTCAGCAATCCATCCAGCGAGGAAAAACTCAAGCCCCCGGTCAACAGCATGTAGACCGCGTACAACACTCCCAGCGTGGTTGCCCCCGGGCCCAACCAGCGCAGCAGCGGAATCGAACTGCTGAAGGAGTTCTTTCGTCGACGTTTGGAAAAGATCCCCACTTCGGCCTCCTTGCCGAATCACCCTCTCGATCGTTTTAGGTTGCTATAGGTAAACTTGGGCGTCTGGGGCAATGCCAATACGACAAACGGGAGTGCGTGAGATGTCGCAGTGGGAAGACGTTCAGCGACGTCTGGAACGGGTTGGCAAGTTTGCCGGATTGATGGACGACAAATTCGCCTTGCCGGGAACGCGGCTGCGATTCGGGTTGGACAGTTTGCTGGGGCTTTTGCCCGGGGTGGGCGACGCGGCAACCGCGGCGATGGGCGTCTGGTTGATCGCCGAGGCGGCCCGCATGAAGGTTCCCAAGGGTGTGTTGGTTCGGATGTGCGGGAACTGGCTGGTCGATGCGACACTGGGATCCGTTCCGATCGCCGGCGACCTTTTTGACCTGTACTGGAAATCCAATCGACGCAATGCCGTGCTGTTGGAAAAGCACCTCAAGAAACGTGCCGGGGGGCGTTGAGTCCAGTGGACGCGAGATTGCCACGATTCACGATCCTGATTCACACCGTCGGCTCTGGTGCTGCCAGGCAGTCGGAACCGGCAATGCCGCCGATTGCGACCGGACCGGTGCACTGGGATTGGCTGTTCCATCCTGGGGGGAATCGAGCGGACGAACGATTGTGGACGTGGGCGACCGATCCGTTGCCGATGTGGGCCGAGACAGCTGCGATCACGATGCCGGCGTTGCGGTTGGCCGACCACCGCATGCGTTACTTGGATTTTGAAGGCGAGGTCGGCGGCGGCCGCGGATCGGTGCGGCAGCTGGTGACCGGGGGTTATGAATTGCGGCAGCAAACAGAGTGCTGTTTTGAAGCGGTGCTCCGGTGGTCGAGTCAGCGTTCGGGAGACGCTGGCGGTCTTGCCGACGGTGGTGCCGCGGAGATTCGGTTTTTCACGACGACGGGTGATCAAGCGGGTGGGGCAACGCGGTGGGAGGTGACGGTGTGCTGTCTCGGCGGTGGGAACCAGGAAAGGATGGCAGAATGATGCGGGGCAGAATGATGCGGGGGTTGGCCGGCTGCGATCATCCATCGGGGTGTGGATCGCGTGTCGGATGTGTCGCGTCGGATTCCGATTCGTCGTCCAGTTGTGCCAGGATGTAGACCGCACCTTGGGGAGAAAACGTGGACGTTTGCAGATCGCCGGTTTGTCCGGACACTTTCAGTTGATGGTCGGCCAGCTCGATCGATTCGATGATCAACGATCCCTCGCTGTGCCCCGGGTATTGGTCGGGCACGTCGATCAGCGCGATCGATTCGCCGTCGCGCGTTTCCCACTGCAAGTTCAGGTTTAACTTCGACGCGATCAATTTGATCCGGTCTTTGAATTGGGACAGCGGCAGCGGCAACGCGCCGGCGCGGATCTGATCGATCGCGATGGCCAAGCGATTCGGTTGGTCGGTCAACTGGACACTTAGCTCGCACGACAACACGGCATCCAGGCGATGGTCCTTGAAACGCGCGGCCGCCATCAACACGCCGTCGTCGATCACGATCCGCGGCTCCTGCAATCCTTTGGCCTTGAGCCGGGGGAACCGTTTGGGCAGTTGATCGATCAACCAGGCGTTGATTTGTTCGGCGGCAAATTCAGCCTCCCAGGCCCCGGGACGTGCGACATCGTCTTGCAGTTGCTGAACGTCGCTTTCGAGTTGTTCGATGGACTCGGCAACCTCCTGCGGCGGCGGTGTGGCGATGGCGCGTTCGTAGAATTCGGGAACCTTTTTGGTTTCCCGATGCGCCCAAAACGCGGTCGCACCGAGTGACACGACCAGTAGAGCGCCGACCAAGAGCATCCGTTTGATCAAACGCTTCCACATCGCCCCGTGTTCTCTCTAAAAACGAATCGGTTTGGGCAACCAGTCACGCAGTCGGTCGGCCACACTCTCCCGTTTCGGGGGGTGGGGCGACGTGGTGCCGGCGTCCGTTGCTGGGTCAGCCGGGACCGCCCCGGTTTGTTTTCCTACGCCCGCGACCGACAAAGGGTTCCGCTCGGTCGAGTCCGGTGGTGCGGGTTCCCGCAAGGCGGATCGTGCCATCAGGTGCCGCGACCAATCATTATTTAGCAGTCCGGCCGCCGGTTTCAAGTTTCCTCGCTGCAGACCCTGAATCGCCAGGAACGCATTTTCCTGGAGCGCGGTGCGTTCGGCTGCGGTGGGAAACTCGTCGTGCAGGTGGATGTCATCGACCCAAAGTTTTCCCGGCGACAAACTGTCGATCGTCAACCGCACCGACTCCATTTCCTCGCGATGGATCTGATCGGCTTCCAAGACCAAGTGTCTGGGTTGCCAGTGTCCGTCACAGGGGACGTCGAATTCGGTTGAGAACCGCACGGGTTTCCGCAGTCGATTGCCTTCCAAGGAAACTCGAATTCGGTGACGTGGTGGTTTGCTCGGTGGCGCCGTCGATGCGGCCGACTTGAGGATGCTTGGCGTCGCCGCGCTGGATTCGGGTGATCGTTTGCCGGCGCGGACCGATAGTGATACGGCCATCCGACCCGAGGTTGGCACGGGGATGGGTTCGCTGACCAACCAAATGCGACCGGCCGATGCACTGTCGGAGGTCATCCGGATCGAGTGGCTGCCCTCGATCGATTCGCTGGAGTCGAGTGTGACGGCGTCGGCCGGGAATTGAGTGTGCATCCAGCCGACGATGCCGACTTGCCCTTGGATCTCGAACCCGCCGTTGGTCAATTCGTTGTAGTCGTCCGGTGAGGCCAGCGTGCCGATCTTGCCGACCACCGCACTGACGTGTCCTTTGAGTCGTTGCAACGTCTGCTCGCCGCCGACCATGTTGCCTTGCCACGCAGCGAGTGAAATCGGTTCGGACTCGCCGCGCACCCGGAGCCTGACGATCGAGGTCGGGGCAACCGTCAGCAAACGCGAATCGGGGACGCCGGCCGGTTGAAGAATCGCATTGGGATCGTCGGCGCATTGAAGGCTGCAATCGGCGATCTGTTCGCTGGAGAACCGCAGTTTGACTTGGCTGGTCCAAGGAGCGGTGTTGATCACGGTCAGATCGATCGCCGCAGGTTGATCGGGCGATGGATCCGGTGACATCTGGGAAACCAAGATGTGGACGTAATCGGAATCCGGTGCGGACCGAACCGCTCGGGCATCGGTTGCGATTTCCCGGTAATGGTTCATCGTCTGACGAACGGATTGATTGAGCATCAGCGGCAGTTCCGTGGCCCGGATCGAGACGCCGTGAGACGGGGCATGCACACAGGATTCCAGCAATCGTAGCGGCGAGGTCAACGGTGACCGGCCGTCGATCAGCGTGGGTCGACGCGGTTGCCGGTTCGAATCGTCGATCGAAACCCGGCGGTGTCGGTGTGTCAATCGCGGGTGCACACGCAGTCCGCCTGACGCGCTCCAAGAATTCATCGCGGGGGCGATCGTCTGGGCGATCCACGTCGGCTTGGCCGCGTCGGCGGTTTGTCCGCCGGAGACTGATTCCCAGTGGTGAAGATCGATCGGAACGGAGACTTCGTCGTAGCCGCACCACGCGGCGTGTGTGGCCAAACGGGAGGTCGCTTTCCAAAGCGAATACATCAACACTGTCGATGGTGCGTATCCACCGTGGGTGAGTTGGTCGAGATGGTCGCCGGTCAGGTCGGAGAGCCACTCGGTGGATTCGACCCAAAGTGCGACGTGGCGCGTCGGCCGAACCATTACAGGCAGGGATTGGTCGGCATCCAATTCGGCCAAGACCAGCGACTGGACCGAAAGGGGCTGGTCGGGAGAATCGTTGCTGATTCTGACGAACTGATTGTCCCGATGGGCATGGTGCAGAATCTGCTCGGTGATGACGGCCTTGAGGTCTTCGGAGGAAACATCCATCGGGCGCCCCAGTTGCATCGAGAGTGACTGGGTGACCGGATCGAAGTCGGGACGGTTGGCGAATTCGATGCGGACGGTTTTCGAAGTCGTCGGGGTTTCCGGTTCGGCCAGCGTGAGAGACAGCTGATAGGGCCGGTGGGCGTTCAAATCGCTCAGCAACCCGATCCACGATTCACCGGGAGCGATCTCATGCGGCTCAGTCCCCGAGGCGGCTCGTCGCGGCGTGAAGGGCAGCGATTCGCTGACGCGTTTGACTTTGGGGACCAGTTTGGTCGCCCCGTCGGGCACCCATCCCAGCGGTTGCCAGTCCGACGGATCGATCGGCCGGACCGGCCCCAGTGGCCGCCAACGAAGTGGGGTGATGGCAGGGCGGGATTGCGAAGGCGTTTCCGTTGGTTCGGCGAGGTCTTGAAACACCATCCAGGGCGTTTGCACCGACGCGAGTTCGTTCTCCGATCCGGTCAGTCGCGACCAGATGCGATCGGTTTTTTCGGTCAAGCGACAACGGATTTCGTAAACGCCGGCGATGCGGGGGGAAGACGCCGCGATCGCGATCTGCGTCGAATCGCCTGACGCGTCGAGCCGCAGATCGGTTTGTTCGCGACCCACCATGACGCCGTCGTCGACACGGATCAATTCATAGCTCAACACCAAGTCGCGGTCGGCATGTTGTGGCAGGGCTCGGATTCGGACCGACAGTTGGCATCCGTCGTCGGCAGCCACCAACGGCCACGTGGGATTGGCCGAGCGGAATTCGAACGGCCGTGTGGCGCTGTCCAGACGAGCCCCCGCATCGGCAGCGGCGTCTGCTGCGGCGCCTGCAGCGGCGTCGGCGTCTGCTTCGCCAGCGACCGGCGAACCCGATACCGGCATCGGTTCGACCGGGTCAGGCATCCCCACCGGGTCAGGCATCCCCACCGAGTCAGGCATCCCCACCGAGTCAGGCATCCCCACCGAGTCAGGCATCCCCACCGGCTGTGGCGGGATTTGGGCCTGGCAGTCCGCGACAATGCCCGGCACGAGGATCGCGATGGCGAGGGTCGCGATGGCGACGACCGCTGCGGGGGCGAACGCGGCGTGGCGAGGCACTGGAGGACGTCCGTGTCCGATCATGACCAATGAAAGACGTGAGAGTCGAAAAGCAAGACTTTTCGGAGACTAGCTCGTTTCAGCCTTGGCCGGCAAGACGAATCGTTCACGAATCCACTCGGCCGCCGCATCCAGTGTTTCGTCGGCGGGGCGAATCTGATAACCCAACTCCGACTCAGCGCGCCGGCTGGAATACCAGTGGTATTGGCTACTCATCGCCACGCCGGCGCTGTTGACGTCCGGTTCCACTCCGGTCACACGCCCCCAAAAATCTCCGGCCAATCCCGCCAGGTACTCCATGCCGGGGCCGGCCGCGCGGATCGGCGGTCGCGTCCCCATCCGATTGGCCATCTCGGTCCACAGTTTCTTGTACGTGAAATTGTGGCCGGCGAGGATGAACTCGCGTCCATTGGGACAATCCGACTGCAGTGCCGCGACCACGCCTGCGGCGACATCGCGTGAATCACACAGACTGCAACCGCCCGAGGGGGCGATCGGTTTCCACCCCCTCCCGACCTCCAGCATCATCCGTCCGCTGCTGGGTTTCCAATCCCAAGGCCCGAGCATGAAGCCCGGGTGCAGGATCACGGTTTCCAACCCGTCGGCGATCGAGCGGCGGACCAATTCCAGCGAGGCGCGTTTGCTTTTGACGTAGGCGCACTGGACCTGACCACCGGCGTGATCCAACGGAGTCGTTTCATCGGCGATCGTGTGTGGCGACCCGAGTGCGATGGCATTGACCGTGCCGATGTAGGCGAGTTTCTTTGCGTGGCGGATACAGGACTGGATGATCCCTCGCGTGCTCTCGCAATTGACCAACATCGACTCGTCGATCCTATGCCAGCCCAGGTGGATCATTGCCGCGGCGTGCACGACCGCATCGGATTGTGCGATCGCTTGATCGACCGGGTCGTCGGATGAGTCTTCGATGTCGGTCGCTTGCTCCGTATCAGCCCCATCCGCATCAGCCCCAACTGTATCGGGAACGAGTCGGCCGTGAACCAAGGAGACGTCCAAGCCGGCAAAGACGTCGGCATCGGGCTCGCTGCGGACAAACGCGCTCACTTGGTGGCCGCGTTCACCGAGCGTGCGGATGATGGTGTTTCCGAGCAGCCCGGTCCCTCCGGTGACAAAGACTCGCATGGGGCAGTTTCACAGATGTGGGGCGGAAAGAGCTTTCGGTTGAGGCTGACGTCCCCGCCAGCGGTTTAGATCGTATCGCGGTCTTGTGGAGATTTTCGGGCTTTCGGGGCCTGGAGTCGAATGTTTTTTAAGGTGAATTTAAGTTCCCTTAGAGGTGTCCTGGAAATGCCCCTGACGCGAAATACTGGGAAAAACGGCGCGGGGTTCGTCCGATTGGCGAGGCCGGCCGGAGTCAGTCGAATTGACAACTGGCCAGTGTTTTGACCACTCTGTCGCTCACAAATTTGGAGCAGATCGAACGCGGCACCCCTCGGGGGTTCGCGGCAGCGATGGAGGCCGCCGAGACGGTGGCGTTCCTGGAGCGGATCGAGGCGATGGCCTCGGCAGGCTCCAGGGTCCGGGAAACTCGGGCCGACGCGGTGTCTGCTCGTCCGAATCTGATGAGAGAACTGCATGTCGCAAGACAAGCTTGAACTGATACGCAACGCCGGGCCGAGTGTCTTGCCGAGTCTGCTGTTGTGTGACTTTGGCGATTTAAAGACCGAATTGTCGCGTCTGGAAGATGCCGGAACGCAGGTGTTGCACCTGGATGTGATGGACGGACATTTCGTGCCGAATCTGACGTACGGCATGCCGATCGTCGAAGGGATTCGCCGGCACAGTGAGCTTCCGATGGACGTTCACCTGATGATCAGCGATCCGCTGCAATACGCCCGGCCGATGGTCGATGCGGGGGCGGACCTGCTGACGTTTCATGTCGAAGCGGTCGAGGATGCCGGTGCGGTCGCGCGAGAGATCCGCTCGATGGGCGTGGGGGTCGGCGTGGCGTTGAACCCGGACACGGACCTGTCGGCACTGGACGGCTGTCTGGACGAGGTGGATTTGGTTTTGGTCATGAGTGTCAACGCGGGGTTCGGCGGGCAAGCCTTTAACCCGGTGGCGCTTGCGAAACTTGCGTCGTTGAAGCGGTCTCACCCGGACCTGATGCTGGAAATCGATGGCGGCATCAATCTGCAGACGATCGCCGCAGCCAGGGCGGCCGGTTGTGACCTGTTTGTCGTCGGCTCGGGGATTTTCAAGCAGGACGATTACGCGGCGGCAATCGCGGCACTCGATGACGCGATCGCAGGAGCCGTCTCATGATCCGTTCGGCAACTTTGACTCGCGTGCTATTGATTCGCCCCGGTGCGACCGATTTCGATGAACAGGGCCGCATGAAGGGCTGTCTGGACATGCCGCTGAGCAGCCGTGGCGCAGAACAGGCGGCGGATCTGGCCAGGCAACTGGCGGGCGTGAGCGTCAAAACGATTTATTGTTCCCCCTGCGAATCGGCGCGCGAGACGGCCAAGCGACTGGCCGATGAGCAGCGGACGGCCGGACGCGAAGTCAAGGTCAAGGTCATCGACGCGTTCAAGAACTTGGACCACGGATTGTGGCACGGCAAATTGATCGACGAGGTCCGACGCAATCATCCCAAGGTTTACCGCCAAGGCGTCGAGAACCCCGATGACTTCTGTCCTCCCGGCGGCGAGCCCGTGGCCGTGGCCAAGGCCCGCGTCGACAAAACGCTCCGCAAATGCGTCAAGAAAGGCCGCGATCAAGTCGTCGCAATGGTCATCCCCGAACCGCTGGCTTCGGTCGTTGAGTGCCTGCTAAGCGGCAATGACCTGGCCAGCCTGTGGAAGAGCGAGACCGATTCGGCGTCCTGGTCGATGATCGAAACCGAGTTGTAGCGGGACATAGTCGCCGTCCTCTCCGAGGTCGGCGCGGAGCAACGCTCCGCGTTTCGGGTACGCCGAGTTCGGAGAACACGGCGACATTCCGATTCACTCTTGCGGCGAAGCGTCCGAGTCCGTTTGGTCGTCATCGGCAGCGGATTCTTCTGCGACCTCCGGATTCGCCTCCTCGGGCTCGGAAGCGTCCGCCTTGGATTCGTCGGATTCCGTTTCCTGTTCCTCTGGCTTCGAATCCTCTGGCTTCGAAGCCTCTGAATCAGCCTTGGGTTCCGCGGGCGATTCTTCCGACTCGGCTGGCGGTTTTTCCGGGGCGGGTTCTTGGTCCGCTCCGGATTTCATCTCCTCGGCGGCTTCGGCTTCGCGCCGGCGTTCTTCTTCCTCCAGCTCCTGCTGGCGTTTTGCGGCCAGCTCGGCTTGCTCTTCGCGGAATCGCTCGTAGCTTTCCGGTCCGGTTCGCCCCAAGCCTTGCCGCATCATTTCGGTAAAGGCGAGCAGGGGGAAGTCTTCGGGAAGCTCTTCGGAGTCGATCATGATCATGTAGCGTCGGATCGACGCGTACAGGTCTTCGGCCGAATCATCGATGGTCAGCACGGGATAGTCTTCGAAGATCTCGTACCAGATTTGAAAGGCTTCCAGGTAGAGTTTGATGGCCAGGTCGACTTCGGCTTCGCGGTTGGCTTTTTCCGCGTCATAGATCAGCTTGCGCGCCTTGACGGTCCGTTCTTCCTGTTCCGCCATCGACAGGCTTTCCCAATAGACGTAGTTGATCTGTTTGCGCAAGCCATCCGTCTTTTGGATCCGGGCACTCAGGTCTTCGAATTCGTCCAGGAGTTGCAGGGCGGGCAGTTGTTTCTCGGCGGGCAATCGCTGGGTGACTTCGTCCGGGTTGGGTTCGATCGCCATCAGGATGTTGGGCATGGCCTGCTTGCCGGCCGCGGTGCGATCCTCCGGGTTCTTCTCATAGACGTTTCGCATGTCGATCGGCAGGGCATCAATCTTTTCTTGCTTCATGTCCAGGTAGACGTCGCCGGCGAGTTCACGGAACCGGTCCATGAGTTCGCCGCGTTCGTTCAACAGGTCCGCCAGGGATCCCAATTTGACCGTAAATCGGGCGAGCGTGGGGATGCTCCGCTTGCCGAAACGGTCCCAGTTTTCGGAGGCTTTGGTCCAGGCGCTAATGGCGCGTTGATCCAGAACCCCTTCGTTTTCGATCGCTTCGGCGTGTTTGATGGACCACTTCGGTCCGGTTTCATAGAAGTTGATCGGGGTTTGGCGACGGATGGCGACACCGGCATCGACGACGTCATAGCCGTGGTTCAGCCACAGGCGTCCGACGAGCCAGTTGTCCGGTTTTTGGAACGGGCCGAGGGCTTCGCTGCTGTCGACCGCGATGCCTTGGTCGGCCAAGGAATCGTGCAGCACCGTGTCGTCGGCAAACAGGCGACGGAACTGACGTTTCTCGTCCGACATCCCGATCTTTTGTCCGTAGAACCAACCGGTGTACCAGATCAACCGCGGCGCCTTGCGGTTTTGGCGGACACCACGGGTGAGGAACTCGGTGCCTTCGCGGACCATTTCATAGCGTTGGCGATAGTCGTCGAATTCGACCGAGACGTTGTAGGCCAGGTTGTGCGCCTGGTGTTCCCAGACTTTGTCATAGTGCGGCTGCAAAAGCGCGATGTTGTTCAGTGCCGCTTTCAGGCGGTCCCATTCGTGCAACACGCGATACTTGTGCGCCTTTTCCCACAGCAGGGTCGCCGCGACGCCACGCAATCCCAACGACGCGAGTTTCATCGTCTCGCTGGCCGGGCTGATCTCACCGAGATCGCTTTCGGCGATGCCGTATTGCTGGCGCATCGTTGCCAGTTGCCCGCCCGAATCGGGCGTTCCATCGGAGGGCTGCCCCAGCAGATAAAGCGGGACCAGGGTGGCCACAAGGATCACCAAGTAAATGATCTTGCGACGAAAAGCTGTCGACTGATTCATGCCGCGATCTCACGAGCTTTCAAAAAGAAGTAACTGATCAAAAATGCCAACAGGCAATAGCCGAGTGTCGCCACCGAATGGCGCGCCAGCACGGCGTTAAAAATATCGATACCGCTGGCGGCATACTCCGCCGTGGAGACCATTCGCGGCAGGTTCGGCAGCGCGGTTGCGACGGCGTCCATCGTGTAGACGATCACCGCGTCGGCCGATTTGATCAACGTGTTGGCGACGCCTTCGACGTCCAACTGCGTGGTCATCGCGTCCTGTTTGACCAGACGCACCAGCGACTCGATCGGTCCGCCGCCGCGTTCGATGTTGGAATCGATAAAGTGCCGCGTGTCGTAGATGCTTTCGGCAGAAAAACCGAGCAGCACACAAACGGCGGTTGCCACCATCGCGACCGGTCCGCTCAGGAACGTGCTGAACATCACGCCGAACGCGATGATCATCGTCATCTGCAACCAGATCGACGCGTAAGCTTTGGTCAAGTTCCAGGCAAAGCTGGACTCGGCCGGACGAAGGTACAAACCGCTTTTGGTCACCCCCAGGTACTGGCTGCTGTCCAGGCACTTCAGCAACACCTGCATGCGACCGTCTTCGGTCACCACATGGTCAAAGATGTTGCGTGTTTCGACTTCGCCGGTTTCCTTGTTGAGCCATTCAAACGTCAGCGGCAATTCGCGTTCATCGATCTGGTACTCTTCGACCGTGAACTGTTTGGGAGTCAGTGAGAAACCGGTGTCGGGGTTCTTGAAGGTCAACGATCCGCGGATGCCCGATTCGATGTCCCCTTTGAACGACCGATAAGCACGGATCGACAGGTCAAAAGGAATCTTGTCCGGAAAGCGTTGCCGCGTCACGTTGTCGAACGTGAACTCCGCCATCCCCAGCGTCCCGCCTTCGACGTAGGAGTGTTCGAGTTTGCGGTTGCCTTTGGCGACACCGATCAGCCGCGAGATCCCCGCCGATCCGTAGCCGCCGGCAAGCCGTTCGGCTCCGACGTCGATCCCTGTTTCTTTGGGATCACCGTTGCGGTCATAAAACTGGATTTCACCGTAGGCGGGGATGCGGGCCCGCAGTTGCCCGGTCGGCGGTCCGATCGTAAAGCTGCCGTCTTCGTTGCGGGTCACGACGTGCCGGTGGCCGCGGACGAAATTGGTCAGGCCCTGGGTCTCGCCGGGTTCGATGGTGAAGGTGTGCGAGTGTCGCCGCACGCGGTCGGTCTTGCCGACGATGCGGCCGTCGATCTCGTCCGCCTGGACGACCTCGTAATGCGTGTGGTCCAGTCCGCGGTCGACGAAGATGTAACTGGCCAATCCCATCGGGACCAGCATCACCGTGCCGACGGCGACAAACCCCAGCATCCGTCCGAGCACGATCTCGGTCGCCCGGACCGGTTTGGTCACGATGGTGAAGATCGTGCGGTTTTCGATGTCTTGAGGCAACGAGAATGCGCTGATGAACAACGCCAACGCGAGCACCAGGTAGTTGGTCGCGGTCAGCACAAAGCTGATGTACAGCCGCGCCGGGTCGTCGCTTTCGGGGTTCAAGAACCAACCGGCCAACAGCAAGATGACCACAAACAGGCCGACGACGAACAGCACGCGGCGGCGGATCGCTTCCTTGAACGCCAGTCGCGCCAGCGCCACGATCCGGCTGGGGCTGGTGCCGGGCAGGTCGGTTCGCAGCAGGTCACGGATGGCACGCGCGACCGCGTAGAAGCCCTCGCCGGGGCCATAGCGAGCCGCGGAGATCACGTAGCCGACCAGCAACCCCAGCACGATCGACAGCACGATCAGCACCACGCCCTGCAGGAACGCGCTTTCTAAGAACGCTCCGGGCCGGAACAGCCATTCGGAGAAGGTCCAGAAATCATCTGGTTGCAAATTCATGACTGGTCACTCCCCGATTGCGATCCCTGATCGGCCTGCGAATCGGCCGATTGGTCGGATGCCCCATCAGGGGCGGGGGCCGAGACGCGGCGTGCTCCCGGGCGGGCCTCGCTTTCGCGGACGATGTTCAGGAACAAGTCCTCCATCGTCGCGGTCGGGTTGTCCATCGCTTTCAGGTCGCCGCCGTGACGCGCGATGACGTCGCGGATTTCGTTCTTGGCATCCTCGCTCAAACCGCTGGCGTGGACTTCGGTCACGTCTTGGACCTTCAGCAGGTCGGTCACGCGGCCGAGTTCCTTCAGTTCGCCCTGGTGCAGAATCGCGACGCGGTCGCAGACGTCTTGCACGTCACCGAGTTGGTGGCTGCACAGCAGAACGGTCTTGCCCTGGTCGCGGAGGGCCAGGATCAAATCCTTCATCTCGCGGATCCCGATCGGGTCCAGGCCGGTGGTCGGTTCGTCCAACAGGATCAAATCGGGGTCATTGATCAACGCCTGGGCCAAACCGACCCGGCGACGCATCCCCTTACTGTATTCACGCAGTTGTCGGTGCCGGGCCCCTTGCAGCCCGACCAGGGTCAGCAATTCTTCGACGCGTTGTTTCCGCTGGCGACCCGACATGTCGAACAACCGCCCGTAGAAGTCCAGCGTTTCTTCGGCGTTGAGGAACTGGTACAGGTAGGATTCTTCGGGCAGGTAGCCGATCTGTTCGTTCTTTTTGGTTTCGGTGGCGTCTTTGTCAAACACCAACACGCGCCCGCTGGTGGGAAACAGCAACCCCAGAATCAGCTTGATGGTGGTCGACTTACCGCTCCCGTTGGGGCCGAGCAGGCCGAAGATTTCGCCCTTGCGGACTTCGATGTCCAAGGATTTCAACGCGTGGACTTTCTTTCGGCCCCAGAAATCCTTGTAAATCTTGCTCAGGTTGCGGGTTTCGATGACGACATCGCTGCTGGTCGCACTCGAACTGGCGGCGGCCGTGGCGGCACCGGCGGGCGTGTTTTCGTCGGCGGAGTCCGCGACGGCGGTTGAATCGGTATCCACGAACAAAGGCTTCCGTAGAAAAGGGCAAAAAAGGGGGGGCTGAGCGGGCAGAAACAGTCGGGCTGTCTGAAAATTCAGCCGGAAAACCGAGGGTTGGATACGCTACGCGAGATCAATCCCGGCGGTTCGGACATTTTCCCACAGACTCTTCTTCTCAGCCGGCCACGACGCTTTTTTGTCAGCCGACGCCGCGATGCGTCGTTGCCAAGCCGGCACCCGGCTTGGCACAATACCGCGACCTTCGCCGCTGACCGATGCTCCCCCGATTGAAACGCCCCTTTCCAGTTTCCTTTTGCCGCAGTCCGCTTTGTGCTAGATCCGCGCCACGTCCAGCCGTCCAGTCGCCGGTCCGATTTCCATCAAGCCGTTGCGTATCTGTACGACCGCATCGACTATGAACGGACCGCCGGCAGCCGCGATGACCACCTGTTTCGGCTCGAACGCACCGAGGCGTTGTTCCAGCAACTCTCGCTGGGCGATTATCTGCATCGACCGTCCGACCCCAGCGGTTCCCGTCCCAAGGTCCCACTGATTCATATCGCCGGGACCAAAGGCAAGGGGTCCACCGCGACGATGGTCAGCCAGATCCTGATCGCGGCGGGCTATCGCGTCGGACTATACACCTCACCGCACCTGACCGATTTGGAAGAACGCTTTCGAATCGATGGCGTTCCCTGCAGCCGCCAGGAGTTGGTCGAACTGGTGGATTGCGTCGCCCCCGTGGTCGACCGTTTCGATGCCTCCGGTCATCCGGTTTCGTTTTTTGAATTGACCACGGCGATGGCCGTGTTGCATTTCGACCAGAACGATTGCGACGTGGTCGTGCTGGAGGTCGGTCTCGGCGGCCGCCTGGACAGCACCAACGTCTGCGCCAGCACGATCGCCGCGATCACATCGATCGGTTTGGACCACCAACGCATCCTGGGGGACACGATCGGCCAGATCGCGGCCGAAAAAGCCGGCATCATCAAGGCCGGCGTGCCGGTCGTTTCCGGTGCGGTGCAACCCGAGGCGCGTCAGGCCATCCGCCGCGCCGCCGAACGCTCGGGAAGCCGGGTGTTTGAGAAAGGCGACGCGTTCGACGTCGATTGCGGACCCGCGTTGGCCGTCGGCAGCGAATTCGTCTACCGGGCCGGCTGCGACGAATTGGCATCCCGCGAGTCGGGATCTCAGCCCACGGACGCGTCGCTGCCCCTGTTCTTGGCGCTTGATGGGGCCCACCAAGTGCACAACGCGGCGATCGCGATTTCGATCGTCCGCCTGCTGGGCAATGATCACCTGCGGGGCAATGATCACCTTGGGCGACCGCTGTCGGTCAGTGGCCAGCAGATCGCCGCTGCACTGCGAACGGTTCGTTGCACCGGCCGATTCGAACGGTTTTCGCTCCCCGCCCCCGCAGCGGTCCAAGTCGTCTTGGACACCGCGCACAATCAGGATTCGATCCTGGCGTTGTGCCAAACGATCGGCCGCCGCGTGATCGGGAGCGGTCCATTGCCTGCCCCCAGCTCTGATCGGACCTCCGTTGCGACGTCACCCGCCGAACTCCCTCCCGCTGACACCGCGCGGGTCGAGGCAGATTCGTCGGGACATTTCCGTCGGCCCATCGTCCTCGTGTTTGGGACCAGCCGCGACAAAGACGTGGGGGTGATGGCGGCGGAGCTTGCCAAGATCGCCGATGAGGTGATTTGCACGCGGTACACCACCAACCCGCGTTCGGCGACGGCCGATCACCTGGCCGCCGCGTTGGCCCCGCACTGTGAGCAACGGCAAGGTCTGCGGGTTCGCTGTGTCGCGGATCCCCGGCAAGCGCTTCGCGAGGGGATTTCAGCCGCAGCACCCGGGGGAACGCTCGTGATTTGTGGCTCGTTTTTCTTGGCCGGAGAATTGCGGCCCGAGTTGATGGCGATGCCCGGATTGCTGCAGGCGGAAACCTGTGCCCCGCCAGTCCCCGCGACACATCGGGCCCCCGCGGAACATCGGGCGTCGTGACCGTCATGCCAATTGAGCCCCCATCGGACGCGTCGCATCGGTACCATTTGCGAGTCTGGCATGCGGCGACGTCGACCGAGGAGTGCGGCGAATTCGAACGCCGTTGCGAGCAGTTGCTTGATCGTCAAGAGCGGATCGGCGCCGATCGATTTCGGCGCACCACCACGCGGAATCAACACGTCGTCGGGCGGGCGATGGCGCGTCGGCTGCTCGGCGACCGCCGCGTCGCGCCCCAACAGATTCGATTCGGAGTCGGTCGACACGGGAAACCGCAAGTCGAGACGCCTGTCGAAGCGATGGCGCCCTTCAATATCGCCCACACCGACGGCTTGGTCTTGTGCGGCGTGGCCGACCCGCCGGTGGATCTGGTCGGGGTGGATGTGGAATCGATCCATCGCCGGACGTCGACCGAATTGGCTCAGCGGTACTTCGCCGCCCCGGAAGTGCAGTTTTTGCAGCGTCAGCCGATCGATCGGCAGCAATATTTTTTTCTGCGGATTTGGACGCTCAAAGAAGCCTTTATCAAAGCCATCGGCACCGGGCTGTACACGCCGTTGTCGGATTTTGCGTTCGAGCAGATCGACTCGGATCGCCCCACCATCCGATTTCTCGCGCCGGGGTTGGACCAGGGAAAAGCGTGGAGTTTTGTGTGCTGCTCGCCACGGGAGGGGTTTGTCGCC
Source organism: Stieleria mannarensis (assembly GCF_014154935.1). Taxonomy (GTDB): domain Bacteria; phylum Planctomycetota; class Planctomycetia; order Pirellulales; family Pirellulaceae; genus Stieleria; species Stieleria mannarensis. Next base: position 63,099 of record NZ_JACEHH010000013.1, read on the forward strand.
TCGGCCGCCGTCGGTGCCGACACGTCGATTTCAGCGGTGGCGGTCGACTGGCAGCCGTTTGAAACTCTCCTCGGGGGGGATTAGAATCGCTCCGTGGCCGCGGAAGCAACTTTGACAAGTTGTGTCAAAATATGTCAGACTATTCACACCCAAAGGACAGGCGGCTCGACGTTTCGAGACGTTGCTTTTCACCCTCCGCCTTCACGCATATGTCTGAAAGTTCAATCACTCTGATCCTGAATCAGCTTCGTCAGGCGGGGACCGAAGAGGAGAGGCAGCTGGCCGCGGCCAAGCTGTATCGATGCTATCGTCGCCAGGTGGAACGCGTCGCACGAGGACGGCTGACGCCCGGTGGCGGGTTGGCCGACGAGGAAGACGTGGCCCAAAGTGCCTTTCGAAGCTTCTTTGATCGCATCGAAACCGGCCAGTTGGACGCGTTGGTCACCGGCGGGCAGGCCTGGGCAATTTTGGCCCGGCTAACCCGCAACAAGGCGATCGATTCGGTCCGCTATGACAACGCACTGTGCCGCGGCGGCGAAGGCGGCCGCCGGGCATCGGAATCGCTGGCCGGCGACGCGATGAAATCGTCCCGTGTGAATCTGCTGACCAATCAACCCGGCGCCAATCAGCCCGGCGCCAATCAACCCGGCGCCAATCAACCCGGGGGCAAGCACGCAAATGGCTCGGTGACGGGCGGACCCGTGGGGGCGCGGAACCGATTGCCGATCGGCGACGGGGTTTCACCGAATTCGTCGCGGATCGAATTCGCCTCACAGCGGACCAGCGGTAAGCGCGAAGATTTTCCGCTCGACGCGGTCCGCGACGCCAACCAACGCTCGGGCGAAGAGCTGGCCGCGTCCAACGAAGCGGTCGAGCGTTTTTTGGAACAGCTTTCCGAAGCCACGCTGCGTGGAATCGTGTCGATGAAACTGCACGGTTTTACCAATGAAGAAATCGCCGAAAAACTCGGCTGTGCGACTCGAACGGTCGAGCGAAAACTGAATCTGATCCGTCGGTTGTGGAGTCCGATTCTGGAGAACTCCGATGAACACCGACAACCCTGATCCGCCGGGCGGCTCGGCCGAGGATTCGCGCGAGAAATGGATCACGATTGATCGTTTGTGTGATGCTTACGAGGCGTCGCTTCAACAGGGAGAGGTGGAGCGGGCGCCGTTCCTGGCCGGTGTGCCGAAGGACTGGCGGGTTCAGCTGACCCACGAACTGGATGCCATCGACGCGGCCTACCGCGATGCCGAAGAAACCTGTGACCAGACGGTCAAGGTTCCCGCCAACGAACTGCATAGTCGGCGTTTGCCGACAAACAGTCGCCTGGCCGAGCTGGCCACGTTGGACCGCGACAAGGTCTGGCTGGGTCGGTTTGAAATCCGCAAACGGCTGGGCACCGGGGCGACCGGCAGCGTGTGGTGCGCCCGAGACGCCCGATTGGCGCGTTGGGTGGCGTTGAAAGTGCCGCACGCGTCGCGGGTGACCAGCGAAACCAGCGCTGCCCGGTTTCAAACCGAAGCCCGCGCCGCGGCTGCCATCACGCATCCCAACGTGGTCCAGGTCCACGAAGTGTTGATCGAGGACGGTTTGCCGATCTTGATCCAACAGTGGATCGATGGACCTTCGCTGGCCAAGTACTTGAAAGATCATGGGCCGTTGGACTTTGACCAGGCGGCCGACTGGATGGCGCAGATTGCCGACGCGGTCGCCTGTGCCCACGAACAAGGCATCGTGCACCGGGATCTGAAACCCGCCAACGTGATGCTGAACCAGAACCGTCCGATGGTGCTGGATTTCGGATTGGCCAGTTACCCGCAAGCGTCATCCGGGTTGACCACCGAAGGCACGGTGTTGGGGACGCCGGCCTACATGAGTCCCGAACAGGCCGAGGGGGCCGAAAACGCGAACCGGCCGGCCACGGACATCTATGCCTTGGGAACGCTGTTGTATGAAATGCTGGTCGGGACGCCGCCCTTTGTCGGCAAAGCCCGCGAAGTGCTGCAGGCGACCAAGACGGCGATCCCGACGCCCCCACGCAGCCGACGCGCGGCGATTCCACGCGACCTGGAAACGATCACGCTGCGTTGCCTGGCGAAATCACCCGCGTCGCGATACCGCTCGGCGGCCGACTTGCGCGATGATCTGCAACGGTTCCGCCGACGCGAACCGATCCTGGCTCGCAAGGTGTCATGGCCGGAGAACGTTTGGGTGTGGGCGCGGCTGCATCCCGCCTACGCACTTCTGGCGGCGGGCATTCCCATCGTCCTGGTCTTGCTGTTGGGGATCCTGGGCTTTCAGATCCGGCACAACCAGCTGAGTGATCGTGCGCGATGGTTGGTCCGGCGAAATCAACAAAGCGAGGCTCAGCGCGAGGCGTTGCTCTTGCACCGGCACATGGTGGAACTGTCGCGGGCGTCACACGAGTTGGCCGAAGGCGACCGGACCCGCGGGTTGGAACTGCTGCGCAGCATTCCCGAATCGATGCGGCAGTGGGAATGGCGGTTGCTGGATCTGATTTCCCACTCGCCATCGATCCAGTTGAACGCCGATGTCCCCGGTGTCACGTCGACTTCGCCGGTCAACGCCCTGGCGGTCTCTCGTCAACACCGGCGAATATTTGCCGCCTGCAGCGACGGGACGATCTTGCAATGGCGGTTGCCGACCGATCGCGAGTTTTTCAATACCGACAAACAAAAGCGACGCGGGGTCGGCCCGGCGGAGGTGTTGGTGCAAGCCTCCGGCGCGGTGCACGCGATGGTGGTCAGTCCCGATGAGAAATGGTTGTGCTGGATCGATCGCGAGAGCGACGTGACGGTCTGGAATCTGGAGGAAAACGAACGGGACCAACAAATCCGTCTGCCGAAGCTGCGGCGTGGCCACGCCCTGGCGTTTTCACCCGATTCCACACAACTGGTGGTCGGAGGCGGGTCGGCCGCCAACGGGGAACGCGACATCGACGAGCGCAGTTGGTTGGCTCGGCTGCAGCTGGGCGAGTCGGGGATTTTTAACAACACCGATGAACGTCACTGGGGCGATCGCCCCGCAGTCACTTCACTCCGCTTCATCGATGAATCGCGGTTTGTGATCACGCGAGGTCGTTTCGAAGATTCGATGGGGACGATGGGGTTGGTTGAATTGTGGCAGTGCGGCCCCGAATCGTTGCGTGCCGAGAGAGTGATTTGGCGTGGGCTGGGGATGCGTGGCCTGGACTTTCATGCCCCGTCCCAGCGGATCGCTTGGTGCGATGATGTCGGGATGACGTATGTCAAAGACCTGCGATTGCCGATCGGACATCCGCCGTATCAGTTCCAGGCCAGTCATCGGCCGGCGTCACAGGTGCGGTTTTCGCCGGCAGGGAAGGAGTTGGTGGTGACCGGCCGCGACGGCAACGTTTCACGTTGGTCCTTGATCGAATCGCCCGAAGCCAACAAACCGGCCAGCGGTGCGACCCAACAGGAGGACGTCGCCAGCGAACCGGCGGCCCCCGACAACGAGACGGTCGCGGAACCATCGCTGCCACTGGCCATCCGCCATGTCCGCGATTACCGCGGGCACGAAAATAGGGTGGGCGATTGTCTGTATCTGGCTCCCTGTCGCAACCTGCCCGGCAAACTGCGACCGGGCCAGCTGAAGGTGCGTTTGTGTGAACCGTTTCTGGTCACCGCCAGCGATGACGGCAAGGTGCTGTGGTGGTCCAACGACGGCCACGACGCGATCGCGGCGCTGAACGTTTCCGAGCGATTGCTGCTGGACGCCACTTGGATCTCGCCTCGACAAATCGCCGTGGCTATCTCCGGCGGACGACGTCAGCGCAACCTGTTCTACAAAATGCACTCGCTGGCCAAGCACGGGCTGGATGTCGAGATGCGACGCATTCGGGTCGGCCGCGGAATCGGAAAGGCGTCTGCCGCCCGGCGACGACCGACCCCGGCGACACAACCACCCCGCGTTGCCATGTATTCCCGAAACAACTTCTTTGTGTTTGAAGCTGGGATGGGCGAGGCGGTGGCCAGTCGATCGATCGGCACACAAAAACGTTCCGTGCTGACCGCGGTCACCCTGGTCGATTCACGACACCTGATCGCCAGCATGGTGCAGGACGCCAACGTTCCCCGAGAAGACGGCAAAGGGGAACCTGATGGCAATGCGACCATTCGCCAGGAGAGTTTGTTGCTGTACGATCTGCACAGCGATGCGCCGCCGACGAAATTGATACTGCCACGATTGGGGGCAATCTCGCGACTGACGTTGGCCCCTTCAGGCGATCGGGTGTTCGGTTGCACCCGGAGCGGACGCGTTTTTTATGCGTCACTGCAGCGATCCGACGCCGGCCAATACCGCTGGACCGAGACGCCGGTGCAGGTTTGGAAGGCACATTCAAACGCGGTCAATGATTTGGTCTGGCTGGGCGAGCGGAATCAATTGGCCACCGTCGGCGATGACGGCAGCTGTGCGATCTGGAACCCACCCGGAACCGATGTCTCGGGCAGACCGATCGATCCGGTTGCCGACCAGACCCCGCCGTCGCTGGCATTCCCAGCCGATGACCTGATGCCAAGTTCCGCAGGCGTCCAATTGGCCCAGCGGTTGTTGGTCAGCAGCAGCCCGGTGACGCGCGTGACCGCCTCGGTCGGAGGCGACCGGATCGTGACCGCCGGATCCGATCGCGTGATTCGAGTCTGGGACACCCGAAGCGGATTGGAGTTGATCGAGTTGCAACCGCGGAAAGAACGCGTGGTGTCGGTCGAATTCAGTCCCGATGATCGCTTCTTGATGGTCGCCGAAGCTAACTCTCGGATCGAAGTCATTCGGCTGCTGGAATCAGAGCCGGGGCCGGAGTCAGAACCGGATTCGGAACCGGACGATGGGAATGCCGGATAAAGAAGCTCGCCCGGTTTTCAGCCTCCGAAAGATCAATCGCTTGCGTTCCGCGCCCCTCCCTGCAAGCGGTCGTGCGGCTTTTAACCTTGGAGAGATAAGGCGTTGATGCGTTTCACTCCCCTTGGCAGAAATCTCTCCTCGAGGTGGTGCGTCCGAACAGGAAGTTTGGAGGAATCAAAACAAGCCCACCGATGGCAGCGCGAACCCACGGATGTGATGCGGCCTGGGATCCGTGGGTTCGCGCTGCCATCCGTGGGCAATCGACCTCCCTACGGTTCAGATCGGCCAGAGAAAACCTGCGAAAACCCTTTAGGATCAACGAATTAAACACCGCTCGACCTCTTCCAGCGAGCGTTTTGTTTTCGCCTAAGTGTGCTTTGTGCCCCGTCCGCCGCTCACTCCACGTCGCTCGCGCTCCTGGGGTCGACTTGCAAACTGCCCAGGTAGGCGACCAGGTCACGCAGTTCGCGCGGCGTCATCTGTTTGACCAAATCGGCCGGCATCGACGAGTTTCCTTTCCGCCGGATTTCGATGTCATCTTGCAGGATGCGTTGTTGGCTGCCGTCGGCGAGGATCAATTCGACCACGTCGTCGGTTTCGCTTTTGACGATGCCGCTGTGAACCCGCCCGTCCAGGTCGATGATCACCGCCGTTTCAAAACCTTTGGCGATCTTCGCATCGGGCAAGCAGATCGCTTCGAGCAGATAGCGGGCGTCTCGCTCTTTGCCGATCACCGTCAAATTCGGCCCGACTTCGCCGCCGGCTCGATCGACCTTGTGACAGCGGACACAGGACAGCTCGGTTTTGCCAAAGAACAACTGCGCTCCGCGGTCCGGGTCGCCGCCGGAAAGCGAGTCCAACCATTTGCCAAGCGGTTCCGATTCGGCCCGTTTGGCGCGATGTTCGGCCAGCCTTTTTTGCCGGGATTCATCCAGACGCCCCTCCGCCGCTTCGATCACGTTCAGCTGCACCCGTGGATCGAGCGATTCGTCGATGTACTGGTCGATCGCCTGACCGATAGCGGCATCGGCCTTGGGGTGGTTTAGGTCGGCCAAGATGTCCCAGGCCTTTTGTCGCATCCGGGTGTCGGCATTGGAGGTGGCCGCGACGAACCGATCGATCGATTTTTCTGCCGTGTGATCGGCCAACACAGACAAACCGGCCAGTCCCAGCGGGCCTCGCGCTTCGGCCGGCGGAATCGACTCGGCCAGCCGGATCGCGTTGGCGGCGTCCAGTCGCGCCAGTGCGATCAGCGCCCGGGCACGAGCATCGGAACTGCGAGTGGAATCGGCGACCTGATCGACCAACGCGCCGGCGATCTTTTTAATTCCCAACGTCGCGGCCACTTCGATCGCTCGCAAGCGAACGTTCTCCGGTGCGGCCATCAACAGATCGATCTGTGGTTCCAGGGCAGCCGTGGCCAGGGCGGCGTCGCGCTTCTCCAGCGGTCGATAGTCGCCGATCACGCGATCCAACGGCTCGGGGGCGCCCCATTGGCCGAGCATCTCGATCGCTTCGATCCGCATCGCTTCGCTGGCCTCGGACCGAGTCGCGTATTTGGCGATCGCGATGGCCGCCTCGGCAGTCCCGATCCGAAAATTGGCGTTCAACACGCGTCGTGCCAAGGCCTCCGATTCCAGCGGTCGATGGATCAATTCGGCAAGCGCCGCGGTTCCGAACTGGATCGGATGGTCGTGAATCGCCCGCGCGGCCTCGACAACGACACGGGGGTCGGCATCGTTCAGAAAACCGGCGACCGAACCGCTGGACAGTCGCCGCAGGGCGATCACGCCCAACAGACGTGCCGAGGGGCTGGGGTGTTTGGCCAGGGCTGCGATCCGGTCGGCTTTGACGGCCCGCGACAAGTACATTGCAGCGGCGTGGCGGATGGCTGGGTCGGTGGCGTCGGCACCGGCTGCCTTGGCCAACACGGCGTCAAGAGCCGAATCGTCTTTCAGACGTCCGAGCGCGTCGATGGCGGCATAACGCACCCGAGCGTTTTCTCGCTCCAGCGCGGTTCGGGCCACCGTGGATGCCTCGGCCCAGCCCTGTTGGCCGACGATCGCCAGTGTCGCGGCGCACAGATCGTCGTCCGCGTCGGCGATCAGCTTTGTCAAAACCGATTTGGCCTTGGATTTTGCATCGTTCGCCGCGGCTTTGTCGCGGGCGATTTGGCCCAGTCCCCATGCCGCGTGCAAGCGTGCTTTGGCCGCCGCATCGGCATCTCCGGCGACCGTGCCGAGCGCGTCGGCTTGGCCGCGTCGGGCGAGTTCCCATTGGCTTTCCAGCCGAAGTCGCCGGTCGACGTGACCGAGCAAGTCGACCAGTGTTTCGGTCGTCATCGCCCGCCAGTCGCTCGCCAGCCGTTTCTGGACCTCTGCGACGATGGGATCGCCGGCGTGTTCCCGATGGCGAATGCGATACAAACGCGCCTTGCCCAGTCCTTCCCAACCGTCGACCCAGTCGCTGACGTAGAGCGCACCGTCGGGGCCGAACGCGACATCGGTCGCCAAACAGGTCCAAATCGGTTGATCGTCGGCGACCAATTTGTAACTCGCCCCGGCCGGCTGGACCTGGAACGAACGGATTCCACTGTTGCTGGGGCCGCCGCGGAAATCGCAGATCAAAAAGGTGTCGTCCAGCTCGTTGCCGAATCCGGTGCCGGGGTAATACGCCAGACCGCTCGGCCCGTCGGTGAAATTGGCAACCGGGGGAACGATCGAAGCCGGCTGGTCGGCATTGTGCGGCTCCCAGATCTTTTCCCGATTGAAGGGGCCGCGGTCGCTGAGGTATTGGTAATACATCCGCCAACCGGTATCGCCGTCCTGCAAGACGTGCACGATCCGGGCCTGGTCGCCGCTGTCGCTGTTGTTATCGACGGTGAACCAGTCCCCGCGATCGTTGAACGCGATCTCTTGCGGATTTCGCAATCCCCGCGCGAACACTTCCAACCCGGTCCCGTCCAGTTCGCAGCGGAACACGGCGCCGCTGGCCGGATCACTCAACATCTCGCCCTCGGCCGTGCGCAGGTGATAACCGCGGTCGCCGATCGTAAAGTACAGCCGTCCGTCGTAGCCGCGGATCAGCCCGTGCAGGTCATGGCCGCGAAAGGCGACGCGGACGCCGTAGCCGTCTGACAGCACGACACGTTCATCGGCCCGGCCGTCGCCGTCCTGATCGACCAGTTTCCACAGCTTGGGGATGCAGGTGTAGTAGACGTCACCGTCGATCGCCAGCACACCGGCCCCGGTGCCTTCTTCGAGTTGATTGAATCCGCTGGCCAGCACGACGCTTTTGTCCGCCCGCCCGTCGCCGTCGGTGTCCGACAACCGCCGGATGCGGTCGTCGTGCTGGGTGTACGTGACCGCCGCTTCACCGAGCAGACGCTTGTGGTAGTCGATTCGGTCTTGCACCGTCTTGGATGCCAGATCGGCCATCAGCCACTGTTGGTCGTGCCCACGATTGTCCGTTACGCCGCGGTTCTGGCGAAAGGTCTCGCACGCATAGACGTGGCCTTGGCGATCGATGTCAAAGGCGACGACGTTGGCCAGATCGGGTTCGGCCGCCCACAGACTGATCGTCCAGTCGTCGGGAATGCGGATCGCCGCCATTGCCTCGGCCGCCTCCCCGGATGCCTGGGCGATTTCCGGCGGCAGGGCTTGGGACGAGGACACATCGGCCGCCCCGACGTCCACCCCCGACCAACCGATCAGCAAGGCCAGCATCCCGCCCAACGATCGAATCAAACACCTTCGGCCATGGCCGCTTCGAGCTGTCTGGGGAGACAACAACAAACTGCATCGCGGAACATTCATAAACAGTGGTACGGCTGAAAACAAATCGGTGGCGGAAGAAGCACGACAGATCTAATATCGGCGCATCATCCAGTACGTCAACTAAGTGGCTACCTGCCCGCCGGGAAGATCCATTAGAATAGTCGCTTCACGGCAACATCGGTTCGGGAAACTCCAACGCCGGCACCATCACACCACCGTCCATGAATCGAATCGACGACGACCCAACACCAGCGCCGAATGAGGATCGGCCGGCAACCGAGGCCCCCCCCTTCGTTGCGAAGCTTGTCGATCCGGAAACCAAAGCCGCGTCCGCATCGCCGACCGATTCGCCGGTAAGCGATGAATCCGCAGCGCCGGTTGATTCAGCGGTGCCAATTGATTCAGCAATGCCGGTCCGAACCGGTTCTCCGTTCCGCGTCGATCCGCCGGACGTGCAGACGCCATCGGCCGCGACCCCGGTGTTGACGCTCTCGGGCGAAGCGGCCTACGGGGAGTTTGGGCCGTTCCTGTACACCGCCATGGGGGCTTCGGCCGCCGCGGTCGTCGTGCTGGTGTTCGCGGGCCTGGGCGCCTGGTGGTTTCCCCCGGGCGGCGCCTTGGTCGCCGTCCTCGGCGCGATCCTGTCGATCGTCGGGTTGTTTTCTAAACGCCGCTTCCGCTACGCCGCGCTGGGGACCTTGCCCCTGCACATGGGCCTGTTCCTGTTGAGCTACACGCGGGCGCTGAGCTGACCGTTCATTCGTCGACCGGATCCCATTGTGCGTGTCTATCGATTTTGGACGTTCGTGCGAGCGCCAGTGCGGGGAGGTGGTGAATGTGTTGGTCAAAAAATGGTTTGGTCAAAAAATGTGGTGTACCGACCAGGTACCGGGCGCTCTGGTAGCAATATGGACGTTTTGTGAGCGTCGGCGTCTGACCCGAATCGACCTTCACCCGACTCCTTTGGGCCCCCGATTTTTTGACCACCAAATTTTTTGACCAATCTGCCCGTTCCGCTCATCAAGCGTCTTGGGCTCCATATCCAGCCAACAATTCGTGCACGACTTCCGCTTCTTCCACACCCGTCAAGCGAAAATCCAGCCCCTGGAACTTGAACGTCAATCGCATGTGATCGATGCCCAACAGGTGCAGCATCGTCGCATGGAAGTCTCGCACGTGGACCTTGTTCTCCACCGCGTTGTATCCGAATTCGTCGGTCGCCCCGTAACTGGTTCCGCCGCGGATTCCCCCGCCGGCCATCCACATCGAGAACCCTTTGATGTGGTGGTCACGTCCGCTGCCCTGGGCCATCGGCGTGCGTCCGAATTCGCCGCCCCAGACGATCAGGGTTTCGTCCAGCATGCCGCGTTGTTTTAAATCCTGCACCAGCGCCGCGGTTCCCCGATCGACCAATCCTGCCGTCTTGGCCACGCCCGCTTTGACGCCACCGTGGTGATCCCAGCCGCGGTGGTACAGTTGGATGAACCGCACGCCGCGCTCGGCCAGTCGGCGGGCGAGCAGACAGTTGCTGGCGAATGAACCGTCCCCGGGCGTGCACCCGTAGCTGTCGATGATGTGTTGCGGTTCCCCCGACATGTCGGTCAATTCGGGCACCGAGGCCTGCATCCGAAACGCCATTTCGTACGCCGCCAATCGCGTCGCGATCTCGGGATCGTTCAATTCCTCGTTGCGGATCTGATTGATCTGCGTCACCGCGTCGACAATCTGGCGCTGTTGATCGCGGCCGACGCCGCCGGGGTTGCCGACATAATGCACCGGATTTCCGCTGGCGTGCATCTGGACACCTTGGTAACGACTGGGCAGAAACCCCGAGTGCCATTGTCGCGAACTGATCGGTTGACTTTGCCCCCCGCCTTCGCTGGTCAACACGATGAAACCCGGCAAGTCTTGCGTTTCGCTGCCCAAACCGTACAGCACCCATGACCCCATCGAAGGCCGACCGCTGATCGCCGTTCCGGTGTTGAAGAACGTGTGTGCCGGATCGTGATTGATTTGCTCGGTGTGCATCGATTTGACGATGCACATTTCATCCGCCAAGGAGCGGATGTGTGGAAAGACCTCGGAGATCATCTGGCCGCTGTCACCACAAGCGGCGAACTTGTGCTGTGGCCCCATCACCTTCAGCTCTTTTCCCTGCAACTGGGCGATCGGTTGGCCGGCGGTGATCGAATCCGGCATCGGTTTGCCGTCCATCTCCGCCAGCACCGGTTTGTAGTCGAACGTCTCCAAATGGCTGGGGCCGCCGGCCATGCACAAATGGATCACCCGCTTGATGCGAGGCCGATGGTGCGTGGAGCCGAGAACGCCGCCGATCGCACTCGCAGCGGTCGGGCCGGTCGAAACAGCGCTGGAGGCGGCGGCAGTGGCAGCCCCGGCGAAATCCGACTTCAGCATCGACGTCAAAGCGATCGATCCCAGCCCGGTGCGGCGCAGGAAGGTGCGGCGGGCGAGTCGACGCCCCAGTAGATCGTGTTCAAGATTCATCGCGAATTCAGTAGCGCGTAATGGTTTCATGGAGATTCAAAATCACACGGGCGACGCTGGTCCAAGCGGCCAGTTCGGCCGCATCCAGGTCGCCGGTGACCGCCGCATCGCCGTGGGCGACCAGTTGTTCCGCTTGGTCGCGGTTGGATCGATAGTGTGCCAGGTGGCTTTCAAAAACAGCCGCCAATTGTTCGGCGATGCGAGGTTCCGCCGGTCGCGACACGGCACTCTGGTATGCCCAATCCAGACGCTGGTCGACGTCGGAGCCCCCTTCACGGATGATCCGCTCGGCAAACACCCGCGCCGCTTCGACAAAGGTCGGGTCGTTCAACAGCACCAACGCTTGCAGCGGCGTGTTTGAACGGGCCCGCTGGGCCGTGCATTCTTCGCGGCTGGGGGCGTCAAAGGCTTTTAACATCGGGTGCAGGAAGGTGCGTTGCCAGTGCGTGTAAAGCCCGCGTCGGTATTGGTTCGCCCCTTCGTCGGCGGCATACTTGCGTCGCGGAAAGTTCAATTGGGCGTAGTAGCCGGCCGGTTGGTAGGGATGGACGCTCGGCCCGCCGATACTTTCGACCAACAGCCCGCTGATCGCAAGCGCGCCGTCGCGGACGACTTCCGCATCGACGGTGAAGCGGCCTTGCCGGGCAAACAGATCGTTGTACGGGTCGTGTTTTCGCAGCACGTCGGTCGGCGTCGACGACCGCTGGTACGTCTGGCTCATGACGATCGACCGCATCAGGTGTTTGATGTCCCAGCCCGACCGGACAAACTCGATCGACAACGCGTCCAACAAATCGGGATAGGACGGATAGGTTCCTTGGCCGCCGAAATCATCCACGCTGGCGCAGATGCCGCGACCGAATAGCAAACTCCACAAACGGTTGACCATCGTCCGCGCGGTCAGCGGGTTGTCCTCGCGGCACAACCAGTTCGCCAAATCCAGCCGCGTCGCTCGCGCGTCGCCAGTCTCAAGTTCGCCCAGAAACGCGGGGATCGCCGGAGTCACCACGTCGCCGGAATCGTCCATCCAGTTGCCACGGGGCAAGACGCGAATCGTTCGCGGCGTGACGCTGCGCGAGACGACGGTCTCCGGTGCCGTTTCATACTTCGCCTTGCGCTCGGATTCCCGCCGGCGGATTTGCTCCATGTGCGTCTTCATCGGCTCGGATTCGGCGATGTAGTAGTCGCTGATTGCCCGTTGTTGTTGCTCGCTGCGTTGGTCTTTTTCGGTTTGCAACGCTGCGGCCACTTGGGGTGGAATGCCGGCGGCGGTGATCACGCCGGCGTCGTCCCAGTGGACTAGCCCGCCGAATTGTGTGAACGCCATTCCGCCCACCTTCGCGCCTTCGGCCAGCCCGACTTCCGCGGCCGTCGCTTCTAAACGCACCCACCGGCCGGTCGCGGGCAAGTCGCCGCCGCGTCGGTAGGCCGCATCGCTTTGTTGCTTCCTGCCGTACGGAATGTCATCGCTGCCCCAGACCTTGCGGTGGTTCCAGTTGCCATCGTTGAACTGCAACATGACGGCCGAAGGGGGATTCTGGGGATCCAGATAGACCCAGCAGAAAAAGCGTGAGTCCTTGGCTGCGATGAAAGGTTGTTTCGCGCCGTCGAACAGGTGTTGTGTCAGACCGTCGCTTTGTTGTTTGCGGGAACGATTGCCGCGGTGAACGGGATCGGTATCCTTGGTGACAAAATTCCAATCCCCGCTCTTTCGGGCGTCCAGTGACAAGTCCTCGTCGATCCAATCCGTTTCGACTTCTTGGTGATCGTCCAGGCGGTCGATCACGTCGGCTTCCCACCGGTCCTGGTCCGCAATCAACGACTGACGCAGCGGCTCGATGCCCGCTTTCATCGTCTCGATTTCGCGGTCCATCGCCTCCAACTCGGCTTGCAACTTTTCGCCGGGCACGCGGATCATCGGCGGGCGACTGCGTGCGCCGTAGACACCGCGTTCATCCAGATCGGCAAAGAACGCGCCGAGTGAATAGAAGTCGCGCGTCGTGTACGGGTCGTACTTGTGATCGTGACACTGGGCGCATCCCATCGTCGCGCCCATGAAGACTTGCGAGACGTTGCGAACGCGGTCGGCAAAGTAGATCGCCAAGTATTCTTTGGCCTGCGAACCGCCTTCTTCGGTCGTTTGGTTCAGCCGGTTGTAACCCGATGCGACCTGTTGATCGAGTGTCGCGTCGGGCAGCAAGTCGCCGGCGATCTGTTCGCGGACAAACCGATCGTACGGCATGTTGTCGTTGAACGCATTGATCACGTAATCGCGGTAGGGCGATTGAGAAACGTTTTGGTCGCCGTGGTACCCGACGGTGTCGGCGTACCGCACCAGGTCCAGCCAATAGATCGCCATCCGTTCGCCGAAGCGGGGCGAATTGAGCAGTCGGTCGACCAGGTTGGCGTAGGCGTCAGTGGATTCGTCATCGAGAAACGCCTGGACTTCATCGGCCGTCGGTGGGATGCCTGTCAAATCGAACGACAGGCGTCGAATCAAGGTGATCCGATCGGCGCGTTCGGTCGGCCGGATGCCTTCGTCGTCCAACCGCGCCGAAATCACTCGGTCGATCGTTTTCGTCGCACTGTGACCAACGTCCGCATCGCCGCCTTCGATTTCACGCATCGGTTCGTACGCCCAATGGGCTTCATACGGGGCACCTGCGGCGATCCAGCGAACCAGGACCTCGCGTTCAGCTTCGGTCAGGCTCTTGTGGGACGAAGCCGGCGGCATCACTTCGTCATCCTCGGTCGAAAAAATCCGCCGCACCACTTCGCTCTCCTCCGGGGAACCCGGAACGATCGCACCCATCGACGGATCGGTCGCCTCATCGGGCAGGTCCAGTCGCAACCCCCCCTCGACGGTCTGGGCGTCGGGACCGTGACAGGCGAAACATTTATCGCTCAGAATCGCGCGGACATCGCGGTTGAATCGAATCGGTCGGTCGGCGGCGGTGCCACCGAGCGGGAAAAGGAACACGTGGGCGACCAGCAGAGTCAGCGCGGTGATCTGAAATCGAAGCATGGGGCGGGGCCGGCCGGGGGCCGAAGAGAGGGAGGGTGAGGTCGGGGGGCAGGTTACAATGCACCGACGCGCGGTAACTCAACCTATGACTGGAACCACCATTTTATGCCCGACGGCGCGACATCACAGGCAACATCCGGCGTCTTTCGCCGAATCTTTCGAACATTGGGGATTTGCCTGGCGTTTGTCGCCAGTCTGCTTTGTTTTCCGCACTGGTTGCCGTGGATGATCGCTGGCTGGATCCTCTGGCACACGATTGCTGTCATGAAGGAATCGCCCGGTTACTGGCCACTGTTCGCTTGCACGTTGATCCTCGCAATCCGGCTGGTCCCGCGAACTCCCGCGATGATGTTGCTGGTGGCGTCGATGGTGGTGATTGCAGTCTGGCGATTTCGGTGCCGCTCACAGCCCGAGATCACGTGTCGCTCTCGCTGTCTCTCCCCGGTCATCTTGGCAATCCTGTGGGGACTGATGTTCGTTGAGTATCGCCGTTCGGCAACCTGCAATCATGAGGTGGCATTCGACCCGGAGCGGCCGATCGTTTGCATCGGCGATAGTTTGACTCAAGGGATGATTCCCGATCGAGGGTATCCGGGACAACTCGCGACCATGGTGCGTCCGACGGTCATGAATCTCGGCGTGTCCGGGATCGCGACCGGACCGGCGATCGGGGTCCTGGAGCGTGCGATGGAGCACCGTCCACAAGTAGTCATCATCGAACTCGGCGGACACGATTTCCTGAAGTGGCATCGCCGGAAGAGCACGAAGGCCAATCTGGTGAAAATGATCACGCTCTGCCGTGCCAACGATTGCGAACCCATTTTGATGGAGATCCCGCGCGGGTTTATGATCGATCCCTACGCCAGTTTGGAGCGGGAGCTTGCCTACGAGTTTGATCTGCAGCTCGTCGATGATCGCTGGCTGCGGCACATCGTCTTGATGAGCCCGGCTGCGCCACCGGGGATGTGGCTCAAGGACGCCCAGCTCAGCGATGATGGGATTCACAGCAATCCCCGAGGCAGCGGGGTGATCGCGACGTTCGTGGCTGACGCACTGGTGGAAGTTTTTGGCGAGCAAGTCCTTCAGTCGCAGAAAAGCGAGGCGGAGAAAAAGGTGTCGGCCATCTCTTCGGTGCGGTTGCGAAAAAGGCGTTAGACTAAAGCGAGACTCATCCGGGGAGGTCTACCATGCGTTGGTTGCTTTTGATGATTGGTGTTGTCGTTACTTGGGCTGTGTCTCCTAGCCGGGCGCAGGACTATCAACTCGTCGAGCCCACGGGCGTGATCACCGGGGATGTCTACCTGCGTCCCGGACAGATGGTGGTCAACGATGCCAATGGACGGCAATACCTGTTTCAGCGTGATCGGTCCTTCGATTCGATCGACGGCGGGTATGCCGGTTATTGGTTACCACCGGTCAACCGCGTCGTCCGTTTTCCGCGTTCTGGACGGGGGCTGATGCAAGTCGCCGATTTGGACGATGTGCTTCCCCGCTATGTTTTCTCGCGACGCAGCGTGCGCCCGGTCGGGCGCCTCCCCGGGCACCGCCACCCACACCACCACCACCACCGACATGGTCTGGCCTTCGTGCCACCGTATTTTCTGAACCCTTACGGCTATCCGACGTTCGGCTATGGCTGGCAAAGTTTTGGCACCACGCTTCATGTCGGACCCTGGGTTGGCGTCGCACCCTGGGGATGGGGCGGGCCCGTGGGGCGACGTCGGTTCTACCAACCTCCATTGCAATCGATCGTCATCGATTCGAACGTCATCCCGCGAAAACCGCTGCCACCGGTCACCGCAACGCTGCTCAATTCCGCTCGGCGTGAGGTTCGCGTGACGGTGATCGATCGAGTCGCGGCCGATCAATCAAAACGAATCCGGATCGCGCCGGGGGCAAGCGAACCGCTGGTGGTTCAGCGTGACGCCGGGGCTGATCTGGTTCGGCACGTTCTGACCTACGCCCCCGACGGATCGCAGATCACCCGCGAAGTCTCCACGTCGATCGCCCCGTCACCACGTTACGAATTGACCGTCCACGAATGGCGGCTGCAATCGGTTGCCATCGATCGGACCGGAAAAAGTCCCAACGTGATCGAAGACAGTAACTTTCAAGGCCGCGGCTTGGGCCGATTCGAGATCCCGCCTGGTGACCAATTCACCGGCGGAACGTTGGACGTCGTTCGCATCGCGCTACAAGCCGGCAACCAAGGTACCGTCGCGCCCTTGCTGGACGATCAAGACGACACGCCGTTGCGTCCGGTGTCGTCGCTTGAGCAGATGCTGTTGGAACAACGCCGGGCGAGTGGGCAAAAGTGAATCGGGCGGCTGGTCAAAAGATGAGGTGGTCAAAAAATCTTGGACCGTGCTCGCTTGAGCAGCTCTTCATTTTTTGACCAGTAAATTTTTTGACCAAATCCTCTCCCCTGCATCGTGATCGGGGCGGATCGACCCAAAGGCTCCACTTCGCGTATCATCCATGCGTCCGTCTTGTTCTGCGTGGGAAAATGATGCCTGACCGATTGCCGATTGAGGATTGTCTTGAAGCAGTGATTGCGGCCGTCGGCGCGGAACGCCCCGTGATTTTGCGAGCCCCACCGGGAGCGGGGAAAACCACGGGCGTTCCCCCGGCGCTTGTTGACGGTAAGTGTTTGCCCGCGGGGCAGATGATTCTCTTGCAACCGCGGCGGATCGCCGCTCGTGCCGCCGCGCACCGCCTGAGCCAACTGGCCGGAGAGCCGATCGGTGCGACGTACGGTTACCACGTCCGATTCGACCGCACGGTGTCATCGCAGACCAAAGTCGTTTCGATGACGACCGGGATTCTGCTTCGCCAATTGGCCCGCGACCCGCTGTTGGAAGACGTCGGATGCGTCATCTTGGACGAATTCCACGAGCGGTCGCTGGAAGTCGATCTCGCCTTGGGCATGTTGCATCGCGTCCGCACCACGCTGCGGCCCGAATTGCGATTGGTGGTGATGAGTGCGACCCTGGACACCCAACCGGTCGAACGCTTGATGCCCGACGCGGTGGTGGTCGAAAGCCATGGCCGCGCCTACGACGTCGAAATCCGCTACGACGAATCCCTCGCGCGTCCCTCGAACACTCGTGGTGCCATCGCCCAATCCGTCGCCGATCGGATCCCAGCCGCACTGCACCGTCGTGACGGCGATGTGTTGGTGTTTTTGCCCGGCGTCGGCGAAATTCATCGCACGGCGAACTTGATCGAAGGCCTGGCGCAACAGCACGACGTGCAGGTTCGCAAGCTGTACGGCGATCTGTCACCGGCCGACCAGGATGCCGTGCTGGCACCGTCGGATCAACGCAAGGTCGTGCTGGCGACCAACGTGGCCGAGACGTCGATCACGATTCCGGGGATCACGTGTGTCGTCGACAGTGGGCTCGCTCGCGCAATGCAATACGACGCCTCGGTCGGTCTTCCCAGTTTGCGTCTGCAGCCGATTTCCAAAGCGTCCGCCGATCAGCGTGCCGGGCGTGCCGGCCGGACCGCACCCGGCGTGTGTTTTCGCCTCTGGCCCTCGGCGATGCATCGCAGTCGGCCGGACCACACACCGCCGGAGGTTTCCACGGCTGATCTTTCTGCGGCGTTGTTGATGTTGGCATCGTGGGGTGAGCGGGATGTGTTTGAGTTCCCTTGGGTGACAACGCCGACCGAACATGCCGTCGCCGCGGCCGTCGATCTGCTTGTGCGACTCGGTGCAATCGATCGGTCGCTTGCAATCACGTCGCTGGGGGCGGAAATGAATCGTTTGCCGTTGCACCCGCGATTGTCACGTCTGATGCTGGCGGCAAGACAACATGATTGTGTGGCGTCTGCGTCGGTCGCGGCGGCCCTGTTGTCCGAGCGGGATCCGTTTGAGCGGTCTGGTGAGTTTGATGCGCAACACGAAGGGCTGCAAAGTGATCTGATCCATCGCGTCATGCGGCTGCAGCGTCACCGAGGCGGGGCGCCCGATCCCGGTATCCATCCGGGCGGCGCGAAGAACATCAAGCGTGTCGCCGCGACATTGACCAAGTCGCTGGGCGACACACCCGATCAAACCGCCGCCCAGGATCGGCCGCCGACCGAAGAGGCGATTTCGCGGGCGTTGTTGGCCGCCTTTCCCGACCGATTGGCCAGACGCCGCGCGCCAGGATCGGATTCCGGGGTGATGGTCGGCGGCCGCGGTGTCAAACTGGATCGTTCGTCATCGGTTCGCAGTGCCGAGTTGTTCGTTTGCGTCAGCGTGGATGGCAAAGGCGAAGAATCGCTGGTGCGGGTTGCCTCGGCGGTCGACGAAGTCTGGTTGCCCGCGGATCGGATCGAATCCAAACGAGAATGTTTCTTTCATCCGAGTCTAAAGGCGGTGGTCGCACGCGACCGGACGTATTTCCTGGATCTACTGATCCGTGAATCCACCGCGCCGTGCATCAGCGACGACCAGACGACCGAGTTGTTGTTTCATCAGGCGAAGTCGAACCTGGATTCGATCTTGCCCCAAAAAGACAAACCGCTGGAAAGTCTCATCGCGCGGTGGCGTTTTTTGAACCAGCAATGTGAAACGTCTCCCTTGCCGATGACGATTGACCAGGCACTCGAAACGGTGCTGCGAGAGCTCTGTCGCGGACGAACGTCGTTTAACGAACTGGCACGTGCGCCTTGGATCGATCATCTCAAAGGGCTACTCAGTTACCAGCAATTGCAATGGTTCGACCAGCAGGCTCCCGAATCGATCGTCGTGCCCAGCGGCAACCGGATTCGACTCGCCTACCCGCCTGGCAAACCACCGACGTTGGCGGTGCGGATCCAGGAGATTTATGGCTGGGCCAAGACGCCGCGGATCGCCGGCGGATCGGTCCCGTTGCAGTTGCACCTACTCGGCCCCAATCACCGTCCCCAGCAGATCACCGACGACTTGGAAAGTTTTTGGAAGACGACGTACATCGAAGTCCGCAAAGAACTCAAACGCCGCTACGCCAAGCACCACTGGCCCGACGACCCGGCCACCGCGGTCGCCACGCGAAACGGATTGAAACCAAAAAGCAACGCAAGATGAGACGCCCGATTCCCAATGCAACGATCGATGCCGTCCGCGGCTCTCGGGATTCGCAACGGAGACGAAGTCTCCACCAGGTTAGGGGGCGAGACGAAGGGGAGTGACGGTTTGAGCAATCGATTTTTGTACACACCCGGTTGCATCCCGTAATCGTCGCAATCACACTTCTCCCTGAAGGGGTATAGGTAAACCCCTCCAGCACCCCCCTTTTGGCTTGCCCTGGCAAGCCATTCTGAGAGGCTTCCCCAGCCGATTTTAGCGGTCCCATGCTCTTTCGATCGCGCAGATGATTCGGTTTTGCCTCCCGGGTGCTGCCCCAACCGTTATCGGCACTCACGGACACAGGTTCTGAGTGCCCCCACCCTTTCCGAGGTTTCAAATGTTGCGTTTTCAGTTGTCCGTTATTGCGAGTGTTGCACTCTGCTTGACGGCCCTATCAACCCATCGTGTGAACGCAGGTGTTCTCAGCGATTTCGACTCCGCCGTGACCACCGCGGCAACTCAAACGCCGGGCGCTTGGTACACGGACCGATACGCGCCAAATCAATTTCAATCCCCTGAAACAGGCGGTGGCCGATCCGGCACGCTGCTGCAGGGGATCAGCATTGCTGACTCGGCAGCGAATCGCCCAAGCTCATTCAGCTCTGGGTTCTACAATACGCAGGGTCGTAAATTCGACCTTGGCAGCGGAACGACAGGCCTGTCCATCGAAATGTACATTGACTCGACGTGGGAGGGGCTGAACCAGGATCGACTTGCAGGGCTCTGGGCGACCGGTGTGGACGCGAGCAACTCGATCTCAGCTTATCCGATCATTGAGTTCACTAACGCAGGTTCAGGTGACTTCCAAATCTGGGACGGTGCTGGATTCCAATCTGTCGGTGGTTTTTCCGGCTATGGCCAGTGGTATGAAATTGGATTTGACCTGGTCGGTTCAGATTTCATCTACACGGTCAATGGTATCGACGTCTTTACCGACAACACGGTCGGTGGGACGACTGAATTCAGCAACGTCATCTTACAAGGTTACAACGCCGGAAATGACTACAACATTCACTGGGACAATCTGCAGTCGAACCTACAGGCAGTTCCCGAGCCCGCGTCGTTCATTTTGTTTGGCGTGAACGCATGCTGTGGCCTGCTGACAGTTCGCCGTCGTCGTCGCACGCCGTGAAGGCGTGTAACGCGGGTTTTTCAAGATAGCGGGTCGGTTCAAAACGACTCGCGCGTTTCAGGCCGGTCGTCGCGCTGAGGCGTGCCGCCATCGTTTGCGGTCGTACTGACAATGTGCGGGGCCGTTCGTCTCGAACGACGTGCTCCGCACATGTTTGGATTGAATCTGGCTGCCGGAACGTGGTTTTGGCCAACGAAATCACCGTTCGTTTTGTTTGGGGGGGCGTTGCGCTCCCTGGCGGCGTCTTGGGGCAGGCATGCTTGAGCTGCTTCGTGCATTGTCCGACTGAGGAGTTGCGTTTGTGGGGAGTGGCTAGCTTTCGACTTCCAGTCTATAAAGGTCTCTAAATCGCACGCCGGACACATCAAGATCACATCCGCCAGACCGGCGCAGAGTGACAAAGGCCGAGAATGCGAGAAATCGTCGTGATTTACGGCACCTGCCCGGGTGGTGGAATTGGCAGACACAGGGGATTTAAAATCCCCCGGCCAAATGCGGCTGTACCGGTTCGAGTCCGGTCCCGGGTACTCTTCCCATCGTTCGTCGGTCACTCGACCTAACGGAGTGTCATTCAATTGGGAGCATTCGATCCATCCCCTCAACTTTCCCTTCAAGGGGAGATTTGACTCCCCTTTCGGGGCGGTGTTAGATTGAACCCTAGACGGATCACTTCCTTTTGGGGGCAGGCGTTATGAGTCGAGCAGGCTTGTGCAGGCGTTGGGGCATTTTGGTTGGCGTGATCAACCTGATATTGGCGAGCATCGCGTCCGGGGATGATCAAAATGGCTCGGTTCGGCGAAACAGTCTCTTCAGCGACAACTTTGCTACAGCAACGTTGCCCCAGGCCTATCGAATCGAAGGCAACGAAGCGGGCGTTTCGGTCGCCGAAGCATCACTTTCGGTCTCCCAAGGCGTCCGGCTGGTTCGCCGAATCGATCCGGTGACCGATGTTGCGATGGAATACGACATCGTTGTGCCGGCAGAGGTCGGCGAAGGGACCGAACTTGATTTTTCGATCGGGTTCAATATTGATGACAGGATCGTCCTTTGTTCGGTTCGTTACTCCCCCTTTGTGAGCAAGGGGGCGGATTACTCGATCGAGCTCCAGCTGAATTCCAAGGAGGATTGGCCGCTTTGGTCGAAACGGATTCGCGTGTCGCCGAACGATGCGAGCGGACGATGGCGACTGGCGTTCTGTAACGGTGGCGTTTCGGTTGAAAAAGGTGGGCGGCAACTTTTTTCACAGTTCATCTCGTCGGATCCCTCTGCAACGTCGAATCACATCGAAGTTCGATCAGCAGCCGATCCAGCAAAGATATCTCACTTAGCCGTGTCAGGAATTCGCGTCAGCGGCCAGAGGCTTCAACGACTTGCCTTCTACACCGCTCGTCAACCGCTTGTGGCCGAGGCGCGTTCGGCGTCTGCCGACCACCATCACGATCGCGCCAGGGTGCTTTGGCAAAAAGCGATCGACGGCTTTCCGCCGGTCGACGAGCGGACGCCCTGGGTGGCATTCATTCAACTTGAGTCCGCACTGGCCGAGATTACCAGCGGGGATGTCAACGTCGGGATTTCTCGAATGGTGCGAGCTTGGCCCGAGTTGTTACGCAAGCTTGATGCCCACCATCCCTGGCGCATCGCCGGTTCGGCCATCGTTCGTCGGGCACACGATCGTCTGAAGCGTCGATTGCCTGACCCGACGAACATGGCTCAATGGATTGACGCACTTGATCGAATGCATCGAACTTGGGCAGAGTTGGACTGGGGAGATCGGTCGACCGTCGCGATCCAGAATCGCCGTCTTCGTTCGCGATGGAAGGTGTTTGGCGAGTTTGCACCGGAACGTCAACGGGACATCCGCTCTCTTTTGAAGCAAATGGATGCTGTCGAAAGTGCTTTTGCGCAGGGCAAAGTGAAATCTGCGGCCGTTGCGGCGGAAGGTTGTTACAAGACAATCAAAGCCATCAACGAATCGGAGCGGCCGCACGATTCGTGGTTGACCGAAGAACTCGGTGACCTGTCGAACCTGATGGCCCGTGCCAAGATTTTAATGTCGGATCTTGATCTCGGCCAGCTCCGCCGGCTCGTCGAATTATCCGCAAACTGTTACACGGCCAGTCTTTCCCCCGCCGATCCCAAATTGATATTTGCCGAACATAACTTGGCCTGTGTCGACTATCTGCAGGGGGACTGGGGTGGGGCGGAACAACGATTGCGGCAGCAACTCGAGCGTATGCGAAGGAGCTTGGGCGGCGACGCGCCCGAAACGTACGAGGTGCAGTTTGCCCTCGGCATGCTGCTAGTCGCCGCCGGCAATCGACGGGAAGCGGTCGACCTCTTAAATCAGACGCTGTGGGAAACCGGTGAACTGGCATTCGCCGGCTGGCTTCCAATCGGCCACCCGACCCTGGACACATTTTTGGTCCGTCAGGAGCCGCTGCAACATCCATCGTTGATCATGTTCATGGCCGCCGCGGCACCGGCGCCCACCGGCGCTGATCCATTGGCAACGCATGCCGACAGCCTTGCCCTGGGGCGTTTGGCTGCGCGCGTCGACCAGATGTTTGATCCGCTGGATCGCTCGATTCCCTGGAGCGACACCGCCGATCGAGCCCGGAGCAGCATCGAACGCCTGGCACCTCCGGCAAGCCCCTGGCACTCGGTCTTGCAGTGGCTCGGATACCAAGACCTGACACCGGCCGAATTGGCCGCGCTGCCGGATCAGCATCCCTGGCGGATTTGGCTGAGACGACGTGGCGTGAGGGTGCCGATCGAGTTTTCGCCCCCGAGTTCCCCGGTCGAGGAACTCGATGAATATCGTTCAAACGACATTCAACAACTCGAAGAGACGCTTGCCGAATCGGTCGCGTACTTCGGTGCCGACCATCCCGAATCGGCGTGGTGTCATGAAAACTTTGCTTTGGCCAATTACGTCCTCGGCAGGATGAATGACGGCCAGAAACATGCGGTCCAGGCGACCGAGGCTTTCACGCACCGGCTGGGGCCGCGCCATCGCCGATCTCTCGCGATCAGCAACACGCTGGGAATTTTTGAGTACTATCGCCATGATCTAAGGCGATCGTACCAGCTCCTCGAGCAAACGCTGCGCGACCGACGCGCGGCGTTGGGCGACGATGACTTCGAAACGTTGCGGTCCACTAGCGATTTGGCTGTCGCCGCCCGCGCGATCGGCAAGCAGGGCGTCGCGCGACGGCTGATCCATCATGCCGTCGAGCATTGGCCTGTCCCCGAGGACCAAGATTATCGCGACTATTCTGCCGAATCTTACCAGAACATCATTCGGGTCAATTTGGCCGTCTTGAAAGCCGAATGTGGGGATTATCTTGAAGCCGAGGCTGAGCTCAAAAAACTGATTGCCAACGACGAACGGTCGATGTACCGCAAAGAGGTGTTACTGAGTCTCAGTTCGATCGCCACGATGCGAAACGATCTCGATGCCGCCGAAGCCTACTTGCTCGACGCGCAAAAAATGCTGCGTGAATCCAAGTATCCCCAAGACGACCCGAAGATCGATCACTTGTTGGGTGTCGTTTATCGAGAACAAGGAAAACTGGAACGGGCGCGCGCGGCATTAACTAAATCCATCAGCACCCGTCTTCAAAAGCAATCCGGTGCCCCGCAGGACCTCGGCGACGCGATCACCAGTCTTGCGATTTTGGAGCAGCAGGAAGGCAATCTGCAGACCGCGTTTCAATTGTTCTCATTGGCTCATCAGCAATACCTCGCTTCCTTGGGGGCCAAGGGGATTCGCCAAGCCGACGCGGCACGACGCGTCGCGTTGTCGGCCCACCTGCTCGGAAAGCAAGTTGCCGTACGAGCTGCTGAAGACGCGCTGGCGATGAAACGCGAGCTCGTCGATTCGCTGGCATCGACGCTTTCGGAAACTGAGGCCTTGTTACTCACCAACACGTTGACCGAACTGGAGCCGCTGCTTAGTGCGCTTGCCGAAGACCGCCAACGAAACGCCGTGACAGCTTTGACGGCCGTTTGGAAACGCAAGGCGATTGTCGCTCAATTGATGCAGCGGCGACGCGTCCGCCTTGACGATCTGGCGGACGGTACGAATCAAAAGAAATCCGAACGGCTGCGTTCCGTCCGTCGTGAGTTGGCGACCTTGCTGGGGCCACAATTCATCTCACATCTGCCGATTCGCGAACGGATCAGTCAGGCCCCGGGCGCTCCGTTCGGCCCCGACGAACGGCTGAATCGAATCAGGCAATTGACCGCTGAAAAAGAAGCTCTGCAGCGACAACTCGCCGAAGCGGCGGGACGCGGCACAATGTCCCCAGACCCGACGCCCGATGAAGTCATCGCGGCGATGCCCGCCGGCGCGGCGCTGATCGAATTTGTCAAAGTCAACCATTGGCCGCGCGCAGATCAACTGGCCGATGCGAAAAACATTCAGCCCGAATCAAGATACCAGCTGTTTCTCCTCGGCCGAGATGCTGCGGGGGCACCTCAAGTCCATTGGCATGATCTCGGGGCTGCAAAGGAGATCGACGAAATGGTCCGCCGGTTGCGGTATTTGATCGACGCCGAAACACGAGGTGTGCGAGGATTGACGATCACCGATGAACAGAACCAAATCATCGGTGATCGCGCAGTGACGACGAAGCTAGGAAAGCTGCTGACATCCGACTGGATCCATTTGGCAGACAAGGTCGACCGTTTTTACATCGTGCCCGACGGTGGTTTACACGCGGTGCCCTGGAACGCACTCCCCGGGTTGAAGTCCGACTATTTGGTCCAGGAGGCTGCGGTCGTGTTGCGCACACGGGGATCAGAACCCTTCGGACGCGGCGAACGTCCGCCCACAAGACGGGGGTGTCTGTTGCTGGGCAACATCGATTATGGACAACCCCGACGGTCTCCGACAGACCCGACATCAGCGATCAAAACCGCAACCTGGAAATCACTGGAGGGTACGAAAGCGGAAATGCGGGACATCGCCGCGTTGCTCCACGATCCTGACAACATTCGTCGGCTTGAAGAGGGACGCGCCACCGAAACGGCGGTGATCGAGACAATGCAACAAGTTGGCATTGCCCACTTTGCGACCCATGGTTTCTACCACCGCAACCTCGTCCAATCCGCTCAGGCTTCCTGGCAAGATCCGCTGCTGGCATCGGCGTTGGGCCGCAACCCTCTCAGCCGCTGTGGACTGGTGTTGTCCGGTGCCAACCGATTGCCTGGGAGCGATGAACAGGGTTTGCCCCACGGTGACGACGGCTTGCTGACCGGCGAGGAGATGTGCGATCTGGATCTGCGTGGCGTCGAATTGGTCGTCCTTTCAGCCTGTGAGACCGGCTTGGGCGAAATCAATGACAATGAAGGTGCGTTCGGAATGCAACGGGCGCTTTTCCAAGCGGGCGTCCGCGCGACGATCGGCAGCCTTTGGAAAGTCAGCGACGATGCGACAAGTCAATTGATGACGGAGATCTACCGCCGGATGGCTCGTGACCGACTCGGCGTCGCCGATGCATTGCGGCAGGCTCAACTGAGTCTCTTGGACGTAGGTCTGCTGGACGACGAACGCCCACGCGACTATTCCGCGCCGTTTTTCTGGGCGGCGTTTACGGTCGCGGGTGATCCTGATGCCAAACTACCCACGAGCGAGCCCCCGCGATCACAGTTTGACACCAATCCGCCGAGCAACTGATGAAGAAAACCACTCCAGGTCTGCTCGTATTCGTCACCTTCGTGCTCTTCAGTGGCGCGTTGTGTTTCCTCTTCATCGCTTTACGAGCGGCCGATGAAGCGCCCGCCGGTACGGATCAATCGACCACGCCAACAGCGATGAATCCCGGCCCCAAAGCGCTTCTGATCGGTTGCAACGTCTATCCGAATCTGGGGGCGCAAGCGACGCTACGTGGGCCGGCCAACGACGTCATGCTGATGAAACAGCTGTTGACGACGCAATTCGAGTTTGACGATGCCAACATCGTTGTCCTTTCATCGACCGAGCCGGACGATCGGCAACCTACCAAGGCAAACATCCAGCGGGCCTTTGAAGCAATCGCCGATCAGTGTAGAGAGGGTGAACATTTTGTGTTCTTCTTTGCCGGCCACGGGACACAAGTTCCCGATCAGCCGACGGCCGACGACAGGGATCCCGAACCGGACGGCTTCGATGAGGCCTTGCTTCCGGTGGACGCAGGTCGCTGGGATGACCAACAGAGTGAATTACCAAACGCGATCCGAGATGATGAGCTGGGGCAATGGATCCAACGGGTGGTCGATCACGGCGCCATTCCTTGGGTTGTCGTGGACGCCTGCCATTCGGGAACCGTGGTTCGAGCCGCAACTTCCGAGTCGTTTCGTAAACTGGATCCCAAGTCGCTCGGCATTCCCCAAGTCGAAGCGGATCGCCAGAGCGGTTCATTGACATCCCGCGGACTTGAACGTGAGTCTGTCAGCTTAGAAGTGTCGGAGGATATACCGCAATTGGCTGCACTCTACGCGGCGCTGCCGAGCGAACCGACACCCGAAATGCAACCCCTGGATGGCGGCGACACCAAGGTTCACGGGTTGCTGACCTACGCGCTGTACAAGACGCTGACCTCTGCCAGCACGCCGCTTTCGTACAATGATCTGGTCAGCCGAATCCGATCCCAATACCGCGCGTGGGGGCGAATGTACCCTACGCCCATCGCCGAGGGATCGCGGCTGAACGATTCCGTTCTCGGGAGCGAGCACGTGGCCAGCCAGTCGCGTTTGAACCTGTTGAGTGAGGCCGAGGGGCTGCGAATCAATGCCGGCACGTTGTACGGTTTTCACAGCGGGTCGGTCTTTGCCGTCTACCCGCTTCCGGGTAGCGAGAACCCAGACCAACCGATCGGCGCGGTGCGTATTACGGACGGCGGATCGGATCTTTTTCAATCCGGTGTCGAACCATTCGCTTGGTCCGCACTCGGGCTGCCGAAACTCCCCGATGACGCCGCTCACGGTTGCCCCTGTAAACCCGTTTACATTGATTACGGCGACCAGAAATTGAAAGTAGCGATTGCCCCGCCGGTGGTGGAGTCATCCGCATTGACGACGTCGCAGCAGACTGATGATGCCTTGCGAAAACGCGTCGCGGAAACCATCACCGCACTCGCCGAACAATCCGATGCGATGGTCGAAATCACGTCGTCGGCAGCCGCCCAATGGGTGCTACAGGTCGAAGCGGGACGGATCGAGATAACCAACGCCCGCGGGTGGGTGAAGGAGTTCGAAAGACAGGCCGAACCGCCGCGATTCGGCCCCGTGCCGACGGATGATCAAATGCAGCCCTGGCTGGCGGAACGGTTTCGACGGCTCTGCCAAGCCAGCAACCTGATACAGCTGGCGGGGCTGACAGTCGCTTCGGACGTTCGAGTGAAATTGAGCTTGTTGAAATTCAATGACTCCAATGATGATCGTGGCGAGGCGGTGCAGGAGCATGCTCCAATTGTGCTCCGTGAGGACGAGCTTGTTGCGTTTGAGATCAGCAATCTCGGCGCGACTCCCGCCGACGTCACGCTTTTGTTTGTCGACAGCGGATACGGCATCACCAATCTCTTTCCCCGCGGGTCGGTGCTGGATAACCGTTTGTCGCCGGGCAAGTCACGTCGCACGCAAAGATTTCCCGTCGATACGACGACGACGGGGATCGAATACGTCGTCGCTATCGCTGTCCAGGCCGGCGGCGAACCGGTCGCATTTTCATTTCTTGAACAATCGACGATCGAGCAGGTCGGAAACCACCAGACGCGACGTGGCGGCGAAAGCCCTCTCGGACTCTTGTTGCGACGTGCACAGTTTCGCCAGGGCGAAACGCGTGGTTTAGTCATGGATGAGTTCGAGAAGCATCAATTCACCTCTATCTCCTGGACGGTTGCCGAGTCCGCTCGACCAACTGAAGTTCCATGACCCCCGTTGCCACCCAACGACCTGTGTTTCTGACGGAAGTTTTTCCACTTTGCCGGCGTCAAAGGCTTGATCCGAATACGTCGGCGTTGCCGAGCAATAGCCCCGCATCGACGAACGCGTGACGACACCCGTCAGGAAAAGCGGCTGCCGCCCTTCTCTCGGGCTTCGTTCATTGTCAATGGCGATTGGCAGTCGTGCATGATCCAATACTGAGTTTTGTTTTTCGTCGATCCCAAACGGAAACCGTTCAACGTCCTTGCCATGTCGAAGCGAATCGTAACATTTATCGTGGCTGTGTCGGCGATCAGCCTTGTCATGGGCTTGGTCGGAATCTTCAAGCGTCCGCCGGTGGATCCATTGGAAGATCAGGTCTCGTTCGCGACGCTCTACGAGGATTTGATCCTGTCCGCGGACGTCTATGATCTTTCCGATCAGGAACTGGCATCCAAGTACTCCGACCAAAAGGTTCGTGTCGAAGCACTACCCGAAAGTGACATCCGATACTTCTTATTGACTGACGAGTCGACGAAGACCCACCGGCTGGCCGTCCGCGGAACGAGCAATCTGCGAAACGCCGTCGTCGACGCACAGTACAGCAAATGGGTCGACGGCACGCTCGACGTCTATTTGCACCGTGGTTTCCAGAATGCCGCTGCCGAAGTGTTGCGTGACGTCGAACCCTTTCTCCGTCGTGATTTCAACATCGTCGTCACGGGGCATTCCCTCGGCGGCGCGGTCGCGGCGATTCTGATGATGCATCTGGATCACCGTGGATTCATAGTCGACCGGACGACGACGTTTGGCCAACCGAAAGTCACCAACGTCGATGGGGCATCCAGATTTTCCGAATCCAAACTGTTGCGGGTCATCAATCTCGAGGATATCGTCTCAAAGGTCCCGCCACGATCGCTACTGGGGAATATCAATCAGCCGTACCAACACTTCGCACCCGAAGTCGTGATGATGAAGGACGACCGGTACGCCTATCAAAAGCCACGACTTCCGAATCCAGATGACGCTCAAGCCGCTGCGGACGAATTGCAGCGTGAAGCTACACGCGGATTGTGGGAGGACTATCTTGATGCCCACCGAATCGTCAATTACACGAGTCGTCTACAACGACTCATGACCCTCGGCCAACGAGTGCCGAAAGCCGAACCTCCCCTGACCGCCCCCTCCGATAAAGCTCCATCGGGGCGTCCGACGCAAAAATATGCACTGCTGGTGGGAATCGACGACTATCAGCACGGCGGCGTGCCGGATCTGAGAGGGTGCGTCAATGACGTGCATGCGATGAAGAATCTGCTGGTCGGAACCTTTGGTTTTCCAGCGCAAAATGTGCGTGTATTGACCAACGCGGCCGCCACGCGTGCGGGGGTCCTCCGGGCTGTACGGGACAATTTGGTCGCGCCTACCGCCGACGGCGATATCGCCGTTTTTCATTTCAGCGGGCACGGATCACAGATGAGAGACGTTTCCGGTGACGAGTCGGACCAGTGGGACGAAACCATCGTCGCATATGACAGCCGCAGCGAAGGCGTTCTCGACATTTCTGACGATGACTTGAATGCACTGTTCAAAGAACTGGATGTGAAAACCAACTTGACGGTCATTTTGGACAGTTGTCATTCCGGCACCGCCACTCGAGCGATCAACGTACGCGGCATCGAGCGTGACCAACGCCAACCTGACGAATCGGTAAGCCTGGCCGCATCCTCCTCACGGACAACCGCGGCGGGGCACGATGTAAAAGATTCGCGAGAAGACAATGGGCTTCAGGATGGTTACGGATACGCCATGATCGCGGCTGCGCAGGCAAACGAGTTGGCACGAGAGCATAGTCACCGCGGCGTGGTTCATGGCGCGCTCACCCATTTCTTTGTCAGCGAAGCGCGTCGGGGTGGAGTCGAGCAGACCTACCGTGACGTTTTGGACCGAGTTCAATTGGCTCTCAGTGGTCTTTATCCTGATCAGCACCCGCAACTCGAGGGCGGTGGCGCCGACAAACGGCTGTTCGATGTAACGGACGCGCCGGTCGCCCCTTATATCACAGTGTCCCTGCTCGCAGACGGAACACCTGTCTTGCTTGCCGGTGCTGCCCAGGGCATGACGAAAGGATCCACTTTCAACGTCTTTCCACCGACGACAAAAGACTTTACAGATGACTCGCGAGCGTCGGCAGAAATCGAATTGACGGAGGTGCGGTCGTTGACATCCAAGGCAAAAGTCATCCGTGGCGGCGAAATCTCCTATGCCTCCCGAGCCGTCGAACGCCGTCACGCTTTTGGCGAATTCACATTCAACATTTATTTCGCAGGAGACTCCGAGATTGAACGTGAATTGCAACAGCGATTCGCCGAATATCCGCACCTGACCGTCGTCGACTCGTCTTCCCTGGCGCAAGTCAGAATCCAACGGCAGGGGGAAGTGCTTACGTTGGTTGCATCGTTTTTCGAAGAACCCCGGTCGTTTCCCGCCACAACCGAATCGCTGGAAAAGATTGTGTTGTGGGTGTTGCACTGGGCCAAATGGTTCAATCTCTACACTCTGGATCATCCCGCATCAACGTTGAAGGTTGGCCTAAGTGTCGGAAAGCAATCCGACAGCAAAACCGCCGGGATCGGTGAATCCGAGGTGGAAAATTCCCGCTCGCAAAGCTTTGATGCCGGGCAGAGGGTCTCGATCACGGTTGATAATCGCAGCGATGCCAATCTGTACTTCGCAGTCATTGATCTGGAAACGACCGGTGACGTCTCCATTCTTTATCCCACCGACGGATCGACGGCAACGATTCTGGCCGGGAACAGTTGGACCGGGGCGTTTCGATTCACGTTGCCAGAGGGCCGACGCGAAACCCGCGACTATTTAAAGTTGATCGCGACGCGACACCCTATCAATGTCAGTTTCATGAAGTTGGAGTTGCCGCCATCGCTCCGTGGATCGGATCCGCTACAAGCGATGCTGACCAATGCCGCCTTCGGTTCCCGTAAAGCCGAGTTGATATCAGTCGATGCCGACGACTGGGCCACCGCAACGGTTCGTTGCATCGTTCGTTCGCGCGAATAAGCAGCGTCTTCTCAATCAGAGCCACGACGACACAGTGCAGAAAGATCAAGACCCGAGCAGCATCCAGCATGATTCTGCTTTTGCTCTCGCGCATTTTCCTGTCACCCATTTTCTTGCCTGCGTTCGACGCGATTGATTTTTCTGCCCACCATCTTTCTGTCCTCTCTCGGCGTTGCCTTTATCCTCACCGCCGCTACAAACGCTAACGCCAGCCTGATCGGAAGAGCTTCTCGCTCGCCGAGGGAAAACCCTCGGGTTTGACTTTGGTGAGGGTTTGCCCTCGGCCGTTAACGGTAGGGACGAAGGTCACGTGTTACGCGTCGGGTACGCGTTTCGGGTGCAACGTGACGTGCGATTCATCCTCCCCCAAGTCTTCGTGCGCTGATGACGTCCCAGGCGTCGCCGGCCGCGGAGCCGGCCACTGCTATGATTCCCACCCAACGCTCCAATTTCCCTCCGCGTCGTCGCGTTTCCGAATCCGTCGAAGATCGCGTCTTGATCGATGCCGACGTCGCAGACTACCTCGCCATGGATGGCGCCCATGATTCGGCCAGCCGACCGGGCCCCAAAACGCAGACCGTTTCCTGGTACGGCCGCAAAAAAGAAAACGCGATCGGCACCGCCGGGCTTTGTCCTCGCCAGTTTGCGTTCGTCGATTTGAGCGTTGGGGAACATGAATCGCGGGTCGAGGATCTGGTGGCCAACGGCCAGCCGCTGGAAATCGTCTACTTGGACCCGAAACATGACGGGATCAAGCAGATGGCCGAGGCGTTGGCAGACCAGGCCGAACTGGACGCGATCTTTTTGATTTCCGATGGTTGTGATGGTGCACTGCGATTGGGAGAACGGTCGATCGATCGCGCCGATCTGGCACTCGACCACGCCTCGTCGCTGCGCATCATCGGTGCGTCCTTGGCACGCGACGGGGACATCCTGTTGTACGGTTCGGGATTTACCGGAACGACGCGGGGGTTGCACTTGATCGACGCGCTGACCCGATTGACCGGCGTCGAGGTGGCGGCGTTGGATGCGGGGATCGGAAAGGCGATGGCGGATCGCGACTGGGCGCTGGAAGCGTTGCGGGGGGCGCCGGTTCAGATGCATTCGGTCTGTGTATCGGCCTCGGGGATGGAAACCGATGGCGTCTTGAAGGACGTGGCGATCGCGCCGCTTTCGGGCATGCCGGAGGAGGATTCGAGGGAGTTTCAATGTGCCGGAGCGATCCCCGGCGCGACGCTGGATTGCAAGCTCGTCTTGGCAACCGCGTCTTGCGAACCATGGCAGGCCGGGTTTTCTCCCGCCTTTGACCTGTTCGGCCCCCGCGGCATCCGGGTCGACGGGATGGCCATCTACAGCGGCACGCTCTCGCCGGCCGTCGCCAAAAAACTCGCCGCCGCACGAGAACTGGTCAACGTCGTGGCGACCAACACCGAGGCTGACTGGTACCCCGATGACGCCCAGTGGGTCAATGTCGCACTGCCTGCGTTGGAGTTGAAGCGGCCGGTCGGAATGGCGGTTGGGGCAGGATGATGGGGCAAAACGATGGGGGCAAAACGATGGGGGCAAAACGATGGGGGCAAAACGATGGGGGCAAAACGATGGGGGCAAAACGATGGGGGCAAAACGATGGCCTTCGGGTAAATGGTAGTGGACGACGCGAGGAGTCCTGGCAGCCGGCATCCCGTATGCACTCGTCGCCTCGTCCGCTACTCGAAAATCCAGCGGCGGGGGACCACGCGAGCCATGCGGTCCTCTTTCTCGGTCAATGCGTGCTGTTGGCGGGCGATTGACGGAACTTGTCCGCACCGGGGGCGGTCAAAGGCGATACACTGACAGGGCTGTTCACTTGTCACGATTCTTTTCAATCGTCTTTCCTTGATGCCGGAGTGCGGATGTGGCTGGCAGGATCAAGTTTCCTTGCGGAACGTGCGCGCAAACTCTGGCAGTCGATTCCGTCGCGGTTGGACGACAGGTTCAGTGCCCCAAGTGCCAGTCGTACTCGGTTGTTCCGGCGGTGGAACTTGCGCCAACGCCACGCCCGGGCAAAGCGACCGCTCCCGAATCGTGCGTCGTCGCCTGCCCCAGTTGCCGCGCGAAGCTGTCCGTCAAGCTGTTGGATCGGCCGGCGCGGGTCGCCTGTCCGAAGTGCAACACGCAGGTCCAGTTGCCCGCCCGGAAGCAACCCGCCGCAGTGAGTTGCGCGTCGGCGCCCGAGCGAAGTGGGATGCCCGAGCCGACGGCGCCGGCGACGTTGGACTTTGCATCGCTGCCGCCTGGTCCGTCGGCTGCCCCGCCGCTGGACCTGGGGCAACTCGAGGTGCCGCCACCTGCGGGACCGGCGACTGCGGGGCCGGCGACTGCGGGACCGGCGACTACGGGACCGGCGCCGGCCAGATTTTCCGCGCAATCGCGTCGAACGTCTTCGGGCGGGTCGGTCGCGACGACGCTATTGGGTTGGATCGGGAATCACAAGGTCGTCACGGCGATCGTTGCGATCAACATTGTTGCCTTGCTCTCGTGCATCATCTTTCCTCCGCTACTGGTCTTTTGTGCCATCGAGTTGCCGGTGGGGCTGATGATCGCGGGGGCCACGTTTCTTCCGCGATATCATCTGGTCCAGAAAGTCTCTCAGGGCATCGGTGCTCAAATGGCGGGGCTGGGAGCCGGTGGCGTCTTATTGTTGATCTTGGCCGTCGGGGCGAAGGCGGGATTGCGGATCGCGCGGCGCGTCAACCGCAACGAGAACCTGGACTTTTCGGGGTTCGATCCGTCCAGCGTCGGCGCGATCATCGGATCACTGACCGTCTTCATCGGCATCAGCGCCCTGGTCGTCTTTCTGTGGAAACAGATCGGCATCGTCCGCGTGGCCGCCGCCGGCTATCTGTTGCAGATGTCTCTGTTGACCGTGTTGATGATCATCGGTGGATCGGTCAAATCGTATCGGGATGCGGAGATGGCGCGGCACCATGAGGAAACCCTGGCCAAGATGCGAGCCCCGAATTGGTCGCCTCCGGGGATGGAAGACCCGGCATCGCGAATGAATTCGTATCGGCGTGGTGCGAGGGGCGGGCCGAGGGATTCGGAGATTCGAATCATCTTGATGCACGGTCCGAACACGGATTTGAGTGAGGTGCGGACGACGTTCCTGGCCCAGGTCGGAAACCCCGAGTGCGAAGTGCAAACCAAGGGGGCGATGATGACCGAGTGGATCGTCCAGGAGTCACGCGATCCTCAGGAGGTCGCGGACTTGATCGATTTCGGCCGCGTTTTAATGGTTAGCAAGTTGAGCCGAACCATTCGCGTCGGGATGCCACGCGTTCGTCCTGGCCGCTAGCTACGGGGAGCTGGTTGCTTCGGCGGTCACCGCGGCCTCTTCGCTGTTGGGGCGAATGGCTTCGAAGTAGGTTCGAACGGTTTCGCGGACGCCCATCGGCAGCGGTTCGGAATCGAGGACGGCTTCGGCTTGGCGGCGGAAATCGTTGTACTTTCCGGCATAGGCTCGGACCGCGTCTTGTTCGCCTTCGGGGGCTTGCGTGATTTCGGTCTCGCTGGCCCCTTCGCCTTGAACCCCCGTCAATTGTTCTTCGCGGCGGGTGCTGTCGATCTGTGTCGCCTTGTCACCGAGCGGTTGGCCGCTGGAAGCGATGCCGGCTTTGGTGCTGGGGCTGTTCGACTTTTTGGCGATGTTCGATTGGCACTGGCTGCGGCATTGGCCTTTGCACTGGGCCAGGCGATTGAGTTGGCAGGACATGCACTGGCCGATCTTCTTGCACTGGCCTTGTTTCTTGCACTCACTGGCCAGTTTGGACAGGCACTTCTTGCACTCCTTCATGTTCTTGTTGCTCAGTCCTTCGGCAAGTTGGCCGATCGACTCGCTGAGTTGGCCGTTCTTTCCAACGCTGAGTTTGGCGGCCATCTTTTTCAGGTTGTCGGCGACGGCGCGGCGTTGTTTGTCGCCGATTTTGGACGGGTCGACCGATTCCAGTTCTTCGCTGGCTTTTTCGTAATCTTGCGATTCGAGTGCCTTGGCGGCTTGTTGCAGTTGGTCGGACGGTTTGATCGCTGCGGCGAGGGCTTGCATGGTGGCGTCGGTCATTTCCAACTGCATCGCCTCGCGGGCTTCGGCCAAGGCCTGTTCCATTTCCGAAAGCGACGCCATCAGGTCGCTTTCGTCCATCGCTTCGGATTCCAGCTCGTCGACCTTTTCGCGAAGCTCTTCCAGCAATTTCTCGATTTCGGGATCTTCGTGCTCTTTGGCCAGTTCTTCCAGCTCGCTGAGCATCGTTTCACGCAGCGTCATCGATTGTTCGCTCGCTAACGCCAGCACCGGGTTGGCGTCGACTTCGGGTAGCCCGCTGCCGGTCAGTGCGAGGACCAGGATCAAGCCGGCGGCCAGACCTGCGGCCCATCGCAGCGGTTGTTTCCAGGATCGGATCGGAACGCACTGGTGAGCGTCGATTTTTTCCAGGTGCGCGTTGGCCTCTTCGATTTGCAACCGCTTGGCGGTCTGGTTGCCGGCAGATGACTTGTCGGCAGATGACTTGTCGGCAGCGGCGAGAAATTCGAGCGTGGTGATCGACCGGTCTTTGAGGTTGAAGTGCTCGTCGATCATCCGAGCCGCCGATTGGGCGCTGCGGATTCGCGAAGCGCCCAACAGCAAGCCGATCGCACCGCCGAGCAGTGAAATCGCAACGGCCCATCCCCAGTGGGTGGCCGGTGCCAGGATAGCGCGTGCCAAGGCAAACACGAGTGCGGCGGCGATTCCGATCAACAGGCCCGTGGTGACGCCCTGGACGACCGAGGCCAGCCAGAGTCGCTTGCGGACCGAACGGGTCAAAGACTCAATGGGACTGGTCGTCAGCGGCTGGTCGTGACGAGTGTTTTGCGAATCGTTGCTCATGTCGGCCTCGAGAATCATCTCTATTGGGCAGTCGGGCGTTCAAGACTCGCTGTCTAGGGTAAGGGACTCCCACCCACGCGGTCAAGGATTCCGTGCGACAAAATGTGCCCGGTGTTCGCCGGCCCGGTAGACACTGCCTCCGGTAGACACTGCCCCCGGATGCGGGGTGGATGTCGATGCAGGTGGCAATCGCGGCGCAACCGTCGCGGGGCCGCGAATCGGTTCGAGTGCGCCCCGGGTGCGAGAAACCAGGTCGATCGATCGGTGAAGTTGCGTGCCAACGGCCATCTGTGGCGCATCTATAGGCACCGAAAAAACTGGATTGTCGGCAAACCCTCAGGCGGCAGCTGCCCCAAACAGGTGGGATCGATTGTCGGTCGCCCACCGGATGGATGAATCTGCGGAACTTTAGCGGCGTTGGGTCGTCCAACGTCGACGTTGGAGTGTAGCGAGAGTACCGATTTCCCGGGATTTCTCGTGCCGGAGCCACCTGAACGGGAGGGCGTCGGATTATCTCATTCCAGCGTTCGCACCGTCATGATCGGCAGGGTCGACCCCCGAAAAATGGCTGCGATGACCGCGGAGCACGCATTTATTTGCGGGTTTTTTCGGTCGAACTATACTCGGCTCTCGTTTCTCGCCCGTCCTCCAGGTCGAGGAGCGACTTGTCATTTTGCCTTGTTTTTTGGGCGGTTTTTTGAACCCGAGATCGCCCGACCCACAACACGATTGTCCACCCCCACCGGCCGGTCTGAGGCGTCAAGCAACCGCTCGACGTACACAGCAACGCCCCCATGAAGGTCTGGTCTATGACTTCGCGTGAGCGAAAGAACTCAACGTCCAACAGTGCTCCCCAGGACGTCATCGAGTCGAACATCATTGAGTCACGTTCTGCCGCACCCGTTGTTTCCGGTCGAAGCAAAAAACGACGTTCATCCAAGCCGCGGGAGTTGCGGCGACGTCAGTTGTTCGAATCGCTGGAGTCACGACAGTTGCTGGCCGGTCCCCAGTTGATCGGGATTCAGCCCAATGAGGGCGCGTTGATCACCGACGGTAGCGTGCGCGATTCCTCGCCACGAGTGTTGACGTTCGGGTTTGACGAAGACCAGGTCCTGGACACGGCAACGTTTGACGGCATCCAGATCACGCGCGCCGGCGAGGACGGGCAACTGGGCACGGCCGACGACGTGCCGGTCGAACGCGGTCTGGTCACCCTGGGCGATCCCAATCAGAACGAGGTGGTGGTTCGATTTGCCGAGTCGTTGCCCGATGACGATTACCGCATCGAAGTCTTCGGGTTCGACGACATCGGTCTGGGCGTGACCGGGCTCCGCAACGCGTCGGGCGAGTTGTTCGTTCCCAGCGATCCGGCACAACGTAGCGAGCGGATCGATTTCAAGCTCAGCCTCGGTGCGCTGGTCGAATCGGTCGTGCCCCAGCCGGTGGTCCGCGATGCCAATGGTCAACTGCACCAAAACCGCAACGAGATCGTCGTCTATTTCAACGAGGATCCGTTGTTCGTCGAAGACGACGACAACGGCAATCCGACGCAGCGTTCGGCGGAGAATCCACGTTTTTATCAGTTGCTGTTCACGAAGGAGACGGTTCGCACGACGGACGACGAATTGTTCTTCCCGGACGAGGTCGTCTATGACGAAGCGACTCACACGGCGCGATTGTTTTTCAGTGACGACATCAACAATTTACCGGCCGTCGCCGCCGATGAATTGCACGAGGGCGGCACGTGGCGGCTGCGCATCGGCACGGCGGTCGACGACCGCGTCGATTTGATTTTGCCGCCGCGTCAGTTGTCCGTGCAGCCGACCGCCGTGACCGATTTCCAGCACGAGGGGCTGCGGGTCGAGTTTATCCTGAATCAGATCGGCGAATCGGCCAGCGGGCGCGAGGTCCGATTCATCAGCACCGGGTCGGGCGGTTTGTCGGTTTCCTTGGACGCCAGCAACAACGTGGTGTTTAACTTCGGACTGGCCGACCCCGCCGTGGATCCGCTGCCGACGGTCGATGAACTCAAAGCCGCCGTGGCGGCCACGCCTTCGGTGGCCGCGGTCCTGGCGATTCGATCGGAACGAAACGGCGATGTGAACGACGGCGGTGGTCTCGAACTGCCACGCAGCGTGATCGGTGCGCCGGCGCTGCAAATGACCGCCGTCGGCGACACGCTGACCACTTCGTTGGATGTCGGCATCTTCGGCCAAGACGACTCCATCACCAGTCTGGTCGTCGCCGAATCGATCGACCCGCAACCATTCCTGATCGAGTTGGCCGGCGGGAACGATGATCCCGGACACCGCGATCTTGAAGTCGGCGTCGATGGGCTGCGCGGTCACATCAATTCGAACTTTGGCCCCGATGCGCTCGATGGCATCACCGAGATTCCCTACAACTTTCAAGGGATTTTTGACAGCCAGGGTTCGACCGACTTTTTGAACCAAATCAACGCGCGGCAAAAGACTCGGATTCGAGAAGTGTTGAACCTGTGGGCGGCCGAACTGGGCGTCCAGTTCCGCGAGACCCTTGACGAAGGAATCACGTTTGCCGTTGGAGATACCAGTAATTTGCAGTTCCGCGCCAACACGACCCTGGTGCGGTCGGGGGCGGTCACCTCGGCGCTCAACGCGTCGCTACGGATCGATCCGACGTTTGCAGAATCGGCGATCGTGTTCAGCAACCAAGCGAACCTGAGCCTGGATTACGGCGAGGATTTCACCCGCAAGGCGGCCGCCGGTGTGGGCTTCCTGCTGGGGCTGGAACAAGCTTCGGAATTGCCCGCGCAAACCACGATGGCGCTGGATTTCCTGTTCCTCAACCAGAACATCGACACGCCGCTCTCGTCGGTCGATTTGGAGCCCGTGTTCCCCGGCAATTATGACGTCCAGCACGGTCAGTACCTGCACAATCCCGACAGCGTGGACATCGACCTGTACCGCTTCGAAGTCATCCTGGGTGACGAGGACAAGGTCGGAACGTTGACGGCCGAATCGTTCGCCGAGCGGTTGCCCGACAGCAGTTTGTTGGACACGACGCTGTCGTTGTTCGAAGAGACCCGTGCGTCGGTGGTCTCCGATCTCGGATTTGGTTCCACCCTCGGCGTGACCTTTGACGCCTTGATCACCGGGCGTGCGGGCAACGGGACCGAGGTGCGATTCATTCGATCCGACCGCGGGCTCGGTGACGACGAAATCCGCGTCAATCGTGTCTTCGATAGCTCGGGCAATCCGATCCCCAATGCGGTCTTGCTGGATCTGCCACGCAAGGGCGTTTTCATCAGCAGCGTGACGGCACAGCAAGTCGTCGATGCGATCAACAACGATCCGTTCGCCAGTTCGATCATTCGGGCGTCGGTGACCCTGGGTGATCCGGCTTCGGACATCAGCTCCGCCAGCGCCGCTCCCTTGCCGGTCCGGCTGGAGGGCGGTGGTCTGACCAAACTGGCACAAAACGACGATTACTTTAGCGAGGACTCGCGGATCATCGCCTCACTCGATGAAGGCGTTTACTACGTCGGGGTCTCCGCCAGCGGGAACGATCAATACGACCCGACGATTCCCGGCAGCGGTTACGGCGGTCGCACCCAGGGCGCGTACGAATTGCATCTGAAATTCGAACCGCTGGTCGACGAAGTGGACGTGATCCGTGATCGCGATAGCAATCGTGACGGTGTGCCCGGCACGCCGCTGGACGGTGACGGTGACGGCAACCCCGGTGGCGCGAACAATTTCTGGTTCCAAACGCGTCCGGAAAACCGGATCGTCAATTTCACCGACGACGGCGAGGCCGTCGTGGCCGGGCAAACGATCACGATCGTTTCCGGGACCGGCATCGCGCGGACCTACGAATTCGTCCCCACCGGCGGCCAACCGATCCCGGGAAATGTTCCGGTCTTCTACAGCGATGGGACCAGCGGGTTCCCGACCCCCAGCGGCAACTTGGCCTCGGCGCTCGCTTCGGCGATCAACTTCCGTCAGAACGAAACCGGCGTCTCGGTCCAACGCGTGGGCACCGGATTGGAGTTCAGCGGCGAGCGCAGCGTCGCGTTGTCCAACGGATTCCGCGCCGCGGTCGCGATCGGACGAAACATCTTCGTCGACAAGACCGCCGGGCCGAACGCCGACGGCAGCTTGGAAAACCCGTTCAACAACATTGCCAATTCCGATGTCGCCAATGCCTTTGATTCGGCGATCGAAGGTGACATCGTTCGGATCGTCGGAAACGGCGGGTTGGACGGCTTGGTGGAAACCGAAGTGGACAACTTCAGCTACCAGATCGGTCTGACCGATGTCGGCGGACGATCGCTCGAGGACGGCCGCACGATGGACGTTCCCCGTGGCGTCACGACGATGATCGATGCCGGCGCGATCCTGAAGCTCCGCGGATCCTACATCAACGTCGGCAGCAGCACGTTGCAGGTCGATCGCAGCGGCGGCGCGCTGCAGGTGCTCGGGGCGCCCCGGTTGGTCG
This sequence comes from Stieleria mannarensis, assembly GCF_014154935.1. Lineage (GTDB taxonomy): Bacteria > Planctomycetota > Planctomycetia > Pirellulales > Pirellulaceae > Stieleria > Stieleria mannarensis. Next base: position 103,881 of record NZ_JACEHH010000013.1, read on the forward strand.
AATTGAGCCTGGAAGGCGATCCGATTGCGACGACCCTGACCAGCGACGTCAATGAAGGCGTCGACGGATACGACGACGGTAGCGTCATCTTTACCAGCATTCGTGACTTGCGCGCCGATGCGGCCGCGGCCGGTGACAGCCCGGACGCTCAAGCCGGCGATTGGGGCGGTTTGATTTTCCGGCGCGACCTGGACCAATTCGAAGGTCGCCGCGATCTCGAAGACGAAGGGATCTTCCTGCAACGCGTCAATCACGCCGAGATCCGATACGGCGGCAGCAGCAACGTGTTGATCGACTCGGTGCAACAACTGGTCAACCCGATCCTGGTGATCAACCTGCGACCGACGATCACCTTCAACGAAATCACCTTCAGCGCCGACTCGGCGATCAGCGCCTCGCCGGACAGTTTCGAAGAAACGTCCTACCAGTCGCCACGATTCCAACAAGCCGGTGAGTTTACGGCCGACTACGATCGGATCGGGCCGGAGATCTATGACAACCTGTTGGTGGAAAACACGGTCAACGGTCTGTTCGTCAGAGTCCCGACGACCGCCACCCAAACGCCTCGCGAGATGACCGTCTCGGGCCGCTTTGACGACATCGATGTGGTGCACGTGTTGCCGGAAAACCTGGTCATCGCCAGCAAGCCCGGTGGATCGATCACCGACGGATTCGCACCGTCGCTGTCCTTGGTTTCGGCCCGCGAGCTGCCCGGCGGATCGCTGGCGGCGGGCACCTACGTCTACAAGATGACATTCGTCGATGAAGACGGGTTTGAATCGTTGGCCAGCATCGACGAATTCAGTTTTACCGTCAGCGACGACGACAGCAGCGTGGAATTGACCGCATTGCCGCTGATCAATCGTGGGACCGACTACGTCTCGCGTCGTCTGTACCGCGCCGAAGCCTCTGCGAATCCGGAGTTTCGGCTGGTCGCGGATCTGGGCGCCAGCGCGGCGTCGTTCATCGATGACTTGGCCTTGGACGCCGGATCACCGGGGTTGGTCACGTTGGATCTGAATCGAACCGGAACGCGTGGCCGTCTGGACGGATCGCTGGTGATGGATCCGGGCATCGTGATGAAACTCAGCGGTTCGCGGATCGAACTTCAACCCGGTTCGGTGATGCTGGCCGAAGGCGACGGCAGCAATCCGATCGTGATGACCAGTATCCGCGACGACCGATTCGGTGCCGGCGGAACGTTTGACACCAACAACGACGACGGATCGCCCGTTTTCCAGGCCCCCCAGCACGGCGATTGGGCCGGGATCTACGCCGGGCCGACCTCGTCGATCAGCATCGACAACGGCGTGGTCTCCTACGCCGGTGGGATCAGTCTGATCGAAGGCGGCGAAACGATCGGCTTCGTCCCGTTGCAGTTGCAGCAAGCCGACGGGCGGATCACCAACACCCGCTTCGAATTCAACGACAGCGGCCAGGACGGTGCCGGACCGCTGGGCCGCTTCGGACGTCTGGCGGTGGCCCCCTCGACGATCTTCGTCCGCGGCAGCCAGCCGGTGATCGTCGGCAACACCTTCATCGACAACGACGGTTCGATCATCGACATCGATTCCGACTCCTTGACCGCCGAGCGTGTGATCGACACCGGACGCGAAACCGGTTCGATCGATCGGATCAGCGAGCTGGACGACAACTTCGGGCCGATGATTCGTTTCAACCGCTACGATGACAATGACCTTCCGGGACTGGACCAGATCACCGGTCTGGAAATCCGCGGCGGGACGTTGACGACCGAGAGTGTTTGGGACGATACGGACATCGTTCACATGGTCTTCGATTCGATCATCGTGGACAACATCCACTCCGGCGGCGGGCTGAAACTCCGCAGCCGTGTCGACGAAAGTCTGGTCGTCAAACTCGGCGACCAGGACAATCCGCTGCTGACCGAACTCAGCAGCGGCCAAGGCACGCCCAACAGCGCGACGATCGGAACCGGATTGACCGCCTCGGGGACCCCCAACGACGCCATCGATCGCATCGGCGGCTCGATTTCGATCCTCGGTCTGCCGGATTCTCCCGTCGTTTTGACCAGTTTCCGCGACGATACCGTCGGTGCCGGTCTGACCCCCGAAGGCACTCAGTTCACCGACACCAACGGCGACAAGTCGAATTCGCGGCCCGAAGCAAACGACTGGCGAAGTATCTTGTTGGATCAGTGGAGCAACGATCGCAACGTCGATGTGATTCCCGAATTGGAACTGCCCACCGAGGTCGCGCCCGGTTTGAACGGCAGCGTCCAGAACGCACAGGTACTCGGCCAGCTGGCCAGCTCACTGACCGCCAGCGATGAAGTGCTGCGACTGGGTTTCGAAGTCGAAGGGTTCCTTAGCAATCCCGACGACGTCGACACCTACAGCTTCACGGGAACCCCGGGGACGGAGATCTGGGTCGACATCGACACGACCAGTTTTACCCTCGACTCGGTGATCGAATTGCTCGACGCCAACGGCAACGTGCTCGCCCGCAGCAATGACAGCGGTGATGAAATCGCCAACGGATCGACCGTGGAGGTCTTTGATCCGCGTCTGGAGGGCGTCACCACGTCGCTGCAGGCACGCGATCCGCAGTTCAGCGAGTTCGGCGTCGAAGGGGTGTACGAGGACTTTGAGACCACCAATCCTCGCGATGCCGGGATTCACTTCACGCTGACCGGCAACCCGACCAATCCGAATTCGCGGAGCACGTATTTCTTCCGCGTGCGGAGCGCTTCGATCAATCCCGATGACGCGACCGCGGGGCTGACCCGCGGCGGCTATCGATTCCAGGTGCGATTGACCGAAGACCAGGAATTCCCGGGCAGCGTGGTGCGGTACTCCGACATCCGTTACGCCAACCACGGGGTTCACGTCCAGGGCCTGATGGGGACCTCGCCGTTGCTCGGTGAAGCGAGCGAAAACGAGGCGGCCGATCCGTTCAACGCCGACAACGACCAGATCAGCCCGCCGGTGTTGATCGACACGACGACCAACAGCACGGAGAACCCGTCGCAACGGGCGCAGTATCTGGGCAACATTGTCGAAAATCGCAACAACGTGATCAGTGTTGCCGGCGAATTGTCGTTCTCCGGTGACGTCGACTTTTATCAGATCGATCTGCAGAACGATGACATCGATAACGCGATTCGGTCGATGATCTTTGACATCGATTACGCCGCCGGATTCAACCGGCCGGACACCAACATCAGTGTCTTCTATGACCCCGACGGAGAGTTCAGCGAAGCGCTCGAACCGCGGCTGATCCTGTTCGGCACCGATAGCAACGTCTTGGACGACCTGACCAGCCCGAACGGTGAAAACGACGGCTCGGAAAAACTTTCACGCGGTTCGATTTCGACCGGCGACCCGTTGATCGGTCCGGTCACCTTGCCCGAGGGCACCTACTACGTGGCAGTCACCGGGGCGGGCGTCGAGCCGGTCGCGCTGACGTCGTCTCAGTTTGTCCGTCGCGAGCCGATCAACTCGGTTCGCCGGATCGTCGAGCAACGCTTTGATGCAGGGGAAGAACCCAGCACCGCCGGCGGACCGGTGGTTCCCGACTTCTTCACCAGCGTGGACATCGCGGCCAGCGAGTTCGAATTGGCCGGGGACGGGATGTTCGGTCACGGCAAACCCGGTCACTTTGACGGGTCCAGTGGGCCGTCACAGAACTTCAACCCGGTCTTCAGCGAGGTCTTTGTCGCCGGCGGTGATGCCGCCGAATTTGCGATCGGAGGGATCGGCCCGGCCGACCTGGACGCGCTGAACTGGTCGCTCGATGACAACATCGAAATCGGCGGCGACTTTGTCTTCAACAGTTCCGACAACACCTCCACGTCGATCCCACACGTGTCGATCAACGGCACCCTGGGTGGTGATCGTTCGGACCTGTATCAGTTCACCGTCGACACCGACAACGCACGTGTGATCTTGGATATCGATGACGGTCACAGTTTCGTCAACGAGTTGGATCCCGATTCGGAGAACATCGTCTTCGTCCCCGATCCGACCAGCGTGGACACGACGATGTACCTGTTCCGCCAGGACCCGGTGACCGGACGCTACGTCCAGGTCTTTTCCAACACCCTGTCGTCGACTCTGGACGGACGCAGCGGCAGTAACAGTGTGCTGGACCCGTTCTTCGATAGCGCCGCGTTCGGAACGCCCAACCTGCAGGCCGGCACCTACGTCGTTGCAATCGCACAGTCTCAAGTGAACGTTTCGGTCGACACCAACACCGGTGCGATCACGACCGCCAACACCGATCCGTTGTTCGGGCCGCTTGATTATCGCCTGCACGTTTCGGTGGAAGACCACCTGTTGCCGCAAGGGCTGTTTGGCAACCAAACCCTGCAATACGACCGTCTGGCCACCACGGATCCGTCGACGATCACCAGTCAACCGTTTGATCTGAGCGGCTACGTCGACGTCGACATGCCGACGTTCTACTTCAATTATCGCTTCGATCCGTTCGTCGATGGGGCGTTCAATTCCGACAGCGTCCAGATCCGGATTTTCAGCAACGAAAACCAGGCCGGGCGGGTGATCGCCAACAACGGCAATTTGGTGGCCGACGACACCTGGTTCCAATTCCGCGAAGACATCGGCGATTTTGCCGGTGACACGGGGATCCGCGTGGAGGTGACGTACACGCCGGTCGCGGGAGCCAGCGTGGAGAACGACGGGCTGCTCTTGGACGACTTCATTGTCGGGTTCGCCGAACGCGGTGAAACAATCTTCAACACTCCCGGCGGCACCGATGAATTCACCGGTTTCGGATCCGGTGGTGCGGGCGAATACCAGCTCGAAACACGGCCGGCCACCCCGTATGCGGCTTCGGTCGGGTTCGGAACCGTGGATTTGGTCGAGGACTTCGACACCAATGACCGCCACAACCAGTCGTTCACAATCGTCGCTCCGCAAGGCAGCCAGCTTTCCGACGGCGACACGTTCACCCTGGGCGATGGGGCGTCGATTCAAACCTTTGAATTCACCACCACCCCCGGCACGGTCCAATTCGGACACACACCGGTGTTGTTCAACACGGGCGATTCGCCGGCGCAAATCGCCCAGGCGATCCGAACCGCGATCACCCAGCAAACCGGGATCGACATCGAGGCCTCTTCGTCGGCCGGTCAAGACAACGAAACGTTGACCGACGGCCGATTGTCGCTCTCGGGCAGCGCCCGGGGCAGTTTCATCGCGATTGACTCGGTCGCCGATGCACCGCCGGCCGGGACCGCACTGACACGCGATGCCGACGGCCATCTGCTGTTGCCCGCGATCCTGCACGACGGTTTTGGTGACTCCAACTACGTGCGGACCCAGGGGCAAGTGATCATCGATTCAAACACGATCAGCGATGTCCGGGCGATCGGCGTGTGGGCCGAACCGGGCGTTCGCGACATCGATCCCGAAGACGTGCGGGACAACGACTTCTCCTTCGGCACCCCGACGTTCCTGCCGTTGATCGACGGCAACCATCCGTTCCTGCAGTTCCCGCCGGTGGGAAATGCCTATCCGGGTTACGCGCGGAACCTGCCGATCCTGAACGATTCGGTGCTCGGCGGCTTGGCTCCGGGGATCGTGGTTTCCAACAACACGATTGACCAGGCGGGTTACTCCGGTGTCAAGGTCGACGGAGAAACCGCGCCGTTCGTGCTGGACGTCTTTGACATGATCGAAGTGGCCGCGCTGGATCCGAACATCGCCGGAGCGGGCAACCGGACCATCCTCGAAGGGGCGTTGCTGACCATCGATGCGGGCGGCACCCGCGTGACGTTTGAATTTGAAGAGATCGATGGCGTCGGCGGACCGACCGGTTCGGGAACCCAAGGCGGCAACGGTGTCCGCGACGGCCACGTGCCGATTTACTACCGTGAAGACACCGCGTCGGGTTACAACCGCACCAACGCGATCGATCGTGTTTCGTATTCGTCGATCGAATTGGCCACGTCGATCATGCAGTCCATCCAGGGAAGCATTCTGGTGACCAACGGATTGGTCGAGTTGGTGACGCCGACGATCGGGCCGTCTCCGTTCCGTCGCAACCGCGCGTTCGAATTCTTGCAGCAAACGCCGATGAGCTTTGACAGCGCGGCGGTTTATCTGCAAGGTGCCAGTCAGGTGTACTTCCGCGGCAGCCAAAACGCGTTCGATATCACCCAGGCGCCGGTCGCCGAGTCGGTGCAACCGTTCGCGCGGATCGTCAACAACACGATTTACGGATCCGACGGGTTGGAAAGTTTGAATCCGCAGGCCGATGCTGAATCCAACGATGTCCTGGCCGATGCGATCGACACCAAGGTCGGCCCCAGCCACCGCAATGTCTACACCAGCACGGCGGTCCTGGGCGACAACGTCGGCCCGCTGGGACCGGACGGCGACGTCGACTTCTACCGCGTCAATTTGGACCTCGGAGACCGCCTGGTCGTCGACATCGATACCGTCGCGGGCGGTGCGAACACGGCAGTCCAGATCTTCAACGAACTGGGCGAACGTCAGTCCTTTGACGACGAGAACGGCGACGAGGCGCTGGTCAGTCTGTCGGCCACCGCGCCGGACCACCTGGATCCGGCATCGACCGGTTTGGCTGGCGGTTTGGTCCAAGACGACGTGAACGCGCGAGACCCCTTCATCGATTTCTTCGCGCCCAAGAAAGGTGTCTACTACGTCGCGGTCAGCGCCGACAGCAATCTGAACTTCGATCCCAACGCCATTTCCGGCCGCAGCGGCAACACCGCCGATTTGGGCACGTACACGATCAACCTGGAAACCTACGCCCCACGGACGCACGTGATCAGCGCCGACACGGGGCGGGCGACCGGCATGGTCGGCTCGGACGTGATCGGAACCACCTTTGTGATCACCCAGGTCGCCGATCTGCCGCCCAACTTCATCGTCGGCGGCGTCACCAACGCGCGGACATTCGAGTTTGTCCCGTTGGGCGGTGCGGCGCAGGCCGGGAATGTTCCGATCGAGGTCGGTGATACCAACCAGGCGGAAGATTTCCTGCCGGACATCATGCGGGCGATCAGCGACGCGATCGAACCGCGCGTCGGCAACGCACGTGTGCTGTACGGCGCCAACGGCCATCCGTTGCCCAACAACGACACGCTGGCGGTTCCCGGACCGATCGCACGCGTTCGTGCCACGGCGCTTGGCGGCTATGAAAGCGACAACCAAGGTATTGTCAACACGACCCGCCGCGGACTCGAAAACGGCGTGCTGATGACCCACCGCGACGGTATCGGCAATTTGAACGATCACGACTTCCACAACACGACGATCTTGAATCAAGACACGATCGGTTATGGTCACAACCGCCGGACGACGGCCGGTGCGGGAACGACGGAAAACTTTGTGTTCGTCGAAAACGCCGCCAAGATCGAACTCAGTCCCGAAGCGATCGCGGCCGGTCTGCGACTCGATCCGGCACCCGGATTCGACATCGATCAGGTGATCAACGAAACCGGGATCATGGTGACCGCCGGTGCCAGCCCCGCGATCTTGAACAACGTGCTGCTGAACCTGCACGAAAGCGTGGTCGTGGAAGAGACCCACAGCCAGGGATTCAGTTCGACCGCGTTCGACCAACAGGCCAAACCGATGGAGGTCGTGGTCGTCGGCAGCGTGTTCCAGTACGACGAACCGGAAGCCCCCGTCTTTACCGATGCACCGTTGGTCATCGTCGGACACACCACCGACGCCAACAAAGGGCCGAGCAACGTCAACGGGGGAACCGACGATTTCAATTTGACCAACCCCGATGCCGCCGTGACGTTGGTCAACCCGGGCGGAGACAACTTCCTGCCCGCCCCGTTCTCGTCGGTCATCGACAGCAACGTCGATTCGCTGCGTGAACGCAGCGCGTTGTCCAGTTTGCGTGAATCGATCGGGCTGCCGATCAGCAACGTGCTTGCTCCCCTGCGTGACGTGACCGGAATCAAGCGAGCCGACAACCCGCTGTATCCCAACACCGGTCAGGGTTCGTCCATCTTCGGTGACCGCGGTTCGGTGGAATTGGCCGATCTGGTCGGTCCCGTCGCGATCGCCGAGGCACCTCGGGACAACGATGCCGAAGGCATCGACAGCGACCCCAACATCAGCTTCATCAATCTGGAAAGCGGCGTCTATGAACAGTTCCGGATCCAGCTCCGTGACTCCGGCGATTCGTCCGATCCGTTCACCGGTTCGGGGATCGACAACAGCACGATCGTCGTCTCGGAAATTCCGGGCGTCCGCTCCAGCGGTGCGAATATCACGCTGTTTGAAGACGATCGGTTGCTGACCGAAGGCATCGATTACACCTTCAACTATGACGAAACGAAAAACACGATCACGCTGACACCGCTGGCCGGGATCTGGAACGACGATCGCGCGTACCGAATCGAGATGAACAATCGGGACCGCACCGTTTTGATCGCCCCCACGGCCGACCAGATCAACGACGGCGACCAGATCGCTATCACCGACAGCAACGGTGGCAAAGTCGTGTTCGAGTTCGAATCCGGCTTTGTGATTCAAATGCCCGAGGTGCTGACGGTCGAGGTCCCGGTGGAAGGAACCAACCAGGGCGGTTTGATCGACGGAGGGATCTTCACGATCAATGACGGGGTCAATCCGGTCGCCGTGTTTGAGTTCGATCTGGACGGCACGACGTTGCCCAGCAGCATTCCGGTCAGTTTGCCGACCACGCCGACGCCCAGCGAACCGGACGAATTGGATGTGTTCCGTAACACGATCGCTCAAAACATCGTCGACGCGATCCAGGGCGTCCTCGCCGACCCGCTGGTCGACCTGAACGTCAGTGTGGGCGTGGACGGGCCACGCGTGCTCATCGGTTCGGAGCCGAACACCCGGATCGATGTCGCGACCAGCGGTTTGGACAACGCACCGCGGACGCTGGGCTTGGAAGTCCCGTCGGCCGGTGCCGACGTCGGCGGTGTGCAAGTGGGAGAAACCTTCACCGTTAACGACGGCTCCTTCAGCCAAGGGTTCGAGTTCGTCGACGCCACCAGCCCGACCCCGGCTCCCGGTTTCATCGGCATCAACATCGACCCGATCCCCGGGCCGCCTTCGGTGCCGCTCAATGCCGCCCAGGTCGCCAATGCCGTGCAAAACGCGATCTTGAATTCGGCGCTGGAATTGACACCGACCATCATCGGAACGACGGTGTACCTGGATCTGCCCACCACCGGATCGGCGACGGTTCCGTCGGGACAACTGCGTCCGGTCGGAGTCAGCCGCACACCGGGCGATGGGGACCTGATCACCTTCACGCCCAACGACGGCAGTGATCCGGTGATCTTTGAGATCAATCGCACCGATGAACGCGATTCAAACGGCAACGTCTTTGACGACGGGGTGTCCGATCAGAACCACATTCCGATCGACATCAACCGTTTGACGACCGGCAACGAATTGGCGGCGATCGCGGCCGGCGAAATCCAAGCCCGCTCGATCCCGGGTTTGTCGGCCAACGACGTCAACCCGATCAACGGCGGAATCCTCAAGATCGGGGGACAGCCCGGATTGCTGTTGGCGGTTTCCGGCACCAGCTTGGAAGTCGTCGGATCACCGGACGTGACCGGTCCGTCGACGCTGCAGATTTTCGGACCGCTGTTGCTGTCGGTTCCGTTCACCGCGCCCAACGATGGTGACACCTTCACCATCTTGGACAACGGCGGCACCCCGGTCAGTTTCGAATTCGATTCCAACAACATCTTGAACAATCCCAACGCGGTGCGAATTCTGTTCTCGCGGTTTGATGATCAAGACACCATTGCCGGATCGGTCGTCACCGCGATCAACGGTTCCACCGTCGGGCTGACGGCCACCTACCTGGGCGGCGGCACGATCTCGCTGGGACTGATCCCGTCCTCGCGCGTCGACGTGTCGAACACCTCGCTGACCAGTCGGCGAGGGATCGTCAGCGATGGTGAGCGGATCACGATCACCCAGGGCAACCAGTCGGTGACCTATGAATTTGAGTCGTCGGTCAACGGAGGCGGCGTGAGCGGCAGCAACGTGCCGGTCCCGTTCGAACCCGGATCGACCCAACTGGCGGTCTCGCAAAGTCTGGCCGCCGCGATCACCAACAATCCGGGCGGATTGAACCTCAGCGCGGCGGTGGAATTCGATACCTCGGTCAGCCCGCCGGCGCCGTTGGTGGCACTGCAAGACCTGCCCGGCACGGTCGTCGACGTGACCGCCGCTCCGTCACTGATTCTGACCGGCGTCCCCGGTGGTGCGATCCCGATCAGCATCTCGCCGGCCGACACCCCGTTCGACATCAAGCAGGCGATCCTCTCGGCCGTCAACTCGGTCAATCGGGGACCCGCCGGCGAGGTCACGAGTCTGGCGGCACAGGACCGCGGCGGCGCGACCCTGTTCGTCGAAAACGGTGTGCTGATTGAAGGGCCGTTGACGAGCTACTTCCTGCCGGCCATTCGCGACATCCAGGGCAACGCGTTGGAAGCCAACCGGACCGACAATACGACTCAGTTCACGATCTTGATGCCCACGGTGGGCCTGGATTTCGGTGATGCACCCGATCCCGTGCTCAACATTCCCGGGCGCTACCCGACTCGCCTGGTCAACGACGGGGCGCGTCACGTGGTGACCGATGGGTTGTTCCTGGGCACGACCATCGACGCCGACCTGGACGGACAATCCTCCGTCGCAGCCGACGGGGATGATGCGCTGACCGGTGTTTCCACCACCGGCACCCTGTTCTCGGTGACCACGGTCAACGGTTCGACGGCGGTCAACGTGAACATCGCGACGGTCGATCCGACCACCCGCGACGGAGATACGATCACGATCAACACCGGCGTCCGGACCGCGACGCTGGAGTTCGATCTGAACGGGCGCTTCGACGAAGACCACTATGCGATCCAGCCCACCGATCCGACGTCCGTCGATTCGATCCTGCAGGCCATCGCCGACGCGATCGCCGAGAGTCCGGTGGAGCCGGCGTCGATCGAATTGGTCGCCACCAGCATTGTGATCAGCGGCGACGACGAAGACGGCGTGTCCTTCTCCAGCTATCAAAACCCCAGCGGGGTGTTCAACTCCAACGTGGTCACGCCGATCACCTTCACGGTGACCGGCAGCGGGATCCTGCAAGGCTGGATCGACTACGACGGCGACGGCGACTGGAGCGAGAATGAAGCGATCGCGTTCTTCGACCCCGGTGCCGATCCGAAGACCGCGATGCCGCGAACCTCGTTGGCTCTGACCGGTGACGGAACACGTTCGTTCACCTTCGACACCTATGTCCCCGATTCGGCGCCCGCACCGTTGTTTCCGACCTTCACCACCGCGCGATTCCGATTCTCACGAACCGGAAACCTCTCGCCGGTCGGATTGTCTCTCAGCGGCGAAGTCGAAGACTATCAAGTCTTGTTGCTCAACGGTGAGCCGCCCCAGCTCAACGCGAATACCACCACGCGACGGTTCACCGTCGACGAAGGCCAAGTCCTGCAGGCGTTGGATATCGACGGAAATCTGACCCCGGCGGTGCCATCGGACGACGGATTGTTGGTCGGGGTGTTCGATCGAGACGGCGATCCCGTGTCGATCTTGCCCGAAGACGCCACCGTCCGTGACCTGTTCACCGAAGACGGCACGTTTGCCGGCGAATTGGATCTCGACACCAACGGGACCTTCACATTCCGCCCGGAAGAGAACTTCAACGGCAGCATCTCGTTCCAGGCGCGTGTGACGGACATCAAAGCGAATCCGGCCGAGCAACTGGTCAACGATACGGCGATCACCGTGACGATCGATGTGTTGCCGGTCAACGACAAACCCTTTGCGACCGCAACCGATGTGATCACCGACGCGACGATCGACGAAGACGAGGTCACGATCTTCACCGCCGAAGAGTTGATCGATCCGTTCTACGCGGCCGGACCGGACAACGAACTTAACCAACAGCTGATCTTCCAATCGGTCAGCAGCCAGAACCTGGGCGATTCGATTTCCGCTCTCGGCGGGATCCTGGAAATCCTGCCCGACGGACGCAGCGTGCGTTACACGCCGCCGACCGACTACAACGGCAGCGTTCCGGATGTGTTCAACTTCGTCGTCGCCGACGTCCCGGGCGGCAATTTGATCCCGTTGGCGGCCGACAAGCCCGGCACCGTGTCGATCCAGATCAACGCGGTCAACGATCCGCCGATCGCCGGGGATGATTTCTTCAATGCCGTCGAAGACGAAAACCTGACGATCGCCATCAACGGCAGCGGTTTGATCGTCGGCATCCTGGACAATGACCGTCCCGGCCCGCAGAACGAAATCGATCCGCCGGAAAGTCAGACCATCAGTCTGCCCGTAGGCCAATTCCCGCTGACGACCGATCGAGGTGGGATTGTCCGGTACGTTGACGGGCCGACCCCACAATTGGTCTACACCCCGCCGGGATTGTACAGCGGTCCGGACGGCTTCCGTTATCGCATCGTCGACGACCAAGGGGCCGAATCGACCGGGTTGGTGTCGCTCGATGTCGGTGGCGAAAACGACGCCCCGATCTTCCAAGGTGTCGACGGCGTAAGGGACCCGCAGAACAATCCGGTCGATGTGATCTCGTTGCCCGAAAGCAAACCGAACGCGGAATCCACCGTTTACGATCTGGATACCTGGTTCACCGACCCGGAAAACGACACGCTGTCCTACCAGGTCACCAGCAGCAACCCAGCGATCGTGCAGGTCAATCTGCAAGGCAGTACGTTGACGCTGACCCGACCGGCGTTCGCCTTCGGCACGGTCGCATTGACCGTCCAGGCCTTCGACGGCAACGTGACGACCGAGCAAGAGGTCACCGTTTCGATCATCAACGAAAACGATTCCCCACTGGTCATCGGGTCGCTCGACCCGCTGGTCGGTAACGAAGACGAAACGACGCGTCGTGAATTGACGAACGTTTTCAGTGATCCCGACAATGACAATCTGACCTACGTCGTGGCGCGTCTCGGTTCGATCGTTCGCCCCACGGATGCTCAGATCGCCGACCACCCACTGATCAGTTCCATTGATTTCGACGGCGACCAAATCGTCATCACCCCGAAAGCGGATCAATCCGGCGAGGTCGCGATCGAAATCGAAGCCAGCGACGGCGCGTTCCGCGTCAGCGACAGCTTCACGTTCACGGTCAATCCAGTGCCGGATGCCCCGGTCGCCGTCGCGGACAGTTACAACGTCGCGATCGGATCCACCCTACGCATCCTCAATCCGGCCAACGGCTTGCTGCGAAACGACTTCGATGCCGACGGCGATCCGATTTCGGTCGACCTGAGCACGGTCACGCCGCCGTCGCGGGGAACGTTGGATCTGAACGCCGACGGAACGTTCACCTACACCAGCAACTCCGGTGACGTCGGCTCGGTCGATACCTTCACCTATCGAGTGGTCGATGCCCCCTCCGGCGGTTCGCCGCGGTTTAGCGAGTTCCGCACCGTGACACTCACGCTCACGCAGTCGAGTTACCAGAACCCGATCCGGGGCATGGAATCCGATGTGACGGCCGACGGAAACGTCTCGCCGATCGACGCCCTGCGGGTGATCAACTTCCTGGCACGGCGTGCACCGGCTTCCGGACAAGTCCCGGTCGCCGAGATCGGCACGCCGCCGCCGGACTTCTACGACGTCGACGGGAACGGCTTCGTCAACCCGGCCGATGCGCTGCTGGTGATCAACACACTCGCGCTGCGACAATCCGGAATTCAGGCCGAAGGCGAACAGGTTGGCCGAGAACTTTCGGCCGCCAGCACCGTTTCCTTTGCAACCGCCAACTCGGACTTCCTGCCGGCGACCAACATCGAACGACCGATCCAGAGCGAGCCGCAAGCGGCAACGATCGCCGATTCGACCGATGCCTTGCTGACCGCCGGCATCAACATCCAGCCGGTCGCCTCGCAGGAAGCCGAAGCCGTTTTGATCGACAGCCAGACCGAGACGCCCAGCGAGGAAACGATCGATCACGCCATGGCGGATCTGTTGGCCGAGCTGGATGGTTCGTTCCAATGATCACACTGCCGATCGCCGATGCGGCGGCCAGTTCGGCCGCCGGCGGTCGATGAAAGTCACCAAGGTGATTTTCGCCAACCCAATCGCCGGCGGTTTGTCGGCCCCTCGCCCCTTATTATACTAAACGCCTGCACCCCCAAAGGCTTCGCTCGTGACGATTCGCTTGCACTCCCTGATGCGACCCCATCGCATTGCAAACGAGCCCCACCGCGTCCCTTTCGGCCGCGCCCGGCCCTTGCGATCGCGCTCGGCCCCGCGCGAGCGATTGACGATTTCCTGCTGGATTTGATCCGATTTTTTCGTCGGCGGCCCGGCGCCGACGGCACTCGACGCTGCACTGGTCGAGACAACTTGTTTTATCATTTTTGTTTTTTTGGGATTCCCCGATGAGCTTTCGAAGCCTTGGTAACCGTGTCAGGAACCTCGCCGAGCGACGCCATGATCGGCAGCGTGCGAACAAGCGTTTTCAATCGCGACGAAACCTTGTCCAGCAATTGGAAGACCGCCGCTTGCTGGCCGGGCCGGAACTGATCGCGATCCGTCCTGATTCGGGTGCTCTGCTTCGCGACGGCGATACGCTCAACTCCGCGCCCAGTGAGTTCAATCTGCAGTTCCGCGCCGGTGCGGATATCGATGAAGCTTCGATCACCACCGATTCGATCAAGCTGGTCCGCAGCGGCGGCGACGGAACGTTCGGCGACGGCAACGAAGTCGATGTCGTACTGGGATATGTCGGATTGGAAAACCCGGGAGACAACGATCCGACCAATCTGCAACGAATCGTCTTTCGCACCTCCAGTTCGGCCCCGCACAATGCGACCGATCCGGCCAACGCATTTCCCGACGACACCTACCAGATCCAAGTCTATGGGGCCGGTTCGAGTGTTCTGACCAATCTGGCCGGTGAAGCATTCAACGACGGAAACAACGAATTCACCACCTTCCGACTCGATCGCGGCGCGCAAGTCGTCGCGGTCGTACCGCAGCCGATCAGCTACAACCCGTTGTCGCAGGCGACCGACGAAATCGTCGTGTACTTTGACGATCAACCGCTGGATCCTTCGCAAGTCGAGGATCCCGCGTTCTATCGTCTGGTCAACACCTCCGACACGATCAACCCGGCCGACGATTCGACCTCGCTTCCCGAATCGGTGACTTACGATCCTGCCGCCAACCGCGTGACGTTGAAATTCGCCTCGGCGATCCCCGAAGGCAATTACCGTTTGGACGTCGGTCAGTCCGGTGGCGACAATTCGACCACCGCCACCGCGATTCAGGTTGGTAGCCTAAACGACAGCAACCAGTTCGCCCAAAACGGATTCTTGGGTGACTTCGGTGGCGTCAGCGACAACGCAGCCGATGTCGATTTGTTTCGCGTCCAGCTCAATGCCGGGACGACGCTCAACGTCACCGTGACCCCGCAAGCAGCGGGGCTCAACACGCATCTTCGCGTTCTCGATGCGAACGAAACGCCACTGGACAGCAACATCGCCGGACCGGGCCTGGACAACGTCCTGAGCTTCCCGGTGGGAATCTCCGGTGAGTACTTCTTGGAGATCTCCAGCGCCGACGGTTCGACGGGGTCCTATCGGTTGGCCGCTGGCGTGACCGGCAGCCCGCTTTCGACCGACGATGACAACTCAACGTTCGACACCGCGACCGGTCTGGGGATGCTCGGGGCGGCGGAAGTGAGAATCACGTCGAACATCCGACGCCAACCGATTCCGATTCCGCCGCGGGCCGGCAGCGAAGACGAGCCGGGGCATCGGGTGATCCAACGTGAAGCACACATCGGCGCCATCGGTACGACGCCGAGTCTGCCGGCTTCGACCCGCATCCGGACCTACTACTTCCCCGACACGCTGGGCGTTGATACCAACGGCGATCCCTACATCAACCTGATCACCGAAAAAGAAAAACAGATCATCCGCGAGATCTTCGAGATCTACGCGAAACTCTCCGGATACGAGTTCCGCGAATCGTCGGTGACGGTCCCCTTCGGCGACGATCTGATGATCGGTAAAGGTGACTTCCGCGCGGTCAGCCCGACGCTCGGTCCAAATGACGGAGTCGCGGGTCTGGCGAGCAGCGGATTCGCGTTGGCCAATGGCGCGATTTACGACCAGGCGAATCGATTCTTCGGCGACGGTTTCACGTCCGTCATGTTCCACGAAATCGGTCACTCGCTGGGGCTGGGACACTCCTACGACATCCCGTCGAACATGGGGTCCGGCGTCCCCAACGACGTCTTGCCGGGCGACCACGACGTCGTGCACCTGCAGCGGATCGTGCCGCCCAATTCCACCGACATCGACATGTACCGTTTCTCGCTTTCCGAGGCGGGACGGCTGAAAGCCGAAACGATCGCGGAGCGACTTTCGACGCCCAGCCTGCTGAACACCGCGATGTCGCTCTATCAGGAAATCGACGGCGGCTGGGAACTGATTGCACGTAACGACCAATACTTCGGCGCCGATTCGTTCTTGGATCTCCATCTCGAACCGGGCAACTATGCGATCGGAATCAGCAGCACCGGCAACACGGACTATGACCCCCGTGTCCCGGATTCCGGATTCGGCGGAACGACCGATGGTGCCTATGAACTGAAGCTCTCGTTCGACGCCGAACAGGACGGCGTGCTTGTGGATACCGACGGAACAGCCTTCGACGGTGATGCCGATGGCACCCCCGGCGGCGTTTACTCGTTCTGGTTCCAGTCGAACGATCCCGACACCACGATCTTCGTCGGCAAACAATCCGACTTTGGTCCCAGCCCCGAAGGCGACGGGCGGCTGACGAGCCCCTTTGACAGTATCGAAACCGCGTTGCAGCAGGCCGGAAGCCGGATCGTCGTTCCCCTCGACGCCGTCGGGACGATCAATAACGGCGAACAATTTGTGATCGACGACGGAACCAACGTCGCGACCTTCCGGTTCGGGACGTTGGGAGCCAATCCGGTTGACATCAGCGGTGCCTCCACGGCGGCCGATGTGGCGGCCGCGATTCAAGCCGCCGTGGCGGCGGCCAAAGCCGGTGGCCGGTTGAACACTTCGGTGTCGGTCAGCGTCTCAACCCGCATCGTTCAGTTTGACGGGATCGACACCTTGAACATCGCCGGTTCACCGACGTTGATTTCGACGCCCAACCCGGTTCGCATCCTGGCCAACGGCGGAGACGACGGGGATCTTACGACGGCGTTGGACAACCGGCCCTACTTGGTCGGTCAGAGCACCTCCGGAGCCCCGCTCGACGACGGCGCGGAATTCTTGGTTCCGCAAGGCGTGAACGTGATGATCGAGGCCGGCGCGTTGTTCAAGATGCGCCGCGCCAACATCGATGCCGGTTCGTCTTCGGCCAACATCAGCCGCAGCAATTCATCGATCCAAGTCTTGGGGACGCCGGAACATTCGGTGCTGTTCCGGTCCTATCACAACGACGCATTCGGCGGCGATTCCGATGGCGTCGGCCCCAGCGTTTCCCCGGGTGACTTCGGTGGAATCGTCTTCCGCGGTGATTCGGATCTGGACGCCTTCGGCAGCTATCTGAACTACGTCAACCACGCGGACATCGACAACGGCGGCGGCAACGTCTTTGTCGACGCCAACGAATTGCCCTTCGCGCCGATCTACATCACCGATGCCCGTCCGACGGTTTCCTTCAACCGGATCACCAACGCAAAAAGTCCCGCGATTTCGGCCAGCCCGGATGCGTTCGATGATTCCAACGGACGGATCGGTCCCGACGTCGCCGGGAACTACCTCGAAGACAACGCGGTCAACGGCTTGTTCATCCGAGTCAAGACTCCGCTGGGATCGACGATCGACAAGTTGGACGTTTCGGGTCGCTTCGACGACGCGGACATCCCCCACGTCCTGAGCGAAAACCTGATCATCTCCGGTGCCGCGGGCGGACCGATCCTGACGCCCTCGCGGCAACTGCTCGCGCGTGCCTCGGGCCGCCTCGTCGTCGATCCGGGGGTCATCGTCAAACTGGACCTCTCACGGATCGAAGTCGAACGTGGCGGCGGCGCCTTGATCGCCGAAGGCACCCTGGACCGTCCGGTGATCTTCACCTCCATTTCCGACGACCGCTACGGCGGCAGCGGGACATTCAACTCGGACCCGACCAGCAACCCGGTCCCGGCCCCCGCCGATTGGGGCGGACTGTACTTCGGCCAAGCGACTTCGGGCAGCATCGACAATGCGTTGATCGCTTACGGCGGCGGCAGCACGTCTCTGGAAGGCGGTGCGGCGCCGTTCAAC
Organism: Stieleria mannarensis; assembly: GCF_014154935.1. Taxonomy (GTDB): domain Bacteria; phylum Planctomycetota; class Planctomycetia; order Pirellulales; family Pirellulaceae; genus Stieleria; species Stieleria mannarensis. The sequence goes on from NZ_JACEHH010000013.1 coordinate 122,170, forward strand.
GCCATCGAAATTCATCAGGCGGACGTTCGGATCGCGAACAGCCTGCTGCAATCCAATGCCGGCGGCGGAGGCGGCGGACAACGCAACGGACGCGGCGGACACTCCGATGCGGTCATTTACGTCCGTGGCGCACAACCGATCATTCTCGACAACACGATCGTCGACAACGACGGACCGGCGATCAACATCAATGCCAACGCGATGCGTTTCGAAACGCAACGCGACTCCGGACGCAGCACCGGGCGGATCGATCGCTATTCGCTCTTTGACGACAACCGGGGGCCGCTCGTCCGGCTGAATGAACTGGACGACAACTCGATCAATGGGATGCAGATCCGCGGCGAAGTCCTGACCACCGAGACGGTCTGGGACGACACCGACATGGTCCATGTGATCGCCGGTGAAGTCGTCGTCGGCAATCATCACACCTACAGCGGCCTGACGCTGCAAAGCAGCAACTCCGAAAGTCTGGTCGTCAAAGCGACCAACGGATCGAACGGGTTCACCGCGACCGGAAAGCCGCAAGAGATCATTGATCGCATCGGCGGTACCATCCACATTCTGGGAACGCCCGGTCACCCGGTCGTCTTGACCTCGCTGTCGGATGACACGGTCGGCGCCGGCTTCACCCCCAACGGCGATCTGAACAGCAATACGAACAATTCGGCCAATCCCACGATCGGTACTCCGGGGCAGTGGCGCGGGTTGTTGTTCGACGAATTCAGCAACGACCGGAACGTCGCCATCGTGCGCGAGGCGGAAAACCCGCTGACCAACGGTAACGACGTCAACGGTAATCACGTCGTCGCCCAGAACCTCGGTGTGATCGCGCCGGACCAGAAGAGTGGCGACGAGAATCGCCGACTCGGTTTCGTCGTCAAAGGCTACATCAGCCCGACCGATGCCGACGACGTCGACGTTTACAGTTTCAACGGCACCGCGGGAACGGAAGTTTGGATCGACATCGATCGCACCGACACCAATCTCGATGCGATCGTCGAAGTCATCAACGCGGCCGGCACCGTCCTTGCGCGATCGGTCGGCTCCGGAGTCAACGACCCGGGGAATCTCAACGACGATACGCTGACCAAGAACCCGCTGCTGGGCGGGGACCACTACACGCAAAACTTCCGTGACCCCGGATTCCGATACGTGCTGCCCGGAACGCCCGGGCAGACCGGGACGTACTTCGTTCGCGTCCGCAGCAACCCCGCATCACTCGGTGACGTGACCGCGCTGGCCGGTGAAAGCCGTGGCGAATACCAGTTGCAACTTCGACTCGACCAGGTGCAAGAGTTCGCGGGATCGACGGTTCGGTTTGCCGACATCCGCTTCGCCGAAACCGGAATCGATGTGCGCGGTCTGCCCGCACACAGCCCGTTGATCGGTGAAGCCGGTGAAACGAACGCCAACAACAACACGTTCACTCAGGCGCAGCAGTTGGTCAACCTGTTGGAAACCGACGTCGCCGCGTTGGGGATTTCCGGCAACATTTCCAATGAGACCGACGCCGATTGGTATCGCTTCAGCCTTGAACAGACCGGGGTCCAGGTCATTGCGGGGGTCAACGACAGTCCCGGAACGATCGCGGTCGTGCTGGACCTGGATTACTCCGACAAAGCCGTCCGCGCCGACACCACCGTCGCGGTGTTCGACGAAGACGGCAACCTGGTGTTTATCGGACGTGAGTCGAATGTCGAAGACGACCGCAACGCCTCGGCCGACGGCAGCATCGACGATCTGAGCCGGGGGTCGTTGGGAACCAAGGACGCGTACATCGGTCCGATTCACCTGACGCCGGGCGGCGATTTCTATGTCGCCGTGATGAGCGACCGCTTGCTGCCGACGGCGTTGACCGGAATCTTCCAAGCCAACCCGGCCAACGCCGGCAACGGCCTGGTTCGTCTCGAACCGGTCAATTCGGTGTCGCGGATCGTCGAAGACCACCTCGGATTCCAGGGTTACTCGTCACGCGGAATCCCGATCTTTCCCGAGACGCCGCAAGGGCTGTTCGACATCAACACGCTGGCCGGCGTTGGCATGAACGTCAAACCGTTTACGCTGCAGGACGTCGCGTTGTACGTGGCCACCGACGAGCGGGAAAACGACGACAGCAACCGCAACAGCGACCACCTGTATACCGTCGATGCATTCCAGAGTTCTCGCTGGCTGACTCGGGTCTCCGATGGCGGCGGGATCAACGGCGGTGTCAATGACGTTCAAGACGTGGTGATTCGAACCGATGGCCGAATGTACGGCTATCAACGACTCAATGACAATACGTCCAGCGTCGGTGCATTGGTCAGCATCGATCCGGAAACCGGCAACATCACGCCCGTCGGCAACGACAATATCAACGGGCAGACCCCCACCCCGAATACATCGTCGTATTCTAACCAGATCCAAGACAATATCAGTCGCACCCGACGTGCCGATCAGTTCACGACCTCCGATGAAGTCGACGCGTTGACCTTCCGACGGGTCGGCACGACCGGTCCGGCGGCGGCACCGACGCCGATTTATGACGTCTACTACGCTGTCCGAGAGTCGGACACGTCGTCGAAGTTGTATCTGGCGACCGAGAGCGGTGACGCGACCTTGACCCTGAATGCCCGAAACACTTACGGGGTCAAGGGAGACATTCAGCCGGCCGATGTCAACTACCAGACTTACAGTCTGACCGTTCGCGGCACCCCGCCGGCCAACGGCGCCACTCCCCAAACCACGATCCGGCTGAAATCCAAGGTCGCCGGTCTGGCCGGTGCATTTGATCTGGTGATCAACCCCAATCGCCCCAACAACACCAACGCCGTTGTCAACGTAACGGGCAATACGATCATTCTGACGCTCGGCGGCACGGGAGGCCCCCCGATCACCGGAGCGCCGACGGCCCAAGCCATCGTCGATGAGATCAACAACGACCCGGCCGCCAGCCGACTGGTCACCGCGGTGATCTACAGCGGCAACGCGGACAACCGTGGCAACGGTGCGACCGGAACGCCGGCGATCACCACCAGTGCGGTCTTGACGACCGCCGCCAGCGACGGCGCCGACGGGCCTCTGGCCGGTCGCGTGACCGGTCTGTCGTTCTCGAACTTCTTCGGCACCGGAAACCTGTACGGTGTGACCGACGCCGGTGAGTTCCTGGAAATCAATCCCAACACCGGTGATGTGATCAATCGAGTCGACGCGACCAATGCGATCGGCGAGCCCGACCTGGAATTCCAAGGTCTCACTCTCGGCCCTCAAAACCTCGAAGGCGGCGCGTACAAGAACGTTTTGTTTGCGGTCACCTCCCGCGGGCAACTGGTCGCCTTTGACACTTCCGGAAACGGATTCGTGGCCTTCGAATCCGGCGGCGCGGCTCAGTTGCTGACCACCGGCGCAGGCCCCGATGGTGGTTTCTTTACTTTGACGACCGACGCGGGCGTATTCGGGCGGCAAACGACCGATCCGATCGCGTCCGACGCCCCGTCGTACCTGAGCGTGAACGAAACACAGACCATCAACACGACCGGATCCGGCAGCGGCGGAACCTTCACGTTGTCGATGGTCGTCGATCAAGGTGCCGTCACCAGTCCGGCGTTTGATCTCGATGCCACGCAAACGTTGATCACGGTCCAAGACGCGTCCGATTTCCCGGCCACCCCGTTCAACATCCAGATCGGAACCGAACAGATGCGCGTCGATTCGGCCACGGGCAATGCATGGACGGTGACCCGTGGGATCAATGGAACGTTTGCAACGGCGCACGCCGACACCGCGACGGTGTTCGAAAAGGTGACATCGTTGACCACCAGCTCCCTGTCGCTTCCCAACGGTGACTTCCTGTCGGCTGCTATCAACGACACGACGTTGACGATTCCCGTCTTTGACGCGAGTGCGTTTCCGGCAGTGCCGTTTACGATTCGTATCCAAGACGAGGAGATGCAAGTCAACTTCGTCGACACGATCGCCAACGAGCTGACCGTGGACCAGCGGGGCGACAACGGAACATCGGCGGCGCACCACAGCAACTTCAGGAGCGTCACGATCGTCTCGGAAACGTTGACCGTTCTCGATGCGACACCGTTCCCTTCATCCGGTGGGTTCAACATTCGGATCGGTGGCGAAGACTTGCGAGTCACCGGTGTCGTTCCGAACCCGGGTGATGCCGGTGCCGAATTCACCGTGATTCGCGGAGCCAACGGAACGTTGCCGGGGACTCACGCCTTCGGTTCCGACGTGGCGCGGGTCGACACGACCACGCCGATTCCCTACAACGCACCGAACTTCCAAATTCGCTCGGCGATTGCGGCACTTCCCGTCGTCGGCGGGCTGGGGAACGTCATCGTCAGCGGCGGTCCGTTGAACGGTTTGGCCGTTTCCAACCCGGTCAACATTGAGTTTGTCGGCAGCCTGGCGGCCAAGGACTTGCCCCTGTTGACCGCCGATGAAACCGGACTGGTCGGAGACGAGATTCAACAAATCTCACTCGACCCGAATGTCAACGCCGGCGATTTCGCTCTCAGCTTCCGCGGCGCGACGACCGCGGCGCTGGCCTGGGACGCATCAGCGAGTGATGTGCAGACGGCGTTGGAGAACCTGGTGACGATCGGCCCCGGCAATGTGATCGTGACCGGATCGACGCTCGCTGCGGGAGCGCTGAGCGTCCGATTCACCGGCGATCTTCAGGATCAGAATGTGTCGCTGCTAACCGTGCCGGCGGCAACCGAGAACCTGCTGCAAAATGAGATTCAGCAGTTCAACGTGACCGGCGGTCCCAACGGCGGGAGCTTCACCCTGGAATTGGCTTCCGGTCCCGTCACAGGCGTCTCCGCTCCGATCGCCTGGGATGCCCCCGCCGCCGCGGTCCAGGCCGCTTTGGAACAAGGGATTCCCGCACTCAACGGCAACATTATCGTCACCGGAACCGGCGCCCTGCCCGGCGGCACGATCAATATCGAATTCACCGGGACGTACGCCAGCACCGATATCGCCCAGTTCATTTTCAACAACGCGTTGACCGGTGGCACGGCGCCGACGATCGTCGTGACGACGGTTCAGACGACCAATGCCCCGTCGCCGTCGATTGTCGAGACGCGGGCCGGGATCTCCGTCGACGTGCCGATCGCCCCCGGCACCGATGGCATCTTGAGCGTCCGTGACGCACTGATCGGTTTGCCGACCTTTAACCCGGCCGACGTCAAAGCCGCCGGAGTCTTGAATCCCCCGGGTAACGGTGTGCTGTTGAACTTCGTCGGCCAATACGCCGGTGTCGATCTGTCACTGCTGGAAATCGACAACTCGCTGAACCTGCCCTCCACCGCCGCCGACATCAGCCTGCAGGCCGCCGTCGGCTCGGGCGTCGCCGGCAGCTTCATCATGGACGTTTCCGGACTCAACACCAACGGCGCCGACGCCATCGGTTTGGCGTTCTCGCCGCTGGACTTTAACCTTTGGCACCCGACGACGCTCCGTGCGACCGATGACGGCCATGGCATCAATGAAGCCGAAGACGATACTCGCGTGCCGAGCGATGCCGACGAGTTTTACGACACCCCGGGAAGCTTCCGCGAATTCGACCAAAGCCAAGGCGGTGTCAGTTACCAGTTCGGCCTGGAGCAATGGGTGCTCAACCAGAATTCGAACTCGCAGCACTACTTGCAATACCTGCCGGGCGTGAACGCCCAGTACGGGATCCTGACCACCGAATTCCACGCCGACTTGAGTAGCAACCCGGAGATCGTCGGCGACTTCGGCAACGGCGTTCAAGGCTCCTACAACCTGCCCGCCGGCGGATACGGAACTTTGGAAACCGGCTCGTTCAACCTGAACGGAACGGTCCCTGCCGATCGGCCGACGTTGTACTTCAGCTACTTCCTGGAAACCGAAGGAGACGACGGATCGAACCTTGATAACGATGACGACGATCCGTTCCGCGACAGCGCCCGAGTGTTTATTTCGGCCGACGGAGGAGCCTCCTGGGATTTGCTGGCTTCGAACAACTCGCAGCTCAGCGCCGCCGACCCGACCGACGGACCGGGGACCGCGGAATTGCCCGGATTCCTTTCGCATCTCTCCGACGCCGGACGCAATAGCGGCACGCCGCGGGCAGACAGCCAGCAAGTGGTTCAGGAATTGTTCGACAACACCGGACAGTGGCGACAAGCTCGCGTCGACCTCTCGCAGTACGCCGGGTTGACCGGATTGATGCTGCGGATCGACTTCAGCTCGGCCGGTTCGGTCAACGATTCGACCCTCGGACGAATCGACACCGAGTACGATCCGAACAATGCGACCGACGTGGCCGAGTTTGGTGAGTACGTCGCCAGAGGCTCGGAGCCGCGTTCGATCCGCAGCTTGGACAACCAGCACCAGGGCTTCTTCGTCGACGATTTCATCATCGGCTACGCCGAACGCGGTGAAATGGTCACGGGCACCAACGGGGATGCGGGACTGACGAACCTGTTTGCCGGGGGCGCACGGACTCGCGACAACGACCCGGAACAGTTCCCAGACGTTCTCAACGGACCGTATCAATTAGAAATTCGTCGTACCGACGAACACGTCGTGCTGACTCCCGACGGACCGGTGGTCGGAGTGATTTTCGACACCAACGACCGGCATGTCGACGAAGCGACCGAAACGGCATTCCTGTCGTTCGAGCCGGCGACGTTTGTTCCCGACCTGACGCCGCAAGACACCAGCGTTTTGGGAGGATTCACCGCCGCCGAAATCGATCCCTGGTCGGTCACCGCGACCAATCCCGACATCGGAGCGCAAAGTCTGGAATCGGGCCCGTTGGGAACCAACCGGGTTTCGATCTTCGAAGTCACTCGTGCCGAACTCGGATCAACCACCAGTTCCGGCGGTGTGATTCGATTCGCCTACGACGTAAATTCCGCGCTCGATACACACGGTTTGCGATTCCTGATCGACGGCGTGCCGCAGCGACTGGTCAACCACTCGGGCGAGGAAGACGATCACGATCCGACGCTGGCCTCCGGCGTGACCGGTTATGTCACCGCCGAGTTCACTTTCGGTTCGGGCAATCCGACCTTCACCTGGGTCTATGACTTCACCGACACCGCACCGGCCGCAGGCGACAACCGGGCGTTTATCGACAACGTCCAGCTGTTGCAAGGCGGGACGGGGCTGCTGGCCGATCGCAACCGCGAACGAGCCCAGGGCAATCTGATCCTCGATTCGAACTTCATCAGCGATTCGTCTGTTCGCGGCATCAACGTCCAGCCCGGCGCGACCCAGGCCGGAGGAAGCGTCCCGCACCCGGGGTCGACGATCAATTTCCCGCAGCTCAACACCGAGCGACTCGTTCCCGGGGTGGTGATCCAAAACAATGTGATTTCGGGATCCTCGGGGATCCGGTTCGCCGGCGAAAACAATTCCGTCCCGCAGCGTCCAGTTCCTTTCGGCCGATTGATCAATAACACCTTGGTCGGCGGCGGTCGCTCCGGAACGGGGATCGAGATCGTCGGCCTGGCAAGTCCCACGTTGATGAACAATCTGATCACCGATTTCAACGTCGGCATCAGCAACGGCGGGACGGGGACGGTGATCCGCTCCAACTTCTTCCAAGACAACACCAACAACGGCAGCACGGGAACGGCGTCGATCATCGCCCCGGACACGGCACCCTTGTTCGTCGATGCGGCCGCCGGGAATTACTATCTCGTCGACGCGTCGACCGCCCGGGACAGTTCTCAGAACACCGAACAGGACCGTCTGAACTACCTGACCTTCAAAACCGAATTGGGCATTCCCGCTTCGCCGATCAACGCACCGCTGCGAGACGCGTTCGGGCAACTCCGAGTCGACCCGAACGCGTCGGCCCTCGGTGACCGAGGCGCGCTGGAAGATACCGATATCGATTCGCCCTACGCGGTGATTCTGAACCCGATCGACAACGATTCCGAAGGCAATGATCGCGACCCGAGTGATACGGTCATCTGGGTCACCGATCCGCTGCTGGAAAACTTCACATTCTTCCTCGGTGACGGACGTGATCCGAATTCGCCCTTCGAGGGCACCGGTGTCGACGGCTTGACCGTGGACGATCCGAATGACGACACGATCTCGGATCAGGCCATCGAGGTCACCCAAGATGGCGTGCCGCTCATCCAGGGCGAGGACTACATCGTGGGCTACAACGAGCTGAGCGGCATTCTGCGTTTGACTCCGCTTTCGACCCTGTGGGAACCGTCCAGCGTCTACATCGTCAACTTCAACAATCAATTGATCGCCGACCGGGCGGGGAATCTGTTGCGGTCCAACCAACGCAACGGTGACACCCGATTCACGATCATCATCCCCGACGTCGAAATCGACTTCGGTGACGCGCCGGACACCTACCGAACGCTGCTGGCGAGCGACGGCCCGCGTCACGTGATCAGCCAAACCGGATTGCCGGCGTTGGGGACGTTCGTCGACGGTGACGATGACGGAAACCCATCGGCCGGTGCCGACGGCGACGATTTGACAGGCGTCGCAGGGGACGACGATGGATTGTACGTCGGTGCGTTCCAAGGGACGACGACGACCACCGAAGGCTTGTTCTTGGCCGACGGTGTGCCATCGCCGACGATGGACGCCGCAGACGTCATCGCCTTCCTGGACCGTAACGACCGCGCCGGTGCCGTGCTGCCGATCGCCGTCAGCGGAACCGGAAAACTGGACATCTGGGTCGACTTCAATCGCGACGGCGATTTCCTGGACCAAGGTGAAAAAGTCGCCTCCGGACTGGACGTCGTCGATGGGGTGAACAACGTCCGCGTGTTCACACCGGCCAACGCCGCCACCGGGCTCACCTACGCCCGCGTCCGCCTCTCTCCCGAAGGCAGTTTCGATCCCTTCGGATTGGCGATCGGGGGTGAAGTCGAAGATTACCGCGTCAACGTCGTCGACATCTCCGAACCGGTGCCGGTGAAAGATTCCTACACGGTCAACGAAGACGAAGTGTTGGTGGTCGACGGAACTGCGGGCAGCCAGCCGACGCTGTTGGCCAACGACACGCTGCCGGGAGACGACTTCGTGAACGAAAGGGTCGTCATCGACCTGCCGCTCAAGGACGGGACGACAGACACCTATGAAACGACTTGGGGTGAGGTCCGCTTGGATGACGCCTCGTTGGGGCTGTTCACCTACACGCCGAATTCCGACTACCACGGACCGGATTCGTTCCGCTATCGGGTCAGCAAGCAACGCAACGATGGACCCGAAGCCGACGCGGCGGGAATCTTCGTGACCGTCACCATCGACGTCGCGCCGGTCAACGACGCGCCTCGTGCCAGCGACGACATCAATCTGGCCGCGCTCGAATACCAACCCGGCGAAGGGAATCTTCCTCAAGAATTCCTCGCATCTGATTTGCTCGCCGATGCGGTCGCCGACCAGGACATCATGATCGACCAATCGCCGTGGAACGAATCGAACCAGATTCTGAAGGTGATCTCGATCACGGTGACAACCACGACGGGCGATGTGACCCTCACCGACAACGGACAATCCGCGACGACCTTGCTGGGCGGAACGATCTCAGCCGACTTCGTGACCGAACCGGTTGATCCGAACGACGCAACTTCACCGGTCAAGACCTTCATCACCAAGGTCTACTACCAAGGTGCCGACTACTTCAACAGCGACAACTTGCGGGCCGACAGCGACCCGCGAATTTTGGACACGTTCTCCTTCACCATCGAAGATGACGGTCGCTCGCTCGATCAGAACGGCGACCCCGTCGCCGGAACGCCGCTGAGTGATGATGCCCAAGCGAACATTCTGGTCGCACCGCGAAACAGCGATCCGCTGTTGTCATCGGACTTGGTTTCGACTGCCAACGATCGCTACAACAACTTCTATCTGGATCAGAGTTTGGAGGTTCCGGTCCCGACCGAAGACAACGAGTTGACGATCCCCGCCGCGTTCCTGTTGGGCAATGATGCTGCCGGGGCGTCCGCCGCCGCCGATGAAAATCAAGGCGTCAATGGAAACGACGGAGCGCTCGAGATCATTTCGGTTTCGATGGATCCCCAATTCGGCACCGTGGCGATCGATCCGGTGACAGGCGACGTCGTGTTCACTCCGGCCGCTAATATCTACGGCCAGGTCGAGTTCACCTATGAAGTCCAGGACATGGGCGTCGACGAGGAACTCGACGGAACCCGCAACGTGGTCCCGAGGACCAGTACGGTCACCAGCACGATCTTTGTCGAACCGGTCAATGACGCTCCGGTCGCCTATGATCGGGCATTGGGAATGACCGAAGCGGTCGAACCCGCCGGTCCGGCCGTGCTGACCTTCACCGCCGATGATTTGCTGGACGGTGTCAGCCCGATCACGGATTCACCGATCACCACCACTGCCGATTCGATCACGCTGGTCGATGGAAGCGAGTTGGTTGACGGGCAAACGCTGGTCATCACCGACATCAACGGTCAACCGACCGTGGTCGAACTGAGCACCTCGACGACGGCGTCGATCGGGACCGATTTGTTGTTGACCTATTCGACGTCGGATCTGGCCGATGATCTGGCGACCGGTCTGGCCACACTGCTGGCCAACGCCGGACTGACGGGCGTCGCGTCGGGACCGACGGTCACCCTGGTCGACACGACTTCCATTGTCGTGACGGAACTGGCCAATGTTCCGGGCGACTTCGATGTCAACCTGGGATCACCGTACGACGAGAGCGAACAAGCCATTCGCATCGTGTCGTTCACCACTCCGGCCGGAAATGTGACGGTCGCCAGCGACTTCACCGGAACCGAAACGTTGGCGACACCCGAAGGCGGGCTGCTGACGTTGAACTTCGTCGACGGGGCGTTTACCGACGGCACCTATCAGCCGGCGGTCGACTACAACCGTTTGTCACCGTTCCAACCGTTCGACCAGTTCACCTATGGCGTTGTCGACGACGGTCAAACCACCTTGCCGATCTCCCAGACCGTGCGAAGCTTGGCAGAAGAACCGAGTGTTCAGGAAGCCACGGTCACGATCACGGTCGAACCGGCAAACGATTCCCCGTTCATCGAGAATGTCGATTCGGTCGACGTGCCGGAGGATCCGAGTCCGGCACAGGCGACGATCAATAACGTGTTCACCACGGTCCTGCCCGGGCCGCTGACCGCCCAGGACGAGCTGCAAGACCAGGGGCGTCCGACGGTCGACCCTCTGACCGGGATCCAGGTGACCGATCCCGACGGCGTGATGGCCGATCTTCCGATCGTCACCGCCGCCGGCGGTCTGACCGTGTTCCCGAATGCGAATACGGTCGGCGAAGTCATCTATGTGTTCACGTTCACCGACGACCACCCGACGGATGCGAAATCGACCGACGTCACCGTGACCGTCAACGTTCGCCCGGTCAACGACCCGCCGCAGTTCAACCCCGACGTCACCGGCACGTCGGATAACAACGGTGCCGACGACCAGTATGCGGTCGCCGAGGTGATCGATCCGAACACCAACGAAATCATTGACGGGACGATCACGTACACGTTGAAAGAGGACAACACCCAGGCCAACGGGGACGTCGGAACGCCGTTCTTCATTCCGCTTCGACGAGACCCCAACGCCAGCGGTTACAACCGCGTCGGCTTGCTGGACGTCTTTGTGGTCGGACCGGACAACGAGGCCGATCCGAATGCCGAAGGCGGCAATCAAACGTTGTCGCTGGACCAAATTCCGACCCGCACCGATCTGGGCGGGACGTTGACCCTGGGCGTCGATGGGTTCGGCAACCCCGGAGTCTTTTACACCCCACCGGTCAATTACAACGCGAACATCGGTCCGGTCGACTCGTTCTCCTACACCGTGATCGATGACGGCACCACTCACGGGGGCGGAGGCGTCACGGCGGATCCGCAAACGTCAGCCAATTTCGTCCGCTTCGTGCTCAACCCGGTCAACGACCGGCCTCAATTCGAGGTCAACCTGTTGCCCGTGGATTTCGGCGACCCGAACAGCCCATTGCGGAGCATCGAAGTGGTCGAAGACAGCGACCCGATCACCTTTGACAACTTCGCCTTCGACATCGAACCGGCCCCGCCGTCGACCGCGTTTGACGAAGTCGATGTGATCAACGGTCAATCCGTTCAGTTCACGGTTTCGCCGCTGTCGTTCGACGCAAGCCTGTCGGGCGACTACTTCACCAGCTTCCCACAAATCACGCCGACCGGGGTGTTGACGTTCCAACCGGCACCGGATGTGTTCGGCAGCTTTGATTTTGAGATCGTGTTGGTCGACGACGGAGCCGATGACTTGGCCCGGGGCGATTTAAACGAATCGAATCCGGTCACGATCACGATCGATGTCCTGCCGCAAAATGATCCCCCGGTGGTCCGCACCGATGTCGATCCGCTGGAATTCTCGATCAACGAGGACGGATCGCTGGACATCTTCAACGTCGGTGTCGGCAACGATCGAGGCCTATTGGATGTGTTTGCGGTGGGGCCGGACAACGAAGGACAAGACTTGACGCCGGGCGGCAATCAAACGCTGCAATTGCAGGAACCGACGCCGGTTCAAACCGCGTTCGGCGGATCGATCACCCAGATCCGCGACGATTTCGGAAACTTGATCGGGCTGCGTTACACGCCGCGACCAAACTTTGTCGGCACCGACTCCTTCATCTACACCGTGACCGACGACGGCACGACGGTGGACATCGGGTCGGGGGGCACCGAACGGGCGGACGCGCGTATCGCAGCCAACTCGGTTTCGATCCTCGTGACGCCGGTCAACAACACGCCACAATACAGTGGTCCGGTCAACGTGATTGTCGACGAAGATGCCGGTGCGGTGACGATCGACGACTGGGCCGTCAATGTCTTGCCCGGGCCGCGAACGGCCCTGGATGAAATCAACACCCAAGACGTGTTCTTCACCGTCACGCAGATCTCCGGCGATCCCAATTTGTTCACTTCGGCACCGGTCGCGGTCGTCGATGGCGATTCGGACACCGCGAGCCTGCAATTCGAAACTGCCGGTGACGCCAACGGCGTGGCCAGTTTCGAAGTCGTGCTGACCGACGTGCCCGCCGATGGAACCCCTGCTGCATCGACGGCACCGCGGACCTTCACGCTGCGGATCAACGCGGTGAATGATCCTCCGACGTTTGACCGCGTGGCCAATCCGGTCACCGTCAATGAGGACAGCGGACCCTACTCACAACCCTGGGCTTCCAACATCAGCCCCGGACCGGCTGACGAGTTGTCGCAAACCGTCCGCTTTGAAGTCTCAACGCCGGTCGATGCGGAAAGCTTGTTCCAGCAAGACCATTTGCCGGCCATTAGCGACGACGGGGTGTTGCGGTTCATTCCTGCGGCCAACGCCAACGGAACCGTCGACTTGACCGTCACCGCGATCGACTCACAGGGCGAATCAAGCGTTCAAGAAGTCTTGCAATTGGTGATCACCGCGGTCAACGATCGACCGACGGCCGTGGCCGATACTGTATCGACCAACGAAGATTCGGTGCTGTCGATCAGCGTGGACGAACTTCTGGACAACGACATCGATCCCGACATCAACAACCCCAGTGATTCGCTGTCGATCATCATGGCCCCCGAGTCCTTTTCGCTCAGCGGAGCACGGGTGCTGTACGACGAAGCGACCGGTGTGATCACTTATGACCCTTCCACCTCGATCGCCTTGCAAGCGTTGACCGAAGGCAGCTCTGGTGTCGACTCGTTCAACTATCGAATCGTTGATTCCCAGGGAGCTCAGAGCAACATTGTGTCGGTTGCCGTGACGGTTGAGGGACGCAACGACGCTCCGGTCGCGCGTCCCGATAATCCGACGCTCAACCCGTCCGGGCCGACGATCATCGAGGTTTTGCAGAATGACACCGATGCCGATGGCGTCCTGGTGCCGACGTCGATCCAGGTCACGCTGCAACCGGCGTTCGGATCACTGTCGATCGATGATGAAGGTGTCGTGACCTACACCGCCTTCCAAAGCTTCGCACTCGAAGACGTGTTCCGCTATCGCGTCGCCGATGACAACGGCGAATATAGCAACGAGGGGTTGGTGACGATCGCGGCCAATGCGGCACCGATCGCTCGCAGAGACCAGGTGTCCACGTTCATCAATGAAACGATCGTGATCAATGTGGCCGCCAACGATGCGGATCCCGATGCGGCGGCGGGAGCCCCCAACCGCGGACTGGATCTGACCTCGATTCAAATCGTCGACTCTCCGCTGAGCGGTGACGTGGTGCCGCTGGGCGACGGAACGATTCGCTACATCCCGGCCGAAGGCTTCCTGGGGATCGACTCCTTCACCTACACGATCGCCGACCTCGCCGGACGCGTCAGCAGTCCCGGAACGGTTCAGGTGCAGGTCACCGGCAGCCGCTTGCAGAATCCAAATCTGAAGCCCGACGTCAACGACGACGGGAACATTTCGCCGATCGACGCGCTGTTGGTGATCAACCACCTGGCCCGACAGTCCTCGGCCAGTATTCCCGTCGAAGACACCGATGCCGGGCCTCCGTACTACGACGTCAACGGCGATAAATTGATTTCGCCGTCGGATGCGCTGGCGGTGATCAACGAACTGGCACGTGGTCAGGCGAACGGCGGGCTTGGAGAGATGGTCGAAGCAGAGCATGTCGTTGCCGTTGCCGATTCCGATCCGGTCGCCCCCGTGATCACCAGCGACATCATCGACCTGTTGGCCGACGAAGATGACGACGAAGACGACCGCATCGATGCCCTCGATGCCGCCTTCGGCGACCTGATCTGATCGGCTGTTTCAGCGGCGGCATTGTAGAACCGCTGTCGCCAGCTGTTCCGGGTGGCCGCTTCGCGGACACCCGGAGACGATCCTCTCAGCCGGGACGGCTGAGGGGGAACAATTGAGACAATGGTTCTACAATGTAGAACCGCTGTCGCCAGCTGTTCCGGGTGGCCGCTTCGCGGACACCCGGAGACGATCCTCTCAGCCGGGACGGCTGAGGGGAACAATTGAGACAATGGTTCTACAATGTAGAACCGCTGTCCCCAGCTGTTCCACTGGCCGCTTCGCGGACACCCGGATGTCGATCCTCTCAGCCGAGCCGGCTGAGGGGGAACAATTGAGACAATGGTTCTACAATGTAGAACCGCTGTCCCCAGCTGTTCCGCGTGGCCGCGCAGCGGACACCGGATGACGATCCTCTCAGCCGGGACGGCTGAGGGGAACAATTGAGACAATGGTTCTACAATGTAGAACCGCTGTCCCCAGCTGTTCCGCGTGGCCGCGCAGCGGACACCGGATGACGATCCTCTCAGCCGAGCCGGCTGAGGGGGGAACCATCGGGGTGAGTGGTTTGAAACGCGGTCACGCCGCTCGGGCGAGGTTCCGGACGGTTTGCAGTTGCTCGATTCGCCAGAGCAACGCTTCACGCTCGCGCGCGTGCTGACCGATCCGATGGGATAATTCGGCGCTCAAACGATTGACCTCGTCGATCGGACGCTTGTGCTGGGACCAACGCTCAAGTTCCGTTTGCAACGCTCGAATTTGCTCGGTCGCTTCGGCTTGTTGCGATTCGAAGGACGCCCGTTGGTCGACCAGCTCCTGAACCTGGTGCTGCAAATCTTCGATCGTGCGTTGTAGATTCAGTTCGTTTTGATGATGTCGTTCGCGTAACGTCAATTGATTCTGCTCCGACTCCTTCACTTGAGCCGCCCAGCGGGCCTCGAATTCAGATTCCAGCTCTGCCTTGAGAGCTTCAAGCGTCTGCGTTTCGATTTCACTCTCCGACGTCGATTGACGCAGCTGTTCCAATTGCAGCTCTTTTTCGAGCAGCGTTTGTTGTTGCTGGGCGATCGTGTGTTGTGCGGAAGCGAGCCGATCGGCAAACTCGGCCAGTTGGGTCTTTCGTTCGGCGCATTCGGCATCCCGCGTCGCGATCTGCTGCCGGGCATCGGCAGCCTCACGCTGCAGGTCGGTCACGGTGGCCTCGAGCGAGTGGATCTGTTCGGTTTTCGAGTCCGTCGCCAGTTCCAGGTCAGCAATTCGGCCGCCGAGTTGGTCGACGGTTTGCTGCAGACGGTCATTTTCGGCCGACGAAGCCGCGACCGCGCGGTGGCTTTCGGTCAAGGCCTCCTCGAGTTCTGCGATTCGAGCCTGGGCGTCGGCTTCGTTTTTCGAACGATGGTCCTGCGATGCCGCCAACTGCTCGAGTTCGGCTTCTAGCCGCTGGATTTCGACCGCGTATTGTTGTTCGGTTTCGTTGGCTCTGAGCAACGCGTTGGCGTCTGCGGCTCGGGCGGCGGATTGGATTTCACGCAGTTGCTGGTCACGCTGCGAGGCTGCGGCCTCGGCTTGCTCCACGCGGCATTGCGTTTCGTCCAGTTCGGCTTGCAACCGCTCCGTTTCGTCGGTGACGTCGCGGACTCGTTTTCGCAGGGTGTCATTCTGGCTGGCCAACCCTGCGTTCTCGAGACGCAGCTGTTCCAGTTGTCGTTGCGTTTCGGCGGCCAGTCGCTTGGTGGCATCGATCTCCTGGTCCTTGGCAAACAGCGATGCGTCAAACTCGTCCGCCGTCTCCTTCAGGTTGGCGACCGTTTCGATCAACGATTTCTTTTCTTCTGAAACGGCATTCAGACGCACGGTGGTCTCATGCAGATCCCCACGCAGCATTTCGATGACACGTTGCGTCTCCTGCTGGTCGCGTGCCGATTGGGCAACGACCGACTCCAGCTCTGCTTGCAACGATTGGAGTTCGAAATCCAGTTTGTCGTTCAAATGATCCAGGTCGGCATTGATCAGTTCGACCATTTCGTGATCGGTTGCCAAGATCCCGGCGGTGGCCTCCAGCGTCTCGATCTCCTCATCACAGGCAGCAAGCTCTTCGTTGGTCCGGCAGCGGAACTGTGCAAAGTCCTCGCTGAGTTCGGCGAACCGGGCACGTTCGCGTTCGTGTTCGGATTCGTACCACTCGCTCAACGCCACCGCTTGTTCTTGTGCGGCACGCCAGTGCTTGAGAATTTTTTCCTGATCATCGACTTGTTTTTGCAGGTTCTCGATGGTGGCGAAATGCTCGGCGATGGTGGCGTGGTGCCGAGCGAGGATCGATTCGCAGGAGCGTTGCAGTTCTTGTTGTTCGTCGGAAGCCGCGGTGGCCACGTTGGCGAGTTCTTGTTTCAGATCGGCGATTTGCCGGTTCGCCGTTTCGACGCCGCGTCGCGCTTGCGAAAGCTGATTTCGGACCGCGGCGAGTTCCTGGTCGTGATTGTGTTGATCGTGTTCCGCTTCACGTTGCAAGGACGCCAGTTTCTGTTGCAGCGATTCGATTTTTCCCGACAGCAGTTTCCGTTGTTGGACAAACGCCTGCTCGCTGTGTTGCCGCAGGGCAGTGACCTGTTGGGTGTACGTGGTATGCGCGGATGCCAGCAGGTGTCTTAGGCGAGTGATTTCGGCATGGTACAAACGGACGTCGGGCACTGTGTTCGCCGCAGGAGAGGGGGGCAGCGCAGGATGCGGCATCGCCGTGAAACCGGGGCCGCTGGTGTCATACCAACCGCGGTGAATCTCGCCAGGAAACAAGCCGCCTGGGCCGCGGGACGACTCGGAGGCCATGGCAGCCGGTGGCATGGCGTAAGGATGCGGAGCGGTGTTGTGGGCAGTGGGGCTGTGGGCAGTGGTGTAGTCGTTGCGCCGGCGGTCATCCATCGATTCGTCCCATCCGTGGGAAAGGGGTTCGACCCGCGAGACGCGAAGGAGCGGTGCTGACGTGCCCACACGCGGGTTGATTGCGCGTGAAACATACGACAGTCCGCCCCGCCAGCGGAAGGGCAGTTTCACGCCAGAATTGATAGCAACGCAGGGGAAAGGCAGCGCTGGTTGGGTACAGGGGCGGGCGAGGCGGAGGGATGACTTCGAGTTCCTTGGATACACCAAGTCGAGCAGTGGAGCCGTCAATCAGTAAGCCACCCTCCCTGCCAGAGGGCGTGCGGTTTTTAACCTCTGGTATTAGAGGACTTTACGACTTAACCCTCCCTTCCAGGGAGGGTTAATTTGAAAAACCGCGCGACCTCTGCAGGGAGGGTTTCGTTTAAACTTGGCGACTACCGGATGTCTTACTTCTTCGTGGCGGAATCAGATGCGATTGTTGTTTCTTTTGGTTGGTGCGTGGGCCGCGGTCATTCCATTGACCCCCAGTCTCGATGCGCAAACGACGCCACCGGACGGCCCGGCTGGGAATGAAAAGGTCGCGGAGATTTTTCGGACGTTTTCGGCCAAGGGGGCTCAACGAGACGAGTCAGAGTTGACGCCGCCCGAGGCGATGATCGACCGACTGCGACTTCGCAGCGACGTCGAAGCCGACTTGATCGCGCACGAGCCCGAGCTTTCACAGCCCTTGTTCTTGACCTGGGATTCCCGCGGCCGCATGTGGGCGGTGCAATACCGTCAGTACCAGTATCCGGCGGGATTGAAGGTCGAGCGATTCGATCAATACTTGCGCGCGGTCTATGACAAGGTGCCCGAGCCTCCGCCGCACGGCGATCGTGGAGCCGACAAAATCACGGTGTTCAGCGATACCGATGGCGACGGTGTGTACGATTCCGCCAAGGACGTGATCACGGGCTTAAACATCGCCAGTTCAGTTCAAGTCGGTCCGCAAGGCATCTGGGTTTTAAACCCTCCTTACCTGCTGCATTATCCCGATGCCGACGGCGATGACATTCCCGACGGTGACCCGGAAGTGCATCTGTCGGGGTTCGGGCTACAGGACACGCACTCGGTCGCCAACAGCTTGCTGTGGGGACCCGATGGCTGGCTGTACGGCGCCAACGGCAGCACGACGGCGGGAACGGTCAGCTCAGAAGTGACCAAGGGAGTGGCATTCGAAGGGCAATGCATCTGGCGCTACCATCCCGAAACGAAAGTGTTCGAAATCTATGCCGAAGGCGGCGGGAACACGTTCAGCTTGGAAATCGATTCGAAGGGGCACGTCTTTTCAGGCACCAACGGCGGTAGCAAACGCGGTTATCACTATCCGCAAGGAAGCTACAACGACAAAAACTGGGGCAAGCACGGGCCGTTGACGAATCCGTATGCGCTGGGCTATTTCACCGGGATGCCGATGCAGGGTGACACGCGCCGATTCGCTCAAGCGTTTATGATTTATGAAGGCGGATTGTTCTCGGATGACTTTGATGGGACCATCGTCGCGCCGAACTCGTTGCACAACCTGGTTTGGAACAGCCGTCTGATTCGCGACGGATCGACCTATCGCACCGAAGACGTCGAGAACCTGGTTGAAACCGACGATCGCTGGTTCCGGCCGGTGTACGCCGGCGCTGGCCCCGATGGTGCGATTTATCTGGCGGACTGGTACGACACCCGATTGTCCCACGTGAATCCCGTGGACGATTGGCACAAAGACAGCGGACGGATCTACCGACTTCGCCCGAAAGGATCCGAGCCCGTCTACCGATCGGGCGATCTGACGGCGCTGCCAAGTGCGGACCTGCTTGCCCTGTTCGAATCACCCAATAAATGGGTGCGGCGTCGTGCCGCTCTGGTGCTGGGATGGCGTGACGATCCCGAATCGGTTGACGCACTTGTTGAACGTGTGGAAAACGGTGGTTCGTTGGAATCGCTTTGGGCGCTGAATCTGATGGGAGAATTGTCAACCGAGCGGGCTGTCGGCTGGATGCGTCATGACAATCCCCACATCCGGCGTTGGGCGGTCCGGCTGATGGGCGATCGACACGAAGGCCATCACGAAATGGTGGCCTTGGCGGAAACGGAAACCGATTTGCAAGTCCGCAGCCAGCTCGCATCGACGGCCAAACGGGTCGACAGCGACACCGGGTTGGCGATCATCGATCGACTGGCGCGACGTGACGAAGACGCCAAGGACCCTCATTTGCCGCTGCTGTATTGGTGGGCAGTCGAAGCCCATGCGGATGATTGGGACGCGATCGAAACGTTTTTCTCAAGCGATGCGTCCTGGGACCGTCCCCTGGTTCGGCAATTCATCTTGGGCCGGTTGGCGCAGCGTTATGCGGCGTCGGGAACGGCCGCCGACATGGATCGCTGCGACGCCTTGGTCGCGATGGCACCGAACGCAACGACGCGCGAAATCCTGTTGGTCGGGCTGACGAAGGCGTTTCAAGGAAGGTCGATCCCGGAGTTGCCCAGACGCTTGGACCAGGCGTTGTCGACCTATCAAGAATCACGCGGCGAGTCGGGCGCGGTGTTGGCCCTGCGCAGCGGCCGAGACGGTGCGGCCGACGCGGCGATCAAATTGTTGCGTGACCGGTCGACCGACCTGGGGCTGCGGATCGAAATCGCCCAAACACTCGGCGAGCTGCGTGTGCCCCAAAGCGTTGACGTCTTGTTGCGGTTGGCGACCGGGCGTGAAACCGACCAGCCGGCGCTCCAGCGAGTGGCGATCACGACACTGGCATACTTTGACGATGCCCGAATCGCGCCGGGATTGATCGGCGCGTTCTACAGCAAGATTTCGCGCGAGCATGGACTGCGTGCCGCGGCGTGTCGAACCTTGGCCAGCCGCGCCTCCTGGGCCGATCGATTGTTGGAAGAGGTGATCCAGTGGCGGGTCCGTGTGCCCGAAGTCCCCGAGGATGTGATTCAACGGTTGCGGACGTACGAGGATCCGGCCTTTGTCGCTCGAGTCGAACAGGCCTTCGGCAAGGCGGTAACGGTTTCGTCCGCCGAGAAGATCGTGGAGATCGAACGGTTGACGGAGTTGCTGAGTCATCGGGCTGGCGACGCGGACAAGGGAAAACCACTCTTTGCGTCCAAGTGCGGGACCTGCCACAAGCTGTTCGGCCAAGGGAAATCGATCGGTCCGCCGCTGGACGGCTACGAGCGGGGCAGTTTGAAGTTCTGGTTGCCGGCGATCATCGAGCCGAGTCTGGAAATCCGCGAAGGGTTTCAGTCCTACATGGCGTTGACCGACGACGGTCGCGTCGTCACCGGGATGATGGCCGCCCAAGACCCCAAAACGGTCACCCTGCGCACCGCCGATGATCAGACGGTGGTGTTGGTACGCGATGATCTGGAGCAATTCAAAGCGATCAAGACGTCGCTGATGCCCGAGCAGGTTTTCAAAGACATGACCGACCAACAGATCGTCGATCTGTTCGCCTATCTGATGCTTGGCACACGGCGGTGAGCGGGAATCGGGCAACCGCCAGCTTATTTTTTGAGTGTTGCAGTGACGAATTCGCCTCCGCCTGCGAAGAACAGTGGAGAGTTCTTCGAATGAAGGAAGGGGGCAAACTCCTTGAAGTCGGCGATGATGGTTTCAAAGTCATCGTCGGAAGGACCGTCATTGCCTGAATCGACTTGAAACGTCACGGTGTCGCGCACGCGGGTAATCCGTACCAGATGAGGACCCGCCGTCGGCAATTCTCCGATCTCCTCATCACCCATCTTGAAGCGGTTGAGTTTGACCTTGCCCGGTTCGCTTCGCATGTGTGGTGAATGCAGCCGTAAATACACCGAGTCTTTCAATCCGTTGTAGTGGAGATCCGCGACGCCATAGCCGATGCCGATGTTTGCCACCATGTCATCGTGTCCAAATTGGACGACGACTTCGAAGGTGAAATCATCCAAGCCACAGCCGATGTCTTTGGTAAAAATCACACCTTGGTTGCGATAGGTGAACTCGTTGTATCCCTGGATCCGAATGCCGCCGGATTCACCTTTCTGATAGCGCGATCGGGTCATCAGAAACGACGGCAGGACTCGTGAATTGCCCAACGCTTCGGCGTTTCGGACCGTCCCGGCTAGACCGGGGCGTCCGGCCGCGTGGTCACCTGTCATTTGGGCGAGTGTCCGGGTCAAACTGATCGTGGTGGAGGTTGCGACGATGATTCTGCCGGTCTGGACATCGATCAAACGGACGTAGGCGATGCCCCGAGTGCGGCTATTGGGAACAATTTTGCCCGCCAGGACATGGGTCGCCCCGGTCAAGTCGCCTAACTTTTGAGCCGTTTTTGGATCGAACAGGAGTGTGTTTTGGAGAAGCAATTCCCCCAACGCTTGCCCCAGTGATCCACGATCGACGACGGCAACGCCTCGGTTGACGAGTTTGGTGGTGACATCTTCCGCCATCACGAGCGTGTCATCGACGGATTCGCCATTCTGGTCTCGGATCGGACACACCGCGACGCGCAGATCGAGATCGGGTTCGACTTCATCACCCACCTGTAATTCAGGTTCCAGATTCCCGACCAATTTCGCTTTGCAATACTTTTTCTGGACTTCGATGACCTGAAGTTCGGCAATTTTCGGACGTTCAACCGCCATCACCTCGCCGCTGACCGGGTCTTTGATTTCTCCCTCATTTCGGAACACGGTCAACATCGTCTGTTCACGGATACCGCTGTCCGTACCAAGGGTGATGTAGACGACTTGCGATGCCACTTTGGCGATCCGCCCGGGGGATTTTCTCTGTGCCACGACCTGTCCGATCTTCCAACTCAGCATCTCGGCCAGCCCGATCGACTTCACCGCGTCGTCGAAAGCGAAGGGGGTGATCACCTCTTTGACATTGCTTCGATCGAATTGGACATCGGTATTGGTGTCAATGTCTCGGATCGTCACGCTCTCGGCGTCTCGGCTGAGCAGCGTTCCGATGATGGGCTTGGAGGAATCGTTCAGCAGCACCTTGAACAGGGGCGGCGAAGAAACCTGAGCTGAAACCGGCGCGCAAACGAGAATCCCCAGGGACGCAGCGATCAAGTATCGAGAGAACGCCAGCGAGCGAAAGATGGGAGGAGGAAGCATTGGTCGATCGACTTAATCAAGGCGGACGCATAGGAAACCGTCTGAGGAGGCGATCGGCTTCATTGCTGGGTGGATTCAGAAGAATCACTCCGATTGGTCATGCGATGCCCTGCACGTGGCGATGACAGGGCCCCGAGCATGGCGATGACAGGGCACCGAGCATGACGATGACAGGTGGGAGCGAAGGTCTAGGGTTCGAAATTGTAGCGATGGGATTGCGAGCACGTCAAATCTGTCGGCGTGTTCAGACTCTGCATCACGGTCTTCGATGGGACGCGTGTTGCGAACGTTTTATGAACCGCACGTTCACCGGTGCGCCGACATTGATCTCGCTCTCGGTTGTCGAAAGTGCCCCGGTCATTGATTCGATCTTCAACGACACGATGTTGCCCGTCTTTTGGTTGGCGACGACGACAAATTTCCCGCCGGGGGCAATCGCGACATAGGACGGATTGTCAGCTTCGGCCGCCAGTCGTGGCTGGGGCAACGCGCCATTTACCGCGTCAAGCTTCGCAACATAGATCCCCTCGCTGGTCGAGTCGCCGCGCGTGTAGGTGCCGAAATAAACGAGTGTCTCCGCGGGGCACATCGTGCCGGCCAGGAAGAGATACAATAGTGACGCGGTCCTACCCAACCGCTTTGCCAACGAAGAAAAAAAACTGCCTTCCTGCCCGCATTCTCTGCGGGTGCACCACGCTTTGAATCCACATCGAGAACGAATCTGATGCGATACCTTGTTCCTGCCCTGCTGATTGCGTTCGCGTTTGCCGAGACGGGGTTCACCCAGCCCGTCGAATCTTCCTCCACGACGGGCGATTCATTGATCGCCGAATACTTTCGCGCCGAGACGCAGAAGTTGGCGGATCGCACTTTCGCCGATATCGAGACGTTGGAGGATTGGACGGACAGACGCCCGGAGTACCGTCGCCAAATGTTGGAGATGCTCGGCTTAGACCCGATGCCGCCCAAGACACCGCTGGAACCCGTCGTGACGGGCACGCTGGAAGCATCCGGTGTCATCGTCGAGCGGTTGCATTTTCAATCGATGCCGGGGCTGTACGTGACCGCCAATTTGTACCGGCCGAAAGAGCAACAGGGAAAACTTCCGGCAATCCTTTACGTCTGTGGCCACGGCGGCGAGCGGCACGACGGCAAGAGCTTGGGCAACAAGACCCATTACCAGCATCACGGAGCCTGGTTCGCGCGAAACGGTTATGTGTGCTTGACCATCGACACGGTCCAGCTGGGTGAAATCGAAGGCATTCACCACGGAACGTATCGCGAAAAGATGTGGTGGTGGAACAATCGCGGCTATTCGTCGGCGGGTGTGGAAGCCTTCAACTGCATTCGCTCACTGGACTACTTGCAGTCGCGTGGGGAAGTGGACGGAGACCGAATCGGCGTGACCGGGCGCAGTGGCGGCGGGGCGTATTCGTGGTGGATCGCGGCGATCGACCAACGGGTCACCGTTGCCGTTCCGGTGGCGGGGATCACCAATTTGAAAAACCATGTCGTTGACGGCTGTGTCGAAGGCCATTGCGATTGCATGTACATGGTCAACACCTACCGCTGGGATTTCCCGATGGTCGCCGCATTGGTTGCGCCGCGTCCGCTGCTGATTTCCAATTCCGACAAAGACCGCATCTTTCCGCTCGACGGCGTGGTCGACGTTTATTCCAAAGTCCAAAAGATCTACGACCTGTACGATGCCCGCGACAAGTTGGGGCTGCAAATCACCGAAGGCCCCCACAAGGACACCCAAGAACTGCGCGTCGCTGCGTTCCGCTGGATGAACCGTTTCTTGCGTGACGATCAAACGTTGATCGAAACCGCCGCGAAGCCGTTGTTCGAAAAACGCGATTTGAAAGTGTTCGACAGCCTGCCGCAGGATCAACGGGTGACGACGATCCAGGAGAGTTTTATCGCCAAAGCAGAACCGGGCGATCTGGATTGGGAATCCCCCGCGGCGGTCCGTTCACTGATCGAGCGACTGCGGGAACTCACCTTTCGGGGATGGCCCGATTCGCCGGAACCGTTGGACGTCACATCGGTCGCGGCAAATGGGATTCCGGATGCGCACGTGATCGAGTTCAACAGTCAATCGCCGTTTCGTTTGCCGGTCTATGTTTTTCAGCCCCACAAGGACGCCGGTGCCCACGTCGACGTCGTCGTCCTGGATGAAGCCGGGTGGGCAAAGTGGGGTCCGGCCCTGGCGGAGTTCTTTCCCGGTCACGTGGGCGATGTGAAACCCGACCGGCGGCTTGCCGAATCGTTGCGGCAAACGACTGCGAATCGCAACACCGCCTACATCGTCCCCCGCGGTGTCGGACCGACTCGCTGGAGTGACGACCAACGGACGCAAACGCACCTCCGGCGCCGTTTCATGCTGCTCGGTCAGACCCTGGCGGGAATGCGGGTCTATGACGTGCGCCGAGCGATCGAGGCGTTGCGGCAATCACCGGGACTGGAATCGGCTCCGGTCTCGATCACCGCCGCAGACGATGCGGCCGTTTGGGGGCTGTACGCGTCGCTATTTGTTGACCGAATCGATCAGCTCAATCTGGAGCAGTTGCCCGAGCGGAATCGCGACGCACCGGACATGTTGAACGTCAGCCGGATCGTGGAGATCGAGGATGTCGCGAAGGCGGCGCGCACGCGGTTGTCGGGGAAGTAGGCGAACGCCGTTTGGCAGGCTGCTGGCCCCCTCATCCCCAGCCCTTCTCTGTGCGCAAAGCCGGGGGAGAAGGGAGCCATTGTAAGTTTTGCAGGCACCAGTGCCCCCTGGGACGGTTGCGGAGCGAGTATACGCTCGGAGCCGTGAGGGGTTATGCTTGATCGTGCGCGCCTCTCCCACGGCCTTTCAATGCCCGCCTCGGTGGGGCGGGGCGATCAGGACGCGCAGGTGTTCGGTCGCACGGTCAGGGCGATCGGAGCGGAACAGCAATTCGGCCAGTTGCAAATGCAATCGATGCTGGACGACGGGAGACTTCGCATGCCCGACCATGTCGGCCAGAAAATCGGTGGCCGCTTCGGGTTCCAGATACGCCGCTGCCATTTTGATCGCATCCAAGGCGGCTTCATCCGCTTTGGAAATCGATTCGTGAGCCCGTTGTTCGAGTTCCAGTTCGGCGGCGCGAAGTTCAAGCTGTTTACGGCGAAGTTCAAGTTCATGCATCTCGCGCTCGTGCATCTCACGCTCGTGCATCTCACGCTCACGCCGTTCTCGCTCCTCCATCTCACGACCGCGCATTTCGCGTTCGCGTCGTTCACGGTCATCCATCTCGCGACCGCGCATTTCGCGTTCGCGTCGTTCACGGTCATCCATCTCGCGCTCACGCATCGGGCGCTCGCGTCGTTCACGCTCACGCATTTCACGCTCACGCATTTCAGGTCCGCGTGGTTCACGCCCGTGTAATTCACGCCCCCGTCGTTCGCGCTCCTCAATTTCGTGCTCCTCGAGTTCGCGCTCCTCAAATCCTCGTTCGCGGCGTGGTTCTGCTTCGTCGCGGTCTCGTTGGACACGCTCTCGTTCGCGGAATTCAGGCTCTTGGTCGTCGCCGCGGGCGGCCAGTGGGACCAGTGTGGCACCAAGCATGCAGAACACGAACCCGGCGGTGCGTCCGGCTGAGGATGATCGATCGATGAGCTTCATGGCTGAACCTCGGGGTTGGGGAGGGAGAAAAACATGGGGCGGTTTGCGAAACAGGGGCAGGTACCAAAAGTGCGAAGCACCCTGGGGGCCAGTTGTTTTTTTCCTGACCCGAGTGCCACGAGCGTAAGGAAGCAGGGATTCGCAACCGTTGGTGTGCAGGCTTTAGCCGCCATCGTCGCTGCGAAGCAGCGACGGGAAATCGCCTAAAGGCTAGACACCAACACTGATGCCCGTGCGATTTGTACTTGACCCGTTTTCGATCGCCGTCCCAAAACCCAATTGGAACCAACACACCTGTCAGTGTAGCCAAGTCTCGCACCCTCTGCTGGCGTCAGGGAGCCAGCAAGGAAACTCCACACGCTTTGGCCCAGCGAGAATGATAGGTTCCCAGCCGCTGGGCGGTGGTGCCTTGGGGCATGATCGTCGAGAGATGCCCGATGACGCGGTCGATGTCGTCCCACAGGTATTGCGAGGCGACGGCGGGGATCTGGTTGAATGCGGACCGATCGTAGCGTGAGGTTGGCATCGATTCGAGCAGGAACTGGACCAAGGGGGTGCACCAGGCATCGATCGCGACCGCCGACGCCCCGAGCGCGATCAGTTTGGCGACGTCACGCGAGGAGACTTCGCCCGGCACGACCCACAACGGTTTCTCCCCGCATTGGTGCTCGTCCATCAGTTGCCGCGCCCGGGTGACGAGCGCGGCGAGCTGGAGGCCCTCGATTTCGGGCTGATTCATCCGCACGATCAATCCGTCGGGTTGTGCAATCAGCGCCGCGGCGATCTCCTCTTCCAATCGGTAGCAATCGATCGATACAAACACGACAGCCGTAGGCGCCAGCAGACGCAATTGGTCGAGTTTGGTTTGCGCTTGCTTGAGCGAAACGACATCGGTGGGGAAGGCACCGGTGGCGACATACCCGCCGCCGCCGATCGGAGAATGATCCGCCGCATTTTCCCAACGGTTCATCTGGTCGGGGGAATAGGCCAAGCGTCCCGAGGGATCGCGTGTTGCCGACAAGCGAACATCGATGACGCGTGTTTGGTCAAAATCAACCGGCGAGAACCCATAACGTTCGGCGCGATAGGGGGTCATCCGCGGCAAGAACTGCGGTTCAGTTTCATTGCCGGCCGCACTTTCGTCGACCGGGATCGGCGCAAACAGTTCGCTGGGATCTTCATCGGCCGTGACGTCACGCCGCAATGCCGAAACCACGACGTCCAGGTTGGCCACCGACGCGGCCAGCCGCCCGGCGACCTCCAACGGCAATTGAATCCATGGCGGGTCGTACCAAAACAGTGGCAATTCGAATCGAACCGATGCCCCGTCGCTGCGTGTGAGCGTCTTGGCCACCGGAAACATCGGATGGGTTGCCCAGACGGAAGTGGCGTGCGGGGGCAACAAGTGCAGTGAATCGAGTCGATCGGAAGTCACACGGAATCCTTTTTGATGCTACCGCCAATTGGGAACCACTTCGCCACGCGCGGCGTTTTCTGCCGCCAGTTTTGCGATCGGAACGATTCGGCGAAAGTCGGTCGCGTCGCCACGGATCCCCGCACTGATCAGCAACAACCCCAACTGGACCTCCTGCTTTTTTCGCAGCGGTGCTTCGGTGACACCGGGCGTCAAGCTGGCCGCTTTTCCGCGAATGAACACGGCGACGTTGCTGAGCGGGTTGCCCAGGTTCTTGCCCGCGTCGCCGCCGATCACGATGGTTCCCGCCAGGGCACCGAGTCCGACGTCGTCGCCGACGTTGCCGCGGACGAACAGACCGCCGCCGCGCATCGCGCCCCCGGCTCGATCGCCGGCTGAACCGTAAATGCCCAACGTTCCACCGGTCATCGCCGTCCCCGCACCGTGACCGGCATGACCGCGGATGCGGACCGACCCGCTGCACATCCCTTCGGCGACGCCGTGTCCGACATTGCCGAACACCTTGATGACTGTCTGGGCGTTGTAGGCGAACGCATAATCACCCAGTGAACCGCGAACCCGCAGCTTGACCGGGTGGTCGATCCGCATCAGCGCGGCGTGTTGCCCTTCGGCCCCCTGAATCTCGACCCGCGGCAGTTTTTCTTCGTCGCCTTTTAGCGGCACCGAGCGAATCGCCTGGCGGAGCTCCGCGTCGAACAACTCCTGCATCGAAAACTCGTGCTCGATGTCCGGTAGACTGGCCGTGTCGACCGACTCCTGGTCAAACGCCGCCATCGAATCGTGGGTCGAATCATGCGTCGAATCGAGTTGCGGTGCATCGTCCGGCAGAGCTTCGCTGGGGAGTGCCTCCAGGGGAACGGCCTGACCACGCGATGCGTCCGAAGCCCGGGAATCGGCCCCCGGCGTGACGGTTTGAGCCGATTCACCCGCCGTGTGCTGCGGCGGAGTGGGCGGCTGGGCCGGCTGCGATGGTTTGGGAACGTGTGGCATCGAAACGAATAATCAGGCGTTTGGACCGGAAATGACCCGACGAACGATCCCCTCTAGTTTAGCCGCCGCGGCGCCCCCTGCCTCTAGCACTTCTGCGTGATCGGCCACATTCGCCCGGTCGGGGTCCGCCACATTGCTGACAACCGACAAAGCGAGCACGGACATGCCAAGATTCGCCGCCGTTAAAGCCTCTCCAGCGGTGCTCATCCCCACCACATCGACTCCGATCCTTCGCATCATTCGGTATTCGGCGCGGGTTTCGTACGTGGGGCCCAGAGTCGCTAAATAGGTGCCTTGGACCGCATGAAATCCACCGCAACGAGCGGCGGCAAGCGCAATCGCAGCCAGCTGTGGGTCGTAAATCGGCCCGTGCCGGCTGGCCGGAAAGCCCGGCGATTCGGCGTCGCTCGGGCTTGGGGGGCCCCATTGCCGGCGGCGATGCAGCCAGTCGATTTGGTCACACAGGACGACAATATCCCCCACGGCCAGCAGCGGGTTGACGCCCCCGGCCGCGTTACTGGCGATCAATCGCGTCGCCCCGATCGCATGCATCACCCGGATCGGAAACGTCACTTGGTCGTGCGTCCAACCTTCGTAGCGATGCAACCGACCGGCCATGGCGACCAACGGCTGGCCACCGAGTGTGCCGAAGACGAGTTGCCCGCGATGGCCGCTGGCCGTCGATCGGGCGAACCCAGGAATCTGGCCGAACGGTACCGCGACGGCTGATTCGATCCTGTCGGCCAACGAGCCGAGGCCGCTGCCCAGCACCACTGCGGTGATCGTCGATTCGTCACCGTCGCCGCCAAACTCCCACGCCGTCGCGATCTGGTCTCGGATCGCCGCGACCGCGGCCGGCACCGATGCCTCGACCGGTTGTGACAGATCAACTGACTTGTCGCTGATGCTTTCGCTCATGCGATTCGCACTTGTCCAGCCTGGGCGACGATTCCGGTCACAAGCTTCAACAGCTGTGGGGCGGCAGAATTGGCCGTCGCGATGATCTCTTCGACATTGGCCGGTTTCAGCGAATCGGGCAGACACATGTCCGTGATCACACTCAACCCGATCGTTTTCAACCCACAATGCACCGCCACGATCGTTTCGGGAACTGTGCTCATCCCGACGACATCGGCGCCGATCGTCCGCAAGAAACGGTATTCGGCCCGTGTTTCGAGATTTGGTCCGGCAACGGCGACGAACACTCCGCGATGGATACTGATGTCTTCGCGTCGGGCCAACGCCAGTGTGCGGTCGATCCATTGCTGGTCATAGGGTTCGCACATGTCCGGAAACCGCGGCCCCAAGCGATCGTCGTTGATTCCGATCAGCGGATTGTCGCCCATCAAGTTGATCTGGTCATCGATCACCATGATGTCACCGGATTGGTAATAGGGGTTCAATCCTCCGCAGGCGTTGCTGACGAGCAACAATTCGGCGCCGAGCCGTTTGAAGACGCGAATCGGCAGCGTGATTTGTTTCAGCGGGTAGCCTTCGTACATATGAAAGCGACCTTCCATCGCGATCACGGGCACGCCGTCCAGGTAGCCACAGACCAGCCGTCCCCGGTGACTGGTCGCGGTGGACGTGGGGAAATGAGGGATCTCGCCGTATTCGATCGCTGCCTTGACATCGATTTGATCGACCAATCCACCCAGTCCTGTGCCCAGGACGATCGCGACTTTCGGTGTTTCCGCAAAGGCCTTCTGGATAACCGCGGCGGCGTCTTCGATTTTTTCGTACAGATCAAGCATTTCGATTGCGGGTGGGATGGTTTTTGGTGAAACAGAGCAGGACGCAAGAATCATAACGCACCGTCGGCTTGCTGCCATCGTCCGGGAAAGACTCGCTAAACTTTCACTCATTGACCGATGTTTCGCTGTTTCCCTCGTCATTTACTCGTCCACCCGCGCCTGCTTTATGGCTGTTCCCGATCCGAATCACTTCGAAAAGCTGGCCTCGTTCTACCTTGGCCGCCAGTACGATCTTGCATCCCGGCAGCGACTGGATCAGCTGTTGATGTACGATTCCAAAGACCTTTGCACGCACGCGATGTGTGTGGGGATGACCGGCAGCGGCAAAACGGGCCTGTGCCTGTCCTTGTTGGAAGAAGCCGCCTTGGACGGGGTGCCGGCGATTTGTATCGACCCCAAAGGCGACTTGGCGAATCTGTTGCTGGCGTTTCCGGATCTAGAAGCGGATGATTTCCAGCCCTGGTTGGAACAAAGCGATGCGACGCGCAAGGGGATGTCGCTGGATGAACTGGCTGAGAAGACGGCCCAGATGTGGCGCGAGGGGCTGGCATCCTGGGGGCAATCTCCCCAGCGGATTCAGAAATACAAGGACGCCGTCGATGTGGCGGTCTACACGCCGGGCAGCAACATCGGGCTTCCCTTGACGGTACTGAAAAGTTTCGACGCGCCGGCGGCCGACGCCATGGACGACACCGAGGCGATCGGCGAAAAGGTCACCGGTGCGGTCTCGGGCCTGTTGACCCTGATGGGCCTTGATGCCGATCCGTTGACGTCGCCCGATCACATCCTGTTGTCGTCGATTCTGACAGATCAGTGGCGCGAGGGACGCAACGTCCCGCTGCCCGATTTGATCCGCCTGATTCAATCACCGCCGATCACGCGGATCGGGGTGTTGGATCTGGACTCGTTCATGCCCGCCGAGGCGCGAACGAAACTGGCGATGCGATTGAACAACCTGCTGGCGTCGCCGGCCTTTGCGTCTTGGTTGGAAGGCGAGGGGCTGTCGATCGACAAGTTGCTTTACACCGACGATGGTAAACCGCGGTTGTCGATCCTCTCGATCGCGCATTTGAGTGACAACGAACGGATGTTCTTCGTCACCATCGTGTTGAATGAGTTGGTCGCCTGGATGCGACGACAGACCGGGACCAGCGCACTGCGCGCGATCTTTTACATGGATGAAGTTGCCGGCTATTTTCCGCCGGTCGCCAAGCCGCCCAGCAAGCCGCCGATGTTGACCTTGTTGAAGCAAGCGCGGGCCTTCGGCTTGGGCGTCACGTTGGCGACACAGAATCCCGTCGATCTGGATTACAAAGGCCTGTCCAACATCGGCACTTGGTTCTTGGGGCGACTTCAAACCGAGCGTGACAAGGCGCGCGTTTTGGAAGGCCTGGAAGGCGCCGCCGGGCAGTCCGGCCAAGCGTTTGATCGCAACCGGATGGAACAGATTCTCGCCGGGCTGGGCAACCGAGTCTTTTTGATGAACAACGTCCACGAAGACGCCCCGGTGACGTTTCAAACCCGCTGGGCGATGTCGTTTTTGGCCGGCCCGCTCGCTAGACGGCAGATCACGGCGCTGATGGCCGAACGCAAGGCGGCCGCCGAGTCGCGTCGTCAGCAGCACAGCGAATCGATCGCCCAGGAACCGCAAACGCCCCAGCGCCCGGTCGTCCCCGCCGGAATCGAAGAACGATTCCTGGAACGCTGTCAACCGATCCCGCGAGGTTGCAAGATGGTGTATCGCCCGGCGCTGGGCGGCAAGGCCTCGCTGCATTACATCCGCGCCAGCGCCGACTTGGATCATTGGGTCGACACCGTGCGGATGATCCGCTGCGGCGGTGGTGTCCCGGAGGACCTGTGGGAGAGCAGCGAAACCTTGTCACCGGAAACCGAGTTTCGAAGCGAACCGGAGGAAGGGTTTCAGTTCTGTGATTTGCCCGACGCGTTGCGCGGAAAATCGCCGTACCGATCATTCAAGTCAAAGCTGAAAGACTTTTTGTACCGCAGCGAGAGCACCACGTTATATAAATGTCCGGGAATCAGCGGCTACGCACCGGGCGTCAACACCAAGGAACAAGCCAGACGCTATTTCCAACAACGGTTGCGTGAACAGCGGGATCTGGAAACCGAAAAGCTCCGCGAGAAATACGCTTCCAAGATTCGATCGGTCGAGAAAAAAATTCGCACCGCCGAAGACCGCGTCGCCCGCGAAGAGTCGCAGTATGGCCAGGCGAAATGGTCGTCGATCTTGTCGGTCGGCAATTCGATCCTAGGCGCGTTCATGGGCGGACGTCGTGGCGGCGTGATGACCGCCGCCCGAGGCGTGGGCCGTGCGTCGCAGCAGGCCGATGACGTGCGTCGCGCCGAACAGGCACTCAAGGACCTGCATGGCGACATCAAAGATCTGGAAGACGAGCTGGAACAGGAAATCGAAGAGCTTGCCAAAGCGTGTGACATCGACAAGATTGAATTGGACACTACCGAGATTCCGCCCCGCAAGAGCGATCTAAAAACACAGGACGTGTTTATCCTGTGGACGCCCTGGCAAGTCGATTCGACAGGCATCGCGACGCCGCTGTTTGAATGAGCGCCGACAACCAATCCTCTCCCTCCCACCAACGCACGACCATGAAAGATTTTAAAATCATTCCGACCGACGATGAATTGGAAACCCTGGAACGTGACCTGCGGTTCCACCCGGCCGGTGTCGCGGACCCCAAGACCCTTTCCCGCCAACAGATCGACCACTTCAACGAGCGGGGGTACATCGCCCCGCTGGACATCTTTTCCGGCGATGAGATCGCGGAGATTCGTGACTACTTTGACGATCTGCTGAGCAAGGTCACGGCCAGCGGCGGCGACAGTTATTCGATCAGTTCGGCCCACCTAAAATACGGGCCCGTGTATGACATCCTGAAAGATCCACGGATTGTCGACCCGGTCGCCGATCTGTTTGGTGAAAACGTGATCGGATGGGGATCGCACTTCTTTTGCAAGATGCCCGGCGATGGAAAGGCGGTGGCCTGGCACCAAGATGCCAGCTATTGGCCGTTGTCGCCTAGCAAAGCGGTCACCGTCTGGTTGGCCATCGATGATGCCGATCAAGAAAACGCGTGCATGAAGTTCATCGCCGGGTCACACACCAAAGGCCACATGACGTACCGCCCCAGCGATTCGGCCGAGCACAACGTGTTGAACCAGACGATCGATGACCCCGAACAATACGGCGATTTGGTCTATGACCCGTTGACGGCAGGCCAAGCATCGATTCACGCCGACCTGTTGCTGCACGGCAGCGATGCCAACGACTCCAACCGGCGACGCTGCGGATTGACACTGCGGTATTGCAGCGCCGACGTGCATGCGGCATTGGGTTGGAATGAAAAAGGCGTGCACGTGCGAGGCACCGACCCCAGCGGCCATTGGAGCAACCAGCCGCGACCGGAATAGGCCCCCCACGGTGCGATGCGTCGACCGATGATGTAACGCAACGCGCCGAGAGTCTCGAGTTTCAAGTAGCTACGCTCGCCAGAGCGTGGAAAACACCGCAACTCCACCTTCTGGCGAAGGTAGCTACGTTTGGATGCCACGCCGGCACATTGCCCGGGGGGAGAGGCAGGAAAATTGGCGAAATCGAGTGGAGCAGCCATCGCATCATGTTCTTACCTCCGAAATCTTCTTGCCCAATTCCCCCCCTCGCGTTCCCCGGCGGATCGCGGGACGGTGCGAGGGGCGCAGAAACTCGGCAACAAGAAGTTGACGATCCTGGCGACGGTCAGTAGAGTTGTAAGGAGTGGATGCTCACCATAATCGTGGGTCTCCGCCCCCCGCCTGCCCCTTCCTGGGCTACCTACACGAAGCTTTCTGAACCGAATCAGAACCGGCGCGTGTCGGACTGGCCTTCGTCAGAAATGAAATGTTCCGCAGGACTTTCCGTTTCCGACGCGTCGAATGGTCATCGTCCTTCGAATCGATCATGCGACGGGTCACCGGCGCGGTCACTGCGGATCCGACGGGATCAATCCCCAGGTATCCACTGTGAAAACTCACTTCTTCTTCGGTCGGGCCGCCGCGTTGCTGTTGGTGGCGGTTGGTCTCTCGCACACTTGCGTCGGTTCGCTGTCGGCGGATGACGCCCCCAGTTCGGCGGAAACGCAAGCGGTCGCGGAAACACCGGTCAGTTTCTCGAAACAAATCGAGCCGATCTTTCGCCAGAACTGCTACGGGTGCCACCAGGGCGCCAAGCAACTGGGCGCCTACGTCATGACCGATTTCACGTCGCTGGTCCAAGGCGGCGAGACCGGAGAGCCCGCGATCGTTCCCGGGCATCCCGAACAAAGCTATTTGATCGACCAAATCACGCCGGTCGATGGTGCAGCGGAGATGCCGAAACCGCCCGCCAAACCACTCAGCGACGTCGAAGTGGAATTGGTGCGACGTTGGATCGCCGAAGGGGCGCAGAACGATTCAACCGACGGGCCGACAACGCCTTACAGCGCGGACAATCCTCCCCGCTACAACGAAGCCCCCGCGGTCACATCGATCGATGTCTCGCCCGATGGATCCCAAATTGCCATCGCGGGATTTCACGAAGTCCTGCTGATCGATGCCGACAGCGGTGCGATCGATCGCCGCTTGATCGGGATCAGCCCGCGAATCAATTCGGTCCGCTACAGCCCCGACGGAAGCCGATTGGCGGCGATCGGTGGCACACCGGGCGTGCGTGGCGAAGTCCAGATCTGGAACCCCGCCGGCGGCGAATTGGAATTGTCCGTGCCGTTCACCTACGACGCGTTGTCCGGCGCGGGTTGGTCACCCGATGGCAGCAAACTCGCATTCGGAGCATCCGACAACGTGGTCCGCGCGATCGACGCCGGCACCGGAACGCAGGTCCTGTTCCAGGGGGCCCACGAGGACTGGATTCGCGACGTGGCATTCACACCCGATGGGACACACTTGGTTTCGGTCGCGCGCGACATGTCGTGCAAGTTGACCGAAGTGGAAACCGAACGCTTTATCGACAACATCACCTCGATCACGCCCGGGGCACTGTCGGGCGGTTTGAGCAGCATCGCGATGCACCCGACACGCAACGAAATCTTGATCGGTGGCGCCGACGGGGTGGCCAAGGTGTACCGCATCTTCCGCGAAACCGCTCGCAAGATCGGCGACGATGCCAACTTGATCCGCACGCTGCCGGCGATGAAAGGGCGGATCTTTAACGTCGCGATCAATGACGATGCGACACGGATCGCGGCGGTCGCGACCCTGGATGGAAAATCCGAAGTCCGTGTCTGGGCCTATGACTTTACCGGCACGTTGACCGACGAGCTGAAAAAGATTCTGGCCAAACGCATCAACGATCGGTCGGCCGACGAAAAGAAAAAGGCGGACGCGTATCGCAAAACCGAAACCAAACAACTCGCCTCCTACCGCATCGATGATGCCGCGGCCTATTCAATTGCGTTCGCTCCGGACAACTCGCTGGTGATCGCCGCCAGCAACGGGACGCTGCAACGACTGGCCGAGGATGGAACTGTGGCCGACACGATCGATTGGTACCAGGCCAGCGAGCAGGCTGAGACGGGCGACGAGCAAGCCATTGCCAGTCATTTCGATGCCAAAGCTTGGATGGCCACGTTGGACGTCGCTTCGAAAGACGAGGTCGATCCACCGTCGATTCAATCGATCCAGGTGTCGCCCCAGTCGGCCGATTTCCAATCGCCCTACGCCTACGTCCAACTGGTCATCACCGCCACGACCACCGACGGCGAGACGATCGACGTCACGCGGGCCTGCAGCATTGAAACGCCGGAATTTATTACCGCGAACACCGCCGGATTGCTGTGCGGGACCCATGACGGCGATGGCGAAGTCGTCGTCTCGCTCGGAAAGCATCGTGACACCGTGAAGGTCGTCGCGAAACAGATTTCCCAGGGGCCGCAAGATTCGATCGGCGCCGTCGATTTCATCCGCGACGTCAATCCGGTCCTCAGCCGATTGGGATGCAACCAAGGGACGTGCCACGGGGCCCAAAAAGGCAAGAACGGATTCAAACTCTCCCTGCGCGGTTACGATCCGATCTTCGACCTGCGGGCATTGACCGACGACCTGGCGGCGCGACGCATCAACGCGGCCGCGCCCGAGCAATCCCTGATGCTTCGCAAACCGCTGGGTCAAACTCCGCACCAAGGCGGTGTGTTGATGACCCAGGGAGATCCTTACCACGCGATCTTGCGGCGCTGGATCGCCGACGGCAGTCAATTGGATTTGACCACCCCGCGGGTGACCAAATTGGAGGTCTATCCACAGAACCCCGTGATCCAGGCGATCGGAACCGAGCAACAGGTTCGCTTGGTCGCCCACTACGCCGACGGCCACGTCCGTGACGTGACGCGGGAAGCGTTCATCGATAGCGGCAACACCGAAGTCGCCACGGCGGGCCAGGGCGGATTGCTGAAGTCCGTCCGACGCGGCGAAGCGGCCATCCTGGCACGGTACGAAGGCAACTATGTCGCCACCACGCTGACTGTGATGGGCAATCGCGAGGACTACCAGGAACAAGACTACGAAACCTGGGGAAAGATCGACGAGTTGGTCGCCGCGAAATGGCGACGCGTCAAAGTTCAACCCAGTGATTTGTGCGACGACGCCGCATTCCTGCGACGCGTGACGTTGGACCTGACCGGATTGCCGCCGACCAGCGAGCAGGTCCGCGACTTCATGGCCGACGACACGCCGACGCAACAGAAACGTGCCCAAGTGATCGACCAACTGCTCGGCAGCGAAGGTTACGTCGACTACTGGACCAACAAGTGGGCCGACCTGCTGCAAGTGAACCGAAAGTTCCTAGGCGTCGAAGGCAGCAAGGCGTTCCGCGATTGGATTCGAACCGCCGTCGTCGAAAACCGACCGTACGACCAGTTCGCACGTCAGATTCTGACCGCGACGGGATCCAACAAAGACAACCCGGCGGCCAGCTATTTCAAAGTGCTGCGTGATCCCGAGAACACGATGGAGAACACGACCCACTTGTTCTTGGGGATTCGATTCAATTGCAACAAGTGCCATGACCATCCGTTCGAGCGATGGACCCAAGACCAATATTACGAAATGGCAGCGTTCTTCGGGCAAGTGGATCTGCAAAACGACCCCGCTTCGGGCGGCAAAAAGATCGGCGGCACGGCCGTCGAAGGTGCCAAACCGCTGTATGAAAAGGTGGTCGACAAGCAAGAAGGCGAAGTCATCCATGCCCGCACCGGTGAGGTCGCACCGCCGAGTTTCCCCTACGAGGTGCCTTGTGACGTGCCGGAACAAGGGACGCGTCGCGAAAAGTTGGCCGCCTGGATG
Source organism: Stieleria mannarensis (assembly GCF_014154935.1). Lineage (GTDB taxonomy): Bacteria > Planctomycetota > Planctomycetia > Pirellulales > Pirellulaceae > Stieleria > Stieleria mannarensis. The sequence continues at coordinate 160,106 of NZ_JACEHH010000013.1, forward strand.
ACCGATGCCGACAACCCGTATTTCGCACGCAGTTTCGTCAACCGCTTGTGGGGCTATTTGCTGGGGGTCGGATTGATCGAGCCGATCGACGACATCCGCGCCGGCAATCCGCCGACCAATCCCGAATTGCTGGATCATTTGACGCAACACTTCGTCGAATCCGGGTTTGATGTCCGCGGCATGTTGCGGCAGATCTGCAACAGCCGAACCTATCAGTTGAGCGTCGCAACCAACCCGCTGAACGAAGACGACACGTTGAATTACGCGCGTGCGATTCCGCGGCGATTGCCCGCCGAAGTCATCTATGACGCCGTGCACGCACTGACGGGCGCCGAAAGCAATATTCCCGGAATGCCCAAGGGAACCCGAGCGGCCGCCGTCACCGACTCCGGTGTCAAACTCAACGACGGATTCTTGCAAAACCTGGGACGCCCGGTCCGTGAGAGTGCTTGTGAATGTGAACGTTCCAGCGAGCTGCAACTCGGGCCGATCATGGCCCTGATCGGTGGACCGACGGTGGCAACGGCGATTGCCGATCCTAAAAACGAACTCGAACGCATCGTCCAAGAAAATCCGGATGACCGCGAGTTGGCGACGGAGATCTTCCTGCGATCGATCGGTCGGCCGCCGACCGAAATCGAACTGGCCGCGTTCGATCAAATCAAACAGCAGATCAAGATCGACCACGAACTGCTGGAAAAAGAGTTGGCGGCCAAGGAGTCCGAGTGGGCCGAGCAGAAGCAAGAACTCGAACAGATCCGCGAAACCAAACTCGCCGAGACCAAAGCACAGCTGGCTGCACGAATCGAAGCGGCCAAGCCGGAACAAGAACGGCTGGCCAATGAACGCCAAGCCAGGATCGAGAAAGCTACCAAGGCACTCGAAGCGGTCAACCAAAAGCTGGCCGAAAAGGTCAAGCAATGGGAAACCGATCACGCCGCCGCGGTCGAATGGCATCCACTAAGACCCTCCAAAGCATCGTCGACCAACAAGGCCAAATTGGTCGCCGCGGCCGATCGATCGATCACCGCCAGCGGCAAAGCCGGCAAGGCGGTTTACACGATCCATTTCCCGACATCGCTGAAGAACATCACCGGATTCCGCTTGGAAGCCCTGTCCCATCCGGCGCTGCCGAGCAACGGTCCCGGGTTGCCACCCAACGGAAACTTTGTGATCACCGAACTGGAAATCAAAGTCGCATCCAAGGCCGACCCCAAAACCTTTTCCGATGTGACGATCGCGAGCGGCAAAGCCGACTACTTGCAGCAAGGCTTCACGATCGAAGCCACCTTTGACGGCAACAAACGAGGCCAAGGCGGATGGGCGGTGGCCGGGGCGACCGGTGTCGACCATTGGGCCACGTTCAAGCTGAAGAAGCCGATTGAAAACGCCGACGGCTGCGTGCTGCAATTCCAGATTCACCAATTCCACAACGCGGCCGATCACCAGCTGGGCAGGTTCCGCATCAGTGCGACGACCGACGGAGGTGACATTCCCTTGGACCTGCCCGAAACCTTACGCAGCATCGTCGCGACACCGGATGAAGATCGCGACGAAGCGGCAGAGAAGACACTGGTCGATTACGTCGGCAAAACGGACGCAGATCGCACTAAGGCGGAAGCCGCGTTGGCCGAGGCCAGGAAGGCGGTTCCACGCGATGCCGAAACGGTCCGCTTGGAAAAACGCCGCGACGCGTTGATGGTTCCGACCCCCGACAACGCCCGAATCATCCGACTCCGCAACGATGTCGCGCAAAGTAAACAGCAAGTCCAGCGGTTGCGATTGACCGCGGCCGAAGACCTGACGTGGGCCCTGATCAACAGCCCCGCGTTTTTGTTCAACCACTAACGTGGGATAGGCTTCCAGCCTGTCAAACGCAACGTGGATAGGCTTCCAGCCTGTCAAACGCAACGTGGGATAGGCTTCCAGCCTGTCAAACGTAGCTACCTTCGCCAGAAGGTGGCTCCCCACCACACATTCCATCAAAACCGTCGACCAACCCCGTCCCTTTCGGAGACCCCGATCATGCTTTCGTTCAAAGGCTTTGCCGCAAAAGATCTTTGTGATCCCCATCTGGCTCCGACGCGTCGCACTTTCTTGCGTGTCGGCGGGTGCGGCATGTTAGGGTTGTCCTTGCCCTCGTTGATGCAGCTCGAATCGGCGGTCGCCGGCGAAGTGCTCGGCGGCGGCCCGGGCTGGGGGAAAGCCAAGAGCATTATCATGGTGTATCTGCAAGGCGGACCGAGCCATCTGGATCTTTGGGATCCCAAGGAAAACGTTCCCGATAACGTCAAAAGTCAATTCAACCCGATCAGCACCAAGATTCCCGGCATCAAGTTCACCGAGAATCTGCCTCAGCTGAGTCAACTGAACGACCGGTTCACGATGATTCGGTCGATGTCGTACACGCCCAACGGTTTGTTCAATCACACCGCGGCGATCTATCAGATGATGACCGGTTACACGACCGACAAAGTCAGCCCGTCGGGACAGTTGGAACCGCCCTCGCCGAAAGACTTTCCCAACTTCGGCAGCAACATCGTCAAAATGCAGCCGGTCGATGAACCGATGCTGCCCTTCGTCATGCTGCCACGCCCGTTGCAAGAATCCAACGTGGTCGGCAAAGGCGGAACGGCCGGGTTCTTGGGGAAATCCTATGATCCCTACACGCTGTACCCCGACGGCGATGATTTGGACATGGACAAAATGAACCGCATCAAGATCGATGATCTGAAACTGCGGCCGGAAGTTTTTAGCGTTCGGCTGAAGCGACGCGCCCAACTGCGGGATTTGCTGAATGCACAAATGCCGGAAATCAATAAAGCCGTCGAAAGCTTCGAACTGGACGAGTACTACGACCGCGCACTGTCGCTGATCGTTTCGGGCCGAGCCCGCGAGGCGTTCGATTTGGCCAGTGAGCCGGATGACTTGCGCGACAAGTACGGTCGCAACACGTTCGGCCAAAGCTGTTTGCTCGCGCGACGTCTGGTCGATGCGGGCACGCGCGTCGTCGAAGTCATTTGGCCCAAGGTCGCCAACAGTGACAATCACTCGTGGGACCACCACAGCGGATTGAGCAAGCGGATGAAGGACCAATCGGCACCGATGTTGGACGCCGGTTTGTCGACGCTGATCGAAGACTTGGACGAGCGCGGCATGTTGGAAGACACGCTGGTCGTGGCCGTGGGCGAATTCGGCCGCAGCCCCCAACGCGGCGTCAGCACCAGCGGCAACAACAATTCCGACGACGGACGCGATCACTGGCCGTATTGCTACACCGCCGTCATGGCCGGTGCGGGAACCAAACGCGGCTACGTGCACGGCAAGAGCGACAAGACCGCTTCGGCACCGTTGGAAAACCCGGTGCACCCCGCCGAGTTATTGGCGACGATCTACCACAGCTTCGGAATCCATCCCGAAACGATCGTCTACAACCACCTCAACCAGCCCCGCGAGTTGGTCAAGGCGCAAGCGTTGACGGCGCTGTTGTCGTGAGCGGGCGGGGGCTCACGGCTTGTTGGTTTATGCAGACCTACGCTTCCCATGCTAGCCCCTCGCTAACGCGTCGGGCCACAGGCATGATTACATCAACCTCGGATCTTTGATTCAATCAACAACCATCCAGGCCTCAAGCGTGAAACACGCGATGCTTGAATCAATCCGCCCGCAATCCTGAAATTATTACCTGCGGGTTTGAAAAACATTCTTCGCGTGATGACGTTCTGTTGGTCATCGTTTGAACACCGCGATCGGTTTTTCACGCCGCAAATCGCGGCAGATTCTTGGGCTTCACGTTTTTTCGGTCCGGCAATTGGTCCGGTCGATGCTTCTTCCGACGTTTCAACGCTCGCCGGCTATTGAACGTAACACCGTTCCCGGCGAGCGTCACGTTTGGAACGCGATCGCACTGCATGGGCAGGCCGTGTTTCAACGCATCACACCTTGATCGAAGGATAAAAAGGTATGAAACGTTTGAGTGTACAGGCTCTGGAAAGCCGTAAGCTGTTGGCGGCCGATATCGGCGTTGTGGATTCAACGCTGCACATCGAAGGCACCGGCGGCAACGACATTGCAGAAGTCTACACCGTTGAAAACTCCGTCGTCGTCAAGCTGCAAACCGAAGGCGCCGACGGACAGGTCGCGTCGATGGAGCAGACATTTGACGCCGAACAAATTGATGGCATCATTTTCGAAGCTTTGGGCGGCGATGACTTGCTGGTCAACGAAACCTCTTTGGATTCCATCATGCGAGCCGGAGGCGGAAACGATGTCCTGATGGGCGGCGCCGGCCGAGACATTCTGGTCGCCGGCCCCGGTGCCGACGTCGTGCTCGGTGGCGGCGGCGACGATGTGATCTTGGGTGGTCCCGGCGACAACGTGATCATCGACTCGGCCGATGAAGCCGCCGATGATTCGACCGGCGATACGTCCACCGATTCCGAATCGGGAGGAGACACGGTCGTTGATGAAGCCACTGATGACGCACCTTCGGCAGAAGACGGCGCCGACCAGGATATCGACGATACTCCGTTGGGCGATCTGCTGACCAACGGTGATGCCGATTCACAAGACTGCGATCTGGAGCCCGTCGCGGAGGATGACGCCGATGCGACGGCGGAGACAACCTCCGAAGACACCGTCGGAATTCTCGGCGAACCCGATCCGGTTGATGTTGCTGATGGGGACGCCGTTGACGATGCCGTCGAACCGACCGGGGAAGTGACCACCGACCCGGTCGATGAAACCGACGGTGAAGTGACCGGAGAAGCCGACGGTGAAGTGACCGGAGAAGCCGGCGGTGAAGTGACCGGAGAAGCCGACGGTGAAGTGACCGGAGAAGCCGACGGTGAAGTGACCGGAGAAGTCGACGGTGAAGTGACCGGAGAAGCCGACGGTGAAGTGACCGGAGAAGTGACCGGAGAAGCCGACGGTGAAGTGACCGGAGAAGCCGACGGTGAAGTGACCGGAGAAGCCGACGGTGAAGTGACCGGAGAAGTCGACGGTGAAGTGACCGGAGAAGCCGACGGTGAAGTGACCGGAGAGGTCGACGGTGAAGTGACCGGAGAAGCCGACGGTGAAGTGACCGGAGAAGTCGACGGTGAAGTGACCGGAGAAGTCGACGGTGAAGTGACCGGAGAAGCCGGCGGTGAAGTGACCGGAGAAGCCGGCGGTGAAGTAACCGGAGAAGTCGACGGTGAAGTGACCGGAGAAGTCGACGGTGAAGTGACCGGAGAAGTCGACGGCGAAGTGACCGGAGAAGATGCCCCCGAGTCTCAGTCGGACATTATCGACCCGCAGCCTGTCGCGGAGGGCTCTGATGACAGCGACGACGAGACGGTCGACCCGGTTGCCGAGAACACCGATGATTCCTCTGACATCGCCGAAGTTGAAACCGACAACGACGTCATCTTCGGTGGCACCGGCAACGATTGGATCTTCGGCGAAAGCGGTGATGACATCGTGTTCGGTGGCGATTCCCCGTTGGCCGAAGACCTGCTGACGCAACTGCTGGCCGATCGTTTGGCCTGAATCAATTCCTTCACGAGCGTTTGATGCGCTCCGACAAAATTCGGCTGGGGCAAGGATGCCTCCTAGGCCGGATCATACGCGCCGCTTCCCAGGCCCGGACCACGTGGGATGAAGTGACACATCGCGATGCCTAAGAAATAGAGCACCATCAAGGGAACCGCCAACGCGACCATGCTGGTGACATCGGCCGGGGTCAGAATCATCGACAAGATAAAGATCACCAGAATCGCTACACGCCAGCTGCCGACATACATCTCGGTTTCGATCAACCCGATCCGTTGCAGGAACAACATCACCAAGGGCAACTGAAACGCCAGGCCGAATCCCAACGGCAGCAGCAGCACGAAATTAATGTAGTACGTCAGCCGCGGTTCCACTTCGACGTCCATGCTGCCGTTGAACGCGAGCAAGAAGTTCAACACGTAGTGCAAGACCAGAAAGAACGCCAGCACCACGCCGGAAACGAACAACGTCACGCTGACCGGCAAATAGATGTAGACGTACTTGCGTTCGTGGCGATGCAGCCCCGCGGCGACGAACTGCCACAGAAAATAGAACACACCGGGCGAGGACAACACGGCCCCGACGATCAATCCCGCCTTGACCCAGATCATGAACGACTCTTCGACTTTGAACGTGCTCAGGCCTTTGGTGTCGCGAATGAATTGGACTTTCGGACGCAGATCCGAGGCGGCCGGCAGGGCACGCAAGATGTCTGCGATCTCGCGCGGTTTGACACGCGTCCCCGGCGTCGCCGTCGCCAGCGGCGGCACGACAGCCGGCCCGGCGGTCTGGATCGCCGCCTCGGCAGGTTGCTCGGCGCCGGTTTCTGTTGCGTCTGGTTTTGCAGCGTCTGGTTTTGTCTCGCCCTTTTCCGCGGCCTGTTTCGCCTCGCCGGATGATCCGGTCGCCGGAATCAGCTCGATCGATTCCGGGGTCAGGTTTTGCAGTTCGTCGGGGATCTCGTAGATCACCTGCCACTTCAGCGACCGTTCGGTGATCAACGGCAGCAACGCCTGAACATCTGGATCCTCCATGTCTTCGTAGCCCAGCATGGCTAGGCTACGCTTGGCGTTGAAGTCGACGATCGCGGCTTTCAGCGGTTCGGCGACGTAGCGAACCACTTGGTTGGCGACGGTCAGTCCGAAGGCCAATCCGATGCCTAGGCAGATGATGGCTCGGACGAGAGAATGCCGTAGCTCTTCAAGGTGCTCGCCGAAGGTCATCGTCGAGTTTTCGAAGAGGTCGTCTTTCGGCCGCGTGATGTGAGGCGGGTGGGCCGAGGGATTGCGTTTAGCCGTAGCGTCCACGATTGATTAACTGTTCCGGGAAAGTTGAATGAGCGCGAAAGACCGACGCAGTCGACATCAACGGACGACGGCGATCGGGCCACCAGAAAGAATTCCGTCAGAGGGGAATCCTGGGGTTCGGCCGATGTCCATAGCCGAACAGTTTAGCAAAAGCGTCCGGAAAGTCGGACTGTCCTTGTCCGCTACATTTGGCGCTTTCAGGCAGATCTTCGTGACCGCGGATTCATTATCCATCTAATTGAACCAATTGTGCCGCCTTTTGTCACCGCCCAATCCACCATGACGATCAAAGAATCTCCCTATCCGCTGAAATTTCGCCCCCTGATCAAGCAAACCCTCTGGGGTGGTTCGAAACTGGGGCAGTTGCTGGGAAAATCGATCGGCGACGAGAATAATTATGCCGAAAGCTGGGAAATCGTCGATCACGGCCAGGACCAAAGCGTGGTCGAGAACGGCCCCCTGGCCGGCGAATCGCTCGCCGGGCTGATTCGAACGGACGCCTCGTGGACGCTCGGCAATTCGACGACCGATGCGATGTTTCCCCTGCTGCTGAAATACCTGGACTGCAACCGCGTCCTCTCGGTCCAAGTCCACCCCGATGACGCCTACGGCCAGACGATGGAGGTCCCCGACCGCGGCAAGACGGAAGCCTGGTACGTCGTCGATGCCCAGCCGGGCAGTTTGATCTATGCGGGGCTCAAACGCGGCGTCGATCGCGCGGCCCTGGCCGAAGCGATGGCGGCCGGCGAGACCAACCGCGTGCTGCACTCCTTCTCCCCCAGCCCGGGCGACTGTGTGTTCATCCCCGCGGGGACCGTCCACGCCCTGGGCGCCGGGTTGGTGATCGCCGAAATCCAACAATCCAGCGATACCACGTTCCGGTTGTTCGATTGGAACCGTGTCGGCGCCGACGGGAATCCGCGACCGCTGCACGTCGAGCAGTCGCTGGAGGTCTCGGACTATGAATCCGGCCCCGTCGCGGCCCGTCAGAGTGATCCCGCGGTCGAGGGTTGGCAGCGATTGGTGGCCTGTGACAAGTTCGAATTGTCGTCGCTGGAAAACGGCAGTGGGACCGTCGGCGGAGACGAACGGTTTCACATTTTGACCGTCCCGCACGGCACGGCGACGCTCCGCACGCCCGACGAGTCGATGGAATTGTCGCGCGGCCAGTCGGTGTTGTTGCCCGCGGCGATGCCGGAGTGCTCGATCACGTGCAACGCCGAGTCGACGGTGCTGCGGGCGGAGTGAGAAGCCCGCCGCAATTGCCAGGCTCGCTGCGTGAGCAAGGGGCTCCGCGTCGCCAATCGCGGGGCCGCTCGCTGACCGGCCTGTTGATTTAGTCGAGATGAAACAGCTAACGATTAGCCGATGGGCGCTAGCCCCGGTTTTGCGGCGGCGAGAACCGCGGCTAGTGCCGTGCGGCTGATTAGATCAACAGGCCGTGACGCGTCCCGCTGGCATGGGGAAACGACTTACTGCGCCAATTCGTCGGTCAGCAAGAAATCCTTGTGGGGCACTTCGCTCTTGGCCCCGTTGGGCGTCAAGATCGCCTGGTACACCCGATAGCCGATCGTGTTGGCGACCGACTTGGTCGATCCATCGGCAAACACCATGTTGGCTTGGTCGGGGTGGTTGGACGTCGGCCGCGCGAGATCCCGGCAATTGCTAAGATTCATTTCCAAGATATCGTTCCGCAGGGCGCCCGAGGTGCCGGCGGTTCCGTTGATGCGGTGAACGGCTTGGACCGGATTGTTCGGGCCACCGGGATAGGCGGGAACGGCTGGGTCGTCGTCTTCGAAATGCCAGACCATGCCGGTGGCGAACTTCGCGCGCAGGTAGACTTGCATGATCGTGGGCGGTCCAATCGACGAATCACTCGTTGCCGACGGTTGTGCCCAGTCCAGTTGGCCGGTGCCGCTGACCTGTTTCAGGTCGTCACCGGCGGTGAATCCGGGCTGGTACCATCCGAGTGCTTGCAGGTTTTCGCTGAACATCGCCGTATTGCTCTGCCCGTCTTTGATGTCCTCCAGCGTCATCTTGCCGTTCGAGACCGCGAAGAACCCCGGTGCAATCGGGTCGCCCATGTATCCGCTGCGGAAAAGTCCGTTCTTACTGTTCTCGGACTGATTGAAGACGAACGCCGCTCCGGTCACGCTCGGGTTATCGATGACGTTTGACACGAAGGCCGGCGGACTTGCATTGTTGGGTCCGGAGTCGACCGAGCCGTTGTTGGTGATGTAACTGTTGTAGCCGAACCGGCCACGCGAAACGGTGCTGCTGGGGCATCGGAACACGTCCACCGTCGCCCCGGATCGTTCATTCCACGCCGCGACTCCACTGCCGTCATCCTCGGAAATCACCGGGAACTTGTTCTGCGACCAGCGTTCGTATAGCGGCTGGTTGTCCAGAAACGGCAACAAGGCGACGCCATAGCCGCCAATTTTCAGGTGGGCAGCAATCGGCGGTCCGCCGGGAACGGCCGGGTCATTGGTCCCGCCGGCAAATGCCCCATAGGCATTTGTGTAATACGGCAGCCGGCCCTTTTGCGAATGAAAGTTCTGCGTCGCCAAACCCAGCTGCTTCAGGTTGTTCAAGCACTGCACGTTTCGCATCCGCTCGCGCACGGCACCGATCGCGGGCAGCAGCAAACCGACCAAAATCCCGATGATGGCGATCACCACCAGCAACTCGACCAGGGTGAAACCCTTTGTTTGACGTTTCATTTGCTCGCGTTCCGAACGAAGAGAAGAAGAGACCAGCGATCCGATTCAATCAGACCTTTAATGTTTCCGAACTGGCCGGCATGGGTTTGTAATCGGTTCCCGCACGATTTACTGAATCCTATTATCGCCGTATTTGGGAGCGAGTGCAAACGCAACGGCCGTTGAATTGCTAGAAAAATCGCTACCCATTCAGGGTGGTTTGGTCAAAAGGACGGCAGTTTTGTCCACTGACAGGGTGCAAATTGCCAGGCTCGCGAATGCCAGCCCGTCGCGTGAGCAAGGGGCCTGCGCGCAGCAATCGTAGGCCGCTTGCTGACGCTTCCCGCTGGCATGGCACGGCCGGCGTCGCGCACCGGCGGGGGGGAGCACCGCTAGGAACGCCGGCCCGAACCTGCAAAACTCTGCGATGCTGACTATGGTGTTGCGTCTTGCTTCTCGTCTTTCTTGTTTTTCGCCGATCCGAATCGGCGTCGCTGCTGCCGCGTTTCCGTGATTTATCTCGACTTTAACCGTACCACCCCGCTGGCCCCTTCGGTGCTCGAAGCGATGCAGCCCTACTGGGCGACGCACTACATGCTGCCGGGCCAGGAGCACGCCCACGCCCACGCGGTCGGCGAGGCACTGGAAGGGGCCCGTGAAAACATCGCGGCGTTGGCGGGATGCGAGTCGTTCGAAATCGTGTTCACCAGCGGTGGGACCGAGGCCAACAATCTGGCGATCCTGGGGCTGCTCGGTGCGGCCCAGCCCGGACACGTCCTGGTCAGCCAAATGGAACACGAGTCCGTCCTCGGCCCGCTTTCCGGGTTACCCGCACGCGATCCACGTTGGACGATCGAAACGATTCCCTGCGAGCCGTCGGGTATTGTCGATCCGTTGAAAGTCGAAGCGATGCTCCGCAAAGACACGCGGCTGGTGTGCCTGCAAGGTGCCAACGCCATCGTCGGCACGATCCAACCGGTCCGCGAGGTCGCCGATCGATGCCACAACCGCGGCGTCTGCCTGCACTGCGACGCGACTCAGATGTTCGGCAAGGTCCCCGTCGACGTCAAACACCTGCGTGCCGACACGGTGGCGATCAGCGGTCACAAGTTCTACGGCCCCAAAGGCTCCGGTGCGATCTATATCCGCCGCGGATTGCAACTCGACCCGATCACGTTTGGCGAACCCCGCGAGATGGGATTGCGTCCGGGGGCGGAGAACATCCCCGGCTGCATCGGCTTGGGCGCCGCGGCCAGCCTGGCCGAACGCTACTGCGTCCAGGCCAATGACCAGCTGGCCGAGCTTCGCGACCAATTCGTCCGGCATCTCGCGGCGCAACTCTCTTCTCCGCCGGTGGTCTTGTGCGAAGCCTCGCCGCGATTGCCCAACACCGTCGCCATTGAACTGCCCGGCGACGCACGCCGCGTTCACGAGTCGGCTCGGGAGCTGGCCCTGGCCACCGCTCAAGCGAATTCGCCGCCGGACGAATTCACGCGTTCCTTGCGCGCGATCGGACGCAGCGATTCGCAGATCGGTCGCACCCTTCGTGTCTCCCTTGGCTGGACGACCAGCAACGAGCAAGTCGAGCGTGCCGCCGGATTGATCGCCGAAGCGTTTGACGGCTGAGACGCCAATGCCAGCCCGACGTAGCTACCTTCACCAGAAGGTGGATGGACCCCTGGCGTTTACCACGCTCTGGCGAGCGTAGCTACGTCGTTGCGCCGCTGTCCACCTTACGGTGCTTCTTCAAACCCGACCTGGTTGATCTCCAGCAACTCGGGGTCTTGGATATAGACGCCTCGAAAATCCGGCGGTTGGGGCTGGTTCTTAATCCGAATGCCACAGCGGCTGCAATCACCACCGGGGACCGCTTCGACGGTCGTCCCGGGCAGGGTCAGCAGGTATTCCGGATCGATCGGGCCGGGATCGATCCACAGCCCTTCCGGCGTCAGCTCCATCGTCCCCAGGTCCAGGTCCAACCCACGCCGGATGACTTCATAGTTGACGAAGATGTTCAGCAAGGAGTTCTGAGCATTGAGCAGGTCTTCGAGAGCAGAAATCGTATCGCGAGCGGCGGTCGGACCACTGCTCAGCCCGCGGGCGTCACGGAGTTCACGAAGGTCGGTGTTCAACTCGATCTGCGCCGCCGCGATCCGAACCGATTGGCGACCGTATTCGAACGTCACGCGGTTGACTTGCAGCTGCCGGATTTGGGCTCGCAGCAATTGCCAAATGCTGTCTTCGTACTCGTAATAGCCGCGTTTGGCTTGTTCGAATTCGATCAGCGATTGCCGGTACGTGTTGCGTTCTTGCAGCCGCGTGATCGGGGCGTCCCATTCCAGTCCGACACTCAAGGTGCTCGATTTGCCACGCAGTGCGAAGGGATTGTTTTCTCCGCCGAGTGTCCCGACGCCGCCGCTGACGCGGATGTCCAGCGAGCTTTCCAGGTCGTCGGCGATGAATTCGATCGCCCGCCAGCTGTCGACCAACGCCGCACGAGCGTTGGCCCAGTCGCGTCGGTTGCGGCGAGCGATCTCGAATGCTTCGGCGGGCTGGATGTTGACCTCCGGCAGCAACGCACTTTCGGTCCGTGCGCGAGCCTGGATCAGCTGCATCGTCAACACGTCATCACCCAACTCGGCCAGCAGGTCCTGGGTCGCCAGAATCAATTCTTCGCGAATCTGTTTGGACAATTCGATCGGTGTGGCGTCTTGGGGGCCATCGCTGACGAACTGATTCAGCGACGCGTTGATGGTTGCGAATTGCGATCGGTAGGACTGCAGGCGTTCGATCAGACTTTCAAACGATTCGCCCAAAGTCGATTGCAGCGTCGACAGTTCGCTGACATCGAAGACAGATTCGTCGATGCTGTCGACTTGCAACAACGTGCAGATACTCTCTCGTTCGGTCTTGTAGAGTTCCAGCAGTTGATCGTTCTGTTGGATCCGCTGGGGAATGGTTTCGGCCAGCTTGGCGATGTCCGTTTCGACCATCGGCGCGTCCTCGACCAGCAATTCGTTCAGGAACGCATCGAGCGGTTGCAGTTCGGCCTGCAATCGGGCGACGGTTTCCTGAACGGCCGGGGTCCACGACAGGCTTGAAATCGGCAGCCCGGTGTCGGGATCGGTGCCGGCTTCGGTTTCGCCCAGCAAGGCCAAGTTCAGATCGCCGACGATGCTGCGCAGTTGCGTCAGCTGCTCTCGGCGAGAACGCAAATCGCGATCGATCAGCTCGAATCGTTCCAACATCGGGTCTTCGATGCGGGCACAGATATACGGCGGCAATCCGAGTGTGCTCTTGAAGCGATCCAGTGAAGCTTGGTAGGCCGCTTTTCGCGCGACCAGCTCGCTTTGTCGCGACAACAGCGCACTTTTCTGTTGGGCGACTTGAAGCCGCTGGCTGACGATTTCCTGTGGGTCTTCGGGAATCGTCGTCAACAATTCGATCAGCGTGTTCTCCAACACCAACTGGTCTTCGCTCAAACGCGCGATGTTCTCTTCCAGGTTGCGGATTTGCAATTGGTCTTGAAGCAAGCCCATGAACCCGCCGGCGTCTTGCACGCCGGCGCCGCCCCCGCCACCGCTGAATCCGCCGCCGACCAGGCCGCTGCCCAACCCGGTGAATCCGGACAATCCCACGCCGAACACGCCGCCGCTACGCCGCACGTTCGCGTCGATGTTGCGCCCGACCGTGACGTTCAAGTAAAATCCGCGTCGGAATCGTTCAAAGGATCGGATGTTGGCCAGCAAGGATCGTTCGGCCAGCGTCAATCGCGTCATCACCTTGTCACGACCGGCTTGTCGCAACAACGGCTGGAACAGCTCGAAACTCATCAGCGACGTCGCATTTTGCGTGTTGTTGCCGCTCAGCTCCCAGACGATGTTGTTGGCCACGCCGGCCACCAGGCTGCCGCCGTGGGCGAACGCGCGGCTGAAATTCAACCCGGTCGTCCCCAGCGAAAGATCCGAATTGTCGCCGCCGGCGGTATCGTCGCCGCCGAGATCAAATCCGGCTCCCGTGCCGCCGAAGAACTGGGTGTCAAACTGGAACCGCTCGCTGCTGACGTCCAGCGCCGACAGGTACAACGTTTCCAGCTGCTGCTGGTACTCGGTCGAATGCAGCAGCGCGATCTGCACTGCGGTGTCGGCGTTGAGCACCAGCACGCCGTCTTCGTTGAGCGGCAAGAACTGCCACCAATCCGGGTTCTCCACCGAATTGGTGAATCCCGCCGCGTCCCACATCGGGTAGCCGCGACGACCATCGACGCACTGCATGTAGCGATGGGATGCCGGATCGTCCATCGGCATCGGTTGGAAATCCAAATCGAACGGGTTGTACATCCGGCTGCGGCGATCGACTTGAATGCTCAGGTCGGTGTTCGGCCGCCGTGCGACGTGCGACGTCTTTTCCTGCAACAGACAATGGACTTCTTGGTCGGCCTGTTTGCGATAGTACTGTCGGTGGCATCCGATCGCGCTGATCCCGGTCAGGGCCGCCAGCGAGGCACTGATCAGCGCCGCGGCCAATCGGTTTCGTTTCCCCGAGGTCGTCTTCGTTCCCCGAGCCCCCCCAGCCTTCGCTCCAGCCAGCCCTGAACGCAATGTCATTTTTGTAGCCACGTTTGATCCGCGATTCCGTTCGAATGGTTACGATGCGTCGAATTGCTACCAAAAGCGAATTCGCTGCCAGTCCATCGAGTCGTTCAATTGGCATTGCCGGAACAACCCAACCATCGATTCGGAACGGGAGCCCGCGGATCATCACCGATTCGATCCCCCGCTGGGCGGTTTTGACACGCCAGGGGGGCAGGTTGTTCGGGCTGTACCGGTTGTTCCGGTCGTAGGCCAACGCGGACCCACCCATCCGGAGAGACCGGCCCGGCCGGTGGCGGCCACGGGGCTGCGGCCTGGGGGCCGGCTGAATCGTCCCCGTTTGGCGGCCGAGCCACGGTTGAGGGCCGTGGCTGACGGAATCAGTCGGGCAAGCGGCTCGGAAAGCGTAGAAAAGCTTGACGCTCTATCTTGCCCAACTTAGTATCCATCGGTCGGAATTCCGCACCTTTTCCGCACCAACTCAATTTCGGAGCCTGATCGAAGGTTCCCGGCCGCCGGCGCCGCAAACGCCATGGCCCCATTCATCGCCTCCTCTGACGACGATCTGTCGCCACCGAACCATCATGAAATTCATTATCCTGGCAGTCCTGTTGGCGATGTTCATCGCCTTCGTCGTGATGGTGGTCAAAGCGGCCAAGCAGTGGCGTTGGTATCACATCACCAGCGCCGTGATCGCGATGCTGTTGGCGTTGATCCTGTTGTTCCCCACCGCGGGGGTTCTGAAAAGCCGGCAAGCGTGGCACAAGATCAAGGAGGACTTGGAAAAACGCCTGGAGAGCGTGGAAGAGGAAAACGAGCGGATTCAGTACGGCGACTCGGACGGTTCGACCGACGGTGAAGGGCTCAAGTCGCTGGCATTGAAATTATCGAATCTCGGCACCGAAGCGGGGCGGCGTTGGAGAAGCCTGGCATTCGGCGGGGCGGACCCATCCGGCCAGATCACCCTGCGTGCCAACACCGCCCCGGCAGTCCCCGGCCAGCCCGCGGCACCGGCCGACGACGCCGCCGCCGCCGGCCCACTGATTCCTGTCGGTTTGGTCGTTTACGGATTCGCCGAAGGCAAGTTCCGCGAGTTGGAACAACCCGTTCCGATGGTATACCTGGGCGAGTTCAAAGTCGTCGCCAGCCAGCCCAATGTGGTCACCATCGCCCCCACGTTCCCGCTGGAACGCAATCAAATTGATGCGATCAACAGTGGTCGGGCGACAAGCTGGTCCCTGTATGAAATGTTGCCGCTGGACGGTCACGAGCCATTCATCGCCGAGGGCAGCAAGCCGGATGAAGACAACATCCTGGGCCGCGTCGACGACGAATTGGTCAAAATGATCCTGAGGGCCGGTCGCGAAGAATCCGACCAGGAAACGATCGCCAACTACCTGCGTGACGGCCAGCGTGGATCCCCCGAGGACCCCGCCGCTCGCTGGATCAAAATCCGATTCGAAGAAAAGTATTCGATCGACGTGGACAGTCCCGAACAGCGTGGGGCTCTCGAAGGCGGTTTCTTTGACAACAACGGGCGGGCGGTCGACAGCAGCCTACAACGCGCCGACGGCGGATCGATCTCATTCGCCGTCGGTGACGAATTGATCGTCAAAGAGGAAGCGGCAAAGCTGCTGATCGACCAAGAGAAAGTCGCGTCGTTGGTCGACACCTACTACCTCCGCCCCCTAAACGACTATCGCTACGTGCTGAGACGCATCCGGCTGCAAATCAGCGAGCTAGATATCCGGATCGCTGAAATGGAGTACGAAAAGCAAGTCTTGGAAGCCGCCCGCGACGCGACGGTCAGCATGCTGGAAAAAGGCCAGACCGAGAAGTTAAAACTGGAGCAGGATCTGGCGCAACACCAGGTCGAAACCAAGGCGCTCAAGCAATACTTTGACCAAGTTCGCGAAAGCTTGCGACAAACCAAAGAAGCCACCTCGGTGCTGTACCGAGACAACTTCGTCAAGCTCCGTCAAATCCAACAGCTCGCCGCCGCCGCCATGCTGACCGACACGTAAAGCATTTGGTCTAGACAGAACCCGCCCTGGCAGGAGGGTCGAGCGCAGCGAGGGGAGGTCGAACGGTGAATCGCCGGACAAGCGTTCGTCGGCCAGTCGCGTCAAATCGTGGATCAACCCTCCCCGCGTCGTCGCTCACTCCTCCGCGACCCTCCCAGAGGGAGGGTAAAGTCGAGCACGCCTGAAAATAAATGAGAGGCTCACAACCGCAGGAGTTCTGGCAGGGAGGTTGTCTTCGCTGGATGTCGATGCCGCGTCGGCCCCACCATTGCAGCCGTCATGGGCCTCCGACGCCCCTACCGCGCCGCCCGGAATGGCCGGTCGACGCCGTCGACCACCGCGCTCAGGTACAAACCCGCCCCGGTCGCGACAGGTTCTTGCTTGTTCAGATGATCGCGAACCTCACGCATCACATCGCGGCGCGAGATCTGGCCGATCAACCGCCGATTCGAATCCAGCACCGGCAGCCGACGGCAGGACGCATCAAGGAAGGTTTGGGCGATGGTCAGCAAATCCGTGCGGGCTTCGATTGTCGGAGGGTTCCGGTCAACAAACGACATCAGGTTGTTGGTCGGCATTTGCTCATAAGCCGCGTCGACCACAAATCGGATGCACGACTTTTCCGAAAAGATCCCTAGAAATCGGTCGTCCCGATCAACCACCGGTGCACCGGAAATTCGATGTCGCAACAGAACATCGAGCGCTTCCAAGACGTCCATGTCTGGCGAGAGGGTCGTCAAGTTGGATACCATCATGTCGCGGGCACAGGTGTTGGGCATCATAGGGATCACTCCGGGGTGGCTAGAAGAGGATACGAGGACCGGCCGGGAACAATGAATGAAGTGACAGCCGGGGTTTTCCCGTTGTTCGCTCCCGCGACGTGTGTGTCAAGAAAATTTTCGCGGCTCTGGAGATCCTTTCCCGCGTCGCGACCGGCGGCAGATTTGCCTTAGCGGGGCCGCCGGGCTCGCAAAAAGCTTGCTGTGGCGTTAGGTTTTCCGCATTCGGCCTGCGGATTCGCCAGGGCTGGACACACGCCGGGACATGCCATGTGATTCTTTTCACAACCCGAGGAGAAAATCCAATGAAAGGCCAATGGGTCGAAATCGAATTCGATTGTTTACCGCTGCGAAGCGTCGCGCGTTTAGATGTTCCGCTGGACGCATCCCCGGCGTACGAGCAGTTCGTCCAACGGGTCAAGGCGGCGATGAAAAAGCACGGCACCCACAACACGTATTACCTGCATCGTTGCAGCTGTGTGTTTCATCTGACCAACGCCATCGACCGTGGTGAGATCGCGTTCGAATTCGAAGGCACGGCGCTGACCGGCCAAGAAGATCGCAAGACCCGCTCGGTGGACTTGAATGTCAAACTGTTGCGAGAAACTTGCGGCTGGCTGTCTCAACCGATCGTCGACTTCTTCGCCGAATCGGTCCAGCACGCGGTCCTGGTCGAGTTCGATCGCTACATCGCCGCCGGTGATCTGTCCAAGACCGAAGCGAGAATGCAAAAGCTGGCCGAACAAAACGAACTCGGCCAAGGCTTCGTGGGGATGTACCTGTAACGCTGGTGTCGAGCGGGACGGCGCCACATTACCAAGAAAACACGGTGATTCCCCGGTGATTTCTGATCGTACTCGTACCCAGGCGTTTCGCCGGTACTCGTACTCTTACTCGATCCCAGAGTTTCCCGAACAATGCCGAGTAGGAGTACGAGTACCGCTTCGCTGAGTACGAGTACGAGTACGATCGGCGTGAAACTCGACCCCAACACCCCTTCTTTGCGTAACGTTCACGCCACATCGACAGAACATGGCGCTGTCCAGTTAGGCTTTCGCCGGCAGGCGACAGCGTCCATGCGACTCATCATTCTGCCCCGCATCATTCTGCCATCCCTCACCTGACTCCCACCGACGACGGCCCGCAAGGGCCATCGTACCCGACGTGGCCGCCGCTGACGGCCGGATGGTTCATCACCCCAACACACCCCGGGCCAGTTTGAGGTACCCGCCTCCGGTAGGATCGTCGATGTCGATCTCCGGGTAATTCTTCGGCGGCATCTTGGTCGTGCCCGGCTTCTTTTGCGGCCGCAGTGGGATGTAGGCGCGTTTGCCGTCGACGATGCGCACCGGGTACTTGGATTGTTTGGCCAACGTCTCCACCCGTCGACGCTGGGTGTAGTGCAGCACGATGAACCGCGCGTCGCTGGTGATCGATGCGATCTGCCAAGCGGCGGCATCCAGGCGCAGTTCGGCCAGCTCCAGCATCCGCTCGGCCGCATCGGGCAGCGGTCCGAAACGATCCAACAACTCCTCGCGGATCGATCCGATTTCTTCGGCGCTTTCCAGTTTGGCGATCCGGCGGTACAGGTCGATCTTGTGGCGTAGATCCGGAACGTAGTCCGGCGCCAGATAGGCTTCGACCGGCAGATCGATGTCGACGTCGGCCGAAAGCGCCGGCGGCAGGTTTTGCATTTGCCGAACGGCTTCTTCGAGCAACTGACAATACATTTCGTATCCGACCGCGGCGATGTGCCCACTTTGCTGGCTTCCCAACAGATTTCCGGCGCCGCGGATTTCCAAGTCACGCATCGAGATCGCGAATCCGGCCCCCATCTGACTGAACTCCTCGATCGCCCGCAACCGTTTGCTCGCCTCGGGAGAGAGGTGTTTGTGGGGGGCGACCATCATGTAGCAGAACGCCTGGTGTTTGTAGCGTCCGACGCGGCCGCGCAGCTGGTGCAGGTCGCTCAGTCCGTAGTGGTCCGCGTCATCAATAAAAATCGTGTTGGCGTTGGGGATGTCCAAGCCGCTTTCGATAATCGTGGTCGCCAACAGCAAGTCGTACTTGTGTTCGATGAAGTCGACCATGACTTGCTCCAGTTCGCCTTCGGCCATTTGACCGTGCCCGATCACGATGCGAATCTCGGGGACGATTCCGCGGATCTTTTCGGCCACCGTTTCCATGTCGCCGATCCGATTGTGGACCATAAAGATCTGGCCGCCGCGATTGAGTTCGCGGACGATCGCGCTGCGAATCAGTTTGTCGTCCCAACGCGTGACGACGGTTTCGACACTGCGGCGTTCGGCGGGCGGCGTTTCCAAGTTGCTGATGTCACGCACGCCGACCAAGGCCATGTGCAGCGTGCGTGGGATCGGGGTGGCCGACAGCGTCAACACGTCGACGTTGGAATGTTTGTTCTTCAGCCGTTCTTTGACGCCGACGCCGAATCGCTGTTCTTCGTCGATGATCACCAACCCCAGGTTGGAAAACGCGATGTCCTTGCCCGCGACGCGGTGCGTGCCGACGACGATGTCGACCTTGCCCGCTTTCAAATCCTTCAGCGTTTGGCGTTGGTCGGCGGCCGTGCAGAACCGGCTGAGTTTTTCGATCCGCACCGGGAACTCGGCCATGCGGTTACGAAAGTTGTGAAAGTGCTGTTCCGCGAGGACGGTGGTCGGCACCAACACCGCGACTTGGTAGCCGCTGGTGACCGCTTTGAATGCGGCCCGCATGGCGACTTCGGTCTTGCCGAACCCGACGTCGCCACAGATCAAGCGGTCCATCGGCTTGACCATTTCCATGTCGTCTTTGCAATCGGCGATCGCGGTGACTTGGTCCGGAGTTTCCTGGTAAGGAAAACTGGCGTCGAACTGTTGTTGCCAGATGTGGTCGGGATCAAAGGCGATGCCTTTTCGACCGGTCCGCTTGGCTTGCAGTTCCAGCAACTCGCTGGCCATGTCGGTCACCGCCGATTCGGCCGCCTTCTTCTGCCGCACCCAGGCTTGGCCGCCGATCTTGGCCAGTTTGGGGCGATTCTTGGTGCCGCCGACGTAGCGCTGGATCAACCCGATTCGCGAGGCCGGCACGTAGATTTTTGATCCGCCGTCGTATTCGATGACCAGGTGTTCGACGTGCTGGCCGTTCTTTTCGATGTGATCCAGGCCGCGGTAGAGTCCGATGCCGTGGGAAAGGTGAACGACCAAATCGCCCGCTTCCAACTGCATCGATGTCGTAATCGGTTTTCCGGCGGCGCGCGTTTTGCCACGCCGCACCGGGCTGCGATGGAACAGTTCCGCACCGGTCAGCACCAAGCGTTTGGCGGCGGTCAAACGGAACCCGCCGCTGATTTGGGCGACGGCCGGTTTGATGTGCCCGCTCCGCGACGCCTCGGTTTCGGTCAACAATTCCATCAGCCGCTGGCTGTCCGAGGGCGTGTCGCCGACCAGCAGGATTTCGTGGTCGGCCGCGACGGTGTCGATCCGCGTTTGGGTTTCCTCCAGCGCCAAAGCGAATCCGTCGGCGCTGGTCGATTGCAGATCGATCGTCGTCTCGGCACCTTCGTTCAACAGCGACGCCGTGACCACCTTCAAGTGCGACATCGACGAGAGCAGCGAGTTGAAATCGGTGAAATGGCTGTGGTCATCGGTCCGCGCCAACAGCGTTTCGGCCGACAGCTTGCTGTCGTGCGGATCGACCAAAATCACCAACGTGTCCTCGGGCAAGTAGTCCGTGATCGGCCCCAGGTCGATGTCATGCAAGGAATCTTCGGAGGTTTGGTCGTCCGCCCCGACGGCGGTGATTTCGACCTCGCGGATCGATTCGACACTCCGTTGACTGCCCAGGTCAAACTTGCGGATCGAATCGATTTCATCGCCGAACCACTCGACCCGAATCGGGTTGGACTGGTCGACCGAGAAGATGTCCATCAAACCGCCCCGCGTGGCGTATTCCCCCGGCAATTGGACGGCCGTGGTGCCGACAAACCCGCTTTGGTCCAGCCACTCAGCGACCGCCTCCATGGTGACTTGGTTCCCGACGGCCAGTCGCCGCGTCGAGGCTTCCATCTGGGCGGGCGTGGGGACCAATTGAATCGCCCCGCCGATATAGGCGGTCACCAACAGGGGATCGGTGTCACCAGATTCACGGCCGCGGAGTTTATTCAGCACCTGCAGTCGCTCGGCCAGATCGCTGTCGGCCAACGCATGTTTGCCCGATCGCCCGACGCTCAATGGCAGTGCGACCGAATCGGCGATCCCGAACGCGATCGCGTCGCCGGCCACCACATCGGCGTCGGCCGCTTGGGGCAGCAGCATCAGCACATTGGGGCAGCGCCGCGCCGCCGCGGCGGCCAACACCGCGCGCAGCGACCCCCAGACGCCCGAAAACGCCAGCTGGTCTCCCGGAGAGCATGCAGCGATCGTAGCGCCGATCTGCGCATGCTCATCCAGCAAGTCAACGATTTCCAGTAAACGTTGCGTTCCGAGGGGGCTGGCGATGGACAAGGTCGATCGGTGGGGTTTCGGTGGAGAGGGGTTGCGGTCGGGGCTGCGAATAGGCGGCAGGGACAAACGGCACGGGCATTCGCGTTGGTGTGCAGGCTTTCGCCGCTCCCGGTCGCTGCGATCGGGAATCGCCTCAATGGACCGTCCAGCTTAGGGCAGAGACGAAACGTGACAAATCCAAATGATCTGGCCGATTGGGTCAGATGTGGTCGGGGGAGGCGTGGACGACGTCCTTTCGAGGTCGTCGTGCCAAGCCCCACGGGCGACGACCCGGAATGGGCATCGTACGTGCGCGAAAAGTATCGCCCGAAGCTGGACGGTCCCTCAAGCCGTGACACCAGGGATCGCTGACAGGGCCCTAGTTGACTCGAACGGGGCGAAAAGATCGAGGCCGCATTCCCTCGGGGCGGTTCACAGGTGCCCGATTTGAGGCGACAATCACGGCCGTATCACTGGATCCAATCACCGGGAAGAGGACGCTCAATGAGTATCGGAATCGGAATCGTCGGCTGTGGCATGATCGCAAACTTTCACGCACGGGCCATCGCCGATGCCGAAGGCGCCCACCTGGTCGGTGCCTGCAGCCGTCGCAAAGAGGAATACGACGCGTTCGCGGAAAAACACGCTTGCCGCGGATTCGGTTCGTTGGAGGAAATGCTGGCCGATCCCGAGGTCCAGGCGGTTTCGATCTGCACCCCCAGCGGTTTGCACTTGGATCCCGCCGTCGCGGCCGCCAAAGCCGGCAAACACGTGATCGTCGAAAAACCGCTGGAAATCACCACCGAACGCTGCGACCAGATCATCAAGGCCTGCGACGAAGCCGGTGTGCGGCTGAGCGTCGCGTTCCAAAGCCGATTCCACCAGTCCAGCCTGTTGATGAAGCAAGCCGTCGACTCGGGGCGGTTCGGGAAAGTGACGATGGGCGATGCCTACGTCAAGTGGTACCGCAGCCAGGAGTACTACGACAGCGGCGAGTGGCGCGGGACCTGGAAACTCGATGGCGGCGGTGCGCTGATGAACCAAGCAATCCACAGCGTCGATTTGCTGTTGTGGCTGATGGGCCCGGTCAAGCAACTCAGCGCGATGACATCGACGCTGACGCACGAACGCATCGAAGTCGAAGACGTGGCGGTGGCGACGCTGCAATTCGAAAACGGCGCACTCGGCGTGATCGAAGCGACGACGACCGCCTACCCTGGGGCGCTCAAACGGATCGAGATCAGCGGCAGCGAAGGCAGCGCGATCCTGGAAGAGGAAGACATCAAGGCGTGGGAGTTTGCCAACGAAACCGAAGCGGATGAAAAGGTCCGCGCCGAAATGGTCGGCAAAACCGACACCGGCGGCGGAGCCTCCGATCCGTCGGCGATCAGCCACGACGGACACACCAAGATCATCGAAGAAACCGTCCGGGCGATCAACGAAGGCCGCCCGACGACCATCAACGGCCATGAAGGCCGACGCAGCGTCGAAGTGATCTGTGCGATCTATGAAAGTGCCAAAACCGGTAAGGTCGTGACGCTGGGTTGAGACCATCGATTGGCTGGAAGCCTCTCCCGCTCATCCGGTCACCGATTTTCCCAAAACCTTCGTGCCGCTCGAATGAACGGCACGAAGCCGGCCAGTTCCTCCGGCGGCAATCGCGCCAGCCGTTGTTCGTACTGCGACAACCAGTCTTGAAAGAACCGCACGCTTTCTTGGGACACCCGGCGGCGGCCGTCAAACTCGATCCACCAAGGGGCGGTCACCGCTGCACGGTAGTGGTCCTCGTGTAGCGTCATCACGCGCAGGATCACCCAGCCGCTTTCCTGGGCCATGATCGCCGGGATCTCGCCTCCGGATTTGGCAAATTCATCCAAGCGGGCGCTGTAGTGCACGCGGTTGTTGTGGATCACCTCCAAATAGTCGACCGGATCACGGACCGCCAGATTCAATTCCGGTTGCAAACGTAACACCTCTCCGCTGCGGCCTTGGAAAACGTGTCCGGGCAATTTGCCGCCGACCAAGGGCCGCAACAGCGGGCCGTTGGTCGCCACACTGTTGCCCGCCCAAACGCCCTCCCACCAGGCCTGGTCGGACGCCGGCTGGGTCGGCGATGACACATCGTCAGCGATGCCGGAGCCGTCGGAGGTGACATACAAGCGGTTGTAGCCGATCGGGGTTCGCGCCGAAGCGTCTCCGCCGCCGGCCAACGGGACCAGCGGAATCCCGGCATCGAGGGCGTGCCGGTAAATTCGCTCGGCGTAGCGGCCGACCTGGGTGGGTTCGCCCAATGAAAACGACGACGGAGCATGTCCGTTGCGGACCGACAGGACGCGTTTGTCCAGTCGCAACCAATCGCCCATCACGAAGATGCCGTGCACTTTGCCGCTGGCCAGCCAGACCGGCAGCTCCCAGGCGAAAGGGTTTTCGATCCCGATTTTCACGTCCGTTCCGGTTTCGCTGCCGACGACCGCGACCAGGTGTTCCAGCGAGTTCTCGGTGGATGAGAGCGTCTGTGCGGCCTGTTCGTCCAGTCCGTAATAGGCCAGGCCGCGGTCGCAGCTCACGTCGGTGCGAATCCAAAGCGGGGCGTGATCGATCGGGTCATCGGCATCGCGGTGGGGAATCGGTTTGGCCGGCCGCTTGCCCAGCACGGCGGCGACGTGCAGGTCCTCCGATGCCATCCGCAGCGGCACGCTTTCGGCGGACGGCGTGACGCAGCAATCACCGGCCAGCCATCCCTCGGCCGCCATGTCGACCATTCGCGGCAGCGCGACCGTCTTTTCATCCAAACTGGTTTTCTCCAGCTCAAACGTGCCGTTGATCACCCGATACTCGGGGCCGCGAATGATCCGAAAGCGATACGGGCCGTCGGGCAATTCCAGCAGGACGCTGCGATCGACCACGACGCCGATCCCGGCCGAAACGGTTTGCCGGACCGGCATCGGTTTTTCCGAACGGCCCGACGGGGCGGCACCGCGGTAAAACTCGACCCGCGAAATGACGCTTTGGCCGGTCGATTCGTCATCCAGCTGCAGCGTCAAGGAACCGCCCGCGGCCAGACAGGGACTGGCCCCAGAAACCAGAACCCCTACAGTAAACGCCCAATGGGCCGATCTTTGCCGTAATTTCATCCGAGATTGGTTCCAATGCGATTGCGGCGCAAACTTTGCTCTCTCTGGCCGGTTGGCAGCGACCGTGCCAACTTTGTTGTCGGCAAAGTATAAACCGTACCCTCGTCGCATCGGCCCCTTTCCCCACCCACCATCTGACTGATCGTTAGAGACTATTTTTACCGTGTCTGAAGACCTTTACCAAACCCTTGGCGTCGCTCGAACCGCTTCGAAAGACGAAATCAAAAAGGCGCATCGCAAACTGGCACTGAAGTTCCACCCGGATAAAAACCCGGGAAAGGACGCGCAGGAGAAATTTAAACGGATCCAGGAAGCCTATGACGTCTTGAGTGATGACGAAAAACGGGCCGCCTATGACCGCTACGGCAAAGATTTTGAAAAGATCCGCGGCGGCGGGTACGCGGGGGCCGCGCCGGGAGGTTTTGATGGGCTGGACCTGGAACAGATCTTTGGCGGCGGCGGGGCTGGTCGTGGTGGCCAAGCCGGCGGGTTCAATTTCGAAGGCGGTTTCGGAGACTTTTTCGAACAGATCCTCGGCGGCGGCGGACGTGGGGCCGGGCCGCGAGGCGGTGCAGGCCGGGCGGCCGGTGCGCGGGGAGCGGGTGCGCGGGGAGCGGGCGCGCGGACGGCCCCGAATCGCGGCCCGCAAAAGGGTGCCAACATCCGCCACGAACTCGAACTGCCGCTCTCGCTGGCGGTTCGTGGCGGCGAGACGGAGTTCTACGTCGGTGACGAAAAGCTGGCCGTCACGATCCCCCCCGGTGTCGCCGAGGGCGCCAAAATGCGACTCCGCCAGCAAGGCGAGCCTTCGCCCAACGGCGGCGAGCGCGGCGACCTGATCCTGGTGATCAAGACATCGCCGCATCCGCACTTTCGCCGCCGCGGCCAAAACCTGGAACTAACCCTGCCGGTCAGTCTGACCGAAGCCGCCTTGGGGACCACGGTCGATGTTCCCACGCCATCGGGAGTCGTCAGTTTGAACATCCCCGCGGGCAGCAGCGGTGGACGCAAGCTGAGACTCAAGGGGCAGGGGATTCCTTCCAAGTCCGGTGCCAGCGGCGACCTGATCGTCCAGCTTCAAATCAAATTGCCCGAATCGATCGATGAGGAATCACGAGAGTTGCTGACGAAGTTCGCGGCCAATAATCCGCAGTCGCTGCGTGAGGACTTGGCCTTCTGACGGCCCGTCATGAAACCCAACGCCTTTCCCAAATCGAAACGCATCGTCAGCGGTCGAGCGTTCACGCTGGCGCTGCGGAAAGGCGGCTGCGCGGCCGATGGTTGCTTGGTCGTTTTCGCGTTTCCCAGGCGCCAAGGCGACGACCGCTCCGACCAACCGCGGCGATTGGGCGTGACCATCCCCAAGAAAACCGGGAACGCCGTCGTCCGCAATCGCTGGAAACGTTGGATCCGTGAGTCGTTCCGCATCCAGCAGGCGGAGTTTCCACTCGGGTACGACTTCGTCGTCCGCCCCAAAAAAGGTGCCCGCGGAAACTGGGCCTCCATCCAGCGGTCGCTGCCCAAGCTGGCCCGAAAAGCAGCGCGGCGGCTCGAATCGAAACGGGGCTAGCGCCCATCGGCTAATCGTTAGCTGTTTCATTTCGACTCAATCAACAGGCCGGTAAGCGAGCGGCGCGTGAAAGGGTGGTGACGATACAGAAGCGGCAGAATGATACGGGGCAAAACGATGGGGGCAAAACGATGGGAAGGCAGACACGATGGCGGAATGATGGCGGACCGATGGGGACGAAGGACGATCGAGCGAGGCTTCGTCGTCTGGCGACAGCATCATTCTGCCCCGTATCATTCTGCCTCCACCTCCTGCTCTCGTTTCCCAACAGTCATTGTCGTGCCCCCCATCGTTTTGCCCCCTTCTTCTCGCCCCGAGCCACGTAGCCCACCACCGGCGACGCCCCCGCCGGGCGACAAGGATCGGTTCTACGAATTAAACCGCTTGCTCTGACAATCGGGCTCCTTTTGCCCTACGATCCTGAACCGCGACGGACTTTGACGGCTGCTCCCGACCTGCGGTGTTCCTTTCAACTATTCTCCTAACGGGTGGGAAGTCGAAGAACACCTAGGACAATCCAGCTGCAAACACGATCCAAGCCCGTTGAAGATCGATGGTGAAATGCCCCCGCTGTCAGAACCGGCCCAACGAATGTTACCCGTCCCGCTGGTACAAGCAGGTGCCATTCTTGCTGACGCTGCGTATCCGCTGGCGGTGCATGCGATGTGGAGCCACCTTTGCCGACTGGATCTGGAGCGAAGATCCGCCGAACCAGCCCTACCGGCGCCACGATGCGCCGCAACCGGACGATCAGGGGGCTGAGGGTTCGACAGACGTGGAACGAATCGCCGGATCGGCCACGCTGCAATAATCCGGTCGCGAAGCGGCCGTTTGGTGGCGAAACGCCCGCACGATTTGATTGTCGCGAACCAGGAACGCGCCGGGCATCTGAAATCCGTCGCCCTCCAGCGTGCCGACGCCGTGGCGGTTCAGAATCGCGCACTTGAATCCCCGCCAAAACACCGACAGGCCGAACAGCTGGCCGACCTTACCGCGTCCCAACTCATAGGCCCGGTACAGGCGACAATCGGGATCGCTGATCCGGTGGACATCACCCAGATCAAACGCCTCAAAGAACGCCCGGCTCGATGCGTTGTCGCCCATGTGCACCAGCACGATCGCCGTCCCCATCGCTTCGATGCGATCGCGTTGACCGCGCAGATCTTGCAACGCTTCACGACAGAACGTGCAACCGCTGTGGCGCAGGAATACGACCAGCACCGGCTGCTGCCGCGACAACTCCGCGATCGTCGCCCCCTGCTGGGACCGAAATTGCTCGTTCAGTCGGCTGGCGGATTCCGCCTCGCCATCCACTGCCGGGGCACTGAATGATTTGAAAGCCTGGAACAGAATCACGGCAAAGGGAATCCACCAAATCAAATCGTTGGTCAGGTTCACGATTGCCCACTCCATCGGCAACCGGCCGGGCGTCCCAGGTGGCAGCATCAGCCACTGGTATGCCATGCCGATCGGGCCGAAGGTTTTCCCCAAGAACCCCACCAGCACGATCGGCCAGTGTCGATAGGGATCGCGGGCGGCGATCGCATAGCCGACGCCGTAGACCCCGACGATCATCCCGACGCACTGCCAAATTCCCGGATACAGCGGCCGAGCGATGCCCGTGATGTCGAACACGTCCATCGGCCGCAGCACCACCCAGCCGCCCCAGAGGACGTTGTAGATCGCCGCGGCCAGCAAGACATGCGTCATCCAACGCGGGTGCGACGCGGCGGCGGTGGTGTCGCTGATTCGATTCATCGGCTCGGTTACCAATCCGGGGGCGGTCCGCAATAATCTGCACTGTCATCAGGGTGCACTGTCGTCAAGTCAGACGGCGGAAACCCCAACCCACCTACGATAGCCGATTTCGACCGCGGTCGACCGATGCGAGAAAACACAATCCGACACCGCGTTCGCTACGACGAATGCGACCCGATGGGCTTTGTCCATCACAGCATCTACCTGCAGTACTTTGAAATGGGGCGCACCGAATTGCTGCGTGCCAGCGGCGGACGATACCGCGACATGGAAGACGAGGGCTTGCTGGTCGTGGTGGTGCGAGTGGATTGCCGTTACAAATCGCCGGCCCGCTACGACGATTTGATCGATATCCACACGCGGATCGCCAAGGTCACGATCGGCAAGATCGTCCACGAATACACGATCTCGATCGACGCAAAAACCCTCGTCACCGCCACCGTCACCCTGGCCGTGATCAACCGCGACGGCCAGGTCCAACGGGTCCCACAGAGCTTATTGGACCAGTACGGGGAGTGATGCCACTCCGGCAACCGCTCGAACAAGCTCCGCTTGTTTCGGACGCCGAGTTCGGAGAACACGGCGACGCTCAGCAACGTCGCCGTGCTCTCCGAGCTCGGCGCCGCGGGCTCGCAGAGCCCGCAGGCTCAAACGCCTCAAGATCCTCCAACGCGGGATGCAATACCTGTCTAGTGATGTCGCTTACTCAAATCAAACAAGAAGGATTTTGACCGAGCAATTGGGCGCCCGCTCTGAGCCGGAGAACGCCGAGTTCGGAGAACACGGCGACGCTCAGTAACGTCGCCGTGCTCTCCGAGCTCGGCGCCGCGGGCTCGCAGAGCCCGTAGGCTCAAACGCCTCAAGATCCTCCAACGCGGGATGCAATATCTGTCTAGTGATGTCGCTTACTCAAATCAAACAAGAAGGATTTTGACCGAGCAATTGGGCGCCCGCTCTGAGCCGGAGAACGCCGAGTTCGGAGAACACGGCGACGCTCAGCAACGTCGCCGTGCTCTCCGAGCTCGGCGCCGCGGGCTCGCAGAGCCCGCAGGCTCAAACGCCTCAAGATCCTCCAACGCGGGATGCAATATCTGTCTGGTGATTTCGCTTACTCAAATCAAACAAAAGGATTTTGACCGAGCGATTGGGCGCGCGCTCCGAGCCGGACAACGCCGAGTTCGGAGAACATGGCGACCGTGTCATACGAGCACGGCGATGATACGGTAAACTGATGCGATGAATGACGCGAAAAAACTTACGCCCCAACTGTTTGATCGCGAGCAGGAATTCGCTATTGACGAGCATGCACGGCCGCACTGGATGCAGGCGGGGGCGATCACGTTCATTACCATGCGGTTGGCCGACTCGATTCCGCGTGAAGTCATACTTCGCTGGGATCGTGAGCGGCTCGAATTCCTGCGGAACAATGGTGTTAGAAGTGCGGAATGGCGTCAGGGACGAGAAGAACTTTCGGACGTCGCTCGCAAACGATTTGACAAGCATTTCCGGCGTCTTCGTGAGGATGAGCTCGACACGTGTCTGGGCGACTGCGTGTTGCGGGATCCCCGTGCCGCGAAAGTGGTCCACGAGGCGCTGCTATGCTTCGATGACGACCGCTATCTGATGGGTGACTTCGTGATCATGCCGAACCACATTCACCTGCTCGCGGCATTCCGCGACGACACGGCGATGCGAAAGCAATGTTGGTCTTGGATGAGGTTCACGGCTCGAAAGATCAACGGATTGAACGGGAGTTCGGGATCACTTTGGCAGGAAGAACCTTTTGACCATCTGGTCCGCAGCAACGAACAGCTCAACTATTTGCGAAGGTATATCGCCGAGAATCCGGTGAAGGCGGGGCTTGCTCCCGGCGACTTCGTCTATCGGCAATCGGGGCGAATTTTTTGATCACCGTCGCCGTGCTCTCCGAGCTCGGCGCTCCGGGCTCGCAGAGCCCGCGGTTGCTTGCGCTGCAGATTGATCTTCGGAAACCTTCGGTATCGGATGCGACGTTTCGGCATTGGGGGGCCGCGACGGTACAGATGCGCGCTCTCCGAGCCGAGGGACGCCGAGTTCGGAGAACACGGCGACACTCGGAACCGTCGCCGTGCTCTCCGAGCTCGGCGCCGTGGGCTCGCAGAGCCCGCGGTTGCGTGCGTTGCAGATTGGTCTTCGGAAATCTTCGGTATCGGATGCGACGTTGCGGCATTGGGGGGCCGCGACGGTACAGATGCGCGCTCTCCAAGCCGAGGGGAGCCGAGTTCGGAGAACACGGCGACACTCTTGAAATCCGCTAGTCGGCCCCGACCGGCGGCTCGGTGTCAACGCCTTCGGCCGCCAGGACGGCTCGTTTGGCGACGATGCGTTTGACGACGACGTCGACAATCGCTCCGGCCAGGATCACCATGCCGATGATCGCGAATTCCAACTTGGTGCTGATGCCCAGGATGTTGATCGCGTTGTACAGCACACGCATCACCGCGGCGCCGATCACCACGCCTAAAATGTTGCCCTCGCCGCCACGCAAGCTGCATCCGCCCAGGACCGCCGCCGCGATCGCGTACAGTTCGTAGAAATTGCCAAACCCCGACGGCTGCACCGAGTTGACGTCCAACGCAAACAAAATGCCGCCCAGCCCCGCGGCCAGTGAACACAGCACATAGGCCACCACGATCATCCGCTTGGTGTTGATCCCGCTGTAGCGGGCCGCTTCTTCATTACGTCCCAGCGCCAGCAAGTAGCGTCCATACACGGTTCGGTTCAGGAAGATCGCCGCGACGACCGCCAGCGCGATCATGATCAACATCGGCATCGGGACCATCGTCGCGGCGAGTTGAGTCTGCCCCAGCAACGCCATCACTCCGGTGGCCACCAACGCGGGCGTCAGCGCTTTGGATTTTTTTGATGCCGTTCCGGCCGCCGAGATCAGCCATCCGACCGAACCGATCACGCCACCGACGACGACAAACACGATCATCATCAATGTGTTTTTCAGCATCTCGCCCGACACAATGATCGCCCCGACCTGCCATCGATCGTCGCCCCCCGCACTGCGGTACAGCGGCACCAATTGCCAGACGCACAGGGCCAGCAATACCAACGAGACCAGGACCAACGCCGATGGTTTCTTGATACGTCGGGAATCCGATTGCCAGGCCCAGCGGAGAAACACGACCAACGTGGGGACGAATAGAAACGTGCCGACGTACTTCATCACCGTTGACGGCATTGCCGCGCCAGCGTCCGAGACTTCGATCCCCAGACTGCGGATCCGATAGCCGCCGACCTCGATCAGCGAAGTTCCCGGGCCGGAGTCCCAGCCCAGAAAGAAACGCGACGCTCCTGCGACTGCCAACAGCACGCCGATCAACGGGATTGACCATGCCGAGATCTTCTTTGCGTCGTGATGACTGTCATCGGAATCTGCCTCGGATCGCAACCGACGCAGTTTCCACAGCCCGTACAGAAACAAACACACCCCGCCGCCCAGTAGCATCGTTGCCCAGCTGCAGGGTTTTCCGATCGCCAACAGCCGAAGCCCATCGTGGTCTTGGCCGAACCCGAGCGTATCGTCATCGGTCAACCAGCGCGCAAAGCCGCGATAAAACAGTAAACCGCACAGCGTGACCACAAACGGCTGCAGGTCCAACCGGGTGATCAGCAACCCGTGCAGCAATCCGATCGCGGCGGAGATCAACAGCACGATGATCACCGCGGATGTCGGCGAATACCCGTTGCCGACGACCAACATGGGCAACAGACAAGCGACCAGTCCCACGACCGATCCGATCGACAGGTCGATCCCGCCGGTGATGATCACGAACGCGACGCCGATCGACAGGATGCCGAACAGGGCGCTCCAACGCGTGGTGTTGTACAGGTTGTATTGTCCGACAAAGCTGTCATTCAAAACCGTCGTGAACAGACAGACGAAAATCAGCAAGCCAAAGATGCCTAGGATCTTGTTCATCGACTGGTCACACCCGTTGCCAAGTTCATGATTTGTTCTTCACCGATTTCGTCACCGACCAACTGGCCAGTGATTTCGCCTTCGTGCATCACCAGCGTGCGGTCGCTCATCGCGATCACTTCTTCCATTTCGCTGGAGACGAACAGGATGGCCAGCCCCTGGGCCGCCAGCGTCTCCATCAACCGATAGATTTCCTCTTTTGCGCCGATGTCGATCCCGCGTGTCGGTTCGTCCAACAACAGAATCTTGGGGTTCATGGCCAGCCATTTCCCCAAAACGACTTTTTGCTGATTGCCGCCCGACAAATAACGCACCACCTGGTCGGCCGTCGGCGTCTTGATCCGCAGCCGATCGATGCTGTCGGTGGTGTCGTCGGATTCGGCGGCAAAGTTGATCCAACAGCCGCCGCGCGCCTTGTCCGACAAACTCGCCAGCGAAACGTTGGTTCGCACGGAAAAATCGATCACCAGCCCCTGCTCCTTGCGGTCTTCGGGGACCAATCCCATGCCGCTGGCGATGGCGTCTTTGGGGCTACGCAGTTGCACGCGTCGGCCGTTGATTCGGACCGTGCCGCCCAGCGGCTGCGTGACGCCGAACAGACAGCGCAACATCTCCGTCCGCCCCGCGCCGACCAGTCCCGCCACGCCGACGATTTCGCCGGGCATGACTTCAAACGAGACCTTATGTTTGGGGTGATCGGGGACGACCAAATCGATCACTTCCAGGGCCGGCGTGGCCTCCGTCGCCTGCTCAGTTCCCTCCGCCACCTGCCCGGTGCCTTGGGGCGTCTGCCCGGTGCCTTGGGGCGTCTGCCCGGTGCGGATCGTCCGTTCGTAGAACCGCGAAACGTCCCGGCCCACCATCCGGCTGACCATCGCGTCGTGGTTGATCTGGTCGCCGACCAGTTCGCCGGCGTTCTCGCCGTCACGCATCACCGCAACCCGGTCGGCCAGCGTTTCGACTTCGGCCAGCCGGTGTGAGATGTAGATGACACTGACGCCGTGCTCGCGCAAGCCGTGCACGACTTCGAACAACGCCTCGGCCTCGCGCTGCGACAGACTGCTGGTCGGTTCATCCATGATCAACACCCGCGCGTCGATCGACAACGCCTTGGCGATTTCGACCATCTGTTGACGACCGATGGTCAGCTCGCGGACCAGGGTCAGCGGATCGACCTTCAGTCCGACCGACGCCAGGTGGCGACGGGATTCGTGAACGATCTTTTCGCGATCGATCAACCCGAAACGCGTCGGTTCACGCCCCAAGAAGATATTCGCACCGACCGACAGGTTGTCCGCCAGATTCAATTCTTGGTGAATCAACGTGATGCCCAGCCGCATCGCATCGGCGACGCTGTCGATGGCCACGGGCGTTTGGTCGATCAAGATTTGACCTTCGTCGGGTGGCTGGACGCCGGCCAAGATTTTCATCAGCGTGCTTTTGCCGGCGCCGTTTTCACCGACCAACGCCAGCACTTCGCCCGGCATCAATGTCAAGTTGATGTTGTGCAGCGCGCGGACACCGGGAAAGCGTTTTCCCAGCGATCGGACTTCCAACAAAGGACGCGGATTCTTTCCCTGCGTCACACTCACTGGGCCGTCGTGTCCGATTCATCTTGCCCGGTCAGAATCTTCAGCTCCGCCCAGAATTCGTCGACGTTGTCTTTTCGGATCGAGCGGGCCGGGATGTTCAAGAAGCCGCCGTCGGGGAGCGCCGATTCGTCACCGCGAGCGAGCTTGGTCAGCAATTCGACCGATTTGTAGCCGTACTGATAGGGGTTTTGAACGATCGTTCCATAGCACGAACCGTCTTGGATCGCCTTCAATGTGTCAGGGTCTTCATCAAAGCCGACGACTTGGATCTTGCCGACCTTGTCCGCTCCGCGAACCGCTTCCAGAATGGCGGGCGGGTTGTAGGCGAACAGGCCGATCATGCAGCCGATATTCGGATGTTTGACGATCGCGTCCTCGGCGCGGCTTTTGGCGATCGCGAAATCAAAATTGTCCGTTCGCGTGTCCAGGATCGTGTAATTGTCGCCTTTGAGCACACCATCGGCGGGGTCGAACGCGCGGTCGGGATCGTTGGATCGATCGAGCAGTTCGTCGATGATGCCTTGGCGTCGTTGATCCGCATTCAGCTGGCCCAAGCGGCCGACGAAGATCATCAATTCCCCCCCGTCGGGCATCGCTTCTTTGACCAGTTTGCCGCACATCCGTCCGGCGTCGTAGTTGTTCATGCCGATGTAGGCCAGCCGGTTCGATTCCGGGGCGTCGGAGTCTTGGGTGATCAGATTGGTCGCCGCGGCAACCTCGTTCAGGATGCCGGTTTGATTGGCCGGGTCGATCGGGCTGACGGCGACGCCATCGACTTGGTCGGAAATCAATTCTTCCAGCATCCGCTTTTGATCGGCGGTTCCGTCGGGAGGCATGCGAACAAGACATTCGACATCAAAGTCCTTTGCCGCCGCCTTGCAACCTTCTTCGGCGATGTCCCAAAACGATGCGATCCCGTTGGTCACATAGGCGATCCGCAGTTTTCCCTCCGCGGACGTTTTGACTCCGGACGCACTCGAGTCGTTTTCGGCGGTTTGATCGCCCGACGCGGCGGTGTCGTCGATTTTTTCGATCTTGCATCCGGCCAGGGGCAGGCCGACGGCGACCAGGAACGCAGCGAGGAGCGGCGTGAACTTCACGTGAATCGGCAGACGCATGGGAGGACGGAGGGACAGGAGGAGAAGCGGGGCCGCAGGCGGCATCGATCGGGGCGATCGGTAAAGCGAGAGTTTAAGTTCGCCGCGATGCGGTCGCAAGCTTTCCGCCCTCATGATCGACACATCTGGCAAGGTCTGAAGGATAGATCCAGTTTCCGGGGATCGATCGGTGCCCAGATGTGTAGCGGCAATCTCAACCCAGCCGATACGCAATCCCTAACAGGTCACGTCGAGGCCCTTCCCGGTGCGATTCCCTCCCTCGCGTCATCGGCGTCACCTGTCCCCCCCCCTTTTCGTTTCCTGGAGAACCCACACCATGACGTCAACGCTTCCAATGTCTGCCGACACCGCAAC
This sequence comes from Stieleria mannarensis, assembly GCF_014154935.1. Taxonomy (GTDB): domain Bacteria; phylum Planctomycetota; class Planctomycetia; order Pirellulales; family Pirellulaceae; genus Stieleria; species Stieleria mannarensis. Next base: position 195,022 of record NZ_JACEHH010000013.1, read on the forward strand.
GCGGGAAAGTCGCGCGGTGGATGATCGTGGTGTTCCGCACGAGGTCATGACGGCGACCAGGCGGATGCCTGGGCAATCGGTCAGTCACCGCGAGGGCACGATCGTGCCCCGCCGCTCGGCAGCCTCCGACGCGGCCGACTTTGAAATGGTCGCACGATTGATCAGCGAAACCGCCCATGACCTGCGCGCCCCGTTGTCGACGATTCGCGAAGCCATCCGGTTGGTTCGCGACGGCGACCTCGGCACGGTGTCGTCGGCCCAAGGCGAATGCTTGTCGGCCGCGATCGACCAGTGCAATTGTGCCGTGCAGTTGGTCGACGAGATGGTCCAGTCGCGGCGGTTCGATTCCGGGTTTCCCAACGTCAGCCGTCAGTGGATTTCGATCGACGAGTTGAAGGCCAGCGTCGAGGCAACCTTGCAACCGTGGATCTTGCCGCGTGGCATCCACTTGCTGTGGGACGGACCGTTCGACGAAGGATTGAAGGTCTATGCCGACGTCACGATGTTGCGTCGTCTGATCGTCAACTTGGCCGGAAACGCGATCCGGGTGACGCGGGAGGGCGGCCCGGTTTTGATTCGCACCCATGTCAATCGCAACCAGGGCGTGATGAATTGGTCCATCGTCGACCAGGGCGCCGGGATCTCACCGGCGGACTTGGAACTGATCAGCGCCGGCAAAGCACCGGCGAAAAGCATCGGCGGGCTGGGGTTGATCATCAGCCGGCAACTCGCCGCGGCACATTTTTCCACGCTGCGGATCGAATCGCGTGTCGGCACCGGAACGGCCGTCAGTTTTCAAACCATCGTCGGCGGCCCCGCCGCGGTGGCCGCGCGTTGGGTGAAGTGGCGCTCGGACCTGATCACCAAGCAGCAACGAAAAATCCTGAACGAAGGCCATCGTGTTCACGAGGTCCGCCCGTCACGTGCATCCCATCCGTCCGGTGCCCCGGTCCCTCCACGCCGCGTGCGAATCGACGTCCCGTCGCAAACCATCGAACTGGGCCTCGGCGAGATCCAACCGGCCTTTCCCGACCACGTTTATCTGACCACCGTCTCGTTGGGGGCCGCGATCCCTGCGAGCCGGGCCGATGCGTTTGACGCCTTGTTGCAGCGGTCGATGCGGTTCACCGAATTGGCCTACCGCACCGCACAGCGAAGTTGGGTGATCGCGTGGGATGCCGATTTGCAGACCGGGAATGCCAAGCGGGCGGAACTGGAGCGACAAGCGCACAACGAATTGGAAGCGATGCGAATGACTTGGGGAGCGGACCATGTCGTCCCGGCCACGCCGCATCCGGTCTACGGGACCCCGCTTTCAAGCCGATTGAGCGACTTGATCGTGCGTCAGGCCTTGGCCGGTGCACAGCATGCCGTCAGCGATGACGATCAGATGCAACCGCAGTCCGATTCGGCGGAGGCAGGGTTCGCGCCGACAGAGTTGGAACCGGCAGTGACGGCCGCGTCCACGCGACTGGATTTCGACGTGCAGTGGCTGCGGGCAAACCGATAGGCTGCCGTTGATAGACAGCGGCGACGCGTCAGCCAGGGGCAGATCGCCCTCATAAACCGAAAGTCCCTCGATACCAAGGGGCCTTTTCAAACGCTCGGCAAGCATCAAGGTTTGACCGAGAAAAGCAGGGTGAGTGACGGGATTCGAACCCGCGACATCTGGAACCACAATCCACTCAGATAACCTACTGGCTATCTGAGAGACGGAATACGCGAGTCTGGCTCTACGGCGTTTCTTGCCGATTCATGTTCAGACCATGTTCGAGCATGTTGGTTCTGTTGTCATGAGTCCACAAGTTCCCTCAGACCGCTTCTGAGAGCTTCAGAAAGCCGAGTGGCAACATTGACTCGGCTACGCCTCGGAAGCGATACAGCCAAGCGTGGAGGGCAAAGTGTGAAAGCTCTTTCCTTCGGACTTCGCGGAAGGCTAAGTAAGAAAAAAAGGGGCAGGGTCATTAGGGGCTCTGCCTTTCCTTGTGTCACTTTGAGACGCGCAACTTGCATGCCAAGGCACTGAGAAGGCAACTTCTACCTTCTGTTTTTAGCCCAACTTTGTATGAAGCTTTCTTAACATTTGCACCCCCAGGATGGCACGTTTCTTAACAGTTTCTTAACATACCCCACCACTTTTACCTTGGTGAACAAAGGTTCCCTTGCCTCTGGCGGTTGCTAGGGTGGGTTTTAGCCGTCCAGAACCTGTGAAGTGGTGAGTCTCACCCGAACTACCCCCTTAGCCCATCCGCTCTCCATTTCCAAAACGTCAGCAAATCATTCCGAATGCCGGATGAATCATTCCAATTGATCGTAGCGCCCAATCCAACTGCGAACAAAGCCGCTAAAACTGGTGGTTCGAGCCTTCAAAAGACCTATTTACAGAGAAACATTGGTGAGTGCTAAAGACAGCGATTGGAAATTTGGGCTGATGGTGGCCCTTACGGTTGGAACTGTATTGCTTGTGACGGGGCTGATTTGGCTTGGCGTCGGAATGCTACCAAGGGTTTGGTACCCAAGATCAGAACAAGGCTTCGAGCAAGCGGCGCAATTCGGTGACAGCTACGGCTATGTAAATGCACTCTTGTCGAGCCTCGCTTTAGGCGGGGCTCTGGCGGCTATCATCCTGCAAACAATCGAGCTTCGGTGGCAGCGAAAAGAGCTACAGGAGTCTCAAGACGTTTGGAGAGAACAAACACGACAGGCGGAAGCTCAGGCGAGGCAGCAAGAACTTCAAGCATCTGTGATGGCGGATCAAGTTAGAGAGATAAATCGACAAAACCAAATCGCGCTATTATCGATTCTCTACAACGATGAGAACGAAGACGCCAAACTTGCGAACTCAGTCCTCCAGGAAATGAGGGCGAAACAGGTCAAGCCACTAATCCTCGAAACACAGAGCTTACTTAGGAAAGTACAGAAGGGACGCAATCGCGAGGTTCTTTCATCACTGAACTTCGCACTGGATCTTGCTGCAAGCTACATACAAGAGATAAGCAGAGAGAGGGTTCTAGATATTCACAGGACCGAATCCAAATACCCTTTAAGGAATCTAAGAAAGACAGTCTTTGCTCTGCAACGATTTGGATTAAGCAACGTAAGCCGTTCCCTCTTAGATAAAGCTGACGAAGCCCTTGTCCACATAGCCGAAGAATTTGAGCGAGCAAAACACTCTGCGGACAGTCGCGAAACTTTAACAAACCAGGATGTGCTGCCTCAATTGAGATTCCTTGGCGGGATCCTAAATACCGTTGCGAAGACCCTCGCCCTATCCGAGGACATTGACGAATCGAAACTAGGTTTAATTCCCCCTGACCTACTGGGGCCTCACGCAAGCCTGAACGAAAACGAAACGGGTGAGCAAACTGAATAACACCCCGGCCCACCCATGACACTTGGAATCAAGTAGACTGAGGCTCATGCCGTGAACCGCAACTTGCCAAACTCGAATCACAGAAATGAAATGAGAGCGATCCTCCTAGTCCTGCTAATTTGCTTGATTCCTACAGCCTCACACGCAGGCATACTTGTTGGGCCAACATTGAATCCGGCGAATGGACACACGTATCTAGTTCTTGACCTAGCAACTTGGGATGACGCTCAAGCGGAAGCAGTTTCATTGGGCGGGAATCTAGTAACCATCGATGATGCTGCGGAAAACCAGTGGATTATCGATACGTTTGCAGGGATTCCAGGAATTCCATTTGTCCAGCTAAGACCCATCGACGTACTTACTTTCTGGATCGGCCTAAACGACATTGCGCAAGAAGGACAATTCGAGTGGGTATCTGGTGAGCCGATTACTTACACAAATTGGGCACCTGGAGAACCAAATAATCTGGTTATCGGAAACGAAGATTGGGGAATGATCTACGCTGCACCGGGACCAACATGGTCAACCGGACAGTGGAATGATTCAGTAAACGAGGCCCATCTCGCAAAGGCAGCGATTGTGGAAATCACAAATGCTCCGGTGCCAGAGCCAGCAAGCCACCTAGTTTTTTCAAGTCTTGTATTGAGCGTTTTAGCAATTCGACGCCGCAAAAAAGACTCCTAGATTCCAATTGAGGGCGACAGAGCAAATCTAGTTTTCTCACTGCCAAACCCTACCTCTCTAGGTGCAACGACAGCCACTAGGCCGCTTTCTACTAGTCTCTCTATGCGTCTGTGTGCTGCGGTTATCGCAATGACACTCGTCTATCCCAAGAGCCTTACCCACACCAAGGCAGCATTGCCCTAAGTCCTTGCTACGCAAGCCCATACGCTTCTTTCGCTGGCAATCGCAATCAATAAGAGAGCAATCGGAATGTGCATCTAGTTCTTGCGAGCAGTAGTGAAACTGCACACC
>NZ_JACEHH010000130.1 GCF_014154935.1 Stieleria mannarensis
GTCTACGTGGTCAGGCTCGTAGTTTTCGGATCACTGATGACGCTTATCGTCAGATGGTTTAGCAGGCGATAATTGTGCACGTTTACGCATTTGGGTCCATCTGCCGAGGCGAAATCGATGTGTACTCAGACATCGACCTGTTGGCGATCGTTGCGAAAAATTCACCGAATCTGGATCCCAACAAATTTTCCATCTATTCGTACCAACGGTTGCAGCAACTTTGGTCAGCGGGTAATCCTTTTTCATGGCACCTCTCACTAGAAGCAAAGCTTCTTTACGCATGTGATGGCCAGGATTTTCTCGAGTCGCTTGGAGAGCCAAACCCTTATCAGGACTGCAAACGTGATTGTGAAAAATTTCTTTCGCTCGCCCAAACTGCATGTTCTCGCCTGAGAGATCGAGCACCAAGCCAAACGTTTGAGTTAGCCACGGTTTTTCTCGCGATTCGAAATTTTGCTACCTGTTACGCACTCGGCCAGCTTGGTAAATGCATCTTCTCGAGAAACTCATTCTGGCAGCTAGACGACCCTACGGCTCCGCTAACTAAAACGGAGTACGACGTTCTGGAACGAGCGAGGATTCTTTCGACTCGGGGAGTTGGGGAGCCGATAACTGCGGCAGAAGCCGAAAGTGTGATCGAAATCTCGTATCAAATCGAATCCTGGATGCAAGCGAAATTTGTGGAGATCCCGAGTGTCTAACGATGCCTTCAGCAAGCGTTTCCGTCTCAAGCGAAAAGTGCTGGATGCGGTCAATTCGAGTCAGGCTTGGCCAGAAGAACTTTGCGGCTTGTCTGTCAATGCAATCTCTCGGTGGTGCCGCAGCACTAGCGTGGACGAAAACTCAGAGGTGGCAGAACTATTGAAGAAGATAGCTGGTAATTTGGGTTTTCTCGCAACAAAAAGCCAGATGTCGATTTCCGAAGCGGACGACGCGACATTCATTGACGTTGAAGTTCAGCTTGAACAATTGTCTCAACTGTTAGGTGAGCATCAGTAGGGACCCACGACGATCGCACCAAAATTAGGCTGCAAACAGGAGTTTTTCGAGAAATGCGGTGTTCCAGCCGGCGATTTTCCGTTTCCGCCTAAGACTCTTCTTCCGGGTGTCTCGCTTGAGAAGCGTTGTGACAAACCGACGAGTGAAGCTCATATTCGACGTAGCGTTCTTGGTTCGGAGCCGACTCGAATCCTCATGAAACACGACATCGAGAACCCAGTGCATGCTCTCGATGCCCCAGTGGCGACGGGCACTATTGGCGAATTCTCCAACCCGTGCCGGTCGGCTTGAAATGTAGTAGCGGATATCACTTGTTTGTTTGTCGCCACGACTCGTGCACGTATTCGCTTGGCAAATGCTTTTGGCCCCTTTCCATTGATCGGTCAGGACACGCAGTGACTCAGGAATGGGGCCGGTCGCGTAAAAGCGTTCTTCGTCACGCCCAGCCTGCTTTCCCTTGGTCGTGGTCGATCGCACGCCATGAGTTGTGAGCCCTTCGTTGTGAGCCATTTCAAAGTGGTCAGCGATGGCGGCGCAGAGCTTGGGGTGATTGTCCTTGACGGCGAAAACATAGTCGCCACCTTCGTCGATAATCTTTTCGGCGATCGACTTTTGGCAGCCCATTGCATCGAGCGTCACGATCGCATTGCTGATGTCGATCAATTCGAGTAACTCGGGAATCGCCGTGATTTCGTTGGACTTTGAGTCGACTTCGGTTTGCCCAAGCGCAACGCCGTTTTCGGTTGCCCAGGCGCTGACAATGTGGATCGCATCGGATTTCTCCGCGTCGGTGTAGGAACCTCGTACCGTCTTGCCATCGATCGCAACATGAACGGGAT
>NZ_JACEHH010000131.1 GCF_014154935.1 Stieleria mannarensis
TGCACGACGAGCGGCGAAATCCGCGTTTTTGAAGTGGTAAGTCTTTTGTCGCCGCCGCGTGATCCTAATCGTTCTGCCACATTTACCATGAAACACTTCGTTTCAGCTCTGCTTTGCGTTTATGTCGTCGGCTGCGGGTCAACGCATGTCGCCTCGCTTGACACGCCGGAAACCCCAATGCTCGACGAAATTGCGGTTGTGATTGCTTCGCATCTCAACAAGTCGGTCCACGAGATCAGTCCTGATTTAACGTTCGCCGAGCTTGGTGCCGACGATCTCGACCTCGTTGAAATCACAATGGATGTGGAAGACCAACTCAACCTCGTGATTCGTGACGATGCACTTGTCGCCAAAACCGGGTCAGCGTCCGCTAACGATTTGTGTTCCAGGCTTACAGTTCGGGGATTTGCTGAGGTTGCGTCAACAGCACCCCAACCGGAATCGACAAACTCGTTGCATCCCGACGCAGCCGAAAGTGGCGTTTTGCGGAATATGCAAGTCGGATTGTACGGGCAGTTGAGTGCATTACCTAACCCAGATGCACTTGAGCTGGTCTTCATTCCAAGTTTCGAGGACGTTCGGCGTTTCAAAGAAGAAGAGGAAGGGCGTTCTTTAACCAAAACCGAAGTTGATGACCTTCGGGCATCGTCAGTCGTTACCGCCCTGCCGCCAGAGATGGCGGCGAAGATGCGGCGGAGCAATTCAGCACAGCCTCAGTAGGGCAGAACCATGAGTTGGACACGGAGGCCTCGAACCGCTCTTGGGCAGTGGTTGCTCTTCCGCTCGGCCCCGGTCAACCCTGCCGTTCGTCATAAACCAAACGGCTCGTGGCTCAGCTACGGGTTCATTCCAAGCTTTGGTGAGTAGAAAGAGGTGACATTCACACTTAGGAACGCATTCACCATCGTGACACTCTCGGCATTGGTCTGCGCCCTCATCATATGGATGCCGCCTGTCGGCCTGTTCGTTGCGTCATTTTTGCCGTTAATTTGCTTACTGATTTCGCGCAGATCCAAAGCGGATTCTCGCAAGACGCGAGCGATTTGGTGTTTGGGGTTCCTGCTAGCAACAGTTCCAATTTACGTAGCCTCGGTTGGGCCCGCGTGCTACGTGATTGTACGCGCACCGGTCCATCCGCCATCTTTTCCGATGAATCTCTTGCTCAACAACTTCGAGACAATTTATGCGCCGCTCGATGTGATTTTGCTCCGAGAACAGCGTGGGATCGGACTTAATTGGTACATGAGCGAATGGGGGGCTCTGGAGGAAGAAGTATATCGGTGACTTGAGTGGCGGCGGCGCACCAATCCCGATACGACGAACCCGACGATGCACGTGAGCCGCCTAGTTAAGTTATTGAAATGGTGAGTCGTTCGCGGCGACCACGTGATCGTAAACGTTCGCCTACGGAGATAATTCGACTGGTTGCATGAACGATACGACGCAGGCCGAACCACTCGTGGAGATCATACCGGACGACCTGTTCGCACTGTGGAAACAGGGACCACTCATGCTAGCAACACGGGCGAGGCTTCCAATTGTCGAACTCCGCAACCGAATACTGACACTTCGCTGGTGCCACGACGTGATTTCTGCAGATGTTTCGGACTGTCACTTCCGTGTCGGCAGGCCATGGAAAATGAAGCACAATGCAAGATCCGCTCGCCCAATACTTCCCTTCGGCGACCACGATCTGATACTGATCGATTTTCCGCCGCTCTATCGCGGGTTCTTCACCGGCAGAGTGCATTCGTACAACACGGCTCCGGTGGGCTATAATGAAGCTTCACTTCAAACTTGGAAACGTGCTCTGGCTGCATTGATCGGCGAA
>NZ_JACEHH010000132.1 GCF_014154935.1 Stieleria mannarensis
CAACAATGAACATCGCTGCACAGACCAGCACGAATCCGTTCGTCGCGATTAATAGTTGCTTTGCAAGCGGAAGGTGTCGCCACCAGCCGATGAGAGAGTTTTCTTGAGTTCTCAAGATTGATGGTCCCGTTCGATCGACAAGCAATTCTTCGTGGTTGGATGCCCGAGAGGGCTGATTTCTTCACGAAGACTTGTGGGACCAGTAAGTTTTTTTGGGAGATCCAATCTTGGCGGCAACTTGAATGCCATGCGACAGATTGCCACGCAACCTGATCTCCGAGCGATTCGCCTCAGTCCATCACGCCGGCATACTTACGAAAAATCTTGATCAGCTCATCGAGTTTTTCTTCGCGCTCAGCCTGATCGCCGCTTTCCATGGCATCGGCAACGCATGTCCTGAGATGCTTTTCCAGGACGATCTCCCCCACCTTGGCCAGAGCGCCGGTGGCGGCGGAAAGCTGCATCATTATGTCGACACAATACTCGTCGTCATCGATCATCCGACCGACAGCCTCGACTTGTCCAACAACGCGACGAAGCCGATTGTTGAGCTTCTTCTTCTCGTCGTCAGAAAGCATGAATCGGAACCTCACAGTGGGAAAACAGCCGAGCTATTCTAGCCGGTTAGGCAGGTACGGGTCAGCCCAGCTACATTCCCATTTTCGGAGCCGGCTGGTACGTAGCCGGATTCCCGAATCGACGCACGATCTCGGCAAAGACGGCGCCCTTCTCCACGGGCTGATCACTGTTCATCACCAACTCGTAGAGATCATCCGGAAGAACTCGCATCACGGTCATCAGACCTTTCACCGACATTGGATAGTTGGCACGCATCCCACGTGTTTCTTTGCGACTCCAGATCGCCTTCATGAAGTCATCGGACATTTCCATGCCCTTCATTTTTTGAGGATAACCTGGCACGTCGAGTTTGTCCGAGCGACTCGTGTTGACGGCTGGTCGGTCGTCGATACTCGCGAGATATTCGTCGACCGATTCCCCGGCGCGCATCCGCGGGCCAACCTGTCTAACCATGTGGTTCATCATGTGGTGGACCATATGGCAGTGGAAAATCCAATCTCCAGGATTGTTCGCAACGAACTCAAAATCGCTCGCTTGGGCTACAGCAATCAGCTCAGTGTTTCTCGGAACCCAAGCGCTCTTTGGAATCCGAGCACCTTCGTGACCGGTAACCCAGAACGTGTGACCATGCAGGTGAACGGGGTGGTGCTGCATCGGGCTGAAATCAAGCAGCCTCACACGGACTCGTTCACCATGTTTGCACACAAGCGGCGTGGTGTACGGTCCGCTCTTTCCGTTGATCGTATGCCAGTTCCAGTCCATCGCCCAACTGTCACTCACCGTTTGCGTGGGACCAATATGAAAGTTCTGAAACAACAGGCCAAAGTCTCGGTCCACCGGGGGATCGAAGACCTTTTTGGGATGGACGATGAAGAATCCGACCTGGCCGAATGCTTCTTGCATGGCAACGTGAGAGTGGTAGAAAAACGTGCCCTCCTCATGAATGTCGAATTCGTACGCCATTGATGCGCCGGGTTTGATTGGGTTCTGAGTCAGCGTTGCGGCTCCGTCATACTGAATCGGAAGCTCAAAACCGTGCCAGTGCAAGAAAGTGTCTTCCGGGAGTTCATTCGTCACGACGATGCGAACGCGATCGCCCTGATTCACCTCAATCGTCGGGCCCGGCATGCTGCCGTTGTACCCAAAGACATTCATTAAAATGCCTGGATGAAACTCCTGTTGAACGGGCATCGACACCAGCTCAAAGACTTTGACGCCGTTCTCCATTTTGA
>NZ_JACEHH010000133.1 GCF_014154935.1 Stieleria mannarensis
TTGTTACACGTTCCGCCGCGTCGTTTCCAGACGGTTCGCGGCTACGGGCTCTACAGCGGCAACCAGCACAGTCGGATCGACGACGCCCGGTCTGCCCTCGGCGTGGCACCGCCGGAGCCGGAAGAACCGTCGAGCTGGCAAGAATGGTGCGAGTCGGCCGGGATGCTCGATGCCTGCACCTGTCCGGTGTGCGGCAAGCGGTTGGTTTCGCATCACGAATTCGCTGCCGGCCGTGGACCGCCCAGTGAAGCGTTTGGATGGCGAGAGACACGAGGGCAAGCCGCATGAGGCCGCTGGAGAAGTTGACAACGGACAGCAAGTGCCACCGACGCTACCGAAGGTGCGCGCCCGGGCCGGAGTCTTGTTCGCCGCCAACTGCCGGAAACCCCTGCTCGGGGTCAATCGATCTGGTAAAGTACTAAGCCGATGGGCGAGCCGGTCCCACGACCACGGGGCCGAACGCAAGCCCGGTTCAACCAAAGGATGCACGACGAGCGGCGAAGTCAGGGTTCTTGAAGTGGTTCATTTTGCGTCGCCGCCGCGTGATCCTTATCGTTATTTGTTTACAACAGGCGACAGCTTGGCCAATCATCCCTCGAATCCGTACCAAAGCCCGGATGATGCCGTTTCGACGGAGCTACCCTCGCCCCGATTCGTTCGCGCAAAACAATGGGCGATCCGCGCGGCGCTCGTCACAGGCACCCCTGCAGTATTAATCGTTGCACCAGTGCTACTACACGAACTCGGTGTTGCAATGCCCCGAGCAATCAGGCTTTTCTCACCGAAGACTCCGTTGTTCATCATGTACCCGGAGATGATCGTATTCCCATCGGCGATTCTTGCATGGCTCGCCTCATGGGTTTTTCCGATCACTGAGAACGATTGGACGTTAATGCGCCAAAATGAAAACGGGCCTCGATAGGGTAAACTCGACGCATTGGTCCTGACGATCATCGCGATTCATTGCTCGACGCATCCAGCTTCAACATGCATAATCAAGAGCTGCTCAGACGGAAACTTGCTGACCGTTCGGCCCCGGCACCGACGCGTGGTTCAGCGCCAGATTGAAAAAATCAAATAACCGTGCGGTGAACGGGAGCCGCCGATGACGCGGGTGCTGAAGTCATAGTTTCTTGGCGGCGGCCCCGTTACCGCTGTCGTTACGCAATAAGACGATGCTGCACGAACGCGCAACACTACAGGCTAACCACTAGCGTTTCGTTCGTCGCGTGATCGAACACGAACTGATTTGGGGGCTCGACCAGGGCAATGGATTTGCTTGGTGCGAATCCCATGGCGATGTCCATGCGTCGGTCATTTTGTTTTGGTCGGACGAAGCCTACGCTAAGCGTGCGATGAAGACTGGGTTCGATGACTGCGTCTTGCGATCCATCACGCTTTTCGATTTTCTATTTCGATGGTTGCCGGGAATGGAAGCCGATGGTGCACTCGCCGGCTGCAATTGGACCGAAGACCTGGCTGGGATCGAATCTCAGGCAAGTGATCTGCAAGCTGAACTTGCCACCGCGATGCTTGATGAGATGATCCAGAAGTATCAGGATGAGTTTCGGCAACAAGTTGCCGAGCAGAGCAAGGATGCGTAACAATGCCATGCACACGGAGCACTCGGCGGCGTGTTTGGGCAGTGGTTGCTCAACCGCTCGTGCCCGGTGATGGCGGTCGTTATCCGACTGAAACAGCCGCATTGAATCTCGCTCCGAATCCTTACCGGAGTCCGACATCAGATCCTGCTGCGACGCGTGATGGCAATG
>NZ_JACEHH010000134.1 GCF_014154935.1 Stieleria mannarensis
TCACAAAGCATTCACACGTTTCTACATGCCCGTTATATATACGGACCGAAGTACAACGCGCTACTTTTGAACGCGCCAGACTGCTGTTCCGCGATGCTCTCAATCGACGCATTGATACGGGACTCACTACAGCAGGCGGACTGGTACTACCAAATCCAAGCCCTGGCTAATCGAAGCCCCGGTTTCCAATGGCCATCTGTTTGGCAGCACCTTCCATTTCCTCAGCTAGTAACCCATTACCAACCACACGTCACATCGAACGCTCTTTGGCCGGTCGTCAAAGCCTATGCTTGCAGCAAGCGATGCAAACGCACCAACAAAGTGACCGACCCAAAGATTGATTGGCCACGTTATATTGGCAGCTATCCAGATATCTATCCGGCGCCGCCGATCATTCCATCAATTCCAGCACCGTCTATCGTCCCAAGCCCACTCACTCCTGCAGCTGGCCCAAAGGAAACCCCGGCGACTCGTCCTCCGTATCGTCCAAAACCTGTGATCTTTCCGAATGGCACCCCTGGCATTCGGCCCCCTGGAGTACCGGAGCCACGCCCCACGAGATTCCCCAACCCATCGATTCCATTGAGTCCGCGGAGGTGACCGATGGGCGACTACGGCAGTGCAACTCGTGATTTTCGTAACGCATGCGATAAATTGGGTATTCTCGTTGGCCGAATTCCAGTTACCACTTTCGAAACCGTTGGCTTTAGGACCCCGCAGTTTTTGGACTTCCTTTCAAACAACTCAATCCTTCGGGGCATCGATGGAAACGAAAAAGGCCTGATACTGTCAGAAATACTAGGGGTTCACCCTGCAATCGCCCGGATGCGCGCACTAGCCATAACAAGATTTGCGGAGCTTTATCTTCTAGGCCATTGCCGGAATGGTGACCCTATCTTTCTCAAGCACTCTGAATTTGGCCCACTGACATATTTTGGAGACATGTCGGCTCTTCTCACGGACGGGAGGATTGAAATAGTCTCGACTCAACTTGATGTTGGTGAATTTATGCTGCTCATCGCAGGCGACAGGCTTGCTGTGGTCGGACGTGATTTTCACGAGCAGGCACGTCTTTTTGGGTCACCTCGGCTTGTGATTGCAACCGGGGTTACGATCGATTGGTAAGGTGCAGATCAAAGGTGTCGGGTTCCGGAAGAAAAAACGTCAGGAGCTGTATTGGCGCGAAATGCAATCTGGCGTTCACTGTCTCTGGGCTCACGGCGGACGATTGGCGTGAACGCAGGACTGAGTCAACTTCCGCCGCAATGCTTGGCCGCCTTGCCCATCCTATTGAACGACCGCACACGGCCCGTGCACGAAAGAACGCCGAAGGCACGGCGGGTAGGATGCCCGTCGACTGAAACCCGTCGGGGACAGGATGTCCGTCGGAGAACGATGGCAGGGATGAAGTTCGAAGGGTGAAGAGTGAAGGGTGAAAGAAGACACTCGCGTGAACCAACTCAGACGATTGACTTGGCCAGCGTTCGCCGACCGGAGTGAGGGAGGGATCGACCGAGCGGAGCCGACGGCTCGCGGAGGTGGTGACAGCGCCCGAAGGATGAGGGTGGCGCCGAGCGCGAGCGAGCAGCAGCGACGCCGAGGGTGGAGATGATCAAAAGGCTTGGGTTGCCATGACGGCTCCCTCAATTCATCATCAGGAAATATTTTTGCTTGCTTCTACTTTGACAGTGGACGGTCCGAAATGACGATTGGAATTGATCCGACGGTCGATTTTGCATGCAAGCGACTTTTG
>NZ_JACEHH010000135.1 GCF_014154935.1 Stieleria mannarensis
ACGGCCTTCGCCGCTGTACAGCAGTTCGTAAACGTAGCGCTGACCGTTCTTGCCGCGGTGAACGTGGACGTATTCGAGATCGACAAGACGCATTAAGTGAATGCTCAATTGGCTGTTGCCGATCGACGTCGCTTCGCGAATGTCGCGGCGCGTGAAACGGACGGCATTGCGTGGGACGGAATTGGCTTTGGCGGTTTCGCTAACGTAATCGTTGAGCAACCCGAGCAGGTTACGTGTCTGTGGCGCGAGTTCATCGAGGCTGCGGCCGAGCACCAGTCCGGCGATGCCGTTGGCAACGGCGATATCGTTCTTGGTGACTTCAACGTACTCGATTGACGTGTCGTTGTGGTTGACGGTCTTGATCTCGCGTTGATGTTGATGTAGCAGCGCGATGGTGTCGATCAAGGTGAGATACTTTTCGTGATCGCGGCGGAGTCTGGTTTTGTAGTTGGCGAACGTCAGCTGCGGCGCGTAGGGATTGACGACCGTGAGCGGACGAATCAGTCGTTGTGCATTTTGATGTAGTTTGCGAAGTTGATTCTTCAGCTCAAGCGATTGACTCACGACAGCGGCCCGCGCATCACGTTGAACGTTTTGAATCGCGTCGGTCTGGTCGCGTGATTCATCGACGGTCAAGATCAGACAACGGTTGATCAGTTCTTCGTCGATGTCAAGCGCGGTGGTTGTCAGGAAGATTTGCGTGGGTCCTTCGACGTGATGTTCCTGGGTTTGGCTTCGTCCGTCATCACTGCGGCCGACCGTGGCGTGACGTAGTTCGCCTTCGCTTTGAAGTAGCTTCAAGGCGTAGCTTGCTTGTCGGATGCCTTCGTCTTCGGCAATCGCGAGGATCTTGTGTTGGATCGAATCGCTGTCCAGATAGAACAGCGACTGACCGGTCATTCCGCTGAAGCGATTGACGTCTTCGGGTGGCATCATCGAGAGGACTGCGTCCATCAGAGACGTCTTGCCGGCACTGGACGATGATTGAATCACGATGGCCAGAGGCTTGGCAAGTTTGCGGCTGGTCGCGGCCAAGTAGCCGGCGAGCTTGTTGGTGGATTCGCCGACGATCCCGCAGGCGTCCATGTCGGCGACAATGCGTTCCAAGAGATCGGGAGAACGAAGCAACGCTAACGCTTCGCATCGTTGTTCGTCGCTGAGTTTTACTTCGGTGCGTGCCGGTTGTTTCAACGCTGCGATGCGATCGGACTGCAACGCTTCGAGTTTGAGTAGCAACGCGCCGATGTCTTTCTTGATGATGTCGGCATCGGTGAAGAGTTCCGTTGCGGTGGCTTTGATGAACGAGCTGCGCGAGCGGGCCTTGACCAAGTCCAGCGTGTCCATGTGAACCAGGCCGTCGCGTGACGCCATGAGGTTGATCTTGAGCGTCATGGTGGACTTGTTCTTTTCAAGACCACGGATACGGTAGCGTCGATCGTCACGAGTGAAGATGATTTGATTGTCTTCGATGATCAGTTCGTTCTCGTCTTTGGTTGTTGGCTTTGGCTCGGCAACGGTGGCATTGTCGTCGGCATTGTCTTTATTCGTGTCATTGGTGTGATTCGTGGACAGCGTCTTGACTTCTTCGCCAACAACGATCACGTCGGGACCGCTTGCATGCGCATCGATCTTGTAACCGCGCAAGCCGATGATGTTGCCGTTGTGGTCTTGAATCGGAACGGTCACTCGGCCGCGCATTGTTTCGCGACCGTTGGCC
>NZ_JACEHH010000136.1 GCF_014154935.1 Stieleria mannarensis
AGCCAACGGACGCGAAACGATGCGTGGCCGAGTGACTGTTCCGATTCAAGACCACAACGGCAGCATCATCGGCTTGCGTGGCTACAAGATCGATGCGCATGCAAGCGGTCCCGACGTGATCGTTGTTGGCGCAGAAGCCAAGACACCGTCCACGAATCACACCAATGACACGAATGAAGACAATGCCGACGACAATGCCACTGTTGCCGAGCCAGAGCCAATAACCCACGACGAGAACGAACTGATCATCGAAGACAATCAAATCACCTTCATCCGAGATGATCGTCGCTACCGCATCCGTGGTCTTGAAAAGAACAAGTCCACCATGACGCTCAAGATCAACCTCATGGCGTCACGCGACGGTCTGGTTCACATGGACACACTGGACTTGGTCAAGGCCCGCTCGCGCAGCTCGTTCATCAAAGCGACCGCAACGGAACTCTTCACCGATGCCGACATCATCAAGAAGGACATCGGCGCCTTGTTACTCAAAATCGAAACACTGCAAGCCGATCGTATCGCGGCGCTGAAACAACCCGCACGCGTTGAAGTCAAACTCAGCGACGAAGAGCGACGCGAAGCGTTGGCTCTGCTTCGCTCCGAAAATCTTCTTGAACGGATCGTCGCCGACATGGATGCCTGCGGGATCGTCGGCGAATCCACCAACAAGCTCGCCGGCTACCTGGCCGCAACCAGTCGCAAGCTTGCCAAGCCTCTGGCGATCGTGATTCAATCCTCATCGTCGGCCGGCAAAACGTCCTTGATGGACGCAGTCCTCTCAATGATGCCATCCGAAGACGTCAATCGCTTCAGCGGCATGACCGGTCAGTCGTTGTTCTACCTGGACAGCGATTCGATCCGTCACAAGATCCTGGCGATCGCCGAAGACGAAGGCATCCGTCAAGGCAGCTACGCACTCAAGCTACTTCAAAGCGAAGGCGAACTCCGTCACGCCACCGTCGGCCGCGGCGAAGATGGACGAAGCCAAACCCAGGAACATCACGTTGAAGGCCCCACGCAAATCTTCCTCACCACCACCGCGCTGGACATCGACGAAGAACTGATCAATCGGTGCCTGATCTTGACCGTCGATGAATCACGCGATCAGACCGACGCGATACAAAACGTTCAACGTGATGCGCGGGCCGCTGTCTTGAGTCAATCGCTTGAGCTAAAGAATCAACTTCGCAAACTACATCAAAACGCGCAGCGACTGATTCGTCCGCTCGCGATCGTCAATCCCTACGCGCCGCAGCTGACCTTCGCCAACTACAAAACCAGGCTTCGCCGCGACCATGAAAAGTATCTCACCATGATCGACACCATCGCGCTGCTGCATCAACATCAACGCGAGATCAAGACCGTCACGCACAACGACCAACGCCTCGAGTACATTGAAGTCACCAAGAATGACATCGCTGTAGCCAACGGCATCGCCGGCCTGGTTCTCGGACGCAGCCTTGATGAACTCGCGCCGCAGACACGCAACTTACTCGGACTGCTCAACGATTACGTTAGCGAAACCGCGAAGTCCAATTCCGTCCCACGCAATGCCGTCCGTTTCACCCGCCGCGACATCCGTGAAGCGACGTCGATCGGCAACAGCCAACTGAGCATCCATCTCAATCGTCTCGTCGATCTCGAATACGTCCACGTTCACCGCGGCAAGAACGGTCAGCGCTACGTTTACGAACTGCTCTACAGCGGCGAAGGCCGC
>NZ_JACEHH010000137.1 GCF_014154935.1 Stieleria mannarensis
TGCGCAAGGAGTTGCGGGCCGCGGGCCGCACCGTTCGCGTCGGAGCGTTTTCCCCCGGCTTTGTCGACACTCCACTGCTGGGCGATTACCTTCGTCGCAATCCGGATCGTGAACAGCAGTTGCGGGACACCGGTGCCCTGTTGCCTGTGGAGGCAGCGGCGTCGCTGATCGTGGGCATGATCAATCAGCCACCGGAAGTCGAAGTCGGTGACATCCTTGTCCAGGCGCGGGGGCAAATGCCCTGAGAGGCTTGGCAATCTGCGTCGACCGATGAAACCCGATGCCGACAAGTGGGTCGAAGACCGGTCCAGTCGTCCACACGGTGTCGAGTCCGTCAAACCAAACCGACTCACCCTCGACATGGACGCCAGCCTACACACCGAACTCAAGCTCTACTGCGTTCGGAACGACATGCAAAACGCGGAATTCCTGCGTGGGCTCATTCGCAAAGAACTTGTGTCCGCGAAAGAGGGAACTCCGCATCGGCAGTGCGCGGCGGACGAAAGCAATCTATTGGCCAGCGTTGAGCGACGCCCTGTGTCACGCGGACGGAAGCTGAGAATTCTCGCCCCGCAATAAACTTCCGGTCGTGGAAACTTGGTTGAGAGTAGTTCGTTCAGCTACCGGTTCGTGCCGCAGGCAATTCCGCGAAAACCTCGGAGCTGGTGGATGGTGAGCTACAACATACCGGCATCGGCCACCGGGGCGCGCAAGTGACGTGACCGGATCGGTCCAATACGACTAAATCGACCGATCACACGGGGCGAACCCACGGATGGCAGCGCGTACCCACGGATGTCATCCGGCACAAAACCGACCACTTTGGCATCCGTGGGTACGCCTTGCTATCCGTGGGGTATTTTCTGAGATTACTGCTCCGGTTTCATCGACCGGAGCATCGGACGGGTAACCCTGGTTGACTCGGCGAAATCGGCCACCGGTTGTGCCGTTATTCGCTTGGAGTTGAGTTGACGTCTAATTTACCAACTACCGTCACATGTAGACGCGATATTTCTTCGCAGGATAAACCTCGTCAGGCTCTTCCTTAATGATCGTCGACACCTGTGTCTTGCCTCTCATGGAATTGGAATTTTGTCTCCGGTGAGATAATTTCACCACCCGAGGAGGATTCCAATGACCCGAATACCACAAAAACGCCGGTCTTTCACGGCATCGCAGAAGGCCGAGGCTGTTCGCAAGCACCTCAAGGATCGCGTCCCCGTCTCCCAGATCGCCGACGAGATAAATGTTCCTGCTGTCTCGGTCGCTTTCGCCTTGGTCTATCGCTGAAAAGTGACGCTAAGCTCCGTGAAACTCACGTGTTAAGTCAATTCGTCCAGGCGATCGACCAATACTTGGGGCGGAGCATACGGGGAGACAAAATTGTAGCTTGTCGTTTTCATGAAGTCAGGGGCACTGGACAGCGATTCGGCAAACGCCGTGATTGCCGAGGCGGATTGCAAGTCCCAGGGCTCCACGCGGACAATGAACATGTCATTGCGGCCGTCCTCGTGGCACGAAAACACCTTGGCAATTCCCGGAAGCGGTTCCGAAAGTTCGTGCCGCTGAACGTAGATTCCCGCGTCTTCAAATTCCTTGATCACGCGTTCAAATGCGTCATCAAGGGAGATTCCAGATTTAAGCGAAACGTTGGGAAATGGCGTATTCATTTTTTTGTGGGCAGCCGGTTATTTGTCGCTGGCTCCCAATTAA
>NZ_JACEHH010000138.1 GCF_014154935.1 Stieleria mannarensis
CTTGTGCAGCGAAACATCACGTTCTTATCCGGGGAGATCTGCACAGTCTGGTCGCGGCCAGGCGTCGCTCCAGGCAGTAGGGCTTGCCCGAAAACCTGGAACGTGGGGGTGGAAACCTCTACGGGCGGTGCAGAAGTCAGCAGAGGTCGTAGTACCGATCCTCGAACACCAATCGAGACGGGAAGGACCGAACAGTGACGAACAAGGAGGAGCCATCGGCAAACTCGCAGCGAAACAGCCCCTCGGTGCAAGTCGATCTGTATTGTCCAGACGACGCCGGCACCGAGACCACAGGCCCTCTGTCCCGACCGGGATCGACCGCCGCGGCGCGTGCCGAGAAACCAGCCTTGAGTGAAGACGCAGATTCTTTAATGGAACGCATTGTCGAGGAGGCCAACATCGAAGCTGCTTTCAAGAATGTCCGACGTAACCGCGGTGCCCCTGGCCCCGACGGGGAGTCGATTCAAGACTTCTTTGAACAGTTTCGGCACCGTTGGCCGCAGATCCGACAAGAACTTCTCGATGGCACTTACGAACCGTCACCGGTTCGTCGCAAAGCCATCGCCAAGCCCGATGGGGGCGAACGCTTGCTCGGCATTCCAAACGTGCAAGATCGCCTGATCCAACAAGCCATCGTGCTGATCCTAACGCCGATTTTCGACCCGCACTTTAGCGAGTCGAGCTTCGGCTTTCGACCAGGACGCTCCGCCCACGGAGCCGCCAAGCAAGTCCGCAAAACGATTCGTCGCGGCTTTCGCTTCGTTTGCGATGTCGATCTGTCGAAATTCTTCGACCGAGTCCAGCACGACGTGTTAATGTCGCGCGTGGCCCGTCGCATCAAAGACAAACGACTGCTCGCCCTGATCGGGCGTTACTTGCGGGCCGGAGTGATGGTCGAGGGAGCCTTGCAACCGACCGAAGTGGGCAGCCCCCAAGGCGGCCCGCTGAGCCCCTTGCTCAGCAATATCCTGCTGGATGACCTGGACAAGGAACTTGAGCAGCGTGGATTGCCGTTTGTCCGCTATGCCGACGACTTTGCGATTTTCGCGAAGTCGAAACGCGCGGCCGATCGCATCCTGACTTCGATCAGTCGGTACTTGACCGAGACGCTTCGCCTGGTCATCAACCAGGAGAAGAGTCGCGTTCGCTCATCCGAGGAGTTCGAATACCTCGGCTTCCGCTTCGTCGGAGTCCGAGCGAGCCTGAACGTGTCGCCGAAAGCCCTGAAGAAATTCAAACATCGAGTCGTCACGATTACCGGTCGTAGCCGGGGCGTGTCGATGGACCGGCGTTTGGGTGAGCTGCGTCGCTACGTCCGCGGCTGGATGGGCTACTTCGGCGTGGCTTCTCAGTTGAAGCTGTTCGCCCGTCTGGATGGCTGGATCCGCCGCCGCATTCGGTGCTGCTACTGGAAACAGTGGAAGCGTCCGAAGACGCGTCGCCGCCATCTGATTGCCTTGGGCGTCCCACGTCGTCAAGCGATTCGCCATGCCCGCAGTCGGCAAGGTCCTTGGCACATGTCCAAGACCATCGCCAGCGGAGTTGGTCTGACCAACGCATGGCTCGCCGCGCAAGGCGTTCTGAGTTTAAAGAGTCTGTGGGCCGAGCTTGCTCACCGTCGCTGAACCGCCGTATGCGGACCCGCACGTACGGTGGTGTGGGGAGGGCGTCCCGAAAGGGACGTCCTTACCCGAT
>NZ_JACEHH010000139.1 GCF_014154935.1 Stieleria mannarensis
CTGTGGCGTTTTTTTGGTTTAGTCCGAGCAAGCGTGGCGAAACGTAGCGTTTGCGAGTACGACCGCCGCACCGTTCACTGTGCCGTGTGCGTTATCGATTGTCGAGCGAGTCTCCATGTGGAATTGATGTTAGGCGAATCATGAACCACTGGTACTGGTTCGCGTATCTGACCAAACGGTATGTGCCACGCCGAAAATCTCTGATGCGGCATCAATCGCATCCTGTTTCGTCGGGTGCCACGAATCCGCGGTAAAGTACCCGTGCGGACTCATGACGAGGTTGTATCCGTTGCGATCGTCACCTTGTATTTCCAGTTCGACGAGGCAATCGCAGTTTGGTTGGTCGGGGCCTCCAGTTTGGGCGGCACTCCAGGCATTGCGTGTGCCCCATATTCGAGATGTCGTTGATGCGTATATCGAGTGCATAGGCGATTGACGAAGGCAGTGCCAGCTTCGCGAACGGTGGTTGAGCCACAGAACGTCTACGATCAGCCGGCGGCGACGGAAGATCAACCACCTCAAATCGCCCAACTTCGCCGCTCGGTTGCATCGTTTGGTTCGCCGTTCCTGTGTCAGGTTACGACATTCGGTGGATGATACGGATTATCGGAAAATTCAGTTTCGATTTCGATAAGGGTAGGTTGATCGTTGGGGTCGGTCATTGTGTCCCCGCTTCGGGATCTGAGCAGGACACGCAGTACCGACAAGACGACCGCAATGCCCGCGAAAACCAGAAACGCTTGGAAGCCATAGATCAACGGTCCGAGGGTCAAGTTAGCGCCATCGACAGTCAGTGCTTGCAAGCCGTCTTCTGTCATCTGGGCAGGATGTAGATCAGCCCATTCACGTCGTAGCCGCCATTTTTCGTGGATTTCTTGTGCGGAAAACTCGGTTGCAAGCATCGCAAAGCCAAAGATCGCAGCAAGTTTGCCAATGCGACGCAACCAGCGGTTCTTGGTGACGCTGAGTGCGATCAGGATTCCGGCACCGCACCAAACCGCAGCAGGATACATCCATGACAGCGAGTTGGTCCGTGAAGACTCCCAGATTTGGTCAAAGGTTTCCATTTGAGTCTGCGATGCAATTCTGTCGGCGAACGGCAGAAATCACGGGGAACGGGCGAAAGACGTGCAAGCAGATGAGAAAACGAACCACCCGTTCTCCCGTGCATTTCATGGTTCCCCGCTCGTCGTATCGTCAACCCCAATAGCGGAAAGCAGGTTAGGGCAAGCTGCGAAATCAGCAGGGTGTGATTGACACGAGTGTCGAATCCACCGCAACCCAGAGCATATCGCGGATTGAGCAATTGGGCTTAGCGATGATGAAGAGCTTGGAATGTGCGGGTCAAGCGAATATAGAAACGGATCAATGCATTCTAGCGAGTTGTCGGATTCGTAGTGCGATGCGACGGGGTAGAAGTAGAACAGCAGGCTCGGAAAATCCATGTAGGAGAAGCACCACGCGTAGAAGTCGAGGTCGGCTCGGGTGACGTCGTCGACACTACGATGATTGATGTCACGATCAGTGAACCTGTCGTCACTATATGGCGAATCCAGGCGAGCGGCGGATCGTAGGTTCATCCGCGGAGGAGCAAACATCGATGAAAGTTCGCGAACTGCGGAGGCGTTCATAGGTCAGTCGGAT
>NZ_JACEHH010000014.1 GCF_014154935.1 Stieleria mannarensis
GAATCTTTGTAGTCATGATCTTGCCTCAAGTTTTCAAAAAAACGATTGGGCGATAATGATAGGCGGGGGGGGCGATTGCCGTCAATGTGCGCGCATGTCTATCACACCCGTCGTTTTTTGATGTCGCGGAATTGTGGTTTGTTTTTTGCCCGCCCCCACTCGGTAGTTACCCGCGCGATGTCTTTGGCCGTTGTATGGACCACCGTACGTGTTCTAGTTGCCCAGGTTTAGCTTGGCGGCTAGGTCGGCGGGCAGCCGGTTTTCACCGTCTCGATGATTCTCTGAAATAGTGCAGCGAATTGGCTACTGTGGCGGAATCAGTGGATCAGCATTGTGGCATGCGTGTACCAATACGATGGCGCCGGAGACCTTGCTCGCCAACGCAGTTCAAAATCACGCTTTGCTTTCGCTGCCTTACCGATGCTGAAGCGGCAGCTTAAAATGCCTCCACGGCCTGTCGATTTATTCCGATCATACGTGGGACCAACCGTTTCGCGCGGGCGCACGGGCTTCCATCACCAAGAAAATGCACTCACGCCCGTAGGCTAGGGCCAAACGTCTGATTTACTCAATAGGCCGTCCAGCACACAGTTCGTCGACGCGGCCCAGTTAAATGGCGTTTGGATCTTCTTGGGATGCCTCAGAGTTCTGCTTCCGCAGGGTTCCCTCGCAGTGGGCTGACTCTCAACCGCGACGAACAAGGCGCCTCTGCACACTGCCCGACGGTGAGGATTCTACCGGTTGCCCCTGCGCGATCGAAAATGATTCTTCCTCATTGCCGGATTCATTTAGGGCAAAATGAAGGGATGGACGCACGTACCATCGCCCGCACGGTTTCTGAGCTAACCTTGCTCAGCGCCGCGACGGCGGGCACGTCGGGCGGTTCACGCGTCCCGATCCGCTCAAACCGAATCCTCCAACGACGGCCGATCCAATGAACCGACTGAGAAAGAGCCTTTGCGTAGCAATCGCCGGCGGGATGCTCGCGACGATTCCGTCCGAATCCCCGGGGCAAGACATCATCGGCGAAGCGTTGGGAAAGGTCATCTTGCCGGCCGTCGGGCCGGTCATCCTGGATCGTGCCGGCGGCCAGATCTTGGAAAAGGGCTTGAACGGGGGCTTCAGACGGGGGGGAGTCCTTCCGGGGCGAGGCTCCTCGCGTCCCTCCAGACGCCAGGGATCTTCCGGGTCACAAACGATCCGGCAGCCTTACTCCCAATCGGTTCCATCGCAGACGTACCAAGTCCAGCCCAGCGCCCAACCCAGCCCGCCGCCCGCGCCCACTCCGCCGGCGGTTAGCCCACCGGAGAACACGATCGTCACTCGGCCGGCGGTTTCCCCCAACCCTTCACCGACCGAAATCGCATTGACGCACGTCGTCTCGGCCGGCCCGCAACTGACCGCTCAAGTCATCCGTGTCGAAGCGACCGAGATCGCCAGACAGATCGACCAGGCCGTCGCGCGATTCCTGGATCAATCGAGTTCAGATCCGGCAGTGGACTCGCTGCGCCGTGATTACGGGCGATTGTCGACTCAGTCGCGCGATGGCGGTGCGCGGGCGTCATTGTTGACAACCCATGACGACGCCTTGGCGCAATTGGGCAATCGGCAATCCTGGGCGTCACTGGTCGGCGCTGCCGACACCGCCGATCAAATCGCCGCGCTCGCCCCCGAGTCCGACTCGGAAACTCTGACACAAGCCATCGATGATTTGCGGACAGAACTGACCGGAGTGACTGGACCGCTGCTCGCGGGAACCGAGCTGGCGATCATTGCCCAACGCGCCAAGAACATCCGCAACATGAGCGTGATCAGTGAGATCGCGCGGGTGTTGGGCACCCAGCGTCGAGACGACTTGTTTGTGCGGATCGCCGAGGCGGCCGTCAAGAGCGATGCTCCCGAAGAGGCGATCGCGGGCTTGTTGGGTGTCGGTCTGGGGCTGGCCGGCAACGCGGTCACCGACATGCAATTGCCCGAGGGCATCCCGGCAGTCGTGCTCTACAGCCCGTCGATCAACACGTCACCGATCAGTTTCGTGTGCGACGATGCGCTTGAGATCACACTCGCCCCCGGCGAAATGGTGCCGCTGGATCAAGCCTTTGTCGTCGCGTTTCAAAACGGCAAGGGCGCCGTCAAACGCTACACGATCAACGACGGCATGTATCGCTGGGTGGTCGGCCAAGAGGGTTGGGACGTTCGTCAAAAGACGGCCGTGGAGGTCTCGATCGATGCCAGCGGTTCCCCCGCCGAATTCCATTATCTGGTCAACGGCCAGCCGCAGAGTGCCCCAGCCGGATCGGTGGTCGAGCACCGCCTGGACGGACCGGTGCGAATTGATTTTGACACCGGGCTGGGCGACGGGACCATGAAGTCCACACTGGTCACGCCCGGCAATTATGTCGTCGGCGTCAATGCGGAAACCGGAGGCTGGGATCTGCACATCCAACCGCAACCGCAGTCGGTCGAGGAATCGACCACCTCGATCGCAAAGCAGCATTGGCGAGAGAGTGTCGCGAAAGCCCAACGGGCGCTGTCGATCGATCCGGCCGAGGCGAAGGTCGACGCGCTGTTGGATTTGATCGAATGAGAGAAGCTGCCTGGAATGTCGTTTGTCGAAGTAACGGATTTGATCGTAGCGGAAGTCGCCAAGACTTTCGCCAGCGGTGGCCCCTCTCTGGCGTTTGCTTGCTGCGCAAACGCCGTCTCTCCCCGAGGGAGAGAATCTAAGTCCGCTGCCAAATGCGGCAGGAATAGAAACGACGCCACTCGCAGCGAGGGGCGACGGCCCGGAAGGGACCATCGTACTTTTGAAAAGCGTCGTGCTAATTCCCTTCTGGGATACGAAACTCGGCGGGCAGTTCGTACTTGCCGGCGGCTGCGTCGCGGGTCGTGATCAGAATCTCGGTCTCTTCGGGCGGTTTGCCCGTCGGGTGCACGACCCAAATCAGCGATTGCTTGGGATCGGTCGGCCCGGTCGCGGTTTTGTCCGGATTGGCTCCCAGCACCAAGTCGGTCAGCACCTTTCGTAGCGGCTGCCCGTCACGCTCGAAATTGCGGATCTGTTGGTTTTGCGTGATCCCGTTTTTCTCCAGGTCCGCGCCGATGATTCGGACTGCTGGCATCGTCGATCCGTCCGGCAATGATTGTTCAAACTCGTCGACGACGGCATCGACGGCGAACTGCAAGGAGAGCTGCAAGAACGAGATCGACATCGGCCGATCGAGGATCTCATCGAGCGACAACGGTTCGGCTTTGGTAGCCTCGGCCACCGTGTCACCGCCGGCCGGGGTGTTCATCGCCAAGAACGTCCCCAGGGCGACTTGCGATCCTGCATCGATGGGCAGATACGTCGACGCGACGACGGTTTCACCCAAGATGGTGCTGCGTGTTTGTTCGTTGACGAACCGCAGCATCAGCGGCAATCGGGTGGCCAACAGTCGCCACGACGGATCGGGGACCGACGTCAAAATGAAATTGTCCGCCCACTCGGGCCATGTTTGCGTCGTGTCGCGGAAGCCTTTTAACAACGTCGCCGCGGTCGCCCCGCCGCTGGGCAGCTCACGCAGTTCTAAGTACAGCGCCCCATCGGCTGCCGAAGCGGACAAGGAGAACGCGGCGACATCGGGAATCAACCATCGTTTCAGCGGCCGAGTGAATTCGGGCAACGAGGACGCCAGCATTTGGCGGCCGTCGGCGAACAGGAAGTTGGGCGTGACCAAGGCGACCAGGTCGCTTTCGGCGCTGGTTTGGTTCCACAGGGTTTGCATGCTGCGAACCAACGGAATTGCTGCGCCTTCGGTTTCGGCCACCTCACGGATTCGATCCAACGAGGCGATGGCGAACCGCCCGACATTCCCGCCTTCGGGCGGTTTTCCTTTTTCGCCGCCGCCGACGAAGTACGCATCGCCGTCCAGGTCTTCGCCGGCGTAAATGATCACCCCGTCGGGCGTGCGCGATTCAAATGCCTGCCACTTCTCGGTCAGCGCGTCCAACGCGACCGGTGCGACCAGGTCGATCACCAAGGCGACTTCGGGCCATCCATCTCGGCCCGGAAAGAACGCCGCGGTGCAGCGCTCGATCTGGTCCTGCGGCACCCCGGCGCGCTGCTGGGCCATCGCGATCCAAGGCGATAGTTCCGCGTCAAAGGTCGACATCAACGACCGCGCATCGGCACTTTGTGTGATGCGTGCCAGCGGAATCGACAGGATCATTGCCGGCCCGGGCGGCAAGAGTTCCAGCGATGGTGGCGGGGAGTCGGCCGAGTACGGCGGCACCCAAAGCAAGCGATCGCTGTCGACGATTTCATAACCATTGACCAGTGTCGGTTCTTCACCGGCAACCGCGCGCCGCGACTCGCGGACTTCGGGAACACGGTTGATGATCCCCGGACTCGGTCGCGGCGGCCGAGGTGGCTCGACGGGACCGCGACCACGCAATGCGATGGCCAGGCCCAACATCAACAGCGGCAGCACCATCATGCCGGCCAAGATCGGGATCCGGTTCTTGCGCCGCGTGCGACGCTTCCGCCGCGTGCGTTTCGGTTCGCCATCGGGCTCGGTCGCGTCGACGGTCGCGTCGACGGTCGATGCGGTGTCAGCGGGCGTGGGGGCAGACGGTGCCGCTGCGACGTCTGGCGTCGTCATTTCCGGCGCCGCGATGTCCGGTGTTCCCGCGGCATCGGCGGCGGGTGATTCGATCGGCTGTACGGCGGGCGGTTCAACCGGCGGAGCGCCGTCCCCGGCAGGCCGAGCCGGTTCAGCAGGGGGGGCGGCGTCTTGGGCGGAGGTTGTCGCTGCGCCAGCGGGCTTCGCTGCGCCAGCGGGCTTCGCTGCGCCAGCGGGCTTCGCTGCGCCAGCGGGCTTCGCTGCGGTCGGTCGCTTCGGCGTTCGGTCGGCCGTGGGTACGGTATCGGCCGACGGTTTGGCCACCGGCGATGACTTTGGTTTCGTCCCCGCCGGGGCGGACTTCGCCGCCGCGTCGACCAACTCACCTGCCCGCCGCAGCGCTTCGGCCATCGCCGCGGCGGAATCAAACCGGGCCGCGGGGTCGTGGGCCATCGCATAGGCCAACACACGAAGCAGCGGGTTTCCCGCCGCCCCTTGCTGGACCGCTTCGATCAACTCGGGCGGTTGCGGCTGGTTGTGCCCCGCCGGCAACGCATGCCCGTCTTTGCGGGCAAAGGCGGGACGTCCAAGCAGTAGCTGGAACAACAGAGAGCCCAGTGAATACAGATCCGAGGCCGGCGTCGGCGTCGCGGCCGGATCGGCCAGCTCGGGTGCGGCATACAGGCCGGGTGATTCCAGGTATTCAATCCAGCTGGTGGAAAGGTCCGCCAGCGGTGATCGCGCCGGAGAGGACGGGTCACGGAGCAGAATCGCGTGTCCTTTGGCGGTGACCCAGACGTGATCGGATGCCACCGCCCCGTGAGCCATCACCAATCCGGAATCGAGTGGCTGATGTAGGGCGTGCAGTGCGTTGGCCAGATCGACACCAATCCGAACCGTCTTTCGCGGACTGAGCGACGGCTTGGTTTGCAGCACCTGGAAGAGCGGCGCTCCGGCGGGAAGCGGTGAAAAGATTTCGACGGTCTGATCGGCCGTTCCCGCTTGGGCGCCCCCGGACAGTTCGATCGTCTGCAGCGATTCGGCGCGAATCTCACTGTGGACGGCGATCCAGCTGCGTCGGGTTTCATCCAGGCTGCCCAGCGGGACGCGTAACAGGAATCCGTAGCGGGGGACCGGAGCGTGTTCGGTCACCGGTGTCTGGACGGGGATCCAATGCGAAAACGGCCGAACCGGTTGATCGCTGGTCATCACAAACGAACCGACCCGCAGGGCCGGACCAATCTGTCCCGCCGGACCGTCGGCTGCGAGCAGTTGGTCGGCCTGGAATTGCGTCAGAACGCCGGTTCGGACCAAAAAGGCAGCGACGGCGGCGCCGTCATCGCCCGTCGACTTTTCCGGGGACTGTGCAAATGCGGCACCGTAGCGTTGGCAACTGCCCGGGTCGGCGAGCCCGGATTGGACCAGACGAGACCAGAATTCGCTCTGTGCGATCGACATGCAGGCAACACAACTCGTGATTCGGACAAGGAGGAGCAGATTACGACGATTGACCCCTAAGTTTAGCTGATCCGGGGCAAATTCGACGTCGTCGCCCCCCGAGCTTTCTGGCGCGAGCGTTAATTGCGACCAATATTTCCATACGGGTGGGTGGGAACGCTGTGAATCCTCGGCTCGCTGCATTAACTTCGGCCGTTTCCTGTCGCCACAGGTGACGCCGGCTACGACTAAGGTATCAAGTTTTGAATATTGTCTACGTAACCTCCGAAGCAGTTCCATTGGCGAAAACGGGTGGTTTGGCCGACGTGTGTGGCACGCTGCCCCGCGAAGTCGCCGCGTTGGGGCACCGCTGCGCCGTGATTTTACCGGCCTTTCGAAGCGTCCATCGTGCGGGATTAAAAATTGACACCACCGACATCAGCTTTGCGATCCCGATGTCGCCGGGAAAACTGGTCGGCGGCCGGCTGCTGAAATGCTTGCTGCCCGAGAGCAACGTGGTCGCCTGGCTGATCGACCAACCGCAATACTTCGATCGTGAATCGCTGTACGGAGACGAACTCGGGGACTACCGCGACAACGCCGAGCGGTTCGCATTTTTTTGCCGCGCCGCGCTGGCCGCGTTGATGCGGATCGAAATGAACGTCGACGTGCTGCATTGCAACGACTGGCAATCCGGGTTGATCCCCGCCCTGCTACAGGCCTCGCCGACAGCCTATGGATCGCTCTCTCGCGCCGCGACGTTGATGACCATTCACAACATGGCCTATCAGGGCAATTTCCATCGTGACGCCTTCGCCTGGACGGGGCTGGACTGGAAACACTTCACACATGAATCGTTCGAGTACTACGGGCAGCTGAACTTTCTGAAAACGGGGATCGTTTGTGCCGACCATGTCACGACGGTCAGCCCGCGTTATGCGATGGAAATCTGCACACCCCAACACGGCTGCGGCCTGGATGGCGTGCTTGCGTCAAAGGGGGGACGTGTGACGGGGATCACCAACGGGATCGATGAGACGGATTGGAATCCGGCGACCGACGCCAAGTTGCCCGTGACGTTTGACAAAGACGACTGGCAATCCGGCAAGGTCGCTAACAAACGTTCGCTGCAGAACGAGTTCGGGCTGGAGGAGTCCGACGACGTGCCGATGATCGGGTTGGTCGGGCGGTTGGCCGAACAGAAGGGGTGGGATTTGATTCTGCCGGTGATTCGGCAACACGTCCAAGAGGGGCGACCGACGCAGTGGATGATCCTCGGCAGCGGCGACAAACAGATCGAGACCGAGCTGGCCGCCCTGGCCGCCCAGGCCCCGCAGCAGGTCGCTGCCCATGTCGGGTTCAGCGAGGCACTGGCGCATCGGATCGAAGCCGCGGCGGACCTGTTTGTCATGCCCAGCCACTATGAGCCGTGTGGGCTGAATCAGTTGTACAGTTTGCGTTACGGCACGATCCCGATCGTTACGGCCACCGGCGGACTGGCCGACACGGTGGTCGACACGACGGCGGAAAGTTTGGCCAACGAAACGGCGACCGGATTCCATTTGCGCGAGGTTTCCCCGCGTGGACTGGACGAAGCGATCGGTCGCGCTCTGCAATTGCGTTATCACGACCAAAAAAATTGGAAGAATTTGGTCGAGCGTGCGATGTCGGCGGATTGGTCCTGGAGGAAAAGTGCATCCCAGTATGTAGAGCTTTACGACCACGCAGTTTCCCTTAAGGGGGGCATGGTGAAAACGCCAAAGTAAGTGCAAGCAAACGTTTTCGTTTTTTTGATCCCCCAAGGCTGGTAATCGCTCAAAAATTGGTAGAGTGAGGTTAATCGGGTCCGCCAAAAACATTCCCAGAATGGATCATCTGGGATGGCTCACGTGGACGAGAGGATGATGTACAAGATCGGGCGGTGGCTCCGCGGTGCAGGCGTCCTCCCCTATCCCAATTACCCCCTGCTGCGAAGCTATGCCTTCTGATTCTGAGCAACGACCGCCCACCTTTTCGGCAGAGGCTCATCCTTCCAGCCGGGTCGGCGAAAACGTCTCAGGATATCGCGAAAAACCGGGGGTCATCGACACCGACACGCGGCTCGCATCGGCCGGGGAAACCGAAGCGATGTGGCCGGGGCGGCCGGCGCGGCGATCGGTGATGCGTTCGCTGGCGCGTTCGGCAACCGATAGCAAAGCCCGCAAGGAAGCCGCAGCCTCTCGTGGCAACCAATCGACCTCTCACACGCGGCGAGACCTGTTGACCGGGGACTGGACGATCTTTGCGCCCAAACGCGACCAGCGTCCCAACGATTACGAATCCAAAACCGCACCTTCGTCGGTGGCCGTGGCCACTCCGCCGGCCGTGGACGCCGATTGCCCGTTCTGTGCCGGCGCCGAAAGCCGCACGCCCGAAGCCATCTGGTCGGCCAAGCTGGGTGACCAGGGATCGCCCGCGATCGAAAATGGGGCAACGCGTTTTGCCGGACCGCACGTCGAAGTCGTGGCCGGGGAGCAAGACGGCTGGAACGTCCGTGTGGTGCCCAACAAGTTCCCGGCGGTCAGCCCCAGTGACTCAGTCACCGGCGATCATGTCGATCGCCACGAATTGTTTCCCATCACCGACGTGGTCGGTGGGCACGAGGTCATCATCGAATCGTCGTTGCATGCCGAGTCGATCACCGAGTACGACCCGGCAATGGTCTACATGACGTTGCTGGCGTTTCGCGACCGCATCCGCCATTGGCGGCAGGTGCCCGGGATCAACTACATCAGCGTGTTCAAGAATTGCGGTCCCGAAGCCGGCGCGTCGCTGCGGCACAGTCACAGCCAGCTGATCGCAACAAGTTTGATGCCGCACCACGTCCGCACCACGATGCTTCGCTGCGAACACCATCGGGCTCGGACCGGTTGCTCGCTGGCGTGTGATCTGTTGCGTGCGGAACTCGCCGAACGCAGCCGGGTGATCGACCGAACCGACTCGTTTGTCGCCTTCTGCCCCTTTGCAAGCCGTTTCGGCGGGCTGATCCGAATGACGTCGGTGGAGCATCAGCCGCACTTTGACCTGATGACCGACACCTCCCTGGATCAACTGGCCAGTTTCCTCTGGCGAGTGCTTTCCTGGGTCAACGAAGCATTCCCCGGCAAAGCGTTCAACTATCTGCTGCACACCTGCCCGCCCGGCTGTCAACAGCCCGAAGCCTTTCAATGGTCGCTCGATGTCTTTCCACGATTGAGCAAGACCGCGGGATTTGAGTGGAGTTGTGACTGCATGATCAACTCCCTGTTGCCGGAATCCGCCGCCTTGCGATACCGCGAAATCGCCCGCAAGCACGACCCCCGCAACGTTTTGCTGACGCGATAGGCCGCCGAAAGTAGCGCCCCCGGCAGAGAGGCGGGCATAGGTATCAAGTTTACCATTAATCCTCCCTCGCAGAGGTCGTGCGTTTTTTCAAATTAACCCTCCCTGAAAGGGAGGGTGACTTACTTGATTGATGGCTGCACTGCTTAACTTGCTACCAATGGGACGGCATCTTGGGGCCTCCGCCGCCCGATTGGGGGCCGCCGCCGGCAACCTCCATCACCATCGGCTGTGAAAATCTGACGATTCTGACTGTTGTTGGCCCCTACCCACGTGCCGATACACTGCATGGGGCGCCGTTAACGATTAGGGGAAGAAGTCCAAACCGGAAAACATTCCGTTTCGGCGCCGGATCGATTTCCTGCGAACTGGTGCGATGCGTCCGGAGTGGCCATTCGGAAATGTCAACTCCTTCCCTACAATTCGACCACCAGTCACGACCGGCCATCGGTTTGACCTAAGACGTTACGACGCCGCCGCGTGTCATCCGCTGCTCTCCATCCACGTTAACTTCTTCGAACATGTCTAACCACGTTCATCTTTGCTTGGTCCTGCACAATCACCAGCCGATCGGCAACTTCGACGGCGTTTTCGAGCAGGCGTACCAGGATAGTTATCGACCGTTTTTGGATGTCTTCGAGCCCTACGACCAGTTGCAGATTTCGCTGCACACGTCGGGACCGTTGATGATCTGGTTGGCCGAGCGTCATCCGGAATACCTGGATCGGCTGCGATTGTTGGTCGAAGCGGGACGGATCGAGATCATCGGTGGGCCTCAATACGAGCCGATCTTGACGATGTTGCCCTCGCGCGACCGGATCGGCCAGATCGAAGCCTATGGACGTTGGTTGGAGCGTCATTTGGGCAGCACGCCGGCCGGGATGTGGACGCCCGAGCGTGTTTGGGAGTCGACGCTGACGCGTGACGTCGCCGACGCCGGCATCCGTTACACCGTGCTGGACGATTATCATTTCCGCGCCGCCGGCGTCGATGAAGAGCGTTTGACGGGCTACTTCATCACCGAAGACGACGGGCGTCTGCTGCGGATCTTCCCCGGATCGGAACACCTGCGTTACACGATTCCGTTTCAACCGGTCGAAGCGACGATCGATCATTGCCGCAGCGTTGCCGAGCGCGCCCCCGGAGCCGTGCTGACCTTCGGCGACGACGGTGAAAAGTTCGGCACCTGGCCCGACACCAAGGTCCACGTGTACGATCGGGGCTGGTTGAAATCGTTGTTCAATGCACTGACCGAAAACGCATCCTGGCTGCACACCGTTTCACTGGGCGAAGCGATCAATCGCACCGCGCCGGTGGGAAAGATCTATCTTCCCGATTGCAGCTATCGTGAAATGACCGAATGGTCATTGCCCACGCCGTCACAGATCACGCTGGATGACGTGACCCACGAGCTCGATTCGCATGAACGCTGGAGCGATCTGAAGACGTTTGTCCGCGGCGGTTACTGGCGAAACTTCAAATCAAAGTACGAAGAAACCAACGAGATGTACGCGCGGATGATGCACGTCAGCCGTCGCCTGGCCGATGCCGAATCGGCCGGCATCGATGCAGGCCAGTTGGCGGTGATTCGCGATCACCTGTATCGCGGCCAATGCAATTGCCCCTACTGGCACGGCGCCTTTGGCGGAATCTATCTGCCCCACCTCCGCAACGCCGTCTATCAACACCTGATCACCGCCGACAACCTGCTCAGCAACCTGACCGGCGAGTTGTCCGGTGCGGTCCAAGCGACGGCCGACGATTACGATTTCGATGGGCTGCAAGAAGTCCGCTTAAGCAACGACAAACTCTGTGCCTGGGTGGCCCCCGGACGCGGCGGTCGGCTTTACGAATTGGACGTGCGTGAGATCAGCCACAACCTGTTGGCGACCTTGCAACGCCGTCCGGAAAGCTATCACCAAAAAGTCCTCGCCGGTCCGAACGCCGGCGGCGAGGACGTCGCCAGCATTCACGATCGGGTCGTTTTTAAACAAGCCGACCTGGACCAGCGGTTGCAATACGATCGCTATCCCCGCAAGAGTCTGATGGACCACTTCTATGATGTGGACACCGACCTGAACGCGGTTTCCCGCGGCGAGGCGATGGAACGAGGCGATTTTGTTGAGCTTCCCTTCGAAGCGAAATTGCGTCGCGGAAGCGACCGGGTCCAAGTGCAGATGCGACGCGAAGGAAACGCATGGGGGATTCCGATCGTCCTGACCAAGGCGGTCACGATGGTCAGCGGCAGCGATTCGTTGGAGATCACGTATCTGCTGGAGAACCTGCCTCAAGATCGCGAGTTGCACTTTGCGATCGAGATGAATTTTGCAGGACTTCCCGCCGGCGCCGATGACCGCTACTTCAGCGGCGAAGACGGGCAGCCTCTCGGCCAGTTGGGCGAGCGTTTGGATTTGCAACATGCCTCGCAACTGTCGCTGTCAGATCGCTGGCTGGGCATTGATGTGTCGATGAATCTGGATCGCCCCAGCGGCATCTGGGCGTTCCCCGTCGAAACGGTCAGCCAGAGTGAAGCCGGATTCGAATTGGTGCACCAAAGCGTCTGTGTGCAACCGCACTGGTTGGTCCGCGGCGACGCCGAAGGCCGCTGGTGCGTGAAAATCGAAATGGCCGCAAGCTGCGAATCCCACGCCGAAACCGTCAACGAAGAACAGGTCATCCAGCTGTAGCGATAGCGTGTGGGATAGGCTTCCAGCCTGTCATCGCATCGGCGCGGAATTCTGCTACCGCAGGATTTGGCAACTAATTGAGATTCTCTCCCCCAGGGAGAGACGGCGTTTGTGCAGTAAGCAAACGCCAGAGAAGGCCGGCGGCTTACGAAAGTCTTGACGGCTTCCGCTGCGATCAAGACCGGGTGCTTGAGCTGTCGGCGCGCACCGTCGACGGCCCGGCAGGGTCATCGTACTTTCGATTTTGGAAACAAGCTCATCTCACTGCAGCACCGGCAACTCGCTCTTGGAGTGTTCGCCGTCCGGGGCGTCTTTGTCCGGATCGCGATACTTCGCCGCGTCGAAGTGGCGGGCGTAGGTTCCGAAATCGTTGAACGCGTACTTCTTGGCCCAGCGATAGACAAAGCTGCGTTCGGGGATCTCATCGCCGGGTTGAAACTGGCTTCGTCGCGGCGTGACGTTTTTCAATTCATCGATCACAGCGCCCCGGGCGGTCGTGTCGCGGGCGCCGTGCTTTTCGGCCAGCTCCACCAGCAGGTCCGGCCGTTCCATGATCACACAGCCGCGGGTGTGCTCGGCCGTCAGCGACCGGAAATCTTTTAAGAACGCGGACTCGTTGAACGTTTCCGCCAGCGGCCGGTTGTCGTGAATCGATTCGGTCGCCAGCTGAATCACGGGACAGGGTTCGATGTCGCCCCATGGACCGACATGGTGGGTGAACCCGGTTGCCGCCGGGCACAACGCGTTTCCGGCATCGTCGTGATAGGCGTCGATGACGATGATCGGCTTGGTTGCCCGCGTGTCGACGACAAACTGGCGGACACGCCGTTGTTGGTCACTGGTCAGGGCCAACTGGGCATTTGATTCCGGACCGACCGGACGATAGATGTGGTACCAGCAATACATCACGCCCATCTCGATCAGCCGATCGACCCAGGCGTCTTGGACCAAGTCATCGATGTTGGACTTGCAC
Organism: Stieleria mannarensis; assembly: GCF_014154935.1. GTDB lineage: Bacteria > Planctomycetota > Planctomycetia > Pirellulales > Pirellulaceae > Stieleria > Stieleria mannarensis. Next base: position 13,062 of record NZ_JACEHH010000014.1, read on the forward strand.
ACACTGGTGCAGACCCCGACCAACAGGTCGTGCTTCAAGGCCGTCTTCAGCCCTTCCATGGTCTGGTTCAAAACGCCGGCGCGACCCCGTCGCTCGTCGCTGATGATCTCTGACCCTTCGACGCTGATCAGCGGCGTGACGTTTCCGAACCGTTTCAATTCCGCGGCCACTTCATCGGTGATGAAGTGCCCGTTGGTGAACACCTGAAAATAGACGTCACGGTTTTGTTCAAAGATCTTCAGCAGATCCTTGTGCATGAACGGCTCACCGCCCAGGATGCCGAAGAAGCTGTTGCCCATCGCTTTGGCTTGACGGATCGTCTCGTTGGCCGCGTCCAGCTCGATGCGATGTTGTTTGGCTGCCACGTCGACCCAGCATCCTTGGCAGCGCAGGTTGCAGCTGTTGATCACCGACAGATACAGAAACGGGGGAAAGAACTCGCCGCGTTTCAATCGTCGTTTGTGCTTGTGCACACTCCACAATCCCTTCACCCCCAACGTCCAAGCCGCCTTGGCAAGCAGGCGTTTGTCCGTCTCAAAAAGAAATCGCGAAGCCAAACGAAAATACATCAAATCCAACCGAACGTGAAACTTGGAACTAGAAACTCGCAACCATTATGCCCGCCGTTGCACGCCGATGCACGACAAATCTGCCGACACAAAGTCGCGCCAGACGGCATCGAGACGTTGAGCGGTCGTAGGAATCGAGACCAACGATCCGACGCGTGTCTTTCCCGCTTCAATTCTCCCAGATCGCGATCCGGCGCCTAGCAAGGCATCCGCACCGGACATTGTCGCCATCTCCAGCACGTCGTGGGGATCAAGATCGGGCCGCTGATGGAGCAGGAATTGTACTTCTTTCCAGACGCTCAGATCGGGGTTGCTGGCCCGCGAGTCGGTGCCCAGGGCGACCCGCACCCCCGCATCGAGCAGGGTTTGCACGGGATGGGCGTCGTAGCCGAAAAAAGCGTGCGTTCGTGGACAGTAGACGACACTCAGGTGGGGATGACGCGCGATCCGCTCGATCTCGTCGTCTTGCAAGTCATTTCCGTGAACCAGCAGCACCCGCGGTGCGTCGGCGATCGCGTCGATCAAGTCCGACACGGGCTGGTCGCCTTGCCAAGGAAACACTCCTTTGGGCCACAGCCCCGCCCCGCGGAGGACCTCGGCAAATCGGCCGCTGCCGAAACGCAGCAGTTCCCGTTCATCGGGCGACTCGGCAACGTGCATCGCCAAGGGGGCTCCGGTTTGCACGGCCAATTCGACGCAGCGGCCAACCAGTTCCGGAGGTGTCGAATAGGGCGCGTGGGGGCTGACCGCAAATTCGACCGATGGGTTTTCCGCGACGGTCACCGCGTGTTTTTCCGCCGATTCGAGTCGTTCGCCCGCCCGGACGTCGCTCAGCCCCAGGACCTCGGCGAACGAAACGATCGTGGTATCGGTGTCGCTCGGGTACTGCGAGGGGGGCGTGGCGATGTCCCCGATCAGTCCGACGCCGCTGCCGGCCGATTCGGCGATCCCATCACGGATCCGGGCGTTCCGCTGGTCTTCGCTCGCCACACCTCGGGCGGCGATGACTTTGCCAATCCACTCGGCCAGCGAAATCCCCGGCTGTCCGATCGGTGATCGGCAATCGGAAAATTCCAGGTGAGTGTGGGCGTTGACCATCCGCGGCATCACGGCCACCTCCCCCAAGTCGATCACGTCCTGGCGTGGGAAGTTTTGATTTCGCAGCGCGCCGATCTCAACGACCTGTTCGTCGACGACCCGCAGGTACCCGCCATTGATCGGCGGTCGGCTGATGGGGAAAATCCACGCAGCGACATAGACGGTCTCGGGGCCGAGTCGTTTCACAGCATCACCATCATCGATTGCCACCCTTGTCGTCCATTTTCCCATGGCCCGCCCGCACCCGCTTCCCGATCGTTTGATCGCCCATCGGCTCGATGCCGCATTCTACCGACGAGCGACGGCGGTGGTGGCGAAACAGTTGATCGGCAAGGCGTTGCTTCATCGGGTCGATGGCCAGTGGCTGGGCGGATGGATCGTGGAAACAGAAGCCTATCTCGACCGCAACGATCCGGCTAGCCATGCGGCACGCGGCAAGACCCCCAGCAACGCATCGATGTTCGCCGGTCCGGGGACGCTGTACGTTTATCCGATTCACGCAAAGTATTGTTTGAACGCCGTCACCCAGGACGAAGGGCAAGGCGCCGCCGTGCTGGTGCGTGCGATCGAGCCGATCTGGGGACTGGATCGGATGCGCCAGAGCCGCGGCCATGACGATCCGAAACGTCTGACTCGCGGCCCGGCGATGTTGTGCCAGGCACTGCGAATCGATCGCAAGGATGACGGCCGATGCCTGGTCCGCGACGAGGCGCTGGGGGTGTTCGATGCACCGTCACAACCGCCGCGACGCGTCCGCGTGACCAAACGCATCGGCATCAGCAAAGCCCAACACCGCAACCTCCGGTTCATCGATGCGAATTCGGACTACCTGAGCCGAAAGGTCCAGAGAACGATAGCGGGATAGGCGTTGTCCCTAAACCCGGCAAGGGGTGTATGAGGTAGCGGAATTCGCCAAGAATTTCGGCATTTCCCGTGTGGACTGCTGCGAGTCGAAAGCCTTGGCGGCTTCCGCAACGGGTTTAGGGACAAAGCTCTAGCGATCTTTTAAATAGGCCAACAAGTCCGCCATCTGCTGCAGCGTGATGTCTTTTTCGATGCCTTCGGGCATCAACGACACGTCGCTGGCTTTCATCTGTTCAATTTCCGCCCGTCCGATCGCTTTCGTTTTACCTTCGGCCATCTTCAAGATCACCGCTTCGCTGGTTTCCGATTCGATCAGCCCCGTCAGCACCGATCCGTCATCGGTCAAGATGGAATAGGCGGTGAACCGAGGCTCAACTTTGGCGTTGGGGTCCAAGATGTCGTACAGCAACGCGGGTTTGGAACGATTGCGTACGTCCGTCAAATCAGGGCCCGTTTCGTGTCCTTCGCCGCTGATTCGGTGACAGCTTGCACAGACGCGTTTGAACACTTGTTTTCCATGTGCGGCATCGGGCTTCATCACCAATGCCCCCTCGTAATCCTTGGCCACTTTCTGGCGATTCGGCGAAACGACACCGCCGAACAACTTGGTGGCTTCCTCTCGCAACGTTTCATCACCGTGCTTGAGCAGTCGCACGCGTTGATCGATGCTTAACGCCGAAGGGTTCATTTTGCCCTGTGACATCGCCGCGAGGGTTAATCGAGTGGATTCGGTCCGACGCAACAAGAACGCGATGGCCGTTCCACGGACCGACGGTCCGAGTTGCGACCAGCGATCCAAAATGATTTCCGCGGCAGCGGGCGAGCCGTTCCGTTGCAACGCCTCGATGCAGGCCGATTGGATTTGCACCGGTTGGTCGCTCGACAGCAACGCATGAAAGGTGTCCACGGCGGCGTCGAAGGGTTGGTACGCCATTAATTCGATTCCCGCGACACGGTCCGCGACGGATTGCTCGGGATCGGCTGCGATCCTACCGCTTTGATCGAAAACCGTTTTCAGTCCATCCATCGAATCGGCCAACGGTGCCGGCGGTTTGGCGATCAGACCGGCCAGCGACATCCGTCCATGCTCGCCGCGATACCGCGGCAGCCCGTCACCGATCCCGGCAATCGCGGCGGCACGCCACCAGTTCTGGTCATCGTCGCGGCCGATCAACCGAAAGACGCTTTCAAGTTCGTCCATATCGCCACGGGCACCGACGACTGCGGCAAGCCGTCGGACCAAGTCCAATTTGCCGTCCGTACCGGAAACACGAAACGCGTCGTCGTCGATCAACCCCGCCAGGACCGCACCGCTACGCTGCTTGGTCGACGTCAGCAATCCGTCGGCAAAGGCGTTGTCGTGTCCATCGCGTCGCGCCAATTGAGTCAGCGTCGCGGTGGCCTGTGGTGAGCGGTTGGCCGAAAGTGACAACGCGACTTGGAAACGAACTTGTGCATTCGCGTCATCGGCGAGACCGATCAAAGCGTTTTGCACGGCATCGTCTTCCATCATGCTGCCCGCCAGTTTTGCCGCCGCGACGCGACAATGAAGATTCGCGTCGCCACACATTCGCCGGACATCGGCAGGTTTCACAGCCGACAAGCCGTCCAAGGTCCAAAGGGCATGCAGCCGTGTCGTCGGCGAGGGTGACGCGAGTAGTTTTCGCAATTCGGTAACCTGTGTTTTCGCCTGCTGTTCGACCAACAAACGTTGACCGAGGAATTGTCGCCATCCATTATCATCCTCAAGCAGGGCGACCGAATCGGACTCGGATTCCGGTGGAGAGAAGGATCGAGGGGCCGCGTCGCGGGGCACGATCCGATAGATTCGACCGCGATCTTCTCCGGCCCGCCAATCCAGTTTGGCGGCGATCTCCGGGGGCAGGAACTTGGGGTGTTCCACCCACAAACGATACATGTCGGCCAAGTACAGCGCACCGTCGGGACCGGTGGCCAAGCTGGACGGCCGGAACCAGGTGTCGGTCGACGCGATGAAGTCACTTTTCTCCTCCGCTCGTTTCGCGGTGAACTTCAGCGGGGCCGAGTCCACGATCGAACGTGTCACCAAGTGCCCGATCGGTTCGCAGACGAACACGCTGTTGCGAAATGATTCGTCACCCAGGTCACCGATGTACGCCGTCGTGCCACAAGCCGAGGTGTGCGTTCCCGCGTGTGACAAGTAGTTGCTCTTCATTTCAACCAGCGGAAAGACTTCAGATTGTCCACCCGAGGGTGCGACGTCGTAGTACGGTGCGCTGACGATGTGATACGGATTCCGCGCCAGAACGTTTGGCGGCAGAAAGGTCGTGATGATCGGGTTCCGGTTGGTGCAATAAAACCGATGCCCCCAACGATCGACCGTGTTGCCGAACTGCCCCATTCCGCTATCCGATTCGAATGCCATGGTTTGGGGATTGAACCGAAAGTCCTTGCGTGGCAGCGTGACCGTCGCATCGGGATCCTTCGTCGAAGATACTTTGCCGGGGCCATAATTCAGGTACACCCAATTGTCGATTCCCCAGCGTGGGTTGCCGATTTGCATTTGCGGGTGGGCGGGTGTGAAGCCGTCGAACAAGGTTTCGTTAACATCGGCAACGTGATCGCCGTCGGTATCTTTCAAGAACAACACTTTGGTTTTCGCACCGACCAGCAAACCGCCTCGGTAGGCCATCATGCTGTGGGCAAAGTCCAGTTTGTCGGCGAAGACGTGTCGACGGTCGGCCACACCATCGCCATCGCTGTCTCGCAGTAGAACGATTTTTGACAGCGGATCACCGCCGTCTTCGGGACCGATCGGGTAGTCACCATATTCGACGACATACATGTCCCCACGCTGGTCAAAGCAGATCGCGACGGGATCGCGGACCAACGGCTCGGCCGCGAACAAAGTGATCTCATACCCCGGTTCGATTTCGATCGCGTCGAGTGAATCAGCGGGCGACTTCGGCGGTGCCGTTTCCTGCTCGACCCAATGCCGACCGCCACGGTTGCTTTCAATCACCTCCAACGCCGATTTCGCCTCACCCTGCTCGGCAGAGATGGCCGACGAAGCGATCAATAAAACAACAAGTAGAAAGGGGATGAAATGCATGTTCCACCAATGAATTCAAGGCTGTCGTTGGATCGTAAGGAAAGCGGGCAGTTGAGGTTGGTCAAAAAATGGGTTGGTCAAAAAATGAAGGCAACCAGATGACCGGTGGTCCGTTGGTGGCGACGCGCAATCTTTTGACCAGCAAATCTTTTGACCAGTTTTATCTCTTCACAATCATCTCAACTTAACCTGCGTCGGAGGCATCAGCTAACCGACCAGATCGCGGATTTCAGTTTCGGAGTGTGTGGTGAGCAATCCATCGGGCATCGCAGCGGGTGTCGTTTCTTTGACGATTGCGATCGAATCGATGGGAAGCGTGTTCGTGGCGGGATGGGGCTCTAAGGCGGATGGCGCGGGCAGATGCGTTGACGTGCAGGCGTTGACCGCGATCGGTTATTCTACTCACCACCGCAATCTCCATGTTCCTGAGCCGATGCGTTTTTTCGTCGGTTGCATTGGGAACGCACCGCAGTGCGTCTGTGAAACCAGTCGAACTGCTTGCAAACGCGGTGGCGTTGCAAAACACGTTGTGAAATCACAGGTTCAACATTGAGTACGCTTGAGAAATTGGTTTCGTCGCTCCAAGTCACCGACGCGACAAGCGACCGCGTTGCGGCTGCAAAACAATCCACGTCACAAATCACCGACTTGGAACTGAGATCGATCAGCGAATTCTTGGTTGAAACCGGCATGTGGTTCATGGCCAAGAACGCTGGCGGTGGTGAAGACGAACAAAAGCACGATGCCAAGCGAATCCAGCGACTGATGGGGGAACGAAGCAACGAAGACCTGGAGCCCGTCTTTGCAGCCGTCTTTGGTGGCTTGAGTGCAGAGGTCGCGAATGCCTGGCAATCTCTACGCCGGTTGCCATTTGACACCATCCTGTATGGAATACCCGCGCGATGTCCCCGGTTGAGTTCGGCGACGCTGCAACTGCGATTCTTGTGGTTATGTGAACTGGCCAAGGTCGTCTACCGTTTTCCAGCGGGCTTGGTCACTCCCGAATGGCTGGCCGTTCACGGGGCCGGATTGAAGCTGGAGTCGGGGGCCAATGAAATGTTGCGGTTGTTCGGGTTGGCGAGGAGCGGTGCAGCAGAGCAGGATGTGGTCGGCCGGTTCCTGGGCTGCGTCATCGCGACCGAATCTTCCAGTGGAGAAAACGTCTACGAAACACTCGCCTTGATTGCACAGGGAAAACATCCCGTCGGCGAAGTCGGGAGCTATGTGTATCGAGCGCTGTGGGGCAGCAATCAAGATCGCGCGCACGACCTGCTGATCGATTTGCTTCGATGCAGCCAAGAGCCGGATCAAATTGAGTCCATTGTTTGCAGCGCTACTGATGGGGGCCGAAGGCGATCGCAGCGGTATTGCGAGTCGCGTTGGAGGCTCAGCTTCTGAATCAGAAACCGATTGCCGAATGCATCGGTTCCTGGCTCGCCTTGCGACTGGCCGATGTCGATCTTGAGCACCGCATGGTCTTGGTGGAACCTTTCACACTCGCCCTCGAAGGCGGCGTCGGCGACACCACGTCGAATTTTCAGTCGGCGGCGTTCGATAGCGAGGCGGAGTACATTCGCTTGATCACCACGTTGTTGATCGACGCCTCGGAAGTCCCCGCGCAAGCGTCCGAGCTACTCGGACAGGTCGATGCGGATCGTCGCATTTTCATCGCCGCTCTGCTGCGTCAAATCAACTTTCCGAGCGCCCTGGGCGAATCAGTCTCGCGATTTTGGTTGACGCTACTGGACGACGAAGATCTGAACGTTGCTTCTTTGGCCATTTGGTGGCCGGATGATTACCCGGTGCCGGCAGATGGCCGTCAAGTGCTCGACACGGTCCAACGCGTCCAGCAGCGGCTATCGCAACATCGCGGCAAACTTGGCGAAGACGACTCGGGCAAATCGAAGGAAGAGGCTCAGATAAAACTGGCCGCAATCATTGGCGCTGTCGCAGATCATGTACCGCTCTCTGTGGCGCTCGAGTATTTCCCGAATGCACGTGCGGGTGAATTTTGCGATTGGAGACCCTACCAAATTCACTTCACCGCGTGCACGATCGCAAGTCCAGAAGAACGCGCTGAAGCGATCGGGTTCATCAAGCGGTCTAAATCGAATGAAGAAGCTTGTCTGTTGATCGCCGCGGTGGCCCGAGATGGAGTCTCGCCAACCGACCTTGAATGGCTTCGACCCTACCTGGAAGTCAAAAACGACTACAGCCGACCCCAAGCGGCAAGTTTGATTGCCGCCAATGCTCCGGAGCAAGACTTGCGTGAGATCGTTGACGCGATCCTTTCCGAACGCAAAAAAGAGATCCGCTTGGGCGGCCAGATCATTCTTGACGAAATGATCAATGCCCGACGATCCACCGAATGGGCGGTGCAACGCGTGGTGGATCTGTCCACGCGTAAGAAACTGACCAAAGTCGAAAAGACTCGGATCGACCAAATTCGCAAATTGATCCCCAAACGTCTTCTCACCCTCGCAAAATCGAAACAGGAAACGGAATCGCCAGCACAGCAGACGATCGACACCGAACCACAAACCGAATCGCCGCAAGTCAGCCCGGTCAAGAAGCCTGGTTCGCATCACCCCCAGTTGGACTTTGAACAAATCTCGAAAACGTTCCGACAACTGACGGAATTGGTGGAGCAGCAAAAAGACGTTCACATCAGGATGATGCACTATGACGAGGTCCGCAGTGGCCGTTTGATTGAGTTGAATATCGAACACCACGCGACCAAGGGGTACGGCATCTCCAACAGACTCAACGACGACTTTCCGTTGACCGAGGTTTGGCAATCCTGGTACGAGTGCAAAAAACAGTCTGGCCTCCGTGAGTCATCAGTGCTGGAACAGATTTATGTCATGGTGCACTTGAACCGGCTTCGGAAGGCCGCCCCCATTCATTCGGAAAAGCATCAGCCTTATCTCGACTTGTTTGTGTGGGATGATCCGCTTCTGCAATCCGAGGTTGCGAAGCACGTCTTCGGTGTCGTGTGTTGGCTTGCAAGCAAGAATGCGAATGCTGCCGGCGCGCAGATGTTGCTCGATTATTTCGAAGGTTACCTCGCATCGATTCCCGAAGGCGTCTGGTTGGCCGATGCCGACCCGTATGCAACACGATGCCGGAGTCGCCATTCCTCCGGACTGCCGATCGCTCTCGGTCGCTGGGAGCGATTGATCAATGATTATTTGCTCGGTTTCGATTGCCAATTTCCCCCCGACGTTGCGGAGCGATACTGGCAATTGCTTCGATTTGTCGATCAACCGGCCCAGGATGTGCCGAGTCTGCCGCCGCAGATGCACATCACAGCCGGTGCGTTCGGTGCCGGGAAAGCAACCGTCGCCGATCTACGGGAGACTTGGCGAACGTCTCGCATGGGCGGAAAACCCCTGCAAGAAGCGACCGACGTGGATGAAGGGGCCAACGTGATTCGAAAGCACGCCCAACCACGGGCAACGGAATACGATGCCGCCTTGAATGAGTTCATTGACGAATCCGTGGCAACGGCCCTGTTTCAGAAGTCAGATGATACCGACGACGCAATTCGAATCGCCGGGCGAATCCGCTCCTACCCAGGGATCACGCGTTTGATGGCGTTGCTCAAATCCTTGGGAAAGAAAAAGCTGTCACGATGGAATCGCCAAAAACGCAACGAGGTGACGAAAGCGAACGTACTGCTTCGGCAATTGATCGCCTACTCGATGCCGGGCGACGGAGAAACCTGGGAGCAGTTCGATTCGATCGTCCAACAGGCGCTCAACGAGAAACAGCTGGATGAAAAGAGGTTGCTGGAACTCGCCCTCGCTGCGCCTCAATGGGCCCCGTGGATCGGGCGATCGATGTCACGAACCGGGCTTGTCGATGCCGTCGAATGGTTCATTCATCAGGCGGGTGAAGACTGGATTTACACCCCCCCCTGTTTGTCCGGCACAATTTCAGCCACGGCGATGTCGATGCATTCCCGACGATGGATCAAATCATCGAGTTGCCTGACCAGGCGTATCAGGTGTGGCTGAAAAGCAGATCCATCGACTCGGATATTGATTCAGAAGCGGATGTCTTCGTCGACATGGAATGGTTCGAACGCGCATCGCGAGAAATCGACGCCGCCCACTGGATGGAATTGGAAGAGTGCTTGCCCGCCATCGCTACGCCGCAACGCGTGACGCAGATCCGGACGATCACCGAAGCACTGCGGGGCGAGACGAATCCGCAAACGCTTCGCAAGCGGATTGAGTCGGAGATGAATGGAATCGATGTTCAAGCACTCGCCCTGATTCCGGTGACCAGCGGTGACGGGCGTGAAAGCGATTTGGCCGAGCGAATGAGGATTTTGCAGGAACACCTCCGCGCCGCGAAACGACTCAAGTCCAGCAAACGCGATCAGGCAATCAGCGTGAATCGACACGCGCGCGAGACACTCGCCAAGCGCGCCGGCATGAACGATCCCCAGCGGCTGGAATGGTTCGCCATGATCGACATCCAAGATCGGATCGACGCCGTCTCGCCGATCGAGATGGACGACACGAGAATGGAACTGGTTGTCCAAGCCAATGGCCAGCCGAGCATCAAAGTCACGAAGGCTGGCAAGTCGCAGAAATCCATTCCCGCCAAACTTGGCAAGACGCCCAAGGTGAAGAAACTCAAGGAGTTGCACAAGGAGCTGCGCACCCAAAGCCGACAAGTCGTCCAGTCCTTGGAACAAGCGATGGTGACGGGGGCAACCTTCGAATCCGCCGAACTGCAACGACTGCTTCAAAACGGGCTGATCGGTCCGCCACTGAGGTCGTTGTTGTTGCTGCACGACCAACAGCTGGGATTCCCCCGATTGGTTGATGGCCGCCTTGCGTTGGCCCAGATTGGCGGGCGAGAATTCCCCGTCGATCGTGAATCACAGTGCCGGATTGCCCATGTCGCTGATCTCGCCGAAATAGATTGTTTGAAAGAGTGGAGAAATGCGCTGGCCGATCGCGTCCAAGCAATCCGGCAAGTGGATCGTGAACTGTTCCAACCGACCAAAGCCGAATTGGCGTCCGAAAAGCCGTCAATCACCCGTTTCGCGGATTACCCACTTCGTGAGGACCAGACCCACGCGATCTTACTAAAAATGAACTGGCGTTCCGATCGGTATGAAACCCCGTTCACCTATGTCCAGGATCACCCGTCTTCCAACGTCACGAGTGTCGCAGAGCTCGATTTTCCGCCCGGCGACGCGGATCACGTGTGTATCAAGGAGGTGTGGTTTGCCGATCCGCAACACGCTGCGATCGCATTCAATGACGTCGATCGTCGTGTGATGAGCGAGACGATTCGACAGATCAATCAGATCGCAACCTCGGCTGAAACCGATTGAATCACATGCGTCTGTTGGTCATAACATTGAGTGGTCAAAAAAATAAGGCTGGCGATCCAGAACCGCGTCTCCATCCGACGGTTCCCATTTTTTGACCAACTCATTTTTTGACCAACTCATTTTTTGACCAACTCTCCACCCAATCTCACTCCAATTCCACCTGCGTCGGCGACATCAGGTAACCGATCAGATCGCGGATTTGTGTTTCGGTCAGTGTCGTCAGTAATCCATCGGGCATCGGCGAGAGCGTCGTTTCTTTGACGTTTTCGATCGAATCGATGGGCAGCGTTTCTTGGCGGGATTGCGTTTGGATGACCATGGTTTTGTCGTTCTTGGAAACCACCAAACCGTTCAAGACGCGACCGTCGTCCAGCAACACGATGGTCATGCGGTGATCTTTTCCGACGACCGCGCTGGGGTCGAGAATATTCTCCAGCAGGTACTCCAAACTGGATCGCTGGGCGCCGGTCAAGTCGGGGCCGATCTTTTCTCCGTCACCGAACAACCGATGGCACTGCGAACACGTCTTTTTGAACAGCACGCGACCGGCGGACAGATCGGCATCCGCGAGCACATCACCGGAAAGCTGTTGCTTCATCGCGTTGATCTTCTCGCGGCGATCGGAGGGCGAGTCGCGCAGGGCCCCCCAAGCCTCGGTCAGTTTTTCGCGCAAGGCATCATCACCGAATCCCAGAATCTGGCGGGCGTGGAACGCGGTGACGTCGCCGCGCGGAATCGGGTCTTTGTCGGCGTCGATTCGATCCAACAGTGCCGCCGCGAAGCTCGGCCGGGAGACCAGGATTTCGATCAATTGGGGGCGGTCGCTGATATGGAACCGCCGGTACATTTTGGCCAGTTTTTCAGCGACGGCCGGATCGTTGTACAGCGACAATCCCTGAGCCGCGGTCGCATTCAATTCACGTTGTCCGAGCAGCGACTCGCAAATTTCACGCAAATCGTCCGGCCGGGCGCTGATCAAGCTCCTCAGCGCCGATTGACGCGTCTGCAGCGGAACCTTCGATGATTTAACGATGTCGCGCAATTCATCGATCGCTCGGCCGTCGCCGAACAGCAAATTCAATTCACGCACCAGATCGGGATCGTCCGCTGCGGCTTGGCTTTGGGAGAACGCCGACCAGCCATCGGGCACGGGAACTTTCAACCAGCCGCGATAGGCTTCGGACATGCCGCGAAGAACACTGGTTTGGAGTGTTGCCGGCAAGTCAAGTGAAACACTCAGCAGATTGTCCAGGGGCTGCGGCGTTGATTCTACTTTCGTCGCCAGTCCACGTGTGATCCAGCGCAAAGTGTCGGGCCAACGGCAGCGTGCCGCCACATCGACCAACGCCGCCGGATCGTTTTCGACCAAGGGCATCAATCCGAACCAGACCATCATCGGCAGATCGCGATCGTCGGCGTATTGCCCGTGAGCGACAATCTCGGCTGCGATGTCTGCGCGATGTTCGACGGGTAATCGCTGCAACGTGGACGCCAGAGTCAACTGGACAAGACCGGAGGTGTCGTCGATTGCCGTTTGCTTGAGTGCCGCCAACGTCTCGGGATCATCGGGATAGGTCGCATCACGCAGTGGTCCCATGAAGGTGTCCAGCGGCCAGTGGTCGGTCAACAGCCGGATCGCCCAGACGCGGACGTGTTCATCGCGATCGGTCAGCAACCCACGCAGTTGCCGGGGCGTGGTTTTCCCGGCCTGGTAGTCACGCCAAAGCTGTGGCAGCGTTCCTTCGCCGGCCAAACACACGGGTTTGGCGAACGCGACGCTGGGCTTTTTGCCCGCGGTGTAGCTGATCTTGTAAACACGCCCGCTGGTTCGATGGACACCGGTGTGATCGTGGCACTCACCGGTGTCGCTCCAGTCCAAAACATAGACATCGCCGTCGGGACCGACGCTGATTTCGATGCCGCGAAAGAACGGGTCTTGGGAAATGAAGAAATCCGGTTGGTGGCTGGCCGAATACCCGGCGCCTTGGCGACGGAGCGATTCGACGTTGGCCCGCAAGCCGTGCATGTTCAATGTGAACAGTTTGTCGTGGTACTGTTTCGGCCAACGATCCGATTGATAGATCATCATGCCGATGTGCGCGTGGCCGCCGCCGAGATCGTTAGCGGCTCCGGCGCGACTCTTGGTCCAAGACCCCGAACGATCGTAATGGTAGTGATCGGCGATCATGTCCAACCGCTCAAACACCAACGGGTTCGGGCTCTCGCCGAAGGACTCGATGAAATGCGCACCGGGGATGCTATGCCAAAGGTGGCCGATCACCGTGTTGATGAAAAACAACTCTCCGTTAGCGTCCCAGTCGGATCCCCAGGGATTGACCGTCCCGTGGTTCAGGACTTCGACGGTCTTTCGCTGGGGATGGTACCGCCACATGCCGCCATCGATCGGGACCCTGCGATCGTCAGGCGTCCCGGGGACGCCCAGATTTCCGGGACAGGAATGGCCGCATCGTCCGTACAGCCAGCCGTCGGGCCCCCAACGCAGACCGTTGGCAAAGTTGTGGTAATTGCTTTGCGAAACCGTGAATCCGTCCAACACCACTTCGGGCGGACCGTCGGGAACGTCATCGCCGTCGGCATCGGGGACAAACAACAACTGTGGCGGGCACATCAACCAAACACCGCCGCGACCGACTTCGACGCTGGTCAGCATTTGCACTTTGTCGGTGAACACCTTGCGTGATTCGGCGTGTCCATCGCCGTCGCGGTCATTCAAAATGATCACTCGGTCTCGCAGCGAGAGGTCGAAGTGTTGCGTGCGATCGGAATACGTGTAGTTCTCGGCCACCCACATCCGTCCGCGCTCGTCCCAGGCCATCGCGATCGGATTGCGAACTTCGGGTTCACTGGCGTAAACGGTCGCCCGAAAGCCGTCGGGCAACTTCATCGTCGCGGCCGCCTGGTCCGCCGGCATCGGACTGGCCTGCGAATCCGCTTCGTTATTGAACACGGGCGGAAAATCATCGGCGGTGCAATTGCCGGCGAGACAAGCGATGAGAGCAGTCGCCGCGACGCAGATGGAAAATGAGTGAGCGATCGAATTGCAGCGGTGGTACACGTCCGAGAACTCGCGTGGATCAATAGGGAGGGAACAGCCAAACGCGGCAGGGGCAGCCGAACACTATAGCAGCAACCAGCCAGCAGGGCCGCAATTCGCAGCCCCCGCTACGCTGGCTCGCCGATCGGCAGCATCACCGTAAACACCGTGCCTTGGTCACTGGATCGGAAATCGATGCTGCCGTCGTGTTGGCGAATGATCTTGTCGCACAGCGCCAGGCCCATTCCGGTACCCTCGCTGCGGGTGGTGAAGTAGGGGTCGAAGACTTGGGACTGGATCTCGGCGGGAATCCCTGATCCCGTGTCGCTGACCGCAATTGTCACGCTGCCGTCGCCTCCGCGGACGTCAAACCGAAGCGTTCCGCCGTCGGGCATGGCCGCCAGGGCATTGATCGCAAGGTTCAAAAAGACCTGCTCCAGCCGGGTCGAATCGGCTTGGATCGTGCCGACCATTTCCGCGGGCGGATCGACGACCAACTTAACGTTTTGATGTTCGGCTTGGGGACGCAGCAGTCGCGTCAGCTTCTCAATCAAGAACACGACATCCACCGGGGCACGTCCGAGTTCGGCGACGGAGGCATAGCTGCGAAAACCGTCCAGGACATCGTTGATGCGTCGCACCTCGGTGTTCAAAATATCCAGCAGTTCGGCGACTTCGTGATCTTCGCTTTCATGATCCAATCGTTCGCACAACAATTGGATGTGCAGCGAAAGGGCGCTGAGCGGATTTTTGATCTCGTGTTGCAATCCGGCCGCCAGGGAACCGAGCCCCATGTAGCGTTCCATCCGCCGCAGTCGTTCCTCCATCAGCGTTTTTTCGGTGACGTCGCGGAGGTGGATCACCATGCCGATTTGATCGTTGTGGCGGTTGTGCAGCATCGTGCACCCGGCGCGGAGTGTGGCTTGGTGACCGTTTCGGGTCACGCAATAGTCACGGTCTCGGATCGGGTGATGGTACGTCGTGATCTCGGTACAGATCGCATCCAACAGGGCGTGTTGGGGGCCGATTTCGGACAGCCGGATGCCGACGCCGTCGCCGTCGAGCCCGATCAGCTCTCGGCCGCTGGGATTGGTGCTAGTGATGACGGCGTTCTTGTCGGTGGTGATGACGCCGACGTCCATGCTGGCCAAGATGTCCGCCGAGAGAACCCGCACGTCCTTGAGTGTTCGTTCGCTGCTCAGGTAACCACGTACGACCAAGGCGAACGCGATGGCGGTGGCGATGATGTTCAGGACCAGCACGATCGACAACCCGCTCTGCAGACTGAGATCGCCGGAAAGTTCCTGGGCAACTTGCAAATCGCTCTCGGGCAAATGCTGAATCAGCCGCGCCACGATCTCCTGTTCGCGACGAACGTTGGACAGGATCCAAGCGGTAACGGAGACGGCGACCAGACTGAGCAGCGCCAGCCCGAAGGCGAAGCGACGAACCCCTCGTCCGTCGTGGGAATCAAACATCGTGCGCTGCAGTAGATAGAACGGCTGTCGGAATGGACCAATCAAAGGTGCGATTTTAGCCGCTGCGGCAAGGGGAGATTATGAGATCCGTTTCCTCGGCGCGATTTTTTCGATCGTCACGAACTGATGCGACATCGGGACATAGGCCAGGACACGTGCCGATCGGTCATCGACGACCCAGCCATGCAGTCGCAGTTGGCCGGTGGCCAGTCGATTGCGGATAAACGGATACGACCTCAAGTTTTCGAGTTGGTAGAGGGTGTGCTCACAAATCATCAACGTTTGCCGCTCGCTTTCGGTCGTGTAGTGGTAGAAACGATCTACCACCCGACGCGCGTTTGCCATGAATCGACACCCCGGATCGGAGTCGCCATTAAGAATCGGCTGTTTCATCCAATACCGCACCACCCGACAACAGAGGTGACTGCAGACAATCACCTCACGCACCCGCTGTAGCACAATCGCGTACTCGATGCCGGCCACGGTCGAATCGTAGGGCTGGTCCGAACGCGGGATAGAGGCGGCCAGGTTTTGCACGACCGTGCATTGCCCCGGATCGGCGAACGACAGCATGTCGGGAGCAAGGTCATGTTCGGCGCAACCGACGATCAGAATTCCCGGCGGTGACGATCGAACCGACTCACGCAAGTCCGCGAGTGTGCCAAATTCAGCAGAGGCAAATCGGTGCAGGTGTTTTTTCAATTGGATACGTCGATGCATCGCCCGCCTCAGGGAATTGATCTGTCTTGGTCCGATTCATCCGGCGACGCATACGACATGCCAATGCATTCCCAGGGGGCAAACGCTGAGCGACTTGCCCAAGCACGGCAGAACGTGATGCAATTCAATGCACGTTCTGCAAACGGCTGCAGGGCAAGGGGACCGTAGTGCTCACCGCCCCCCCCCCCCCCCCCCCCCTGTGCAAAGGATTGCACGCCGGTGCAATGGCGTGCACGTGCCCGGGTTTGATGCGGTGGGAGCCGCGATTCTCGACAGTGGATCGTCACGGAATCCAATTTCTTTTGACGCGCAAGACCGGTCAATTGGACGGTGATTTGCGGGCTTCTCGGCTGAAGCGGTGTCTGTGCCGCGGCAGGCGGGGGCGGATTGGTACGGCCTGTGCTGTGCGGGAGATGCAGTGAACCAGTTGTGATCGCTTCCGCCCGAATCCTCCATCGACTCATGCAAGATGCGCCTTCAACATCCACCTCCCCGACTCAAGGATTAATTCACGTCGGCGCGTCTGATCAATCCGACTTGCGAGCGGTGATCGAGCACGCGACGCATTTCTTGCCGTCCCAGGGACCGATTTCGGTTTTTGTGCACCACAACACGCTGCATTCGTTTGAGGATCTGGCGTTTGATCAGGCCGTGATCGAAGGCGGGCGGCGCTATGGTTGCCAACCTTATTGGTCCGAACAGCGATACCGCAGCGAACTGGCCCGTGGACGGATCTCAGTCGATGATCTCCGCCAGGTCTTGATGGACGATCTGGGGGAGGACGCTGATGAGTTGATCGCCAGCTTTGGAACGCGCTACACCCTGCGGCTGGCCATGCTTCAAATGACCCTGCATTCGGCCCCCGAAGCGGAGTTGAAATGGTTGTTGGCCGAATCAGATCTGCTGACACGATTTCGCGCCGAAGTCTCTTCCGCGCGGGCCGAACAGATGGTGGGAAAGACGCGCAGTTGGGTGATGCGGCATCGCGACTTGTCGACCGTGGCCATGGAGCGAACGCCGGACGACCGCTCAAACGTCGGACAATCCCAGGAGGCTCCGACACGTTTGCCCGAGGTCGTGTTATCGGCGATCGACGCTTCTCATGGCCGCACGATTCATTCATGGTCGGATGCCAAGTGGGAAGCGTTCACGCTGAGACTCTTGTGGCAGGTCACCCGCCAGGGCGTCGAGTCGGCAGGCCTGCCCGATTGCGAACGACGCGACCCGATTCGGTTGCGAGACCTGTTGTTGAACGTGTCCGGCGAAGACATCGATGTGACCGTCAACGAAGTCCTGATTCGGTTCTGCGGCGCCTTTCTGGACCAAGGGTTTTCCGACTGGGCTCTACCGGACCGTGAGTTGGGATTCGCGCGCTCATTTGCGACCTTGTTTCAGGGGACGCCGGCGATCAGTCCGACCTGGATGAACGGGATTTCCGAGGAACTCAATGCGATCCAGGCCGGACCGTTTGATGCCTTGCAATCGATCCGGAAATCGCTTGACGCATTGGGGATCGGCGCGGATGAAGTCGAAGAGAAACTAACTTCGACGCTGCTGGCGCTTCGGGGCTGGGCCGGAATGATCTGGCAGATGGAATCCAACACGCCGTTCCTGCAACAACCGATTCCCCCCGGGACGCTCGATGAGTACCTGGCGATCCGATTGTTGTTGGAACGTCATGCGATCGCGGAATTCGGCCGGCGGCACTACGGGACGCGCGATTACCAACAAATACGTCGGGCCGCCGAAAGCCGACGCAAGATCGAACAGGGGCCATCGACCGACGAGCGGACCTACACGATCTTTCAACTCGCCCAAGCCGGCGGCTGGACTCCCGAACAATTGGTCGCGATGACGCCCGAACAATGGGCTTGTCTGATTCGCGAAATCGAATCGTTCGATTCGATCCATCGACGTCGTGTACTGCATGCCGCCTATGAACGGCACTATCGGATCGCGACACTCGATGCCATCGCCGCCCACTCGGCGCGTCGGCGCGAGCAACGCCAGGAGGCGAGCGACGCTCCGCCAGCGTTCGCGGCGGTCTTCTGCATCGATGACCGCGAAGAATCGTTTCGGCGGCATCTCGAAGAGGTCGCCCCACAATGCCGAACCGCTTCGGCAGCCGGCTTTTTTGCCGTCGCGATGTACTACCAAGGGGCCGATCATGCCCACTATCGCGCCCTGTGCCCGGGTATCCTGACGCCACAACACTACGTCCGCGAAGAGCCGCTTTTTTCTGCCATCCAGGTCGGCCAAAAACGTGCCCAGCGACGTCGACGGATCGGCTGGTTCACGCATCAAGTCCACACGCATTCGCGGACGATGATCGGCGGCTGGGTCACGGGGATTTTCGGGGCGTTGGCGACGTTCCCGATGGTCGCACGCATCCTGGCCCCGCGGCTGACGTCGAAGATTCGTGAAACGATGGGTTCGTTCGTCAAACCGCCCGCGACCGAACTGCATTTGGAACGGATCGCGCCTGCACCGGGGCCGGATCCGGACGCGCTGGGATACAGCTTGGAGGAAATGGCGGGAATCGTCCTGCAGATCCTGCAGGACATCGGCATGGTCGACAACTTTCCGCCGATCATCGTGTTCTTTGGTCACGGCAGCGGCAGTCTGAATAATCCCCACGAATCGGCGTATAACTGCGGTGCGTGCAGCGGAGGACGTGGCGGTCCGAACGCGCGAGCGTTTGCGATGATGGCCAACGATCCCCGTGTCCGAAAACTCGTCGTCGGTCGTGGCGTGGAATTGCCCGAAGACGTCCGTTTTGTCGGGGCGTTTCACAACACCTGCAACGACGACGTCGAATACTACGATCTGGACCTCTTGCCGCGGACGCACCGTCCACTGTTTCGACGCATTGAAAAATCTGTCAACGAAACGCGGGCCCGCAACGCACACGAACGCGCCCGGCGTTTCGAATCGGCCCCGCTGGATCTGACGCCCCAGGAAGCGTTGGAGCATGTTGAAGAGCGCGCCGAGGACCTTTCGCAGGCCCGTCCGGAATACAACCATGCCACCAACGCAGTCGTGACCGTCGGCCGCCGCGACTGGACGCGTGGTTTGTTCATGGATCGGCGCGTGTTTTTGACCGAGTACGATCCGGCGGTCGATGATGACGACGTCACGGTGTTGTCGCGGATCCTTCGCGCGGCGATCCCGGTTTGTGCCGGCATCAGTTTGGAATACTACTTTTCCACCGTCGATGTCGAAGGCTATGGCTGCGGATCCAAGCTGCCACACAACGTCGCATCAATGATCGGGGTGATGACCGGAGCCGCCAGCGACCTCCGTCCGGGGTTGTCGCAACAAATGGTCGAAATCCACGAACCGATGCGAATTCTGTTCGTGATCGAAACCACACCGGAAAAGATGGACAAGATCATTGACGAGAACCCAGGGATCCGGCGATTGGTCCGCGGCAACTGGGTGCAGGTCGCCCTGATCGACCCCGAAACGTCGACCATCCTGCGTTATGTCGATGGCCGGTATCAACGTCATGTCCCGGAATCGACGGAGCTGCCTGTGGTGGCGTCATCGATCGATTGGTACCGCGGCCGTCGCGACCACTTGGGTTATGCATCGATCGAACCCGATTCCGAGGCCCTCTCTGAAAACCATGGCCGCGAAAAGGGGACGGGGGTTAATAGCCGGCACGGCCCTCCGGGTGCTTCGCACTATTAACCCCCGTCCCCTTTTCAACCCGCACTCCAACACCACAGACGCTTCCGCCGGCATCATGCCGACTTTCCTTCCATGATCCCTCTCGAAGTCCTTTTTCAGATTCTCGGCACGACCGTCTTGGCCAGCCCGGCTGTCTTGCTGGCGGTTCTCGGCTTGTCCTCGTTGATCAATCGTCCGCTCAGTGAAACTGCGATCGCCCGGCTGACCCAGGGCGCAGTGCTGTGTGCGTTGCTGCCGGCGATCGTGATCTTGGCGATCATGCTGGGCACCGGCATCCGTCATGTCCCGATCGAGTTGGGGAATTGGGTGATGCTGCCGGAGGAGCAATTTCATTTCCATTTGAAGTTTGTTTTTGACCGGCTGAGCATCCCGTTTTTGATGTTGTCCTGTGTGTTGTGCGGTGTGGTGGGAGCGTTCACGCGGCGTTACTTGCACCGTGAAGAAGGCTATGGACGTTTCTTTCTTTACTACGCCATGTTCTTTTGCGGCATGGTTTTGTCCTCGCTTGCCAGCACGATCGAAGCGTTGTTTGTCGGCTGGGAAATGGTCGGCCTGTCATCGGCGTTGCTGGTCGCCTACTTTCACGATCGGACCAATCCGGTCCGCAACGGGCAACGGGTTTGGTCCATCTATCGGCTCAGCGACGCGGCGTTTTTGATCGCCGCGATCACGATGCACCACCTGACCGGACGCGGCGATTTTGGCGGATTGATGAGCAGTGGGATCTGGCCCGAGGGAACGGCCGCGATGACGTCCAGCCAGGCGTTGATGGTCGGTTCGTTGTTGCTGGTTGCCGCGGCCGGCAAATCGGCACTGTTCCCCTTTAGCGGTTGGCTGCCGCGGGCGATGGAAGGCCCCACGCCGTCGAGTGCCATTTTTTACGGCGCGCTGTCGGTCCACCTGGGCGCGTTCCTGTTGTTGCGGCTGAGCCCGATCATCGAAGCCTCGTTGACGCTGCGATTGATGGTCCTCTCTCTGGGGATCGTCTCGGCGGTCTGCGGCGGCATCATGTCGCGGGTCCAGAACGACGTGAAGGTCTCGCTCGCCTACGCCTCATTGACCCAGGTCGGAATCATCGTCGTGGAGATCGGCTTGGGGCTGAAGTACCTGGCGCTCGTTCACATCATGGGGCACGCCAGCCTGCGAACGATGCAATTGCTTCGCGCCCCGACGTTGCTGAGGGACTATAGCGACTTGGAGAACAAAATCGGCACCCGTTTGCCGCGTGATACCTGGGTCGGTGCAGGCTTCTTGCCGCCGGGTGTCCAGCGATGGTGTTATCGATTCGGATTTGAACGAGGCTTCATGGACATCGCGTTGGACAAATGGGTCGTGCAACCGTTTGTGCGTTTCTTCCGCTGGTGCGATTCGGTCGAGCGACGGGCCACCGATGCGTTGTCCAGCGAGGCATCGCGTGAATCCGACCAAGCCGAATTGCATCCCGAAGACTTTAAATCCGCAGCATGAGACTTTGTCCAGAACAGGAATCGTGGTCCTAGCCGTAGCGGAAGTCGCCAAGACTTTCGGCGGTTCGTGCTGCGGGCCGAAACTCTTGGCGAGTTCCGCTACCTCGATACAAAATTCGACCATGCACAAGCGTTTTAACAACCATGTCTGAACTTCATTTCCCCTGGATCGAAATCTCCATCCTGGTTCCCCTGTTGGGGGCGGTTTGGATCCAGTTGCTCGGCGAACGTGAGAACCTTTTGCGGCACGCGATCGCGATCTGTTCGCTGACGTTGGTGTTGACGATCGGCGAACTGATCGACTTTGTTTCGATCGGCTCCTTCGAAGCCCGCGACCATTGGTTGTTGCTCGACTGGTTGTTCAATCGAGACATTTTTGTCGTCGATGAATTGAGCGCGTTTCAATTGCCGCTGGTCGCGTTGATCTTTTTGGTCACCGTGATGTCAACGCTTCGCACCAAGGCGCCACGTTTTTCGCTCAAACTGACGCTGGTTTCCGAATGCTTGATGCTGGCGACGTTCAGTTGTCGCAGTTCATGGATGTTGATCGCATTGTTGATCGTATCGACCGTCCCTCCGTATTTGGAATTGCGGAAACGCGGGCGGTGCACTCGGATCTACGTGCTGCACATGGCCCTCTCCGCGGCACTGCTGCCGATCGGTTATGGATGGTTGAGTGCGGTCGATCAGACCGGTTCGGCGATCCTGATTCCCGGCGCGCTGTTGACGGCGGCGGCGTTGATTCGCAGCGGGATTTTTCCGTTTCATTTGTGGATGACCGATCTGTTTGAAAAGGCGACCTTCGGGACCGCGATTCTTTTTTCCACGCCGCTGGTGGGGGCGTATGCCGTGATGCGGCTGGTGTTGCCGATCGCACCGTCTTGGGCGTTGCAAAGCATTGCCGTGCTGTCCTTGGTGACGGCCGTGTATGCCGGATCGATGGCGTTGATTCAACGCGAAGCGCGGCGCATGTTCTGCTTTTTGTTCCTCAGCCAATCCGCACTCGTGTTGGCCGGGCTGGAACTGGTCACTCCGATCGGGCTGACCGGCGCGCTGTGCCTGTGGTTGTCCGTCGGACTCTCGCTGACGGGGTTCGGGATCACGCTGCGTTGTATCGAAGCGAGAATCTCCCGCGTGGCGCTGGCCGACTATCACGGCTTGTACCGCCAGATGCCGATGTTGGCCGGATTCTTTTTGCTGACCGGGCTGGCGGCGATCGGGTTTCCCGCGACGGTCGGTTTCGTCGGTATGGAATTGCTAATCGAAGGTGCGGTGGATGTTTATCCCTTTGTCGGGACGATGGTGGTGATCGCCGCGGCGCTGTGCGGAATCACCGTGCTGTCGGCCTACTTTCGCATCTTCACCGGGCATCCCACTCGCACCCTGGTTCCGATGCACGCGCGACCCGCCGAGCGGATCGCCGTGCTGGTGTTGACCGTGTTGATTCTGGGCGGTGGCTTGGTGCCGCAACCCGGCGTCGCCTCACGTTATCACGCCGCAAAAGAACTGACGCGGCTACGGGAGTCGCCTAAAGGCTAGACACCAACGCTTATGCCCGTGCCATTCGTGTCAGATACCTTCGCCGGAAAGTGATTCCCCGGCGCCTCCCACGCTCTGGCGAGCGTAGCTACATCAAACGCAAGTCTGGCACCCCACAACAACCTTTCGAGATCATTTGAAAACCGACGCATCGTAATCCTATGAATTCCCCGACCATCAACCAAAACGACGTCCCACGCGGAAATCTGCAGGGCTTTACCGGTTACTTCAAGCACGACTTCATCTCGGGACTGCTGGTCTTTCTGATCGCGCTGCCCTTGTGCCTGGGGATTTCCATCGCCAGCGGCTATCCGCCGATTGCCGGCATCTTCACCGCCATCATCGGATCGGTCGTGGCGACGCTGATGAGCAATTCGGAGCTGACGATCAAGGGCCCCGCAGCCGGGTTGATCGTGATCGCGATCGGTTGCATCGGCGAGTTCGGCGGCGACGGAATGGTCGGCGGTTGGAGCGAAGCAGACCAAGTGGCCTATCGGGCGGCGTTGGCCGTCGGCGTCGCCGCGGCGGTGCTGCAAGTCTTTTTCGGCATCTTTCGCGCCGGCATCTTGGGCGAATTCTTTCCGATCTCCGCCGTCCACGGCATGCTGGCGGCCATCGGTGTGATCATCATCGCCAAGCAGATTCCCGTGGCGCTGGGCGTGAGTGCAACCGGAGGGCCGCTGGAATTGATCCAGCAAATCCCCCACTTCATCGCCGCGGCCAATCCGGCAATCGCGGCGATCGGTTTGACCAGCGTGTTGATCATGTTCCTCTGGCCGATGGTCGGCAACAAGGTGCCGATGTTGAAGGTCTTGCCGTCACCCTTGATCGTGCTGGTCGCGGCGATCCCGATGGGGATGGTGTTCGACCTGATGCACGAGCATTCCTACACGCTGCAAAACCACGAATACCAGCTGGGTGAAAACTATTTGGTCGCGATGCCCGAACGTGTCTTTGGCATGTTCGATTCGTTGACCACGCCGGATTTTACGGCGCTGCAACAACCTGTTGCTTGGAAATGGGTGTTCATGTTCTTCATCATCGGCAGTTTGGAATCATTGCTCAGCGCCAAAGCGGTGGACTTGATCGACCCTTGGCGCCGCAAGACGAACATGGATCGTGACATGGTTGCGGTCGGTGCCGGGAACCTGTGTTGTGCGTTGGTCGGCGGATTGCCGATGATTTCTGAAATCGTGCGAAGCAAGGCGAACATCGACAACGGCGCCCGCACGCGATTCGCGGATTTGTGGCACGGGATGTTTTTGCTGGTCTGTGTCGCTTTTATCCCCATGGTGCTGCACCGCATTCCGATGGCCGCGCTGGCGGCGATGCTGATCTACACCGGTTTCCGATTGGCGCACCCCACCGAGTTTTTCAACGTTTGGAAAATCGGCCGCGAGCAATTGGTGATCTTCGTCGTCACGTTGATCGCCGTGTTGGCCACCGACCTGTTGATCGGGATTGCGATCGGCATTGCCACCAAAGTTGTAATCCACCTGTCCAACGGCGTCCCGTTGCGGTCATTGTTCAAGCCCGAGATCGAAGTCAGCAGCGATGACGGCCAGACGGTGCGATTGACCGCGTACAAGTCAGCGGTTTTCAGTAACTGGATTCCGATTCGCCGCCAGATCGAACGCGTCGGACTGCTGCAGGACAAGAACGTCGAATTGGATCTGGCAGAAGTCGAGTTGGTCGATCATACGGTGATGGACAAGCTGCACGAGATGGAGAACGATTTCCAGCAACAGGGACTTCAATTCACCGCGCTGGGACTCGAATCGCATCAACCGTTTGCCGCCCACGCCCAGAGCGCCCGTCGAAAGGGCCTGTGCACGGTCCAACGGTTGACCATCATGACCGATCCGGAATTGGAAGAAGAGTTGGAAAATGCGATCGTCGCTTTGGGGGCCAGCGGTTACACATCAACGCCCTGTCGGGGGCTGGGGCGGCGTGGGATTACGAATGAATTTCGCACCCCGCGCGCCCAAGTGCGGATCGAAGTGATCGGCACCAAGCAAATCTGCGATTCTGTGGTCGATTACCTGCGCCGCGACGCCCAGGTCGAGCACCCGCTGGTGTTTACGGTCGAAGAAGTCCGGGTGGCGCGGTTGGATGCCTTCGCGCCCGTCCCCGATTCGACTCAACCTGCGGTGGACCAGGAAGAGGACCATTTGGACCCGGTCGGCCATTGAGCGGGTTGCGTCCCAATGGAGTGCATCCGTTGAGGCGTTGTAGGAGCGGGTAGGGAAATTTTGGAGGTAAGAAAATCGGATGCTGGGCGGATGAAGTCGTCCGTCGAATCTTCTTACCTCCCCGATCTTCTTACCCCAATCCCGCGTCACTTCTCATCCACCCAGTCCCAGGCCGCGTCGATTTCGCTGGCGTCGAAGTACTTGATCTTGGCCGCGGTGAAGGGCTTGCAGAAGATCGCCATCCACTTTTCCCAGGCACTGTCGCCGACCATGGCGATCCGCTCGATGTCGCGGAAGTGCTGGATGTCAAACTTGATGTCGTCCCACAACGCCCGGGCGGTCCAGCCGTGGAAATCATCCAATTCCAACAGGACTCGAATCTTTCCGTGCTTTTGAATCAACTGTTCGATGTCGGGCCCGAAGATCTCGTAATCTTCGTGGTTCATGGTGCCACTGACATGCAGGTGAATCACGTTGCTATCGGCTCGAGTCGCCAAATCGACTTCACTGAATCGAACACCCATCAATCGGCCCTTTTGTAGAAGAGAAGAAAAAGAACGAATGCCCCAAAGTCTAGCGGGTGTGGCGGTGGAACGCAAAATTGTGCGGTCGGTCGCGGATGGAGCAACGCAAGTCGTCGCATGCCTGCCGAGCCATTTTCTGCTCGTTCTGCAATCGCTCTCAAATCTTGCTACCACCAAAATCTTCTCACCATCGTCTCTTTGATCCTTCCGTCCCCAGATGGTGAAAACGAATGCCGTGGACGCCATCGAGGCTGGAAACCGGTTTTCGGGTATACTGATGGCGCCCTCCGCCCCAGTCATAGCCCTCCCCACCGATGCGATTTACCTGCTTTTCCTCCGTTACCCCGATCGGCATCTTTCTGCTGCTGGTCATGCCAATCCGCGTGGCAGCCGGCGAGCCGGCGGTCGATTTCAACCGCGACATTCGGCCGCTGTTGTTCGGCCGCTGTGTGACGTGCCATGGCCCCGATGAAGCCGAACGGGCCGCGGGGCTGCGTCTGGACACCGCTGCCGGGGCTCAGGGTGACCTGGGCGGTTACGCGGCTGTCGTTCCCGGCGATGCCGAGGCGAGCGAGTTGATTTTGCGGGTCACCAGTGACGACCCGGACATGCTGATGCCACCGCCGGGCAAGGGGGATCCGCTCAAACCCGCGGAGATCACGTTGCTGCGACGGTGGATCGATCAGGGCGGGCAGTATGCGAAACATTGGTCCTACGAAGTTCCCGTCCGGCCGCCGTTGCCAGAGGTATCCGACCCGTCATGGCCGGCCGGGCCGATCGACCATTTCACACTTGCACGCATGGATGCCGAAGGCTTGCACCCTTCACCGCCGGCCGATCGTCTGACCTTGGCCCGGCGGGTGGCGATTGACTTGACCGGTTTGCCGCCGACGTGGGATCAGGCCAAGGCGTTTGCTGAGGACCAGCGAGCCGACGCGTATGAGGTGTACGTGGATGCGTTGCTCGCCAGCCCCGCCTTCGGCGAACGTTGGGCACGCGTCTGGCTGGACCTGGCTCGTTACGCCGATTCGGCCGGCTACGCCGACGACCCGCCGCGCACCATCTGGGCCTATCGCGACTATGTGATCCGAGCGATCAACGACAACCTGCCCTTTGATCAATTCACAATCGAACAGATTGCCGGCGACTTGTTGCCCAGCCCGACCGACCAGCAATTGATCGCCACGGCCTTTCATCGCAACACGTTGACCAACAACGAAGGCGGCACGAACGATGAAGAGTTCCGTAACGTCGCGGTCGTCGATCGGGTGAACACGACGATGGCGGTTTGGATGGGCACCACGATGGCCTGTGCCCAATGTCACACCCACAAGTACGACCCGATCACCCAAGACGAATACTTTCAATTCTTCGCCTTCTTCAACAGCACCGAAGACGCCGACAAGCGAAACGAAAGCCCGCTGTTGGATGTTTGGACCGACGACCAGAAACACCGCAAAGCAGAATTGGCCGAACGGATCGAAACGCTCCAAGCCGAATTGGCCGCCCCCTCCGATCTGGTCGACCGACAACGCGACCAATGGCTGGCCGAATTTTCCTCGCCGCCCGATTGGCACCCCGCCGACGTCGCTGCCATCGAATCGCAGCGCGCTTTGGAAATCACCGACGACGGCTGGATCCAGGCCGACGCGGACGAATTGGAACGGGACACCTACCAGATCCAAATTTCCACCTCGAACGAACCGGTCACGGGACTTCGATTGGAAACCTCCGCGTCGCAAAAACGCAACTTTGTGATCTCCAATCTTCACGCGACCTGGACACCGAAGCCATCTTCCCCAGTCCAGGCCCGCTACGTTCGCGTCGATCTGCCGGGGAAGTCTCGCTTCTTGCACCTTGCCGAAATCGAAGCGTTCAGCGGCGGGGCGAACGTCGCGTCGCGCGGCAAAGCCACCCAAAGTTCGACCTACGCCGACGCGGTCGCCGCACGCGTCAACGATGGCAACACCGATGGCGACTACCAAAAGGGATCGGTGCAACACACCGGCGGCGAAAACGATCCTTGGGTCGAAATTGATTTGGGCAATGTGATGCCGATCGACGATCTGGTGGTGTGGAATCGGACCGATGGCGGCATCGCAATCATCGAGCGTCTGAACGGTTTCATGGTGTCGTTGTTGGACGATGATCGAAACGTGGTCTGGACACAGCAACCCGATGGCCCAGCCAACGCGAAACACGCCCTTTCACCCAGCGGAATGCGTACGGTTTCGTTCAGTCATGCGGCGGCCGATCATGAACAGAACGGTTTCCCCGCCACTGCTGTCCTGCAAACACCCGCGGATCCCAAGACAGGTTGGGCCGTCGCGCCACAGGTCGGCCGCCCCCATCAGCTGACGCTCGCGCTCGATTCACCGACACCGGAGTCCGAAGGTGTGCTGACGGTCACGATCGTCCAAGAATCCGTGCACCCGCGTCATCTACTGGATCACTTTCGATTGTCCGTCAGTTCCGATGCGAACTTGACCCGCTGGGCGACCTTGCCCGCTGCGATCCGCGAGATCGTCGCGAAGAGCAAGGACGACCGGAGCGGGCAAGAAGCGAAACGGATCGACGACTACTTTCGCTCGATCGCCCCGGCGCTCCGGTCCCAGCGTGACCAACTTCAATCGGCACGCGACGAACTGGCCAAGATGAAGCCGATGACCAGCGTTCCGGTGATGAAACAGTTGCCCGCGGAAAAACGTCGGGTCACCAAAGTGCAGCTTCGGGGGAACTATCAAAGCACGGGCGATGTGGTCAACGAAGGCACACCCAAAGCCTTTCACCCGATCGACAACACCGACAACCCCAACCGTCTCGACCTGGCGCGTTGGCTGGTCGATCCGGCCAATCCGCTGACCCCGCGTGTGATCGTCAATCGACACTGGGAACAATTGTTCGGAATCGGGATCGTGGAAACCAGCGAAGAATTCGGATCACAAGGCGAATTGCCCTCTCACCCCGAGTTACTCGACTGGATGGCCGTCGAGTTTCGTGAAAGCGGGTGGGACGTCAAACGGTTGATCAAATCGATCGTGATGTCATCGACGTATCGTCAAAGCAGCGTGGCGACGCGCGAAGCCATTGCGGCCGATCCCGGCAACCGGTTGCTGGCTCGTGGCCCCCGATTCCGCGTCTCGGCAGAAATGGTGCGTGACCAGGCCCTGTTCGTCAGTGGCTTGTTGAGCGACAAACGCTTCGGCCCGCCGGTCAAACCGCCGCAGCCCGAATTGGGATTGAAAGCCGCCTTCGGATCGGCAACCGACTGGAAAACCAGCCAGGGTGAAGACCGTTATCGACGCGGACTGTACACGACGTGGCGACGCAGCAGTCCGTACCCGTCGATGGCCCAGTTCGACGCGCCCAACCGCGAAGTTTGCACCGTCCGTCGGATTCGCACCAACACCCCGCTTCAAGCGCTGGTGACGCTGAACGATCCCGTCTATGTCGAAGCGGCTCAGGCGTTTGCCAGAAACATGATCCAGGCCGCAGACTCGCACGAAGGCCGGTTGGACTACGCCTTTCGCACCGCGTTGATTCGTCCGCCGAGCACCGCCGAGACCGAGCGACTGAAACAACTCGTGTCCTCGGCGACCGAAACGTATCGCCAGTCGATCGACGACGCGATGCAGATGGCCACCGATCCGCTGGGGGCGTTGCCCGAAGACGCCGACCCGGCCGAGTATGCCGCCTGGACCGTGGTCGCCAACGTGATTTTGAATTTGGATGAATTGCTGATGAAACGTTAATCATCGTGAATCGCCGTTCAAACGTAGCTACCTTCGCCAGAAGGTGGATCCCCGCCGCTTCCCACGCTCTGGCGAGCGTGGCTACATCGAAGCGATGCTGTCCACTAAGTCATCGATTGACTGCCACCACATCGCTTATTTGCCGCCAGCTTCCCTCAATCCCCCACTACCTTAATCCCGCCATGGACCCTCAAACCTCGCTCTTGCAATCGCGAACCCGCCGGCATTTCCTGCAGCAGTCCGCAGCCGGAATCGGGTCGATGGCTTTCGCATCGTTGTTGGCGGGGGACGGTTACGCCGGTGATCCCTCGACAACGCGTGCGAGCGATCCCCTTGCCAGTCGACCGCCCCACTTTGCCCCGAAAGCGAAGCGGGTGATCTACCTGCACATGACCGGATCGCCACCGAATTTGGATCTGTTTGACTTCAAAGACGAATTGGTCAAACGCAGCGATCAGGATTGCCCCGATCAATTCCTGGCCGGCCGCGAGTTCGCGTTCACCTCTGGCACGCCGAAGCTGATGGGTTCGCCGCGCAAGTGGCAGCGTGTCGGGCAAGCCGGCATGTGGATGTCCGACGCGATTCCCCACTTCCATGGAATCGCCGACGAGATGTGTGTCGTGCACTCGATGTACACCGACCAATTCAACCACGCGCCGGCGGAGTTGTTGGTTTACACCGGTTCGCCCCGCAGCGGTCGCCCCTCGATGGGATCCTGGATCACATACGGACTGGGCAGCGAAAACGAAAACCTGCCCGGGTTCGTCGTTCTAATCTCCAGCGGTGTGCAACCCAACGGCGGCAAAAACTCCTTCGGCAGCGGCTTCCTGCCGTCGGTCTACCAGGGCGTGCAGTGTCGATCCAAGGGCGACCCCGTGCTGTACTCGTCCGACCCGCCGGGGATGAGTCGCGCGATGCGACGCGAGACGCTCGACGCGCTGGCGGACCTGAACCAGATGCAAGCCGAACAGATGGGGCATCCGGAAACCCTGACGCGGATCTCGCAATATGAACTAGCCTTTCGCATGCAGACCTCGGTTCCCGAGGTGATGGACATCTCGGCCGAGTCACAGAAGACGCTGGACGAATACGGTGCGACGCCGGGTGCGTCCAGTCTGGCAAACAATTGTTTGCTCGCCCGCCGTCTGGTCGAATCCGGAGTGCGGTTTGTGCAGCTGTTCGATTGGGGCTGGGACTTTCACGGCACCCAAGCGGCGACCGGACTGACCGACGGTTTGACCAACAAGTGCGCAACGATGGACAAACCCGTCGCGGCGCTGATCCGCGATTTGAAACAGCGTGGGTTGCTGGAAGACACGTTGGTCGTTTGGGGCGGCGAGTTCGGCAGGACGCCGTTCCGCGAAGGCCGGACGGCGAAGAGCAAGATCCTCGGTCGCGATCACTACCCCGACGTGTTCACGATGTGGATGGCCGGCGGCGGCATCAAGGGCGGATTCGAATACGGCCAGAGCGACGAATTGGGATTCGGTGTCGCCGAGAACCCGGTCCATGTGCATGACCTGCAAGCGACGATCCTGCACCAGCTGGGGTTCGATCACGAGCGATTGACGTACCGATTCCAGGGTCGCGATTTTCGCTTGACCGACGTCCACGGACACGTGGTCAAAGCGTTGCTGGCGTAGGTCAATCGCTCAGGTCGATGACTTTCGTGATCTTCGGTTCGTAGTCGTTAAAGCCGAATCCACCGTGCGTCACCTCAATGCGCCAGGTCTTACGAATCGGATGTCCGCCTTTGGTGGCCGAGTTGACCAGGACGTGTACCGACGTGTCGGAACGGTTTTTGGGTTCGTTCACGACGGACCAATCGGCGACGCTGTACAGTCGCGACGGGCGCGTGTTTCGAGCCCAGTAGTCGGTGCCATCACCACCACGTCGTTGTTCATCCAGCCAGTCTTCAACGTGGTCGACCGCCAGTCTGGAATAGTATCCGAGCGGGTCGCTTAAGTTCTGTGCCGAACTGATCTTGGGGACGGATTGTTTGGTCGCAATCTTGAAATCCGACCCGATCGTGATGCGATATCGTTCGGGAGCGACGGCACGCCCGAGCCGGTCCAATCGATGGACCAGCACGGTGACGTGCGCGCCCGATGATTCCTGGATCTGCCAATCGACCAGTGACGTGAAGCGATGCGGATCACTGAACTGCTCCCAAAATGGCTGAGTGTCACGCCCCGTCTTTTCAGCCGTCAACCAATCTTGGACCAAGGCTTCGGCAACCTGGCTTCGTTGTGTCGCATCGAAGTGTCCCAGGTAGCTCAGGACGCCAAAAGGCAAGAAAAAGACGGTGGCCAATAAGGCGATCGTGCGCATCGTGATAGGTCCAGATGTAGCGGGGGAGGATCGTTCAACCATGGCACGCGTTGGCTGGACAGGTTTGGCGAACTGTCGACGTGTCAGCGAATGTTCTTTCAGTCGAATGGTCTATGGAGGTTGCGCGGAATGATCGAGCGGTTTGGACCAGAGGGGTGAAACCGAATAGAATGGAAGGATCGAAACGGATGTCCCGCACGTTGGTGTCTCGCCTTGAGGCGATTGTCCGTCGCTGCTTTGCAGCGAGGATCGACCGCCGGGAAGGGCGGTCGTACGA
The DNA here is from genome assembly GCF_014154935.1 of Stieleria mannarensis. Lineage (GTDB taxonomy): Bacteria > Planctomycetota > Planctomycetia > Pirellulales > Pirellulaceae > Stieleria > Stieleria mannarensis. The sequence goes on from NZ_JACEHH010000014.1 coordinate 45,067, forward strand.
GGGCGGTCGTACGCTGAGGGGCGACCTTTGATGGACGGTCAACATCGCGTTTTTTATCCAAGGGTTTCATCGATGCACCACATCCGGCTCGTTCGACCGGCGGACCTGGACGCCCTGTTCGACTTGGCCGGCAAGTCGACGTACGGGTTGACCACGCTGACGCCGGATCGCGATCGACTGGCCAAACGGATCGAAGAATCCGAGACCGGCGAGTCGCCGTTGTTGGTTTGGGTCGAGGGTGCTGAGCAGCGGGTGATCGGGACCGCCGGGCTGTTCACCCACGTCGGTGATTCTTCCAAAGGCGAACCGTTTTATGCGTTCCGGCTGGAACGCAGCATTCATCGATCCGAGGCCTTGAACGTGCGCACGGAAGTCGACACGTTGCACCTGGCGAAAATCTTTGACGGTCCGACCGAGCTGGGGACGTTGTTCTTAGACCCGCAATTTCGCGGGGGCGGGAAAGGCCGCGTGTTGTCGCTGTCACGGTTCATGTTGATCGCCCGTGACCCGGAACACTACGATCGTCAAGTCATCGCGGAAATGCGAGGTGTGATCGACCAGGACGGTCGGTCGCCGTTTTGGGACGCCGTCGGGCGACACTTTTTTAAAGTCGATTTTCCGATCGCCGACACCCAGTCGTTTCGCGACAAACGGTTTATCGCCGAACTGATGCCGAGCCATCCGATTTATGTGCCGCTGCTCCCCAAGCAAGCGCGTGAGGTGATCGGAAAGGTGCACAGCCACACCGAGCCGGCGCTGCGGTTGCTGGAATCCGAGGGTTTTCACGAAGCTCAAATGGTCGACATCTTCGACGGGGGGCCTTGCATTCGCTGTGACCGCAAAGCGATTCGAACGATCCTGGAATCCAGTCGCGTTGAGCTGACGGGCGTCTTCACCGCCAGCGCCGACGCCAAGATGGATACCCTGGTTGCGACCGCTGACGGCCCCTTTCGTTGCGTCGGATGTGCGACGCGGCGAACGGCCGATGGAATCCAAATGCAACCACAAGACGTCGACAGTCTGGGCGTGTCGGTGGGCGATTCCATGATCGTCTCGCCACTGAAAGGTACGGCCAAAGCATTCTGGACCGACGAGACGGCGAACCAAGTGGAGCCCTCATGACAGCATCCGATTCGCCATCAACATTGGTGGCCTGCTTTCCGGGGACCGACCAAGTGGTCTGGGACGGCACGACGGCGACGGAAACCGACGTGGGGGATGCTGTCGCCAACGCAAGGTCCGCACTTGCGGCCTGGCAGTCCACAGCGGTCGAGGACCGCATTGCCGTGGCGGAACGATTCGCCGCCTTGGCGACCGATCAACAAGATTCGATCGCCGATCAGATCAGCCGCGAAACCGGTAAACCGAAGTGGGAAGCGACCGCCGAGGCTAAGTTGGTGCCGGCAAAGGTCAAACTGGCCGTCCAAGCCTATCGCGAGCGCAGCGGTTCGCGACAGATCGATCTGCCGCAGGGGACCGGACGGGTGGTTTACCGTGGCGTGGGAGTGATGGCGGTGCTCGGTCCGTTTAACTTCCCCGCCCACTTACCCAATGGCCACATCGTTCCGGCGCTGGTCGCGGGCAACACGGTCGTCTTCAAACCCAGCGAGATGACGCCGGGCACGGGCGAACTGCTTTGTCAACTTTGGCACCAGGCTGGCCTGCCGTCTGGAACGCTGCAGCTGGTTCAGGGCGACGGGGCCGTCGGCGCCGCGCTCGTTTCGCAAGCGGTCGACGGGGTCTTGTTCACGGGAAGCTATGCCGCCGGATGCGCGATCCATCGGTCGTTGGCGGGGCGGCCGGAAGTGCAGTTGGCGTTGGAGATGGGCGGCAACAACCCGCTTGTCGTTCATCGGGCCAAGGATTTTGATGCGGCAGCCTATCTGTGTGCCGTCTCGGCGTACGCCACCGCTGGCCAGCGTTGCACGTGCGCCCGCCGTTTGATTTTGGTCGACGACGCCGATGCCGATCCGCTCCTCGAACGCTTGGTCCGTCATTGCGAGACGCTTCGGGTCGGATTGCCCGAAGACGATCCGGCGCCGTTTTGCGGACCGTTGATTTCCGCGGCCGCGGCAGACCGCGTGTTGGACGCCCAGGCGTCGTGGCTGGACGCCGGCGCGAGGGCACTCGTTTCCGCGCAACGTGACCGGCGCAATCCCGCGCTCGTGCGTCCGGGACTGATCGATGTGACGACGATGGCCGATCGAAGCGACGAAGAAGTGTTCGGGCCGCTGCTGCAAGTCATCCGTGTGGCGGACTTTGATGCGGCACTCGACCAGGCTAACCGGACGGCGTACGGATTGTCGGCGTCGTTGCTGTCAGATGACCCGGCAATATTCGATCGGTTTCGAACACACATCCGCGCCGGCGTTGTCAATTGGAATCAACCGACGGTGGGTGCCAGCGGCCGGTTACCGTTCGGCGGCTTGGGGGCGTCGGGGAATCATCGCCCCAGCGGCTATTTCGCGGCCGACTACTGCAGCGACGCCGCCGCGGTGCTGGAATCGGATTCTTTATCGTTGCCCGCGACCATCCTGCCTGGGATCGAGGTCGCGGGGAACACTCCGTAGCGGAAGCCGCCAAGGCTTTCGGCGAAAGCCTAAACCCAAACTCTATCTGGACAGCGCCACGTTGCAAAAAAACATCGTGAATCGCCGGTCAAACCTAGCTACCTTCGCGCACTTCATCATTCTGCCCCGTATCATTCTGCCATCCCTCTCCTGACCCCAACGACGCGACAGGACACCGAATCCGGGTGGAGAGGTAGGAAGATTTTGGAGGTAGGAAAAAAACATGCCCGACACCGATTGCCCCACCGCGGTCGAAGTCAACTTCGACGGATTGATCGGACCGACGCACAACTTTGCCGGGCTCGCGCCGGGAAATCTGGCGTCGTGGCTGCACCGCAGCGAACCCTCCAACCCGCGCGCCGCGGCGCGACAAGGGTTGGCGAAAATGTCGCGGTTGCGATTGATCGGCGTCCCCCAAGCCGTGCTGCCTCCCCAACCGCGCCCGAACCTTCGCTTGTTGCGACAACTCGGTTTCTCCGGTGACGATGCAAATGTGTTGGCAACGGCGCATAACCAATCCCCCCGAATGCTGGCGATCGCCATGTCGGGTTCCAGCATGTGGACCGCCAATGCCGCCACGGTGTGTCCGTCTGCCGATGCCGATGACGGACGCGTCCACTTCACGCCGGCCAATCTGGCCAACAGCCTGCATCGCGCGTCTGAAACGACCGTGACGGCGACGATCTTAAAACGCATCTTTCACGACCCGCAATTCTTTCGGCACCACGACCCGATCCCTTGTTCGGCCGACATGGGAGACGAAGGCGCGGCAAACCACACCCGATTCTGCGACTCGTTCGCCGATCCCGGCGTGCAACTGTTCGTCTATGGAAACGATCACGAGGACGACGACCGCTCGCGTCCCAGACGATTCACCGCCCGCCAATCACGGGCCGCCAGCGAGTCGGTTTCCCGCTTGCACCGGCTTGATCCCCGCCGCGTCGTGTTCGCCAAACAAGACCCGCGTGCGATCGATGCGGGTGTCTTTCACAACGATGTCATCGCGGTGGGACATCGGAAATTGCTGTTCTGTCATGAGCAGGCATTTGAGAATTCCATGCAGGTAGATGATGCCCTTCGCCGGGCGACGAGCGATCAGATCCGAATCGTCGAAGTCCCCCAGCGGCGTGTCAGTTTGGATGATGCCGTCGCGACGTATTTGTTCAACAGCCAGATCGTCACGGCAGCCGACGGTCAGACGGTGTTGATCGCGCCGGAGGACTGTCGCCGACACCCCGGAGTCAAGATGTTGTTGGACGAACTGGTCGACGATGGGACTTTCGATCGCGTGGAGTTTGTCGACCTGCGCGAAAGCATGAACAATGGCGGCGGGCCGGCGTGTCTGCGGCTGCGCGTGGTGTTAATGCCCGAGGAGGTCGCGTCGCTCGCGCCGGGCGTCTTTCTGACCGTTGAGTTGGAAAATCAGCTGGATGCCTGGATCGACCGTCACTACCGAGATTCGCTGACCGCCGCGGATCTGGCCGACCCACAGCTGATGCGTGAATCCTACGCGGCGTTGGACGAATTGACGTCGCTGCTGGGATTGGGCAGCGTTTACGAGTTTCAACGCTGAATCCGCCGGAACACCGAGTTCCGCTACAATAGGAATCCGCAATCGTTGGTGTCGAGCCTTGAGGCGATTTCTCGGTCGCTGCGTTGCAGCGACGCGAAATCGCCCGGAAGGGCCGTCTTACTTAGAGATCCGTCGTACTCGGTGAGTCGTCCACGGCGGCGACGATTGCGAAATTGAATCGAATTCACTTTTTTCCCCGAGTGATCGTGATGACGAAAACCTGGCTCGCTGTTTTGATTCTGTGTGGTGTCCCTGGCCTTAGCATCGCGGCCGATTTTCCGCCCGGCGTGCAGACATTGGAAATCGGTGATGCCGCACCTGATTTTCAATTGCCGGGGATCGATGGACGCGATTGGACACTGGACGACTTTGACGACGGCAAGGTGCTGATCGTCTACTTCACATCCAATCACTGCCCGGTTTGCCATGCCCATGACCCGCGGTTCATGGATTTGGTCCGTGAAGTCGACGACCGCGGCGTGGCGGTCGTTGCGATCAATCCCAATTCCGGCGACGGATTGCGGCCGGACGAACTGGGGTATTCAAAGTACGACGACAGTTTCGAAGACATGAAACCGTACGCGAAAGACCATGGGTTCACGTTCCCGTATTTGTACGACGGAGCGACACAGGCGACGGCCAAGAAGTACGGTTGCTTGGCGACACCCCACGTGTTCGTCTTCGACTCCGAACGAAAACTTCGTTACAAAGGCCGGTTGGACAATTCTCGCTACTCCGACCCGGCGTCGGTGAAGTCGCGTGAGACGCGAGATGCAGTCTTGGCGCTGCTGGACGGGAAACCGGTTCCCGTCCCCGTGACCAAACCGTTTGGGTGTTCGACCAAATGGCGCGAAAAGATCAGCAAGGTCGAAGAAGATGAGCAGCGTTGGCAATCCGCCGAAGTGACGCTGGATGAAATCGATGCGGCGGGGCTGGCCAAATTGGTCGCCAACGATACCGACAAGTATCGATTGTTCAACGTTTGGTCGACCACCTGCGCGCCATGCGTCGAAGAGTTCCCCGGGTTGACCCGAGTCTCACGCCGCATGGGACTGCGTAAATTTGAATTGATCACGATCAGTACCGATCTGCCCAAAAACCGTGATCGCGTGGTGGCTTTTCTGTCGGCCAACAGAGCCGTATTGCCGGCACGCTTGAAACCGTCACTGGAGTCCGAAGGTCGGACGTCGAACAATTACCTGTTCACCGATCCGGACGTCGATGCCTTGATCGCCGCCTTGGATCCCCAATGGGAAGGCCCCGAACCGCACACGGTCTTGGTGGCTCCGGGAGGCAAGATTGTGTTCCGCCACAACGGAATGATCGAGGAGACGGAGTTGCTGGAGGCATTGCTGGCGGAAATGAAAGGCACTTATTTGGAGTGATCTGCGGTGATGATGAAATCGACCTTCACGCTCGCCACGCTGCTCGTTTGCGGTGGCTGTTTTCCTCCGCCGGCTTCGTCGCCCGCCTCGGCCCAGAAACGGCAAGCCCAGGCGATCGCCGACCGCGAACAAGAACTCCAGTTTCGCGACGAATCCGGCAACATGGACTGGCGAAAACGCGTCGATGCGGCAAAGAAATTGCTCGACCAAGCCCAGTCCAATCGCCGCTGGGGCCAGTCCCAAGCGGCGCTCGACCAGGCCTTGGACGCCGCCCGTTTGATGCCGCCGCCCAGCAAGGATTTTGATTTGGAAGCCGAATTGGCCGGCCTTGAAAAGGATTCGGCCGATGCGTCGGTCGAATCAGACGTTCCCGGCTCCTCGGGGGGAACGGCTGATCCGACGGGCGGCGAAACAGATGCTGCCGAATCCGGTGGCGGTGTGACCAATGCGGAAGTGCGTCAGATTCGAAAAGAGCTGGAAGCATTGCTGGAGCGGCTGGAAGGAAGTACCGGTCGGACCAACGCCGAATTAAGCTTGGAGCGAGATTTGATCGAGATCCAGTGACCGAATCCGCATGACTGGTGGAGGTCGTCGAGTTGTTTTCTATGCCTGTGGTGTCTCTTTGATTCAGCGAAACGTCGCCCCCGTGATTCACCGCTTGCAGCGTGCGCTGGAGACGGGGGCGCCGCGCGAGGAGGTCGCACAGGCCTTGGCCGCCGCGGAATCCGCAGCCGGATCTGCCACCGAGAAATCGTCCGATCCATCCACCGAGCCGCCCGGCGAAGGTTTGTCGCCGTTGTTGCGTTATCGTGCCGACGAGTACATCCGTGCCGAACGGATGCTGGAGCGTCGCCGGTTGATGTTCGCCGTCGCCTGTGTCGTCTGTGTGTTCGCCACCGTGGTCGGCGGGTTTGGCTTGGCCACGTTGGACCGGATGCGTGCGTTGGTCGATCACCAAGCCGAATTTGACAAACTGGTTGCGGCGGAACAATGGGACCAGGCCTCTGCCTTTTTGGATCAATTGGACGACTCCACGCGCGCCGAACCGGCATTCGTCCGAGGTCGCGAGATGGTCGACCAGGCGATCGCCCGCGAAGTCGAACGGAAGGCCGAGTTCAAACGATTGGCCGACCAGATGCGGACACTGCCGATTGCAGACATCGATCCAGATGAAGTCAAACGATTGAACTCATTGGCCCGCAGCGAGGAAGAGATCGCGTTCGCCAGTGAGATGCTGGCCAAAGCGGAAGAGCAACGACTGCAGCGCGAAGCCGCTCGGGCGAATGACCAGACACATGAATTTGAAACGCTGCAAGGAAAGGTCGACCGGTTCCTGCGTGTGGAGTCGGCGGAACTGACCGAGGAAGTACGTGCCGCGCGACGTTTCGAGCTGCAACAGGAATTAGGCCGATTCGCCGCCGCACATCAGCTGGGCAACCCGGAACTGAGTGAGGCGGCCAAGCAGGCGTCCAAAATGCTTGCCGCGTCCGCCCAGCAGGAACAACAACAGACCGATCGTGACAAACTGATCGACGCGATCACGCACGCCGTCGGAGATTCACATCGCTACACCGTTGCCATCGAACGGTTCGCCGACGCGTGGCCACGTGACCCGTTGGCGCAGCGGCTACAACAAGATGCCCCGGGGGCCAAGGCGATCGACACCACGCTGGCCTGGATCGATGTGCTGAATCATCCTGGTTACCGCCAACCACAACTGGCCGACAGCGCGATCGCCGCCGACTGGCTGGCGGCACTTCAGCAAGCGGAAACACTGGACCCGGACCATCCCTTGTCCGGCCTTGCGACCCGCTGGCGGACCACCTATGAAACGATCGCCCGCTGTGACGAAGTAATCCAGGAGCTGCGAGAAGCGTTTCGATCGCCGCTGCTGAATCGGATCTATGTCTATCCCGATCCCGGCGGTCAGGTGTTTTATTCCGAACAAGCACCGAATCGAAAATCACAGCGGGCGCACCTGATTCCGATCCTGGTTGATGCGACGCTTAAACGCGAAACGAAGAATTTTGGGCTGCGTTTTCGCGACGACGTGCTGCCCAAAGTCACGTTGTCCGGACACAGCCAATTTGCCACCAAGGTCGGCCCAAGTGTTTCCGATGTCACGGCGATCGATTTTACCCCGGTCGCCTATCGTCTGATCAACGAGCTGCGAAACTTTCAAAGCGACCCGGAATTTGATCCGATCTATCGTTTGATCTGGATGCGACGCGTTTTGGAAATCGCCGTCAAAGGAAGCGTGCCGATCAAGCTGGCGTTCGGCGACTGGCTTGAATCATTGCAAACGGCGCAGTTTGATTGGGACACCAATTGGCTGGACTCGGACCCGGAGGACGTGGACCGGCTTGTGCAACGGACTCAGGCCAAGCGATTGATCGAATCCGTCGACGACTGGGACAAACGGGTCGAACGCATGCTGACCGAATTCAAATCGTTTCGCCGCCCGCGCCCGCCCGCACCCCGATGGATTGGCTGGGTTTCAATGGACGGCGCGAAATACCAAGTCGTCTTGAACCAACCGGCCGTTGCGGATCCGTTGGTTGTGTTCTCGTTCGATGCAAAGACGGGGCAAACGAAACAAGTTGCCATCGGCCCGCCGCAATCGTCGATGGCTCGCAGAGTAACGGATCCGGCAGGGCAACAGTGCGGCGCGATGGTCTGTGTCCTCGCCCGCCCCGATTCCGAATCGCCCGACCCCCAACAAGGAACCGATCAAGGTGGATGAATCGCCGGTCACAAGCGATCGATTGGTCTGGATGCGTCGCGACATCGAACGTCGCTTCGGATTCTCCGGTGCACGCTACACGCGTGTGGGCAGTCTGCTACCCGCGATGATGGCGGCGGCGATGACCGTGGCGTTGTTCGGTTCCCTGATTGCGATCGGATCCAACCCGATCGTGGACATGTTCATTCGTCGCGGCTGGACCCCGCCGGTGATCGTTTTCTTTACCTTTTGGTCGCTTCTGATTCTGTGGTTCAAACGCGCCAAACTGCGCTTGCAGCAGAAGGCACTCGGTCTGGTCTTGATGCCCGACCAAATTGATTTCGTGTTGTCGGTCGACCGGGTCGCGGACGTCCTGCATCGCTTGTACCAGGTTTGTGACGATCCCAAACGGTTCGTCTTGCTGCATCGCATCGAAGTCGGATTGTCCAACGCCAGGAACTTGAGCCGCGTGGTCGACTTGGGCGAGATCCTGCGAACCCAATCCGAACACGACGAATCGGTGATGGAAACCAGTTTTAACCTGATTCGCGGGTTGGTGTGGGCGATCCCGATCCTGGGCTTCATCGGTACCGTGTCGGGGCTGTCGACCGCGATCGGTGGATTCGGACGTGTGCTCAGCCAGACCGAAGACCCGTCAAAGTTGATCGGTGCGTTGCAGGGGGTGACCGGCGGACTCGCGACCGCCTTCGAAACAACACTGCTGGCGCTGATGGCCGCGTTGCTGGTTCAAATGGCCATGACGTTTCAAAAGAAACAAGAAGAAGAATTTCTCGACGAATGCACCGAGTATTGCCAGCGTGAAGTGCTCAGCCGGATCGCGCATTCCGATTCCGACAGGGACGCCAAACGCGTGTCGACAAACACAGAAGCCGCGGCCGGTTCACATCAGACGACTGAACCGGAGTTCGCGGCGGTGCAAGTGATCCAGGAAGGCGATGTGGACGACGATGCGGTCGTCATCGATGACCCGATCGTGTTGGAGTGATGCAGCATGCGACGTCGCCGACGCGAACAAACCGTTAACCTGTTCGCCTTTCAAGACATCATCACCGGTGTCGCCGGCGTGATGTTGTTCATCCTGTTGTTATTGGTGGTGCAACTGAGTTTACGGCTGGCGACTCAGGCGGCCGAGATGCAAGCGGAACTGGCCCTTGAGCCGTCCGCCGCCCGATCGTCGATGACTCCACCGGCCGAACCAACCCAAGATCCTGCGATGAACCTGAAAGCGTTGCAGGAAGAATTGAAGCAGTTGCGGCGCGACAATCAGGCGTTGCTCGACGCCACCGAACGCGATTTGGATTCCGAAATTCAAGCCGCCCAATCGGAACTTGCCGAAATCGTGCGAAGCGCTGAAGCGGCCAAGGCACAGGCCGAACAACTGCAACAACAAGTCGCCGCGGGAGAGATGAGCGACCAGCGGAAGCAAATTCTGGAGCTCCGCGAGCGGCTCCGCGAGCGGCTCGATTCACTGAAGCAGGAACAAGTCCTGCATCGCAGCGGAAAACTGGTCGCATTCAAGACCACCGCGACGCCCTCGCGACCGATGTGGGTGGTCGATTTGCGAGACACGTACGCCGAGTTGTTTGATGTGCTCGATCCCAACGATGTGACGGCGGTGTCCTACGACCGCAAACAGCTGCCGATGCTGGTGGTGCGACAGATCCGCGACGTGTTGTCGGAAAAAACGAAAACGCGATCCGTCATTCTGGTCTTGCGTCCCTCCGTCGCCGGGGCTGGTGCCATGTTTCTGTCCGAGTTCCGCGACGCCGGTTTCCGCTTGGCCTTGGAATTGTTGGACGAGGATTCTCAGATCACCGCCCAGGCGAGCGTGCCAATCCGAGCGGACGTTCAGGAAGAGTCACAGGGAGAAACCCAGGGAGAAACCCAGGGAGAAACCCAGGGAGAATCGCTGTGAGTCGGCGACGAACCAACAGCAACGATGACGATTCGCTGGAGTTGTTGCTGGACACGGTGTCAAACGTTTTCGGCGGCGTGATGTTTTTGACGCTGTTGGCCGCGTTGTTGATCATCGCCCGCGGCACCGCCCCTGCCGAACCGGAGGACCCGACCGACCAACGCCCCCAACCGGTCAGCACGGCGTTGACCGATGCCAAGGTCCGCCAAACGATGGCGGCGATCCAGGCCCAGAAGACGATCATGCGGCGGTTGGATCCCCAAGGGGACGTGACGGCCATGGCCGACCGTCTGGAATCACTCCAACAGACCCTCTCACTGGCCCGACGCCACGCCGGCCGCACCGATCATCAACGGCAAGCCCAACAAAGAGCGCTCGAGGATCAATTGGCCGATCATTCCGAACTTGAACGGCAGATTGCCGAGGCGAGACAACAGATCGCCGAACAGGCGGCCAGTGTCAGCGCCGTTCGATCTCAGTCGGAACGGTCGGTGGAGTTTCGTCCCTTGAATCGAAGCATGACCGAAGAGGCGGTGGTGTTGCTGCGTTATGGACGTTGGTATCTGTTGCAGAACGCTCCCGATGCAGGTGTCAACCGCGACGATTTTTTCGTGCTCCAGCATAGCCGTTCGCTGACAAGGGTAACGCCCAAGCCGCACAAAGGATCAACGGTCGATGACGAATCGCTGTCGGAATTGGCGGTGCGTTTGCAGTCCGAATTTCAACCCGGCCGCTTTCATGTGTTGATCGCCGTGTGGGACGATTCGTTCTCCGAATTCAATCCCGTCAAAGACGCGGTCAAAGCGGCCGGCTACACCTACCGCACGCTCCCCTGCGACAGCAGCACCCGGTTGAGCAATCAGTACGCCGCCGAAGCGTATGTCCAATGAGTGAACGTACGTTGGTGTGTCGCCTTCAGGCGACTCCCTTGCTGCGAGGGACGACCGCCCGGAGGGCCGTCGTCCTCATCCCAAGAGCACGTCGGCACTCTTCTGACGGTCAAGCATCCTCCAAAGGGTCGGGCGACCTGAAACCCGCAATTTGGCGGTCAACCCCGTCGAATTCGGCCGCGCAAACGACACAACGACGACGACCGACACAGAAATTCCAGCCATCGAGGGTATCTCAGCAGAACCCTTCGTGGCGCGATGCCCCGATGGTGTAGATCCATTACATCGGGCCCTGCACGGCGTTCCGGTAAGACAGCGATGTGCTTCCCGGCGAGACTGCCCCGATCTCGCGTAGGAAACCCATTTCCGGTGGACGCAGGATCCCACCGAAGAAGGCGAAATGATAAGTGAGTTGGGCGCCCCAAAATATCGCAATACACGCAAAATGATGGCGATTCTTAATGTCTGATGTGATTCTGGACGGGATAAATGTCACGATCTGCGACTGGCGCGGCCATCTGGTTTGGCGGAGCGCTGACAAACCGTCGTGGAAACCCGGTGACCTGGTCTGGAAACATCTGGTCAGTGAATCGATGCACGATGCCAAACAAGCGTTTGCCAAAGTCGTCGCACTCGGCGAAGCCGCCACGTTGGAACTGGAGAACAAACGTGGGCATCACTTCCGCGTCTGGCTGTGGCCATTGGAACGGCCCGAGATCGCCGTCTGCATGCTCTCGGTCATGATCCCCAAAGAACTCAAGACGCTGACCGAGCGGGAACGCGAGATCCTGGGGCTGCTGGCGTTGGGCTATCCGACACGTGAAATCGCCGAGAAGCTGGATGTCAGCGCGAGCACGGTTCACACCCATTTACGACGGGCACGGCAAAAACTGTCGCTGCCCAGTGTCGAGTCGCTGACCGGTTTTGCCGCCCGATACTGCCACCCGGGTGCCGCCCCCACCCACTCCCTCTCATTTTGAAGCGTCCTCGGCGTTCGTTTCTGCACTCCCGCGTTCGGATTCATCGCTGGTGGTTCGGTGATGCCGGGAAATCCAAACGCTGCAGGGGGCATGACGCAACACATACTTCGTCGTGCTGCCGAGCAGAAAGTCATCCAGCAAACTGTGGCCGGAATCACCGACGACGACCAGATCGGAACCGCTCTTTTCGGCCAGGTCCGCGATCGCGTCGCCGACCCTCTGGTCATGCATGATGACCGAATGAGTCTTGGGAAGCACTTCATGAATCCGGTGCTTCATCTCATCCCCGCCCTGCTTCATCTCCTTGAAAATCTCCTCTTCGTTGGCGATCGCGGCCGTCGACAACCCGTTGCCCAGCAGGTAGTCATAGATCGGCGCGACGCTCAGCAATTCGACCTCCGTCTCGGCATCCCAGTCCAGTGCCGCGATCTCTTCGACCGCCTCGCGTGACGCGTGGGAACTGTCGTAGCCGATCAGGATTCGGTTGGCCCGATCCGGATCGCGATCGCGTTTGCCTTCATCGTCCTTGGGCGGGCGAACCACCAGCACCGAGCACTTGGCATGCGTGGCAATGCTGTCGCTCACACTGCCGATCAACAAGCGTCCCAGGAAGGAGTGCCCGCGGGCGCCGATCACGATCAGGTCACAATCCAGATCGGCGGCTTCGCCCAAGACGATCTTGACCGGATGCCCCGGACGACAGATCGTGTCGATGCGCGTGCAACGGTCCCGCAACTGCTTGGCCAGATCCGCCTGATGCGTTTCGGCACGGGCACGCTCCTGACGCAGCAGTTCCGGGAACCAATGCTGCGTCGACTCGGGGCTGGAACCATACGGATCACCGAGTGCGGTGATGATCGTCAAACTGATCGGCGCGGTGAATTTCAGCGATCGCAGAAACCCCGCCGCGGCATCGGCCTGCTGCGAACAATCGGTCGCGAGTAAAACTTTCATCGTCGCACGCTCCAGAAAAAAATTGTGATTAGGAATCCATGTTGCGGACCGCTCGATTCCGTGTGACCCAAACGCTGCAAGGGGCGTGTCGCAAGACGTACCGGGACGTGCTGCCGAGCAAAAAACGGTTCACCGCACTGCGCGGCGTTTCACCCACGATCAACAAATCGATGGCGTTGTCTTCGGCGAACGTGACGATGCTTTCCCCCACATGATCCCCTTTGACCAAATGCGTCTTCGCATGCGGCGCCACGTCGGCCAAACCGGCCTTTGCCTGGGCCAGCCCCTCTTGGTAATGCGACGAAATCTCAATGCCTTCGTCGGCAATCCGCTGGCCGATGAAATCCGACAGGTATGTCTCAACGGTCAGCAGATGGAAATCCGTTCCCGTCTTCCACGGGACCTCGGCGATTTCTTCCAACGCCGCCACCGCCGATTCGCTGCTCTCATAGGCCAAGCAGACTCGGATCGGACGCACCGTGTCATGGAGTCCCGTCGGCCGGACCACCAATGTGCTGCAAGGCGCGTGGGTTGCAACGTGATCGCTGACGCTGCCCAACAACAGACGCGTGATTTGTGAGTGGCCTTTTGCACCGACAACCACCAGATCCCGCTTCAGCGATTCGGCGACTTCGACCACCGATTCTCCGACCGGCCCTTCTCGCATCACGTGTTTGATCTTCACGTTCGCGCCGTCGAACATTTCCGCCACACGCCGAAACGTTTCGTTGGCAAACGCCTTGTCACGCTCAAACGCTTTTTCCAACAACTCCCCCGTCGCGTAACTGCTGTGAATGAACGGTCGCTGAACCACACTCAACACCGCCAGATCCAAACTGTCCGGATGCGGCAGGTGGGCCAGCAACTTCGCTGCTTCGATGGAGGGATTCGATCCGTCGACGGCAAGTAAAACATTGTGCATAGCAAGAATTCTCCAGGGTGGTGATGGACATCAAGTCAAGCAAATCAAGTGCCAGATGCCGCGGCCTGAATCAGATCGCAGCTCTCTTTCTGATTGCGGGATGTGGGCGCGCGTAATCGCCCACGGTGTGCTGATTGTCTCAAATGATAGTGTGCAACAGTGTGACACTGTGACGTCCCATCCGGACGGACCGGGATGAAGTGGATTTGCGTTCGGCTTTGGCCCTTCAGTTGCACTTTGGGTCAGGTTCCGGTCAGAGTGTCCGTTTCTTCATCGCGAATCGATCTCGGAGTGACCATGACTGACGATCCATCCACACCGACGCATGAAACCGCGCGGTACTTTGCCGAACTGGAAGCCCGAATCGTTCAGCGGCTGCACGCCGAAGCCGGCTCGGCGGAAGCACGTGCCGCGTTGGTTCGCAGCACCGGCGTCGAAGATCCCCGGTTGATCGACGAGCTTTGCAAATTGGGAATCACGGCCGACGAATTGATCTGCTTGCGATTCATTCCGTTGGTGTTGGTGGCCTGGGCGGAGGACAGCGCGGACGCCGAGGAGCGGGAGGCGATTCACGCCGAGGCAAAAAAGCTGGGGATCGGCGAAGATTCCACGGCCTGGCTGGTGCTGGAAACATGGTTGCAAAAGCGTCCGCCGGGTCTGGGGGTGGACGCCTGGAAACGTTACACCCGCGGGATCATGAAAAAGTTGACCCTCAACGCCGCCAATCGCCTGATCCACTTGACCGAGAAACAGATGATCGCCGTGGCCAAAGCCTCCGGCGAGGGGGCGGACCTGGGCAAGGTGTCCCACAAAGAGAGCCTGATGATCGACCGCTTGTTGACGATCATGCACGAACAAGCCGAACGACCGTAGGTTCGTTGATTGCGCAATCGACGTGAGTGGATTCGCAGTCGGCTGGAGTGATATCGAGGTCGGTCGGCGTCGTAAACAAAGTGGATGGATGTGTCCAGTCGCTGGTGTTGTTTGATGCGCAGACGGTGGCCCCATTTGCCCAGAAGTAACGGACCACGCAGCATGAGCCGAGCGTGATTGGGTCAGGAGCCTCTTGGGCAGTTTGGGAGGGACCTGAGTGGTCGGCCGCGTTCGCGCAGGGGCGACTTGAGGCGGTGTTGCCGGGCAAACGGGAGTCGTATCAATTGAGCCGGTTGATTCGGCCTCAACGCATGGTCGGCCCGGAGCGATCATTCGACAAGGACTTGCTGTTCGGGGTCATCCGAATGGATCGGCGGATTGGATTCACCCTGTTTGCCGAGGTGTAGGGAGGGGATGAATGTGCAGTGCTTCTGAATGTCCGTTTTCCCCACACCGCGGCAAGCTCGCTGTCCGATCACCTTGTCTTAGACGAGGAGCCTTCGCTCGAACGCATCGTTGCCATCACCTCTTTCAGCTCACAACGCGGGTTTCGCAGGTGACTGTCAGAATGATGAGCCGATCGCGCCGAACGAAGCACCTCACCGGTCACGCGAGTCAACTTGGATCTCCCCGACTCCTCTCACCAGACGTGACCGTGGCATTTCGTTGTTTCCGAAACCTCCCAAAGGAATTCAAGGATGAATCGTTCCCTGTGTTTTGTCGTTGCTGGATTGCTACTCAGTTCACAAGTCGGATGCCTACACCGCAGCACGCGGAATCGGTCGGCACACAGCCACTGCCATTGCGCGAATCAATATCGTTTGGCAAGCAACCGAATGACCCGATTGCCGACCCCTCCACCGCCAATCGATGCCGCCGTCGATCACCACGATCAGCAAGATCAGCAAGATCAGCACGATCAATCGGAGGTCAAAGTCCGCACGTTCGATTCCATTCTGGTGCCAACGGACCTCAGCACTCTCGTGCCAACGGACCGTAGCGTTCGGATCGCTGAACGGCTCCCGGATCCTGTGACGCTAGGCCGCTCGATCGACCTTCCGGTGATCAACGCGCCGAAGAACAAGCGTTAGACCAGAACGGGATCAAGCTGCCAGGCAACTGATACGGTCGTCTGATTCAACGACCTGATCGATGTGACGTGATGCGGTTCATTCCGACCGGGCCAGTTCCACCGTCCGCTCCCAACGCGACCGCAGCACATCCATTTGATCGCGACTCCAGCCCTGGCCGATCAGACTGGCCCCGTGCAATCCGGCGATCACCAACAGCGAAATCGGTACGGCGACCAGCGACCATGGCGGGTTGCCCATCGACCACTGCACGAACCCGAAGATCAACGCGGCGAAGAAGCAGCATGCGGCGACCATGTAAATGGCCATCACCATCGTCCAAATCTCAGGACGCGGCGAAAATCGACAAAACGCCTCGGTAGACGTCGGTTCGTCCATGCGGTTCAATTGGACGGACAGGTGGGGGGACCAAAACCGTTGGTCCGCCGATTCGATTCGGTAGTCGATCACCCAGCCGGCCGAAGCGGCGTGGGACGCGAGTTCGTCGGATTGGATCGCGCGTCGTAGGCGGCCCTTGGCTTCTTCACGTTCCCAGGGAAGCTGAACACGAAACGTCGGCTGCATCTGAATCTGATTCGTCATTCTCTCGCTCCTGATGGCAAAGCAAACCGAAGACCGTGAAGACCTACTCCGCGACGGCACCGCCATGACCGTGCGTGGCCGGTTGTCGGTGGGTGACGCCGAAGTCGTGATCGGATTCCGCTCGCGTGGTCAGTTGAGCCTGTACTGGAATCAAGATCCGGTGTTCCAATTTGATGAGTCGGGTCGACTGCGGCGAGTGTTTTTCGATGCCTGCCGTTTGAAAGCCCAAAACGGACGGCTGGTTCGATTGCGGCAACCGCGCCCATCGGAGGATCCGCCCGTCAGCCGTTTGCAATTGGTGACCGAGCCGGTTTCCGATGCCGACCAGGCGGCCATTCTACAGCGGCTCGCTGAAGCGTTGCAACAAATCGATGCGGTGTTGGAACAGGCGGAGAGCGGGGACGGCAGGATTGATTTGCGAATCGTCGGGACGTCCGCCGCTGACTTCGCCGGGCGTGTGCGGCAGTGGATTGAACAGTGGAAGGAGGCCGGGGGCGTGGCGGGGGATCCGTCGGCGTAAGGGGGCGGATGGAGAGGAGGCAGAATGATACGGGGCAGAATGATACGGGGCAGAATGATGGACGGGGGCAAGACGATGGGGGCAAAACGATAGAGGCGGAGAGAGAGCGGGATGATGGGAGGGCTGGATGATGGTGATGGGTGGGCGGTTGGACTAAATTGGTCGGCTTGACGTCGGATTGTTACTTTCCCCCTGCCCCATGGATGCCTTGTGATACGTCTTGATTACTGGCTGTTGTTTGTCTGCGTGTTGCTCGCGCCCTCGGTCGCCCCTGCCGACGACACGGCACCACCGCTGGAGCATCATGCTCAGATCACTCGGTGGATCGATGCCGCGATCAAGGACGGCGACCTTCCCGGTGCGGTGGTTTGTCTCGCCGATGGGAAACAGATTCGGTATCTCGAGACGTTCGGGAACCGTCAGGTCGAACCGGTCGAATTGCCGATGACGACCGACACCGTGTTTGACCTCGCGTCGATCACCAAACCGGTGGCGACGGCAACCTCCATCGCGTTATTGGCCCAGCGTGGCCAGATCGATCTGGACGCGCTGGTTTCCAAATACCTGCCCGAGTTTACCGGGCACCAAAAGGAAACGATCACCGTCAAACAGTGCCTGTTGCACGTCAGTGGTTTGACGCCGGACAATGCGTTGTCGGATTATCAAGACGGTGCGCAGACCGCGTGGCGGCGGATCTGTGACTTGAAACTGCGTTCGGACCCGGGAACGAAGTTCGCCTATAGCGACGTCGGGTTCATCGTGCTGGGTAAACTGGTCGAAGCGGTCAGCGGCAAGCCGTTGGACGTGTTTGCCAAGGAAGAAATCTTCCAGCCAATGGGGATGCACGAGACGATGTTCAACCCGCCGGAAGAACTGAAACCTCGCGCCGCACCGACCGAAAAGCAGGCCGACGGTTGGCTGAAAGGGGACGTGCACGATCCGCGGGCGTCTCGTCTGGGCGGTGTCGCCGGGCATGCGGGACTGTTTTCGACCGTAAAAGATTTGGTGCTCTATGGCCAGAATCTGTTGGCCGCGGCCAAGGGAAACTCGACCGTTATCGGGCAAGCGACCTTTCGGCGCATGACCGCGCCCCACAATGTCCCTCAAGAATCTCCCCGCGGAACACGGACCTTGGGCTGGGACCACCAATCACCGTATTCCAGCAACCGCGGCACGGCGTTGTCCGACCAGGCGTTCGGGCACGGCGGGTTCACCGGAACGGTGCTTTGGATTGACCCGGAAAAGGACCTGATCTTCATCTTCCTCAGCTCACGATTGCATCCCGACGGCAAAGGCAGCGTGAACCGCTTGGCCGGCAAGATCATCACGTTGCTTGCCGACACCACAAGCCTCTAGCAATGCCAGCCCGACGCGTGAGCGAGGGGCATCGGCACCAAGTTAAGGACTTCACCCTTCCTGCCAGCGAGGGGAGGGGCGGGTGGGTTAGGCGTCTGGGAGTCTAACGCCACTGCAATTGCGGACTCGTCTCGTAGCGGAAGCCGCCAAGGCTTTCGGCTCCCCCAGCGGCGTCGCCGCGTCAGTGCGAAACTCCTGGCGAGTTCCGCTACCCGAAACGAGCGTCAGTGCGAAACTCTTGGCGAGTTCCGCTACCCGAAACGAGCGCCAGTGCGAAACTCTTGGCGAGTTCCGCTACCCGAAACGAGCGCCAGTGCGAAACTCTTGGCGAGTTCCGCTACCCGAAACGAGTCGGCGGTAGACGTCTAGCCGGTCTTTGCGGTGATGAGGATAACCAGGGCTGGTGCTGTCCCACTTGGCAACCGCACGATCACTGCGATCCCGCCAGCCACTGTTGATAGACCGGTGAGGCGGCAAAGCTTTTAAAATCTTCGACCGTCGTCAGGTCGGTGAATTCATAGCCGTATTGATCACGGAGCGCCGTCAAATGATGCAGCGTCGATTGGTGATCGTCGCGGGCCAGGGAGACGGTCAAGGCGAAATCGTGAGCACCGGCAAGCTCCAATGCGTCGACGTCAACGGTCTCCAGCATCTCGGCCGCTTGTTCGGCCGCCCCGAACGTCGCCCGCACGCCGGCCACAAGCGTTGTCAGGTAGGGATCGCCGCCGGTCCATTTTTGGATCGAATCGTACGACTTCATCAACAACGCCTCGTCTTGGTTGATGCCCGCCGCGTCCAACGTGATCAGTCCCAAACAGGCATCGTTGGGAAACCGCTGGGAGTATTCATTGATCGCTTCGACATACGCGTCATAATCCCCTTCGGCCAGCGACATCACGCGAAACAGCATCGGCAACTTCATCTGTTTCGTCTTGGCGGGCAGCGCTTCGTAAATTTCTAACGCCCGCGGGTAGTTCCCCTGCTGGACCGCGGTCGACATCTCTTGTTGCTTGTTCAGGTTATCCATTTCGGTCTTCGCCGTTCCCGATAACCGGGCGAGCACCGAGTTCTGGCTTTGAATCACCGCGGCGACGTTGGTCCGCAGTGAATCGCCAAAGGACTCCCCCGTCATCGCGATAAACAGGTGATCGCCGACGACCTTGCCGTCCTTGCGTGTCAATTGAATGTCGTGGTAATTGGTACCGCCATCGCTGGTCAGCAATCGCATCACAACGTGCTGCGATTGACCTCGCTGAACCGTGTGGACCAAGCGGTACGATCCACTCTGTTGAATTCCCTGGTGGATCACGCCGACCAGATTTTTTACCGCTTGCGATGCGCCCTGATGAAACCCGGATCGAAAGCGGGGGTCCACATCGAATCCGACCAACGCGCGATCAAAAATCGCTTTCCAATCGATCATTTCTCGGGCCGTGGCGGCATCGTTTTGCTCAATCGCTTGCTGCCACCGCACGGCAAACTCATTCGCTTCATCGGTACTGACATCGGAAACCACCGAATCGTCGCCCGTCGTGATCTCCTCCAGTCGCGTCGGTTCGATTTCGGCGGGCGTTTGTGTCGTCGATTGATTGCATCCGACAAACAGGGCCAGCAACAACACGGTCGGCATGAACTGTAATGGACCTTTCGCGCACACGGCGAACTCCTAAAAGACTTGATCGATGGATTGCAATCGTCAGCGTGACCGGGCTCTGACGGGAACGTCATCGGTGACGGCACACAGCATACCCGATCGCGATCGCGCGGGAGGGGCGACGTCTAAAAATGGGCCGGCCGCCCGCTAGTCGTAGGGCAGTTCGTAGACGCTGTAGGTTTCGTTCTGCTGTCCGGCGGCCGGATAGACTTTGACAAGCGGCACGCGTTTGGTCGCGATGCGATTGTCAACGATCATGAAACGCACACCGTAACGTTCGCGGTACTCCCGCAGCCGCGAGTAACGGATCGGGACCCGCATCGAATTGAATGACACGACGCCCATCCGTTTGGGAAAGATGTCATCAAACCGCTTCTGCCATCGCAGCAACGACGTTGCGTCTTGGGGCACGTCTTTCCAATTGGCAACCTCGGCGCGCGACGAATACCATTTGAAGGTTTGTTGGTGTCGCGGCGTCAAAAAGATCTCTTCAGGGGGCATCGCGATGCGCACCCAATCACAGACCGCCACCCAGTCGCGGTGCGAGCGCTGCTGTTGTTCGGCATCGGCATCCAACGCAACGCCCAACAGACGGTGGCTGGTCGAAGGCGGGACGCCGATCCGGTTTCGCTGCGTCGCCGAATGAATGAACATGCCGGCGGCGGCCAGCAGCGTCACAGTCGCCAGGACGCGACCGACGCCGGCACGTCCGGCGGGTTGCGTTGTCACGACCAGCCGCATCAACCACAGTGCCAACACCAGGGGGACGATCGCATCGCTGAGCCGGAACCAATAGTAACGCAGCAGTTTGGCCGCCAGATCGGGCATCACCGCGGGCAGTGCGCCGACGATCAGTCCGCATCCGGCGATCATCAACGCTCCCGCACCGATCCAAATCACCCGCCGCTCGTTGGCTGTCGGTCGGCCACGCCACACCAACATCACCAACGCACCGGCCAACACCCCATGTCGAACGAACCAGTGAAGCGGAAAATCACCGGGCAGCAAATGATGCCGGATTCTCATGTAGCTGTAGATCTTGGCCGCCAGCACGCTCTCTTCCGCCGTCGCCCCCAGCGTTAATTGGATCGCCGGCAGCAAACCGAACAAGGCGAGCGCGCCGCCGATGAATAGCCCGACGCTGAAAAACCGTGCCGGTGGCTGATCGGGGCTGCGGAACCACTTTTCGGTCACGCCAAAGGCGATGGCCCCGGCGACCACCGCCCAGCCACCGGTCAACACATGAAACGCCGATGCCCCGCCGAACCAGATCCAGCCGCGCGACCAATTTCGACGGGCGATCTCCGCAATGCCCATCAACACCATCGCATAGGCCGGCACTTTGGCTTCAATCCCGCCGACCACCCATTCGCCGGCCAAGTTCCCGTGTTCGATCCCGACCAGCCACAGCGTCGCGACGCCCAGTGATGAAAACGCGGGCAACGACAGGCTGCGGCAACACCGGACCAAGCCGATCGCCAGCATCGACCAGCCGATCAAACGCCCGACCCATGCGGTCGCTTCCAGCGAGACGACTTGGGTCAGCGCACCGAACGTCCAGTAAAACGTCGTGTGAGCCTTTCCCGAGGACGCAAACAGATCCTGCGAGCAGAACGTGGGGTCCCAAAAGTTCTTTGCCTTGACCAAATAATGCGCTTCGTTGACCGCCGGCGGAGGGTCCGCGGCATAGACGAAAAACAACGCCAACAGCGCAATGATCTCCACCCCCGTGATCCAAACGGAACGGCGGTCGCGCGACGGCGATTCGCTGATCGATGTCTCTGCAGTCAACGGTTCCTACGATGCTTCAAATGTGGGATAGGCTTCCAGCCTGTCGGATTTTGATTGTGGGATAGGCTTCCAGCCTGTCAATTCAGCAATCACAACGAAGGTTAACGTCGCGAATCAACCGCACTACCGACACAACTCGATCGCGCGGTCGATCGCCGAACGCATGCTATTGGCACTGGCCGTCCCTTTCCAGGCGAGATCCATCGCCGTTCCGTGGTCGACGCTGGTGCGAACGATCGGCAACCCGAGGGTGATGTTGACTGCATCGTCGAACGAAAGTGCCTTCAGCGGAATCAGCCCCTGATCATGATACATGCAGATGTGCACGTCGGTTTGGTCACGCATCGCCGGTGTGAATGCGGTGTCGGGAGGAACGGGACCGACCAGATGCCAATCGCGGTTTTCCGCTTCGCATTCCTGCTCGATCAGGTCCATCGCCGGGCGGATCAAGTTTTCTTCTTCGCCATGGCTGAGCAATCCGTTTTCACCGGCGTGTGGATTCAACCCCAGTACGGTGATCCGTGGCGGTCGGCCGAATCGTTTCTCCATCGCCGATCCGCCCAACCGGATCGCACGCGCGATTTGGTCGACCGAGAGCGACGCGATCACATCGGCAAGCGGCACGTGGATGGTCGCCAGCACGGTCGAGCAGGCTTGGCCGGAAAGCATCATGCAAAAGTCCCTGGTCTGCGTCCGATCGGCCAACAATTCGGTGTGTCCCAAGTACCCCGTGCCGGCAGCGTGCCAGGCTTCTTTCTGAATCGGGCCGGTCACGATGGCGTCGAAGTTTCCCGATATCGTTTCGGCGATCGCCAAGTCGACCGCCGAAAATGAGGCTTGGCCGGTCGCGGCCGAGAACTTGCCGGGGGTGAAGGTGTCCAACGCGACGTCACCACAATCGATCAAACCCGCCGGCGGCTGATTTGGTCCCGCAGGCCGAGCGATCGTGGTCGTCGGGGGAATTGCCAGACCGAGCGATGCGGCGGCCTTGCGCAGGATCGCGGCCGGACCGACTAGAATGGGTTGGCAACGGCGGAGGACCGATTCGTCTGCCGCACAGACCAACGCTAATTCGGGTCCGACCCCGGCAGCGTCACCGACGGTGATCGCCAAGCGGGGTTTGTCGCGATAGGCCGGGGCGACATCGGAGGCTGGCGGGACAGACATTGGACTGGCGTTTTCCAGGTGAATCGGTTGAGATAGGGAATCGGCGAGCTCGTGGGATAGGCTTCCAGCCTGTCGTAGTCGAACCGCGCTGATTTGACAGGCTGGAAGCCTAGCCCACCCGCGTTTCGGAAGGAATGGCAGGACCCTTAATGCAACGAACCGTTCAATCAGCCGGCGCGATCATGACCGACATGAAGGTAGCGACACTCACCAGTGCGTGGAAGGCACGGGGACTGCGCTACCTGGCGATGATCATGCCCCCGGGCAGTTCTACCATGGCATTGCGTTTGTTCCTGTCAATTGTCGCCGCCTGCATGACGATCATCCCTGCCACGGCGGAGGAAAACGCCCCGGCCGTGAACGTTCCCCAACCGACGGCGTTGGTGGTTTGCCCGAGCGAGTTTCGCGCGACTCTTGGGGACTGGATCGACTATCGCCGCAAGCAAGGCATCGCGGTTCGCGTGATCGATTCCTCCGCCACGGCTGGTGAGCTGTCGACTGCGATTCGAAAAAATGCCCTCCCATCGGACCGATTCTTATTGCTGGTCGGCGACGCCCCGGTGATCGGTGCGGCGGCCGACACCCGCACGCAGGTGCCGATGCACTACTTGGCCACAACCGTCACCGCGAAATTCGGCAGCACGCCGACGATGGCGACCGATTATCCCTACAGCGACATCGATTCGGACGGGCGATCCGATCTGGCGGTCGGGCGATTGCCGGTCGATTCGGCGGACCAATTGCGTGACCTGATTCGGCGGATCAAAGCGTATGAAACCAGCCGCAATTTTTCGCTGTGGCGCGAGCGTGTTCAACTGGTCGGCGGAGTCGGCGGGTTCGGGATGCTGGCCGATTCTGCGATCGAATCGGTCACGCGGATGATGGTGACCGCCTCGTTGCCGATGTCCGTCCGCACCAGTGTCGCCTACGGCAGCCCCGGCCATCTGTTTTACCCCAGCAAACGATTCACCGAGTCGGTTTCCGAACGTTACACCCAGGGCTGTCGGTTCTGGGTTTACGCCGGTCACGGGATGGTCGATCGGCTGGACAGTGTCCCACGCGGTCCGACCGGCGTGCCGGTGCTGGATGGTGATACGATCAGCAATCTGAAATGTGATCCGGCCAACGCCCCGATCGCCGTGTTGCTGTGTTGTTTCACCGGGGCCATCGACGCGGGCGTTGACAGTTTTGCCGAACGTTTGCTGTTGCACGAATGTGGCCCGATTGCGGTGATCGCCGGAAATCGAGTGACAATGCCCTACGGCAACGCGTCTTTGACACTGGGGTTGATCGATTCCATTTACGGACAGGGCGCCGATGAAGCTCCGGCCGATCGCTTGGGGACCGCATGGTTGTCGTCGATCCGGCGGCTGGAATCCGAAGACGAATCGACCGAGAAAGGACAATTGCGGATGATGGTCGATGCCGTCGCAACCTTGGTCAGCCCGGCAGGGACGAAACTTGCCGATGAACGCAGCGAGCACGCGGCGCTGTACGGTTTGCTGGGTGACCCGATGTTGAAACTGCACCCACCGGCGGCGGTGAAAATCGAAACGGCGACGGGCTTTGATTTCGGTGCTCCGATCAAAGTCACCGTGACCAGTCCGATCGACGGTGAGTGCGTAGTGATGCTTGATCATCCGCTGGGGGAAACTCGCAAGACACAGCCCGGCCGGCCCAAACCGGATCCGAATGAAATCACGCTGGCCCGAGCGGCCGAACCCATTTCGGCCGGCCAGCCCAAGACGTTTGTCATCAATCTGGACGATCAACGCAGCGGGTTGATCGCGATTCGGGTGCACGTCGCCGGCACCGACACCTGGGCCGCCGGCGGCGGAAAAACGATCGTCCGCCCGGCGGGGCGCTAAATCCATGTCACCGTGGGGGTGACGTAGCTACGCTCGCCAGAGCGTGGAAAGCGTCGGGATCCACCTTCTGGCGAAGGTAGCTACGTTCGCACAGTCGCCGTCCTCTCCGAGGTCGGCTCCGGGCGAAGCTTCGCTTTTCGAGGCGCCGAGTTCGGAGAACACGGCGACTCTAACGACACACTGTCAGGCGGGATTTCGTAGAATGTTTCGACACCAATCTCATATGAATGCTCCATGAAAGTCATCTCGCTCAATTGCAATCACTGCGGCGCTCCGTTGGACGTTCCGGCGAAGGCTCGTTTCGCGACCTGCGGGTTCTGCCAGGCGAAGCTGGCGGTTGAACACGTCGGCAACAGCTACTCGACGTCGGTCTTGAACGAGCTGAAGGAAACGACTGAAAGAATCGCCCGCGACGTGGCGGAGATGAAATCCTCCAGCGAGATCAAGGATTTGGATGACCGCTGGCAGCGAGAGCGGTTGTCCCACATGGTGACCGGCAAACACGGCCAGCAGAGTCTGCCGACCAAGAGCGGAGCGGTTGTCGGTGGCATCATGATTGCCGCGTTCGGTCTGTTTTGGACGATCATGGCGACCGGCATCACCAGTGCGGGGGCCCGCGTCGGTGCGCCGGGCGTGGTTCGCATCTTTCCCCTGTTCGGTGTCCTGTTCATCGGTTTCGGCATCTTCATCGCCTTTCGGATCTACTCCCGCGCCGATGCCTATGAACAAGCCAACAAGAAGTATCTCGACCAGCGGAGGAAACTCGCGAGGGAACAGTCACGGCGTGATTGATGCACCGCGCGTCTCTCTATGGCGTTGATTGCGGAGCCAGCCAGATTTCGAACATGTCACACAGCTTGTCATCCTTTGATGGTAGCGGTATCCCAAAAATCGTCCAAGATGCTCAACGGGTTCGTTTCGTCATCAAATCAGCCCACGTTTGTTTGTTCCCTTCTCAATCATCCAGTGTCACCAAATAGGCGATCAAGTCGCGAAACTCGTCGACCGACATCAATTGCTCCAATCCATCGGGCATCAGTGATGTTGGCAGTGCCTGATACGCTTCCACCTCGTCGCCCTTGAAATAGCGGTCGTCGATCGCCATTCCGATCGGAGTCACGATCTGGGGATCTTCAGCGAACAGAGTCAACTGCAGGCGGTCGTCGGTCAGGATCGGCTCGGCCGCAACCGTTTTCATGCAGGCGCTGACCACTGCAATGACAAAAAAAACAGAGGCGAATCTGGTGAATCGAAATGGCAAGTGATTGAATCGATCGGGATTGATGGACGGCATTTCGTTGGTGAACCGGATGCGTGTTACGTCGGTCAGGCTGGCAGGATGACGAAGCATTGTACCGGTTTGCCCGGCCTATCTGACCATAAAATAGGTCCCTGAAAAACGATCGCTGAAGCATTGGTTGCCGCGAACAAACGGGACAACGACCATCGTTACGGCGACCAGACAAAGACCAGCGACAACAGCGGACAGCAGAAACGATTGACTCCAATAGCCCCCGTACGTTTTGCTGATCACCAGCGGTGTGCCGAAGACGACGATCACCAGCACGGGAATCCCGCCGATCAACATGCGGATGAAAACGCGCAGCCCTGACGCCCGCTTCCCACGACGGTTGACCAGCACCAGACCGAACAGCCGCATCAACAATCCGCCCCGAAACAGCAAACCGGTCAATAGACTCGGCAGCCAGATGAATTCCAGCCACGTGTAGGCCGGCCCAAGTGGCGTCCAAAACGAAAATTGGATTTCGACCCGATTCCCCGGGTTCTCGATCCAGTTTTGCCGCAAGCCGTCATACCGCGCGGTTGCGACACGCAGTTCCTCTGCCGTGGGCTGCTGGGCATCGATCGCCTGGCGAAGCGCAATTCGATCTGCGATTGAAAGCCGCACCGTGGCGTAGATCGAATTCATCACGTCCTTGTCGTCGAACACCTGTTCGAAGTTTCCCGCGACGTAACGCTGCACCGCCACCAAACGATCGACTCGCTCGGCGGTCAATCGTTCCTCCTCACGTCGCAGGACCTGGACGACTTCGTGAAGTTGGTCGACTTCCGGATACCGCTGTTTCTGAATCTCGTACAGGAACGCTGCGAACAGCCCGAACAACACGGTCAGCAGGGGAATGCTGAGTGAGACGGCCACCATGGCAAGAACGCGAGCCCGCAATTTGATCGCTCGATCGATGTCCACGCCGTGAAGGATCTGCATCGCTTCGGCAGGACTTTGGGCTACTGAGACTTGGGTCATCGCATCACGTTGTTCGAGCGACCACGATTGACTGTGATTCGTCGGCGCGAGTTCTTCCCGCAACGCAAACGACGCGGCGCGACGGACCATTGAAAGCGATGGATTTTCCGATGGTGGATTGGCCGTTGCTTCATCCCCGTCTGCTGCGCCGACGTCCGCGTTGTCATCGACGAAATCAAACGGCAACCATTTAAGATCATCCCGGTCGGTGGCCCACCAGCGTTCCAGTCGGAAGCGTATCGAATCTTTTTCACCACCGGAAATGTTTTCGCCCGAATCGACTGACAAATCGATCAGACGTCGCATGAGCCGGATCGCGTGTGCACCGCTGATGGACGTCAGCCGTCTGATCAAGGGACGTCCGGGCGGAGCTTCATAGCAATCCCAGCACTCCGTCTCGCTTCGTCGCCCACCGAGCCAACGAAGTGTCTCACGGCTCGTCGAATCCCGCCTCTCTAGTGGGACCCTTGGCGTGCCGACCGGTTGCAGATGCAACCAAACTCGACGCAATAGTTTGGCATCGTAGCCGAGCACCAGCTGTTCGCCGTCCCTCTCGAACCGCGTTCGCAGTCGAATGTAGGGGCCAACCTTTTCCGAATCCGATTCAGAATCGAACGCGTCGTTGTCTAGCTCGGCGAGTCGCCGATGCGGTTCGGCGGTGATTTCCAGGACACGCGTCGAAGTGATCCGGTCATGAATCGCGGCATAACCGTTATTCGCTCGCGCCGTCACGAACAAGCCGAATTTCAATGCGAAATAGCACCAGCCCACGATCATCGCCAAAATGACCGAAGGACCGAATGAGAAGTCCGTGGGGTCTCGCCCCAGGTTCACCAAATTAAATACCGTCGACGGCAATACGGGGACACCGAGGTACAGAAATGCTCGACCGATGGTTTGTGACAATGTGGGGCGGTTGTCCCCACTGGTGACACGAAGACCGAATATTCTTTTGCCGATTGTGTACCCGTACTTCCATTCGGCAAACGCGTAATATGCGATCGTCGCGGCCACCACGGCCCATTGCAACAAGATCGTTCCCAGACTGCGTGTCGCCCCAAAGTCCGACGCCATGTCGGCTCGATACTGACTGAAAAAACTGACGGGCATCAGCACGACGAAACAGATTGCAGTGTCGACGATTCCGGCCAACGTCCGATCGCCCAATGAAGCTGCGACGGGAGAGCGGGAACTGAAGGGACGGAGTGCTTGACGAAGCGATTCGTAGCTGTCGAATCGCTGGCCGGCGGGTTTCTGCAAGCACCGCAGGATCACAGCATCCAATTCATCGGGGATGTCGCTGCGAAACGTCGCCGCGGCGGGAGCGGGTTTGTCGAGCACCGTCGCCAACAAGTGGATCATGTTGTCGGCGTCGAAGGGGACCTTACCGGTCAGCAAATAATACAACGTGATGCCGACAGAATAGATGTCGCTGCGTCGATCGAGCGGTTCACCACGAAGCTGTTCCGGTGACGCAAAGGCGGGTGTTCCCAAGAACGTCCCTTCGATCGTCACCTCCGACATCGTCTTGAGATGGTCCCCGGCGGTCGAAATGGACAAACCGAAATCGCCGATCTTGACCGCGCCGTCGGACGTGATGAAGCAGTTGGAGGGCTTGACGTCACGGTGCAGGACGCCGCGCTCGTCGGCGGCTTCCAGCCCATCGATGATTTGGATCACCGCGTCGACGGCGTCGCGGATCGACATCGGACCGGCCTGCTTGACACGCTGGGCAAGGGTCCCGCCGTCGACCAATTCCATCGAGATCGTCGGCACGCCATCGATTTCTTCCGTGCCATAGACGTACACGCTGTTGGGATGATTGATCGCGGCGGCCAAGCGGCCTTCACGCATAAACCTTGCCCTGGCTTCGCCCTGATCGAGCGACTGGGCCAAAACCTTCAGCGCGACCCGCCGAGAGGTCGTCATTTGTTCTGCTTCGTACACAACGCCCATCCCGCCATGGCCGAGTCGGCGCACGATCCGGTAATCCCCGAATTGTGTGCCCGGCGGCAGATCCGCGAGCGCCGTGCTCGCGCCGATCGATCGCATCGAGTCGAAACTTCTGTCACTCGAAACCGAACGTGTTTCAGACAGAAACGGATCGTCGTGTTCCGAGTCGGACCGCTGCAGAACGCCGCGCAACAAGCAAACCGGGCACATCGGTTGGCCCGTCGTCGGGGCAAGCGGAGTGTTGCAGTGGGGGCATCGGTCGGGCAAATTCATTGTTCTTTCCGGTACGAATCGTGGTGACAAGGATGGGGTAACGGAAAGAGTCCCGGGGGTTACAAGAAAAACGGAAAAAACATCTCTCGAACGCGTTCAGCCTCCCAGTGCCTGGAACAATTGCCGGATCTCGTCCTCGACTTGTTCAGGCGATTCAACCGTTGACGCGATCTCGAGTTCCAATTGCTTGCGATACCGCCTACGCAATCGGTGCACGGCGACTTTGACGTGAGACGGAGACATCCCCAACGAATCGGCGACTTGGGCGTACGGCTTGCGATCGCCTGCGATTGATAAGTAGGGGGACAGGGCGTCAAACAACGCCGCGTTTCCCTCTTGCTGGTATCGCTGCCGGACGGATTCCAAGACCTCGTTGAGAACGGTGATCGCCCATTGGCGGTTGAACTCGTCCTGAGGCAAGCTGTCGGTGGCGATCACATTCATCGGTTTCCCATGGGCGTCCGTTCGATCCAAGCTGACGATGCTTTTTCCGCCCCCACGGCGCAGTGCGCTCGCCTTCGCTTTTTCGTTGGCCATAAAGTTTTCCAGCGAGGTCAACAAAAACGTGCGAAATCGCCCGCGGCTACGATCGGCTATCGCAAAGACGTTTTTTTCCACGACGCGTGCAAAAAACGCCTGCACCAAGTCCTCCGCATCGGATTCGTCATAGCCTCGACGTCGAATGAAGGCGAACAATGGGAACCAGTATTGTTGACAGAGATGCTCCATCGCATCCCGCGCTGATCTGGAATCGTCCTTTCCGGTGGAAATGACCACGCTCCACCGCGTCGTTTCAAAACTCGGATTCCTGGCAGAGTCACTCATTTGGCATCAGCGTTTCGAATGATCTCGAACTTGAACCGATGGTTCGCGTCGAATAGCCGCCGGACCGACAACAACACGACCGACACGGTGCCCAGGGCCGTCGCGCCGGCGATCAGAAACATGATCACGATCTGGTAGCGGACCGCCTGGACCGGGTCCATGCCCGAGATCACTTGGCCGGTCATCATCCCCGGCAAACTGACCACGCCGACGACCATCATCGAGTTGACGATCGGGATCATCCCCGTCCGCACCGCTTCACGGATCGGTTCCCCCGCCGCTTCCCAACGCGTCGCCCCCAGTGCGATTAATGTCTCCACTTGCCCACGCGATCGAACCAATGTTTCGGTCAGCGTGCTCAGCCCGACCGAGATCCCGTTGAGCGTGTTGCCCAGCACCATGCCCAACAGCGGGATCGCGTATTGCGGTTCGTACCACTTGGGCAAGTCCCGAAACACGAACAACAGCACGTATCCGGTCAGCATCCATGCGCAGGCCCAAACCGACGTGATGGCGATCAGGCGGATCCCGGGGAACTTGCGTTTGCTGCGATCGGCGGCGGACAATCCGGCGACCAGTGTCATCACCGCCGCGATCGCGATCACCACGTACCAGCGATCGACGCGAAAGACCCAGGACAAGACCGCACCGACCAAAGCCAGTTGGACCACGGTGCGGACACTCGCGATCGCCAGGGTCTTTTCCAATCGCAGCCGCAGCACGACCGAGACGACTCCGTTGATGACGATCAACAACGCGGCCAGAGCGACTTGCCAGTTCGTCAGTTCGATGTAGGGCGCCATTTGCCGTGTCACTTCACGAAGTGTGTTGTTGCAAACGTTGGATTTGGCCGGCGTCCATCGTGATCAGCGAATCACAAACGCGATCGGCTTGACTGGGATCGTGCGACACCCAAATGAATGCCCGAGCATCTGGTTTTTCCTCGTACCAACGCATCACGATCGATTCGACGTGGCGGGCCGATTGCCGATCGAGCGCCGACGTGGGTTCGTCCAGCAACAGGACCGACGGCGACAGTTGGATCGCGCGCAACAGGGCGACGATCTGCGATTCTCCTCCGGAGAGTTGTTCGTGGGGCTGGTCCAAGAACCTCGCCTCGCGCGAGACCGTTGCCAGTTGTTCGATGATCCAGCCGCGATCGAAGGAGTGACCGCGATGGACCTTCAATTGAAACGGTTGCTGCAAGATCGATTCTACCGACCCTTCGAATCCGGCCGCCCGCTGATGGACGTAGACGACTTGGCTGCGGTAACCCGTCGCTTGGTCGCTGGAGACCACCGCGTTCCGCCAAAACAACTGCCCCGAATCGATCGGTTCCAGCATTGCCAAACTTCGCAACAGCAACGATTTTCCGCTGCCGGTCGGTCCGACCAACCCGAGTCGCATCCCGGCGTCCAACTCCAACGCCACATGGTCCAACAGCGTTCGCCCGGCGATTCGGCGGGTCAGGTCGACGGCTCGCAGCAGTACGTCTTGGCTCACGTAACGGGACTCTCGTTTGGCAACACGACACGCTTTCGGGTGAATCGTCGGATCGAACAATGCAAGCGTAACGGAAATCGCCAACGGATTGTTGATTCAACGGAAGTTGCGTTTGTGCTCGTGTGAGTTGAACCGACCGGATTCAAAAACGATGCGTTGCGAATGTCGCCGTGTTCTCCGAACTCGGCGTGCGCGAAAATGTGAAGCTATGCCCCGCGCCGACCTCGGAGAGGACGGCGACTGTTCAGCCAAATCGAAAACGAAGCTGCGGCAGACCGTTAGGGAGTCGGCGATTGGAACATCGTCGCGCGGCGTTTTGGTGAAGAAGGAAGAACAGTCGACCGACCGGGGGAAAAACACTTGCAATGCGGTTGACATCATGCGACGATCCGCTCTGGGGTAGGTCACCCCCTCCTGTCTCTCCTCTCCAATTCCAGGTGTTTGAATGCGTGTTTTTCCGGCGACGTTGGCGGCGTTGTTGTTTGTCCTGTCCGGTCCGATCGCGTGGTCGCAGACCGCCGATCCATTCGCTCCGTCTTCGGGGACGTCGGCTGATCCGTTTGCACCCCAGCCGGTGCGGCGACCGGCCAAGCCACCGAAAGTGACACCGACCCAAAACGCTCAAAATGCTGTGGTTCAGCAAGCCAAGAAGGTGCTCGCCGAAGGCCGCAAGCCGCGGACGCCCAAGCTGGTCATGCACAATGCGGCCGAGCAGCGAATCAACGCAGCGCTGGACGACCAGACCACGATCCAGTTCATCGAAACGCCGCTTGCCGAAGCCATGCAAACGCTCTCCGCTCAACATGATATCCCGATCGTCATCGACCGCCGGGCGTTGGAAGAAATCGGTCTTGATGCCGACGTCGGAACCACGATCGGATTGACGAACGTCTCGCTGCGGTCGGCGTTGCGATTGATGCTGCGTGATCTGGATTTGACGTACATGATCAAGGACGAAGTGATGCAGATCACGACCGTCGAAGCGGCAGAAGACAACTTGATTGTCGAAATGTATGTGCTGCCGGCCAACCTGGCCGCGAAGTCAAACGATGTGATCAAAGTCCTGACCGCGACCGTCGTTCCGGACACTTGGGAAACCCTCGGCGGTAATTCCACTGCGATGGCGATCGATCATGTCCTGATCCTGTCGACAACCAGTGACGTGCACGAGCGCTCCGAGCGGTTCTTGGCGATGTTGATTGACAAGTACGGCAAGTAACCGTTGGCTGATCCCGCATCGCAGCGATCGGTTGGTCGTCGTAGCGTCCTGTTCGTTGCACTGTTGATCCTGTCGTGGGTCGTGATGACGTTCACCCACGAACTGGGGCATGTGATCGGCGGCTGGGTCGTGGGCGCGAAGCTTGTCGACGTGGACTTGGCACCGTGGCGGATGCCCTACAGCGTGCACGCCCCGGATCCACATCCGCGAGTCACCTTGTGGTGCGGTCCGGTCCTGGGCGTGCTGATCCCGTTGGCCCTGGCGGCCTTGATCCGCCGTCGGCCCGCGTGGCTGGTGGCGGATTTCTGTCTGCTGGCCAACGGCAGCTACCTGGCGCTCGCTTGGCTGTCCGGCGGTCCCTTTCTGGACACCCCGCGTCTGTTGGACGCAGGCGCCCATCCGCTGTCGATCGCCATTTTTTGTTTACTGACCATCGCCGTCGGCTACGTCCGTTTCCGCAACGATTGCATCGAGTGGTTTAAAACGTCATGAATCCTCTGGTATCGCGTGTTCGGGACTGGAACACCAAGAAGCTGTACCAGGGCCCGCACCATACGGCTGATTGAATTACCAAGCCCTGGGAAACCGGCGGACATTGCGCCGGTCTCTAGGAGCTCACCGCAAACCTCTCAACTCCCAACTCCCAACTCCCAACTCCCAACTTGACCCCTCACTCCGCCAACCAGGCTTGCAGGGTCGCTTGGGCGGTTTGTTGGTTTTGTTTCGGTTTGAGGTCTTGTTGCATCGCGGCGGCCAGACGGGCGACGTAGTCGATGGTGCTCTCGAAGGTTTCGTCGCTGGCGGTGGCGTCGAGTTTGGCGACGTAGAAGACAACGTAGCCGGAGGCGGTTTTTTCGACCGCCCACGCGCCCAGTTTTGTCGCTGCGTTTTGACGCATCAGACGCATCAACAGCGTTTCATCGGGAGCCTGATCGGTCGTCTGGACCGTCGACCAGATGCGGCGAATGTCGGCTCGGCCGTGGTACTCGGTGTTCTTGGCCACGAACACGGCTTGAGTGGTTGATCCGACGGTGCGGTCGATCTGGTAGTGGCCGCTGGAATGTCGGCTGTACTCGATCCCGGCCTCGTCCAGCAGGACCTTGGCCGGCAGCGGGGCACTCTTCCAGGGGCTGAGCAGCATTTGGCGGATCTCGGTGATGTCGACGCAGAAGCTGACCAAGGGGCTTTGCGGAGAAAACGACTGAGCCAATCCGACCAGCTTGCCGGCTTCATCGACGATCGGGCCGCCGCTGTCGCCCGGCTTGATCGGACTTTGCGTTTCCAACGCCATGAAGTCGTGTTCGCCGTGGGTGGATTTGAATTTCTTTTGGTACACCGATCGGACGGTGCCGGCGGTGTACACCCACAGGATCGCGCTGTCACCGGGGTTGCCCACCAGAGCGACTTTGGCACCCGGAGTGGTGCTGTCGTCGGCCATCGCGATCGCCTCGATCCCGGCCGGCACGCGGGGCAACTGGATCAGAGCCAGATCGCGTTTGCGGTCGACCGCGACGACGTCGCCTTGGATGCCCAGTTTCAGGATGTTGTCGAGGTAGAATTTTCGGCGAACGGCCAGCTTGCCGCCCGATTGGGTCGGAAAAAACACCACGGCTTTGCGGCTTTCGCCGATCACGTGGGCGTTGGTCAACAGCAGCTTTTTGTCGGCGTCGACGTAGACACCGGTCCCGGCGGAGGTTTCGTTTTCGGCGTTGCTGGTGATCACCCACGCGGTGCTTTTGAGTGTTTGCTGGTAGCCGGATGAATCGGCCCAGAGGGTGGTGGCGGGCAGGGCGATCATGCCCAGCAAGATCAACAGCGGAGAAAACAGCGTGTTTCGGGTCAAACGGGACATGGCGGCACCTGGAGACAGAAAGGGCGCGGCGGAATCATTCGCCGGCAAGGGTTGGGTCTGTCAAACCAAGCGGAAACACGCTGCCGTTGTTACCGGGTCGATGGACGGCGATTCCGGTTCGAGGTCGTGCGGTTTCTGGAAATTTACCCTCCCTCGGGGTATTGGTGTCGACACAACGTACCATGGCTCCCTTCTCCCCAAAACAGATCGCGGTCATCTTTAATCCGTGACCCAAGTCTTTGGCGCGATCTGTTTTAGGGAGAGGGGAGCCATGTCCTCATTTGCGAGCTGACTTGTGTAGACACCAACGTCCCCTGGGAGGGTCGCGGAGGAGTCTAGGACGACGCGGGGAGGGTTGATCCGCGATTCGATGCGACCGGAGGACGAAAGTTTGTTCGGCAATTCACCGTTCGCTCCTCCCCTCGCTGCGCTCGACCCTCCTGCCAGGAGGGTGAATTCCCAAAAACCGCACGGCCTCTTCCAGGGAGGGCGAATTCCTAAACGCCGCCCGACCGCGTTGAGCCAACCTTCGCGGAGTCCTATTCAGATCCGCAGCGTCATGTTGTCGCGATGGACGACCGAATCGTACGGCCGATGCCCCAGGATGCCGGTGATCATTTCGCTGATCTTGCCCTTGATCCGCTCGACTTCCTTGGAGGGATAATTGCACAAACCCCGTGCGACCTCGTTGCCGTGTTGGTCCTTGATCGCCACCACGGCGCCGGCGGCGAAGTTGCCTTGGACCGCTTGGATTCCGATTGCCAGCAGGCTGCGGCCGTTTTCTCGCAAGGCCTTCGCCGCCCCGGCATCGACGATCAACTCGCCTTCGACCTCGGCCGAGCCGCTGATCCAACGCCGTCGCCCCCGCAGCGACCTTTCGGTGGGCAGGAACAGGGTGCCGACGGGATCGCCGCGGAGAATTCTTTCTAGCACCGCGTCTTCGCGCCCGGGACCGATGATCACCGAGTGTCCATGAGACGTTGCCAGTTTTGCGGCGGATAATTTACTGGACATGCCGCCCTTGCTGAGCGTGCTGCGGTGATCCTGGGCGAGGCCGAGGATGTCACCATCGAGCGATTTGACCAGGTCGATCCGTTGGCTGTCCGGGGCGTCGGGGGGGCCGTCGTAAAGGCCATCGACGTCGGACAGGATGACCAGCAGGGCTTGATCCAACAGGCCGGCGACTTGGGCGGCCAGTCGATCGTTGTCGCCGAAGGTCGTCATCAATTCCGCGACGGCGACGGAGTCGTTTTCGTTGACGATCGCGACGGCGCCGAGTTCATGAATGCTGGCCAACGCGTTTCGCACGTGCAGGTACCCGTCGCGGCGGCGGAGGTCGTTGCGGGTCAGCAGGACTTGTGCGGCGTGCCGGCCGCGGGCGGCCAGGGCGCGTTCATAGGCCTGGATCAGATCGGCTTGGCCCACCGCGGCGACCGCTTGCAACGTGGACAGATCGGTCGGGCGTTGGTCCAGGCCCAGTTTGCCCATCCCGGCCCCGACGGCACCGCTGCTGACCATCACGGTCTGACGCCCCGTCTCGGCGATCTGGCACAAACCGGCCGCCAGCGACTCGATGCGCCCGCGGTCCAATTTGCCTTGAGCGTCGGTCAGGACGCGCGTGCCGACCTTGACGACGACGCAACGGGCTCCCTCGATCGCGCTGTGGCGGAGACGGCTGGAATCCGATTCAGACACAACGGCAACAAGCGGCGAGGAGAGAGTCGAAAATACGAGGGGAACACAAAAAAACACGCCTGCGAGCTGTCGCCGGCGGGCGGGGCGGTGACCACAATAACTTGCGACCGGTCAATCGCCTATCCGGCAAAAGACGAGTGATCGGGCAAAGCAGGTCAAATTTTTTAAAATCGGATCCTCCCCGCGACAGGGCGGTTCGACAAATCGGTCTGCATTTGGACAATAGAGACAGACTTTCGGTGATCGGCACTTCCGTCGCTTTGATCCCAACGCCCCTCCCCCAGAACGTTTGACGAGCAAACCCCGGCATGAGCGAGTTGCATCACGAATGCGGTGTCGCGGCGATTTACCACCTTTCCGGCCGCGGACGCAGCCCGATGTGCACCGACGAGGGGCCCCGCCAGATCTCTCGCCTGCTGCCGCGGATGTTGCTGGACATCCAAAACCGAGGCCAGTTGGCCGCCGGGATGTCGACCTACGACCCCGATCGGCCCCGATTGCTGCACACGCGGAAAGACGTCGGCACCGTCACCGAAGTGTTTCGGCTGAATCACCGCGCCAAATGCGAATCGTTGATGCGAGGCTTGGCCGGACGTGCGGCGATCGGGCACGTCCGCTATGCCACCTGCGGCCAAGATGATCGCAGTTACGCCCAGCCCTTCGAACGCGACCACATCCACAAACGAAAGTGGTTCAGTTTCTGTTTCAACGGTCAACTGGCCAATTACGGCCTGTTGAAAGAACGCTTGTTGGCCGACGGCGATCATCACCTGACACTGGACACCGACACCGAGATCATTTTGCACGAGATCGGACGCGTGCTCAGCCATTCGACCGAGCGGATCGAATGGATTGACGTCTTGCGTCAGGTCGCCGGCGATTTCGACGGCGCCTACTCGTTGGCGTTGTTGACGGCCGAAGGCGAGATGATCGTCGCACGCGATCCGTTGGGCATCAAACCGATGTGTTACGTCCAAGAAGGCCCCCTGTTTGCCGCGGCCAGCGAAAGCGTCGCGCTGTTGAATCTGGGCTTTGAAACCGATCAAATCAAATCGCTGCCGCCCGGGCATGCGTTGATCGTCAACCCCGAGACCGGATTCCGAATCGAGCAGTTTGCCGAGACCAAAGAACCGGCCCACTGCTTTTTTGAATGGATCTATTTCGCCAACGTGGCCAGCACGTTGGATGACCGCAGTGTTTATCTAAGCCGGACACGATTGGGGGAAGAGCTTGCCGTCGCCGAACGCGAACTCGGCCGCGTCCCGCTGGATGATCCCGACACGATCATCGTCCCCGTGCCGGACACCAGCAAAGCCGCCGCTGATGCGATGGCGTACAAGTTGTCCATCCCGTGTCGTGAAGGTCTGATCCGAAACCGATACGCCGGCCGAACCTTTATCGAAGGCGGTCGGGCGCGGAAGGTGAAAGCCGCGACGAAGTACACGCCGCTGCGGGAAGTGATGGAAGGCAAACGCGTCATCTTGGTAGAGGATTCGATCGTCCGCAGCACCACGATGAACGTGTTGTTGGACCGGATTCGCGAAGTCGGCGGCGCTAAAGAAATCCACGTCCGCGTGGCTTGCCCGCCCATCGTCGCGCCGTGTTTCTATGGGATCGACATGAGCACGATTGATCAATTGATCGGCCCCAAGTACTTCGGCGTCGAGGGTGAATTGTCCGACGAAGCCCAGCAACGTCTCGCCGATGACTTGGGCGCCGACTCGCTGCGGTACCTGCCGGTCGAAGCGTTGGCGCGGGCCATCGATCTGCCGGCCGAACACCTGTGCCGAGCCTGCGTGACCGGGGACTACCCGACCACCTGCGGCCAGCACCTGTACCAGATCGCGCTGGACAATCGTGGCAGCAAGATGGATGCCGGCCGCACCTACGAACAGCTCGCCGCCGCATTGGGTGACCAGTGACGTTGGTGTTTAGCCTTTAGGCGATTCCCCCGTCGCTGCGAAGCAGCGACGAGCGACCGCCCGGAAGGGCCGTCGTACTTGGTTACTGCGGGGCCACCGCGGGACTCGTCTCTTCGCCGCTGCGGTAGCCTTCCCAGCGGGTTCGCAACCACGTCGTGATCGGGCCTTCAATCCGCGTGGTGACCAGCGTTGCCAGGCAAAACGCGAACACGACCGCCAACGCAAAACACACCATCGGCGGATAGCCGCTGTGGTCCAAGCGGTGGATCAGCACGCATCCCAAGTTGTTGTGGCACAGGTACAGTGCATACGAAATCGTGCTGACAAATATCAGCGGGCGGAACCGTAGCAGCGGCACCTTGCCGTACGCACAGGCGGTCACCAGCCCCAGGATCAATGCCGTCGCCGCCGGGTTGTGTTTGCCATGATCGATGCTGTGAAAGACGAACGCGGCGATCGCGATGCCCAGCACATTCTGCCACATCCGTCCCGATTTCGTCTTGATCATGTACAGCAGGAATCCCATCGCGAATAAGGGAACGAAGTCCAGCAGCATCAATCGACGCACGGCCGTCGCGATCGAAAACCACCAGCTGCCCGCCGCGGTCGCTTCGGCCGCGTCGAGCGCCGGACAGACGAAGTATGACAAAACCAACAGCGGTCCCCAGCCCAGGAAGTAACGTCGCAGACCGCCGGACCGATACAGCGCGACCAGCGTGAAGTAGAACATCATCTCGACTTGCAACGTCCACATCACCGGGTCCAGGCATTCCTGGCCAAAGATCCGCGGCAGCAGCGTCAGGTTGGCCGCAAACTGAGCCGTCGTGATGCCGATCTGATCAAGCGGCGCGAAGCTCATGATCCACACGTTGGCAACGATCACCATCAGGAAGATCGGCAGGATGCGGATCAGCCGTGCAGCGACGAAGTCGACCGGTTTGCCGCGTCGCAAGAGCGACATGCTGTTGACGAAGCCGGACAGGATAAAGAACAGTTCGACACCGTACGCTCCGTAGGGCCATTCGAAACCCAGCGGCGACGTGTAGCCGAATTTGACGCTGTACACGTGCGTGAAATGGAACAGCAGCAAGTTGATTGCCGCTAGCGCCCGCAGGGAATCCAATTCCAGAATTCGGCGATGGGGCTGTAAAACGTGTTCGGCGTTTTGGGAAGGCTGGGCCATGGAGGAACCGAGAGGACCGACGAAGGGCGTGCGAGATGGGTCCAGCAAATGTGCGGTGCCCGTTTGCATCCATCGGTGGGTTTCCGCCCGACCCGGGGGCCGCGGCGTGAAAACCGGTCAAGAAATTCCGGCTGTACCGGATGCGCCGCCGTCCCGCCTTTTCGGCAGCAACATTTTTTGACCACTCCATTTTTTGACCTAGCGACCCTCCCCTCGCTTCGCTCGACCCTCCCTGACAGGGAGGGGACTCCAGGAGGTAACGCCGACGTCCGATTGACCCTTGGACCGCTACCGTTCGCGGAACAGTTCGCTGATCGATTGATCGTGGTGGATGCGTTTGATCGCTTCGGCCAACAACGGCGCGACGGTCAGTTGCGACATCTTGGGCAGCATCTTGTCGGCCGGGACGGGAATCGTGTCGGTCACGGTGATCGAATCGACGGGGGCTTCTCGCAGTCGTTCGATGGCCGGGCCGCACAGCACGCCGTGGGTGCAGGCGATGTGGATTTCCGCGGCGCCGGCTTCGTGGACCAGCTTGGCGGCACCACAAATGGATCCGGCGGTGCTGATCATGTCGTCAAACATCAGTGCGATCTTGCCTTCGACGGGGCCACCGATGATCGTACTTTGCCGGACTTCCATCGCGCTGGTGCGTCGTTTGTCGACGATCGCCAGCGGTCCGCCCAGACGTTTTCCGTGACCGACGGCGCGTTTGATGCTGCCTTCGTCCGGGCTGACGACGACGATCTTGTCATCGGTCAATCCGCGGTTGCTGAAGTGTTCGTTCAGCACCGGGGCGGCGTACAGGTGATCGACGGGGACGTCAAAGAAGCCTTGGATTTGGGCGGCGTGCAAGTCCATCGTCAACACGCGGTCGGCCCCGGCGCGGGCGATCAGGTTGGCGACCATCTTAGCCGTGATCGGCACGCGGCCTTCGTCCTTGCGGTCCTGGCGCGCGTAGCCGTAATAGGGAATCACGGCGGTGACGCGTTCGGCGCTGGCACGTTTGCAGCAATCGATCATCACCAACAACTCGAACAAGTTGTCGTTGACCGGCGGGCAAGTCGACTGGACCAGAAACACGTCGCGTCCCCGAACGTCTTCGTCCAGTTTGCAATAGTTCTCCCCGTCGGGGAATTTACCCAGCGAGATCGCGGCCGGTTCCAGGTGCAGGTGGCGACAGATCTTCATCGCCAGATCAGGGTTCGCCCTGCCGCTGAAAATCTTGAGTTCACGCATAGCCCATCGTCCGCATTTGTTGGTCGACCAGTTGAAGTTCGTCGGGGTTGTTGATCGACAGCGATTCGCAGGGTTTGAGTGCCGGCAAGGCCGCGACCGGGCGTCCGGATTCTCGCAACAGTCGGGCGCAATCGGTCAGGTAGTATTCGCCCTGGGCGTTGTCGTTGTTCAGCATCGAGAGCGACTCGAGCAGATCCGGGGTGCGGAACAGGTACGTGCTCATGTTGACTTCGTCGATCGCCAACTGTTCGGGCGTGGCGTCCTTGTGTTCGACGATGCCGATGAATTCGCCGGCGTCGTTCCGCACGATCCGGCCCAAACCGGTGGGGTCGTCTTTTTTCAGCGTGCCCAACAGCAACGCGGGCTGGGTTTGGTGGAAGTGTTCCAGCAGCGTTTTCAGACTGTCCGATTGGATCAGCGGGGAATCCCCGGCGACGACGATCGTCGGCCCGGTTTGCTCGCTTAGCAGGTCGCGACAGCACTGCACGGCGTGCCCGGTGCCCAGTTGTTCGGCTTGGAGTGCGAATTGGATGTTCGCTTGGTCGCGCGTCGCCAATTCTCGTTTGACCGCGTCGGCCTCGTAGCCCACGACGACGATTTGGCGGTGGATGCCGGCCGCCTCCAGGGCGTCGATCACGAAATGGATCATCGCGCGTCCGACGACCGGGCACAGGACTTTGGGCAATTCACTGTTCATGCGAGTCCCCTTGCCGGCAGCCAAGACGACCGCACAGGCCCCCTCGGGGGCCGGGCTGGCTGGGGGAGATGAACGGGAGGGTTCGGGGGAATTCATCGGTCTGGGGAGTGAAGGGACAAACGAAAACCAAGTGCTTGGGATCGGCATGTTCGCTTTCGAGCCCCGATCCAACAACCACCACCCCTACGGACGGAATCGACGAAAGCGAAAAAAGTGCCCTTGGCCCCGGTTTTATCGCGTCGATCAATCCACGTCCCACACTCCGGAGGTCGTGCGGTGTTTGGAAGAAACCCTCCCTGGCAGAGGTCGTGCGGTTTACAAGTCCTTCATCCTATGGGGTTTTTGCAAATTTCTCCGGCTGCCCTGAACCACATGGAGGTCGATTGCCCACGGATAGCAGCGCGAACCCACGGATCCCAAGCCGAATTACATCCGTGGGTTCGCGCTGCTATCCGTGGGCCTTTTCGATTCTTCAGACCGCTTGCCTGAACTCACCACCTCAAAGCAATCTTCCTGCCCAGGGGGGGGAAACGTGTAAACGCCTAGTATCTCTAAGGTTAAAAACCGCACGACCTCGGAAGGGAGGGTGACGAAAACCCTTTACGATCAACGACTTAAAAACCGAATGACCTCTCCAGGGACGGCGGGGAGCGACAAACCAACCGGCGGCGGGCGCGAATCGCTCTGGAGTTGGAGGCCGCCGATCTGGGACACTTGGCGGGTCTGGGCCGGAACCATCACTTCTTCAGGAAATGCTTGGACGCCGGCGCGATCAGGCTGATGTCATACGAGATCAGCCGTATGCCGCGAGCCTACGGGCACGGGAGCGTTTGCGTTCTGGTTGACACGTACGCTTGCGCGTGACGTCAAATCCCTCGTGTGATCGGATTAAGTCAACAGGCCGGTACGCTTGCGCGATGGCGTCAGCCTGATTGAATTCACAGCCGATGGAAAACCCCCCTTCTCCGCGAAAACCTGCTCCCGATGGCCATTCCGATCCCACGCTTCATCCCCCGCGACGCCGCCGCTTGGAAAAGGGCCGGGCAGCGGTGTGCCGATTTCGCCAGTTACCTGGTGGTGCGGTTGATCGTCGCCGTCATCCAGACCCTGCCGCTGGATCTGGGGGACGCCCTGTGTCGCGGCTTGGCCACCCTGATTTGCCGCCTGGGGCCGCTCCGAAAGCGGACCACGGCCGGCAACCTGCAGCAGGTGTTTCCCGATGCCAGTGAGCGGCAACGTCAGGCGATCGAGGCGGCGATGTGGCATTCGCTGATGCTGATGGTTTGTGAAATCGCCTGGGCTCAGCGGCGGCTGCACCTGACCAACTGGTCCCAGTACGTTCGCTTCCGCAACAGCCGCGACATCCTGCGGAATTGTCTGTCCAAACGCCCGGCCGTGATGGTGACCGGCCACTTCGGCAACTTTGAAGTCGGCGGTTACACCGCCGGACTGATGGGGTGCGAATCGACCACCATCGCGCGGCGGCTGGACAACCCGTTTTTGAACGACTGGGTCCAGCGGTTTCGCAGTGCCAAGGGGCAAACGATGTTGGACAAGGACGGCTGTGCGATCGAGGTCGACCAGCATTTGGCCGCCGGCGGCACGTTGGCGATCCTGGCCGACCAACACGCCGGTCCCAAAGGTTGTTGGACGAACTTTCTGGGGGTGCCCGCGTCCTGCCACAAGGCGCTGGCACTGTTTTCACTCGGCAGCGGCGCGCCGATGATCGCCGGTGCGACGCGACGCATCGACGGGCAACCGATGAAATTCGAATCCGCTTGCATCGCCGTGGCCGACCCCCAAGACGACCCCGAGGGCCATTGCCAAAGCGTCCAGTCGCTGACGAAGTGGTACAACCGCCAGCTGGCGATCAGCGTCTCCGAGGCGGTCGAGCAGTATTGGTGGCTGCACCGTCGCTGGCGCGAGCCGCCACCCCGCGTCGCAAAGAGACTCGCCAAGGCGGCTTGACAGGGAGGGATGGCAGAATGATTCGGGACAGAATGATGAAAGACTTCGCCGTTGGAAACGAAAGGCAGCTTCCTCTTGGCGGTGCATAGGGTTCGCTTGCCAGATCGCGTAAACTATCCCGCAGCCATCTCCCATCTCCCCGTCTCCCATCTCCCCATCCCCCCATCCCCCCATCCCCCCGACCGTTGCCGAAGTCTCGTTCCGCCAACTCGATTCGAATCCGCGGCGCGCGGGTTCACAACTTGCAATCGGTCGACGTGGATCTGCCCCGTGATGCGATCACCGTGATCACCGGCGTGTCGGGCAGCGGCAAGAGTTCGCTGGCGTTCGACACGTTGTTCGCCGAGGGGCAGCGGCAATACATCGACAGTTTGTCGGCCTACGCACGTCAGTTCTTGGATTCGCTGCCGCGACCGGATGTGGATTTGATCGACGGTTTGG
This sequence comes from Stieleria mannarensis, assembly GCF_014154935.1. Classification (GTDB taxonomy): domain Bacteria; phylum Planctomycetota; class Planctomycetia; order Pirellulales; family Pirellulaceae; genus Stieleria; species Stieleria mannarensis. The sequence continues at coordinate 88,937 of NZ_JACEHH010000014.1, forward strand.
CGCCGACGATGGCGATCGATCAAAAGCCGGGATCGACGACCGCGCGAAGCACCGTCGCGACGGTCACGGAGATCTACGACTACTTGCGATTGTTGTTTGCCCGCGTGGGGTTACCGCATTGCGGCAATTGTGGTTCGGCGATCGCGCGGCAATCGGCCGACGCGATCCGCGATTCGTTGTTGGATCACCCCGAAGGCACCAAGTTGGTGTTGATGGCTCCGATGGTCCGCGGCCGCAAGGGCGCCCACCGCGACGTCTTGCAATCGATCCAGGCAGCCGGCTTGGTCCGCGTCCGTGTCGACGGGCAGATGATGTTGTTGGAGGACGTTCCCGAGTTGGCGGTCCGCAAGAATCACACGATCGAAGCGGTCGTGGATCGTCTGGTCTTGCGCGATGGCGTCCAGTCGCGTCTGGCCGATTCGCTGACGTTGGCGTTGCGTTTGGGCAATGGGCTGGCCGCCGCCGCGGTCGAAGATGAAAGCGGAAGCTGGACCGATTCGATCTACAACACCGCGATGGCGTGTATCGAGTGCGGGGCCAGCGTCGAAGAGATCGAACCGCGGACGTTTTCGTTCAACAGTCCCTACGGTGCCTGTCCCGATTGCGACGGGTTGGGGCGAATCGATTCGGCAGAGTCCAAGGTGACTTGTCCGACCTGCAACGGCGGTCGGTTACGATCCGAAGCGATGGGCGTGACGATCGACGGCGTTTCGATCACCCAGCTTGTGGCGATGAATTTGACCGACGCGGCCGATTGGATCCGGGGACTCGGTCCCACGCTTTCCCAGCTTCATCGTGCGGTTGCCAAACCGATTCAGACCGAGGTCGCCAAGCGATTGGAGTTTCTCGATCGCGTCGGCGTTTCGTACCTCACGCTCGACCGCAGTGCCGAAACGCTTTCCGGCGGTGAACTGCAACGCGTCCGGCTGGCGACCAGCATCGGCAGCGGCCTGGTCGGCGTGTGTTACATTCTGGATGAACCGTCGATCGGACTGCATCCGGCCGACCATGGTCGATTGATCGAGTGTCTGCGGCAGTTGCAACAAAACGGCAACACCGTCGTGGTGGTCGAGCATGACGAAGCCACGATGCGGGCGGCCGATCGATTGATCGACGTCGGTCCCGGTGCCGGAGCCCAGGGCGGCAAGATTGTTGCGGCGGGAACTCCCAAACGCATCCAGGCCAACAAGAACAGTTTGACGGGGCGTTATCTGGCGGGCGTCGATACGGTGCCGGTCCCGCAATCGCGCCGCGCCGCCGAACGCTTCGTAACACTTTCGGACGTCAGCACACACAATCTGAAAAACATCACCGCGCGTTTTCCGCTGGGCTGTTTGATCGGAATCAGTGGCGTTTCCGGTAGCGGCAAAAGCTCGTTGGTCGTCGACACGTTGTTGCCGGCCCTCACGCACCAGTTGAACCACGGCACCCCGCTGCCGACGACGGCCGACAGCATCGCCCAGTTCGGCAGGCTGACCGGGGCGGAGGCGTTGGACAAATTGGTGCCGATCGACCAGGCCCCGATCGGACGCAGCCCGCGCTCCTGTCCGGCGACGTACAGCGGGGTGTTGGACGAGATCCGCAAGGTGTTTGCGGCGACGCGGGAGGCGAAAACGCGGGGGTTCACGACCAGCCGATTCAGTTTCAATTCCGCCGCCGGACGCTGCGAACTTTGCAAGGGACATGGCGTCCAACGGATTGAGATGAATTTCCTGAGCGATTTATTCGTGACCTGCCCACGCTGTGGCGGAAAACGTTTCAACCGCCAAACGTTGCAGGTCCGTTTTAAAGGCGCCAGTGTGGCAGATGTCTTGGCGATGACGATCGACCAGGCCGCATCGTTCTTTGAAAACATGCCCGCCGCCCATCGGTTGCTTTCGTCACTACAAGCCGTCGGGCTGGGTTACATGCATCTGGGCCAAAGCAGTACGACGCTCAGCGGCGGTGAAGCACAACGTATCAAACTGGGCACGGAACTGGCCCGCACGTCGACCGGCAGCACCTTGTACGTGTTGGACGAGCCGACCACGGGGTTGCACTTCGACGACGTCAAACGGCTGGTCGGCGTGCTGCAGCGGCTGGTCGATGCGGGCAACACGGTGATCGTGATCGAGCACGACTTTGATCTGTTGGCTTGCTGTGACTGGATCATCGATCTGGGACCCAGCGGCGGCAGTGGCGGCGGCAGCTTGTTGGCCGAAGGGACGCCCGAGCAGATTGCTGAGCAGGCCGACAACGCGACGGCTGGCTTTCTCGCCCAGAAACTGCGGCGGCTCTAAAGGATCGATCTGACCGGCACGGTAACGACCTTCGCCAGAAGGTGGTTGCCCCGCGACGACCACGCTCTGGCGAGCGTCGCTACGTCAAGGGTCAATCGCGGGAGGACGGTTTTTTGCCGGACCACGATTGCGGCGGCACGTCGGCTACAATACGTTCGTTCACGTTCGGGTTTGAGCCGGCAATTCAGCGTTGTGGCCGTGCGAAAGGTGTACCATGGGCCGCCAATCACGTTCTACTGGAGTCAACGAAATGAAATGCATCCTTCGCTCAGGCGGCTTGGCCTGTGGTTTTTTGGTCCTGTTGGCCGGTTGCGGCGGTCACGAAGGGGGCGTGGTCGATGTCCCGTTGAACGAAAATCCCTACCAGATCAGCGAACAAGAGCAACGGGCGATGAATGCCAAGATCGATGAGACGTCGGGATTAACCGAAGAAGAAATTGAACAGCTGGAACAGGCCAAGCTGGAGGCGTTGGAACAAGAATCGATCGAACAACAAACCACGCCGACGCCCTAGCCCGTCCCCCACTTTTCATGCATGAGGAGCCGTTTATGTCTCGGCGAAACGTTGCCGGTTTTACACTGGTGGAACTACTGGTCGTCATCGCAATCATCGGGATTTTGGTGGGGTTGCTGTTGCCGGCCGTCCAAGCGGCGCGCGAGGCGGCGCGGCGGATGAGCTGCAGCAATAACTTCAAACAAGTCGGACTGGCGCTTCACAACTATCACTCGGCCTACAAGCGACTGCCGATGCACGGCGGCGGGACGGGAATCGATTACACGGCCGGCAACACGTTGGCGTTTTACTCGCCGCGGACGAATCAAAAGAGTTTGAGCTTTCTGGTCGGGTTGATGCCGTTCATGGAGCAGCAGGCATTGTGGACACAGATCTCCAACCGACTGGCGACCGACCCGGCAGGCAACCCGGTCAGTCCGCCCTGGCAACCGATGGGGCCCAAGCCACAAGGCGGGCAGTATGGTTACCGGCCCTGGGTCACCGAAATCCCGACGCTGCGATGCCCCAGCGACCCCGGTGTGGGGTTGCCGGCGCTGGGACGAACCAACTACGCGGCCTGCATCGGCGACAGCGCCATGGCCTCGCGGATCGGTTTGACCAACTTTCTCCATGGCGATTACCAACCGCCCTCGGTGATCCAGGCCAGTGCGATCGCCCGTTGGGGACGTGGAACCTTTGTCTCCCGCAAGTTTTCTCGATTCCGCGACATCTTGGACGGTTTGTCCAACACCATGTGTTGCGGCGAAATCATGACCGACTTGTTGGACCGCGACACGCGATCGCACGGCTTGTTTGACGTCAGCAATGTCGACGGGCGTCAAGTCACGATGACGGCTGACGGAGGGACGATGGCGTGCCAAGACATGGGCACGCTGATCGACCCCGAGCGACCTTCGTTTTGGGTCTCCACGGCCTTTCCCGCCCATAACCCGAAGAACGATGACGGCTCGGCCTACCTGGTGGCGGTCGAATTGGGGACGCGGCGCGGATTCAGCTGGGCCAACTTCGGTCACATCCATTCCAGTGTGACCACCAACCGGGCACCCAACACCGAGTTGTGCTTGCACGGTCCGCACGAATTGACCGAAGGCAACTGGTCGATCAGCAGTCGTCACCAAGGCGGCGCGCACATTTTGATGAGCGACGGGGCGGTGGTCTTTCTGACCGATTCGATCAGCTCCGGGGACTCACGCGCCGGTCAAAACGACGGCATTCAAGCCGGCGACGCCAGCCCCTACGGCATCATCGGCGCCCTCGGCACGCGGGCCAGCCGAGAAATCATCGACGAAGCGCTCAACCAGTAGCGCCGGAAGGGCGAACCAGTGGGACAGGCTTCCAGCCTGTCGTTTCCCCGTCGCTTCGTTCACAGGCTCGGCCTGGGCACGGATGGTGCATTTCGTCATTTTCTTGCCGCCCAAATTTTCTTACCCGACTTCCGCAGCCGGCCAAGAAGTTGCTATCCCAGCTCCTCCCAGGGCAACGGTGGCGGCTCGGGACAAAGCACTAAATTCTGCTTGGCGAGATCGGGAATCGCCAGCGCCTTGTGCTGGCGCAGATCGACGAACACCCAGCGGGTTTCCACTTTCGCCAGCACTTTCTGGTCCGCCGGGCGACAGATCACGGACTTTCGCCGCGAGGCAAACCGTTGCAGGTCGTGCACCCAGGTCCGCACGATGATCTGGTCTCCGGCCAGTGCGGCACCGCGGTACTGGATCGAGTGTTCTCGAACCACCCAGCCGAGCCCGCGATCCAGGGCGGCCTTGGCATCCCACCCGATCGACTCGGTGTGCCGCCCGGCGGCCCAGAGAGTCCACTGCAGGTAGCGCAAATTGTGCACGTGTTGCTGGGCGTCGATTTCGTCCTCGGCCACGGTGTGGGCAAGGTCAAAATGGGGCTGGACCGCCACCGAGGCCCCTTGATGGATTGATTGTGTCAAGCTTTCTTCCTTTGTTCGGTCTGATCACGACTTCCCGGCTGTCCGAGAGCGTATAATCGAGTCCAGTCCAGACGCACACGCAGATCCAGACCCGATAGGTATTCGATTGATGATGTCAAACACCAAAGTTGCCGTTCGAGTGGCCGAGCCGCCTCGGAGCAAGACGCTGAAAACGCTGTGGATCTGCTTTCTGACTTTGGCCGCGTTGGCCACCCTCTGCCTCAATGTGTCCGCCGCCGACGTTCAAGACAAGGACCAACCGCAGCCGGAAGAACTTGTCGCCACCTTTGCCGGCGGCTGCTTCTGGTGCACCGAGGCCGTGTTCGAGCGGATGGAGGGGGTCAACGATGTGATCAGCGGTTACATCGGCGGTACGGTGCGGAATCCCACCTACGAACAGGTCTGCAGCAAAAAAACAGGGCACGCCGAAGCCGTCGAAATCTACTACGACCCCTCCAAAGTCAGCTTCGATGAGTTATTGGAAGTCTTCTTCAAAACGCACGACCCGACGACGCTGAATCGACAGGGACCCGACTCGGGACCCCAGTACCGCAGCAGCGTGTTTTATCACAACGAAGAGCAGCGGGCGGCGACGGAGGCGTACATCAAAAAACTGGACGAATCGGGCGAATTTGACCGCAAGATCGTCACGCAGCTCGAAAAGGCGGTGACGTTTTATCCGGCCGAAGAGTACCACCAGGACTTCTACCGCAAGAATCCCAACTACGGCTACTGCCAAGCCATCGTTAAAGACAAGGTGCGGAAGTTCAATCGCACCTTCAGCGACAAGATCAAGAAGTGATGCTTCGCCCCGCTCTACGCGACTCCGTCCCATGCTTGTTCCCCGTCTCTCCATCCCAGCCGCCGCCACGTTGCTGACGCTGGGGGTGATGGCGTGGGGGCCAAATCGCATCGCGTCGGCCCAATCGACGGTTCAATTGCCGTCGTTTTCTCGGTTCAGCTATTCCGGCAGCGTGCTGGTCCCGGTCGGCGGATCGGCGTCCCTGGGCGGTGTGTCGCGGTCCGCCAGCGGCATCTCGCGACGCGGCAGCCGAGCGATCGGAGCCGGAGTGGGACGTGCCGGGGCGTTGGGGCATGCCGGGGCCAGCGCCCACGTCACGATCATCGACCACGACGCGATCGATCGACAGTTGCGGGGGCTGCCACCGAAGTCGCAGGGGCGATCTTCAGCCTCGGCTCGACCGCCTCGAACGACAGCCGTGCCCCCAGACGCGCTGAACCCCGATCCCGACGCCGAAGGCAAAGCGCTCGTCCGATTTGCCCGCAAGCAGTACCTTGCCGGCAAGCACAGCTCGGCGTTTGACGCCTACCGGATCGCGATCGAAACGCTTACTCCGAGGCTGGCGACATTGGCGAAGGCCGAATTCAAACGCGTTTTCCCGTCCGAGAAACGCCCCGTCGACATCCAGCCGAGACAATTAGCGGCCGACGATCGTTAGTGGGCGCGTGTGGCCGGGCCCTTGCCAGTGGCACGGGAGCGGATACGAGCACACAGCGCGAGCGTGTGTGTCTTGGCGTATGTGGGGCCTTGCTAGCCCGGATTATTCACGGCATTGAAGCGAAACGACGCAAAGCCATGCAACAGAAGACCTTAGGTTTACCCTTGCAAAAACACACAGCGCAAATCAGCCGCCACGCGCTAGCGTGCGGTTCCTTCGCCAATCGCCGTGGAAGCACATGAACCGTGAGCTAGCGCTCATCGGCTAATGAATAATCCGGCACTAGCGCTTCGGGCTTGTATTGATTGAAAGTTGGTGCTGTTTATTCAGGAGGCAGCCGTTTGGCGTCCCACCCACGCACACCCCATCATTCTGCCCCGTATCATTCTGCCATCCCGCTCCCGATCCGTTGACAGGGATTCAGCCGCGCTGGTGGCCTGCACCGCCTTGGGTGACAATGCGGTGTCGCAAGCGACTAAACTACGTCGCTTTCCCTTCCTTGATTTTCAACGATCCACATGACCAACCGACGTTCATTTTTGGGGGCCGTCGCCGCGGCGGCTGCCACTGCCTCCTACGGTCCAGTGCCGGTCGCGGCCGCAGAATCCGACAGCGGCAGCCTTCCCGTTCGATTTGCGCTCAACACCAGCACGATTCGCGGCCAGAAACTTTCGATCCAACAACAGATCGAAGTCACTGCGGCGGCCGGTTACGACGGGATCGAGCCTTGGATGCGAGACATCGAGACGTACCTATCCGGCGGCGGCAAGCTGGCCGACTTGCGGAAGCAGATCGAGGACGCGGGGTTGTTTGTCGCCAGCGCGATCGGGTTTGCCAACTGGATCTCCGACGACGCCGAGGAACGCCGGGCCGGGCTGGAAGCGGCGCGTCACGACATGGATCTGGTCGCGGGCTTGGGCGGCAAGCTGATCGCCGCGCCGCCGGTCGGTGCGCATCGCGGCGGCAGTGTTCCGCCGCCGTTGGAACTGGTCGCCCAGCGTTACCGGGCCTTGTGCGAGGTCGGCGCGGCCGTCGGTGTGCAGCCCCAATTGGAATTGTGGGGGTTTTCGCCCACGCTAAGCAAGCTGGGGGAATTGGCCTACGTGGCCACCGCCGCCGCCCATCCGTCGGCCTGCGTCTTGCCGGACTTCTATCACATCTACAAAGGCGGCAATGACTTCAACGGATTGGCGATGATCGAGGCGTCCAAAATGCTGTGCTTCCATATCAACGATTACCCGGCCGATCCGCCGCTGGAAAAGATTGCCGACAAGGACCGCGTGTTTCCCGGCGACGGCGTTTGCCCGCTGCCGCAGATCATTCGCGGATTGATCGACAACGGTTTTAACGGAACGTTTTCGTTGGAATTGTTCAATCCGGAGTACTGGAAACGCGACGCGTTGGCGGTCGCGACCGAGGGATTGGAAAAATCAAAGGCCGTCGTCGCTCAAGCCATGGCGCTGTCGGTCGGATGAGCGACGAAGTGGCAGCAATGCCGGTCGGGCAGCAAGAGTCGGCCGATGGAACGCAAACGCCCGTGCGACGTTTGCCCGTCCAGTTCTCGCTGACTTGGTTGTTGATGCTGCTGTTGGTGATCGCGCTGGCGTCGGCTTATTTGGTGACGGTGGCCCGATTGCGAACCGCCGAAGCCGAGTTGTCGCGTCTGCGTGAAGAAACCGGTTATTTGCCGCCCAGTGCGGAGGACGAAATCGCCGCCGCACGATTGACCAGCGACCAGCCGATGACATACCGGATTCGGGTGCGTGTCCCCGCGTCACCCCCGTATCGGATCGCGTACAGTTCGGTGTGGCCGGAGGCGAAGGCGGCGCCGGTTTGGTTCGGCGCGGTGGATGTGCCGCCGGGGGAGTCGGTGGTGACCGTGCGGATCCTGAAAGATCCCCGTGATGACCGCTGGAAAATCACGACACTTCGTCGCAGTGTCGACGGAACCCGCCGGATGGCGACGGTTTTGCCGCAAAACCACGTCGAAATCTTTCGCGGATCCCACGATTGGCTAAGCGCCGGTGTGTCGCGGCAAAGCTCCACCCGGCCGGTCGGCCAGTCGTTGCGGCTGTTGGACGAACGCGTGTTGGTTGGCGAGGGGGCAATGATGTTGTACGGTGACAGACCGCCGGCGGAGGAAATGGTGGGCGTGTTCGCCGAACTGCAACCCGATTCGGGCGCCATTTAGGCTCTGTCTGAAAAGTCGCCGCGAGTGAAAAGGGGACGGGGGTCAATAGCCGGAACGGCCCGCCGGGTGCTTCGCACTATTGACCCCCGTCCCCTTTTCACGCCGAATCGCCCACGGGGTTTTCGTTTTCAAACAGAGCCTAGTGGGATAGGCTTCCAGCCTGTCATCGCGCACATTATCCCCCAATTCCCGCTTCCAATCCCGTTCCCCCACTGCCGTTCCCGTTCCATGCCGCGTGATTTTCTGAAAGGTGCCAAAGACGAATACGATGTCGTGGTGATCGGCAGCGGCTTGGCGGGGCTGACCAGTGCCAACATTCTCGGACGGGCCGGACACCGCGTGCTGTTGCTGGAACAGCACTACAAACTTGGCGGGCTGGCGACGTGGTTTCTGCGGCCCGGCAGCCACACCTTTGACATCTCGCTGCACGGGTTTCCCCACGGGATGATCAAATCCTGTCGGCGGTATTGGAGCCGTGACATTTCCGACCGCATCGTCCAACTGAAAAACATCCGGTTCGACAATCCCCAGTTCTCGCTGACCACGACCTTCGATCGGGAAGACTTTTCACGGTTGTTGGTCGAGCAATTTGGTCAAGACCCGGAGACGGTCAAGTCGTTCTTTGACACCGCGCGGGGGATGAATTTTTACGACGACCAGACCACCACGACCGGCGAGTTGTTCGAGCGGTTCTTTCCCGGTCGCAACGACATCGTGCGTCTGTTGATGGAACCGATCACCTATGCCAACGGTTCCACGCTGGAAGACCCCGCGATCACCTACGGCATCGTCTTCAGCAACTTCATGAGCAAAGGCGTGTATATCTATGAAGGTGGAACCGACGACCTGATCAAGCGGATGAAACGCGAGTTGGAATCCAACGGCGTCGACATTCGGATTAATTGTCCGGTTGACCAGATCGAAGTCAAAGACGGTCGGGTCCGCGCGGTCAAGGTCGGTGATCGCAGCATCCGTTGTCGCGCCGTCGTCAGCAACGCCAACCTGCGGACGACGATTCTGAAGATGATCGGCGAAGAAAAGCTTGATGCCGATTACGTCCAGCGGACCAACGAAGTGCGGCTCAATAACAGCAGTACCCAGGTCTACATGGCGCTTAAAGAAGGCGAGACGATCGACGAAAGCAGCGGCGACCTGTTCTTCACCAGCACCGCCGACGAATTCAAAACCGAATCGTTGCTCAGTCGAGACATCACCAGTCGAACGTTCAGTTTCTATTATCCGCGGACCCGCCCCTGGAAGAAAAAGGAACGCTACGCGATCGTCAGCAGCACCAACGCCAATTGGTCCGACTGGAACGATTTGAGTGAAGCCGATTACAACGCCAGCAAACAGGATTTGGTCGAAACCACGATCGACGCGCTGGAGCGTTACATTCCGGGAGTGCGTGAAAAAATCGATCACGCCGAAGCCGCGACGCCGCGAACGTTCCAGCACTACACCCGGCACGAAATGGGCGCCAGCTTCGGCACCAAATTCGAAGGCCTGGGGGTCAGCCGCGATCTGCCGGGTCAGATCGGCGGCATGTACCACGCCGGCAGCGTGGGGATCATCATGAGTGGCTGGCTGGGCGCGATCAACTATGGCGTGATCGTCAGCAACGAAGTCGACCAATTGCTGACCAGCGAATCGTCACCGGTGTGACGCACGGTCCCCGGGCTGGCATTGGTGTCGACTCCCGTCTCGTTGCCCGAAGGGCATGTAAATCCGTAGCCTGGGGCAAGCGGACCGAGCGTCAGCGAGGCCGCGCCGCCCCAGGAAAAAACACGTGCAACGTTCTCCGAATTGGCCAACGGCCATAGACATAATCAGCATTGGGCCGATGGTTTGTTTATGGCCGTTGGCCAATCGAGCTCGGTGTTCCTGACGGGGACCTTGGGCGATGCCCAAGGCTAGGGGTGTGAACGGCCTTTGGCCGAATTCTCTCGATATGAGTTGGTTGCTGCAGACGCTCTCCGGGCCGCTTCACACGTCGCAAAATCGAGCGAGGTGTCGTCAAATCGATCTGGGGGAAGGATTCATTCACTCGGCCGGGACTGCCCCGGTTGCGTGTAGAGCGATTTGCTGACGCGTGTTTTCATTGGTTTTCGACGTCAAACGACGCGAACGATGCCTCACCCGCGCCAAACAGCGTTCCGGCGGTACATGGATTGCACTACTGCAACCGTTGGTGTCTGGCCGGACACCAATGAATGCTGAATGCCTTTCTACGATTATCCGGGAAAGTGGTCTTTGGCATCGTTCTCACTCGATTCTAAACCATCCCAATGACCTGCCTTCCACGTCGTCTGATCCGATCTTCCGTCCTGGCCGCAACTGTGGTTCTGGTTTCCAGCCCGCTCTTCGCCCAGGCTCTGCAGAACGAGCGGTCGGTCCTTCCGCCGCCGGTGGTTCCGCCTCCGATCGATGAAACATCAAACGCCGATCTTCCACAGGACCATACGTCGGAAGAGGAGTCCGACGTGGAATTCATGGCGGCCGGGCCGCTGCACGAGTCGTATGCCGAACCGTACACGGCCGATCCGCAGCCGGCCCCGACGGTGCCGCGAGAGCCTCCGCCGCTGGTCAAGGAACTGCCGCCGACGCTGCGCCCGGACAGCGAGAAATCGACCTGGGTGTCGGGCTATTGGGATTGGGATCCGCAACGCAACGACTTCGTCTGGGTCAGCGGTGTTTGGCGCGAGGTGCCGCCGGATCGACGTTGGGTCCCCGGTTATTGGGAAGCAGAAGGCGACGGGTACCGGCGCGTCGTGGGCTTTTGGGCACACGATGAATCGGCGACCGTCGACTACTTGCCGCCGCCACCGGAGTCACTCGATCAAGGCCCCGTTTCCCCGGCACCAAGTGACGACCACTTTTATGTCCCCGGAAACTGGACCTATCAATCAAACGAATACCAGTGGACGCCGGGGTTCTGGGCGAGGTGCCAACCCGATTGGGTCTGGGTTCCCAATCAATACGTTTGGACGCCGCGGGGATGTGTCTTCCGATCCGGGTATTGGGATTACCGGTTTCATCGGCGAGGCGTGTTGTTTACGCCGGTGTATTATCGGTCACCGATCTATCTGCGCCCCGGCTACTGGTATCGGCCCCGCTATGTCGTCAACACCGGTATCAACCTGTTGGCAAACTTGTTCATCAATCCCCTTCACCGCAACTACTACTTTGGCAACTACTACGGCGCCGGGTATGGCAGCCAGTTCTATCCGTGGATCAACTACTACCGGGGTCCGCGCCGTTACGATCCGCTGTATTCGTACTACGGAATTCGATCGTTGCACGATCGCGGGCCGTCGTTGGATCACATCGCAAGGCAACATCAACAATTCAAGCGGCACGAAGAACTGAGGCCGCCGCGCCGCTATGACGAGCGACGTGGATCTGGAAACGGAAAAGGAAAAGGCAACGTCAACGAAGCGATCGGCGATCGGGCGGCACTGGCCAGTCGGATCGAAGACTTTGCCCGGCAGAATCCCGACGACATTCGATTTCGGCGGCTGAGCGAGACGCAAGCCGAATCGATCGGGCGGTCGGCGGGGCAGTCGTTTGACCGGATGCAAAAGGCCAGAAAAGACTTCGAGCGTCTCTCGCCGGGCAAGCAAACGCTAGAAGCCGCGGTTGCAGGGCGTTCCGACAGGTCATCCAACCGCGGTCGCATCTCCAGCTTTCGCCTGCCGACCGACGCGCCCACTTTGCGAGGCCTGCCGCGCGGATTGGGAAATGAGGGGCAGCAGCCAAGCGGGCGAACAGGAATTCCGTTTGATCGTGGGCTCAAAGCGTATGATCGTGGCGGACGAGTTGAACGGGATCGAATCCAAACGCCTGGGCAATCACCCGGGCAAACGTTCGACCCGGTTCGTCAGTTCGGATCACCGCGCGGTAACAAATCAAACCCGTCCTCGGGGATCGACCGGTCGGCCTTCCGCGACCTGCCTACGATCCGCTCGACGCCCAGTTTAAGATCCTCCAGCACCAATCGCTTGAGTCCCGGCCGAGTTAGCCCCGGCCGAGTTAGCCCCAGCCGAGTTAGCCCCAGCCTCTCACAGCCACCTGGACGTTCCTCTTCGCCGCGGCAATTCTCGCCGCCGTCGATCGATCGCGGCAGCCGTCGTGACTTCGGCGGGCTAAAGGCGCGTGGCGGTGGATTCGACGGACCGAGCAGCTTTGGCAGCCGAGGTGGCAATCGGGGCGGTGGAAAGGGCGGCCCCGGTAGTGGCAGGGCGAAAGGTCGCGGCAAATAGAACGGCGTGGTTGGAATCCGATCCCATCTCGTACTTACGGCGTCGTTGCGATTGAATCACCGATGCCGGTCTTCACCGATGCCGGTCTTCATCGATGCCGGTCTTCATCGATTCCAGGGCGGACTCGGCGGCGCGAACGACATGGGTCGCCAAGCGAACGTTACCGGCGGCTTCGACGTAGTCCTGGCCGCTGATCAGAGCAGCGATCGCAATGATCCTGCCGACATCCCGAGTGTTTTTTCACTTCGGCTTCATCTTCTGGCCCATCGTTTGCTCTCTCCTTGGTGGCTGTGCGTTGGCGTCTCCTGCCGATCGTCGCCCCAAATTGTGCCCTCGGCGTCCAGAGAACGTGTCAAGATGACTTACCAGCGGCAATACCGTCACAGCATCGAACAGCCCGAGGCGTTTTGGCGGGAGCAGGCGCGGCAGATCGCGTGGTTTCGCGAGCCCAAACAGATTTTGTCCCGGGACGAAGAGGGATTTGATCGCTGGTTTCCCGACGGGCAGTTGAACACCGCCTACTTGGCGTTGGACTGGCATCTGGACCAGGGACGTGGTGAGCAAACGGCGCTGATCTACGATTCGCCGGTAACGCAGACATCACGCCGTTACACGTTTCGTCAACTGCGAGACGAAGTCGCTCGGCTGGCCGGTGCGTTGCGTCAGCTGGGCGTCGACCGGGGCGATGCGGTGATCATCTACATGCCGATGATCCCGCAAATTGTCGTGGCGATGCTGGCCTGTGCCCGTTTGGGGGCGATCCACTCGGTCGTGTTCGGAGGATTCGCGGCGCACGAGTTGGCTGTCCGTATCGACGACCTGCAACCCAAGGTGATTCTGGCTGCCAGCGCCGGCAAGGAAGTCGACCGTGTGGTCGACTATGGCACGATGATCGACGCCGCATTGGCCGAATCCGCACACTCGCCGGCGTATTGTGTGATGTATCAGCGCGATTTTCATCGAGTCGATCTGCATCCCGGGCGAGATTTCGATTGGGAGGCACTGGTCGCGTCGGCGGATCCGATCGACTGTGTGCCGGTTTTGGCCACCGATCCGCTGTATGTGCTGTACACCTCCGGCACGACGGGACGTCCCAAGGGGATCTTGCGCGATCATGGTGGTCACGCCGTGGCGATGAAGTACAGCATGCAATACGTCTACGGTGTTCAGCCGGGTGAGGTGTTTTGGGCCGCATCGGATGTCGGTTGGGTGGTGGGACATTCGTGTATCGTGTACGGGCCGTTGGTTCAGGGTTGCACCACGGTGCTGTTTGAAGGCAAGCCGATTCGGACTCCCGACGCTGGTGCGTTTTGGCGTGTCGTCGCCGAGCACCGTGTGCGGTCGATGTTTGCCGCCCCGACGGCCATCCGCGCCATCAAACGCGAAGATCCCGAGGGGCAAAAGGCGCGCGGATATGACACAAGTTGTCTCCGCTATTTGTTCGTTGCCGGGGAACGCTGTGACGTCGCAACGCTCGATTGGGCCGAACGTACCTTGCATGTCCCTGTCATCGATCACTGGTGGCAGACCGAATCCGGTTGGCCGATGATTGCCAACATGGCCGGATTGAAACTGATGCCGATCCGTCCTGGTTCGGCGACGAAACCGGTGTGCGGATATGACATACGCATTCTCGATCGACAGGGGCACGAGCTGTCGGCGGGCAAGGAAGGCGCGGTGGCGGTTCGGCTACCTTTGCCGCCAGGTTGTCTGCCCAACCTGTGGCGCAACACCGCGCGATTCAAGAACGCCTATCTGGTCGAATACCCCGGATACTATGCATCGGGTGACGGCGGTTATCGCGACAAGGATGGCTACTTCTACATCACCGGCCGGATGGACGATGTGATCAATGTTGCCGGCCACCGGCTCTCGACCGCGACGATGGAAGAAGCGTTGGCCGGGCATCCCGCGGTCGCCGAATGCGCGGTGATCGGTGTTGCCGACGCGATCAAGGGCCAAGTCCCGTTGGGGTTCGTCGTGCTCAAATCCAACGTGACGTTGGAACCGTCGGCGTTGGAAGCGGAACTGATCCATCGGGTGCGTGAACAAGTCGGCCCGGTCGCGGCGTTGAAACACGTGATCGTCGCGGAGCGTTTGCCCAAGACCCGTTCCGGAAAGATCTTGCGGCGAACGATGCGACAGATGTCTGAAGGACAACCCTGGCAGCCCCCGTCGACGATCGAAGATCCCGTTGTGCTCGACGAGCTGTCGACATTGCTCGATGGCAAAGGGGTGACGGTGTCAGAAGGAACGTGTTTGGAGGGTGAGATGAGGTGACGAATTGAACCGGTCGAAGGCGTGTGCGGTCTTTCGTCTCGAATGATTGGACGGTCGTCGCGCTGACTAAAAGTGGCATTGATTCATCATCGCGATGCCGTGATGATGTCGTGAAATCAAACTCCAGTGCGGGGCGCATCGTTGTGTCATTTCCAGATTTATTCTCGCATACCCGGGTGCTCTCGATCGTCGGAGACATCCTGACGATTCATGCCAGTGGAGTCGCGCTCGGCGAGTTGGCTTGGGTGAAAAACAGCGACGGCACGACATCGCTGGCCCAGGTCACCGAGATCGATTGTGAGCGTGTGTCGCTGCAAGTGTTCTCCGGCGGCAAGGGGCTGCGATCGGATGCGCGGGTCAGCTTTCTGGGGCACGCGGCACAGGTATTGTTTTGCGATGACATCCTGGGACGAATCTTCAACGGCGTCGGCCAGCCGATCGACGGCGGACCGGAGTTGTTGGGCCAACGCCGCGTCGACGTCGGCGGCCCTTCGGTCAATCCGATGCGGCGGGTCGTGCCGTCGAAGATGATCGAGACCCAGGTCCCCATGATCGACATCTTCAATTGTCTGGTCGAAAGCCAAAAGATCCCAATCTTTTCGATCGCGGGCGAACCGTACAACGAATTGCTGGCCCGGATCGCGATTCAAGCCGACGCCGACGTGGTCGTGTTTTGCGGGTTGGGATTGATCTTTGACGAGTTTCATTTCTTCCGCGACACGTTCGAAAACGAAGGCGTGTTTCCCCGCACGGTGATGTTCGCCAACCGGGCGTCGGATCCGATCGTGGAACGCTTGTTGGCGCCGGATTTGGCGTTGAAAGTCGCCGAGCGGTTTGCCGTGGAGCAGAACAAACGGGTGCTGGTGTTGATGACGGACATGACCGCCTTTGCCGACGCGCTCAAAGAAATCGGCGTCGCGATGGAACGCATCCCTTCCAACCGCGGCTACATGGGCGACTTGTACAGCCAGTTGGCGCTGCGCTACGAGCGGGCCTGTGATTACCGCGGCGCCGGTTCGGTGACGTTGTTGGCCGTGACCACCATGCCCGGAAACGATGTGACGCACCCGGTGCCCGACAACACCGGTTACATCACCGAAGGTCAATTCTATTTGCACGACGGCATGATCGACCCCTTCGGTTCGCTGTCCCGTTTGAAGCAGCAGGTGATCGGCAAAGTCACTCGCGAAGACCACTCGGCGGTGATGAACACGATGATCCGTTTGTACTCCGGCGCACGCCAAGCCGAACAGAAACAGCAGATGGCGTTCGAATTATCGGCGATGGACCACAAACTGCTCAAGTTCGGCGAACTGTTCACCCAGCGTTTCATGCGGTTCGATGTCGCCGTGCCACTGGAACAAGCTCTGGACCTGGGCTGGAAAACGATGGCGGAGTGCTTTGAGCCGCAAGAGTTGTTGATCCGCGAAAAACTGTTGAACAAGTATTACCCCGCATCATGACGCTGGCCCTGAACAAGACGACGCTGAAACGACAACGCGATCAAGCAAAACTTTACCGCCGTTTCTTGCCCTCGTTGGAACTGAAACGCCAGCAGTTGCAGGCCGCTTGGCGAACATCCAAGCAGGAGCTGGCGGGGATCCAGGCCGAGGTCAGCCGCGTCGGCGATGATCTGCAAACACTGTACGCCCTGATCGGCGGATCGACGATCGACATCGCCGAAATGGCCCAGTGGGTCCGCGTCACCAAGATCGACGTGACCACGGAAAATGTCGTCGGCACCGCCGTCCCGAAGTTCGGCGAACTGCATTTGCAAGTCGACCCGTACTCGCGTTTGGCAATGCCGTTCTGGGTCGATTCACTCGTCAACGCACTCAAGCAAATGGTTCGGCTCCGCGTCCAAATGGACGTCGCCCGACAGCGCACCGAGGCACTCGGCGCGGCGCTGCGGCGTGTGACGCAACGGGTGAATTTGTTTGACAAGGTTCTGATTCCGAAAGCCGAGGAGAACATTCGACGCATCGTGATCTTTTTGTCCGACCAAGAGCGTGCGGCGGTCGTGCGCTCGAAAATTGCCAAGAGCCGGTAGAAGCGGAGGAGCAGCACATGGCCATCGTTCCACTCCGCCGCGTGACGTTGATCGGTGAATTGAAACACCGCGACCGAGTCTTGGCGGACTTGCAGCGATTGGGCTGTGTGCATGTGGTCGATCTGGTCAACGACGGCGGCAAACCGCACGGAACAGGGATCCGCGCCGAGGACTTAAAAGCGGCGATCGTCTATCTGGAGAACTGTCCGGAAAAGCGGCCCGGATCGTCACCGTCAAAGAGTACGACGACTCTCGCCGCGATCCGTCCGGGGGACGTCCAGCGAATCGCCGGCGAAGTGTTGCAAATCGAATCCGAATCGCGAGCCTTGGCCGAAGAACAGGAGTTGGTGGCCGAGAGGATCGAGCAAACTCGGCCCTGGGGTGATTTTCAGTTGTCCACCGCGGATGAACTGCGGGGACGCCGGTTCTTTTTTTACCGGCTGCTGCACCGCGAAGCCCGTCAGGTGTCGGCGTCGGTTTTCGCCGACGGCTACGTCAACGTCGTCAACACCGATCCTCAATACGAATACTGGGTGATCGTCGCCAAAGATCCACCTGCCGGGATGCCCATCGAACCGGAAGAGCTGGACCCGCGCTCGTTGTCTCAATTGCAGTCGCGGTTGACGGAAATCGGGGAACAGCGAGAACAGCTTCAAGTGCGGCGGATCGCCCTGACACGCTGGCTGGGTTGCTTGCGAGACGCACTGGCGGCCACCGAGGACGAGACGGCGCGGATGAATGCCAAGCAACGTTCGTTGGTCGATGGTCCGGTGTTTGCCTTGCAGGGCTGGGCACCGCGTCGTCAATTGCCGGCCCTGGAAACCTTCGCCCGGCAAAACACGTTGGCGTTGCACCACAGCCCACCTGAAAACGATGAATTGCCGCCGACGCTGCTGAGCAACCCCGCGCCGATCGCCGGTGCCGAAGGTGCCGTGACGTTCTTCATGACGCCGGGCTATCGCGCCTGGGACCCGACGTGGGTGATGTTCTTTTCCTTTGCCGCGTTCTTCGCCATGATCCTGGCCGATGCCGGCTATGGCGTCGTGCTGGGGTTCCTGGTGGCCCTGTCCGCCCGGCGACTGGGCCAAACCGCCGCGGGGCGCAAGTTTCGGCAATTGGCCGTATTCATGGTCGTGATCACGATCGTGTATGGAGTGTTGATCGGAAGCTTCTTCGGTGTCGTCCCGGCTCCGGGAAGCTGGCTGGACGCCCTGGTGATCAAAAGTGGTGGCGTCGGGATCATGCGAGATCAAGAAGCGATGATGTTGATCTCGGGCACGATCGGCGTCTTTCATCTGGTCCTGGCCAACGCGGTGGTCGCCTGGCGCTGGCTGGGCAGCGGGCATGCGCTCTCGGCCGTCGGCTGGGTGATCGCACTGGTCGGGGGATGGTTGTTGACGCTGACCTTGTTACCAAAACCCGACATGATGGGGCTGATGGCCGAGCGGTTCGGAGGCGATGCGGCACGATGGTCGGAGACGACATCAAGCACCGGGTGGTGGATGTTGGGCGGCGGGCTGTTGCTGGTGTTCCTGTTTTCCAGCACACGACCGGTGTTTTCGTTCCGACCACGCGACCTGCTGGGGCGATGTCTTGATGGCGTGTTGGGGCTGACCGGTGTGACCAAGGCGTTTGGCGACGCACTCAGTTACTTGCGTCTGTTCGCCCTCGGGTTGGCGAGTGCTCAACTGGCACTGTTATTCAACCAAATGGCGTCCGATGCGGCGGAGGTCAAAGGGGTGGGGATCCTGTTGGGCATCCTGGTGTTTCTCTTGGGGCACACGTTGAACTTTGTCTTGGCGGTCGTCAGCGGCGTGGTCCACGGATTGCGATTGAACTGCATTGAATTTTTTAGCTGGTCCCTGACTGACGAGGGGCAACCGTTCCAGGCCTTTGAAATGAGAGCGAACAAGTGATGGACGAGTCGATGATAGAAATGATGGGCAGGGTCGGCGTCTATGCCCCGCTGTTTTTAGGCGCGATCGGCAGCATTCTGGGCTGTGCCGCCGGCGGGCAAGCCGCTTGCGGTGCGATGCTGGACGTCGAAGGCGGCTACGGGCGACTGATCGGCGTCTCCGCGCTGCCGTCCTCGCAAACCATCTACGGCATTGTCGTGATGTTGTCGATGAACGGCAGTTTCCAAATCCAGGCCGCCCCGGGGATGTTTGCGATCGGGGTGCTGTGCGGATTGGCGTTGTTGTTCAGCGGCTGGTTCCAAGGAAAATGTTGTGCGTCGGCGATTCACGCCACCAAGAGCAAACCCGAGGTGTTCGGGCTGTCGGTCGCACCGGCGGCGATTGTCGAAGGCTTTGCCGTGTTTGCGTTTGTTTTCGCTTTGATCCTCGCAGGCGGTTTGCCCGCTGCGGCCGGAGGTTCCTGATTCCATGTCATCTTCATCTCCCGTCCAATCGGGGCAGCCTGACGAACCCCAAGCGGACGCTACCGCGAAACCGGATACCGGTGTCGGCGTTCAGGAATTGATCGACCGGTTGAAATCCGAAGGCGTTCAAGAAGGCCAACAACAGGCCGAGGCGTTGTTGGCCGAAGCCAAGAAGCAGGCGGCCAAGATCATCGATGCGGCCCGCGCCGAAGCCGACGGGATCGCCGCCGAGGCACAGAAACAGGCCCAGCGGACCGAAACCAACGGCAAACGCGCGCTCCAGCTGGCCAGCCGTGACACCAGTTTAAAACTGAAAGAACAACTCCAACACGAATTCCGCAGTTGGGTCGGCGGATTGGTTCGCGAGCGGTTTGACGATTCAAGTTTCTTGATCCAATTGATCAAAGATGTCACTGCCCAGGCGATCGCGGCGATCGATCGCGGACCCGGCAGCGCAGAAAACGAGCCGGCGGTCAAATTGAATCTTTTGGTCGCCGATGGGCAAGACAAGTCGGTCGATGCGTTCATCAAAGGCCAGGCGGCGGAGATGTTGCGTCGCGGTGTGGAATTGAAAGCCGATCGCACGTTGACCCACGGGTTTCGCGTCCAAATCGTTCAGGACGACGTCGAGATCAACTTTAGCGACGAAGCGGTCACCGCGGCGCTGATGCGTTTCTTGGCCCCCAAATTTCGACAGCGGATCAGTTCGCTCGACGGGGATGCCTGATTCGAAATGGAATCCTACTACACGCTGATCGCATCGCTTCCGCCGCTGCCGCGAGATTTTGACGACGGCCCGATTCCGATCACGGCGGCCACGTTGTGGCATCGGCTGTCGATGCTCGGCCAACGCGATCGGGAGATCATCCAGCAGGTGTCCGACTTTTTTCGCTGGGACCGGCAACCGCGCGACCGCAGTGATGCCGAAATTCGTGACACCCATCGCCGCTTGGTTTCTGAAATCCGTCATCCGCTGGTTGCTCGTCTGGTCAACCACCGGATCGAGATGCGAACCGTCGTGGCCGCACTCCGCTGCCAACGCGACGGATTGCCCCAGCCCGAATTCCCCGAGCTGCCGCTGTCGGTCTGGATCCGTCGGCACTGGGACGAACCCTGTTTTCGGCTGAACCACCGCTTCGATTGGCTGTCGCGTTTCTGTCAGGCGCTTGACGACGATCAACCCAAACGCGCCCAGTGGCATCTGTTCACGGAACTGTGGAATCTTTGGTGTCGCTTGGACGACCACTACAACTTTACGTTCGAATCCGTCGTATTGTACCTGGCCCGTTGGGAGATCCTGCATCGTTGGGCCAGCCAGGACGAGCAGCGGGGCCGGCAACGGTTCAACGACCTGGTCGAAGACATTTTGCAAACCTCGCGCTGACGATCTTTTAGACCATTGGAGATACGATGAACGCTACCGCCAAAGACCACGGCTCGGGCACCGCAACCGTATTGGGTGTCAATGGGAACATCGTCCGCATCAAGGTGTCCGGCATGCGGATCATGAAGAACGAGGTCGCTTACGTTTGTGTCGGTGACGAACGGTTGAAGGCCGAGGTGTTGCGGGTCAACGATGACCAAGCCGAGTTGCAGGTGTTTGAAGAGACCGACGGGGTTCGCTATGGGGACAATGTCGAATTGTCCGGCGAGATGTTGTCGGTGTCGCTCGGCCCGGGGCTGCTGGGCACGGTCTATGACGGCTTGCAAAACCCGCTGGGCGAATTGGCCGAGCTGGACGGTTTTTTTCTCAAACGTGGACGCGACGTTGCCGCCCTGGCCGCCGACACGACCTGGGATTTCACCCCGTTGTGCACGGTCGGCGATCAAGTTGTCGCCGGCGAGGTGCTGGGAACGACGCCGGAACGGAACATCGTTCACAAGATCATGGTTCCCTTCGATGCGGCCGGCACGATGACGGTCAAATCGATCGCCGAAGGTCGATTGCGGACCGATGCGAACGTCGCCACGCTGACCGATGCCAGAGGACGCGACGTCCAGATTCCGCTCGTGCAAACCTGGCCCGTTCGCCGCCCGATTTCGGCATTGATGCAGCAACAACGGTTGATCGAACGCGAATTTCCGTCGCAACCGTTGATCACCACGACGCGAATCATCGACACGTTTTTCCCAATCGCCCGTGGCGGGACGGCATGCATCCCGGGACCCTTCGGTGCCGGCAAGACCGTGCTGCAGGGATTGATCGCCCGCTACAGCACCGTCGACGTCGTGATCGTCGTCGCCTGCGGCGAACGCGCCGGCGAAGTCGTCGAGACGATTCATGATTTTGCCGAGATGCCCGATCCACGCACCGGCGGAAAGCTGATGGACCGCACGATCATCATCTGCAACACCTCGTCGATGCCCGTCGCGGCACGTGAAGCGTCCATTTACACCGGCATCACGTTGGGCGAGTACTACCGGCAAATGGGCTTGGACGTGTTGTTGTTGGCCGATTCAACGTCCCGCTGGGCTCAAGCGATGCGGGAAACCAGCGGACGGTTGGAAGAGATCCCCGGTGAAGAGGCGTTTCCGGCGTATTTGGACAGCGCCATCAAGGAGCTGTATGAGCGGGCCGGGGTGTTGCGGATGGCCGACGGCCAGACCGGCAGTTTGACCATGATCGGATCGGTCTCGCCCGCCGGTGGCAATTTCGAAGAACCTGTGACCCAGTCGACCTTGGGCACGGTCAAATGCTTTTTAGGATTGTCCTATGACCGCGCCTACAAACGGTTCTACCCGGCGATCGATCCGTTGATTTCGTGGTCGCGGTATCGAGATCAATTGGCGCCGTTTTTTAAATCCGAAGTCGATCCCCATTGGACCGCCGCCGTTTCAAAAATGCACCAGTTGTTGCGCGACGGCGAGAGTATCGACCAGATGATGCAGGTGACCGGCGAAGAAGGAATTTCGATCGAAGATTACGTGACGCACCAGAAAGCGTTTTTCCTGGACATGGTCTATCTGCAACAAGATGCGTTCGATCCGGTCGACGTCTCCGTGCCACTGGAGCGTCAAAAGGAGATGTTCTTGTTGTGTTTGAAACTGATCAATGACGAGTACGCGTTTGCAGACAAAGAGCAAGCACGTGTGTTCTTCACCGAGTTGATCGGGCTGTTCAAAAATCTCAACACCTCCGAAAGCGACTCGGAGGATTTCAAACGATTCCGAACACGGATCTCCGAACTGCAAGCCACCGCATTGGTCGTCGACGCAAGCTGACACCGCCTCCGATCGCGATCAGCCTCCACTTCCCTACCCACCCATCATTCTGCCCTCTCTCCCCGACTCCCACGGATGGCAGCGCGTCCCCACGGATCCCAGGCTGCTTCTCATCCGTGGGCTAATTCGAATCCGTCGCGACACTGCGCTCAGCCCCCGCGTTGTGGCGAATGCATCAAGGACGGCCAGCCAAGCTCATCGCTCGTTCCTTTCAAGTTCCACGGCCAGTGGACCAATGAACCCTTTCCGCTGCCACGATTCGCCAAACAGCAATCGCACCGGCTCAAGCCAGTTATTCGCTTGAGCATCAATCAGTTTGCGATTCACTTACCGGCACAAGCGATGGTGTGCAGGATTAAACCGCCCCGGTCGCTGCATCGCAGCGACCGGGAATCGCCTAAAGGCTAAACACCAACCGTTGCTCCGACGGTGCGCCGGGTCGATTACACTGAGGCAGAATCGGATTCTGCCGGCGGCTATCTGTTTCAAATCTCAGGGCATCCTGCCCGTGAATCCCCGTCACAATAATCCCTGCGGAACAAGCACGAATGAAGTTTTTGTCTGTCACAATTGCGCTGGTGTTGTGTTTTGCCGGCATCGAGTTGTCCGCCGGTGACACGTGGCATCAGCCGTCCGGACCCAACGGCAACTGGCAGGTGGACGGCGATCCGCCGCTGCGTTGGAGTGCCACGCGGAACGAGAACATTCGTTGGCGGACGCCGATGCCGGAAGCCGGGATGAGCGGCGTGACGGTCTGGCGCGATCGTGTTTTTGTCACGACGCATGTGCCGATCGAGACGATCGAGGAAAAGGAGGCGGTGACCGACATCATCGGATTCTGCCTTGACGCGAACACCGGAAAGAGACTGTGGCAGGTCACGCTGCCGGGCACCGCCTTCATTTCCTTGGCGGGCGGATTCACCGATGGAACCGTCTTCGCGCCGATCACCGACGGCGAACACGTTTGGTTTTTCAATCGCTGTGGTTCGATGGGCTGTTACGACATGGCGGGCAACCAGGTCTGGACGCGGACATGGAAACCGCGATTCAAGCACAACAACCGCCAAGCCGAACCCTACCTGGTCGGGGACGTGATCTTGTACGTCGAAGTGGCCGACAAGGAACACGGGGAGAAAATCCAAAAGTGGGCGGCCCCGGGGAAGAAGTCGGCCGGTACCGATGTGCCGGAGGGTGTCGACGAGAAACAAGTTTGGACCTATCTGCATGGGATCGACAAGCGGACCGGGAAAGTCCTGTGGCGGGAAAACGTTGGAACGGTCGTCCACAACACACCGGTGGTCGGTCGAACGGCCGACGGCAAGTTGGCCGTGTCGCATGCCCGTGGCGGTCCGCATCGGCCGCTCGAAACACCCGCCGGGCACAGTCTGACCCGACTTGCCCCCGGCGAAGCGGGCAAGACGATTTGGAGCACGTCGCTGGAGCGTTACGACCCTTCGTTCGCATCGCATTGGAACCAGAAGTACGTGTTCGGTTTTCGCGGCGGCAAACATGTTGTGCTCGATGCGGTTTCCGGAAAACTGTTGCGCGAACAACCGCTGTACACCGACGCAACGCTTTGGAAGTTTGATTCCGACAACGGTGATTGGACGAAGCAGACCCATGTCGCGGTGAAAGCCGGCAAGGGCCATCCGAATACAAATCAGGCCAACCTTGTGATCGGCGACTGGCATTGGTTTCTCTCCCACAACGTCCACTACCTGGGCCGAGTCAACGTGGAAAGCGGCGTTGTCGAATACCTTGAGCTGCCGGCCCAGTTGATGGCCGACACGGAGACACGCGACAAGGATGTTTGGCTTTGGGGCAAGGGCAACCCGAGCAACCGTCCGACCAACGCGTCCGGATTCGCCGTGGGAGACAAGGGCCAAACGGGCACGGGATGGGGACACATCTCCGCGGCGAGTCCGACACGCGTCGGCCGCTACCTGTTTCTGCCGGTCGTGACCGGAACGGTTTACGTGATCGATACGGACATCGATGCGTTGACGCCCGAAGCACTGGTCAGCGTCAATGATCTCGGCACCGGCGGAGAAACTTGGACGCTGGCGACCGTGACCTATGCGAACGAGCGTCTGTACGCGCACACGATGAAAGAGATCCTGTGTATCGAAGCGGAGGGCGACAATGAGTTACGAAGCGAATAAACTGACGACGGCCGACGCATTGCTATGACTCTGAAATGCCGCGGTATCAACCACTTGAACGGAAGAGAGACCCAATGAGACGATGTCTGCTGGTAGCCGCGATTTTCCTGGTCGGCGTTTGCAATCACGTGCATGCGGAAGAAACGACGCATCGCTTTCTCGCATGCGGAAAGAACACCTACATCATGGAGGCCGACGGGAAACCGAGCTGGACCTATCCCGCGGCCACACGCGACGGTTACGTGCTTGAGGACGGCACGATCATCCTGACGCTCAGCAAATCGAAACGCCATCGTGGTGGAGCCGTCGTCAGTATCGCTCCCGGTGGAAAGGAGACTGTGATTTGGGAAGGCACCCAAAGCGAAGTCAATAGTGCCCAGCCGACCGGCGACGGCACGTTTGTCATCACCGAGGCGGGAGACAATCCCCGGTTGTTGGAGATCAGCTCCAGCGGCGACGTCATCCTGGAGTTCCCGTTGGCGTGTCAAAAGAAGAATCACCATATGCAGACGCGGATGGCGCGTAAGATCGCCGATGGAACGTATCTCGCGCCGCACCTGTTCGACTTTGCCGTGTATCACTATTCGCCCGAGGGGAAGGTGTTGGGCAAACTGGACACCACGGTCCCGGGCGATCGGGATCATGAAATCCATACCTGGCCGTTCACCGCGATCCGACACGGCGATGGTCGCACCCTGGTTTGTTGCACTCATGGAAACCGCGTCGTGGATTTTGACGCGTCCGGCAAGATCGTTTGGACGCTGACCAACGAGGATCTTCCCGGTAACTGGTTGCAAGACCCGTGCGGCGCTCAAGTGCTGCCCAGTGGAAACATCGTCATCACCAGCTACGCCGCCGGACGGACGGATCCCAAAGCGCCAAAGATGTTCGAAGTCACACCGGACAAGAAGGTCGTGTGGCAATACGCCGACGGGCAAAAGGTCGGCATCCATCACTTTCAGATCCTGACCGCCGACGGTGAACGGTTAGCTGGGCCGATTCTAAAGTAGCGGAAGTCGCCAAGACTTTCGGGATCATGCCGCCGCGTCGATGAAACCGTCGGCTGACAAATCTTGAATCAGCCCACGGACAAATCAGCCCACGGATAGCAGCGCGAACCCACGGATGGAAAGCGGTTAGGGATCCCTGGGTTCGCGCTGCCATCCGTGGGTTTTCTTCCTGTCGGTGTTCACGTTATCTCTCGCTGATTCCGATCGGTCCCCTGGCCTGGTGTCCGTCGGACCACGTCGCCACGATCTGTTCGTCTGTCACTCGCTCACCCTGCTGGTGCGGTTCGGCCCGCCGGTCGGGTTGTCGGTTTTGGCCCGCGGGCATAGGTTTCTGCCAGCCCGTCATTTCGCGTCGGGCTGTGAAAAGGGCAGGAACCGCTGGTGTGCAGGCTTCAGCCGCCCGCTGTCGCTGCGAAACAGCGACCGGGAATCGCCTAAAGGCTAGAACACCAGCGCCGATACCCGTGCCATGTGTTCCTGACCCGTTTTCGCGAATTCACAGATGAAAAGGGATTGTTTTGATGAAATCACGTTGGATGCTTCTCGTCGCGTTTGCATTGACCTCCGCCGCTATCGCCCAAGGGGGCGCGTTCGACGAAGTCAACGCGTGGCGCCGCGGGGCGGGATTGCCGGAATTGATCGAAGACCCCGAGATGACCAAGTTCGCGCAGCGAAAGGCGGAGTACCGAGCCGCCCGCGGGTTGAAGAACGGGCACCAAGGGCCTTCGGTACCGGGCGGTTGGACCGAGGGTTGCGGCGAAGCGACGGCAACCTGGGGATGGTTGACCTGTGCGACGGAGTGTGATTTCCGATACGCCGGTGCGGGGATCGCAACCGGGGCTGATGGAGAGCGGTACATGGTGTTCGTCGGTCGCGGCGGCAGCGGACGGGCGTTGATCAATCCCAACAGTTACCCGATCATCAAGACCGCGCACCTGACGCCCAAACCGATCCGTGGGTTGGTGAAGGCCGCTGCGTCGGCAAAGAATGTCGTCTCAACGAAAGCCACCGCCTCGGCAAAGGTCAGCGCCGCGGCTGCCCAGCGCTGTCCCAAGTGCGGCCGAATTCACTAACCGCAGCGTAGCAGCGGCTCAAGCCTGAACACCAGCGCCGTTGGTGTCTAGCCTTTGGGCGACTCCTCTCCCTGCGAAGCAGCGACCGTTGGCGGCTAAAGCCTGGGCACCAACATTGATGCCCAAGCCACTTGGGGAGGAAGATGAATTGGGGAGCTATTTCCCGGATTATTTTCTTCGCCGCGCAGGATCGGTGCCGGACCGGGTTAGTTGTTGCGGCGGACTGGATTTCAGCCGCCAAACGCTACTCGATCCCGGTACGGGTGCAGAACGATGTTCCATTCGAAACGGAGGCGCTACTGCCGCCGAAAACGTTAACTCACGCTCGAATCACTCCAGGCACGTCAGTTGATGGCGGATCCGGGGCTGACGAAATCATCGACCTGCGGTGACGCATTCCTCTATCCGGTCGGAGGTCAATTGGATTTCCCCCAGGTCGCAACCTCGCGTTGCCCTACCGCACCCGGCACTTGAACTCGATCTTGGCGGTCTCGCCGACGGCCAGCGGCTCGGCGAGTGTCCACTTCATCCTTACCGAACCGGCGGCGTTTCCGGTGGTGGTGAATTCAGCCGTGCGATCGCATTGCTGCGAGTCTTCGAGATACTCCAGTCGCCCGTTCAGGCTGTCGGCGATTTCGATGTTGCTGACCGGCGAGTCGCCGACGTTTTGCACGTGAATCGCGAACGACACTTCGTCACCCTGTTGGGCATGTTGCTTGTCGGCGACCTTGATGATTTGCAATCGTCCGGCATCGGGGAAATCGTATTCGACGAACCCTTCGACTTTGGCGTCACGCGTCAGCACCGGCGGTGTCAGGCTCTCGATCATGACTTCGACCGCATCGCGGACCATCCAGGATTGGGCGGCCACGGCGCCTTGCTGCAAGATGGCGATTTGGGATTCGTCCAAACGATTGGGCGAAATCGCGTCCAGCGTCGCCAGGATTTCCAACGCGTCTTCGGCCAGCAGCGGTTGCACGATGCCTTCGACCGGCACGCCGCGGTTGCGATCACGCATCGCGTCGACGCGTCGAGCGACGTCCGCACGGGCCAGTTCCAGACTTTCGCCGACGACCAGGCTGGGCTGCGTCAACCCAATGCCGGTCGGGCCGACGGGCTGCGAAGTGCCGCGAAGTCCGATCGCCTTCTCTCCGGCCACCGCACCGCTGACTTGACGTACGGCGCCAAAGCGAGGCGAATACAGACAGACGGTGTTGCTTTGCTGGACCTCGATCTTGCCGGCTTCGGTGGTGTAGTGAACCACGGCATCTTGGGGCTCCAGCCCGCCGATCCGGTCGTCCACCATCACGCGTGCTTGCGGGGGAACGTCGCCGCCGTTGCACAAGAATTCTTGCGGATCCAGCGGCTGTCCCATCGCAAACGGCGACGTGGCAGGGGCACATGCTTGGCACGCGGCCCCCTCGGTGCTTTGAATGCACCCCTGGCAGGTTCCGGAGGGTTGGCCCGCCTGATCGCTCAAACGACCGAAATAGCCGACTTGGGCGACTTCACTTGTTGCAGCGGCCGGTTGCCCCGCGGACTGGACCGATGACGTGTCGGCGACGCCGGGGACCGCCGGTGTTTTCCCACCGGGAGTCAACTCGGGTGTCGGGGCCTGGTGGATGCCCGGCAGATGGGGTGTCCCCGGCAACCGCAATCCCTTGGTCGCCCCCGGTGACTGGCACCCGGCCAAGACCATCATCGATGCCAGCAATGGCATTGCGGCGTACGTGCCCCGACAGAAAAAGCCGCGAGATGCAAAGCAGTGGATCATGGTCGGATGATGTGAAAGGTGAGTCGGGAGCAAAGGGTGTGTTCAACCGGCGACGATTGAATCGATCACGGTTGCTGCGGCGCGGGATCGGGTTTGTAAATCGGTGCCCAGGCGGGAAAGCCGAAATAAAACTGTGATTCCAGTGCCGGATTGCGCGGCGGTGACTTGGAACCGAGACGCACGATGGCGATCGGTCGACCGAGTGAATCGGCGGTGGCAAGCGCGTCCTGGTCCAAGGGGATATCGATCGGCCGCGACTCGGTTCGTTGTTGGGCCAGCGGGATCGCCGTTTGGGGATCTTCCAGGTAGATCACCCGCGTGACCAAGTTGCCGTCGAGGGCCTCTTCCAAATCCGTCTCGCTCAGGTTGATCGGGATCGGATAAAGCGTTTCCAGTCCGGGTGGCGGATAGGTGCGGCCGATCAATTCGACGGTCGGATACAGTTCGGCGCCGATCGCCCCGGGGATGCCGGTGATTCGAAAACGGTACACCGCACCGACCATCAATCCGGCCATCAGGTTCGGCTCGCTTTCGGCGTGGCTGCCCGCTAGCGGCAGTGAGAACTCGGTTCCCTCGGGTCCCGAGAACGCGACCGGTTGAAACGCGCCTTGGTGCATGGTCACCGCCGCGGGGCTTTGCCAAATCGCTCCCGGAGGCAGTGCTTTGTGATACAGCGGATGTCGGCCACCGGTGGGCAGTGGTTCGGCTGCGCCGGCGACGCTGCTGAACAGCCCGGCGACGCTGCTGGACAGGATGATCAGTAGCAGAAAGGCGAACATGCAAACCATTGCACCAGCACGGTGACTCGATTCGGGCATGTCGATCGCGATGGCGATGGTTTTCGGCCTGGTTTGCATAGTGGTTCACTCAAACGTGGGCGTCGGTCATCCGAGAATCAGATGCCGACGCCGCGTGCTTTCAACAGTTACCTCGATCAGCCCTCCGAATTGCTACGCCCTGGGATCAGGGTTGGCAATTCGGATCGACTGACTGGCTGCCCTCAAAGAGGGGGCGTCCGGCAGGAGCACCCGGATGGATGTTCTGCTCGGTGATCCGCACCCGGCTGACCGGGTTGGGATAGCTGTACCCGGGCTGGTGTCGCACGGTCGTTTTCATGGTCCCGACCGGTCGTGGCAGATTCATCGGCGTGCGATTTTTCATCACGTGCTTTTTCAATCCGGCGGGCGATCCCAACGGGATGTGCGGCGGTCCGGGCAACCCGATCGGAGTGCCGCTGATCGGCATGCCGTATTGGGGTGCATTGACGCCGGCGATCATGCCGGGCAATTGCGGCGGAGCGGTTGCACAGACGCCACCTTCGGGGCAGCAGCCTTCGGTCGACGCCGGGGCGAACGGAGCCGGCAGTCCGGCGATCGGCGGAGCCATTCCCAGACCCATGCCGCCCGAGCCGGGCATTTCGATGTCCTTGTCACCCAATCGGATGATTGCCAGGATCGAACCACGACGGTCGGCTTCGACGATCGGGTCCACCCCCGGATCCAGCCGGGTGCTGACCAGGGTATCAATCCCTGCCAGGGCCGGGCCTTGGAAATCGGGATCGGGCAAGTACAGCACCTTGGTGACAAAGTTACCGGTGACGACCTGATCGAAATCCTCTTCGTCAAACTGAAGCGGGATCGAATTGTGGGCCAGGTAGGCGCCGGTACGCGGATTGGCGTAAGCCAACTCGATCGTCGGATACAGTTCCACGCCTTCGCGCCCCGGGATGTTGGTCAGCTTGATGCGGAACAAGCCACCCTGGGGAAAGTTTTGGCGGGCGGGGACGATCAATGGTTCGCTGTCGAACATGCCGCTGCCGCTTTGATCATAGCGGACTTGCATGCCTTCGGGGCGACCGAAGGTGACTTGAACGGCTTGGTTGACCGGTGCGGCGACCATCATGCCGCCCATGCCGGAAACGGTTCCGCTGGAGCCGTTCATGCAGCCGCTGCAGGCGGCACCGCCGCCTTGCATCCGCTGGACGAATCCGACCTGCTGGATCTCGCTTTGGCTCGCCTCTCCGCCGGCGGCGGCAATTTCCGAGGCGACGTCCGAGGGCAGCTCGTTGGCTGCCACCCCGCCGGGGCCGGCCGGAGCCGCCATGGCACCTGCGTACGGCGGCGGTCCCAGAACACCGGGGCCGGGGCCTCCGACTCCGGGGCCAGGTTCCATCAGTTGCTGTGCCGGCGGCAAATTGTGGCGAGTCGGTACGCATCCGGTCGCGACCATCGCACCAGCCGCAATCAGCGACAAGTGAGTGACGAATCGTTTCATCTTTTCCCCCATTCCTTGGGTAGCACCGCGCTCGAATGCGGTTTGCGGGTCGGTCCCGCCTGGGCTGAAAAATCAAAGGTAGTTCTTTGTGCTCGATCTGCCTGGACGTGCGACCCGAATCGCATCTACGATTCGCGCCACGCAGCAGACAGAACGGCCACGTGATGTACCCATCGGCACGTTGTGTCCCGATTCTTTGGAAAAATCGCCACAACCCGACCATGAAGATCGATCGACACGACCCCGATCCGCCGAATCGACGCGTGAAACGTTGTTTCACGGCGAAGGCGTGTCGACGGTTCATCGGAAGTGTGCTGGCAACGCTGCTGACGCTTTCATCTTTGACGACACCATTCAGCTTTGGCCAGCCGCCGCCGAGGGCGACCGAAGCACCGCCATCGCTGCACACCGACCACGGACCGCCCGGCGAAAACGCCGGCCCCGACCATCGATCCGAACAGCAACGCGTCAATGACCAACAACGCGCCGCCGCCTTGATCGATCAAGTCATCGACCGGCTGGCCAACGGTGCCGCGTTCGACTGCAAAGTCCGACAGCGCGTGCGGACGGCCGGACGTGAAGTGCTGGGCGTGGGAACCTACCTTCAAGTCGGCGGCGGCAGCGGACAGTTTTCCTTCCAAGTCGAAATGCACGACGGCGATGGAAAACATCGGCTGCAACAGATCAGCGACGGGCGTTTGACTTGGACCCGCACCCAGATCGCCGGCGTCGTGTCACTCAGCCGCGTCGACGTGGGCTGGTTGGATGAAGGCGCCCGGACCCTGCGTCGCAACGACCGCATCAAACCGAGCATGTTGGTGGGGGGCCCGAGTGAAATGCTCGACAGCATTCGGCGAGACTACGACTTGAAACTCGGCAAAAGCTCGCTGTCCGGACGACCGCTGTTGGTCGTCATCGGGACTTTGAAACAGACTCGCCGTGACCAGGTCGCGGCGTTCTCGCACGGCGGCGTCCTGCCGCCGCTGTTCCCCACGCGAGTCAACGTCGCGATCGCCCAAGACGACGATCCCGAAATCAAGTTTGGCAAAGGGTTGCCGGTGCGAATCGAGCACTTCAGCGATCCGATTGCCGAACCCGAGGACGCTCAACCAGAGGCCGCCGAGGTGCCCCTACAACGGCAGATGATCTCGCTGTTGGAATTCTATTCGATCCGCCCGGTTGCCCCGCCGCCGATCCAACGCTTTCGATTCGAGAATCAAGACACCGAAATCGACTTCGTCAACGAAACCGGCCGCTACGAAAATCGCTTCAACATCCGAGTCAGCGCCAAAGAACGCCAGCGGTATCGCTGAGTCGGGAACAGGAGGAATAGGCAAATACGGGGATTTCAACTTGACGAACCGGGCCCTTCACTGGAACGTATAGGCAGGCAACTCCTCCGATTGCGTTGATCAAGTCACTCCGAATACCTACATGAACTCGCTGGCCGGCAAGACGATTTCCGTGCTGCTGTGTGGTTTGGTCCTGCTGGGCCAATCTGCGGCGTGGGTGCACGTCGCCGCTTGCGAGGGGGTGTGGGCGACAACTCAGACGCGAGTGGAACGCACTGATCTGCGTTTCACCGAAAGCGATCACGGGCATTCCGGCTGTGGGCATCATCATGATCACCGGCTCCCATCGACTGCCCCGGACAATCACGAACCGCCATCGCCGGAACCCTCACACGACAGCGACCACTGTGCGGTCTGTCAGGCTTTGGCCTGGACCGGCGGTTCGGTTTTCAACGAGTCGCTTGCCGTATTCGGTGATGCGATTGTCGAACGTCAATCGGTAGTTGATACGCCGTTTGTCGAGTGCTTCGTCGTCTCCTGGCCGCGTCTCCGCGGCCCGCCGATCGCCTGAATGAAACCCTGGGGCTGTCTCTGGTCTGTCCAGCGGGCTTGTCGCTTCCCCATTCGCATATCGACCGCGATTCCGGCGGTGCAGCGCTGACAAATTGCTTTGCGATCGCCGAGCTTCTATCAGGTCGCCGCAACTGAATGTCGCAGAATCCATGCAAACGTTCGCTCGATCATTCTTCATTTAGCAATCACATGTCCATGCCTCACTCAAGTCGTGCGCGCCACCCGCGCCCGCAGCGAGCGTTCACGCTTGTCGAATTATTAGTCGTCATCGCCATCATCGGGATCCTTGTCGGCCTGTTGTTGCCGGCCGTTCAAGCGGCACGCGAAGCGGCACGGCGGATGAGTTGCAGCAACAACTTGAAACAACTCGGACTTTCGCTGCACAACTACCACGGAGCCTACAAACAGCTGCCCACTTACAAAGGCGGCACGTGGGTCAACGGCCTGGACGGATCGACCGACCAGGACAACCGCATGGATCTATCGATCTGGGTCGGGCTGATGCCCTACATGGAGCAGCAGGCGCTGTGGGGCCAGATCAGCAACCCCAATTCCGACCTGGCCAATTCGGACAATCGCCGCACGCCGCCCTGGCCGGCGATGGGACCGCGAACCTCGCAAGCCAACTACCCGCCATGGATGGTCGAGGTTCCGACGCTGCGTTGCCCCAGCGATCCGGGGACGGGATTGCCGGCGATGGGGCGTACGAACTACGCCGCGTGCCTGGGGGATTCTGTCGTGCTGATGGACCAAGGCCCGTGGCACCAAGTCAACAACGTCGTCACGTCACCGCCGATCGCGATCGCGGTCGAAGCGAACACATCGTGCCGCGGCGCGTTTGTCGCCCGCAAACAAATGCGTTTCCGCGACGTCTTGGACGGCTTGTCCAACACGATCTTTGCCGGCGAAATCACAACGGATCTGGGCGATCGCGACAAACGAACGATCGCCTCGATCCAGGGCGAAGACGATGAGATTCGTGACGAGCCGGATCACTGCGAGCACGAGGGCTACATCAGTCCCGAGCGCCCGCGGTTTTGGTCCGATGGGACCGACGGCGGCACCGCACCGACGCTGGCCGCCAGCAATCAAGGACGCGGCTTTCGCTGGGCCGCCGGTGGAACCGTCTACACGGCGATGAACACCATCCTGCCGCCCAACAAGGACCTGTGCCTGGGTGGCGATGCCGCCGGCGACGAAAACTCGATGGGGATCGCCCCGCCCAGCAGCCGTCACCAAGGCGGCGTTCACGTCTTGATGGGCGACGGCGCCGTGGTCTTCCTGACCGATTCGATCGAAGCCGGTGACGTGCACCACACCAACGTCTGGAGCGGTGGCACCGGCGCGTCGGTGCCCGGCGCGCAAAGCCCCTACGGATTGTGGGGAGCCCTGGGAACGCGCGCCTCTCGCGAAACCGTGCAAGAACAGCTCAATCAGTGAGCTGACTGACGCGCCGCTCGCTGACGCTTCCCGCTGGCAGGGTCTTGCACGCCGCTTGCGACCTGCTAAAGTCTATAGACCTCTATGAACTTGAGCGTCTTCCGTGACTTCCACCCACGCCCAATTGGCCTACCAACATCTCCGATCGCGGTTGATCGCCGGCGAGTTCCAGCCGGGGAGCCGGATTCGCTACGGCCCGATCGGCCAGCAGCTTGGCATCAGCGCCACGCCGGTCCGCGAGGCGATGGGCCTGCTGGCCAACGAAGGGTTCGTCGAACTGGTCCCCCAGCTCGGCGCGGTCGTGCGCACGATCGGACGCGACGAACTGGTCGAACTGTACGAGATGCGCGAAGCGATCGAGCCCTACGCGGCGGCCAAGGCGGCCGAGCGGGCCAGCCCCGCGCAACTCGATGCGATCCAGCGTGCCCTGGGACGGATGCGGTCGATCGCCGCCAAGGTCGCCAAGACAAAGAGCCGGACGGCGGGAAAATGCGACACCGCTGAGTTTGAAAAGGCGGACCTCGGGTTCCACATGCTGATCATCGATGCGACCGGCAATCAAACGATGGTCCGTTCCAGCGAAAGTTCCAATGCGCTGGTACGCGTGTTTTCGGCCGATCGACATGCCTACGACGCGACCATCATGGAAGCGACCTGTGACGATCATGCCTCGATCCTTGACGCAATCCGATCCGGGGACGCCGCGCGGGCGCGCGATGCGATGCAGCGTCACATCGCCTCGGGACTGCAACTGACGCTGCAAGAAATTGAATCCAGGGAAACCAATCGATGGGAAGTGCCGTGACGGACAATGCCGGTGGACAATCAGAAACACAATCAACCACGCTTTCGTTGCAAGGCATCGTGCCTCCGTTGGTGACGCCGTTGTCGGCCCGCGACCAATTGGACCATGACGGGCTGCAACGGTTGCTGGACCATGTCATCGGCGGCGGTGTTGCCGCCGTGTTTATCCTGGGGACCACCGGCGAAGCGCCCAGTTTGAGCTACCGTTTGCGTCGCGAGATGATCGAGCAATCGGTGCGGATCGTGGCCGGGCGTGTGCCGGTGTTGGTCGGGGTCACCGACACCGCGTTTGTCGAATCGGTGGCGCTGGCCGAGTACGCCGCCCAGTGCGGCGCGGATGCGGCCGTGCTGACAACGCCGTATTACTTTCCCGCCGGCCAAACCGAACTGACTCGCTACGTGCAAAGTATCGCGCCGAAGATCCCCTTGCCGCTGATGCTGTACAACATGCCGGGGCTGACCAAGGTCTGGTTCGAAATCGAAACGCTGATGCGGCTTGCCGAGATCCCCTCGATCATCGGCGTCAAGGACAGCAGCGGAGACCTGGAGTACTTCGGGAAAGTTTGCCAACTGAAATCGCAACGTCGTGATTGGCAGGTCTTGATCGGCCCCGAAGCGTTGTTGCCCCAGGCACTCGAACTCGGCGGCGATGGGGGCGTCAATGGAGGTGCCAACGTGATGCCGCGAGTCTTTGTCGATTGCTACCGGGCAATCAAAGCCGGCAACACCGAAGCGGCCGATGCCGCCTTGGCGACGATTTTGAAGTTCCAGGAAATCTACGAAATCGGAAAGTATGCCTCGCGGCACATCAAGGCGACCAAGTCGGCACTCTCCCTGATCGGAATTTGTGAAGACCTGCCCGCCGATCCCTTCAACCGGTTTTTAGAGCCGCAACGCGAACAGGTCGCCGAGGTGTTGCGCGAGATCGGGGTGTTGGGGAGAGCAGACTGAGGGAAGGCAGGATGATGCGGGGCAAAACGATGGGGGCAAAACGATGGGGGCAAAACGATGGGTGGCAGAATGATACGGGGCAGAATGATACGGGGCAGAATGATGAGGTACGAAACGATGGGGCGATGCGAGTCTCTGAGCAGTCGAACCTGAAACCTGAAACCTGAAACCTGAAACTCATTCCAGGCGGACTCAATGATGCGAATCCTTGTCACCCTTGCGTTGGCATTGGTAATCACGTCGCACGTGATGGCCAGCGATCGGCTGAACGTGTTGTTCATCGCGGCGGATGATTTACGTTGCGACTTGGGGTGTTATGGGCACGCGTTGGCCAAGACGCCGCATCTGGATCGATTGGCACAGCGCGGGATTACTTTCGATCG
Source organism: Stieleria mannarensis (assembly GCF_014154935.1). Taxonomy (GTDB): domain Bacteria; phylum Planctomycetota; class Planctomycetia; order Pirellulales; family Pirellulaceae; genus Stieleria; species Stieleria mannarensis. The sequence goes on from NZ_JACEHH010000014.1 coordinate 125,244, forward strand.
GGCCTACTGCGCCCAGGCGCTTTGCAATCCTGCCCGCAGCAGTCTTTTGACCGGTCGCCGACCGAACACGTTGACGCAGTACAATTTGACGAAGCATTTCCGCGACGCGATTCCCGACGTCGTGACGCTGCCGCAGCACTTCAAACAGAACGGTTACTTTTCCCAGAACGTCGGCAAGATCTTTCACAACTGGGCAACGGAGGTGAAAGGCGATCCGGCTTCCTGGAGCGTGCCGGCGGTGATGCATTTTGGGTCGCATCGGCACGACGATGCGAAAGTCGAAGGAGAGCTTCCGCCGAATCTTGCCACGGCGATTCGGTGTGAATGTCGTGACGTTCCCGACGACGCCTATTACGACGGGCGGATCACAAACCTCGCGGTCGATGCCTTGCGAGAGCGCGCTCAATCGGACCAGCCGTTTTTTTTGGCGGTCGGTTTTTGGAAACCCCATTTGCCCTTCAACGCGCCCAAGCGATATTGGGACTTGTACGATCGCGACGAAATCCCATTGCCACCGTGTCCGCAGTGGCCCGACGGAACACCCCGCATCGCCTGGCATAACAGTCAGGAGTTGTTGGGAAAGGCCAAGCCGGCGACGTTGTCGCCCGACGACGAACAGGAACTGCGTCACGGTTATCTGGCCGGCATCAGTTACATGGATGCACAAGTCGGGCGGCTGCTCGCTGAACTGGAGCGATTGAATCTGACCGAGCAGACGTTGATTGTGTTCTGGTCCGATCACGGTTTCCAGCTCGGCGACCACACACTGTGGTGCAAGACGTCTAACTTTGAGCTGGACGCCCGCGTTCCACTGATCATTGCACCGCCCGGTGGTGTCGCGGTCAAGCGGAGCGACGCCATCGTGGAGTTGCTGGACCTCTATCCGACGCTGGCGGATTTGTGTGGGTTGGAACGTCCCGATGGACTGGAGGGCGTCAGTTTAAAGCCGTTGATCGACGGCGTGGCGGACAAGGTCAAGGATGCCGCTCTGACACAGCACCCGCGACCGTCTTACTATCGGCATCCGATGGACGCGATGGGGCACAGCGTCCGCACGGATCGGTTTCGCTACACCGAGTGGCGTTCCCACGATGACGGCGCGTTGATCGGAGCGGAGTTGTATGACCACAACGTCGACCCGGCCGAGTCGGTCAATCGGGTCGATGAAGACGCCTACCAAGTTCACCTTGCCGGATTGCGCCGGGTTTTGAAGTCGTTGTCGGGAGAAAACAATCAACCGTGATGATCGCAGCGACATTTTTTACGGGCATCGACTGGTCGGTGCTGGTGGTCTACTTCGTCGGCATTCTGGCCATCGGGGTGGTGTTTTGGCGGCGCAACAAATCCGCCGACGACTTCACCGCCGGCGGTCGTTCGTTGCCGGGGTGGTTGTGCGGCATGTCGATCTTTGCGACCTACTTGAGCAGCATCAGCTACCTGGCGCTGCCGGGAAAAGCGTTCGTCGACAACTGGAACGCGTTTGCGTTTTCTCTCGCCCTGCCACCGGCCGCCTGGATCGCGGTTCGATTCTTCTTGCCGATGTACCGGGCGTCGGGTGAAGTCAGCGCGTATTCTTTGTTGGAGCATCGGTTCGGGTTGTGGGCGCGGCTGTTCGCCAGTTCGTTCTACCTGCTGTTTCAAGTCGCCCGCATCGGCGTGGTGATGTACTTGATGGCGTTGCCGATGGCGATTCTGTTCGGCTGGGACATCCGCACGTTGATCCTGGTGACCGGCGTGATCGTCACGGCGTATTCGTTCATCGGCGGCATCACGGCGGTCATTTGGGCCGATGCCATTCAAGCCTTCGTGCTGTTGGGCGGCGCCTTGTTGGCGCTGGTGATTTTGCTGATGGGCATGCCCGAAGGTCCGGCGCAGGTGTTTTCTGTCGCATCGGCCGAGGGGAAATTCTCGCTGGGCAGCCGATCGTTGACCGAGGTCGCCACGCCGACGCTGTGGATCGTGTTGGCCTATGGGCTGTTTGAAAACCTGAAAAACTTTGGGATCGATCAAAGCTACGTCCAACGCTACATCGCCTCGAGCAGCGATCGGGAAGCCCGCAAAAGCATCTGGCTGGGGGCGTTGTTGTACGTTCCCGTCAGTGCGTTGTTTCTGTTCATCGGGACGGCGCTCTACGCCTTCTATCAGAATCATCCCGAGGACATGGACGCGGTGCGGAACATTGTGGCAAGTCAAAAGTTGATGCAAGCGGGCGTGGATCCCGACGCGGCCGACTACGACGCCCAGCTGCAGATGACTGCGTCCGGGCTATCTGAAACTGACTTGGGTGACCGAGTCTTCCCGCACTTCATCGCCGCGCACTTGCCGGTCGGCGCTCGAGGACTATTGATCGCGGCGGTGTTTGCGGCGGCGATGAGTACGGTTTCGACGGGATTGAATTCATCGGCGACTTTGGTGATGAGCGATTTTTACAAGCGACTGCTGCGGCCCGATTCCAGTGACCAGGCCAGCGTGCTGGTGTTGCGCGCCGCGACGTTGGTCTGGGGAACACTCGGCACGATCGTGGCGTTGATCCTGGTGCGATTGACCCACAGCGTGCTGGACATCTGGTGGACGCTTTCCGGTGTGCTCGGTGCGGCCATCATCGGGTTGTTCCTCTTGGGAACGACATCGCCCAGACTACGAGAGCGGCCGGCGATTTTGATTCTGGCCGCGGGAGTCGCGTTGATCGCTTGGATGACGTTTTCAAAGACCGCTTACTGGCCGACGTCGCTGGAGTCGATCGCCAGTCCGTTCCATCCTTTCCTGGTGATCGTGTTCGGGCCGGCGGTGATGGTGATTTTGGGGTTGGTCGTTTCGCGTGGAAGGGCAGTGCAATGAAGCAAGGGCGAATGAGATTTCCGGCAACGTGCTGGTGGTTGTTGGCGATACTGATCGGCATGACCGCTGCCGCCAACCGTGGTGCCGTCCGGGCATCGGATCCGCCGAACATCCTGTTCATCCTGGCCGATGATCTGGCCTGGTCGGACCTGGCGTGCGACGGACATCCATGGCACCAGACCCCCAACATCGATCGCTTGGCCGCCGACGGCATGCGATTCAGTCACGCGTACGCTTCGGCGCCGATCTGCAGCGCCTCGCGGGCCAGCCTGATGACGGGTAAAACGACGGCTCGGCTGGGGTTCGAATTTGTCACCAAGGACAAGCCGGGGTTCCAGAAGATCGAGGGGACGACGTTGCTGCAGGCGCCGCCGTTGACATTGAATTTGCCGTTGGCGGAGTCAACCGTCGCCGAGCATTTGAGTGGACTGGGGTACCAGACGGCGTTCTTCGGCAAGTGGCATTTGAATCAACATCACGGCGGCTATCTGGGCTGGAGTCCGACGCACGGGCCGGCGGCGCAGGGTTTCGAAACCGCCGTCGAGGACTTCGGCGCACACCCGTATTCATGGAAACGCAATCCCGTGAAGACCATCGAACGTGCCGGAGAGTACGCGGCCGATTCGATGGTCGACCAGGTCTGTCAGTACCTGGGCAAAAAGCACCAGCGACCGTTCTTTGCGATGGCGTCGTCGTTCTATGTCCACACGCCGGTGAAGACTCCCTGCCAATGGCTGGTCGATCGATTCGACCAGGTCATTCCCCAAGACATCGCCAATCGAAAGCAACGTGTCGCCTATGCCGCGTTCTTGCAGACGTTGGACCATCATGTCGGCCGAATGCTGGATGCCCTGGACGCATCGGGACAAGCCGACAACACGCTGGTCGTGTTCATGTCCGACAACGGCGGGCACCCGGAATACGTTTCCAACGCGCCGCTGCGCGGTTCGAAATGGAACCTGTACGAAGGCGGAATTCGCGTGCCAATGATCGCCCGCTGGCCGGGCGAAATCGATGCCGCGAGTGAGTCCGATATGCCGGTGGTCGGCTATGACTTGTTGCCGACCTTTGTCGACGTCGCTGGCGGTGCGGTCGAGAACGTCGACGGTGTCTCGATCCGAGGTGTGTTGCACGGCGAATCCGTCGCCTCGGATCGCAGCCTGCTCTGGCACTTTCCCTACTACCATCCCGAACGCGGGTACAAGGACGCCAAGCGGACGATCGGGATCGACGATTTTCGCGTCAGCCAAACCCGTCCCCAGTCGGCCCTTCGTCGCGGCCGATACAAGTTGATTTGGTTCGCCGAAGACGACCGCGTCGAGCTATATGATTTAGAATCCGACCCTGGTGAACAGCACGACTTGTCGGCGACGTCCGCGGAGATCGCAGACACGTTGCGCCGGGAATTGCGATTAAAGTTGAAGTCGATGAATGCCCGGATGGCGACGCCCGTCGAATGAAAAGAGGCAGAATGATACGGGGCAGAATGATGTTTGTTACCGCTGAGCCTACGACCTGTCCTCCTCCAGCCTCCCCATCATTCTGCCTTCCCGCCCTATCGCCCGATCCTTGCGCCTTTCCATCGTTTTGCCCCCATCGTTTTGCCCCTGAATCATTCCGCTCCCTCTCCTTCCTGTCCCCTCCTACGACAAAACTATGAATCGCCCCACCCGCCACCTCCTGCTACTTTGCCTTGCCGTCGCGGCCGGTTTTTCGCACGCGGCCGATCCCGATTGGAAGCTGCAACCACTCCAGTACAACAACCCGGGCCTCGAAGTCGATCTCGGCGTCGGGCTTTGGGCCTGGCCGATGCCGATGGATTACGACGGCGATGGCGACTTGGATTTGCTGGTCGCTTGCCCCGACAAACCATCCGGCGGCGTCTATTACTTTGAAAACCCAACGCAGGACCCGAGCATCAAAATGCCCGTGTTCAAACCTGGCATTCGGCTCGGCAAGGCAGGTCACAATCTGCAGGTCAGCTATGTCGATGGGCAGCCGAGGATTCTGCAACCGGGGAGTGAATTTCCGCGTGACGCGTCAACGGGCAGGTTTAATTTTGACAAGCCCCAAAAGATCTATCCCAAGTCCAACGTTCACGCCAACAAGGTCCGCGGCAACATGTGGCGCTACGTCGACTTTGACGGCGACGGTGACCAGGACTTGGCGGTCGGAACGGGTGACTGGACCGATTATGGTTGGGACCATGCCTACGACGCCGCGGGGCGATGGCGGAACGGGCCGCTGCACGGAAACGTCTACATCATCCGCAACGAGGGAACCGACCAGCAACCGGAATACTCCGCGACGCCCGCGCGTTTAACCGCGGCCGGCGGCGACATTGATGTCTACGGTTGGCCCTCACCCAATTTCGCGGACTTCGACGGTGACGGAGATTTGGATCTACTGTGCGGCGAGTTCTTGGACGGATTCACCTACTTTGAAAACATCGGATCACGCACGGCGCCGGTCTACGCAGCCGGCATCAAGCTCAATGACAACTTGGGCGCCCCGTTGGTGATGCATCTGCAAATGATCACGCCGACCGCGATGGACTGGGACGGCGACGGCGACATCGATTTGATCGTCGGTGACGAAGATGGCCGGGTCGCGTTGATCGAGAACACCGGGCAACTGCGGGACCGCCAACCGGTTTTCTTGCCGCCGCAATACTTTCGCCAACAAGCCGACACGCTCAAGTTCGGTGCGCTGGCGACACCGTTTGCCTATGACTGGGACGGCGACGGCGACGAAGATATTCTTTGCGGCAACACCGCCGGGAACATCGCCTACTTTGAAAACCTGGGCGACGGCGGCAACGGGTTGCCCAAGTGGTCGGCACCTTCGCTGGTCGAAGTGCAATCGGCCGATGGGCGGACCAGTGCACCGTTTCGTGTGATGGCCGGACCGAGCGGTTCGATCCAGGGACCGTGCGAAGCGAAATGGGGCTACACGACGCTGTCGGTTGCCGATGTCGACCGCGACGGTGACCCGGACATCGTCTACAACTCCATCTTGTCCCGTGTCCAGTGGTTGCGAAACGACGGCGGCGTGCTGGTTCAGGCCGAGACCGCCGGGACGCCCACGGAGGAACCGCCGGCGTGGTATTGGTGGCGGACCAAGAGCCAATCGGCACTGACTCAGTGGCGGACCACACCGTTGGTGATCGATTTCGACGCCGACGAAAAACTGGATCTGGTGATGCTGGACCAACAAGGCTATCTGACGCTGCGAAAAGATGCCGGTGAAGCACAGCGTGTGTTCGTCGATGAGCAGTTGAACCCGATCCGTTTGAACTCGAAATCCTGTGGCGGATCCGGACGCTACAAACTGGCCGTCGTGGATTGGGACGGCGACGGGCGACTGGACGTGCTGGTCAATTCCGAGAATGCGATCTGGTATCGCAATTGTGATACCATCGAGGGCAAGATCGTGCTGAAGCGTGTCGGCAACCTTGCCCGCCGCAACGTTGCCGGGCACACGTCCAGCCCCTCGGCCTGTGACCTGGATCGCGACGGCAAACCGGATTTGATGGTCGGGGCGGAGAACGGACGGATCTACTACATCGCCCACGACGACTGCGTTCAGTTTTCTGAAGAGCAAACCACGGCCAAGGTCGACGGTAAAACGAAGCAGCCGAGGATGCCCGGTCTGGTCAGCGAAGAGTTCATTTCCAACAAGATGCCGACCAAAGAATGTCACGCGTCGACGATTTGTCAAACCAGCCGCGGCTTGGTCGCGGCCTGGTTCGGCGGGACGAAAGAAAAGCACAAGGATGTCGGGATCTGGACCAGCTATCACGACGGCAACCGTTGGTCATCGCCGTCGCAAGTCGCCACGGGAGTGCAACACGATGGATTGCGTTATCCGTGTTGGAATCCGGTGTTGTTTCAACCGCCGGGAGACGCCCCCACGTTGCTGTTTTTCAAAGTCGGCCCCGACCCGCAAAGCTGGTGGGGTGAGATGATGGTCAGCTATGACCGCGGACGAACCTTCCGCGACCGAGTCCGTTTGCCCGAAGGGATCGACGGCCCGGTGCGTTGCAAGCCGATTTTGACCGACGATGGGCGTTTATTGAGTGGTTCGTCGACCGAATACGACGGTTGGCGCGTGCATTTCGAGAAAGTCGATCTGGTCGGCGGTCAGCCCGCGGGAACGTGGACGCGGATCGGGCCGATCAATGACGCCTCAAAATTCAATGCGATCCAGCCGACGATTCTGCGGCACGGCGACGGCAGTTTGCAGGCCTTGTGCCGCAGCAAGGAGGGCGTGATCGTCAGCACCCGCTCGGCAGACGGCGGGAACACCTGGTCGGAACTGAAAGCGTTGGACCTGCCGAACCCCAATTCGGGGATCGAAGTCGTTTCACTGGCCGATGGGCGTCACTTGTTGATTTACAACCATCTGGGCAGCGGTCGCACAGGTTGGGGACGTCGGGGATTGTTGAACCTGGCTATCTCCGAAGACGGTGATCATTGGACACGTGTGGGAACGTTGGAGCAAGAACAACGCGCCGAGTTCAGTTATCCCGCGATCATCCAGACCGATGATGGCATGGTCCATGCCACGTACACCTGGAAACGGCAGAAGGTCAAGCACGTCGTGATCGACCCGGCGAAGCTGGTCCCGGAGGAGTGATTGCCGCTGCGGGCAACGTTGTTTTGGCGTTGCCGCCACGTAGCCACCTAGGGCATGCTGTGCATGCCAACGGGCCGTCAGGCACAGCCTGACCTACGCCTCCAGGTCCCGGGATCCGCCCGGGAGTGAGGGGAAAACGTAGCTACCTTCGCCAGAAGGTGGATCCCCGACGTATTCCACGCTCTGGCGAGCGTAGCTACGTCGAGGTGCCGCTGTCCACATAGGAACGAGGGTCACTCCACCCGTTCCAGCGTGATCCGATTCAAACGCATCAATTCGCGTCCCGGGCACGTCTCGACTTCGGCGACGAGTTCCACGCGGCCTTGTTCCAGGTGCAGCGTGCCGGCGACGTGACTTCCAAATTGGTCGGCGGTCGCGCTGGCCAAGATCTCGTGCGTGATCGCGTCATCGCCACTGCGGAGGGTTAGCGTGCCGCCGGCGTCGATGGGGCGGCATCCGTAGGTCAATCGAACGCGGTACCGTCCGGCTGCGGCGACGTCCAGTTTCCAACTCGCCCGCTCACCGGGATCACGCCAACCCTGGATCGTGTCCCAGTCGTAGCCGTCGAAGACATATTCGATATTGTCGCCCGTCCAGGTCGACCAGCTCGGTTCGATGTCGACGGGGGCTTCACCGACCGGCACCGGAACCGGCGTGTAGGATTGGCCCGCGGTGACATCGGCGAACCAGCGGACGAATTCGCGTCGCAATCGATCGACCTGCTGAGGATGTTTTGACGCAAGATTGGTCTTTTCGCCGGGATCTGCCTTCAGGTCGAACAATCGCCAATTGGATCGCGAAGGCGTGGCGGTGCGGCCGACCTGGCACAGCAATTTCCAGCGTTCGTCGCTGATCGACCAACGTTTATCGGCGTTGGGTTGGTAGCGATCCCAGGTGTGGTAAACAAACTCGTGATGTGATTGATCGGTCTCGGTGGTCAGCAACTTGACCAGGCTGACGCCATCGATGGCGCGATCCTGCGGGACTCGGGCGCCGGCCAGTTCACAGAACGTCGGCAACCAGTCGACGTGTGAGGTTTGTGCGTTGACAATTTGTCCCGGCTTGATTTGTTTCGGCCAGCGGACGAAGCACGGCGCCCGGACTCCGCCTTCGTAGACACTCGCCTTGTTGCCGTTCATCCCGCCTTTGAAATACTTGCTGACGCCGCCGTTGTCACTGGTGAACACGACCAGCGTGTCGTCGGCGATTCCGACCCGCTGGAGCGCGTCCAGCAATCGTCCGATATTCTGGTCGACGCGTTCGACCAGACCGTAAATCCGCGCTTCACGCATCGGCAGCCCGCGATCGAGATACTTTTTCAGCGTCTTGTCGCCTTCGGGTTGGGCATAGTGCGAGGTGTCCAACAGGAAGGGGGAGTGCGGCGCGTTGAACATCATCGCACAAAAGAACGGCCCGTCGTGAATCTGGACGGCGTGTTCGATGAAGTCGATTGACGCGTCGGTAAACACATCGCTGACGTAACCCCGCGCATCGACGGGGCGTCCGTTGTGGTAGACCTGGTCGGGAAACTGGTAGCGTTCAATGTGGCCGTGGTAGTGGCCGAAAAACTCATCAAACCCACGTTCTTGTGGCTGATAACCCGGGTATTTACCCAGGTGCCATTTGCCAAATAATCCGGTCCGGTAACCTGCCTTCTTCAATAATTGGGTGACGGTGATTTCGTCCAGACCCATCGAATCGCCGCCGAACCGCGTGTTGTACAACCCGGTCCGCAGGTAATAGCGACCGGTCATCAATCCGGCTCGCGTCGGTGCACAGACCGGCGCGGCATAATAGCGGTCCAGTTGGATCCCCTGCGCGGCGATCGCGTTCATGTTCGGCGTATCGATGTGCGGATTCCCGGTCACGCCGGTGTCCCAGTACCCTTGGTCATCGGTCATGATGAACACGATGTTCGGGCGTGGCGGTGCTTGAGCCTCTACCAAGGGTAAGCACCAGAGATGCGTCAACGCCATGACCGCGACGATCGCCGCAGGTGCAATCAATCGGTGTCGCCGATGATTGGAAAAGACCTGGCGGCAATCCGGCAGCGTCCAAGCAATGAAGTGAAACATGTCGTGATCCATTGTTTGACAGGCGGGCGAAGACTGCGGTTCTCGACAATCGCTTTCCTCTGTCTTCACCGTCTCGTCGGATGCAAGCCTCACCGGTCGTGGGGCGATCGCCGAAATTGCAACCTGATCGATTGTGAAGTCCCGCCCACCGAAACCATCAAAACCGACTAGTTACCGGTTTCCTCGGATTCTTCATCTGCGGCCATCAACTTGGCTTCCTCTTCCATGTCGACCGCCATTTCCGGGTTGTCAGCCAGGAATTGTTCGATGTCGTCGGTGTCGGAAACGGGCTCCGCCTGGTTGCCGCCACATCCTAGAGTCAATGGTAGGGAGAGGAAGCATGAAAGAAACAGGTAGTGAAGGGTTCGCATCGGGCAACTCCCCTGAATGAACTGGAAAGGAAGAAACGTTGAGAGCATGAAAGGTTCGATGGGTTAGAAGAAAACCCCACGGGCAGAACCGCGGGGTTTTCTTGTCAAATTGGGTCACAACGGAAACGCTACTGGTTGAGTTGTTCTTCGATGGTTTCGCTGCTGGCGCGAGTGCCAAGGGAGCCCCACAGTCCGAACGGGCTGGGGGATCCCGCCGGGGTGCAGCAGTTACCGATACGTGCCTGGGCAGCTTCTTGGTCACCCGATTCAACGGAATCGGTCATGAAGATGACGGCGCCGTCGGCCATCAAGATATGGCATCCCCCTTGATGCCGGCTACTGGGCGGGAACACCCCTTGTCCCATGATCCAGTTGGTCTGGTGCAGGCATTGCGTGCTATTGGGCGGCGTGATCGTCGTTATCCCGGTGTAGTAGGGAACGCCAAATGCCCAACAGTAACCGCGTCCGCGCTGGCCACCGCTGGCGGTGTTGGTGCCCGGCGCGTAGAACCGAGGCCGGTCGGGGTCACGAAAATCTTCACACGTATTCGAGTTTCCAGCCAACCAAATGACGACCTCCGAGCGGGCCGACGTCGTCGTCACGTTGCGATCCCCGAGGTCGGTGTTAATCTCGCCCATCGCAATCGAATTGGACAAGCCATCGAGGATGTCGCGGAACTTGTTGTCCGTGCGAGGAACAAAGACGCCACGCTGGGCGGCGCGGACCGCGCGTGCCCTCCAGTTAGCCATATTGCCACTGGAATTGACCATGGTGCCCCAGTCGAACAATTGCCCCCGATGTCCCATGTGGCTTGCATCGCCCAAAGAGACCGCATAGTTGGTGCGTCCTTGGGCTGGCAGCCCGAACCCCGGGTCGCTCGGGCACCGCAGTGTCGGAATTTCCGTCAACCATGGTTCGTAACGTGATGCACTATGGCCAAGGCTACCGCCCAGCGGCTTTTGTGGACTCGGTCCCATCGCCTGGTAAATGTCCCCGTTCTGATCCCGCAGCGGCTGGGAGATTTTGTCCCAGATCGCCTGCTGTTCCAAGAATGGGGTCAATGGCACAAGTGCGCTCAAAAACATCTGGTTGTTCGCCGTCGGCGGCATGAACCGCTCCGCCCCACCGTTGGGCATTCCGAACGGCCGCGTCGTTCCGCCATTGTGCATCGGCAATTGTTTGTATGCCGCATGGTAGTTGTGAAGCGCGATACCGATCTGTTTGAAGTTGTTACTGCAACTCATCCGCCGCGCGGCCTCGCGAGCAGCCTGAACCGCCGGCAATAGCAAACCGACAAGAATGCCGATGATGGCAATGACCACCAAAAGCTCTACCAGTGTAAATCCGTGTCGCCGATTCCCTCTCGTTGTACTCATACCGAAAGACTCCCAAAAAGATGAAAAGATGCGGTCCCCCCTTTTGGTGAAGGAACTCCGCACGGCTGAACCTAACACAAAAGGGATGCAGCTTCAAATTTTATTCCTGCCGCAGAAGGCCCCGAACGCCATCCGCATCGCCGATCTGGGGCAGCAATCGTGCAATGCGACCAAAGAGGACGCATACGACTTAAAGGTCCCATTCGATCTATTGGTCCTATCAACCCCCACGTCCTAGGCGGCGTCGTCTGGACCATCCACGGGGTGCAAGATATCCATCAAATTGGTGACGCCCCGTTCCACCCAATTCCGGGCGGAAACCGGTTTCGCATTCCTGCGGCACTGATTTTGCACCGTCCCGGCGAATCACGGTTTCACACACCGCTGACGTTTGATCGGCCGCGCTGGCCCTACTCATTCCCCACCTTTGCGAAAGAAAAACATGCCGCACGTTCAACCGCTGAAACAATCTGAGGCACCTGCCAAGTCACAACCCATCTTGAAGGCGATCGAAGAACAGTTTGGTCAGTCATTGAACATCTTCAGTACGCTCGCCCACCAGCCTGATGTGCTAGGGGGCACCACGCAGATCAACGACGGCATCCGCGAGGATTTACCTGCGAAGTTTCGTGAACTGGCCTATTTCAAGTCATCCCAGATCAACGGTTGCGAGTATTGTTCACGCTACCATCGCCAGGCCGCCAAAAAAGCCGGCGCCACAGACGAGCAGATCGAGGCGATCGATCGCTATGCACAAAGCGACGCCTTTGACGACCAAGAAAAAGCGGTGTTGTCCTATGCCGAGCAATTGACCAAGACTGCGGCGGTTGAACCGAACACGGTCGCCAAGGTCAAGGAATTCTTGAGTGACAAGCAACTGGTCACTCTTGCAGCGACCGTCGCGTTGGCAAACTTCACCAATCGCATCAATCACGGTTTGGACATCGAACTGCCATGAGCACCACTCATTTCGACCGGATCGTCATCGGCACTGGTGCCCGCCCAAGACCGCTGGACACTTCCGGTGCGGAGCAGGTGATCCACCGTGATCAGTTCGGGCAAAGACGTCGCCGCCGCCATGAACAGCCCCCCAACCATGGACTCGGAGACTCCCGTTTCGGTCACCAAGTCGCCGGCAGTCTCCGCGACCAACATGCCACAGCCGAGCATGAGGGTGCCGATGAACAGCAATCCGCCGACCAGCTTGCCCAAGTTTTCGTTCTCGGCGCCCTGTTCCGGTTCATCTTCAACCGTTTCGTCGGTCCGCCAGCCCCACCATCTTTGTGCCGGCCAACCCGATCACGACCGCCGCGAGCAGAAAGACCGCGACGTTGGCTCCGACAGAAAGTGATAGATTCAGCATGAGGAGTCTTCTCCGGCCCGGACGGTGCTGTCGCGTGCGATTGGGAGATCAATGGTACGCTTCAGATGACCGATTAAATGCTCGTCGCACGATGTCACTCATCAGTCGGTTGCCGATCGCGTGGGAGCGATTCGAAATAGCTTGCAAGCTGTTGCGATTGTCGTTCGTTGATCGCGTCGGCGATCTTGTGCATCAGGTTGGCATTATCGGATCCTCCCCGCGACCGCTGGCGAAACAGAATCAGTTGGCGATACAGATACTCCGCCGGCTGGCCGGTTAGAATCGGATACGTGGGATCGTTCGATTCACCATGACATTCCGAACAGTCAGGGATTTTTAGCGTCTCGTCTTGCTGTGACAGGAGCTTTCGGCCCTCTCGGATTTCGTCTTCATCACGATCGGGCTTCTCGTCTGTCGGCGGCAACTGCACGGCGTACCATTTGGCCGTGTCCTCGATTTCCCGCTCGTCCAGCCGGGCGGCGATCGGCTCCATCACGCCGCTGTGCCGGTCGCCCGTGGCGTAAGCGTGCAGCGACTGACGCAGGTACGCTTCGTTTTGACCGGCCAGGATCGGAACGCGGGCACTGCCACGGCCGGCTCCGTCGACGGCATGACAAACGGCGCAGTGATCGACGACAACTTCCGGCGCATCGGCGATATCGTCCACAGCGAGCAGGTCCTGGTACTGCTGGCGGTTCATGTTGCCGACCTCTTGCAAGAATGCGACCAGCGGCCAGATTTCTTCGTCGCGATGCCCGCTCGGCCAAGCGGGCATGCCGGTGAATTTGATTCCATGCTTGATGATATAAAACAGTTCTTCCGTTTCCCACTCGTCCACGACACCGGGCAAAAAGGGCGGTGCAGGCGTCATTCGGGAAACCGCGCGCGGCTGACTCGATCCCGGCCGGCCGTGACACCACCGGCAATTGGATTGGTAGATGCCTGCCCCCAAGGTCAGCATGCCGGGTTCATTCAGCGACGGGACTTCGATGCCGACGCTGTGGGTTGCAATCGATCGGTCGCTGGCGAAATCTAGAATCCAATGGGTGATCGGCCAGTGACCACTGCTGGCTTTGACCGGCACGATACCGGTGACCAATGCGAGGATCCCGAGCACCGCCACGACCAGGCCGAGCAGTGCCAGATTCTTTAAAAAGTCCTTCATGATGATCTCTCCGCTGTCGCAGGTTGAACGACCGAATGGCCGGCTCGGGATGTCGGCTGCGCCAAGCGGTTTCGCAACAGGTCCCCCGTCAAGACAAGCCCGCCGGCCAGGTAGACGATCCCGCCGACGACCAACATGATGGCACCACCGAGATGCTGATCTTCCAGGGGACTCAGGCCGCTTAAGCCGTGCGGGTGTTGGAACAACAATCGCGGTGACAGGGCAAGCAACGCACCGAGCAAGGTCATGTGCATCGACGTCAGTAACAGTCCGACAACGCCGGCGGCACTCCGCCCACGTGATCGCGGCCGCTCGCCTCCAAACGCCGACAACCAAACCCACACACCGGCCGCCAGAAACGTGGATTGCTCCACGACGAAACCCAACAGGTCGTGTCGGGCCCAATGATGCAGACCCGGTCCATGCCAGGCCCAAACGATGACAAGTTCGCCGACCGACGCCGGGATCGGAGAAAACAGTGCAGGAACCTTCTTGACCGGGTCGTAACGCAACCCCGCGGCAGCAATCGACAACAGCGGTGCGGCAATCGCCACGATCAACATGTGCAACGTCATGTGTGCCGCAAACGAACTGCGTGCGAGACCGGGCAACGGGCCCAGCCAAGCGGCCGCCAACACCATCCATCCCAGATTCCAAAGGAACAATCGCATCAGTGACAGGTCCCCACGAAAACAAGCACCAATGCGGTGAAGAGCGTCGCGACCGCACTTAAACACGCCAATAAAAAGGTTGCAAACCCGATCATTCGTCGCTGAGCGTCACGGCCGGAATCATCATGCGACGTGGAATGACGACCGTGATGGTGGCGACGAAAACCTGATGCACCGATCGCGGCGATCAACAGCAATGCGATCACGGTGTAGGACATCACGGCAAGCTGCACTTCGCCCGCCGAGCCATCCGAGTCCGCGAGCTTTGCACAGAAGATCGCCGCGGTCAGATAGCTGGCCAGAAAATGCACCGCCCAAACGGCCGGCGCGCTGACGATCGCCCACAACGGCGAAACTCGATTGTCGCGCGAAATTGATTTCGACATCTTCATCACCTCGCCACCATCGGAAATCCGGCGATCACCAAGCAGGTGATCAGCGTGGTCAGAAAGATGAAGTGCCAATACAGCGTGACGTTGACGATGTCGGCATCGTAGCGCGCCGTCATCTTGCCCGCCATGCGTCGCGCGGCGCAGTACAGCTGCATCACGATCCCGACCACGACGTGCAATGTCGTCCAGATGACCAGCACCCAGACGATCGCCGGATAGACGTGCGAGGTCGGATCCATCGCATGAGTCGCAGGCCCCATCAGCAACGCCCAGCCGCCGGTCAGGCTGAGCGCGATGCCGCAAACCAATGCCCCATAGAACATCGAGCCGCGGTTCTGGCGATTGAATTGACGCGCGGCCATCACCGCCGACCAGACCAACGTGATCGCCAGCAGTGCCGCGATGGGCCAAATCCAACCCGGCCCGGTCGAGTCTTGCGGCGGAAAATCCTCCTGGATCGTCCAGTAAAAGAAGTAACCAAATACAAGTGAAATGAAGGCGGTCATGTCGCCCAGCATCGTGATGAACATTGCCCACCAGCCGACGGCGCGGGAACCGGAGACATAAATCGGGAGCGTTACACCGCGACCGACGTCTTTCTCGTGCTTTTCCGGAATCCAGGCCGTCCCCGTCCACAACCAGACCAGGATCGTTGCCACCGCAAGAACGCCGCTGATCCCCGCGGCAACGTACCAGTGGAACGTGGACAAGATAAACACGCCGCCGGTGAACACCGCCGCAAAATGCGTCAGAAACGTCGGCCCGGGAACCCGCAGACATTGAATCGGTTCCGCATCGACGACCGAGGTCACCAGCGTTTCGCGTTTACCTTCATCTGCCCCCGGAAGAAAAAAACGCCCCTCGTCGACGTCTTGGACAAATTGTTCCTGATCCCACAGCGGGTAACGAGTTTCGACAATCGGGATGCTGCGGACACCCCAGGGTTTATCCGGTACTTCGGCCAACCATTCCAACGTTCCCGCATTCCAAACGTTGCGCGGCGCGAGTGGCTGTTTCGACTTGGGCCGGAGCACGTCCCACAGGAAAACCAGGAAACCCGCTGCCAACACGAATGCGCCGATCGTCGAAATCAGATTCAATGTTCCGACTTCCAACTCCGGCTGATACGTGTAAACCCGCCGCGGCATCCCCAGCAAACCGCTGAAGTGCATCGGGAAAAAGCTGACGTTAAAGCCGATCAACATCATCCAAAACGCGTAGCGTCCCAATCGTTCGGAAAGCTGTTTTCCGGTCACCGCCGGATAGTAGTAGTAGACGCCGGCCACAATCGGAAAGATGGTTCCGCCGATCAGCACGTAGTGCAGGTGCCCGACGATGAAGTACGTGTCGTGTGCCTGGTAGTCGAACGGAGCGACAGCGACCATCACGCCGGTCAGGCCACCGACGATAAACGTCGCCAGTCCGCCCAGAGTGAACAACAAGCAAACCGACTTGGTGACGCGGCCGACCAACAACGTGGCGATGAAACAGAACAGCTGAATCCCGGTCGGGATCGCGACGGCTTGTGATGCGGCCGAAAAGATACCGATGGAGATCGCCGGCAACCCCGTTGTGAACATGTGGTGGACCCACAAGCCGAAACTCAAAAATCCGGTTCCCACGGCCGCCAGCACGATCCATCCATAACCCACCATCGGCGCGCGGGCAAACGTCGGGACGATCATCGCGAGCAGCGCGACCGACGGCAGAAAGACGATGTAGACCTCGGGGTGGCCGAAAATCCAAAACAGATGCTGCCACAGCATCGGGTCGCCGCCGCGGGAGGCGTCAAAGAAAGGCCAATCGAGTGACCGCTCGAGTTCCATCAACAAGTCGCCGGCGATCAACGGCGGAAATGCAAACAAAATCATCACGGCGACGACCAGGATGTACCACGCGTACAGCGGAATCAGGTTCAATCGCATTCCCGGTGGGCGGCACTTCAGGACACCCACGATCAATTCAACCGCCGCCGCGATCGACGCCACTTCGATAAACGACAATCCCAACAGCCAAATGTCCACACCGACGCCGGTTTGGTACTCCGTCGTCATCGGCGGGTACATGAACCATCCCCCCTCGGGAGCCACGCCGAAGAAGATCGAG
This sequence comes from Stieleria mannarensis, assembly GCF_014154935.1. GTDB lineage: Bacteria > Planctomycetota > Planctomycetia > Pirellulales > Pirellulaceae > Stieleria > Stieleria mannarensis. The sequence goes on from NZ_JACEHH010000014.1 coordinate 142,239, forward strand.
CCACAGACGAAGATGCCGCCGATCAAAAAACACCAAAACCCATACGCCGACAGCCGGGGGAACGGCAAGTCTCGTGCACCGAGCATCTCGGGCAGCAACAGGATCGAGATCGCTTCCAGGATCGGCACGGCAAACAGGAACATCATCACACTGCCGTGCATCGTGAACACTTGATGGTACTGATCCGCCGTCAAAAAGTCGTTTTCAGGAACCGCCAACTGAATCCGCATCAACAGCGCCAGGATTCCGCCGAACAAAAAGAACGTGAACGACGCGACCACGTACCACAGTCCGACTTCGGAGTTGTTGACGGCCGTCCAATACCGCCATCCGGTCGGAGTCCGCCATGCGTCCAGCAACCGCGCGGCGGCGGGATCCCGTTCATCGGTGGTGGTCGCTTCGGCAGTCAATGCAGTTGCTCCAGGTAAGCGACAATTGCATCCACCTCGCGTTCGTCGAGTGCTTGAAACGCCGGCATCGTCACACCGGGTTTGACGTGGTGCGTGTGGGTGATCCAGTGGCGAAGGTTCTCGGTATTGTTCGGCTTGGTTGCGGCGCCCAGGCTGCTGCGACTGGCCAGATGTGTCAGATCAGGGCCGACCCTGCCCCGTGCGTCGGTTCCTCGGATCGTATGGCAAGCACCGCACCCTTTGCGTCGAAACAACTCGCCGCCTCGGATCGCCGATTGCTGTGACGGTTCTCGCGCGTCACTACTTTGGTTGCTTAGCCAACGGTTGAATTCTGGTCGCGGCATCACGGTCACATCGAACCTCATCTGCGCGTGCGCCGTCCCGCAGTACTCGGCACACACGCCGCGAAACTTTCCAACTCGGGTCGGGTACAACTTCAAACGAGTTTCTCGGCCGGGAATCATGTCGACCTTGCCGCCCAGTGAGGGGATCCAGAACGAATGAATCACATCTTCGCTGGTCAATTTGAACTCGACCGCTTCGTCGACCGGCAATCGAATCTCGTTCGCCGTTTCGATGGTTCGGCCATCGTCGGTTTGATACTGGACGCGCCACCACCAACGCACGCCGTTGACCTTGACCGTCGGGCTGTCGCTTGGCGGGGGGCGATGAAGTTCCGGCAGCATCGCAAGTGCGTAACACAGTAAAGATGACAGCACCACCGTCGGAACCACGGCGCCTCCGCCGATCACCAGCGTCTTGGTCAGGCGAGGGCGGTGTCCTCCGGGAACAACGATCGAATAGACCGACAATCCGACGACGATCAACCAGATCACCACCCCGCCGCCGACCATCCAGTGGAACAGATCGACGATTTGCGTGGCACCGACTCCCGCCGGGTCAAGTGCTGATTGCGAAACATCGTCGATCAATTCAGGACGCATGTTGGCTGGATCGGATTTGACCAAGTTGCACGAATTCGGACCATCGCAACGGAGTCCTCCAAGGACTGGCTGCGGTTTTGTCGGCGGCGTGGAAGCGGTCATCCAGGCGACGCAAATGTCATGCCCACCAGACGGCCGCGTTCGGTATGCGTGTTGCTGTGTTAGGACTGGTGATGAACTTCGAAGACCATTCCGTCGGCGTCAATCTTTCCGTGTTCGCTGTCGGTGCGCTGTTGGTGTGGGGGGCGGGAACGAAGCTCAGCAAGTACGTTGACTTGATCGCGGACCGGACGGGGCTGGGCAAAGCGTTCGCCGGTGCGTTGTTGCTGGGAGGGGCGACGAGTCTGCCGGAATTGGCGACGACGCTCACCGCGTCCTATTCCGGTGCCGCCGAACTGGCCGGGACAAACCTGTTGGGCGGCGTTGTGATGCAAATTGCCGTGCTCGGTCTGATCGACGCGCTGGTGTTGCGTGGCCAGCCGTTGACACTGTTTTCGCCCCGATCGTCGTTGCTGATGGCGGGTATCATGCTGATCGGGTTGGTCGCGATGGCATCTGCAGCGGTCACCAGCGGCGAACTGTATTCATGGCAGGGTGTCGGGGTTTGGCCGATCGTGCTGTTCGCCGCCTACCTGCTTTCGATGGGTGTGATCTATCGCTATGAAGGCAATCCGCGCTGGGAGCCGCGCGGCCAGATCGCTCAACCACCCGAATCGGCCCGCGACCTCAAAGATGCGCACCGCGACGCCTTTCAAGATGTCTCGATGGCGCGGTTGGTGGCCTCGTTCCTGATGGCGTCGTTGGTGGTGCTGGTCGGTGGGTTTCTGGTCGCCCGGACCGGTGAAACGATTTCGCAGCAAACCGGGATCGGACAGAGCATCATCGGCGCGACGCTGGTCGCCCTGGCGACCAGTTTGCCAGAGGTCAGCACGACGTATTCCGCCGCGCGATTCGGAGCCTACAGCATGGCCGCGGCAAATATTTTGGGAACCAACAGCCTGGAAATCGCATTGTTCTTGCCAGCGGAACTCGCCTATCGAGAAGGCGCCATTTTTGATGCCATGCAACCACCGGTCTCTTTTCTCGGCACGCTCGGGATTCTGGTGACTTGCTTGTACCTGTGGGGAATCCTCGAACGACGCGACCGGACGATCCTGGGGATGGGCGCCGACTCGTTTGCCGTGCTGATCGTGTACGTCTGCGGTATGGCGATCTACTGGATACTGTAGAGGTTGAACTGCCGGTGTACCAAGTTATCAATACGACTGGAGGTTCAGCGATCGAGCCTTAGCGGCATCGAAATCAATAATCCGGCGGTTCGGTCTTCGGTGCTCTTGCGGTGCTTGACGTGACATTTCAAGCACTGGGACGCCAACCGGATTGGTCCGGCGAACCGATAGCGGGATGGCTCAACCGCTTCGTGCCGGGGCTTCCCCGCCTTGAGCGCCGCGACGGCCGCCTTTTCGAATTCATCGTCGGCCTGATGGTCGACGTTGACGATGTCGGTTTCGACGATCAGCCATTTCAAGTCGACGGAGTACTGGTCGGCCAACGCGTCAAAGACGTCTTCCAGCGACGCGGACGGGATCGCGTGGGCGTCGTCCTCGTCGAACAGGTCTCGGTGCATCACTTGCAACGCGCCCCGGATTGATTCGTACAACAGAATTGCTCTCGCCCGGGCTTCGGGAACACTGCTCGGCGGCGCGACTTCTGGCGCGGTCGATTGCGGTTGTGACACCGCGGCGGGTTCCTTGGCGCCCGCTGCCCAATCGCTGGCCACCAGCACCAGGAACGACATCGAGAGGGTGCATGCGAAAAGCGTCATGTTCGATGGTCGTTTCATTTTTTGTTCCCGATTGAGTTCAGGTGCTGGTTGACGATTTTGGATCGGCGAGGTTGATGCTACAATCGCGGCATCGATCGTGATTCGGGTTCCAACTTCCTGGGCGGGGGTTGTTGATGCCCTGCGATCGATGCCTGCAATCAGGGTCGGTGTCTTTTGGGGGCTGTCGCGGGGCTCGGTGTCGGTCGGTCGTGTGGGGAGCGCTGGGCCGCTCGCTTACGGTTCGTGCCGGTATGGGGGCTGTTTGCTGGGGTGGGGGGGCGAAAAAAACGCGGTTGTGCGGGGCTTTCGATGTGGCCTGAAATAAAACTCTTGGACGGAACTACGCCCCTCTCGTCTGTTTCGTCCGACCCGAATGTTGCCAATTCCATGAAGCTGACCACCCAGACCGATTACGCATTGCGGACGTTGATGTTTTTGGCGACGCGATCGTCTCGCGCGAACGTACGCGACATCGCAACCCTGTTCGGAATCTCGGTCAACCACGTGGCGAAGGTCGTCAATTTGCTTGCCCGCGAAGGCTACATTCTCAGCACCCGGGGTGTCGGCGGAGGGATCGAATTGGCCAAGCCGCCGGCGGAGATTTTCATCGGGCAGGTCGTCGCTGCCATGGAAACCGACATGCATCTGCTTTCCTGTGTCGGCAGCGATGACTCCTGTGCCATTCATTCGTTCTGTAAACTCAAGGGTGTGTTGGCCGAAGCCGAGCGAGTGCAACGCGAATACCTGGACGGCGTGACGCTCGCAGATGTCGTCCCGACGCGTCGACAACTTAATCGTGTGCAATAACGCATCGATTTAAAGCTGCGGATCGACGCGTCCGAAACAGGGCTCGGCCGCTTTCATGGATTACTCGATCGCAACGGTGTAACTGATCGCCCCGATCGGTTCTCCCTTTTTGGCGTCGGCATAATGTGAGTGGCACATCACGCACTTCTGCATTACGACGGGAACGGGCGTCAGCGAACGCAGGAACGGCTTGCCGTCGATGGTGACAACCTGCTCATGTCCCTCGGCACCGGCCTTGAGTTTCTTGATCCCGGCTTTTTCAAAGTCATCTTTGGCGACGTTTTCGATTTCGTACGGGTCCCCGGTCGCGTCGATCAATCGCACCTTGTTGTCCCCCGACTCGGAGATGTTCTTGAACAACAGCACGGCGGCGCTGCCCGCCGCGAAATCGCTCTCGTCATGCACGTATTTGTCGGTCACCATCACGATCGTTTGCTTGAAAATATTGTCCAGCATCTTGACCGTTCCGCGGGCCCGTTGGACCGCCTTTTTCTTGGGGGCGGCGCTCGGTTCGGATTCCTGTGCCGAAGCGACGGCAGGGGCGATGCTTGCGGCGAAGACTGCGGCGCAAAGGCAGGCAAGACCGAGATGGCGGACGTCAACATGACGATTCATCGGGAAGACTCCTCAGGAGGCGGGGGAGGGGAAAAACGTGCACCTGGAGGTGTACGTTGTGCCTCCTTTTTAGCTCGACGCACCCGCGGCGTCAATCTTTTCCCCGATCGGCGATCCCGACATAGATGGCGACCGAACTCGGATCAGCCGGATCATGGACTTCGAAGTCGGCCAGATAGTTGCGAGACAAGTTGCTCGACCGGATCCGTTGCCAGGTTTCGGCCACGCTGTCCGGTTGGTCACCATGGGCATGAAAAACGGCGTAGGTTCCGGCGGGGATCTCACGGATGGCAAACCCTTCCTCGGGACAGCAGGCGTCGAACACTTCGCAGCCCAGGAAATAGGTGCAGGGCCCGGATCGATCATCTTCGTATTGCACGTAGGCCGCGATCAGAGCGTCATCGACACGTTCGGGCATGTCGTCGATCAAGCCATCGGCTCGGAATCGATCCCACAGCGCGTTAATCTGGTCATCGCCCACGCCGCAGACGCGCGTTTCAATTCCGTACAGCAATCGGACGGGGTGTGTTTCGATCTTCACGGATGGCGCGACTCCTGACGGTTGAACTTCCGGACTTCGACTCATGGGGACAGGCTTGGTCACTCGGCGACTTCGCAGGGGCGAGACAAAGCTTCGACGCCGATCCGGTCACAGAAATCGCCAAAGCTTTCGCCCGCATTGCGTTCCTGTTTGAATTGAAGGAACACCGGCCGCAACGTCGCGGCGATTTCACTGCGAGGCACTTGGTCTTTGTAGATCGCCGCCATTTGATTGCCGCGAAGATTGCCGCCCAGGAACACGGTGTAGCGACCTTCGCCGGTTTTGCCGTCCATGCTACGTCCGACCAATCCGACGTCCGCGTTGTAGGGGCGGGCACAGCCGTTGGGGCATCCCGTCATGCGAATCGAAAACTGCTCGGCGGACAGGCCCAACTCGTTGAGTTCCGCTTCCAGATCGTCGATCACGCTCGGCAACACGCGCTCACTTTCGGTGACCGCTAAGCCACAGGTCGGCAGTGCCGGGCAAGCGAACGAGAATCGGCGCGCGTTGCTGATCTGATCGACCGTCACAACACCGTGATCGGCCAGGATGTTTTCGATGGTCGATCGCTGCTGGGGCGCGATGTCGCACAACAAGATGTTTTGCTGGGCGGTCAAGCGGCAATTGGAAACATGGTGGCGGAACAGTTCACGCAGCGCGGTCTTGAGTTGCAAATCACCTTCGTCCTTGACGCGTCCACTTTCGATCGGCAGCCCCAGAAACCACTTTCCGTCCCCTTGCTCGTGCCAGCCCAGGTGGTCGTCGTGGCCGGTCACGTCATCGGGGTGTGGATCGGGCAACGGGCGTGGGACCGTTCCCGCGGGAATGCCACAGATCGATTCGGCTTGGTCCAGGTACTGTTCGACTTTGGCCTTGAACGCCGGCAGTCCCATGTTGGCGATCGTGTACTTCAGACGCGCCTGGCTGCGATCGGCGCGGTTGCCGAAGTCACGTTGCACCATGATGACCGCCGTGATGACGGCCCGCAGGTGTTCGATTTGAACAAACGCCATCCGCTTTGCCAGTGCCGGAAAACACTGCTTCTTGCTGGGAGTCGTTCCCATTCCGCCACCGACCAGGACGTTGAACCCGATCAGCGTGTCGCCTTCGGTCACGCCCAATAGTCCCAAATCGTTGTCGTAAACGTCGATGCAGTTGTCGCTGCACAGCGCCAACGCGATCTTAAATTTCCGCGGCAGATAGGCGTCGCCGTAAATCGGGTCGTGCTCCGAGTCGTCCGGTGCACCGACGACTTGCTCACGCCTGCCGGTCTCGGGGTCTTTGATCCAGATCTCGTGATAGGCGCCGGTTTTGGGGCGAACGTGGTCGGCGATTGCGTCCGCCAGTTGCTGCAGCTGGTCTCGCAAGCCGTTGTGTCGCAACGGAGCGGGACAACAGCAAACGTTACGTGTCACGTCGCCACAGGCGGATTGCGTGGACAGCTTCATCGCGTTGATGCGATGAATCACATCCCACAAATTATTCTTGACCACGCCGTGCAACTGAATGCTCTGCCGCGTCGTGATTCGGATCGTGCCGTTGCCAAGCTCGTCGGCGATGTCCAGCTCGCCGAGGAATTGCGCGGCGGTCATCTTTCCGCCGGGAATGCGATTGCGAACCATGAAGGAATACGCTTTTCCGAGCCCTTCCTTTCGTCGCGACTTGCGCAGATCGCGATCGTCTTGCTGGTAGGTTCCGTGAAATTTCAGCAGTTTCGTCGTGGCGTCCTGAACATGGTCGGTGGAACGATCCGCAAGCTCGTCCGCGATGCTGCCACGAAGCCCGTCGCTGGCTTCCTTGATCAATTCAACTTTCGACTTTTTGCGTTCTTCTGTGGGCATCAATGTTTTTCTCTGGACGCGAAGTGAGCACCAGCTTTGCAAACCTGTATCGGGGGTGCATGTTTTAGTCGCGACGAAGCCCGAGTGTCAACGGCAAGCGATGGCGACGGCAAGCAAGCCGCGTCGACTGCCAACATTCAATGCACCTGTCGGGTAAACGCCTCGGCGGTGAAACCGCGAGCGGAGATCGGCAATTTCGATACACCAGGTTGACGTCCATGTTTCAAACTATACACTGAGGTGCAGGTTTGGCGTTTCCAGCCATCCTTTCCCGCCATTTTTCCCCGCCAAAACGAGCTGCCGAACAAGATGCTGAGCGAAAAAACGATTCGAATCGTCAAAGAGATCACCCCCCTGGTCGCCGCCAATGCCGAAACGATCACGCGGCGATTTTATGAGCGGATGTTCCAGGCCAACCCTGAGGTGAAGGCGTTTTTTAATCAATCGCACCAACACACCGGCGGCCAACAGAAGGCCCTGGCCGGGGCGATCTGCGCCTATTTCACGCACATCGACAATCCCGCGGTGCTGATGCCGGCGGTCGAGTTGATCGCACAGAAACACTGTTCGCTGGGCATCAAGGCCGAACACTATCCGATCGTCGGCAGCAATCTGCTCGCGGCGATCAAGGACGTGATGGGCGACGCGGCGACCGAGGAGATCATCGATGCGGTCGCCGAGGCGTACGGTTTTTTGGCCGACATCTTCATCGGCCGCGAATCAGCGATCTACCAGGAGCAGGAGGGGGTCCCGGGCGGTTGGAATGGCACGCGAACCTTTGTCGTCACCAAGAAGGTCCCCGAGAGCGACGTGGTCACTTCGTTCTACCTAAAACCCGAGGACGAGGGGCCGCTGCCGCCGTTCAAACCCGGCCAGTACATCACGGTTCACATCGATCATCCACACACACCAACGTCCCCACGCAACTACAGCTTGTCCGATCGACCGGGGCAATCGCACTATCGCATTAGCGTCAAACGCGAAGAACGACCGACCGCCGACGCGCCGGACGGATTGATCTCCAGCCACTTGCACGACGCGATCGACGAAGGCCACCACATCAAACTCGGTCCGCCTTGCGGTGAGTTCACGGTGGACCCTGCGGCGGTTGGCCGGCCGATCGTGTTGCTGGCCGGTGGGATCGGAGTGACGCCGCTTTTATCGATGGCGAAATCAATCGTCCACGCGAATCCCGACGCGTCGATCTACTTCCTGCAAGCGGCACGCAACAGCAGCGTTCACGCGTTTGCCGACGAACTTGGCAATCTGGCCGAAGCCGCGCCGAACGTGCGGACGCATGTCATCTATGACCAACCACTGCCGGGGGACGTCGAAGGCGGCAAGTGCGATTCGGTCGGTGTCGTGACGACGGCGTTTCTGCGTGACTGGGTGCCGTTGACGGACGCCGAGTTTTACTTCTGCGGGCCCAAACCGTTCATGCAAAGCATCCACGCGAGCCTGCAAGAACTCGGTGTCGATGAACATCGCGTGCGTTACGAGTTTTTTGGGCCGAAGCAAGAATTGGACGCCGCGGTCCCCGTGTAACATCGCCGCGAGTGACTGGCCAACTCGATCGCTAACGGGGGATGCGGCCTGTTGATCGGCTCACGATTGATTCGGTTGCGATTAAATCGACAGGCCGCATGCACCTCGACGCCGCATGCTAGATCCTCGATCGCATCCAAGGGATCAGCCCGCCGGCGATCAACACGTCTTGTTGACGCTGCGAGAGAGCATGATGGGCAGTCAGTCGCGTTGATCGAGTTTGATTGACGATGGTGACATCGATACCGTCGCGAAGTTGTCGAGCCGGCTGGTCGATCGATAGCACGTCATCGGATTGGAGGTGCTCCCGTGCGGATTCGACCGTGAGCGGCAGGATGCCAAAATTGATCAGGTTCTGCCAGTGAATCCGCGCAAAACTCTCGGCGATCACCAGTCGCAATCCGAGAAAGTGCGGAGCGATCGCTGCATGTTCTCGGCTGGAACCCTGGCCGTAGTTGACTCCGCCGACGATCGCGTGCACGCCGTCGTGTGCTTTGGCTCGGTCGACGTAGGTTGGGTCGACGTCGATGTAGGTGAAATCAGCGATGCGGGCAATGTTGCTGCGGAACGGCAACACGCGGGCTCCGGCCGGCATGATTTCATCGGTGGACACGTCGTCGCCGACCGATAGTAAGACCTTCACCTGGAGCGAATCGGCGAGCGGTTGAAACTCGGGCAGCGACTTGATGTTCGGGCCTTTGACCAAGTCGGTCTGTTCTCCTGCAGAAGAGTTCGGCGGAGGAGTGAACTGATCCGTGTTGATGATGGGGGATGTCGGCTCGTTAATGTTTGGGTAGGGCCGGTCGCTGTCGCGTGGGTCGGTGATCTTGCCGGTCAGCGCGGATGCGGCGGCGGTTTCGGGACTGCACAAGTGCACGGCGTCTTCGCGGGTTCCGCTGCGACCGGGGAAGTTGCGGGGGACGGTTCGCAAGCTGATGCGGTTGGTCGCCGGTGCTTGGCCCATCCCGATGCATCCGTTGCACCCGGCTTGGTGAAGCCGTGCACCGGCCTGCAGCAAGGCAAGCACGTACCCATCGCGGGCCAGGTTTTGCAGGATCTGTCGCGAGGTCGGATTGACGTCCAGCGAAACCCCATCGGCGACGCGGCGTCCGGCGACCATTTCCGCAACGACCGCAAAATCGCGGTAGCCGGGATTGGCACTCGAGCCGATGTAGGCTTGATAGATCGGCTTGCCGGCGACTTCGCGAACCGAGACCACGTTTCCGGGGCTGGTGGGCAGCGCGATCAACGGTTCGAGCGTGGACAGGTTGATGACCTCTTCGCGATCGTAGCTCGCACCCGCTTCGGCACGCATTTCGATCCAATCCTGCTCCCGCCCCTGGGACTTCAAAAAACATCGCGTTTGTTCGTCCGATGGAAACACGCTGGCGGTCGCGCCAAGTTCCGCGCCCATGTTGGCGATCACGTGCCGGTCCATCGCCGATAGTCCGCTCAGCCCCTCGCCGCTGTACTCCAGGACCCATCCCACTCCGCCTTTGACGTCGTGTCGTCGCAGCATCTCCAAGATGATGTCTTTGGCGCTGACCCAATCTGGCAACCCGCCTTCCAATCGCACGTTCCAAACACGCGGCATTTTGACATACATCGGCTCACCCGCGATCGCCATCGCGACTTCCAGTCCGCCCGCTCCAATCGCCAACATGCCCAGCGCGCCGGCGGCGCAGGTGTGCGAGTCAGAGCCGAGTAGCGTCGCACCAGGCTTGCCGAATCGCTCCTGGTGAAGCGGGTGGCTGACGCCGTTGCCAGGGCGGCTGAACCACAGCCCGAATCGCTTTGCAGCGCTTTCCAAAAAGAGGTGGTCGTCGGGGTTCTTGTGGTCTTCTTGCAGCAGGTTGTGATCGACATACTGAACCGACACGTCCGTCTTTGCACGGTCCAGTCCCATCGCTTCGAGTTCCAGCATCACCAGCGTTCCGGTCGCGTCCTGCGTCAATGTCTGATCGATTCGCAGTCCGATTTCACTGTCCGGATCCAATGAACCGGAAACCAAGTGGCTTTCAATCAGTTGATGGGTGATGCTGGAAGCCATGACCCTGCATCCTTAGATTTTCGCATCCTTAGATTTTCGCCGAGAGCATCTCGATATTTTCTTCGACGCGGTTTGTGGTGTCGAGCACTATCCCGCGGAGATTTGTCGGGAATTCGGCAGATTCGCTGCGCTGCTTACGATAGACGGTCTCGTCGGCGTCCGAAAACGAATCCCCTTGTCGCTCGCGTCGGCGAATCCGATCGACGGCGACATCGTCGGGGCAAGCACACGTCACCGTTACCACGTTGCCGCCCGCGTCGTGAAGTCGGTCGATCGCTTCGCGCAGCAGTTCGGGGGCCAGAAAGGTGCCGTCCAGAACGACTGGGCATCGCGTTTGGAGTTGCTGTTCACCTTGCCGGAACATTTTCTGATAAACCAAGCGGCGAGATTCAGCATCGTAATTCGCGTTGTCGCCATCGAAACAATCGTGACGAATCTGATCTGTCGCCAAGTGAGCTGCACCGATCGAATCGGCGATCCGCTCGGCCAGCGTCGTTTTCCCGGTGCCGCTGAGTCCACGAACGATCAATGCGAGTGGATCGTCGAGGCGACGGGCGTATTGATCGGCGAGTTCTAGCAATTCGATCGCGCGGTGATGCGCGTTATGCTCTGCGTTTCCCGTCGTCTGGTCGGTCCGCAGCGCGGCCACCTTTGCTCTCACGCAGGCGCGATAGGTTCGGTAGAAGTCAAGTAGTCGTTCATCCGGTGAATCATCCAAGTGTTCGCAGACGCGTTTTAACACGCGTTCGCCAAGGTCATGGGCGTTCAAGTGATCGCACGTGGTCGCAAAGAAACACAATTCATCCGCCGTGTCGACCAATCTTAGTTCGCGGCTAAATTCGATCCCGTCGATCACCACGGGCGGATCGGTCGTATAAACGTGCTCGGCACGCAAATCACCATGGCCTTCGACGATGTGTCCGTCGGTGACTCGCTTCTTTAGGATCTTGTCACCATGTTGAAACAGAAACTGAAGTTGTGCCGCTTGAACACGGTGGATCAATTCATCGGGCAACTGGTGTCGCCGCGCTACCAGTTCGTCACCATTGTCAACGACGTGTTGGCGGTAGCGGTCCACGTAATTCGGCATTTCCACCGCAGGCAAGCCGCGGTAGAAGGCAGCGAGCATGGACGCGATGTCTTCGGCATGCCGTTTGTCGGACTGGCCAGCAAGGACGAGTTGTTTCAGGCATCGCTCTTCTGGCAACCGCCGCATTTTCACCAGCCAATCTTCGGCCGGTGCGTCGCCGTCGATCATCCAGCGACCGGAGCGGTTTCGGCCGACCGACACGACGTCCAAGTAGACATCGGGCGCCAGTCGCCGGTTAAGTTTGACTTCCGCACGGCAGGCCCGTTCCCGATTCTCCAGCGTCGAATAATCCAGAAAGCCGAGGTCCACCGGTTTCTTCAACTTGTAGACATGCGAATCCGTCAAGAAAACATAGGAGATGTGCGTCTCGATCAACTCCGGCGTCTCGGTCGCTTCGGCGTACGTCTTCGCACGGCGCAGTGCGTCGACCGGCTGTTGAATCATTGCAGGCGAATCAGACAGCATGTTGATCCCCGTTGTCGTCCCAGAAGTATTTTGGCCATAGTAGAGATTGCACCGCGCCGGACAGGAATGCGAGCCCGAGTGAGCCGAGCACCGACAGCAGAACGATCGCGAGTGTCAATGTTGATTGAACGATCGTCGCTAAGCTGAGAGCTGCGTCGACAATGACAAATCCGAATGCGGTCAGTCGTGACATCGGAGTCTCCGAAAATAAGACGGTTGCGATTCTTGCCCTTGGAACCAGTCGGGCTACGTCAATGAACGAGCACACTGGCTGGTTTTGTGTCAGCTTGGTTTGTCGCCGAGCTCTTTTTTTGTTCACTACCGCCGGGAGGTTTTTTGACGCACCGCTTGCGACGCCGAAGTCGACGACACGCACGATCGCTAGCCCTTGCGGTTTCCTCCGCTGTGGAAGGATGAAATAGGCGGTCGAGCAGTCTCCTTTTTGAAACCATCAAACGCGTTGAAATGATGTGTGAATTCAAATCAGACGAAAGCGTCCACCGATGCAAACGATGCGCCGAAGAATTGATTTCGACCTGCACGATCTTTGGATTGCACCCGGAGCAGAGGCGCAATCGCTATCATTGTCGATCAAAGGCCCATGAAGTTTGCGTGGGGCGACGAGTGGCTTGTTGCGTTGCAAGGGGATGACAGATGTATCCGGCACGGTGGGAAGGATTGTTGAAAGGATCTTTGATGATGTGCATGACACGACGCGGTGTTCTGATTGTGTTCGGGTTGCTTGTTCTCTCATTTGACGCGGCCGGTGCCGATGAGCGTCCACGGCTGGCAGTTTTAACGGACATCGGTGGCGATCCCGACGATACCCAATCACTGGTTCGGTTGATGGTCTATGCCAATGAATTTGAGATCGAAGCGTTGATCGCCAGCGCATCGGGAACACCGGGCGAATTGAAACAATCGGTCACACGAACCGATTTGATTCTGGAGGTCATTGATGCCTATCAGACCGTGCGTCCGAATCTTGCGCGTCACGCCGAACGATGGCCCGAGGCGGAGCAACTGCGGCGTGTTGTTCGTTCAGGAAATCGCTTTCGTGGGCGTGAGCATATCGGCCAAGGGCATGACACCGACGGCTCCGCGTGGTTGATCAAACGCGTCGACGATGGCAGGCCCGATCGGCCGCTGAACGTCGCCATCTGGGGCGGGCAAACGGACCTCGCCCAAGCTCTTTGGCGAGTCAAACAAGATCGCGGCGCGGATGGGTTGGCAGTGTTTGTCGCCAAGTTGCGGGTCTATGACATTGCCGACCAGGACGGAATTGCGTCGTGGATGCGCGAGTCGTTTCCGGGCATGCACTACATCCTGAACCGCGCGCCCGAGGGACAAGACAAACGCAAGGCGATCTTTCGCGGCATGTACCTGACCGGTGACGAGTCACTGACCAGCCGCAGTTGGATCGACGAGAACGTTCGATCACGCGGCCCGCTCGGTGCACTGTATCCGACAAAGACGTGGACGGCGCCCAATCCACACAGCTGCATGAAGGAAGGTGACACGCCGTCGTGGTTTTTCTTTTTGCCGTCCGGTGGCAATGATCCGGCCGATCCGACCAAGCCGGGATGGGGCGGCCGTTTTCAACAACAACCCGATGGCTGGTATCGCGATCTGCCGGCTACCGATGGGTTCGACCCACGGTCCACCGTCAGCCGCCATCGACCAGCCTTCCAGGCGGATTTTGCCAAACGGATGCGTTGGTGCCAGGCCGATTCGGCCACCGAAGGCGTGCAGGCCGACGGTGGCCGATGAGCGGCGGAGATCGAGGGGCCGGCGAGTTTCGATGCCGAAAGCCTTGTCGCCGAATCGATTCATGGCGATACGGTGGCGTTCCATCGGCCAGCTCAGCTGGTCGTCGCGTGACCATCCTGGATTGCCGGAGAGTGACACGGGGGCGAGTTTGATGCAGCCCAACTCTTTCTCCGCGGGCCTCTTGCAGACAAATCATTCGCGGCTATGATTCTTGCGATTGATTCGCAATAGCATCTAGATTGCGGATTCACAGCCAGCGACGCGCTCTCTTCTGGACCGCTAGCCAGCCACGCTCGCCCCGCTCGGGAAACCGTTTTCCGAGTCGGATCCCATTGCGGGATCCCCACGCTGTGCCTCACCCAGATTCGGAGCCCTGCTATGCCCTGCTTCCCCGCTCTCGCATTGGTTTCCCGCCAACAGGACGTATTCGCCCGTTTGGAGGGGTGGGTCGATTGGTGGTGGTTGAGTGTTTCCGAGCCACAGCGAACCCTCCCCGCGTCGTCGTATGCTCCTCCGCGACCCTCCCCGAGGGAGGGTGGCATCAATTGCTTGACACTCGAAGCCTTGGATCCCGAAGGGCGACCGGGGACGACGCGGGGAGGGAAGTCCCAGCGACGGCGGGGCGCGTTCACGCTGGTCGAATTGCTGGTCGTGATCGCCATCATCGGGATTTTGGTCGGGTTGCTGTTGCCGGCCGTCCAGGCGGCCCGCGAGGCGGCGCGGCGGATGTCGTGCAGCAACAACATGAAACAGATCGGACTGGGGCTGCAGAATTATGCCTCGACCTACAAGGGGCACTTCCCGAACGCCGGATACAACGGGATTCGCTACCTGAATGACTACTCGCCCCAGGCCAAATTGTTGCCGTTTTTGGAGCAACAGAATTTGATCAACCTGATCGACTTTGACATCCAGATGGGCCATCCGGGCCGCGATGATCTGCCGCAAGAACTGCACGAAGCGGCCCGCACGGTCGTCCCGACGTTCCTGTGCCCGAGTGACCCCGAAGCGCCGACGCATAGGTTGACGATGCCTTCGGGGGCGGAGATTCCGATCGCCGGAACCAATTACGGCATGAATCACGGCAGCGGCATGGATGGCAGCTTCCACCCTGTCTATGAAGGCGACGGGCTTTGCTGGGCCAATGCCGAAATCCGTTTCGCATCGATCTTGGACGGCACCAGCAACACGCTCGTATTCGCAGAGACGATCCGTGGCCCCGGCGGCAGCGCGCCGGTCTTACCGAACAACCGGATCACCTCCCAGAGCTATCGGACTGCGATGAATCCGAGCAGCTACTTGGACGAAATCGACTCCGACGACTTTGACACGATCTTCAACGCGACAACCGATTGGGACGGTGGCCGGCACGAGTACTGGCTGCGTGGCACGGTGCCCAACGGGCCGTTGGTGATCGGCCGCATGCCGCCGAACTCGCGTGTTCCGGACTTCACGTATCGTTCCGCCAAGATCAACTCCGCTCGCAGCCACCACACCGGCGGCGTGATGGCGGTCTTTGCCGACGGCAGCGTGCATTTCATCACCGACTCGGTCGACCGAGACGTGTGGCACGCGACTTGGACTCGCCACGGGAACGAAGTGACGACGGTCGCGACACAATGAGCGATTCGGTGACATCGGCTGGCAAGCGAAAACGTCGTCGTCGATCGATCTGGTTGCGGTTCCTGATCCATTCCCACTGGATGAGCTCTGCGATCAGCCTGGTCGGGATGGTGCTGTTTGCCGTCACCGGCATCACGCTCAACCATGCCGGTCAAATCGAAGCGGAGCCGGCGATCGAGAACCACACGGCGGCATTGCCTTTGCGTTTGCAGAAAGTCCTTGGCGATCAAAGTCACGAGGAAACGGCTCCGCTGCCGGCGG
The DNA here is from genome assembly GCF_014154935.1 of Stieleria mannarensis. Taxonomy (GTDB): domain Bacteria; phylum Planctomycetota; class Planctomycetia; order Pirellulales; family Pirellulaceae; genus Stieleria; species Stieleria mannarensis. Next base: position 158,026 of record NZ_JACEHH010000014.1, read on the forward strand.
AGCTATCGGCTTGGCTGAAGCATCGATTCACCGTTTCCACCTCCGGCCGCGACGCGGAATGGTCCGAGGACGAGGTCTATCTGTCGATGCAAGGCCCCGGAACCGATGCCTGGATCGCGATCGATCGCACCAGCGGAGACGTGGAGTATGAATCCACCAGTCGTGGCTGGGTCGCCTACTTCAATGATTTGCACAAGGCGCGTCATACGCCAACGGCATGGATCTGGTTTCTGGATGTGTTCGCCGTCGCGACGCTGGTGTTCTGCTTGACCGGATTGCTGTTGCTGTATGAACGCGCCGACAAACGTCGATCGACCTGGCCCCTGGTCGGTCTTGGACTGATCGCTCCCTGGATTTTGATCCTGATTTACATTCACTGAGAGTCCCAATGAAACAACTCTTTCTACTCGCGCTGATGTCCGTGGCGGTTTCCTCGGTCTCGGCCGAAGATCCAACGCCCCGGATCGAAGTGTCCGTCACCATCCCACGGCTGAACGTCTCGGAGTATCACCGGCCCTACGTCGCGGTTTGGATTCAGGACAAAAACCGAAAGGTCGTCGCCAACCTGGCGGTCTGGTACCAGCTGACAGGCCGCAACAAGGACGAGGGGACGAAATGGTTGCCCGATCTTCGGCAGTGGTGGCGACGCAGCGGCCGCAGTCTGGAGCATCCCGTCGATGGCGTTTCCGGAGCCACGCGTCCGGCCGGTGAGCACACGTTGCGGTTCACCGGGGATGAAAAACGATTCGCCGGCATGAAACGCGGCGACTATGAACTGGTTGTCGAAGCCGCCCGCGAAGTCGGCGGACGTGAAATGGTGCAGATCCCGTTCTCTTGGCCGGCGACGAAAACGTCCACTCAAACTCAATCCGGCGAAACCGAACTCGGTGACGTCTCGCTCACGATTCGTTGAACCTTCCACCAATCTTCTTCTGGAGAAACTTGATGACTCGATTCCTTCTTTCCACGCTCGCCATCGCCGTCATCGGCACCACCGCGTTTGCGCACAAGGTTTGGTTGCGTCCCTCGCAAACTCAATTGTCCGGTGCCGAACCTTGGGTGACCGTCGACGCCGCGGTGTCGAACGATCTGTTTTACTTCAATCACTTTCCGTTGCGACTCGATGGCTTGGTCATCACCGCTCCCGACGGAAATCAAGTCCAAGGCGAAAACCAATCGGTCGGCAAGTACCGCAGCGTGTTCGATGTGCCGCTGCATCAGCAGGGCACCTACCGGATCGCGATCGTCAACGGGGGCGTCTTCGCCAGCTATGAACAGGGTGGCCAGAGACGACGATTCCGAGGCTCCATCGAATCGCTCGAAAAAGAAATTCCCGCCGACGCGACGAACCTGCGGGTGACCGAGCGACTCTCACGGATCGAAACGTTTGTCACCAACGGCGCGCCGACCGACGAGGCGCTCAAACCCACCGGCAAGGGCGTCGAACTCGTTCCCGTCTCTCATCCCAACGATCTTTACGCGGGTGAAGAATCGACGTTTCGCTTGTTGGTCAACGGCAAACCGGCCGAGGGATTGGAGATCGAACTGATCCGCGGCGGAACCCGCTATCGCAACGCGCAAGATGAAGTGCATCTGACGACCGATGCCAACGGTGAGTTCAGCGTGACTTGGTCCGAACCCGGCATGTACTGGCTGGAAACCAGCACGGAGGACAAGGAAACGTCGGTTCCCCAAGCGACATCACGTTACCTGAGCTACGCGGCGACATTTGAGGTCCTGCCGCAGTAGCTCGCGCGCCGCCACCGCCCTTACTTGCGGACGTCGTAGCAGAACACCTTGTCGCCTTCGCGGAGGTACAGTTTTCCACCGACGACGACGGGGTGTGCCCAGCTGGGGCGTTCGCCGCTGTCGGGGACCTTGAAACTGCCTTGCTCGTCGTAGCCTTCGGGCGAGGCGGGCACCAGGACCACGGTGCCGTCGCTGTAGCGGATGAACAATTTTCCGTCGGCGGCGGTGATGCTGGCCGACTTCCTGCCCGAACCGCGGGATTTCCACTCGGTTTCGCCGGTCATCAGCTCGGCACAGAAGGGCACGCCTTGGTCATCCGAGTCGCCGTACAGGTAGTCGCCCACTAGCACGATGCCGCCGTGTTTGTTGCCCAGCTTGGGGTTGGGCGGATAGATCTCGTCGACCGTCACACCATCCCCTTTCGCGACTTGGCGGAGCAGTGCGCCGCCGGTGCCGTAGCCGGCGGAAAAGAACACCAAGTCGTCTTTGACGATCGGGGTGGGGATCACGGCGGTGGTGCGTTGGATTTCGTAGGACCACAACAGTTCGCCATCGTCGGCACGCACGCCCAGGGCGCCGCTGCCGGTTGTTTGGACATAGACCTTGGTGCCGCCGATGTTGGAGATGACGACCGAAGCGTGGCCGGCACCGCGATCCTCTTCGCGGACAGTCGTCCACACGGTTTCGCCGGTCGCTTTGTCCAGCGCCGCCATCGTGCACTCGGGGCCGCCGGGGGTGCAGATCAGCTTGTCGCCGTCGATCAAGACGGATTCACTGTAGCCCCAGCCGTCAGCTTTCTTGCCGCCAAGGTCGTCTTTCAGGTGCCGCCGCCACTGCTGCTGACCGGCGGTGCTGAAGCAGATCAATTCGCCAAACGCGGTGACGACATAAACGTGGTCTCCGTCGACAGTCGGCGTGCTGCGCGAGCTCTGCCAAGATTCTTTGCCGCTGTTCCAAGGGGCGCCTGTTTTGCTTTTCCAGAGTTGCCGTCCGGTCTTTTGGTCGAAGCACACCAAATACTCGTCGTCGTCATCCGCGGTGGACAGGCCATCGCCCAGTGTGAACAGTTTCCCGCCGGCGATCGCGACGCTCGCGTAACCCCGCCCGGCCCCCTCGGTGGTCCAAACTAACTTGGGGCCATCCTCGGGCCATTGGTCCAGCAATCCGGTGTCGCCGGAAACGCCGGTTCGATCGGCACCACGAAACGTCGGCCAGCTGTCTTCGGCCGATGAGATTGACGGGGTTGCCAGCAGGGTGAAGATCGCAATGCAAGTCAGGTAACGCATCATATTGGTGGGGTTCGAATGATGTTCAGGTCGGAACAACCGCGCAGCAACAAATTCTCAGTTGGGTGGATCGCACCACGATCACGATCGTTTCAGCGCGAAGGTGCTTCTGCGAGAGGGAATACAAGTCCTCAGCATATCGTCTATCTCTTCCCCATGTTCCTTTTGGAGCGCTTTTTTCAAGCCCGCTCGTGCCCGCTGAACGAGCGACTTGAGTGCCATCTCCGAGAGCATTAATTCCTGTGCCGCGGCCAAGTAGCTATAGCCATGAAAGTGCACCAATCGCAGCGCCGCTTGCTGTCGCTGTCCGAGTCGGCTGATCGCTTGCTGGACCGCCACTCGGCACTCGCGGCGCATTAGATCGACGGCTGGGTCCGAATTGACCGAGACCTCCAGCGAGCACTGTGGGTCGGAAAACGCCTCGGGAATTCGTTGCAGTGGCACCTCGCGACGTCGGGCCAGTTGTCGATTGGTGTTGGAGACGACGTTGCGGGTGATGGTGTACAACCAGCTCGAAAATTTGGCGGTCGGCTGGTAGGTGTGTCGCGACCTGTAAACCCTTAAAAAGACCTGCTGCGTCAGATCCTCTGGATCGACAATCTCGGGCGTCTGGAAATGTCGAATGAAACGCAGGACCGTGGGCCGGTTGCGTCGTACCAGCCGCTCAAACACGTTGCAGTCGCCGTTTCGGAGCCGCAACATCAGTTTGGCATCGAGATCATCCGGGTTGTGAAAGTGGCTGGGGGCAATCATGGAATCGAAAGGCAAGGCGGGCAACGGCTCGTGAGCTGGATAATCGTTCAAACGGCATCCGCTCCGCCACTTACACACGGTTTGCGGAATTTAATTTGGCGTCAGCCCCCCCACACACCTCATCATTCTGCCCCGCATCATTCTGCCTTCGTTTGCCTGTCCCCCCGATTCAACGGGCTGACGCTTGCCGCGGGACTAGCCGGAGACCGGATTGCCTGACTTTCCGCGCCCGATGGTCGCATTCGCTCTCCGGCAACGATCCGAACCGGTTAAAATTCATCCGATCTGATTCACCACCGACCAATTGACCGAAACGGGATCCGATGGGACTGCTGCGATTCATACTGTTAGGCCTCTTTACCTCAGCCGCGATCATCGGGAGCTGCGAAAGCCCGCAATACCAAGTGCTTTTCAACGGCAAGGATCTGTCGCAGTGGAAGGGACTGCCCCGCTTTTGGTCGGTCCGCGATGGGGCGATCGTCGGGCAAACGACCCAAGACAACCCGGTGAAGTCCAATACGTTCCTGATCTGGCAAGGCGGCACGGTCGGCGATTTCGAGTTTCGTTGTCTGGTTCGATTCGAAGGCAACAATTCGGGGGTGCAATATCGCAGCGAGATGGCCGACGAAAACTGGCTGGCACTGCGAGGCTATCAAGCCGACTTGCATCCGCGGCCGGACTACATGGGGATGATGTACGGCGAGAAAACAGGGCGGGGGATCATCGCCACCGGCGGCCAGCGCGTGGTGATCAACGCGGACGGCAAGTCCGACGCGACCGATGCATTTACCCCGCTCGGCGACATCGCGACCGACCGCTGGAATGAATTGGTGATCGTTGCGGTCGGAAATCGTATGATCCATCAAATCAACGGCGTCACCACCGTCGACGTGACCGACGATCATCCCGACGCGCGGCGAAGCGGTCTGCTGGGGCTGCAACTGCATCAAGGTCCCGCGATGAAAGCGGAATACCGAAATCTGCTGTTGCGCCACCTCGACGGTGACCAGGCGCAACGTGTGCTGCAAGCAGCAATCGATTCTTCATCGACGGCCGACGCTGCGGAAACCGATGCGGACACTCAAACGCCCGTCACCAAACCGAACGCCGAAACTTGGTTGCAACAATCGCCCAAGCCCCGGTGGATCTGGGCCGACAAATCCGCGACGAATCAAAAGGTCTGGTTCCGCAAGTCATTTCAAATCACCGCGGCGGCCAAGAACGCGCGCTTGTACGCGACGTGCGACAACCGCATGACACTGTTCATCAACGGAAAACAAGCGGCCAAGAGCGATGCGTGGCAGTCGCCGATCGATCAAGATGTATCGCAGCTGATTCAGCCCGGGCGGAACGTGATCGCCATCGCAGGTCAAAACGAAGGCGGCGTCGCGGCGCTGGTCGCCAAGTTGACGGTCACCGATTCGGCCGGAAACGAAACGTCGATCGTGACCGACAACTCCTGGAAGCGATCCGAATCATCGGCGAAAGGTTGGAACGCCACTGATTTTGACGAATCCGATTGGACGGCGGCGAAAATCATCGACCAGATCGGTGCCGGGCCGTGGGGAATTCCGGGACAAGAATCCGGGAGTGCCGGTGGGGCGACCGTGATTCGTCCCCAGGAGATTGTTGCACCGCCCGGGTTTGTGGTCGAACAAGTCTATTCGGTGCCGAAGCAGCAAGGCAGTTGGGTTTCGCTGGCGACCGACCCCCAAGGCCGTTTGTATGCCAGCGACCAAGGTGGCGCCGGATTGTACCGGCTGACGTTGCGGTCGGGCGATTCCCCCTTGGTCGAAAAGGTCTCTGTCGGGTCGATGGCCGATGTTTCCGGTGCTCAAGGGTTGCACTGGGCCTTTGACAGTCTGTGGTTTCATCGTAACGGCGGACATCTGATCCGGTTGACCGATTCCGATGGCGACGATCACTTGGACACGGCGGAAACCTATCCAGGGACGACCGGTGGCGGAGAGCACGGTAATCATGCAGTGTTGCCGATCCCCGGCCGCGAGGGACTGTTTCTCGACGGCGGCAATGCGGCGCCGCTGGCAAGCCACGTCCGCAGTCGCGTACCGACTTGGTACGAAGGCCATCTCTTGCCGCGGATGTGGGATTCCAACGGACACGCCCGCGGTCGCCTGGCGCCGGGCGGCTGGGTCACCGAACTGGACGTCGATTCGAAACAGCAAGTCGTTCGCACGATCGGGTTTCGCAATCAGTACGACGTCGCACTGAATCGTCACGACGACTTGTTCGCCTATGACGCGGACATGGAATGGGATCTGGGTCTGCCTTGGTATCGGCCGACCCGAATCTGCTTGGCCGCCAGCGGAGCGGACTATGGTTGGCGGAGCGGATCGGGGAAATGGCCCAGCTACTACGAAGATTCGTTGCCGCCGGTCGTCGAGATCGGTCCGGGATCGCCGACGGGTCTGGTCGCCGGATCCGAAGCCGATTTCCCGACCCGTTATCGCGATGCGCTGTTCGCCTGTGATTGGACCTTCGGAACGATGTACGCGATTCACCTTGAACCGGCCGGTGCGGGCTATCGCGGCGTTGCCGAGCCATTCGTGTACGGTTCGCCGCTGCCGTTGACCGATGCCGTGATCGGTGCCGACGGCGCGCTGTACTTTGCCATCGGCGGTCGAGGGACAGGTTCGGGGTTGTATCGTGTGCGTTATCTTGGTGACCAGTCACGGGCGGAACCGACTCACACCGATCCCGCCGCGGCCGAGGCCTGCAAGCTGCGGAGATCCTTGGAAGCGTTTCACGGTGTCCAGTCGCCCGACGCGATCGCAGCGGCGTGGCCGATCCTATCGAGCGACGACCGGTTCCTGCGTCATGCGGCTCGCATCGCGGTCGAAAGTCAGCCGCTGGAATCATGGGCCGAGCGCGCCGTGCTGGAACCCGATCCACAGGCCCGGATCACGGCCATCGTCGCGTTGGCGCGGATGGGCAATGAATACCATCGTGCCGGTGCCATGGTCGGCTTGATGGAACTGCGTCCCGATTCGCTTGGCAAGAGCCAATTGTTGGGCATGCTCCGCGGCTATGCCCTGATCTTTGATCGGCTGGGCAAACCGACCGAACGCGAAACGGTGCAAGTGATTGCGCAGCTCGATCCGCTGCTGCCGAGTGAGGACGTCGAAGTGAACACCGAACTGATTCGTGTGCTGACGTACCTGCGAAGCGAGTCGGTGATCGGCAAGACGATCAAGCTGATCGAAAACCGCCCGCCGACCGAACCGCCGGCTTGGTCCGAGCTGGCCAGTCGCAACAAGGGCTACGGCAGGGCCATCGACAACTTGATCCAGTCAACGCCGCCGTCCCGTGAGATCATGTACGCGTTTCTTTTGCGGAACTTGAAAGACGGCTGGACACTCGACCAGCGTCGCAGCTATTTCGCCTTTCTGAACGAAGCCGCCAAAGCATCCGGAGGGGCCAGCTATGCGGGTTACCTGACGCGGATCCGTGACGAAGCGTTGGCCAATTGTTCCAATGAAGAACGTGTCGCACTGCAAGACATCACCGGCGAAGATTTTAATCCCCAACCCGATTTTCCGATTGTCGAACCCCAGGGTCCCGGCCAAAAGTGGACCGTCGAGGAAGCTTTGGCGGCCAGCCGCGGTCCGAAGAATTTCGAGCGAGGTCGTTCTTTGTATTTCAGCGCCAAATGCGCCGCCTGCCATCGTTTGGCCGGATTGGGTGGCGCGATCGGTCCCGACCTGACCAGTATCCCCAACAAGTTTGACGAGCGGTATCTGGTCGAAGCGATCGTGCATCCCAGTAAAAACATCTCCGACCAATACGGATCCTCGCGCGTGTTGACCGAGGATGGCCAAATCCTGATCGGATTGGTGGTGGAAAAAGACAACGGCGACTTGACCGTTTATCCGATCGACGAAAATGCCAAGGCGGTGGAAGTCGATGCGGACAGCGTCGAATTGATCGAAGCGTCCAAGGTGTCGCAAATGCCCGAAGGTTTGTTGAATCGACTCAGCCGCGACGAAGTCCGCGATCTGCTGACGTATCTGATGAGCGCCGGGAATCCGAACGACAAACGCTGGGGACGGAATTAATACGAGCACGATCAAACGTTACAATGGAGTGACGCCATCCCGGGAATAAGTCATGTCGATCGGTTCATCTTCTGAAACACGCACGGTGCTGGACCAAATCAGCTGGGATACCTATCAGCGTCTCGCTGATGAACGACGAGGCAGTGTGCCACGAATCGTCTACGACCGGGGGAGGATGGAGCTGATGAGTCCGGGGCGGCAGCACGAAAAACTGGCCAGTTTGATCGGTCGTCTGATCGAAGCGTACAGCGAGCAAGCCGGTATCGAAATTGACAGCGCCGCTTCGACGACCTTCCGACGCATCGATTTGGAACGGGGATTTGAGGCGGATCGGGCGTATTACATTCAGCATGCCCCGTTGATGCGACCGAAAATGGAGGTCGATCTCTCGGTCGACCCTCCGCCGGATCTGGTGGTTGAAGTCGAAATCACCTCGTCGACGATTCGGAAAATGGAACTGTTCGCTTCGATGGGTGTTCCCGAGGTCTGGCGATGCGACGGCAGCCAACTCGTCGTCTCTCATCTTCAGGGCGATGACTACGTCGAAAGTTCTTCCAGTCAAACGTTTCCCGGCTTGGCTTTGGACATGGTCGAGAGCATCCTGACGCAACGATTCGATATCGGCGAGAACGCGCTTATCGCGACGTTCCGTGATCGGGTAAGCGGCTGCGAATGATCTTGGTCGTCGGATCACCCGGCAGGATCGTGTCACTCCACAGTTCGTCTTCGAAACGGTAGCGGACTTGGATCGCGCGGGCTGTGCCTTGGACGAACGCGGCCTCGGCATCGGCCAACGTCACCGCGGCATCGTCGCTGTCGGTGCGCAATTGCACGTGCTGGATTTCCGTCCCGGCATCCAGGTCGGCGAACAGCGCCATGATCTGGTCGCTGGCCCATTCGGCTTGCAGGATCTCTGGCAGTGGCTCTTCGGGCGTCATCGCGGCAGGCTCGGACGGTTGAACAGTGGCATCAATAGGATCGCGTTTTCGGGAGCCGGGCAGACGTAACGGCAGACGCCACAGCCGGTGCATTGGTCTTCGTTGATCGTCGGTTTTCCATCGGTCACTTCGATCACGCCTTGGGTCGGACAACGTTCGCTGCAAACGGTGCAGGTCGTGGAGTGATGTGCCAGGCACAGGTGCTCGGTGATCGTCGCGGTGCCGATCGTTTTGGGCAGCGAGTGATTCAGCACGCCGGGTTTGCAAGCGGTGATGCAGGGAAGGCCGTCGCACATCAGACACGCGTTGGTATCGGCGTCGATGGTTGGAGTTCCGGCGACCTGGCCCAAGCGTTCGGGGGCTTGGACGATCGCGTCATGCGGGCAAGCGTCGGAGCAATCACGGCAGCGGGTGCACCCGGCCAGGAACTGCGATTCTTCGACGGCACCGGGCGGGCGAAAGATGGGAAAAGATTTTGCCGGCGGGCTTTCATCGAAAAGCGTCGGTCGGACCGGTTCGATCGCGATGCCGCCGATGCTGCGCGGCGGGGCGGTCTTTGATTCAGATGCCGAGTTATCGACATCATCACGCGTCTTGGGATAACGCATCACCGGTGACGGACGGTCCGGCAATCGCACCAGTTTCCACAGTCTGCCGTGCAGCAGATCGCGGCGGTTGAGCGTCGGTTTTCGGCGCCGATGGTTGTCGTCAGCCGGTGGCGGCATGGGATTGATTGGTCAAGTCAGGAATTCACCCTCCCTCTGGGAGGGTCGCGGAGGAGTGAGCGACGACGCGGGGAGGGTTGCCTGTGGCTCGGATGCACTCGCACACCGCCGATCGACCCTCCCCTCGCTGCGCTCGACCCTCCCTTCCAGGGAGGGTGAAGTCCTTCACTTGAAGCGATCGGGTCATCGCCGGTTGCCAAAATCACTTCACCGCCACGTCCAGCGGCGGCAGCATCGGGATTGTTTTAGCCGGGATCGCTTGATCCAGCACGGCCGAGGGTGCGTGGCATTGGGTGCAATTGGTCCGCCATGGGTGTGTCGATTCCATGCCCGCCCAACCGTTGGGCCCGCCATGACAGGCGCTGCAGCTTTCCCGCATCCATTGCGAATGCGGGATCGTCGGCGGAGCGCCCGGGTAGGCGCGCTTGCCGGCTTGGGGCGCGGCTAGGCCGACGAAGCGGTTGTCCACTTCGTGGGGGACGTCTTGAAAGGGCGCCGGCGGTGGCGGCGCGTGGCACTGGGTGCAGTTGGCCAGGTAGTCGTGTGACATCACGCTGGCTTTCATGCCGGCCATTTGAATCCCGCCGCCGTGGCAGGCGTAGCAGGCCGCGTCGGACGTGTTTTCGACCGCGTGGGGAATGATCGGCGGGGCGCCGTTGTAGGCTCGGCGGGAAGATCGGATCCGACTCGATTCGGCCTTGTCCGCTTCCCTCGGTTCGATCTTCGTGAACAAATCGTACTCGGGCGGTTGCGGCAACGCGGCCGGTTTGGATTGGAATGCGGCGGTCGGGCCCATCGCCGTGGCCGGGATCTCGGCATAGTTGACCGCCGCGACGATTTTGCCAGACGTGTCGTGATCGGAAGCTTCGGCGACGGAGGCGATCGCACCTCCGGGGATGCCGTCCGGTTTCGGCACGCCGTCGGAAAGTCCGACCAGGTAACCGATCGCGGAGACGACGATCACCACGAACAAGAAGATCGATGTCAGGCGTCCCCGCCGCGTGGTGGCTGGTTGATCGCTCATGAAGATGCCTCGTTCAGCTTGCGGACGCGGACGGCGCACTTCTTGTAATCGGGCTGTTTGGAAAACGGGTCGTGTTCATCCAAGGTGCAGTTGTTGATCAGCTTGGTCTCGTCAAAGAACGGGACAAACACCGTTCCCCGCGGCGGTCGTCCGCGGCCATCGATCCACACCGGCAACTCCGTCGTGCCGCGTCTTGATTCGATCAGCACCGTTTCGCCTTGGCGAATGTTTTGTGCCAGTGCGTCTTGCAGATTCATTTCGACGTAAGCGGTCGGCATCGCACGGTTGAGCTGTGGCAGACGCCGGGTCATCGTTCCGGTGTGCCAATGTTCCAACACACGTCCGGTGCACAGCCACATCGGATACTCTTCGTCGGGAACCTCCGGCGGGGGTTGGTAGTCGTGGAACCAGATTTGGGCGCGTCCGTCGCCGGAGGTGGAATGATAGAAGTCGAACTCCTTGCCTTCGGCGACAAAGGGATCGTCAAAGCCGGCGAAACGGAATTTGGTTTCACGCCACGATCCGTCGTCTTGTTGGACGACCGGCCAACGCAAGCCGCGCGCTTTGACGTACTCGTCGTAGGGCGCCAGGTTCTTGTGTTTCATCGTCGTGAACTGACGATATTCTTCGAACAAGTGTTTGTCGACGTTGGTGTCGTAGTAGTGTTCGAATTCCCAAATCGGAATCTCCTGGCCCTGGTCATCCTTGACGGCGAAGATGAATTCGCCGTCTTTGTCCTTCATCCCTTCGTGACCGAGTTCCAGCAGACGATGCGCGATCGCGATCGTCATCCATGTGTCGTCGCGGGCTTCACCGGGCGGGTCGACCATCTTGAACCATTGCTGGGTGCGACGTTCGCTGTTGCCATAGATCCCGTTCTTTTCGACCCACAAGGCGGCGGGCAAAATCAGATCCGCCAGTTGTGTTGTCGCCGTCGGGTAGACCTCCGACACGATCAAGAATTTGTCCTTCAGTTTTTCCTTGTCGTTGAACAGCTTGTTCAGATTGGGCAGCGTTTGGCCCGGATTGGTGACTTGGACAAACAGCGTGTTGATGTCGCCGCCTTCATCGGTCGGCAACGTGAACTGGTCGAACATCTTGACCGTGTGGTAGCCCGGGGTGGCGTTGATGCGGCCTGCGGGTAGATTCCAAAACCCTTCGCACTGGGCGCGGTGGTCCGGTTTGGCAACCAAGCGGCCACCGGGTAACGCGTGCGCCAACGTGCCGACTTCGCGAACCGTTCCGCAGGCCGACGGCTGGCCGGTCAAGCTGGTCGGCGCATCGCCGGGGCGTCCGAAGTGCCCGCTTAGCAAATGGACGCCGTGGACCAGCGAGTTGATTGCCGTTCCCATGGTGTGCTGGTTCATGCCCATGCACCACAAGCTGGTAATCCGCAGGTCGCGCTGGCCGAATAGTTTGCCCAGCATGCGGATCTGATCCGCCGGAACTCCGGATAATTCCTCGACGCGCTCGGGGGTGTAGGCCGCGATCCGCTTGCGAAATTCGTCTTCGCTGATCGCCTGGCCTTGCAACGTCGGCGATTCCGATTCCGGCGATCGAAACGCGCAGTGTTTTTCGACAAAGTCCTTGTCATAGGAATTTGACTCGATCAGCTGATTCATGATCCCAAGGGCGATCGCGACGTCGCCGTGCGGATCCATCTCCAGATAGTCGTTGGCCGCATCGGTGGTTCGGGTCCGCCGGGTAGAAATGTCGATGATGCGGACCTTTTCACCGCGGGAACGGCGATCGGTGACACGCGAGAATAACACCGGATGCATTTCGGCGGGGTTGTTTCCCCAAGTGATCAGAACATCGCACGCGTCCAGGTCGGCGTAACACCCGGCCGGTTCGTCGACGCCGTAGGTGGCCAGAAATCCGGTCACGGCCGACGCCATGCACAACCGAGCGTTGGGGTCGATGTGGTTGTTGGACAAGCCGCCCTTCATTAATTTCTGCGCCGCGTAACCTTCGGGGATCGTCCACTGGCCACTGCCGTAGAAGGCGAATTTTTCCGGGGCGTCCATGATCCGTTTGGCGATGATGTCGATCGCTTCATCCCACTCGATCGGGACCAGTTTTCCGTCCTTGCGAAGCAGCGGTTTGGTCAAGCGATCTTCACCGTACAGGATGCCGCCGACATGGTAGCCTTTGACGCACAGCAACCCTTTGTTGACATCGGCGGCCTTGTCACCGGCAACCGCCACGACGCGGCCCTCGTGCACGCCGACTTGGACGTGACACCCCGTTCCACAAAATCGGCACGGTGCCTTGTTCCAGGTCAGTGCATCGCCATCGGTCGGCGCGTCGGCGGCGCCCAGCACCGGTAACGAAAACGTTGCATCGCCCAGCACCATCGAACCGGCCGCAGCCATCGCGGCGGACTTCAGAAACCCACGTCGCTTGGAATCCATTTGTGTTTCCTTGGAAAAGTAAATCAGTCCGCCGAATCGGTCGTCGAAGAGGAGCAGGTGGAGTCGTCATCGAACGCGACGAATGCAACTTGAATGCTCGCCACCCCCGGCAAGTCCTGTACCCACTGGTAAATCCTTTTGTCCTCGGCTTTGGAGGACGTGTCAACAACGATCGCGCACTTCTGGTGATCCATCACGCCGACTTCGATCGCAGGTTCGCAGCGCAATTGCGAAATCGTCTCGTCGGGATCGCCGGAGGTCGGATCGAAAGTGATCACTAAGCCGCTGATTGGCACTTCGCTTGCTTCTACTTCTGGGATGGTGTTGAATATGCACCGCAGTGTATACATTGTGTCTCGTCAGTTATACCTCATCACCGATAGAAAATGCATGAAGCGGATCGCCAGTCTTGTTTCGGCCGCAGTCGTTGTGACGGCCGCGCTGATGGTGTTGCTGTGCCTGGATGACACAACGCTGCGTGACCATTCGCACACGGGTCGTGACGCTGTGACTCAGTCGGTGGTTTCGGCCAGTTCCGAGTCGAATCCTGACACGCCGAGCGCGCCCGAGCAGGCTTCGAGTGTGCCCTCGCGTCATGCCGTTTTGATTCGTCGCCCGGAAGGACCGCCGTTGATCGAGCTCGCGGCGGCTGATCCGCAAGGCCGATCGGGGAAAGTGGCTTGTTCGACTTGCCACAGTGTTCGCAAGCCGAACTTCCAGACCCGCAGCGCCGCGGCGTTGGACGAGTTTCATCAGGGTTTAACGTTCAATCACGGCACGTTGACCTGTTACGCCTGTCACAACCCCGATCACAGCGATGCGTTACGGTTGGCCGACGGCAGCAAGGTCGAGTACCGCGATGTGATGACGCTGTGCTCACAGTGTCATGCGGCCCAAGCGACGTCGTTTCAGCATGGTGCCCATGGCGGCATGAACGGCTTTTGGGACTTGTCGCGTGGTCCACAACGCAAGAACAACTGTATCGATTGTCACGATCCCCACGAACCGCGTTTTCCCAAAATGGTCGTCGGCTTCAAGCCACGTGACCGCTTTTCGGAGGCTGGAAAAGAGCATGACGACCACGAATGATTCGTCGCCGACCGGTGACGGCAGCCAGGTTGACGGCAGCCAGGGCGATCGCTCACTGCCGGTGCTGCAGCACTCCAGCCGTCGCACCGCGGTCAAAGGGGCGTTTGCAACGTTGGGCGCCGCCGCGTTCGTCGCTGCTGTTTCGCCGCTGCGTCAAGCCGCCAAACAGACGACGGCGGCGGAGTTCATGCAGACGCACTACAAACGGTTGACCGACGAAGACAAACGCCAGGTCATCGAGCGGTTGGAAGCAGAGGTCAAGCAGGAGCACGGGGTGGACGTCGACATCGCGGACGACCGTCCGATCCCGGGGACCAAGTTCGTCTACGCGATCAACTTGAGCGTCTGTAACGGCAACGGAAAGTGCGTCGAGGCGTGTCATAAAGAAAACAACCACGATCGGGCGACCAACCAGTCGTATATCCGTGTGTTGGAGATGCCCAAGGGCACGATGGACATGGAACACGGCAACACGACCTACAGTGGCGTCGTGCCCAAAGACGACAAGTTTTATTTGCCGGTGCAATGCCAACAGTGTGACGAACCGCCCTGCGTTGACGTTTGCCCGGTTAAAGCGACGTGGAAGGAAGAGGATGGGATCGTTGTGGTGGATTACAACTGGTGCATCGGCTGTCGCTATTGCGAAGCGGCCTGCCCCTACCACGCCCGGCGTTTCAATTGGAAACAGGCGGAAGTCCCGGCGGACGAAATCAATCCCGACCAAAGTTATTTGAGCAATCGGCTGCGCCCGGTCGGGGTGGTGGAAAAGTGCACGTACTGTTTGCATCGCACCCGTCGCGGGAAACTGCCGGCCTGTCTAGAAGCCTGTCCCACCGGGGCCCGCGTGTTCGGAAACATTTTGGATCCCGATTCCAACATCCGTTGGATCCTGGAAAACAAACGGGTTTACATCCTGAAAGAAGAACTGGGGACCAAGCCGGCGTTCTTTTACTACTTCGACTGAACACATTTTTTTGGGCCCGTTGGTGTCCAGTTGGGCAGGGCCACTTTGCACGATCGCCGTTCAACCGTAGCTACCTTCGCCAGAAGGTGGATCCCCGGCGTCCACCACGCTCTGGTGAGCGTAGCTACGTCGACGCTGCATTGTACCGCGAGGTGTTCGCCGATCTCCGGCTGACATCGCTCACAACACAATTGCATACGCAAATCAATCAAGGAATCACATGAGCAGTACGACCGCGTTGCCGACGAGCGAGGACCAGCGGAGCGATGATTCCCATCTGCTGAGCTATCCTCGATTTCTGAAGCGGATCTTGTGGCTGGCGACCGAGGGTTCGTTCGGGTTCTATGCTTGGATGACGCTGCTGACCGCGTTGTCCCTGGTCGGACTCAATGCCTGGGCCAATCAAGTGGCCGGCGGCATGATCGGGACCAACATGACCGACCACGTCAGTTGGGGGCTGTACATCGCCAACTTCACATTTTGTGTCGGATTGGCGGCCGGCGGAGTGATGATGGTGATTCCGGCCTATCTGTATGACGACGAAGACATGCACAAGGTCGTGATCGTCGGCGAGACCGTGGCGATCGCCGCGATCGTGATGTGCACGCTCAGCGTGGTCGTCGATCTGGGCCGGCCGGATCGATTCTGGCACCTGATCCCCGGCCTCGGTGAATTCAATTGGCCGGTGTCGATGTTGACTTGGGACGTGATCGTGCTGAACGGCTACCTGCTGATCAACCTGCACGTCGTCGGCTACTTGCTTTACATGCGTTACCTCGGGCGAAAGCCCAATCCGTCGTGGTACATCCCATTTGTGTTCTTGTCGATCTTTTGGGCGATCAGCATTCACACCGTCACCGCGTTCCTGTACTGCGGACTGGGTGGACGGCCGTTTTGGAACACCGCGCTGCTGGCGCCGCGATTCCTGGCGTCGGCATTTGTCAGCGGTCCGGCGTTCATCATTTTGGTGATGCGGGTGATGCGCGTCACCGCCGGCTACACCGCGCCGGTCGGACCGGCCAGGACGCTGATCCAGATCATCCGCGTCGCGATGGTGGTGAACCTGGTGATGCTGGCCAGCGAGATTTTCACGCTCTTTTACACCGGCGGGGCGCACGTGTCGGCCGCCAAGTATCTGTTCTTTGGGGCCCATGGTCACAGCGGTTTGGTGCCCTGGATGTGGTCGTCGATCGTACTGAATCTGCTTGGCACCTTTCTCTTCTTCCTGCCCTCGGCAATGCAGCGCAGCACCGTCCGCATCGTGGCGTGCCTGTGTTGCATCGTCGGGATTTGGATCGAAAAAGGCATGGGGCTGATCATTCCCGGATTCATCCCCTCAACACTTCACGAGATCGTGGAGTATTCGCCCAGCTTGATCGAGTGGAAGGTCACCGTGGGGATTTGGGCCTTCGGGTTGCTCGTGTTGACGGTGTTGATGAAACTGGTCATCAGTGTCTTTGGCGGGCAAGTGTCGCCGAAAGAGCCGACGGCGACGACCTGAAGCAGGTACAATCGGCGGGGTAACGTTGGTGTCCAGTCTTTAGACGCCTCCCCTGGTCGCGTCCAGACGCGAGGGGACCGAGAGATCGGCTAAAGCCTAGCTGGACAGCGCCACGTTGCACAAGAAGCATCGTAAATCGCCGGTTAAACGTAGCTACCTTCGCCAGAAGGTGGGGCACCGGAGTTCTCCACGCTCTGGCGAGCGTAGCTACGTCAAAGTCGCCCTTCCAGCGTTGTTCCCATGCACCGAGTTCCACTTTGCCTGTTGTTGGTCTTTGCGATCGGAAGTTTCACCCATGCCGCCGAGCCGATGATCCAGCGAGACCTTCCGTTCGCCAAGGTCGACGGCACGGAGTTGAAACTGGATTTTTATCCCAGCCGGGCCGACGACGACGCGTGCCCGTTGATCGTGTGGGTCCACGGCGGTGCCTGGCGCGCCGGTGACAAACGCAGCGTGCCGATCCAACGCTTGACCGAACACGGATTCGCGATCGCCAGCCTGGATTACCGGCTCAGCGGGACCGCTCGGTTCCCGGCGCAAACCGAAGACATCAAAGCAGGGATTCGCTTCCTGCGTGCCCATGCCGAGCGTTTCGAAATCGATCCCGATCGGATCGTCATCGCGGGGGCGTCCGCCGGTGGTCACCTCGCCGCACTGGTCGGCGTCAGCAGCGGCGTGCAGGCGTTAGAAAACTTCGCGATGGGAAACGCCGAGGTTTCTTCTCGCGTTGCGGCAATCGTTTCACTCTACGGGGCCAGCAACCTGCAGACGATTCTCAGCCAATCGACGCCACACGGGTTGAGTGTCCGCGAGCCGGCGCTGAAGCTGTTGTTGGGGGATCTGCCGACCACGGTTCCCGATGCCGCACGGCTGGCCAGTCCGGTCCAGCACGTCGATTCGGAGGACCCTCCGCTGTTGTTGATCCATGGGGATCAGGATCCTCAAATGCCGATCAACCAATCGCATGAGTTGGAAGGTGCCTACCGGCGGGCCGGATTGGACGTCACCTTCCACGTCGTCCACGGCGCCGCCCACGGCGGAAAGGCGTTCTACGACGACGAACAACTGAAACGGATCGCCGATTGGATTGATAGCCGGTTGGATTAACGGGATAGATTTTCCCGCTCGCTATCCGCTGGATCGACGAGGGAAATCGACTAAAGGAGCTTCGTTTTCGAACGGGCCGGACAGTCGCCGTCCTCTCCGAGGTCGGCAGGGGGGAAAGCTTCGCTTTGGGGATCGCCGAGTTCGGAGAACACGGCGACTCTCGGAACGCATCGTCAACCCGATAGTGGAGCTGAGATAGACTAGTGGAAGCCTCTCCAACCGGTTTGCCGACCACCTTTTTCCGTCACTGAGACACAACATGCCCCGACGCTTTCTCATTTTGCTGCTGGTCGCCTCCTTCACTTTCGCCTCGATCACCCAGGCACAATCGCCTGCCAAGCCCCCCAACATCCTCTGGATCGTCGGCGAGAACTTTGACTTGGACTTTGGATGTTACGGGGCGAAGAACGTTCACACGCCGAACGTCGACTCTCTGGCTGCCGCGGGGATTCGCTACACCAACGTCTTTTCGACCTCGCCGGTTTGCGCCCCCAGCCGTTCGGCCTTCATGACCGGCATGTACCAGACCACGACCGACACGCATCACATGCGTTCGCACCGCAGTGATGACTACCGGTTGCCCCCGGGTGTGCGTCCGATCACTCAGCGGTTGCACGATGCCGGCTATATCACGGCGAACCTGAAAACCCTCGGGGACCGCGTGATCGGAACGGGCAAGCTGGATTTGAACTTCGTCAACGAAGGCCAGCTTTACACGACCGATGATTGGCAGGCACTCAAGTCCGACCAGCCATTCTTCGCCCAAGTTAATTTGCCCGAAGCAGAGTACGACATCTATGATCGCAAGTCCGCCGAAAAGGATCGCGTGAAGTGGGTCGGCGAAGAATGGCATCCTCAGGTGGCAACCCCGGACAACGTCACACCGCCGCCGTATTACCCCGACCATCCGGTGACCCGTCAGGAATGGGCGCGGTACTTGAATTCCGCTAGCGGGACCGATGTCCGCATCGGCTGGATCTTGGACCGGCTGGAACAAGACGGCTTGGCCGACGACACGATCGTCGTTTTCTTTGCCGACAACGGACGGCTGGAAGCACGCGGCATTCACTGGTGCTGGGATTCGGGGCTGCACGTCCCGATGGTGATCCGTTGGCCCAAGAACCATCCCGCACCCAAGCAAATCCAACCCGGTACGGTCAGTGATGAACTGATCAGTTTGATCGATCTGACGGCCACCACGCTGTGGATGGCAGGCATCGATCCGCCGCTGGGGATGCAGGGGCGACGTTTTCTCGGCGATCAAACCGGGCCATCACGCAAGTACGTGTTCAGCGCCCGCGACCGCATCGATGAAACCGAGATCCGCTTGCGCAGCGTTCGCGACAAACGCTATCACTACATTCGCAACTTCACGCCCGGCGCAGGTTTTCCGACGCTGAATCGGTACAAGGAAAAGTGTTTCCTGGTCAAACCGCTGATGCGGCAATTGCACACCGAAGGAAAGCTGACCGGTGCGGCGGCGGAGTTGATGGAACCGTTTCCGGACGAGTTGCTGTACGACACGCAAGCCGATCCGTACGAGATTGACAACGTGGCGGATTCGGACGATGTAGCCCATCAAGAAGCACTCACGCGAATGCGCGCCGCCCTAGACACCTGGATCGTCGAAACCGGAGACCGCGGCGAAATCCCCGAACCCCGCGACGTCGTCGCCCCGTTCGAAAAAGAAATGCATGATTGGTTCGGAACACCCGATTGGTATTCCAAACAGGAGTAATCGTTGGTGTTTAGGCTTGAGCCTCCTCACTCGGGAGGCTCCACTCAGGTCGCTAGCGTTCCGCCAGCGGATCAAGGATCACTCGGCTTCGTTCGCCAAAGGCGATCAACAACTTAGCCTGGGGTGAGACCGGATGAGCCTCAGCGAATCCGGGCGTAACCCCAGGTCCACGATCGCCCAAAAACGCTCCCCCTTTCGATCGGCCGGCGGCAGAGCCGCCGGCCGATCGAAAGGGGGAGGAGCGGATTTGGCTTTTTTCCCCTGGGGTTGCGGTCACTCCGCTGCGCTCGTTCCCTGACCCCAGGCTAAGTTGTTGATGCCCTTTGGGCAAACGCGACGAAAGCGGCTCCGGATAAGATCTGGACCGGCCGCGACAATCGGTTCTGCGCAGGCCAGGGTTCCGCCTCCTCACTCGCGACGCGGAGTCTTGGAACGAGGTCAGAAACGCCTAAAGGCTGGACACCAGCGCGCTCCCTAATTCGCTGCCGGCCGCAGGATGAACACGACACTCGATTCGCGGCTGGCGTCGACCGAGTAGCTGCGATTGAGGTCCACGTTCAGCTTCGGCTGGGTTTCCAGCACTTCATAACCCTTCACTCGCACGCCGACCGTATACACCTCGGGAGCCGCATCCAGGATCGACACCTTCGAGGTCGTCTTTTGTTCCAGCGGCAACTGCGAACCTCGCCAACCATAGCGTCGGCCGATGTAGACGTAGCTGTCTTTGGGAATCGGTGTCCCGTCACTGCTCGTCACCGTGACCTCCAATCGAATCGGCTGGACGGCCGTGATATCACCTAAATCAGCCTGCTCGCCGTGCCGGGGAGCCTTGATCAAGCTGAGCGGCAGCACTGCCGAGGCGGCTTGGCCGGTGTGGGTGTAGAGGGTGTACTCGAGTTCTGGGGGAAGCTGGTCGAAGCTGAACGTGCCTGTTTCGTCGGTATACACCTCTTGGGGCGTCACGATGCTGCCCATCATGCGATTCTTTTGGACCAGTCCGACTTCGACACCCGCGACCGGTTGGCCGCGGAAGATTAACTTGCCGCGAAGACCCGCGCCCGAGCCGAGCGAGATTTCGAGCTTTTGATCCTCCGATCGAGCCCAACGGGTTTGCGCGGGGGCGTAGGCCGAGGCGTTGATCCGCAAGTCGATCCACTCGATGTGATCCCCCAGCGACATTTCGAAGACGCCGTCTTCATCGGTCAGGGTGAGCGGCGTGACCGATCGATCTGATCCGCCGAAGATGCCGTTGTTGCGAAAGATGGTGTGTGGTCGGACTTGAGCGCCCGCGATCGGGTTTCCGTCGAGGTTGACGACGCGGCCGCGTAGCACTTCGATTTTCTCAGTCCGCCGGATCGGTTCGAGTTCGAATTTAATTTCGGGATTTTGTTGCGGATCAAAGTGCTCGGAGACTTGGCCTTGATAGCCCGCGCCGCCGGCCGCCAGGCTGAACAGCAACTGATCCGACAAGTCGGTGATCGAGAACGCGCCGTTTTCGTCGGTGGTCGTGCGTTTGGTGCAATCGCGGTAACAGGACGGGCAAGTCGTGGCCGGACCGACGCGTGGCTTGGCGGTGCTGACGACGACGATTGCGCCGGCAACGGGCTGGTCGTCCGAATCGACGACACGGCCCGACAATTCCGCCGTGCCGGCGGTCAGCAGCAGCGATAAGAGAAACTTGATCGAAAGCATGGTGGGACCAGGTGAGGGGGGGATTCAATAAGTGGGATAGGCTTCTAGCCTGTCAATTCAGGAGATGACAGGCTAGAAGCCTATCCCACAATTTCTACCGCTTGGGAGTGACCTCGATCGGCACGAGCCTCGGGATCGGGGGCAGGTTGGGCAGGTTTAGCGTGATCTCCAAATCCGTCTCACCGGTGCGGACCGGAACCAAGGTCGAGATCCGGGTTGCCGAGACAGAGCTTTCGCCTTGGGGGCCGCGGACGGACAGTTGGTACTTTCCCTGCGGGACGTTCTTCAAATGAAACCGCCCGTTGGCGTCGGTGGTGGATTGGCTTTCGCGACGGTAATCGACCCAGAAGTTGGGAATCACGTCGCGGTCGCGGCGGATGGAGACCATCGCTTTGGCGACCGGATTGCCATCGGCATCGATCACACGTCCGGCGATTTCTTGCTTTCCGCGGATCAGTTCAAAGTCCTTGACGATCAGCTTTCCGTCCGCGTCGGGTTGCGCGTTGTAACCGATCGTCGGTTGAAACGAGAGGTCTGAAACATTGCTCAGGAAGACGGTAACACGTTTTCCGGCCGGCACAGATGCCCGATACACGCCATCGGAATCCGTCGTGACGAGCTGATGGCCCGATGACTGAAAGGATGTGATCGTCCTGCCCTTGAACGTCCGTTGGACGGGTTTCGTGATGCTGATTTGCACCCGAGCCCCGGCGACCGGTTCTCCGTCGACCAGCACGCGGCCTTGCACGATCGACGAAGAGTCGAGCACCAGATGGATCACACTGTCCTTGGCATCGACCAGCTTGGCGGTCCCGTCGAAGGCGGTGTTATCACCGAGATACTTGACATCGATGAAGGCCTTGGGAGACGTGATCTCGCTGGGAACCAATGTGGCGCGTCCGAGTGAATTGGTGCTTTCGGTCTCAGATCGATCGACGATGCGAGCGGGGCGGTCAAATCCAGCTGCGTTAGTGTCGGGTGACACTTCATCACGCAAAATCACCGACGCACCGACGGCCGGACTGCCGTCGGGCAGCGACACGATGACTTGGTAGGTGGCTAGCTTGGGCACGACGATCGGTTCAAGGGTGCGCGGTAGAAGATCGGTGACCTTGATTTTTCGATGGGGAAGCGATGCGGCTTCCTCCTTCGTCATTCCATAGGCGGATTTAGGGATTGCGTAGCCGGGTTCCCTGCTCGTCAGCACCACGACATGCTCTCCGAGGGGAAGTTTCAGACTGAATGTTCCATCGTCGTTCGAGACGGTTCCATAGGGAGCCGGGCTATCGAGTGAACTTACGACAATGTGTTGTAGCGGAGTTCCTGACCCATCCACTGTTTTGCCGCTGATGGTTGCGGCGCGGGGCAGCACCACGTTGATCGGTTCTTTTCCTGTCAATTGTCCCTTAGAGAGTTCGATCCGTTTCGACAGGAACGGACTTTCATCGGATGTGATCACAGAGAAGTCGATCGTGCGATCGTCATGATCCAGATAACGCTTGATCAAGCGCGTCGAGACGCGAAATCTAAAATCGCCCTTCGAATCGGTTTTGTGGCGACCAACACTGGGCGATGGATAAACGCTGACATCCGCGATCCCCGAACCCTGGTCGTCGATTACGTGGCCGTGGAGCGTGTAACCGGGGTCGGCAACCATCTTCGCCGGGCTGGCAACGATTTCTCCGCTGGGAAGCCAGGGATTGGGACGTTCAAATTCTCCAGTTGCGACGTCATCGCTGGTGCGAACTGCGGCGTATCCGTTCTCCCAGTCGACGTGAGAGGCGTAGATCGAGGCGATCAAACCGGCGGGGATGTTCTGGAATTCAAAGTACCCCGACTTGTTGGTCGTGGTCCTTGGCGTCAATTGGCTCATCGATAGCTCGAAACGCTCTTGAGGGCCCCATAGGTCGGCCGTCGGTGCGAACAACTGTGTCAGGTTGACGATCGCACCGGCAAGCGGTTGGCCATCCGGCGTGACGAAACGGCCGCTGACGGAGTTCGTCGTCGTGAGCTTCAGGGCGAGGGATTCGATCGGCGCGGGGTTCGATTTCTTGATGGTCAGCGGCGACGTTGCAACGCCCACGCCCGGCATCGCGGCGACCAGCGAGCCCACCCACCGGTCCGTTCGATCATTTGCCAACGCAGGAGCCTTGACACGCCTAAATTCAAACTCCCCGTTCGCGTTTGTTTCCGACCGCCCGATCACGTCCGGGACACGAATCAGATTTCGGTCTACTGAAAGCAGGTATTTGTTGATGTCGCTGGACGCACGACGCCCGCTCGATTCCCTCAGAATCACCACCGCTCCTGGTACCGGCTCTCCGCCGGGAGAAATGACTTTACCGGAGACACTCACGATCACCGCGTGGTCTTTCGATTCGGTCATCGTCGGTTTGCACGTCAGCACTCGGGCAATCAAGTCATTGTCGTTTGGCTGGATCGGTTCGTCTGTAGGACCGGCGTCGGCTGCTTCGGTTTGGGCCGCATCAGATGCAGCCGGCTTGGTACGATCGTCCGGAGGCACTTGTGCGGCCGAGCGATCCAGCCGCACCGTCGTCGCGACTGCCGCGACGGCCAGCGTGGCGACCATCAAACGCAGCGACGCGATCCGCCAGCGGGAAAGCCCTGGAACGCCACGGAGAATCAATTTCAAGCGGTCTTCGATCTCGCTATGACGACTCATCGCAATCGCCGACCGATCGGGCAATCGACGTGCCGCATCAGCGCTTCGAAACCGCGTCACAATGTTCAGCAAACTTTCCGCGTAACGCCCCGAATTCAGTTCGCCTCCGCTCGCCGAAGAGGCTGTCAGGACATCGCGATCGGTCGCCCATTCCCGCGATTCGCTCAGTCGCCGATCGACCAACCAGACTGCCGGATGGAACCAGTAGAGCATCAAGTTGATCGAGGCCAAGGTTTGAGCCAGCGCGTCTCGCCGTCGGACATGCATCAACTCGTGCAGCAGCGTCGAGCGGATCTCGTCTTCGCTCCAACCATCGAAGTCGTCTGGAACCAGCACCGTCGGTCGCAGCAATCCGAAAACCAGTGGCATGGAAGTTTGATCGGTCCGCCGAATCGAAGGCGTGCCCGGCAAGTCGAGTGCGCCGGCGATCCGATCGGCAATGCCGCTGGTGCTCGCGCTGACCGATCGGCCTCGCATTGCCGCGATTCGCAGCCGAAACAACCCGGCAAACGTGCGTAGGGCAACCCACGTGAATCCCACGGCGTAAATCCAACCGAGCAGCCACTGAACTTGCGATGGTTGGATGGTGGAAATGAAGCCGGCATCGGCGCCATCGAGACGTTGATTCGTCTGCGGCTCGATCGGCCTCGTCGCGTTGGCCCCCGGAGACAGTGGTGTTGGGACTGAGAGCAACAATTCGTCGGGCCGTGGTTCTGCCGCCGGATCGGTCGGTTCAAGTGTTGCCTGTGGCTCGGCCAAGTCCGCGGAAGCCGCGGTTGCAGGAACGTCGCTGTTTCGAGCCGCGGGAGCCACCTCGAAGCGTTGTGCGATCGTGTCGTTTTGTGGTGTTCCGAAAGGAATCTGCCATCCGCCGACCAAGACGTGCACGGGCAACAGCAGCAGTGTCAGGCCCACCGCCGTCAGCCAGACGCCGTGCGTTCGCCCAGGATCGAATCGTTTGATGTGAGAGGCGATCCACGAGGCGATCGCCGCGACGATCGTGACCTGAACGATCACGACCAACCACAGTGACAGTGGGCTGTCGATCAACCAATCATTCAGTGTCTCGCTCATTGTTTGTCGCCCCGTGTTTGATGTTCTTTTAGCAATTGTCGCAGACGCTTGACTTGATCGTCACTCAATTTCGTCTTCGGATCGGCAAGGTGCGTCGCCAACGCGTCTTCGACCGAGCCGCCGAAGAAGATTTCCAAGACTTTGCGAAACGCCTTGACTGCGGCGTTCTTGCGAGGCACCGCGGGGAAGTACACGAACTGTTTGCCTTCGCGGCGGTGCTTGACGACACCTTTGGATTCCAACGTGCGAAGCTGCGTCCGCACCGTGGCGTTGGCCAGCGGATCGGGCATCGCCGCGACGATCTCGTTGGCGGTCGGTTCGCCGAGCTGGTAGATCACTTCCATAATCTGCCGCTCGCGACGGGAAAGGTCAGAACGCACGTGAGCCTCCGGGGCGAACAGGGCTGCTGAGACAAAGTGTTAGAAAGGTAACAAGTTGATGGCGGTCGGCAAGCTTTTTTTGTTAGTTTTCTAACATTTCGAGGCGGCGCTGGTGTCTAGGCTTTAGCCGATTCCCCGCAGACGCTTGGGACGCGAGATCTATTGCTGACCAATACCCTTGCGAGCAAGGCAATACGATGTTGCCAGACAAAGGTTGGTAGGCTCGTCTCTTTGCAAGACGTGATTGATGATTCTGGCTCCCCTCACCCCCAGCCCCTCTCCCCAAAACAGATCGCGATCAACGTCACTCTTTGATCAGTCTTTTTCGCGCGATCTGATTTAAGGAGAGGGGAGCCATTGGAGAGAGGGAACGCATCGTAAAGAATCAGCAATACATTTCATGTCCCTCGCGTCTGGCGTCAATGCGCGGTGCCTAAAGGCACCCGAAGATGCGCTTAAAGGCCGGAGACCAACGACCACCTGGCCTCCACAACATCCAAGGCGGCGCCTTGAGGCGAGGTGAACGATTACAATGGGCACCATTCCAATCCAACTCCGCTCCCCACACCACTCCCAGCCATCGCCCAATGCATCTCCGCCTTCCTTTCATCCTCGCCGCCCTGGTCATCTTGGCGTGTTTTGCGTCTCCCGCCCCTGCCGGCCAGCCGCCCAACATCGTTTTGATGTTGTCCGACGACATGGGCTGGGCGGATCCGGGGTTTCAGGGTGGCGACGGGGATCTGACGCCGAACCTGGATCGTCTGGCCGGACAAAGTCTTCGTCTGACCCAGTTTTATGCCCACTCGGTCTGTGCCCCGACCCGCTGCGCCTTGATGACCGGTCGTTATGCGTTTCGCAATTGGATGGACTGGCGGTCGGAAGATTTCGGCAAACCGAGTTATTTGAAAAAGCTTGGTTTGGAACTCGCGCACCAACCCGACGGCACGCCGACGCGGATGCTGCACGGGCTTGATACCGGCGAACACACGATCGCCGAAGCTTTGAAGGCGTCGGGCTATTTCACCGCGTTGATCGGCAAATGGCACTTGGGAGAATGGCTGCCTGGACAACTGCCGATGGGCCAGGGCTTTGATCACCAGTACGGTCACTACGGTTGGGGCATCGATTACAACAACTACACCATCCCCCACAATTCGCCGGCGACGTTTGCCGTCTACGACTGGCATCGCAATCAACAACCGCTGGATGAACAAGGTTACTCGACGGACTTGTTCGCCAACGAGGCCGTGCGTTTGATCTCTGAGCGCAGCAAGGACGTTCCGTTCTTCATCTATGTCCCTTTCAACGCGATCCACGGACCGCTGGAAGACATCCCGCGCTACACCGACACGCTGGACAAACGCTCGGCGGCGCTGAAGTGTTTGGATGACGCGGTGGGCCGGATCGTCGGCGCGGTCGACCAGTACGGTTTCTCCGAAAACACGATCGTCGTGTTCGCCAATGACAACGGAGGGCTGACCGAAGAAGTCAATCGTCCGTACCGAGGAACGAAGAACACGACCTTTGAAGGCGGAGTCCGTGTGGCGTGCACGATGCGGTGGCCGGGCAAGATCCCTGCGGGCAAGACCAGCGATGCGATGATGCACGTCGTCGACTTGCTGCCCACCTTTGTCTCGTTGGCCGGCGGCAGCACCGAGCCTTGTCGCCCGCTGGATGGCATGGACATGTCCGGAGTGATTTTGAAGGGCGGACTGAGTCCCCGCGACGAAATCGTTTACGAGGTCGCCGGCAGTGTTCGATTGCCGACGATCCGTTCGGGCGATTACAAGCTGATGGGCGACATGCTGTACGACATTGTCAGTGATCCGTCCGAGTCGACCGATGTCGCGGCGCAGCATCCCGAGGTCGTCGCACGGCTGAAGGCACGTCTGGAGGCTGTCGGAAAGCAACGACCGCCGCTGGAGAAGGTGATCGGGTCGCCGCCGGCGTTGATGGATCCGCCCCAGCCCTGGGTTTACGGGCAAGCGGAAAATCGCGATGCGCCGGAATGGTTGAAAGAACGGGTGGCGAAGGTCCGCAGCAAGCAGCCCCAATCGTGGCCGCCGGGCGAGACCCCATGGCCGCAAGCCCCGACCGGCGCGACGATCCAGTACAAGGGTGATGGGCGGTAGACCCTGGGGACGGGGCCGCGCTGGTGTCTAGCTGGACAGCGCCACTTTGG
>NZ_JACEHH010000140.1 GCF_014154935.1 Stieleria mannarensis
GTAACCGTACACCAGAGCCGTTGTAGACGTGGGGGCTAGGCTGGCGGGTTTTGTTTCGATTCACCAAGCGGAGAAAACCATGCCACGATCGGAAACCGTCAAACTTTGGGATGAACGCCTGCAGCGATTCGCGTCCTCGCAGATGACCGTCGCCGAATTCTGTCTCAGCGAAGGCGTCTCGCAGCCATCCTACTACAAATGGAGAAAAAAACTGCGTGAACTGCCGGCCGACGCCAAGCAGCCTGCAACGGCTGTTCAATTCATGCCCCTTCGCCTGGCAACCGAGTCCACCAATCAGGTCGCGCCGGAAACGCAGCAGCGCGCCACCTCGGCCTGTGCCAGCACCACCATTGAGCTTCCCGGCGGTGTTCGCATCCATGTGGAGGTCCCCACCAACCAAGAACCAAGCCTGCGACCGGAGGCCCGATCATGATTGGACTCCCCTCTGGTGTACCGATTTTTCTTTGCACCGAACCGGTCGATTTTCGTAAAGGGTTCGATGGACTGACAGGCATCGTCACCACTGCGATGAATCACTGCGTGACCGATGGCTCGCTGTTCCTGTTTGTCAATCGCAGACGCGATCGCATCAAAGCCCTGTGGTGGGAAACCGGCGGACTGACGCTCTGGTATCGAAGGCTCGAACAGGGCACCGTCGAAATACCGAAGACCGATGACGGCTCATCGCACATCGTGATCGATAACGTCGAACTGGCCATGTGGATTGCCGGAGTGTCGCTGAAGGCGGCCAAGACTCGACGCAAGCGAATGGCAGCGTAGCTCATCAGCCAATCGAATCGAATCGAAACGGACCGGCTCCACGAAAATTGCTTCGTGGAGCCGGTTTTCTTTGCGCTTTGTCTTGCGCGATTTGGAGTGCGTTTTATAATGTCGCCATCATGAATTCGAAGCCTCTTCCAAACGATCTCGACGCTTGCCATCAGCTGATTTCGGAACTGCAATCGCAAGTCGGCGAACAAGCCACAGAACTGTCGCTCAAAGACAAACTGATCGAGGAACAAGCTCACAGCGTTTTGGAGCTTAAGGCCGAGTCGGACAAGCTCGAAGAAAAGAACATCGAGCTAAACCTGAAGATCGAAAAGCTGCTCAAGCAACTCTACGGGCGCAAGAGTGAACGACGCGTCGATGGCGAAGGCCAGTTGTTTTTGGATCTCGGCGAAGAGCCCACGCCCGAGGTGGTCAGCGCACTGGAAGAAGCCATCCGCGAGGCCGAGCAGATCGCCGACGACGCCGAAGAGGCAAACAAGAAACGCAGAAAGAAACGCCCCGAACCAAGCGACCGCAAGTTCCCCGAACACTTGCCGCGATACGAAAAGATCGTCGACCTGCCCGAAGCCCAGCGCAAAGGCCTCATCCTGATCGGCTATGACGAAGTCGAGACGCTCGAAAGCACCGCCGGTGAACTGAAAGTCCGGGTGACCAAGTATGCCAAGTACGCTCACCCGTCCGACAAATCACAAGGAATCGTCACTCCCGAGCGTCCCACCGGTCTGGTCGAAGGCGATCGCTTTGACGCCTCGATTGGAGTCGAAGTTGTGGCCTGGAAATACTTCTATCACCTGCCGTTTTATCGTCAGCAAGATCTGTTCGCCGGC
>NZ_JACEHH010000141.1 GCF_014154935.1 Stieleria mannarensis
GGGACAGCGAGAGACCCAGTGGAGTCTCAATTTTTCTTGGAAGACAGGCAAGCAATTGCCAAACGGATTGATCGACGACAAACTCGACGACTGGCGAATCCCGCTGGCTAAACTATTCGGCGTTGAATGGTTTGGCGCAGAGTGACGTACTGTCCCAGATCATTTGGCGTCGCGGTCTCAGGCAATCAGTCGGTGTACATTCACATTGAAACCGACGGAATGTTATTCTTTATTTTTTCTCGATCCGAATTGCCATCCAAGGGCCATTTCCCATGCTGACGCCGTTTCACATTGCCATCCCTGTTCGCGACATTGCCGAGGCACGCGAATTCTATGGCACCAACATGGGGCTTTCTGAGGGCCGAAGCGACACCCACTGGATCGACTGGAACATGTTCGGCCATCAAGTGGTGACACACCTGAATCCGAACCTTGGCCCCGATGGAAAAGTCGCCAATCACTGCAATCCGGTGGACTCACACGCGGTCCCCGTGCCGCACTACGGCGTGGTACTTGAAGTCGACGTTTGGAAAGCATTTGCGGAGCGTGTGCGGACCTTCGTCGACGACTTCATCATCGAACCCTACGTCCGATTCGAGGGGCAACCGGGAGAGCAGCACACGATGTTCTTCGAAGACCCCAGCGGCAACGCCCTGGAGTTCAAAGCGTTTGCCGACATCCAATCACAACTTTTCAAAGTGCAGTGAGTCCGCGAAAAGGGGTCAGGAGCGAATGGCACGGGCTTAGTGAGCCGACGGCGCTAGCCGCGGGCCATGATACGCCTTTAACACGGCGGTAAGGCCCGAGGCTAGCGCCTACGGCTCAGCGTATTGGCTTATGCCCGTGCCATTCGCT
Source organism: Stieleria mannarensis (assembly GCF_014154935.1). Classification (GTDB taxonomy): domain Bacteria; phylum Planctomycetota; class Planctomycetia; order Pirellulales; family Pirellulaceae; genus Stieleria; species Stieleria mannarensis. The sequence continues at coordinate 856 of NZ_JACEHH010000141.1, forward strand.
CCTGACCCTTTTTCTCGTCTGACCCTTTTTCTCGTCGAGTTTGTTGTAGAGGTGTACGATGTTACGTTCGATCCTGATGGTCACCATCCTGCTGGCGAATGTGGGCTTTTCCCAAGACCGCGCGAGCGACCACTCGAAAACTAGTGACCGCGTACTGAAAGACAAGTTGCAGAAGAGCCAGAGCGATACGGAGGGACGGATTTACGAAGTTCTCGCTGACTTCAAAGTTTCGTTTGACGATTATCGATCGCGTCCGCATGCGTTCCTGGCGACCGGCGTCCGTCGCGACTTGCGTGAATCTACCGGGTTTGTCGAATCGCGGGTCCTCTGGACCGCTGCCAGGATGGATGAACAGGCTTATGATGCCAACGCATTTTTCCAGCCGGGAGGCATTGTGCCGAAGTGGTACCAGCGGATTTCAATCCACGGAAAAAAACTTTACCGAACCACATCTCCCACAGCTGCGCCGCTCGATCCGTCCGGTGATGCGGAATTCGACGAGACTGAATTCTTACGTCGGCAACAACTCATCGTCGTCCAGCCATTCTCCGCGACGATTTCCCCCGCGACCGTCTTTCGAAACAGCCAACGCTTTGGCGAGGACCATTGGCATCGTTTTTTCCTCAAGGCAGAGTTCGTGAAAGGTGACTACGACGACGATGGAAATCTGGTCGGTCACTGGAGGAACACCGAAGGCACGAAGTCAGGCAACCGAACCTACGCCACGTTGATCTTTTCAAAGGAACAGAATTGGCTCCC
>NZ_JACEHH010000142.1 GCF_014154935.1 Stieleria mannarensis
GGGTGCGATCCGCGTGATGCGCGGCGTAGCCCGCCAATCACGCGTCTTCGGTTTTGATAAGGTCGCTGACGGTCGGTTTTCCTGTAAGCCATTTCCTATAAACCGTGTCCCAGATTCCGCTTAGCAAGATGCAGCGTAGCGTCATCGTTCGCTGACCGCCTTCCTTGTTCCAACGCATCCCAGATAGTTTCATCCGTTCACTGACGATCTGCTTGCAAGCTGATTCCACCACGCCGCTGCCAATTGGGCAACCACGCGATTTCATGGACGCGTAGTTCATGAAGCGACCATAACGACGAAGGTACCGCTCGGCCTTCTCCGCCTCCTCGGTCGCTGATGCCGTGTAGCGATACAGTTGACGCATCTTCGCGATACTGCGCAGCATGCGTCCGTGGCCACCGGGCTGCAGAAGCAACCACCTCGCATGTTCAAGCCACTTGCCCCGTTTTGCAGAGTCCCCGCCAAAGTTCAATGCGTCGGCGATCACCGTCAGACGCTCAGCGGCATGGTAGTAGTCGACCACACGGGTGACTTTGATCCGCCGCCCATCGACGAAGAATGCCTGCAATGTATTCCTCCAGTAAGCCGTTTCGATCTTGCCCGCGTCGCTGACGTACACGATCTCTGGAACCCGACCACCACAGTCACGAACGGTTGCCTTGAGCAGACTGGTGAGTCGATTCGAAAGAGTGGCTTGATTTGTCTCGGGGACACAGCCCAAGTACACCGTGCCGAGTTTCTTGCCGTTGGCCAAAACGCTCACGCATGCGACACTTGCCATCTCGAAACAGCTCCACGGCGCGAGGCCCAGTGCGACGCCGTCACGACTGACCGACAATATCGGCGTTTTCCTCTGCTTGCGGGCCTTGCCGATCAGCTTCATCAGTTCCTCAACCTGAGCCTCCTCGCGATGCGATTCCATGCTGTTGGCGAGCGTGCCGACGAGTTTGCGAAGTTTCTCAGTACCAATCTTGGTTTTCATTTGATCGTTGATCATTTCCAGCGTCCGCCCCTGCGAACTTCCGCAGGTCGCGAATTGTTTGCCGATTCGGTCAGCCGCGGCCGGAGTAAACCCATTTTCAATACCCAGCAGGATTTCCATCGGGAAGATCACCTTGCCGGCTCGCCCGCGTCGATACCGCGCTCGCTCGAGCGAAATCTTGCCGAACCGTGTCACAATATCTGGCCGAAGCGTTTTGTCAGGCAAACGCCGATGAGACCGATCACGAAACGAAACGGTTCCGGGCATGCGATCGATCGCGGGCTCAAGATGCGAAAAGAGCCATTCGATCAACCTTCGGCCAGCCTCAAGGAGTTGCTGATGAAGCCGGTTTTCAAGGCCATGAGTCTGTTCGGGTGTCGGTTGCTCAGCAGCAAACGATCGGACCAGCGAGAAAGCTTGTTGCCGAAACTCGTCGACGATTTTGTCCACGGCCACCTGAATTCCAGAATCTGCGATTGCCGAAACGAGGCTTCCAGCGTTAACTTTGACATCCATGAGGCTTCCTTTCCTGCGGTGTTAGTGTGGTAACCAACATTTTGCAGGGGGAAGCCTCTTTTCATAAATACCAATCTGGCCAAATCATGGGCGCACTACGCGGATCGCACCC
>NZ_JACEHH010000143.1 GCF_014154935.1 Stieleria mannarensis
CTGCACTTTAGGCGAAAAGTCATCGTGGACGGATTGATATTGCCACGAAAAAAGCCCTCAGAGAAAATGGGAGTTCTCACACAACACCATATCTCAGAGGGCCAAGGATGGCTAAGCGTAAACGCTCCGGCAGACCACCGCAAGCTCAACATTCTCGCAAATCCAAACCATCCCAACACGACAAACGGCAACGACTTGCCACACCGAATCCGAGTCGCCGAACAACCACGTCGGCCAGTGTTCCGCTTACCGGGACGATCGCGACCCTGGTCGCTTCGATGAGTGAGTTGCTCGACAAACGAATCGGCTTTCGGTTGCCGATCATCATCGCTGGAGCCATGCTTGCCGGTGGTCGCCGGACCGCCGCCAGCTGGCTGCGCTGCGGTGGCGTCAACGATGACTGGGATCGGTTCTATGAGATGCTCCAATCGATCGGCAGAAGGGCTGGGTCGCTGATGTTGCCGCTGGCGATGTTCATCTTCAATAAGTTCGATCCCGGCGAGAACGGCCACTGGACGATTGCCATCGACGATTCGCCCACCAAGCGGTTTGGACCGTGCGTGGAAGCCGCCAACATCCATCACAACCCGACACCCGGACCTGGCGACGGAGCCTGGCTTTATGGCCACAACTGGGTCTGCCTGGCGATGGTCCTGAATCATCCGTTGTTCGGAGCTGTCGCGTTGCCATTGCTCTCGCGGTTGTATGTTCGTCAGGTTGACATTGGCAAGCTGAAACAACGCCATGACTGGGAATTTCGCACCAAACCTCAACTCGCCCTGGAGCTGCTTCGGCAGGTCTTTGGAACACTTCGAGCACTTGGTAGCAAGGCTGGTTTTGTTGTTGTGTTTGATGGTGCGTATGCGGTCGGCGAACTGGTTCGCGCATTGATCGCTGAGGGAGCTACGGTGGTCACAAGGCTTCGACGCGATGCGCAGCTGTTTGATGTTCCGGTGAACAAACCGGGGCAGCGCGGTAGGCCTCGCAAGTATGGAAAGAATCGAATCAGCTTGGCCAAGCGGGCTGGTCGCCGCGACGGATGGGAGTCGATCACGTACCGTTGCCGAGGCGTGCAGACGACGGGGAAATACAAGACGTTCCTTGCTACCAGTAAGGTTGTCGGCGGTCAGGTGCGAGTCGTTCTGTTGAAGCATACAAGCGGGAATTGGGCAGCGTACATCAGCACCGATACGACCATGGCTGTGGAGATGATCCTGCAAACGGTCTCGGACCGCTGGTCGATCGAAGAGCACTTTCACGACGTCAAAGAGATATGGGGCGCAGGCGAGCAGCAGGTTCGCAATGTCTGGTCAAGCATTGCCTGCTGGAACTTGTGCGGATGCATGTACAGTCTGGTTGAACTGGAGTGCTGGGACCTGGAGGGCGAACAGCTGGTTGATCGCAGTGACCGGCCATGGGACAATCCATCGCGTCGTCCCTCTCACGCAGATCGCCGCCGTCGAATCACCCGTGAAATGCTGCGTTCCGAATTATTGAACGATCTGCACCTGGCCCCTGACGAAACAAAAATACGCGACAAATTCGAACGCCTGCTTGCACTGGCGACCTGACAATCAGTGACGTTAAAGTTAATCGCCTAAAGTGCAG
>NZ_JACEHH010000144.1 GCF_014154935.1 Stieleria mannarensis
CTGCACTTTAGGCGATTGAACTCAACGCCACTGATTGTCACGTCGCCAGTGCGAGCAGGCGTTCGAATCGGTCGCGCATTTTTGTTTCGTCGGGGGCCAGGTGCAGATCGTTCAATAATTCGGAACGTATCATTTCACGGGTAATCCGACGGCGACGATCTGCGTGCGAGGGACGACGCGATGGGGTGTCCCATGGCCGGTCACTGCGATCAACCAACTGGTCGCTCGTCAGGTCCCAGCATTCCAGTTCAACCATGCTGTACAGGCATCCGCACAAGTTCCAACAGGCAATGCTCGACCAGACGTTTCGAACCTGCTGCTCGCCCGCGCCCCAGATCTCCTTGACGTCGTGAAAGTGCTCTTCGATCGCCCAGCGATCCGAGACCGTTTGCAGGATCACTTCCACAGACATTGTCGTATCGGTGCTAATGTACGCTGCCCAATTCCCGCTGACATGCTTCAGCAGAACGACTCGAACTTGACCGCCGACAACCTTACTGGTTGCAAGGAACGTCTTGTACTGCCCTTTCGCCTGCACGCCTCGGCAACGGTATGTGATCGACTTCCAGCCGTCGCGGCGACCGGCCCGCTTGGCCAAGCTGATTCGATTCTTGCCATACTTGCGGGGCCTGCCACGCTGTCCCGTTTTGTTTATCGGAACGTCATACAGCTTTGCATCGCGCCGAAGCCTTGTGACCACCGTGGCTCCCTCAGCGATCAATGCGCGAACCAGTTCGCCGACCGCATACGCACCATCAAACACAACGACAAAACCAGCCTTGCTACCAAGAGCTCGAAGTGTCCCAAGGACCTGCTGAACCAGCTCCAAAGCAAGCTGAGGTTTGGTACGAAATTCCCAGTCATAGCGCTGCCTCAGCTTGTCAATGTCAACCTTCCGAACATACAGCCGCGAGAGCAATGGCAACGCGATGGCTCCAAACAATGGATGGTTCAGGACCATCGCCAAGCAGACCCAGTTGTGACCATAAAGCCAGCCTCCGTCGCCGGGGCCCGGCGTCGGGTTGTGGTGAATGTTGGCCGCTTCAACGTACGGCCCAAACCGCTTGGTAGGGGAGTCGTCGATGGCAATCGTCCAGTGGCCGTTCTCACCGGGATCGAACTTGTTGAAGATGAACATCACGAGGGGAAGCATCACGGATCCAGCCCTTCTGCCGATCGATTGAAGCATCTCATAGAACCGATCCCAATCGTCGTTGACGCCACCACAGCGAAACCAGCTGGCAGCGGTGCGGCGACCACCGGCAAGCATTGCTCCGGCGATGATGATCGGCAACCGAAAGCCGATTCGCTTGTCGAGCAGTTCGCTCATCGAGGCGACCAGGGTCGCGATCTTCCCGGTAAGCGGAACACTGGCCGAAGCGGTTGTTCGGCGACTCGGGTTCGGCGTGGCGAGCCGTTGCCGTTTGTCGTGTTGGGATGGTTTGGATTTACGAGAATGTTGAGCTTGCGGTGGTCTGCCGGAGCGTTTACGCTTAGCCATCCTTGGCCCTCTGAGATATGGTGTTGTGTGAGAACCTCCATTTTCTCTGAGGGCTTTTTTCGTGGCAATATCAATCCGTCCACGATGACGTTTCGCCTAAAGTGCA
>NZ_JACEHH010000145.1 GCF_014154935.1 Stieleria mannarensis
GAGGTCGTGATTTTTTACAGAATGCCCCTGTTCGCAAGAATGCACCGCGCTAAATTCGTGTTATGCCTGAAACTTATCGAACCCAGCGTGGGAAAGCCCGCACCCAGCGGCCCGAACGGAACCAAGTCGAGATGCAGTTGCTCTCGCTCGATCAACTCATCGACGCCGAGCATCGCGTCCGTGTCATCTGGCAGTACGTCGAGTCCCTCGACCTGTCGGAGCTGTATCGGCCCATCAAAGCAACGGTCGACAACGTCGGCCGCAACCCGGTCGATCCGCAAATTCTCTTTGCCCTCTGGCTGTTTGCCACGATCGAAGGTCTCTCCAGTGCCCGCAAGCTCGACGAATTGACCAAGCGTGATCTTCCTTACATGTGGATCTGCGGTGGCGTTTCGGTCAACTATCACCTGCTCAGTGACTTCCGCGTCGATCATGGCGATCTGCTCGATCGAATTTTGACCGACTCGATCACGGTGCTGTTGCGCAACGATCTGATCACCCTGGAGACGATCGGCCAGGACGGGATGCGGGTGCGAGCTTCGGCAGGCAGCGGGTCATTCCGAACGCAAGACGGACTCAAGAAGGCTCACCAGGTGGCCAAAGAACACGTCGATCGCTTGAAGGAAAACGATCAAGACCCCGGTGAGAACGAGCGTCGACGTGTCGCCGCGCAGAAGCGAGCCGCTCGAGAGAAACTCGAACGAATTGAAGCGGCTCAGCTTGAGATGGAAGACATGCAGGAGAAGTACAAAAAGCGTGGCGGCGGTAAAGCCCAACGCAGCGAGCCGCGGGCTTCGACGACCGATCCCGAAGCACGCCGAACCAAGATGGGCGACGGCGGTACCCGGCCGGCGATGAACGTTCAGTTCGCCAGCGATGGCGACGCCAAGATGATTGTCGGTGTCGATGTGACCAGCCAAGGCAGCGACAACGGGTTGATGAAGCCGATGTACGACGAGGTCGTTGATCGTTACTCGGTGACGCCCAAGGAGTACCTCGTCGATGGTGGCTTCACCAAGAACGACGACATCACTCATTTGGAACAACAAGGCACCGCAGTGCTTGCTCCGTTGTACGGCGAAAAAAAGCAGCTCGATGCGGGCAAGGATCCTTACGCGGCTCGGGCGAGTGAAAGCGATGAAATGGCTGCTCACCGGGCGCGGATGGGGACGCCCGAGGCGAAAGAACGTTACCAGCGTCGCAGCGCGATCGCCGAGTTTCCCAACGCTGACTGTCGCAATCGGAATCTGACGCAGTTCCGAGTCCGTGGCTTAATCAAAGCGAAAGCTCAAACGCTCTGGCATGTCCTGGCGTTCAACTTGCTGCGGATGAGAAACCTGTACTGCCCGCTGCGCGAGAAGAGCTATTTGGAGGTTGTGATGGGAAGTTGAGCAGTGAGAGGGAGGGAATCGGACGCCAAGGGGAGCTTTGCAGAGGCCTCGTGAGCTTTCCGTAGCGACTCGCAGCCCGCGTGACGCCAGAAGCACACGATTCCGACGTCCTCAAAGCCAACCAAAATCAAAAATCTCCCCGAGAGCAAACCTCAAGGTCCGATTCCTTCAATAAATCACGACCTC
>NZ_JACEHH010000146.1 GCF_014154935.1 Stieleria mannarensis
GCCGGCGATCACCCGGCCGCGGCGGGCGATCAACCACTTCAAAAACCACGCCTCCGCGGCTCGGCGTGCATCGCATCGTTCTGCCTTTCTCGACAGTGGTGTTCAAATCCCGGCCACCGCATCAGTAAGCCAGTCAGTGTACCATTCCAAAAACCTCACTCGATGGCCGCCGTTGGAGTTGACAGGAATTAGCCCCTTATGATCAACGCGGAGGTCTTCCCAGACATTGCCAGCCTCAGGCCCGGTCACGATCAGCCAGTTTCGATACGCGCATCCCTGATGGCAAATAGGGATCGCGCCGTCCACGTTCTCCGAATTCCAGTAAACCTCGTCGAATGCCTCGAGCTCGGCCTCGTACGCGTCTTCGTCGTCCTGTTCTTCAGGATACGTTGGAAGATCGTTCCAAGCTTTGGTGTGTGGAAACGGTTTCGCGAGTACACCTATGAAGCCGTCGTCTTCTTTCCAACGTTTGTGGCTGAAATTGTTGTCCATTTCACCAAGTTTGAACACGCCGTAAAATGGCCCCGCCCCACCGTTGCCGATTTCCGTCACGAAACGCCGATAATCTTCAGGCAGCTTGATGTCGTGTTTCGCCTCAAACTGCGTGACGACGGATCCATCTACACGAGCGTTCAATTTGAATTCGTGCGAGTCGGAGCCGAACACCTTCGGCTGTGCAAGGCGGCAACGTACAAGGGCGTCACGGATTGATTCGATGTCCATCTTCAATGGCAGAACGGTGGCCGTCACCGAGGACGGGCGAAAAACTAACCACTTCAAAACCGTCGACTCCCGTCCTTCGGTGCACGGCATGGTTACGCGAAATTCTCTCAGCCCCACCCTGCGGTTTCCAGTGAACGAAGAGCGAGAAAGTCATCGCCCAGGGTGTCAGCTAGTAAGTCACGTGCCCTTCCGTAGTGCTTAGGTCGAATATAGCTTTGGTCATCAGTTAAATCCAATCCGGCGTCAGTCACCACTGTTCCGATGACCGCGAATGCCGCACACATCGTAATCAGGTCAGGAAACAGGGACTCCGGTTTCCATTGGCCGGTGCCGTGCATCGCATATAGAACGCGACCATCGTGATAGATGTATGGATCGCCCCCCATATCAGCAACCACGATCCAATCCGTGTTCCATTCCGGAAAGACTTCGAGCGTAGTGGGATGGTACCGATAGCCCATCTGGTGCTGCCAAAGTCGCGATAGTGAAGGAATGAAAGTCGGATTGCCATACCCTTCGATCGTGATGTCATTCGGTCCAACATCGCGGTAGTACGTGAGGATTGGCTCGGGTAGAGCAAAGTCACCGGACCAAGCGGATGCGTCTTGCTGCTCACACTTCCCGTGCTGCGACAAAAGTTTACGTGTTAGAGATGCGTCCACAGCTTCCTCGCGTAACGTTAGCCGTAACCAAGCGGCGACGAAAGATTTTCAATTTCAAAACCGCCCGACTTCGCCGCTTTGGTTCACGGCTTGGTTCAAGTAAGCCGCTGCGCGGCGGGAGATTTGGT
>NZ_JACEHH010000147.1 GCF_014154935.1 Stieleria mannarensis
GTAGCTACTTACATTCCGCACCCCTTCCAGCAAGTTGGCGCAGACAAATTACGGACATCTTGGCAGACTTGGTGAACTAGGCAAGTCCAGTTCGCAAGGAGCCTCGCATGGATGCGTCCACTCGATTTGATACTCAGGTCGTCGGAGCGATGCCCGTCATCGCAAATTACTTCGATCGCATGGAGATGGCAGCCACGATTGACGAATTGGTGCCATGGGAAGGTGAGGTCTCGCTCGGTGCTTTGATCGAAGTACTCGTTCTCAATCGCTTACTTAATCCCAAGGCGATGTTTCGTATCGGTGATTGGGCGGAAAAATCTGCGGCGACCGATTATTTCGGACTCACGGCCGAGCAACTCAATGACGATCGGCTAGGGCGTGCCTTGGAGCGGATCGCTGCACATGGCGACGACGTTCAAGCTGCGCTCGTCATGAAGGCTGTGAATGCTTTCGATTTGGATATTAGCCAGATTCACTATGACATCACGACGATCGAACTCTTCGGTAGCTATGACTGCGAGGACGCTGTGACCCCGCCACAACCGTTGCCCAGCTACGGCCACACTAAGAGCGGACGAAAAAACGTCAAGCAGTTGCAGCAGGGATTGAGCGTCGCGGGTGATGGCGGCGTGCCGATTAGCCATCTCCCTCTCAGTGGCAACGAAAGCGAGTCGAAGACGCACCTGGAAAACTTGAAAAAGCTAGAGAAGACGGTCGGCAAGTCGGCGTTCCTCTATATCGCCGACACGAAGCTCGACACGCCGCAGAACCTCTGTCAGATTTACGCCCGCAAGGGAAAGTTTCTTTGTGGCGGTGCCTTCCAGCCAAAGTTGAAAGAGCAGTGTCTAAGCCTGCAACGGAAATTCTGCAAGATCAACTATTGCTCCAACAGCCAACGGGACTGGCCGGCGGAAAAACGCGATGCCTACAAGGGAACCGAAGTCGAGGACGTTGTCGAAAGTGAAGTGGATGGACGCCTGGTTCGCCTGAAGTACCGGTTAATCTACATCTGGAGTGAGCGTCGGGCACGAGATCAAGCGAAGACTCGCGAACGACACGTCAAACGAATTCAAGAAGAGTTTGAGAAGATCAAACGCAATCTCAATAAGTACTCGCTGACCTCCAAGGAAGCGATTGTTCGCCGTCTCGAAAAAGCAAAGGGAATGTATAGCGAGGGCGATTTTTTCGATTACGAATTGAGACAACGAAACGGAAAGTTCAGCTTAGCCTTCAAGTTGGATTCCAAGAAAGTGTCACGTCGCAAAAAGATTGAAGGCGTGTTCGTGCTGAAGACGAATCTTGCCCGCAGCACCTATCCGCTGTCGCGACTACTGGAACTGTACCGCGATCAAAACTGTGTGGAGCGACGCTTTGGCGACCTCAAAGGTCGACTGGCAGTCAGCCCGATGTTTTTGAAGAAGCCGGAGCGAATGGCTGGATTGCTTTACGTTCTCGTGTGGGCCTTGATGGTAATGTCGCTAATGGAACGTTCAGTTCGGAAGGAGC
>NZ_JACEHH010000148.1 GCF_014154935.1 Stieleria mannarensis
GCGTAAGTGTCGACCTGTACATCGCCGTCGACCGCATTCACGCCAAGACCTGCCAGGTTACGAACAGAAACCTGATATGAGGCCGACGACTCCAGGCGAGCGGGCTGCTGACCGCGAAGCCGAACCGGAAGAAAGGGCGTAGGTAAATCAGGAGCTTGGGCAGGGATAGATCACGATGCTCCCGCTTGCGGGAGCCCCTTATTTGGGGAGATCTCAGACGCGTACCCGCGAGTAGGACTTGTCCGAAAGGTGGGGCGGATGTGGTAACGCATTCCGTGCTCTGAGAAGTCAGCAAAAGCCATAGTAGCCAACGACCGCATCCCAACGGCCAGGTGAAGGGCTGAACGTCATTTCACAAGGAACGAACCACCCGTGACCTCGAAAGATCCCAACGCATCGTGTCTCCCAGACACCGCGCATAAACCTCAGTCGAGCCTTGCGGCTTCGGCGGCCACGGAGAAGTCAGCCTTGAACTCTTCTTCATCTTCTCTGATGGAAGCAGTTGTCGACGACGCTAACATTGAGCGCGCTTGGAAGAACGTCAAAGCCAACAAAGGGGCTCCCGGTCCCGATGGCATCACCCTTGACGCCTTCTTCGAGACCTTCCGGCACCATTGGCCAGAAGTGCGCCGACAACTCTTGGAAGGAACTTACCGACCGGGACCCTCCCGTCGTAAGTCGATTCCCAAACCGGATGGCGGCACGCGAGATCTCGGTATTCCAAACGTGATCGATCGCTTGATTCAACAGTCCATCCTGCAAGTCTTGACCCCGATCTTCGACCCCGGTTTCTCCGAGTCGAGTTTCGGGTTTCGACCCAAGCGATCCGCACATGGAGCTGCAAAGCAGATCCAGCAAACGATCCGCAGCGGTTTCCGCTGGTGCGTGGACATGGACCTTTCGAAGTTCTTCGATCGCGTCCATCACGATGTCTTAATGGCACGCGTGTCTCGTAAGGTCCACGACCGTGTACTGCTAAAGCTGATCGGCCGCTACCTGCGCGCGGGCGTGATGGTCGATTGTCACCTCCAACCTTCCACCGAAGGCACGATGCAAGGCGGCCCGTTGTCTCCCTTGTTGGCCAACATTCTGTTGGATGATTTTGACAAGGTTCTCGAACAACGGGGCCTCCGCTTTGTTCGCTACGCCGACGATTTTCTGGTCTTCGTACGATCGGAACGCGCGGCCCGGCGGGTCTTCGACTCGGTGGAACGTTACCTCACTGGGACCCTTAAGCTGGTCGTCAACCGCGACAAAAGTCGTGTCTGCCGAACCTCTGGTGCCGAATTCCTCGGCTACCAATTCCACGGTTTCGGCGGCCAGATCCGAGTGAGCCCGAAGAGTCTCAAGAAGTTCAAGCAACGGGCAAAAGAGATTTTGACCCGCAACCGCGGCATCTCGATGCGTCAGCGGTTTCGTGAACTTCGTCTGTACCTTCGGGGTTGGATCGATTACTTCGTCTTAGAACAACGCAAGAGT
>NZ_JACEHH010000149.1 GCF_014154935.1 Stieleria mannarensis
CCAATCCTGTAAAGCCAGCATTTCAGCTGTTGGTATGATGTGGGGAAACGCGTTGTTTTCCGCACAGGGGGATTGGGAAATGATAGCTAAACTGATCCAGCAAATGGCTCACAAAGCGCCTGCGGCAACACTCTTCCGAGGTTTACTTGAGCGCACCCTCAGCGATGAGTCGCTCGATGAGATCTTCAACGACTACCGGGAGCACCAGCTCCAAAGCAAGATTCTATTCTCGCATCTGGTCAATATGCTCGCTCCAGTCATTACTCGAGCCAGCAAGAGTGTCAACGCCGCTCATCAGGCGGCCGAGCATGGCTATTCTCGCCAGGCGCTCTATGACAAGCTCAAGGGCGTCGAATCGCCTGTCGCTTCCGCATTACTTCGAGTCAGCACCGAGAAGCTCACCAAGATTCGCAAGGCCACCAAGACGACGCATCGAGATGTGATCAAGGGATTTCACACCTTCGTCATCGACGGCAAGACCTATAACGCGACCGAACATCGCTTGATTGAATCACGCAGCGACGCTCGAGCACCGCTGCCCGGACGAGCGATCGCTTTACTTGATATGCGTCATGAAATGTTCGTCGATGTTGAGTGCGACGTAAATGCATATCGCTGCGAACGCAAGATTGCCGAACGGCTACTCCAGCGGCAGCTTTTACCGGGTGCACTGTATATAGCCGACCGCAACTTCAGCGATGGCAACTTGCTGGAGTGTTTTTTCGCCAAGCAATCATTCTTCATCATTCGCCAGCATGGAGCGTGTCCCAGTTGGCGGGAAATCGCTGGTGAAAAGCGATTTTCAGCCGGCAAGGATTCCGACGGACAAAAAGTCTACGAGCAACGTATCGAGGTTCAGCTCCCCGATGGCAGCTGGAAAATGGTCAGACGAATTACCGTCAAGCTGTCGACTCCTGCTCGTGATGGCGACAAAGAACTCCATTTGCTAACGAATTTGCCAACGCGAGTTCGAGCCGGTCGAATTAGCACCGCCTATCGAAGACGATGGACAATCGAAAATTGCTTTGGTCACCTTTCGCGAGCTCTCAATGCAGAGATTCGTGCACTCTGCTATCCGCAAGCTGCGGGATTGTGTTTTTCGTTGGCGTTGCTGCTGTTCAACGTGATGAGTTGTGTTCGCATGCTTCTGCTCAAGCATGGTCAATACAGCAAGCGTTACGAGATCAGCGATGTGTCGTACTACTACATCGCGGACGAGATTTCACGCAGCCAATTTGTCATGGACGAATTAGTTGCGAGTCGGCAATGGAAAGTTTTCGCGTCGATGTCGCTCGCAGAGTTCACTCGATTTCTCCGGTCCACCGCTGCGCATGCATCACTCGCTCGTTATCGCAAACATGTGCGTGGCCCCACCAAACCGAAGCCCAAGCGTCGATTTACTGGAAGCCGCCATGTCAGCACACAAAAAATCCTAGAGGCACGGAAATGACAGCTTTACAGGATTG
>NZ_JACEHH010000015.1 GCF_014154935.1 Stieleria mannarensis
CGCAGGCAACGGCGCCACACGGCAACCGCCCGGCGACGCCCGCAGCCCCGGTTCATCGGCCACGATCACGCTGGACGAGGAACGCTGCGAAGCGATCGGACATGCCATCGCCGACGTCTACTTGGCGATGATCTTTGAAGAAGGCCAATTCCACGCCGATCCCCACACCGACAACCTGTTTCTGCTCCAAGACGGCCGACTGGGGATCCTGGACTTCGGGATGACGGGGCGAATCGATGAAAAGCTGCGCGAGAATATCGAAGACATGCTGGTCGCGATCTCCTCGGGCGATCAAAACCGTCTGACCCGTCTGATCCGCCGCGTCGGTGAAACGCCTCCGACGCTGGACGAGTCGGCGCTGTCGATCGACGTCGCCGATTTTATCGGAACCTATGGCCAGCAATCGATGGACGAGTTCGATCTGGCCGGGGCGCTGACGGCGCTGACCGAATTGCTGCACAAACATTCGATCAAGCTGCCCAACCAGTCCGCCTTGTTGCTGAAAATGCTGATCTCGCTCGAAGGCACGCTGTCCGAACTGGGCGCCAGTTTCGACTCGCTCAAAGTGATTCGGTCGCTGGCCCACAAAACGATGCTCCGCCGGTTGAGCCCGCAACGTCGCTTCCGCCAAGCGCGGCGAATCTACTTGGAAGCCGAAAGCTTTCTCGAATCGGCGCCCGACGAAGTGGTCTCGCTGCTGCAGATGGTCCGCCGCGGAGAAACCCGAATCACGCTGGAGCACCAGCGGCTGGGCCCGTCGGTCAACCGACTGGTGTTGGGCGTGATGGCCAGTGCGGTGTTCTTGGGGTCGTCCCTGTTGCTCGCACAGAAGGTCACTCCACTGGTCTCGATCCCGCTTTACGTCACCACGTTGGAGCCGATCAGCGTGTTCGGGCTGATCGGCATGTTGGGTAGCATTGCGGTGATGCTGTGGTTGCTATTGGCGATCGCCCGCAGCGGTCACCTGACACGCAACAACGACGATTAACCCGGCGTCGGCACCGAATCCCGGTGGCGGTCACCAGCCCCAAATACGGACCACTGCAGCGAACTCTACTCGGGGCCTCACACGGATCATCCGGTCCTGTCATTCTTTCCCGCGAACCGCCCAACCAACGTCGCAACGGACACAACGCAGAATGCAACTCCGAGTGCGCAGAGTGTTGCGATTGCACGCGTTTGTGGAACAACGAAAGCTTGTCGCAAACTCGATTCAGAAGTCGTCTTCAACTCTTGCTTGATCTGGTACTGACACCGCTGCCAACCATCACGAAAGGCATCGATCCTATGCCCAGGAGCGTGAATGAGATTGACGGGGACCATTGGGTTCTGCTCGGGGGCATTCCAAAGCGTCTGCCCCTCGAAGGTTGCGTCTTCAATGAAGTATTTCCTGCACTCCTTCCAGCCCCAATGATGGTCGCGTAAGTACGACGCCGCCCCATCGACTGTGACATCTTGGTTCTCGACCATGGAGAAGTAGGTGACTTCACGATCGAACTCGGGCGGAACACCGGGAGTTGTGTACTGCAGTGCAGAATCATCCAGAACACGACGTGGCCAATTGAACGATTTGTAAAACGTTAAAACTGCGCACAATGCGAAAAACGCAGAGAGTGCGAAACGAATCAAAATCCAGGCCCTCGTGTACGACAAAACATCCACCGCCACCACACACGCGGCGGACGCATTTTTTTTTCAATTGCCACCAACTCCAGGCCTGCCCCCGCCGGCGAATGGTTCTCGCGACTCGGCCACGACGACAGTTTCAGCCATCGCCGCTGACGGCCAATGCACTCGATTGAAACGGCCGTGGAAAATCCCACCTCCCTGACAGCACTCTTTTCCATGGACCGTCCCGATGAAGCCTCGGAGGGCTGGCACAGTGTCTGCCGGCCCTTCGGGCCTAAGACACGTCGCCCGACCAGCCCAACGCGGGTCGAACCTCACTCCCCATTTCACCTTTGTCGGCAGGGCAATAGCGCGCCTATCAGCACGCCTTCGGAAACGTCGCTCACGAAGGCGTGCGTTGACGCGCGCTTGAGGGTGGTCGCTCAGTCCATCAGCTCAGTCCATCAGGGCCATCCGGGCGAATTGGATCCGTTCGTATTCTTCGTCCGGAGACTGTAGCAGCGCTTGGACGGAGGGATCGATCAGGCTTTCCAGCCATTGGCCTGGCGAAATGTCATGCGAGCGTTGGTCGAAGGCATCGAAGGCGTTGAGGAACACTTCTTCGACAATGTCCGACACTTGGAACGGGTGTTCCAGACGCGAACCGATTTCCGGATAGCGTTCGATCCAGTGGCTGATCCGCGAGGCCAAAGAGGACTCGAACACATCCATTTCCTGGCGGAACCGGTGATAATCATCCTCTTGAACCGCTTGCACGATCGCTTGGACGTCGAGTTCGCCCAGCGGGGCGACATCGTGTCGGGTTCCCGCCGCGTGTTTCTCCGCGTCCTCGCCGACCCGCATCTGACGTTTGTAGGCGCGGACTTTTTTGGTCAGCTTTCGGATACAGCTTTCAAAGGCCGGGTGCACCTTGCTGTGACGCTCGCCGGTAAAGAGCGTTTTCCCCGAGAGCGTGAGGCTGGTTTTGACGTGGTAATCACGAGCCTTTTGGTGGTGCACGACGGTGATGTGCAGATCTGACACGGGGAAATCCGCCACCAGGTTTCGCAAGGTGTGCAGATCGAGTTCCATGTCTTCAATCTCTTCGGCCGACAGTTCACAGCCCTTGGTGTCCAATTCGATTCGAAGGTTGTAGCTCTCGTCGGAAAACGTCATTGGTTAGCTCCTCAGCAACATTTTGATGCGATGATCGGTTCGGCCCAGCGCGCTCCATCGCCGCGACTCGGCCGCCCCCTCGCGTGACAGCACCGCTTGCTGTCCGTGAAGGCCGTCAGCGAAGCAAAGCCTGTGCCGCATTGGGCGAAGACGCACGCTTTGTGATCAATTCTGATTCCGCCGCATCCGGTGATGAGGCCGGCATCGCGATTGCACCCAATCAGGCCCGTCGTCCTGCCGGCCCCCGGTCCCCCATTGGTCTTTACAGGAGCCTGTCCCATGCGTTTGCTGATCATCACCGCACTGCTGCTGGCCACCGCCGTCGTGGTTCCGGCGGTTCGCTCGTTCAGCGAAGAATCCGAGCCGCTCGAACGTGAAATGCAGCGGAAACTGGAGTACTCGAAACAGATCCTGGACGGACTGGTCACCGAGGATTTTGAAAAGATCCGTCAGGGCGCGCGGTCCCTGAACGAATTCGGAAAACGTAAATGGATCGAAAACGAATCGGCGGCCTACCGGACGCAAAACCAAGTGTTTTGGTTTACCACCGGAACCCTATTGATGGCGGCCGACAACAAGAATATCGACGGCGCCACACTGTCGTACACGCAAATGACCCACAGCTGTGTCAATTGCCACAAATTGCTCCGCCGTCAATGATCCCGAATCGCCGTCCGGCGACCGCCGCTGCACCGGTGCGAAAGCTGCACCGGTGCGAAAGATTGGGCGTTGCCAGAACGGCTAGGCGTTGGAATCGGTCGGTTGGGCGGTGGGCAGGTGAGGTTTACCGAGCGTTGTCGCTGCGTCGGCGTCGACCTTGTCGACACGCCCCAGGTGTTTCGTTCCCGTGACGACGTAGGTGTCCTGCGCGTTGACTTCGCGCTGATACCGACGCCGATAGCGATCGCCGTACCCGTATCCGATCGATTGGTAGCTTCCGCTGGCGCTGCTCTGGTAGGAGGCGGTGGAGTGGGTCGCGGTGAATTTGTTGATGACCACGCCCATCACTCGCGAACCGGACCAACGCAGCATTGCGGCGGCTTCTTTCGCGTTGGGTCGACAGCGACGTCGGATGCGAATGACCAGCAGGGCGGCGTCGACGTAGGTGGTCACGATCGCGGGATCGCTGACCATCAACAGCGGCGGGGTGTCGACGATGATAAAGTCGTAGTGATCCCGAGCCCACTGAAAAACATCGGCCAGTTCGGCCAGCGTCAGCGCTTCGGCGGGGTTAGCCGGCAGCGGTCCGCAGGGCAGGATGTCCAGGTTCTCGATCGGGGTCGGGTGCACCGCCCTATCGGCGGTCAATTCTCCGTTGAGCACGTTTGCCAGACCGACATTGGTATCCAGATTGAAACGCAGCGACAACCTGGGGCTTCGCAGGTCCAAATCGATCAGCAGGGTGCGTTTGCCGGACTGGGCGATGGAGCAACCGACGTTGGCCGCCAGCGTGCTCTTCCCGTCTCCCGGCAGGGGACTGGTGATCTGAAAGACCTTGCTGTCGTTTTGTCGTCGATCCAGCAACATCGCGGTTCGGACCGCGCGCACGGCCTCGGCAGCCGGGGAGTGTGGTCGATGGATCACGGCGAGTTTTGAATCGAGTCTGGCGATCGAACCGGCAGGCAAGGGGCCTGGTTTCTGTTTGCGTGCGGCGTCGACGGGGATATGCGTCAGCACGGGCGATTGCAATTCACGCTCGATCGCCTCGGCGCTGCGAAAGGTTTTTGCCGTGGTCTCAAACAGCAGGGCGAGCAACCCGCTCAATCCCAGTCCCAACATCGCGAACACGGCCAGGTCTTTCTTCAAATCCGGTCCCGTCCGATGCGCCTTGCCGGTCGCCAACAGCGGTTGGACCAGGATTCCGCCGTCGATATCGATCAATTCCAACGCGGCAAGTTGCTGTTCCAGTTGAATCAACATGCCCTGAATACTGGCGATCCGCCGGCGGAAGGAGGCGTCGGTGTCTTCGAACCGCTTCAGTTCATCGGCGGCCTGCTTTTCGACGTTGATCTTTTGATCGATGACCTTCAAGTCTTCGTTGGCCACGCGTAACCGTTCACTCAAGCCACGAATGTAGGCATCCACCGCTTCACCGGCGCGTCTCATTTGTGCCTTTTGGAACCCTTCTCCACCGGCGATCCGCTGGCCTTGCTCGCTCAGCTCTCGGCGGCGTCGATCGACTTGGGCGATCAGCTCGTTCAATTTACGTTGCGAACTTTCGATCTGCATCGCAATCGATTTGACCTCCGGGTGCGATCGACCGTACGCCAGTTCCAATTGCTCCCGCTGAATCTCCAGCGGAATCAGCTTCTTTTCCACTTCGATCTTCCGCAGTTCCAAATCGTCGGTCGTCAGATCGGCCGGCGATTCCCCTTTGAGCATCAAACGCGAGTCTTCGAAGACGTCGCTCAGCTGTCCGATGATCAACGCGACCATCAAAGGGTTCTTGTGGCGTCGTTTCATGCTCTCGGCAAATCGCAACTCGCAATCCAATTCACGCTGCTTTTGTTCCAATTCGTCGCGAAACGTCTGCAGTTGGAACTGCCGTTGTCGATGAGGATTGATGACCTGCCCATCGGGATCCCATTCCAGCGGCGCGTCTTCGCGGAACAGCTTGTAGGCTTCTTCCACTTCGGCCTGCTGCGGCAACAACTTTTCCTGGGCGCTGCTGACCAGCTGCTCGAACTCGTTGACCCGCTGCTGGCGTTCTTCTTGGAAATGTTCTCCGATCGCATCGCAAACGGAATTGACGGCGGCGACACAGACTTGCGGATCGTTCCCGTCAAAGTGCAGGGCGGCGATCATACGGTCGCGTGAATCCTTCAAATCGGTCATCGTTTGAAATCGAATCCCGCCCCGCACCAACGCGACATACTGATCGTTGCTAAGATCGCGAAGCTTGGGAATCGATCGGAGTTCCTCGTCCAGTTCGACGCGTCCGGAAATCGCGTCCGAATTGATCAGCGACTGCATCAAATTTCCGCTGGGAATTCCGCCTCGGGCAACACCGCTGGCTGTGTCGAGCGTGAGCGGCGTGTCACTCTTGAGCATCAACTTGGTTGTCGCGCGATAGGTCGTCGGCTTCTGACGATTGACCCAATATCCGAGCAGCGTCCCGAGCAGCGGCAGGATGCCGACCAGCCACTTGTAACGCCACAGCACCGTCGCAATCGTCTCTCCCTGCGGCCGTTCGGTTTCGGGGTCCATCAACCGGCCGGCGTGCGAATGGAGGTGCGGCGTCGATTGATCCAGCATCGGTGAGTGGCAGGTGGGCGAGAGAAAGGCGGGAGGATCGCAGGGGGATTTTCCTGATCCACTCTAGGGCAGGATTCGTCAAAACGACGACGATCCCAGCCGCACTTGCCTGTCCGATTGCCCTCAACCAATCCGACCGGGGTGGGAAGCACAGCTGACATCCGCGGTTCGTCGGTGCAGTCCCGCTTTTCGAAAAGTCAGGTAAGAAGATATCGGAGGTAAAAAAATGAACAGCTGCACGATCAAACGAAGGCCCCACGCGGGGCTCAATCGAGGGTCTCGGGCGGATCACGGAGAGCACACTCGGCAAAACACGCGACGTCGGTAACGTGGTCGCCCAGGGTGAACCCAGCACTCCTCATTCATCCCTTGGCACAACGAAAAGACCGTACACTAGGGGGGAAAAGGAAAACCAATGGCGCAATCCAGCAACGTTGCCTTCTCCCTAGCAGGAAATAAGGAATTTTCTCGAAACCTTTCTCTGCCTGGGGGCTGGCGTGGGAGTGTTGGCGTCAGCGTTTAAACTTGGGGTGCTGCGGACTGTGATGCCAAGCCCGACGGTGTAATATACCTGCCCCGGTGAATCGTCTCGACGCCGCCGCCCGCCTGGTCGCCAAGCGGCCCTTTGCCCCCCAACACCTCATGACCTTCACCTCATGAATCGCTCTCCATTCCATTCTACAACCCCCGAAATGAAAACCGTGTTTCTAGGATCAATCTCTTCCCGTGTCAGTCGGACCGCGTGGCGTCGCGTCGCTGCGATCGTGTTGTCGGCCTGTTGCTTGACCCTGTCGGCGCCCGAGGTGCACGCCCAAAACGGGGCCGCCAAAGCCAAACCGCGCAAACGGGCGCGTCAGACGGAGGTCGGCCCGGCCGTCGGTGGCAACACCGCGACCCCGATCGATCGGATCAAGGCGGCCGAGGGGTTCGAGGTCGAATTGCTGTACTCGGTCCCGGGCGACCAGCAGGGCTCGTGGGTGAATCTGTGCACCGACGACAAGGGGCGGATCCTGGTCAGTGATCAGTTCGGCGGCATGTATCGCATCACGCCTCCGCCGGCGGGACAACCGCTGGATCCGACGACGATCGAGAAAGTGCCCGCAGACATCCGCGCGGTCAACGGGATGGTTTGGGCGTTCGGTGCCTTGTACGTCGGCGTCAATGATTACGAACAAAAAATCCCCTCGGGTTTGTACCGAGTCAGCGATAGCGATGGCGACGACCACTTGGACAAGGTCGAATTGCTTCACGAAGTCCACTCCAAGAGCGATCACGGGGTGCACGCATTGATGCCGACGCCGGATGGAAAGGCGCTGTATCTGGTCACGGGAAACAACACGACCCCGCCGCCGCTGGCGGACAGTTCGCCGGTGCGTCAGGTCTGGGGCGAAGACCATCTGTTGCCCAGCATGCCCGACGGCCGAGGGCACAATCGCGGCGTCCTGGCCCCGGGCGGAATCATCTATCGCGTCTCTCCCGACGGGCAGACCTTCGAAGCGTTTGCGTCGGGGTTTCGAAACGTCTTTGACGCCGCGGTCAATCGCGACGGTGAATTGTTCACCTACGACGCCGACATGGAGTACGACTTCAACACGCCGTGGTATCGCCCGACGCGCATTTGCCACGTCACCAGCGGCGCCGAATTCGGCTGGCGCAACGGGGCGGGAAAACGCATGCCCTTTTATGCCGACAACCTGCCGGGCGTGCTCGACATCGGCCCGGGGTCGCCGACCGGCATGACGTTCGGCTATGGTGCCAAGTTCCCCGCCAAGTACCAAGACGCGCTGTATGCACTCGATTGGAGTTGGGGAAAGCTGTATGCGATCCACCTGGAACCGAGCGGATCGTCCTACACCGCGACCAAGGAGGAGTTTGTGACCGGCGCCCCGCTGCCGATCACCGATGCGATCATTCGTCCCCAAGACGGAGCGATGTACTTCACGATCGGTGGACGGCGGGTGCAATCCGGCCTGTATCGCGTGACGTACACCGGCGACCAGTCGACTGAGCCTGCAGAGGCCAAGGCTTCCCAAAACGAGGCCCGCGAGACACGTCACATGCTGGAAGCCTTTCACGGCCAACAAGATCCCAAGGCGGTCTCCGTCGCCTGGCCCTATCTTGACGATCAAGATCGCTTCATCCGTTTTGCCGCACGAACCGCGATCGAACACCAACCGGTCCAACAGTGGGCGGACAAGGCACTGAGCGAGTCCGATCCGGGCAAACAGGTCGAAGCCTTGCTGGCCCTGGCGCGCGTCACCGGTGTCTGTCCCCAGCACCGCAGCGACGACACTCCGCCGATCGACACCGCCATGGGGGAAAAGCTTTTGGCCGCGGTCACGTCGATCGATGTGCCCGGGTTGACCGAAACGCAACAGCTGACGCTGCATCGCGCGACGCAAATCATCTTGAACCGATTCGGACGACCGAGTGACGCGACGATCGAAAAACTGATCGCCAGCTTCGACCCGCTGTTCCCGGCGCAATCGCCCGAGCTGAATTGGTTGCTCTGTGAAACACTCGCTTGGCTCCAATCGCCGACGGTGGCCGAAAAAGCGATCGCCCTGATTCAGGCGGCACCGACGCAAGAGGAACAGATGCAGTACGCCCGATCGATTCGGATGTTGAAATCCGGCTGGACTCCGCAGCTGCACACCGCCTACTTCGAGTGGTTTTTAAAGGCGGCCAATTACAAGGGCGGTGCCAGTTTTGATCAGTTCATCAAATTCATTCGCGACGACGCGGTCGCCTCATTGAGCGAAACCCAAAAGGCGGAGATGGCAGAACTGTTGGCCCGCAAACCGGTCAAGAAGTCGGCGTTGGAGAATCTGGGACAGATTTTCGAGGGCCGTCCGGAAACCAAGTGGACGTTGGAAGAACTCTCCGCGGCCGCACGCACGGGGCTAAAGCAACGCGATTTTGAAAGCGGGCGAAAGATGTTCGCCGCAAGCGGTTGTTACGCCTGCCATCGCTTCGGCGACCAGGGCGGCATGACCGGTCCCGACCTGACCTCGGCCGGGCGACGTTATTCGCCACACGATTTGCTGGACCAGGTGATCCACCCCAGCAAGGTGATCAACGACCAATTCTCGGCCGTCAAAGTGCTGACCGACGACGGCCGGATCCACGTCGGCGTCGTCGTCAATCTGAGCGGCGATTCGATGACGCTGAACACCGACCTGACCAACCCCAACGCGCGCGTCAACATCGACCGCAAGACGATCGAAGAGATGATGGTTTCCAAGACGTCGGCGATGCCCGAAGGACTGTTCAATCGCATGACCCGGGACGAGATTCTGGACCTGGTCGCCTACCTGATCAGCGCCGGCGATCCGAACCACGCGTTCTTTAAGAACTAGCACGGTCGGTCGATACACTCGCCGCGCCCCCCCGGCGCGGCGGGGAAATTTGCGACCCGCCAAGGACTCTGTTAGGCTTGTTGGATTGCCAGAGCCGGTTGAGAATCCTTGGCGGAGGGTGGGCCCGATGACGATACGTTGTGATCTTTGTGTCTCACGAACCAACGATGGGTTCATCGTCCGCATCCAAGGCAAAGGGACCGCGACCCACAGCCCCGCCTTTGCCGCGTTCGTCAAAGGCTGCCTGGTCGAAGACCCCGCGGCGACCGTGACGGCCGACCTGCTGGGGTGTGAGTACCTGGACAGCACCTTCTTGGGCTGTTTGCTGAAACTGCAGCGCACCGGCACGGCAAAACGCTTTCATGTGGTCGCCGACGATGCCGCGCGATCCCGGTTGTTGACCGCCACGTGCGTGGACAAGTATCTGACGCTGCTTTCCAAAGCCCCCCAGTCCACCGGAACGTTTTTGCGGATCGAACCCGACGAGGTCTCCAAACAAGAACTCGGGCGACACATGCAGGAGGCCCATGAAGTCTTGGGAGAACTCCCCAGCCCATCGGCGTCCGTGTTCAAACGGATCGCCGAACAGCTCGCTCACGACCTGGAGCAAGAGGAAGAGGAACAAGACAATTCAATGCTGTTCGACACCGCCGTCGTGACGCCCCCGCCGCGACCGTGAACCTGTGGGGGCCGCGTTGTCGGGAGAAAGGGCAAAACGATGGGGGCAAAACGATGGGGGCTCGCGATGGCAGAATAATACGGGGCTGAACCAATTGGTTTTGCGCGAACCGGCACACGCCTTGTCATTGCCCCCCCATCATCTTGCTTCTATTGTTTTGCCCCCATCGTTTTGCCCCATCATTCTGCCTTCTTCACTCTGCCCGATCCGCCAGCCTCCCGCGACGATCCTGATAGGATGGCACGATCGATCCTGTCGCCGGATTTTTTCTGCCAGATGACTCCTGATCGCACTTGCATCTCCGATGCCTTCTCGTCTGCTTCGTCGCAATCGCACTCAACTGTCGATCGGGATGGCCAAGACCGGGCAGGGCGCGTGGCGGACGACTTTGTCGGTCGTCGTGCCGCGGAAGACGTCCCAGAACCCGTGGGCGCCGTCGGTCACCATCGCGATCAAGTTTGCCTTTTTCTCCTCGGCCAGCTTGATGATCTCGGTCGCCGGGTCACCGGTCGGGGTCACGATTTGTTCGACATGCCAGGGACCGTCGGGGATTTTGATGTCAGGCATGGCGCTCGCGCCGACGTGAAACAATGTCAGCGTGGCGTTTTCGCTGCCCAGGGCAGAGATCGCACGCAGTCCGCGCTCGATCGCTTCGTCCGGCGAGGGGGATGCATCGACCGGCACGATCACCCGGTCCATCTGGACCTGGCCGGTTTCCAGCGAAACACAGCCGTGTCCGCCGGCGGGAACAAACAGCGTCGGCACGTGGCTCCGGTGAGCGATCTTCTCTGCCTTGGACGGCATCAACCAGCTCGCCAGACCATCGCGACCACCGCTGGCCAACACCATAAAGTCGACCGGCCGCTGTTGGAAAAAGCCCGTGATCGCCTCGACCACATCCTTTTGCTCGGCGATCACCTTTTCCACGCCGACGCCCAGCTTGGCTTGAATGTCACGCCGTTTCGCATCTTCATCGATCAGCCCCCAGCGGCCGAGCGTCTTGCGTACCGCCGGAAAACGATCCCATTCTTCGTAGGAATCGTCGCCGACGTGCAATAGCGACAACGTTGCTTCGTTGCTGAGCGCTAAACGCAAGGCATGGGCAAATGCCAAGTGCGACTGGGCTGAAAAGTCGGTCGGATGCAAAATGTAACGGGCTGGGGCACTCACGATTCACTCGCCGTGTCAATGGAACGCGTAGATGGAATAGGGGCAGTCCTTGCGGACGATCAATCGCGGCAGTTTAGTTGACGCGGGATGCCTTTGCCTGCCCATTTCGGTTCGGGGGTTTGAATCGAATCGCGTTTTTATTTGTCAGATTTACTTGCGAAAAGCGATCGCCCGAAGCTGGAAGGTCCCAGATGGCGAGACACCGGCGAGGGGCACGCACCGCCTCGCTACGCGACGACCAGCGGCGGCGACGCCAGGAACTCGGGCAGGCGATCGTGATCGATGTCGCCGCCGCAGCCGGCCAGCGGAGACGCAACGACGATGCCTTTGTCGATCCGCACGCCGACGCAGGGTTCGCCGGCCAACAAGACCGCCCCGTCCAGATCGGCAAAATCCAACAGCGGCAACAGCTGTGCCGCCCCGCTGATGCCGATGGAGCTTTCGACCATGCAGCCGATCATCGTTTTGAGTCCGAGTTGGCGGGCCTGTTTGAGCATCTGCAGCGCCGGCGACAGACCGCCGCACTTGCAAAGTTTCACATTCACGCCGTGGTACAGACCGTCACAGCGTTCGATGTCAGCGGTCACTTGGCAATCCTCGTCGGCGATGATCGGAAGCGCCGATTCGCGAACCACCCGTCGCTTGTCCTGTGGCGATGCGTCGATCGGCAGCGGTTGTTCAATGAACTCCACCCCCAGCGCCGCCAATCGCAGGGAATGGTCGATCGCCTGATCAGCCGTCCAGCCGCAATTGGCGTCGACACGAAACACCGCGTCCGAGTGACGTCGCAACTCGGTCACGATTTCAATGTCACGCTCGGTGCCCAGCTTGATCTTGTAGACCCGCCACCCCGGTTCTTCATGCAACTTTTGCACCATCTTCTCGGGACTATCGATTCCGATCGTGAAACTGGAATCGACGACATCGGTGCCCGGCAGTTGCCAAACTTTCCAAGTCGGCATCCCCTGACGTTTGCCGTGCCAATCGTGCGCCGCCATGTCGAGCGCCGACAGCGCGAACATGTCCCCCTGGGTCTGGTCGTGCATCAGGGGCCAAAGTTCTGACGGAGACTCGCTGGCGTACCGATCGAGTGTGTCGGGGCGGATCTTGCGCAGCGATTGCAACATCGAATCGAAGCTGTGCCGATAGAACGAGTCCTCGGTGACTTCGCCATAGCCACAAACGCCGTCGTGTTCCAGTTGCACCAGCAGACTGGACTGGGTGTCGATCGAATTGCGAGCGATCGTGAAGGCGTGTTTCAGGGGCAAACTTAATCGGTAAACGGTCAATTTCATCCGTCAAGCACCTCGCCGCGCAGTCCGATGCAGGCGTCGACCAGTTTATCGGCCCCCGTACGATAGACGTCACAGGCGGGCAGCCTGAACGTCGATTCGGCACGCGTGATTTCCGCCTCCGCTTCCTCGGCACTCAGGTTGCGTGTGTTGATCGCGATCCCCACGAACTTGCACGTATGACGCAGATTCGCGGCAACCAGATAAGCGTCCATTTGTTGCTTGATCGGTATCAACGGCACGTCATCCAAACCCTTGACGTGCGTCCGGCCCGCTTCGTAGCAATACACCAGACCGTGCGGGGCGCTGCCGTGCAACAGGCCCAACGTGACCGCGGAAAACGCGGGATGCGAAATGCTGCCTTGGCCTTCGATCAACAAGTAATCGTGATGCTCGTAGCGGCGGGCAAGCTGCTCGGCGGCACCACTGACGAAGTCGGCCACCACACAATCGATCGGCACGCCGTCGCCGGAGATCATGATGCCGGTTTGGCCGGTGGCAAGGAACTTGGAACTCAACTCGCGTTGGACCAAGCCACGATGAATTTCCAGCGACGTGACCATCTTTCCCAGACTGCAATCCTGGCCGACGGTGTGGATCCGGGTGCATCCCGGGCGGAACCGGTGGCACTCGGCCGTCACCTTCCATCGATTGCGACGGACATCGATCAAACGGCTGTTCGATCGCTCCGCCGCCGCGACGTACTCGGCGTCTTCGGTCAGAAAATCGTGCAGTCCCGAGACGACGTCGATCCCGTCGTGCAGTGCTTGGAGAATCATCGACCGCCACTCGTCGGGCAGCTTGCCGCCCGGCGGTGCGATGCCGATGTAAAGGGCGTCCACGTCCGGCAGCTCCGTCAACGTCTTCACCACCGGGATCTGTCCTCCACACCCCAACAGGTCCTGGGTCGTTGACCCCGCCGCCGTCGCATCGATGACCGCAACGACGTCTTGCGTCCGATAGCGGAGCAGACTGATCGCGGTCTTGGCCACGAATGGTGTCGAATAACCGTCGGTCAGAATCGCGATGCGACGATGGGTCATCAGCGACGTCCCCAAACCATCGGACGCAGATGCATCGCAAGCATGGGGCTGTGAATTCGGATCAAGTGACATAAAACAACGCGAGATTTGGTTTAAAAAAGGAACAACAGCGGGCCTGGCGGGTTCGTATGTTAGCCGATGTACCGACCACAGGTGATCCATGAAAAACTCTCTTCTGTTGACGACTGTCCTAAGCTGCTTGACCGCTTGCGGTTCAGCCGTGCCGCTGCAAGCCCAATCGCCCCGGCAACAGCCCCCGCGGATCCCCTTTGCCGAAGTGTTACGGCGGGAGGATGCAAACGGGGATGGGAAAGTCACCAAGGCGGAATTCAAGGCGGCGGTGAGATTGTTCGAGCGACTTGATCGCAATGACGATGGTGTGCTGACCCGCGAAGACTTTGCCATCGGCGAACGCCCAAACGCGAATCGGCCTGGCGCGAATCGGCCTGGCGCGAATCGTTCAGCCGTGCCGGACGATGTCACCGTGCTCCGCGACGTGGTCTTCGGCCGCGGAGGCGGGCGTGATTTGACGATGCATCTGGTGTTGCCAAAGGAACCGAGCGACAAGCCGCTGCCGCTGTATGTTTGGGTTCACGGCGGAGGCTGGCAGGGGGGCACGAAAGAGGGCGGCGTGCGTCAGGTCGTTCCGCTGGTCCGACGAGGCTTTGTCGGGGCGACGATCGAATATCGACTGACCGGCGAAGCCCCCTTTCCGGCTCAGATCGAGGATTGCAAGTGCGCGATTCGCTACCTGCGCGCCCAAGCATCCAAGTACAACCTGGACGTCGACCGCATCGCCGTGGGCGGAAGCTCCGCCGGCGGCCACTTGGTCGCACTGCTGGGGACTTCCGGCGGTGTCGAGGACCTCGAAGGCAGCGGCGGATGGGCCGACCAATCCAGTCGCGTCCAGGCCGTCGTCGATCTGTATGGACCGACCGATTTCAAGACCTTTGTCACCACGCCGGGATATGAGCGTCATAACCAAGACGGGTCGCCGGAATCAAAACTACTCGGCGGCGGCGAAGTACTGAACAAGCCGGAGGGGATCAAGCAGGTCAATCCGATCACCTACGTCGACCAAGACGATCCCCCCTTTCTGATCATTCACGGCAGTGATGATCGGACGGTCCCACCGAACCAAAGTGAATTGATGCACCAGGCACTGCGAGCGGCCAAGGTTGAAAGCACGTTGCACGTGATCGACGGGGCCGGACACGGCGGGCCGAAGTTTTCCGAACCCAAAATCCGCCAAATGCAGATCGATTTCTTGGTCCGGACGTTCGAGGTCGGTGGGGCGAACTGAAGGGAGATGGGGAGATGGGGAGAATGATGGGGGGCAGGCGATGGCGTCCTCATTTTTTGACCATTCAATTGTCTGACCACTCGATCATTCGCCCCTCGACGACTTTTCACTCAATGGAACGTCACGAAAACGTTGGTGACAGGATTTGCAATCGGAGGTGATTTGCCGCAACCGTTGATTCAGAACGGCGGGCGGCTGCGGCGTCGTTGCCGCGTCCCACCGTCGCAGCGTCGTCTCCAGTGATCGGGCGGTTTCCTCGGAGTGACGCATGATCTGGATGAACGGATCGGATTCCTGTCGGATCGCATCGGTCCGCAGCAGTTCGCTGAAGTGCTCACGGAGCAACAGCGCTTGGTGCGGCGGATCGAGATCGGGGTGATCGGGAGGTGAGCCCCAGTCGGCGGCAGCGATTTGCTGCAGATGATGATGGGTTTGCTCCAGCGCGACCATGGCTTCTGCCATCGGCGGAACGTCGACCGTGGATTGAAAGCGGACCTCCAGAGCATCGAGCAGGGCATCGTCGATCCGATCGACGTCTCTGGCGGCGTGATACAGCCCACGATAGTGCGGGCTGGTGCCGGCCAGTTGCAGGACCTTCAGACTTTGCGACTTGGGGATCAACCCGGCGGCGACACAGGCGACGCTGGCGGCGGCAGGGCTGCGATGCTTGCCATGATGACAATGCAGATACACCGGTCCGTCCAACTGGCGGACGGCCAGGGCCAGTTCTCGCACACGCTGTTCGGGCACGCCGTCGTAGCCATGCGGCAGATGCACGTATCGCAGTCCGTGTTGGCGGGCCAGTTCAACGTCCGGTCGGGCACCGTCGACACTGATCACCGTTTTGACGCCCAATCGACGCAGTTCGCGAAATCCGGTCTCACCGGCGGGCAGGCCCCCGGAAATGACTCGGGGATGAATCCGAATCGCATTGGGCAGGGCATCCAACGACAATCTTTCAAACGGCACGTCCTGCTGATCGCTGGCTGCTTGCGTCGGCGGCTGGCCAGCGGGATCGGGTGACGCTCCGTCTGCCCCGCACGCGGTGGCAAATGCGGCCAGGTAAAGTAGGACAAATCGGCGCAAAACAGTTTCCTTGGGGCGTCAATTGGCGATTTCGAAAGCATGTCTTTGTACCAAGTCTGCCGCGCCGGTGTTCTGTCTCCGCAACATATTTGGCTTGGGCAGATGTTCAGTTGTCGGTGCCGATGGACACTGCAAGAGTACGGATTCAGCCGGCATGGCGGTCGATTTGGTGAAGGCATCCAAAGCATTTCATGAACCCATCGAAGTCAAAACTTTTTACGCCATCGCCATCGCTGCTGGCGTTAAAATGGCGGCATGGGGCGGACCGTTCTGACGGTCCGTCCGGGGCAGTTTTCAAACCACACAGGCGGGATTCAATGACCGAGATCCTGATTGTTGATGACTCTCCGGTGGACCGTTTTTTCACCCGTGACCTGCTCGCCGATCAGCCGGGGTTTCGAATCGCGTTTGCCGAAGACGGGTGCCAGGCGTTGGAGGCGATGCGGCGTTCAACGCCCGACCTGGTGATCACCGACCTTGTCATGCCTGAAATGGACGGCTTGGCATTGGTGCGGGCCTCGCGACGGGAATTCCCCGAGGTCCCGGTCGTGTTGATGACGGCTTACGGCAATGAATCACTGGCCGTCGACGCCTTGTACGAAGGGGCCGCCAGCTATGTTCCCAAGGCGAAACGCGTGGAACGGCTTCGCGAAACCGTCTACCGCGTGTTGGCTCGAGCCCACGCCAACCGCAACCGCAACAAGACGACCAAGTTTTACGGCAAGGTCGAAGCGACTTTCTACTTGGACAATGATCCCGACAAAGTCCCGGCGCTGTTGGATTATGTCCAGCAGATCATCGGCGGGTTGGAATTGAGTGACGAGACGGAACACATTCGTGTCGGCGTGGCGTTGGAAGAGGCGTTGTTGCACTCTATCTGGCACGGCAACTTGGAATTGACCAGCGACGAACTGGACCGCTGTCGTGCCGCCGGTTGGGATCGATTCAAAGAGCTGATTTCAAAGCGTCGGTCGCAAGCGGCCTACTGTGATCGCCAGATCGTGTTGAAAGTCCACGTCACCAACAGCACCGCCCGGTTCGTCATCTGTGACGGTGGCAGCGGAAACCAACCGCCGTCCGCCCGCGGATTCAGCCGAAAGGATTGTTTCGGAACGGGCGACGGGTTCGGGTTCGCGTTGATGAGCATGTTGATGGACAACGTCCGTTACAACGACGCCGGCAATGAATTGACGCTGATCAAGGTCAGTAAAAACTAGCCAGACGGCGCCACTTGGTACAAAGGCATTGCGAGTCGACGTGCATTCGATGCCCTACTCGCCTCGCAGACGCACCGCATCGATTTCTTCGTAACCAGACGTATGCTCGGTATCGATCGTGATGCGAACGGCGTCGACGGTGAAACTGGTCAGCGGCCATGACACTTCATAGTCCACCGGTGCGCCGGGCTGACTGGGATCGGGACCGATCGGCATCACGTGGAACTGTCCGCTGACCGAGTCACGAACTTCGACCATTCGCACGAATCCGTTGCCAAACGTTTCGCGGATGATCACGCCGGAGGCGTGAACCGGTGTGTCAAAGCCCAACGTCAGGGATTGGTCACCGCTGTTGGCGTAGCGCGGTGCCCACGCCGTGCGCGCGTCCCCATAGACGAACGTGTCCGGTTGGCCCAGGGCGTCGGCGGCCGACCAGCCGAAGGGACTGTACTGGGAACTGAAATCGATCACGGTCGATGCGTCTTGCCATAGCTCGACGACAAACGAGGAGGAGTACGCGTCCCCGGAGGCTTCTCCCCCGATCCCGTTTGCGTTTTGATCCATCAGGTTTCCGGCGACATCGCGAATCTCCGGTCCGATCGAGTAGGCGTAAACACCAAATTCGGTCTGCGTGGCGAACCGGATCTGATAGGTGTCGTCATTCAGTTGCACAACGTCATCAACCGGTATCGCTCCACCGGGACCGGTGAACGTGACGACGTCCTCGACTGTAAAACTGTCCGGATCGATCGGTTCGTTGAACGTCACGTCGATCTGGTCGATCGGACCGGAGTGTGTGCTGTCCGGAGCGGTCGCGATGACCCGCGGCCCGGTCGTATCGGGAGCGACCACGCCGCGCAAACGCACCGAATCAATTTCCTCGTACGTCAACGCGTGGTTGGTGTCGATCGTGATCCGCAAGGCATCGACGTCGTAAACGGTCATCGCCCAGGAGACGACGTAATCGACGGGCGTGCCGGGTTGGCTATCGTCGACCTCCGTTGAAACGACGTGGAACGTTCCCGTTTCGCTGTCCCGGGCTTCCACCATTCGCACGAACCCGTTGCCATAGGTTTCGCGAATGATTGCCCCGGTCGACCGCACCGGCGTCGCGAACGCGACCGTCAAGTGTTCCGTGGTTCCATTGGCTGAACGCGGGGCCCATGCGGTGCGGCTGTCGGCATAGACCAACGTGTCCGGCGACCCCAGCGTCTGTTCGGCCGACCAGGACGTCGCACTGTACTGCGAACTGAAATCGACGACCGAACTCGCATTTTGCCAGAGTTCCAGATCGAACGAGAATTCGGCCGTGTCGGCAGACGGATCGCCCGCGATGCCGTCGCCGTTCTGATCCATCGCGTTGCCGGCCAGATCAAAAACATCGGGCCCCAGGACCAGTGAATACCTGCCCCACGTGGTCTGGGATGCGAAATCGATGCGAGAGACCGTCGGGGAAAGCGACTCGATTGCGTCGACCGCGATCGGTCCGCTTGGACCCTCAAAGGTCACGACATCGGCCAACGTAAAACTCTGGGCGTCGATCGGTTCATTGAACGTCACTTCCACATGATCGACCGGCCCGGGATGCCCGGCGTCGGGTGACCAGCCGATCACGCGCGGACCGGTGAGGTCCGGCGGCACGACGCCACGCAATCGCACCGAATCAATCTCCTCGAATGTCAGGGAATGATCCGTATCGATGGTGATTCGAACCGCATCGACCAGGTAGCTGGTCGTCGGCCAGGCGACGTTGTGATCGACCGGCGTTCCAGGTTGGCTGTCGTCCGGTGCGTCGGAAACCAGATGGAACAGGCCCGTGTCGGCGTCACGAACGTGAACCGACCGGACAAACCCGTTGCCAAAGGTTTCACGGATGATCACACCGCTGGCTTGAACCGGCGTCGCAAACCCGACCGTCAACGTTTCGCTGGTGCCGTTGGCCGTGCGCGGCGCCCAGGACTGGCGTGAATCGCCGTAAACAAATGTGTCGCTCGGGCCCAACGCTTGCTCGGCCGACCACGACGTCGGACTGTACTGGGAACTGAAGTCGATCACCGAATCGGCAAACTGCCACAACTCGACGGCAAATTGCACGGTGTAGGAATCGTCCAGTGGCTCGCCGTCGATTTCATCCTGATCCTGATTCATCGGGCGGCCATCCAGATCCAGCAGGTCGGGGCCGATCAGCAGCGAGTAATCACCGTATGCGTCCTGCGGCGGGAACAGGATTTCATAGTGTGTGCTGGTCAAACGATTGACCGCGGTGGCCTGGATCGCACCGTCGGGGCCATCGAAACTTAACACGTCGTCCAGCGTGAAGGTTCCATCGAGAAGCGGTTCGTCAAACGTCAACTCCACTCGGTCGACCGGACCGTTGACGCCGCCACGGAGCGAAGAGTCCAGGATCCGAGCGCCATCGGTGTCCGGAACGGTCACGCCACGCAACTGAACCGCATCGATTTCTTCATAGGCGTCAAGGTTGTGATTGGTGTCGATGGTGATCCGAAGCGCATCGACGCCGAAAGTGGTTTGTGGCCAGGTGACCAGGAAATCAAAGGGGACGTCAGGGGCACTGGTGTCTTGCGGTTGAGCGACGGTGACAAATTCTCCCGTCGTCGCGTTACGGGCTTCGATGGTTCGGACAAATCCGTTGCCAAACGTTTCGCGAATCACAACGCCGCTGGCCAGCAACGGCTCGGCGAATCCGACCGTCAAGAACTCTTCCGTCCCATTCTCCGATCGCGGTGCCCAAGCGGTTTGCAGATCCCCGTAGCTGAACGTGTTCGGAGCACCGAGTGCCTGGGCGGCCGCCCATGCCGTCGTCGTGTACTGCGAACTGAAATCGATCACTTCGTCGGCGTACAGCCACTTTTGAAGCGTGAATTGAATCTCGAATCGATCCTCGTCCGCCTCGCCACCGATCCCGTCTTGGTCCTGATCGAGCAAATTACCGGCCGGGTCGGTGATCGCACCGCCAACGGTCAGGCGGTACGTCCCAAGAACATCCTGCGTCGGGAACGCGATGTCGAACTCTGTCGGTGAAACAGTCTCGATGTCGGAAACGATGATCGGACCGCCAGGCCCGACAAACTCGCTGATGCGATCGGTCGTGAACGACTCGGCCGCGATCGGTTCGTCGAACGTGACACGGACGCGGTCAACCGGACCTTCCACGGCATCGTCCGGAGAAGCCGCAACGACGAATGGGCCGACCGTATCGGGCACGATCGTGAAGGTTGCGAGAAATCGGTCTGCAACGGACTCGCCGTTGATGCCGTTGACGTTTTGATCCATCGGGTTTCCAAACGGATCGAGTATCGCCGGGCCGAAGGTCATCGCGTAGTCCCCCAGCGCCGTCTGCGCCGGGAACGTGATTTCAAATTCGCGTCCGGCGGATCCGGCGATCGGCGTGACGGTCGTGACCGTGATTTCACCAAGCGGCCCTTGGAATGCGACGATGTCCTGGGGTGTGAACGTGGCCGTATCGACGCGTTCATCGAAGCGGACGCGAATCCGGTCTTGCGCCTTCATCACATCGCCGCTGGGCACCTGTGCGATCACCGCCGGACCCGTTTCATCGGGTGCAACCGCGGCGGCGGCGTTCAGCCGTCCGCCGGTCGTGGTGCGAGAATCGAGCGCGGCGACGGGATCGACCGTGTCGAAAAGTCGATCACGGATCTGTGCGTAAGACCAATCGGGATGTTGGCTCCGCAACAGTGCGACGGCGCCGGCGACATGCGGCGTCGCCATCGACGTTCCGTTGAAGGTGCTGTAGGTGTTGTTGCGCGTCGTACTGTAGATGCCCACGCCGGGCGCCCCCAGGTCGACTTGGGTTGCGCCGAAATTGGAGAACGACGCCAACGCGTCGTCATGATCGGTTGCCGCGACGGCGATCAGATTGCCATGGGGAAAACTGGCCGGATAGAACGGCCGCGAGTCGTTGTTGTCGCCCACTTGGTCTGCCCCACCGTTGCCGGCCGCGGCGACCACGACATGATCGGCTAGCCGTGCGTATTCGATGGCGTCGGCGAGTGCCTGAGATGCGGTGCCGTTGAATCCCCAGCTGTGGTTGGAAATCGTCGCGCCGTTGTCGACCGCGTACTCGATAGCGTTCACCGCGGCGGCGATCGAACCGCTGCCGGAGGCACTCAGGAATTTGACCGCCATGATCTGGACGTTCCAACTGACACCGGCCACACCGACCCCGTTGTCCGCCACCGCACCGATCGTCCCCGCCACGTGCGTTCCGTGGTTGTGATCGTCCATCGGATCACCGTCACCGGAAACGAAGTCGTAGCCGTGAACATCATCAACAAAGCCGTTTCCGTCATTGTCGATCCCGTCGCCGGGGATTTCACCCGGGTTGGACCACATGTTGGCCGCCAAATCGGGATGCAGGTAATCGACGCCGGTGTCAATGACGGCGACCAGCGTCCCCGCATCGCCTGTCGTGACGTCCCACGCTTCGGTCGCATCGATGTCGACATCGGCAATGCCACCGGTTTGCCCGGTATTGTGAAGTCCCCAAAGCCGATCAAAGTCAGGGTCGTTGGGGATCGCCGAAAGCTGGATCTCGTAATTCGGTTCGGCATAGAGAACGCCGGGGTGATGCCGATAAAACTCCAGCGACTGATCGACGTCCAACCCTTGAGGAAGCTCGACTTGCCGGAGTCCCGGCACGGACGAAAACTGGGTGATCGGATTGCTTGACGCATTCGCGGCGCCGGCATGGTACCGCACCAGCACACTGGCGGAATCAAACCCCGCCGTGTCGATGTCCGGCAAAGACGTCTCGAATGCCAGGGCGGCGTCCAACAGGTGACGTGCCTCCAGGATCTCTAGCCGTTGCCTTCGGGACCGCACTCTTCGGCGCTGCTGTCTTTGGCACCGCGTCCGATGATCGATGCTTGGTTTGCGACTTCGTCGTAGAGTTCCCATTTCAACCTGCCTCGCTGATCGACACGAACCCAAAAACCACTCCGGTCAATAACGAGTTTAGTCGCTGCGGGGTTGTTCATCGGAACTCCACGGAGCCTCAGCGGGGATTGGTAAAACTTTAGTGTCGCGGAATTGACGGGTGATCGGTCGACTGTGCGGGATGCGAGCGACAGGCGTGATCATCCGTGGGTCCGCCCTGCCATCCGTGGGCCTTGTTTCCCGTCTACACTGCAAACGCTCCCGTTCTTTCTGCGACGCGTCAACTCTTCACCAGAAACTGTTCTCCTGGGAGTGCCACGCTCTGGCGAGCGTAGCTACCTCCGTCCTCCTGCTTTTTGCCCACAGCGCACGTATCCCATGAACTCATTGACCATTCTTGTGTGTGGAGCGACCGGGTACGTCGGTGGACGTCTGGTTCGGATGTTGTTGGACGAGGGGCACACGGTGCGTTGTCTGGTCCGAAACAAAGAAAAACTGACCAAATTCAGCTGGCGCGACAACGCCCGACTGCAAGTCCACGAAGGCGACCTGCAAGACCCTGAGGCGATTGCAGCGGCGGTCGAGGGAATCGATGTGGCGTACTACTTGGTGCACAGCATGATCGCCGCCAGTGACAAGTACGCACAGCGCGACCGTGAACTGGCTGAAAACTTCGTTGCGGCGGTCGACCAATCGCCCTGCCGCCAAATCGTCTATTTGGGAGGGCTGGGGGAACTCGGCCCCGATCTAAGCCGCCACCTGAGAAGCCGGCGTGAAGTGGCCGAGATCTTGCGAACCAGCACGGTGCCGGTCACCGTACTGCGTGCCGCGATGATCATCGGTTCCGGCTCGGCATCGTTCGAGATCTTGCGTTATCTGGTCGAACGACTGCCGATCATGGTGACGCCCAAATGGGTCAACACCGAAACTCAGCCGATCGCGATTCGTGACGTCTTGCGTTATTTGGTCGAGTGTATCGGTGTGCCCGAGACCCGTGGCAAGACGCTCGACATCGGCGGGTTGGATGTGATGACCTATCGCGAATTGATGCAAGCGATGGCCCAGGCGATCGAATTGCCGCGGCGCGTGATCGTTCCGGTTCCCGTGTTGACGCCGCGATTGAGTTCGCTGTGGATTTCGTTGGTCACCCCGGTCGGCAGCGAGATCGGGCGACCGCTCGCCGAAGGGCTACGCAATCGCACCGTGTGCCGAAACGAATTGGCCAGGGAACTGATGCCGGGAACACTCTTCGATGTGAAACAAGCCCTCGACGCCGCACTGGGAAAGATCGAGAACCACGACATCGAAACACGCTGGTCGACTGCCGGGGTGATGCCGGGCGATCCCGATTGGGCCGGCGGAACGACCAAAACGGACGAGCGTTCGGTCGTCGTCAACGCCACCGTCGAACAAGTCTTTGCCGTGATCGAACAGATCGGAGGCGGACATGGTTACTGGGGTGCCGGCTGGCTGTGGCGGGTCCGCGGCTGGATGGATCAACTGGTCGGCGGACCGGGGCTGCGACGTGGACGTCGACACCCGGACGAACTTCATTTCGGTGAAGCGGTGGATTTTTGGCGGGTGACGGCTCATCAACCCAACCAACGGCTGCGTTTGAGGGCGGAAATGAAACTTCCCGGGGACGCCGAACTCGATTTCCAGGTGAGCTCCATTGATGATCAATCGACTCGCGTCACCATGACCGCTCGGTTTCGTCCCAGCGGTTTACTGGGATTGGCCTATTGGTACGCCGTCCTGCCGCTGCACGGGTTGGTGTTCCCCGTCATGCTGCGTGGCATCAAACGTGACGCCGAAGTGTGTCATGACGTCACGAATCATCGTGATCCAGCCTCGCCGGCAGTGACGGATCGTGCGGGTATTGTGGTTGGCGACGACAAAATGTAGGGGATGGGGATTCAGTGAGCCCCTCGGACAATGTGTCATGTGAATGGGTGTGCGTTTTCCGAAGATTGCAATCCATCGACGGAACATTTCTCACGGATGCCAGCCATGACTCGTTTAATACCATCTTCTCCCCAATCCATTCGCCCCCGAATTGCGGCCTTCCTGATCGGACTGACGGTCGCGGCAACCGCTTCAACACAGGATGCTGACGCGGGCGGGCTGGGGCTGTTCAACCGATCCGCTTGCGACACCGGGTGCGCGGCCGACCTCGGTGATGTCATGCCATGCGACAGCGATTGCGGTTCGCCCTTGTGTTGCGATGCGACCGACTGCGGCAGTGTGGGCTGTGACGGCTGCATCAGCGGCTGCGACACCGGATTGTTAGGCGGGCTGATCAAACCGAGCGATCGCTGCTTTGACGACTTTGTCAGCCCGATGATCAACTTCGTCCACTTCGAAGACCCGCGGACGGTCACCGAACTCCGTCCGATCTTTGTCAACCACTGGGTGCCCGAGCGGATCGGCAACAACATTCCCGCCGGCGGAACGATCCAGGTGCTCGCCATGCAATTCCGCATCGCGCTGACCGAACGACTCAGCCTGATCGGGACCAAGGACGGTTACATCTGGGACAACACCAACGGAGCGCTCGACACGTTATTGGATGACGGTTGGGCGTCGGTCGTGGCGGGCTTGAAATACAACCTTCTCCGCGATACGCAAAGCGGCACGATCGCATCGATCGGCGGAACGTATGACTTGCCCGGCAGCCGGGACTCGTTGCAAGACGTTGCCGATGGTGAATTTCATCTGTTCGCCACCGGTGGTCAGCGTTTGATGGGTGGCAACGCCCACTTGATGTCGGCCTTCGGCTGGCGCGTCCCCAGCGACGGGTTCTTGCAATCCGAATCGATCCACTGGTCCAACCACTTTGACCTCAAGCTGACCGAGAAAACGTACTTCGTCACCGAAGTCGCCTGGTGGCATTGGATCGACAGTGCCGAAGGTGGTGCCGCGTTGGGCGTGGCCGGTCAGGACCTGTTCAATCTGTCCACCAGCGACGTGACCGGCAACGATCTGGTGACGCAAAATGTCGGCTTGAAATTCAAGCCCAACGGAAAGACGGAATGGGGCATCGCCTACGAATTTCCGCTGACTGAATTCAAAGATGTTATCGAAGGTCGTCTGCAAACCGAATTGATCGTTCGTTATTAAGCCAGACACTGCCGCAGTGATCGACGAGGGCTTCCTTGCGAAAATGGGACCGACCGCAGGCAACGATTCGTGGGCCGCGCGTCATGGGACCAATAGGACATAGGGGACCTATCGGTCGCATGTGTCCTCTCGGTCCTATTTTCGTCGCAGACGCCGAATCAACCCCCGTCCCCTTTTTTCAGGCGTCGCCGCAGGTCGCGGGCGGCTTCTTGCAGGACCAGGGGCAGCTTGCTGCGGACGTAGTTGGATCCGGCGAACCATTGCGGCGGTTCGTGCATGACGAAGCGTGCTTCGATGAACACCGCATCCATCGCGTCCAGCGAGGTCGCTGTCAGCCAACCCTGGAACCCCGAGTAATCGCCGCCGCCGGCGCTGGAATTGGTGTCGGGGCCATCGGTAAACTGCCAGCGATTGTCAAAGGCTTCGACCAGCGATACGTCGATCCGGTTCTGCGTTTCGGAGGATTGTTGTGCGATCCGCAAAAGCCCCGTCAATCGGATCTTGTCCAGCAACTCGAAATCAACTTGCCGGTAGCGGATGTCGGGACCGGCATCGTCGATGCCGAGACGCTGCAGCGTCTCGGCGGGGACGTCGGCCGCGGTTGCCTCCGTGGAGTCCTCGGCGGCTTCCCCGCCGAGTCGGTTCGCGATGTTTTGGTCCGAAAACGTCTGCAGGCTTTCGTGGATGATGAAGATCATGTGGACGTCATGGCCCACTCGGTCTCCGGCGTCGCTGGTGATGTATCGCAGGTAGATTCGCACTGGCGCGACAACGGAATCGCGGGCGAACTGTTTGAAGCTCAGTCCACGCAACAACGGTGTAATCCGACGTTGCTGGGCGTCGGCATCCAGATCCTCAGCAAGCGTCGGTGCGGGCAGCGTGATAGATTGATCTGCGATTTGGACGGTGGTTTGATTCGCCGAAACATTGGTGGAATCGTTGCCTGAAACGCGGTGGTTCCAGGTGAGACCGGTCAGCAGGGCGAGTGCGAAAACACCCAGGCCAAGTCGACGGTGATGGATTGGATGGTTCATCGGCGTGCTTGTAAGGTGATGATCGGTGGGAACCCTCCCCTCGCTACGCATGACCCTCCCGTGCACGGGAGAGTTATTTCTTGACTTGATGCTTCGCCGTTGGGAGTTGACAGGCTGGAAGCCTATCCCACTTTAGTTCACGAAGCCGGGGTAGCGGGTTTGCAGCTCTTGTCGGGCTTCGGCGGCGCGTTCGGTACGTCCGACCTTGGGCCACAGTTCGACCAGCCGACTGAGCGCGCTGGCGTGTGCGTCGGGTTGGCCGGAGAACATCAGGTGGGTGTGCAGATAGGCCAGGATGGCGCCTTCGATGTCACCGGCCGCTTCGTAGCTGGCTCCCTGGGCGTTGTAGATTTTGGCGGACATTTCGATGTCGGTGGGGTTGAGTTCGCTGATCAGCGTGTCGGCAAGCTCCAGCCCCTCCTTGCCCTTGCCTCCCTTGGCCAACGCGACCGCTTGCCCGGCCTTGGCGAGCGTCTTCAAACGCAGCGCACTGGTCGAATTGACCTCCACCGACGCGACGTCCGAGAACGCTTTTTCCGCTCCCGGGAGGTCATCTTGTTCCAGCATCGTGACGCCGATCAAGTAACGTGACTCGATCTTCGATTCCGTCGACGGTGCTTGTGCAAGGGCACCATAAAACTGCAACGCCTTGGTATGCTCATTTTGTGCGAGCGCAAGATCGCCGAGCAGCTTTGCGACGCTGTAAAAGTGGAACGAGTCGCGATTCTGGCCGGCAAAGCTGATCGCTTCGGCCGTCGCGGCTTTGCGATCGCCCTGGCCGGCAAGCGCCAGTTTCGCACGGGCGAGCAACCGATAGTAGGCGGCGTCGACTTTAACCAGATCGCGAGAGATGGTGCCAAGGTCCAGCCCTTTCAATTCATCGAGCGCCTGTTCGTACTGGCCATCGATCGCGAATTCACGGGCTCGGGAAAGCGGCGGCGGATCACCCTGGAAAGCCACCTTGCGAATTTCGTCTTCCACAAAGTTCTTGGTATTCGCCCCGACCTTCAATTGAATGCCGTTCTTGGTCACCGACGTGATGGTGCCGGTGGTCGCGGTTCCGGAATCGTGGGTGTAGACGCGATCGAGTTGTGCCTGGGCACGATCGGTTGCCAGGGCGAAGCTGAATACGGCGGCGGCGAGGGCCAGGCGAAGGAGTCGGGGTTGGGTCATGAATCGGAGGTTTTTGAAACGCGAGTGGTGAAGGATGTTGTGAATAGGGGCAGGCGACAGTGGAGGGGGCGGGCGGAAAGACCGACCGTCCGGCCACAACGGCG
Source organism: Stieleria mannarensis (assembly GCF_014154935.1). Classification (GTDB taxonomy): domain Bacteria; phylum Planctomycetota; class Planctomycetia; order Pirellulales; family Pirellulaceae; genus Stieleria; species Stieleria mannarensis. The sequence goes on from NZ_JACEHH010000015.1 coordinate 27,537, forward strand.
AAACCTAGTTGGGACCGGGTTGGGCGATCCCGACCGGATCATCACCGACCGAGCGTTGAGCTTCCTTCATCAACGCGTTGTACTCGGCACGTCGTTCGGGGCCGCCGAGTTCGGGGAACAAGGTCGCCGCTTCGCGAATCACCTTGATCGCCTTTCGCATGTCGGCATCTCGTTTTGCGGCTTTGCCCATCAGGTACAAACAGAGCGCGACGTGGTAACGGGATTCAAAGAACTTCTCCTTGAAGTTTTCGTTGCGGTTGATCAGCTTGCTGGTCTTGCTGCTGGTTTCGGCCCAACCCCAGATCGTGTTCTTCTTGTTCTCACCCGGACGTGCCCCTTCCAACGCGGCACGGTAGGCCTTGTAAGCGATGTTGGGCGGCAGTGTGCCGGCCCAGGCCTCGTATGCTTTGGCGGCTTCGATTTGGGCTTCCAGCATGGTGGGTTTGGCCTTCAACAAACCTTCAAACGTGTCGATCGACGCTTTGTACTCGCCGACCAACCGCTGGGCGCGGCCCAGCAGGTACGCCGTGGTCGGGTCGTTCTGGTCGGGCAGCGATTGGAAGGTTTCGACGGATTGGTTCAGCAGATCCGCCGCCTGGCCGGCCGCTTTGACTTGACCGGGTTCCATCGACGCTTCGCCCATCGACATCAGCGTCTGGCCGCCCCAGCGGAGCGTCGCGGTGTCGTCGGTCGCATCGGAGATCCGCTTCAGCATCACGCGAAATGCTTCGATCAGTTTGACCTTTCGGGCCGGGGTGGCGGTATCGAGCTGTTCCTTCAAGTCGCTCGCCAAACGCATGTAGGTCTGCGTCAACTTGGTTTGCGACTCTTTGCCCTTGTAGGCGCCGCGAAGCTTTTCCATCGTGGCGGTCATTCGATCCAGAAATGTTTCCGGCGTGTCGGAGTCCAACATTCGGCCGACCAACGCCTTCAGTTCGGTGCTGTAGAGTTCACCGGTGAACGATTCCGACGGGCTGCCGAGTTTGCCGATCCAATGCAGCGGGCCGTATTTGGAATGGTCCAGCACTTTCAAGGCGGCGGCGCTGTCGTCTTTCATCAGATGGATTTTGGCCAGCACGGTGGCCGCCTGCATCCCTTCGACTTCGACCAAATTGCCTTCGATTTCATCCAGCCCGGATTGCAGGTTTAATTTGGCACGTTCCAGCAGCGCGTCGGATTTGGCGTCGTCGTTTTCTTGTGTCCGAGCGACGATCGATTCGTTCCACAGCAGTTGGCCGAGCAGCCGTTTAAAGGAGGCTCGTTCATTGCCGGCGCTCATCTCATCAATCAGTGCTTGCGCCCCGTCGAAGTCATCTTTTTTGAGCAACAGCCGGATCTGCAATCCTTGTGCGGCGGCGGCGTTGGGATCATCCGGCCAGGTTTTGGCTAAAAAGTTCCCCAGCGATTCCAGCTGGCGGATCAAGCCTTCGTTGGCATCCTCGGGGACTTCGTTCAACAACAATTGCATGCTCGTCAGCGCCATCAGCCCGCCTTTGAGCCCGAGTTCGGTTCCGGGGGCGTTGCGCGCCAGGAAGTTGCCCACGACAACGGTCTCGCGCAGACGTTTGGTTTGGTACAAGAAGTACGCCAGGATCTGACGAGCCTGGTTCAGCGATTCGACATTTGTGTCGGGGGTGACCATCGCCAAACCGCCCCGCAAGACTTGGATGCCGACGAAGTAGGATTCGCGGATCTGTTTTTCGATGTCGGCGATTTGTTTTTTCAGTTCCGGCGTTTCCTTTTGCCCTTGAATGACCTTCAGTGCTTCTTCCAGGTCGCTGGTCACCGTCACCACCTGGGTCGCTTTCTCCAACGCGTCGTCGAAACTGGACGGGGGCTCGGCCGTCGGCAAGGTTTCGGTTTCCTGCTCGATCCCCAAGTCGGCCAACATCGCTTTGGCCTGTTCGACGTGCGGTCCGGGGACCTTGCTGGCGGCCCGCAATAGCTCGCGGCCTTCGGATTTCGCACGACCGATTTCGCCCTTTTTCAAGCTGTCGTCAGCCGCCTTGGCCAAGTAGGCTTTGGCCAGCTGGATGCGGAACTCTTGGACGATCGGTAGCGATTCTTCGTTGGGGCGGATCTCTTTGGCCCAGCCTGCGGTGCGGTCGAGTGCCTCCTGATAAGCCGGCGGCTTTGACGCCAGTTTGATCCGAATTACGCCCGCCGCGGACGAGAACTTGGCTTCGCGGAGCTGGTCGACGCTCGGTTCCTCCAGCATCCGCAGATAATGGTCGAGCGCCACGTCCGGTTTACCCAGCGTTTCATTCAACTCGCCCAGATGCGACAGCGCGATCGCGCCGGGGGAGTACCCGGAATACTTTTTGTTGAGTTCCTCGAATCGCTTGGCGGCGTCTTCCAGTTGTGCCTTGCCCTCTTTGGCCGGGTCGGCGTAGGTGTTCCCGGCCAGCTTGATCGCGTCGGCGGCGTTCAGCTGGGATTGCAGGAATTCGAATCGGTATTGATCGCGCAGCGCCGCCGCCTCCGGGTCCGCCTTGGGATCGATTTTTTGGCCGCGCATCGATTCCAGCTTGCCACGCAGATCGCTGACGATGCCGTCAAAGGTTTTGGCGGCCGCCAAATAGGACTCGCGCGCTTGCTGCTTTTCGGTTTCGACCGGTTCGCCGGCCAGCAATTGCGCGGCGCGAATCATTTGCAACTTGCCCAGTTGCAGACGAGCTTCACTTTGCCGCGGATGGCTTTCCCCGCCCAGGAAATCGCGGAGTGCGGATTCGGCGTTCGCCAGCGCCAGGTCGCGGTCGGCGGCATTGCGTGAATGGAGCGCCGATTCGATGTACGTCTGGGCTTTCTCCAGCGGGATCGCCGCGACGAACGACGACTCCACCCCGGCCATCGTTTCGGCCCGTTCCAAGTACGTGATCGCGGTGTCAAAATAACCGACGTTGCGGAGTTGTTTGACGAAGGCTTCGGCCGGTTCGCCCTTGGCCGATGCGTCTTGTGACATCACCAACACCAGCAGCAAACTGGCCGTGATGAGCGACAGGCGACTCGCTGGATGGATCAGCCTGTGGAAACACGACTTCGGCCGCCCGTGGCGCAAAGAGTTCGTCATACCGGGATTTGTCGAAAAGTGATCAGATTGATGAAAGAGGTTAATCTAGCGTAAAGTCGTGCTAGCGGTCATTCAAGCGCACGCCCCCTTTCGGTCCGACGAGTCATGCGAATCCCATCGCAATTTAACGATTCCAGCCTTTATCGCCCCAGGCGAGGGGATGCGAAGTCAAAAAAGCACCGCTCGATCCCGGGCGCGGCCAGCAGCCGACGACGCTTGATACGACTGGGCGTCGTGTTGTTGTTGGTCGTTGTGGTGATGCGCGAAGCCCGTCGCCCCGACCTGTACCAGACGTTTTTTGACTCCCCGCAAGAAGACTGGATCCCGATCGCCCCACCGGCCGACCCGACGTCGACGCTGGCCCAAACGGGGGCCCCCACCAATCGGATCGCCAATCGGATTGCCGCAACCAATGACGACGCGCCGGCCAGCCATCCGACGGCCAGCACTCCGACCGAAGAGACTCCGACCGAAGAGACATTGTCCGCAGCGGTTCGACCTGTCGCCACACGGTGGGTCGATGCGATGGACGTGTCACTGCAACGATCCTGGACCGAGTCACTGATCAGAATCCGGTCCGGCTCCGCACAAACGTCAACGGCCTGGAGCGGCTTGACGGTCGATCAGATCGACGCTGCGACCGAGTTGCTGCGACAACCATCCGTGCAACAGGAAAACGAAACGTTCGACGAGGTCTTGGCGATGATCCAGACGCTTCGGGATTGTGCCGCGGCCGACGCTTGCCCGCCGGGGGTGTGGGGGCGCATCGCGTCGGTTGCCGCCCCGCTGTTGGACGCGTTGCAAACCGCGGCGATCCGACGTGTTTCCGACGGCACCTTTTGGACCAGCGCCGATAGCGACGCGTTCTACCTGGGGCTCGTTCGTTCGGACGCCTTGCCCGCCGGCGGTGGCGTCACGACCGGAACGCTTCCGTTGTTGCAACAACCCGAGATCTACCGCGGCCAGATGATCCGCCTGGTCGGCACGCTGCAGTTGGCCGAGCGGAAGACGGCGCAGTCCAATCGAGCCGGTGTGGAGAGCTATTGGAAACTGTGGATCATCCCGGCCGACGGTGGGATCCGCCCCACGATCCTGATGACGCGGCAGTTGCCCGGTTTGATCGCCGACTCGCTGACCGCCGATGGAAAATGGGACCGTCCATCCAACCCCGACAATCCGGACGGCAAGATCGCCGCGGTCGGTCGATTCATCAAACGGTTGCCCTACCGATCGTCTATCGGTGCCGACCTGGCTCCGGTGGTGATCGGTCGCGTGGTCGGCGCCAAAGGCATTGCGTCGACGTCCGACGCTCAAGCAGACGCCGATGCGGCTGGCGATTCGGTGGCGGCAGGCGGTGACCTGACCGGGCTGGTGGGAGTCTTGCTGGCGATCGTCGGCGGCATCGCGTTGGCGGGATTCTTGATGTACCGAAGCGCCCTGGATGCCAAACGATCGCGGTCCTTGCGACAACATGCCGGAGAAGACGTCAAACTGGACCTGGACACCCTGGCCGACCACGATGCCAAACACGAAGGAACACAATCATGATGACCAATCGGGTGGCCAAAACGTTTGGTGATGTTGGTCTTAGCCATGCTGGAATACGCGGCTTCGATGTAGCCATGCTCGCCAGAGCGTGGAGGACGCTGGGGATCCACCTTCTGGCGACGGTAGCTACGTCGGGTGATCGATCGACGACTGCTCGTGAGCGAAAGGGCCACCTAGGTCGCGGTAGGGACCGATGCTACGGACCCAGCGCGTTTGTTCTGATTGCGCTGACCGTCTCGACAGCGTGTTTCGGCATGTGCTTCGGCGGGCGCGCAACGGCAGCATCCGCCGTCGATCTGCTCAGCGGTTTCGATGCGGTGCGGATCGGCGGCTGTTTCCCCGTCAGCGATTCCGAGGTGGCCGGTGAAATGTCGCGTCTGTTGTATCGGTTGCGAAAGGCAGACGAGGACGTGCTGGCCTCGCGATCGTCAGGACCGATCCGCGATGAATCCGTGGCGGCCGGCTTGACCACCGGCGATGCGGTCGAAGTGGAAGGAACAATCACGGCGGTGCGTCAGTACGAGGTTCCCGAATCGTTGACCGAATTCTTGGATCTCAAATCGTTTCAAGAGCTGGTGTTGGCGCTGCCCGGTTCGGAAGAATCGATCTCTGTTTTCGCGCCCCCTTTGGTCGGTAAAATCTCCCAAGGCGATCGCGTCAAAGCGATGGCGGTCGTGATCGATGCATCGAGTGCCGAGCAGGTGTTTGCGGCCGGACGCGTCGCCTGGTTCCCGTCGATGGCCGAAAGCGTCGGTTGGAAATTGCTGGCCCGCCAGGGTGTGGATTTGAGCCGCATCGCCGAAGCGGCGTCGCGAAACCGTCGCTCGCTGGAGGCCGCCGACGGGGACGCGTTTTATTCGATGCTCGCCGCGGCCAAAGATTTGAACACGGAGCCCTTTGATCCGGCCAATCCCTTGACACCGTTGGCGGTCCAGCCGGTCGCCTTGCTGCAATCACCGCAAGACTACCACGGCCAGTGGATCCGCATGAATGCATCGACGGTCCGCATCACCCGGATCAGCGTGACCGACCCGGCGCGGCAGCAACAATTGGGGCAAGACCACTACTACCAAATCGATGCCAGCGGCGATCTGGGCAACACGATCATCCAATTGGCCCGCGGCGAAGGTGAAACCGGCGATCCGATCTTGATGAGCGGCACGTATCCCGTGTCGCTGGTCTCGGCAACGTTGCCGAGTTTTTTAAGCGAGCAATTCAAAGACAAGGACGCCGTCGTCGCGATGGTCGGCCATCCCGTATCGATCGACGGTTTCTTTTACCGGTTGTGGAGTTACAAGAACGAATTCATGACCCGCGAAGGCGGCGGCAAGCAGGTCGGTCCGCTGGTGGTCGTGTCGGCCTGGCAATCGATGGCGCCGCCGACTGACGAGAACGACGAGGTCCAGGTGATCGGCTACGCCCTGGCCGTTGCCATCGTCGTGGCGATCCTTGCCACGATCTGGTGGACCCGCCGCAACGCCAAAGAAGACGCCAAGGTGCGTGAGAACGCCTACGAATCGGTCAAGATCGATCTCGAGTGATTGGCCCATCTCGCTCGCTTCGGCGGTGTGTCCTCGCCGGAGACGATCCTCGGCGATTTGAATCTCGCCGATGTACGTCCGTAGCGCCAGATCCCGGTTTGCCGTCAACGTCAGACTCAAGAGCCAGACGATCACGCCTCCGACGATGACCATCAGCAACGCCAATGATGCGCCGGCGGCACACCAGCCGCGATGCTTGCGGATCCATTTTCCGGCCTTGATTCTCAGCGACGGTGGCGCCGCAGCGATCACGTCGCCGGCGAGGTGCCGTCGGATGTCGTCGACCAACATCGCCGCGGACTGATAGCGGCGGTCCGGATCACGCTCGATGGACTTCATCACGATCCAATCCAGGTCACCGCGCAGCCGACGAATTCGCGATCGGATCCTGCCATCCTCGTTGCCGGTTTCGCACTCCGCCAACGATCGACTTGGCATCAGCGGGTCTTCGGTTCGAATACGGCGGATCGCCACATCCAGGGGCTGCTCGCGCAGTTCCGCGGTCTCCAGCGGTAAACGAAAAGCGAGCAGTTCATAGAAGATCAGCCCCAGACCATACACTTCGCTTCGCGTATCGCACTGCGGGTTCTCACTCAATTGTTCGGGACTCATGTACTGAAGCGTGCCGACCATCTCTTGCGAACCGGTCATCGCCGGGGCGTTGTTGTCAAGATTTTTTGCGATGCCGAAATCGATGACTCGGGGTCGCTCGATCGCGGGCGCGTCCGAATCAGTCGTTCGTTCCAAAAGGATGTTCGACGGTTTCAGGTCGCGGTGGATGACGCCGTTGCGGTGCGCGTACTGCACCACATCGCACAACGACATCATCAGCTTGAGACAAACCGTTTCCATTCGTCACGCGTCGGATGTTCGCGGGGCGAGTCTGAGCGGGGTGAGTCTGAGCTGGGTGATGGCATCGAAGTCGACCTCTCTGGCGGATCCGAATCGTTTCGACGCACCCGCGAACGCGAGTCAAGAATCGTCGGCAAAAATTGCCCCGGCCGATTCACGCAAACGACACAGCACTCGGGATCGCCCCGCGATCACCGCCGCCTTGGTCGTCCCCAACCGATCGGCGACGTCCGCCGGCGACATCTCTTGGAGTGCCGTCATGCAAAATGCATTGATCGTCGTCGGGGCAAAATCCGAACGGACCGAATCCAATAACCGAGTCAGCAAGTAGCGATCGTGCTCGACGTCGAATTGTCGATGAACTTCATGGTCCGACGACGCCAGCGACTCTGCCAACCAGTCCAAGTCGACGATTGAAATGCAACACGGCACTCCCCGAAGGCGTCGCCCAGACCTCGATCAGCTCGGCGGCCTTGTCGTCCCAATAACTCAATCCGTTCATGACGTGGTGCCCTTCGCGGCTGACAATAATCAACCCGGTCTCGGCATCGTTCCAGCGTGCAAGATACAGACCTTCGAACGGTTTTTCGTTTCGCACTCCATGTGTCGTCCACATCCCGACTTGTCTTGCCATCCGCGCTTTGACGCTCGCCGGAATCATCGTGGTCTCGGACTTGGCAGCGTCAATTCCAACCGTGCAGATAGTTTCCAGACACCTTTCCCTTGGGCCCCACCTCTTGAAAATGGCTCAGCAGCGCCGCACCGTTTTCGCTCCGCTGCACACTCCAAACGCCGTGATAGGTTTCGCCGTTTTCCTGATAGCTGTAATCCCATGTTCCGGTCAAATACTGAAAGTGCTTGTCGATTTCGTCCGGCAACGGTTTGTTCTGAGCAGCTTGCTGAGCGGGGACTGACGGGGCGAGGGCGAAGACGAACAGCAGGAGGGGCACGAGGTGTCGAACGGGCATGGATGGCTCCGAGTTCATTGGGGGGAGAGAAGGAGGAAGCAAAAAGTGAATCAGTCGGTTTTACGTTGCGGGCAGTTTTCTTGCTGCGAAAACTGAGCCCCGTCGTCGTCGGGCAATCCGAAACAGTAGACCGCCCCGATCTCTGTCGTCGGGAGCGAAAACCCGACGCGTGCTTTGGCCTGTTCTTTGCTGCTCCATGCCGTGAACAGGTCCGACCCCGATCCGACATAGACTCTGCCGTTGGAGACCGAGGGGCCGCACCACACCGGCCCGATGGGGATGGTTTTGAGCAATTTGCCAGTACGCGAATCAAGCGCCGTAAGCTCGCCGCTTAGGGTGGTGGTGAAAAAAACCAGTTCGTCAGTCAACGCCACACCGGACCCAACGGGATCGCCGCAGGTAAATTTCTCGCCGTCATCCAGGTTGGTGTGATGCAAACGCGGTCGCTCGTGCCGCCAATGCTCGACCAGGGTATTGGGCGCGATGGCGGTGACGCGTCCCGCCGAGGGGGGAATGATCGGATTGGTTCTGGAACTAGCGGCGCCCTGTAGTGCAATCGCCAGTCCCGGCCAGTCCGTTCCGTTGGCATAGACACGCTCACCATCGAATCCGCATCCGGTTTGCAATCCGCCCAAGGCGCTGGGCAGGGCCAAGATGCGGGTGTCTTTGGACGCCCGCATGTCGGCAACGGGCGGCCCCTGGTATTTCGGTGTTTGATAAAGGATCTCGCCGCCGGCCCGATCGATGCGGTTGCCGTTGTCAAACTCGATGGCGACCAGAGGATCAAATCGCTCGGGTTCGGGACCGACCGTGTAGCCCCAAAGCGATTCGCCACTTTCCGGATCAAATGCGGCGACGAACCCGCGTCCGGAGCAGCAGGGATAATCCGGTATCGCCCCCAGTGCGTGTTCGAATCCGCCGCCGGCGACGATCAACTTGCCATCGGCAAGGATCGGTGACGACATGATCGTGTTGGACGGGTGTGCGGCGGAAAAGGGCTCCCGTTTTGTGTTGACCTTCCAAAGCAACTTGCCGCTGAATCGGTCCAAGCAGATCAATTGTCCGCCAAAGGTGCCGAAATAGACGCGCTGGTCGTCCACCAACGCCGAATTCATCACACCGTCAACGGTGGCATCCAAACCATGCTCGATGTACGGATCGCCGTGTTCAGCCGTCACGATCGATTCAATCTCGTGACACCAACAAAGCTTTCCATCCGGTGTCAGTTTGTAGAACGAGGGTTGGGTTCGTGTCGTACCGAAGTAGACGTAGCCGTTGACGACGACCGGGGTCGCATGAACGACGCCGATCTCTTCGGTTGATCCGCGGGTCGGAAACCGCCACTTCTCCTCCAGCGTCGCGACGTTACTCGCTTTGAGAGTCTGTTCGGCGTGATTAAAACGCCAGCCGCGATTGTCGTAGTTGTACTGGGCCCAATCGCCGGGTTCGATCGCCGCAGCGTGGCTCCAGACGCTGGCCGCAGCGCCTAGGCTGAGACACACAGCGGTGAACATGCGGTTGGATGTGCGGATACGTCCCATCATTGACCTCGCTTCGGCGGCGGATTCAGTTCTCGATTGCTTTGACTGGCCGGTTGCATAGAAAGGCGCGCCGACCGCGACGGATCACGCCGCGCGGGAAGTTTTTTTGTGAAATTCCTGGGGCGGTCGCCTCCGGCCGCTTGATTCCGATTGACGGGGCCGCAGCGGGACGCACCGAGCGACCAGAAATTCTGGGCCAGGCTGAGCTTCGTGAACCTGCCTCTACTTGACCGCGGCGGCTGGTCGGAGACGATGGACGCTTGTCAGGCTATCCCGTTTTCGCCCCCTTCCCTTCCTTGAAAGAAACAACCATGCGTCGCGCAAAAATCACCGTCATCGGAGCTGGTAACGTCGGAGCAACCTGTGCACATTGGTGCGCCGCTGCGGAGCTCGGTGACATCGTCTTGTTGGACATCCCGCAAACCGAAGACATGCCGGCCGGGAAAGCACTCGACCTGATGCAGTCGTCGCCGATCATGGGCTTTGACTCCAAGATCGTCGGCACGACCAGCTATGACGATGCGGCCGACAGCGACGTGATCGTCGTCACCGCCGGGATCCCGCGTAAACCGGGGATGAGCCGCGATGACCTGCTAGCCACCAACGCACGGATCATCACCAGCGTCGGCGAAGAGATCAAGAAATCCAGCCCCAACGCCGTCGTGATCGTCGTCAGTAACCCGCTGGACGCCATGGTCCAGCAAATGTGGAAGGTCACCGGGTTTGACCGCGCGAAAGTCTGCGGACAAGCCGGCGTGTTGGACACCGCGCGCTACCGCACCTTCCTGGCGATGGAACTGGGCGTCAGCGTCGAAGACATCAGCGCCCTGCTGATGGGCGGCCACGGCGACACGATGGTGCCGATCCCCAGCTGCACCAGCGTCGGCGGGATCCCTGTGACCCAGCTGATCGATCCGGCACGGCTGGAAGAGATCGTCGAGCGAACCCGCAAGGGCGGTGCGGAAATCGTCTCCCTGCTCAAGACCGGCAGCGCCTACTACGCACCGGCGGCGGCCTGTGCCCAAATGGTCGAAGCGGTCGTCAAAGACAAGAAACGCTGTATCCCGGTCGCCGCCCTGTGCGAAAGCGAGTACGGCGTCGGAGGCTACTACGTCGGCGTGCCGGTGATCATGGGCAGCGGCGGAGTCGAAAAGGTGATCGAGCTGAAGTTGACCGATTCCGAAACCGCAGACTTCCAAAAAAGCGTCGACGCGGTCAAGGGGCTGGTCGCGTCGATGGACGAATTGCTGGCCGGTTAGCGTTCAGGCCGGCTGGCGTTCAGGCCGGCAAGCGCGTCCGCTGGATGCGATGATTGTTGCTGTCCAGGACGTGCATGCGTTGTTTTGAATCGACGACCAGCCCCCAAGGCTGATAGAGCTGGCCGATTTCGAATCCCGGCGCCCCCCAGATGGCCTGCGGGGTGCCGTCGGCCGCCAGCCGCTGAATCCGCTGGTTGCCGTACTCGCAAACCAACACGCCCCCGTCGCTCAGCAGTGCCAGATCATAGGGATAGTGAAACTGTCCCGGCTGGTTGCCTTGCTGGCCCCAGACGTCGATCCAGCGCGGCCGGGGGCCGCTGATGTCGTAACGTTGGATGCGATGATTGCAGGCATCGGCGATCCATAACACGTCGCCGTCGATCACCAGACTTTGCGGCCGGACGAATTTTTCTTTCTCGCGTCCCGTGCCGCCCCACTGGGTGATGAAATTGCCATCGGGATCGAACTTCTGGATCCGATCCGAATCGCCGTATTCGCCGATGTAGTAGCAACCGTCGCGGTCGGAGACGGCATCGGTGACGAACGCGAATTGGCCGGGTGCGCGACCGGCCTGGCCACCGATCTCCTTGTCCTGGACCCGCTGTCCGTCCAGGGTGTAAACCAGCATGCGGTAGTAGTGCGTGTCGGCGACCAGCAACAAGTCGTCGCCGGGTGTCGGTCCGTGCTGGACCGCCAATCCGGTCGGCCGTCCGTTTTTGGTTTGCGGCGTTTTCCATTCCCGCAACCAATTCCCATCGCGGTCAAAGACTTGGATGCGGCCGGTCGTATCGACGATGTACAGATGATCGTTGCGGTCGATCGTGATCGCGCGGGGTTTAAGAAACCGCCCCGAACTTTGGCCTCGGCGTCCCCAGACCAGTTCAGTTTGACCGTGCCCGCTGGCCGGCACGCAGCCCGTCGCGGCCGCGGTGACGACCGCGGCGGCGGCGCAGCCGGTCTGTCGCAGCATCTGGCGACGCGGGATGGCGTCGCGGCCAAATTCGTGGGGCAATTTGCGAGGCGGATTGTCGCGGCGGGGCATTGCGGGGGAATGTCGCGGGGCCGGTTTTCTCATGTGTCTGATTGACGACGGTGGGATCGATTGGTGCGCCGCGATGAGGGTTTTGCGGGCGGCGAAACCATTCTACAGGCCTTTTCCGAAGCGTCCGGTTGTCGACTTATTTTTACCGCTCGTACAATAGCGGCAACCACTCCGCCAGTGCTCGCAATCGTTGCCCCGACAATTCGATCCGTTGGCTGCGAACCGTTCCGTGTGTGCCCTTTTTGACAGCCTGATCCGTCGGTATTCATGACCAAAGTCCTTGACCTACGCGAAACCGACGACCCCAGCGACATCATCCACCGCACCGTCCAGGCGTTGACCGAAGGCCAGGTGGTGGCATTTCCGACCGACACCGTGTACGGGATCGCCGCCCACGCGCTCAATGAACAGGCGGTGGAGAAGATCGTCCAGATCAAAGGCCGAGGCGAGGAGCCGATGGCGATTTCGGTGCGAAGTCGGCAGGCGGCGGAAGATTTTTTCTGCGAGGCGTCTCCGGTCGCTCGGCGGCTGAGCCACCGTTGTTGGCCCGGACCGCTGACGCTGGTCACCCCGTGCGAAAACGACCATTCGGCCGTTCATCAGTTGCCCGCTTCGGTTCGTGCCCGGATCACCGGCCCGGGCGGGGGAATCGGGTTCCGCGTGGTGGACCACCGGATCTTGGAAGCGATTCACCGATTTATGGCCGCCCCGCTGGTGCTGACGAGTGCCAATTTGAGCGGAAAACCGACCGAAACGACCGCCCAGGGTGTCCTGGAACAACTCTCCGGGACGTTACCACTGCTGCTCGACGACGGCCCGACTCGTTATGGTGGGGCGTCCACGGTGGTCCGCGTGATCGGAAACCGCTGGGAATTGTTGCGAGAAGGAGTGATCGAGCGAGCCGCCATGAACCAATTCGTCAAACCCGTTATCGTAATGGTATGCACCGGCAATACCTGTCGCAGCCCGATGGCGGAAACCTTGATGCGTGAATTACTGCGAAAAAAGATGGGCCGGGAAGACGCGGTCCGGGTTTTATCAGCAGGGGTCGCCGCGTCGACCGGAGGAAGCGCGAGCCCGCAATCGATCGAGGTGATGGGAGAGCGTAAACTGGACTTAACCGGACATGCCAGCCAACCGCTCAATGAAGACATCATGAACGTCGCCGATCTCGTGTTGACCATGACGCGTTCCCACCGTGCCGCCATCCTGGCCGCTTGGCCGGACATGCACGATCGTGTGTTCACCTTGCGTCATGACGGCGGCGACATCTCCGACCCGATCGGGATGCCCGTCGATGCGTACCGGCAGTGCGCCGACCAAATGGAAGGCGAACTGGAAAAATGGTTTGAACGTCTCGACGACGACTTTTTTCCTGAAGTCTCCGACGGAGACAAGGAGGAGTCTGTGTAATGCGAATTTCACTCGGAAGCGATCACCGTGGCGTGCAGATCAAAGCCCGCCTGATCCAATCCTTGACCGCCAACTCGTTCGAGGTGCTCGACGAAGGCACCTACGGCGACTCCTCGGTCGACTATCCAGACTTTGCCGAAGTGGTGGCCAAACGCGTCAGCGACGGCCAAGCCGAACGCGGCATCCTGATCTGTGGCACCGGCATCGGGATGGCCATCACCGCCAATAAGTTTCCCGGCGTCCGCGCCGCACCGTGCTACGACGAAGTCATGGTCGAAATGAGCCGGCGACACAACGACGTCAATGTACTGTGTCTGCCCGGTGACCTGATCGGTGAACGGTCGATCGACGACCTGGTGCTCCGCTGGCTGCAAACCGACTTCGATGGCGGACGCCACGCCGAACGCATCGCCAAGATCAACAAGATCGAAAAGGAAAACGTGAACGAGCGGCATTGCCAGGCCAGCGCCAACGGCCAAGCCAGCGCCAACGGCCAAGCCAGCGCCAACGGCCAAGCCAGCGCCAACGGCCAAGCCAGCGCCAACGGTCACCCCGCCGCTGCGGATTCATCGGCGACATGATCGCGTCCTGGAACGATTTGATCGGGAACCGCCATCTGGAATCCTGGTTCGGCAACTCGATCCGACAACAACGCTTCGGCGGCAGCTTTCTGTTGGTCGGCCCGCCGGGCATCGGCAAACGCAGTGTCGCCACGCTGCTGGCCCGCACGCTGCTGTGCAACCGCAACCCGCCCGAGTCGATGCAGCCCTGCGGCGTCTGTGAAGCCTGTGTGCAGGTCAACGCCGAAACACACCCCGATCTGATTCGTGTTCGCAAACCGAACGACAAGACGGTGATCCCCGTCGACCTGTTGATCGGCCGCCCGGAAGTGCGGATGCAAGAAGGGTTCTGTCGCGACGTCCGCTTGAGCCCCTATTGCGGTCGCCGCAAGGTGGCGATTCTCGAGGACGCCGATTTTCTGAACGAAGAAGGTGCCAACTGCCTGCTCAAAACGCTTGAGGAACCGCCCTCGGATGCCGTCATCATCTTGGTCGGGACCAGCGAACAAAAACAATTGCCGACCATCCGGTCTCGCTGCCAGGTGATCCGCTTCGCACCACTGAGTGATGAGGACGCCGTGCGATTGATCAGCCAGGTTCATCAGGTCCAGGCCGACGCGGCGGAGATCTCGCGAGCGGTCGACATCGCCGCGGGAGACATCCCGGCGGCGCTGCGGTTGCTCGGTGGCGATTCCAGCCGCTTTCGCGAGGCCTTCATCGGTGCGCTCTCCGGTCCCTTTCCCGATCCGATCGCCATCCGACGGATTGTCACGACGCGGGTGGACGAAGCCGGAAAGGACGCCCCGAAAAAACGCGCCGTGCTTCGCGACGTTTTTTCCATGGCCGTCGGGCACTACCGCAAAGCGATGCGTGACGAAGCCTTTGCCGCCTCGCCGCGACCGACCACGCTGGCGCGACTCGACCGCAGCATTCGCGCACTCCGCGAGCTGGACCGTATGGCCAACGTCTCGACCTTGATCGATTGCTTCGCCGCCGACATCGCCTCAGGCCAAACCGGTGACCGGGGTGAAATCGGTTCCTGAATCGCCAACGCCGCCGTCGGTCACCGTGGAGCTTTGGGCGGCCCGCTTGCCCGGCCCCTTTCGTTTTGCCGAACACTGTTGGCTGCTAGTCCGTCGTGGCGACGACGTCGACCGCTGGGAGGTCTGGCAGGACGCGGACTGTGGCGGGGAAAGCTGGGGGCACGTGCATCGCAACCTGTTGGCCCCGACGGCCGGTATCCGAAACCACCCCGCGTATTGGCTGCACCAGTGGCACGGCCAGCCGGCCGATCATCTGGCCCGCCGCATCGAAGACGCACCGAACTCGTATCCCTGGTGCGGGCTTTACCGTTACGTCCCCGGCCCCAACAGCAACACCTTCGTCCAGTGGTGCCTGGAAGACCGCTATCGATTGTCCTGGAGAAGCGTCGGAGCCGGCTACGCACGACGTGCCGCGGGGCGGGCGGAAGTGGTCAAAAAATAGGTTGGTCAAAAATGGTGCGGCGTCTGTATCATGTCCCTGCATGAGCAGGTCTTTCTATTGGCGCGGCGATATTTGAAATGCCGCGAAACCAGATGCTCCGGTAGGTGCAAGCATACATGACTACACGATCACGCTTATGAACTCGACCACAGATCTCATCGTCGCAAATTTAGACTCCTTTGACGCGATACTTGCTGACGTTTCCAATGCGATGAAGTTGGATGTCACGCCGCAGGGAAACGTTAACATCGACGACGTCGTCTCGATCGTCGCGATTCATCGAGATCTTCTCGACGATCGCTCGGCCTGGTGGAAAACTCGACGCGAGGTCTACGCCCGCTTTGCATCTCACGAAGTGATCTCGACACGGACGCTTGCCGCGATCCCGGATGCAGTACGTGACGAAATCGCGGCCCTGGCAAATCGGGATCTCGAATCGATCGCTTCTCGTTGGGCCGAACTCGGTGATTCGACACCCGCGGACGCTGATGCCGCGTTTCTCGCACTGCAACGGCTCGTCCACGTTTGTATGCAAGCAAAAGAATCCGAACTCAGTGTCTTGCTGCGGACGAACCATCCACCAAATGATTTCGAGACCGCGTTCTACAACACAGCCGGCAAGCAGCTTCAGAACTTCAAGAAGGCGTTCGATTCATGGGATGAATCGAAGCGGTACGAGGCACACCAACGGTACAACTATTACCTGAAACAGGGGGACGTGGATTGCCTGAATCAAGTCCTGAGAGATTTCAGTCGACCGAAGACGTCTCGGCTGAATCTAAAGACGGACCAACGCAAGATTCGCAAGTACATTACCAAGCGGGTGAAGAGCTACGCCAAGTCGCCATCGCCTGCACTGGGTGATCCAGGCGACCCGATCGGGAGGATTTCGCTCGAATTTGATCTCGAGTACGAAGGGTTCGTCGACCTGGTCTTTGATACTCGCCCCGATGCTGCGGAGGCAGATGAGTTTGTTGAGGACACGGGGGATCGTCTCGACCTGTTTCACTGGTACGAAGGCACAGAGCGATTTGCCGGCGACAACCTTCCGTTAACGATCACGTTGCTGGACGGAAGCAAGGTCGTCATTGGATCCGATTCGGATGGCGAAGCCTATGATAAACACATCGGATCGATGCTCCGCGAAACGTTGATTGAACTCCGCCATGAGGGGGCCTTTTCAAAACTCCCGATCGCCGATCCCTGTGTTTTCACTGTCGGAGGCGTTCACACCAACTACTCCTGGAAGTCCGAGACGCGGAGTCCAACGAACGACAGCCCGTGAAGAGCAACGTAGCTGCAGCGAGCAGGTCCGGATGCCGGCGCGAACCGGTTGATCAATGGAAACTCAGCCGTTTAGCATTGGCCGACCCGCCCCAACCCAAGTTAATCGATGCTCAACGTAGCGGTCTCGGACTAGCAGCTAGGCTTTGTCGCTAAACCCGTAGCGGAAGCCGCCGAGGCTTTCGACTCGCATCAGTCCACACGGAAAAAGCCGAAATTCTTGGCGAATTCCGCTACCACCTACGACCCTTGCCGGGTGGAGGGACAAAGCCTAGGAACCAACGGTTCTCGATGTGTCATCGGTGAGTACCACTGGAAAATCGATCCGATGACGTGAGGACGCCCCCGATCGGTCCACAGAAACACGTTCCCATAGATTTCTCCGGCGACCGGGTTGGACCAATTCAGGATTGACGAGGGGTGCAAATCGAGTTTCCGCGGCGGTGTACCAGCGACTTCGAATTCGTATTGGCGTGCCGCCTGGGTCGAGATCCGCAGGGTCTGATGAACGCGATCACCGGTCGCCGACGAGTCTTCTTGGGGCGTTTCGGCCATCGCGCCATGCCCGCAACTGAACACCAACACGGCCAGCACAAGCCCCGACCACACGGATTCTGTTTTTGAGAATCGTTGCCGGCAAGATGAAATCATGTCGAGGCTCTGGTGGTTATGAAGAATCGTGCCGCTAATACATCGGTCGCGTTCGGTCCAACGTAACCGCCCGCGCCCCCCCTTGCAAAGACAGGGCGTCTAAATTGCCCCGCAGCCGCGCGCAGCCATACAACGCAACAGCCTTCGGAGCCACCCGATGAAATCCCCTTTGCGGTCTTGTCGCAGTGTTTAGCTTGCGTGTCGCGCTGCGGAATGAAAAACTCCGCCAGCACCAGGCATCGTTGGAGGCTCTCGACGACCAAGTCGCCGGGCTGGATGCACCGATGCAGCGTCACGGCACGTCAGCGACCAAACGAATACGGAACCAGAGTTGCACTCTCAATCCCGCGTTTCCGGCCATCTCCGGTGAAGGCTCCGTTGGCGTACACGGCAAGGATTTTCAATTGTCCCTTGCGTCCCGGTGTCGGAATCGACAGAGAAAACCGAGACTGGGGGTCGACCTGGGCGACAAATCCCTTGACCCAATAGCCTCCGATCTTGTCGTCGCGATCATCGATCACCACGATGCGATGAATCGGGAAATCGGACTCCAGTTTCCCGTCAACGACAATCGTGTGCGTCTTGCGGTCATAGTCTGCGGTGAGCCGTTGAAATTCGGTTCGGGGAAGTTTGCTTCGCGACGCCGGATTGCCGGTAAACACCGGGTGTGTGGAAAGGATCGCGGCACCGGCTTCGGACAGGTACGCCTTCGTTCGATCGGGCATTTTGTGATAGCGATAGATCCGGTTGACCGGTCCCATCAGGGTGTTGCCCTTGCCCAGTTCCACCTTCGGCCCGATGTGCGGCAAGCCGAGCGCATGGCCGAATTCGTGAATGCAACCCTTAAGCGTCAGTTTGTCGTTGAGCGGCGTGACCATCTCGCTGCGCGGTGAAATCGTCCCCGGCAAATTGGTGTAATTCAGAACCGCCCAGCCGCCGTCTTTGGAATTGCCCGACCCGCGATAGTTGTCGTGCTTGGCCGGCGGATCACCGACGTAGACGAAGATCCAATACAGGTTGCCGGCGATTTTGACGCCGTGTTCACTCCTCAGCTTGTCGTATACCTGCCGACTGATCCACTGTTTCTTATAGGCCCCGCCGGCGGCCGGCAAATCGCCTCTGACGTGAATCACCGAGATCTTCCCATCGTCGCCCCGATTGAAGATCTCTTTCCGGGCCGGTGTGTATCCCCAATCGGTCAGACCGGCATGAAAGAATTGCTCGGCGTAACGACCGAATTGGTCTAGCCGTTTGCGAAAGTCCGATCGCGGCGGTTGAATATCACTCGGGGTGAACAGGACGATCTGTGCCTGGGGAACCGAGTGATTCTGTGCGACGACGTTGGCCGCACCGAGTGCCGTGATGAACCCAGTGAGGCAAAGCGCTGGAATCCACCGTGCGTTGTGGTTGTTGTGGTTCCTGCACGACCGGCGCGGTAGGAATCGGATCGGAGTTGTCATCGCGAACGATCGAACGAGTGCGAAAGGGTCTCTTGTGGGAGACCGATTCTAACAAACGTGATCGACGGGCGACGACAACTCGATCCTCAATCCGACAGTGGCCGTTACCAGCGGTTGCTACGCTCTTCGCGCGGCTTGGCCTCGTTGACGGTCACGTCACGTCCGCAGATCGATTTTTGATCGATCCCGCTGATCGCTTCCAAGCCGGCTTCGCGGGTTCTCATTTCGACAAACCCGAATCCGCGTGATCGGCCGGTATCGCGGTCTTTGATCACATTGACCGACTTGACGTCGCCGTACTCGCCGAAGGCTGCTTCGACATCGTTTTCGGTTGCGTCAAAACTGAGGTTTCCAACGTAAATGTTCATACTCGAACTCCTATTGAAGGTGATTCCGTGGTGACGGAAACAGGACAGGAGTCAAAAGAGAGGTTCGCGATCGATGGATCGCCAACGCAGGAGGGTGCGGTGCACCAAATATTTCCAGCCGCGAGCGCCAGAAGAATCGAAACGATCAATCACAGAGAACTTTTAAAAAGCCCAGCCCGGAACGAAAATCCAACTCATCCGTAACAACAACTATCCGAAACTACTTTTCCAAAGCTCTCTCAATCGTCCTTCGTCGTGGAGGGGAAAGAGGTGCATCAACGCACGTCGGCCTTCGCCATGAATCACGACACTCAACACTATAGCGGTCTATCGGCCGTTTGCGGTCGTGAATCTACCGGTAATGTTAAAATGGCTGGTGCATGTCGTCGCAACAGCTGTCACAGGCGTGATTTGGGGTATCCTAATGCGTGTGTAATTTCTTGCGGATTGACCGTGCACTGGAGGAAAACGTTGAATGTTCCTACCGTTTTCGCCATTCTTCTCGACGATGCATCGAATCCTCGTTCCCGCGACGTTCGTGGCAGCAACGCTGGTGGTACATTCGGCGAGCGCCAGCAGTCCCCGCCTCGACACACTGCTGCAATCCTTCCACGAGTACTCCGGCGCCCAGTTGGTCTTCCACCGCGACGACCTCCCGCCCGGGCGATATCACGACGTCCTAAAACCCCTCGACGACTCAGAAAAAGCACGCGCGGCGGCGATCTGCGTTCGCGAGGCAAAGCTGTATCCGCCGAACTATTTTCGCGAAGTCGGACTGGAAACCGTCGGAGTCTTCGCGGCTTGTGCGTCCAAGCAAACCAGCGACCCGGGCCGTCCGTACGACAAACAACTCCAGGGTTACCGGTACTTCGGCGTCTACAACGGTTCGAGCGCCATTGCCGCGGCGTTCTACAGCGAGGGGCAATTAGAACTGACGTTTCACCACGAGATTTTTCACCATGTCGACGCGACCGTCGATGGCGAAACGGCAACGTGGCAATTGTCTAGCGATGACGCGTTCTACCGAGCGGCGATCTCCGGTCGCCGCCCGTACACGGCATCGCCGATCGCCAGTGCCGACTTGGATGCACTGCGCCGACGGTGCTTCGGGCTAACTCTCAAAGACACGGTCAGCGACTACGCCGCCAAGAACCCGCGTGAAGACCAAGCAGAAACGGCGCGTCATTTAATGAGCATGCTGCCCGACGCATTGGTGCAGATCATCGACCAACCCGATCTCGCCGGCAGCCAACGGATCATGCACGTGCTGCGCGAGTACGAGCAATCGGCGCCCGACGGCCCTGGGATCGACTGGTTTGTCGACGTCGCGCTCCAGCGTGCCGATCGCACTCCATACACGGATACCGCTGAACCGTTGCTGGAACGATTGAGAACCTTTGCCGAGCGTGGGCAAAGCGGCTATCGAGGCGTTGAGCACAACCCAAAGGGTGCCAGAGCTGCGCTGAAGGCCGTTGTGCGAATCGCCCCCGATTCGGTGACGGCAAAAGAGTCTGCGGAAATGGTTGCTCTGGCGACCGAGATCACGGACGCCTTGCTGAAACAGCGGATCCGACCTGATCAGTCAGAGCAACGGTTTGACATTTGGGGACACGAACAAGCCGACGGTGTCAATCATACGTTGCGTCGCGACGTCGTCCGGTTTGGCAATGACGCGAAGCGATTGAATTTGATTGCCCAGATTCATCAACCTGGCCCCGATCCATCGAGCGATCGACTGATGCGGGCACAATTGAAGAACTTGCGAATGATCGCGCGGTACTACGTGTTCATCCGCTCCGGCTGGTCGGTGACCGAGGGAACACAAAACGTTTTTGATTCGACGCGGCAGGCGTTTCTGAAATCGCTTCCCGACGTTCCCGAAGCGATGTACACGCAATTGAAAACGAAATCGTTTGCCGAATTGGCAACCCAGATCTCGCCTGAGGGTCGGATTTAGACTTGGCTGAAGACCTCTTTGGGGAGAGGGGTTGGGGGTGGGCTGGCGAAAATCAATGGAACTTGGAACGTTGGGTAGGTTCGGGGACGTTCAGCGATTCTGCTGGATCCCTCGATTGCAAATTGCAAACTGTTCATTGCAAAATTCAAATTTGCCGGGAATCGTCGCTCAAATCATTTCGCAATTTGCACTGTTCATTTTGCAATTTTCAATCGTTGCCGGTTCACCAGTTTTCGACGCCACGTACTTTTCTTCAGGCCAGTTTGGGTTTGAGGGGCCGAATGTCCGACCAGATTCCCGGCCGCTAATCCCCTCCTCCCCAGCCCGTCTCCCTCCAAAAAATGCCGGGGGGGAGAAGGGCGCCATTGGTAGTTGCGTGGACCCCGAGACCTTTTGGTGGCTTGGATGGAAGACTCCCGACGACCCGGAAGGGCCATCGTACTGGAAGATGCGTTGCTAGGCTTTCTCCGCTGACGCTGCGACCTGATGCACGTAGATGTCGCGTTGGGGGAAGGGGATCGAGATCCCGGCTTCGTCGAATCGCTGTTTGACCGCGCGGGTGATGTCGGTTTTCACCTGCCACCAATCGCTGGTCTTGGCCCAGGGACGGCAGACGATGTTGACCGAGGAATCCGCCAGGGCATGGGTGACGACCACCGGGGCGGGATCGTCCAAGACCAACTCGTGTGACTTGACCACTTCCAAGATGATCTGTTCGGCTTTTTCGAAATCGTCGCCATAGCCGATGCCGAATTCCATGTCGACGCGGCGGTTCTCGTTGGCCGTGATGTTGGTGATGACGTTGTTCCAGATCGAGTTGTTCGGCACGTGAATGGTTTGATTGTCAAAGGTCCGGAAGGTCGTCGAGATCAAATTCATCTTGTCGACCGTTCCCGTGATGCCGCCGGCGGTGACGACGTTGCCGACATCGAAGGGGCGATTGACCAGGATCATCAATCCGCTGGCGAAATTGCTGAGCGTTCCCTGCAACGCCAAACCGACGACCAGACCGGTCGCTCCGATCGCCGCCACGATCGGCGTGATGTCAATTTCCAGAGCGGTCAACGCGACGGCGAATCCGATCACAAACACGACGTTTTTAATCGAGTTGGCGATCAATCGTTCCGCCAACTGAGACAGTTTGACTTTGCGGTCGAGCAGCCAATTCACGCTGGTGGCGACAATCTTGGCCACCATCCAAGTGATCAACAAAATGACGAGGAATTTGATCAGATTCCATGCCCAACGCTGTCCGCCCTCTTTGGACAACAGCCAGCCGACAAACCCCGACCACGCCGATTGGACATCGGTGGTGTCGAGTTCGATCCCCGACACCGCGGAGATGTAGCTGCGATACTCTTCGGCTTCGCCTCCTTTGCGCTCCAGTGAATCGAGGACGACTTCCAGTCGATCGCTGAGCGCCGTTCGCTCGTCTTGGAGCACGTTGACGTCGTCCAACAGCGTCTGTTTCTCCTCGGCCATTTCCTGTTCGGCGGCTTCCTGTTCGGCAGTGGCGTCGCTCGGTTCCGCCGCAGCGGTGGCGTCGTCAGTCGTTCCCGCGGCGGCCGTGGACTCCTGGTCGCTGATCACTCGTTTCACGCCCAGCCGGGCTTCGGCGATTTCTCCGCCTTTGGCCCGCAGCAGGGCAAACCAGGCATCGGCCTCACGCTGAAGTTCCGCTTTGGTCATCGGTTTGACCATGATTTCCAGCTGATCGATCGGAATTTGCGGATCGCTGATCTTGACCGCGGGCTCGGCCGGAGCGGCGGATGGATCGCCGTCCGTTTGGGCACACAGCGGTAGCGGGCAAAAAACGAGAAACGTGACGGCCGGCAGAATTATTCTTGAAAAAATCATCAGCGGGATTGCATCGGGTGTCAAAGGCATCCGGTTCGGACAGGTGAACGCCTTCATTCTTAACGTTTCGGCCCGATTGCCAAGTCGATCTTGAGGACGTTGTGGGTGATCGGCGACAAGAAAACCTGATCGAGCACGCCAAATCGGCTGTCCCAGGCGGTTTCAGTCTCTAAAATCTTGCTACCCCCAAAAACTTCCTACCCGCCCCTTCGATCCTGCGGTGAGCGAGCAGCTCGTCACCGGAGGAGTCGTCTCAAGTTCGGCGTCACCACCCCGACGCCTTCGCCAATCGACCGTTCAGGAACCCAGATGATCGCTCGCAGGATCGCGAACCCGCTCTGTTTTCTCGCCACGCTCACCTTGTTGACGGCGCCCGTGATCGCCGCCGATGACTGGCCGATGTGGCGCTACGACGCCGAGCGTTCGGCGGCCAGCCCGAACGGGTTGAACGACGACTTGAGCTTGTTGTGGGAAAGATCGTTCACCGCCCGATCGCAGGCCTGGGACGACCCGCTGAACTTGGACCTGATGACCTACGATCGTGTGTTCGAACCGATCGTCGTCGACGGACGCTTGTTCCTGGGTTTCAACGACAGCGACAAAGTGGTGGCGTTGGACACGACGAGCGGCCGGGAATTGTGGGCGTTCTACACCGAAGCCCCGGTGCGAATGCCACCGGCAGGAGCGGGCGACCGCGTCTATTTCACCAGCGACGACGGCCACTTGTACTGCGTCGATGCGGCCAGCGGAGAGCTGCAGTGGAAATTCAGCGCCGCGCCGAGTTCGCAGCACGCGATCGGCAATCGGCGGTTGACGTCGGCCTGGCCGGCCCGTGGCGGCCCGGTCGTTCGCGACGACACCGTGTACTTTGCCGCCAGCATTTGGCCGTTCATGGGAACGTTCATTTACGCGTTGGACGCCCGGACCGGTGAAGTCCGCTGGGTCAACGATCGCACCGGATCGCAATACATCAAACAACCGCACAGTGCCCCGTCATTCGCCGGTGTGGCGCCACAGGGGGCGTTGGTCGCAACCGAGTCCTTGTTGATCGTGCCGGGCGGACGCTCGGTCCCGGCGGTTTTCGAACGTGGCAACGGCGACCTGCGTTACTTTGAATTGAACGCCGGCGGAAAAGGAACGGGCGGGTCCTTTGTCGCCGCCGACGATCAACACTTTTATGTTCACACCCGTTACAAGGGAACCCGCGCATTTCATTTGAAAGACGGCGTCAAAACAGCGTTCATGCCCAACGAGCCCGTGCTGCACGATGGTTGGGTGTATTCGGCCGAATCCGAAGAGGATCGAAACGTTGTTCGCGCCTACCGAGCCGATCAAGAACTCGCTTGGGAAATCGAAGCCGACGGCAGCGGCGATTTGATTCTCGCGGGCGATCACTTGGTCGCCGCCGGAAAGAAACAACTCACCTTGATCGCGTTGCCGAAAGAAAATGCAGATGCCAAGGTCGTCAAAACAATCCCGACCGACAAACAGATCGAACGTTTGATTGTCGCTGATGGAAAACTGTTTGCCGTGTCGATCGACGGGTATCTGATCGCATACGGCCCTCGACAATCCGAGGAGCCGACAAAAATCGTTCCGCCTCGCCCGCAACCTGTTCCTACGCAGACGCGACAGATGGCTGACAACTTACTGGCGCTCGGCGATGCAACGGGCTACGCATTTTGGTTCGGCGACAGCGATCACCCGGTGGCGATGGCATTGGCGTCCGCATCACCGTTCGACCAGTTGGCGATCGTGGATTCCGACGCCTCGGCGATCGATCCCGCGCGCCGTCGACTCGATGCCCTGGGGCTCTACGGCCGCGTCACGGTCCATCACAGCGATCCCCGTTCGTTCCGAGGCCCCCGTTACGCGGCGAACATGGTCTTCATTGACGACGCCCAACGACTCGATGACGCTGCGATCGCGTCCGTCTATCAAAGCGTGCGTCCCTACGGCGGCGCGATGGTGCTGATCGGCACGGATCACCAGGACGCGTTGGCCCGACGCGTCGCTGCGATGAACTTGGAACAAGCCGTCATCAACCGCGACAAACATGGCGTCGTCGTGCGGCGCGCCGGTGCCCTGCCGGGATCGGCCGACTGGACGCACCAGTACGGCAACGTCGCCAACACCGTCAAATCAAACGACTCCCGAGTCAAATTGCCGCTGGGCGTGCTGTGGTTCGGTGGCAGCAGCAACATGGATGTGTTGCCGCGTCACGGGCACGGGCCACCGGAACAAGTGGTCGGAGGCCGGCTGTTCATCCAGGGAATGAACTCGCTCAGCGCCCGCGACGTCTATACCGGACGGGTGCTTTGGAAACGCGAGTTCGCTGACCTGGGAACCTTTGACGTCTACTACGACCAGACCTATGAGAATTTGCCGCTGAACCCCAAGTACAACCAGGTGCACATCCCCGGCGCGAATGCTCGCGGTACCAACTATGTCGTTACCGAGGACCGCGTTTACATTGTCGAAGGAAGTGTTTGTCACGCACTCGATCCGGCCACGGGCGAGTTGCTTGCCGATTTCCAGCTTCCGCCCTCGGCCAACGGTGAACAGGAACAATGGGGCTATCTGGGCGTTTATCAAGACGTGCTGATCGGCGGCCTGGGGTTTGCAATGTACCGCGGTCGAAACAGTTTGACGTTTGATAGCGACAAAAAGTTAAAAGGCAACAAAGCTGGTTTCGGAACGAAAAGCTATGATCGCGCGGCCAGCGTTGCATTGGTCGGCTTTGATCGCCATAGCGGCAAACAGCTCTGGAAAGTCGACGCCGAGCACAGTTTCTGGCACAACGGGATCGTCGCCGGCGGAGGAAAGATCTATTGCCTGGATCGCACGCCCAAGCAAATCGCCGATGCGCTGCTACGCCGCGGTCGATCACGTAGCGACAGCTATCGCATCGTGGCGTTCGACTTCAAAACCGGTCGGCAGGTGTGGCAGTCCCAAGAGAATATCTTTGGCAGCTGGCTGGGCTATTCCGAACAATACGATCTGCTGCTCGAGGCCGGTGCCAAGGCGAGTGACCGATTGGCCGATGAAGTCGCCGAGGGCATGACGGTCTACCACGCCGGCGATGGACACGTGAAATGGAGCGATCGTTCGCTGAAGTACTCCGGCCCCTGTATCTTGCACAACGATCTGATCATCACCAACTCCAATTCTTACTCCGAATCGGCGGGAGCGTTTTATTTGGAAACCGGAGAGCCAAAGTTGGTCGAAAACCCGCTAACCGGCGAGATGCAGCCTTGGAAAATCACGCGGGCCTACGGTTGCAACAGCATCATCGCCAGCGAAAACCTGTTGACGTTTCGCTCCGGCGCCGCCGGGTTTTACGATTTGCTGACCCATTCCGGGACCGGGAACCTGGGCGGATTCAAGTCCGGGTGCACATCCAATTTGGTCGTCGCAAATGGCGTTTTGAATGCCCCCGATTACACCCGGACGTGCAGTTGTGCCTACCAAAACCAAACCTCATTGGCACTGGTCCATATGCCGGAAATCGAGATGTGGAGTGTCCACAACGGGGTGGCGAACTTGTCGCCTGGAGAATCGATTCAAAATCTGGCGATCAACTTTGGTGCTCCCGGGGATCGCCGTGACCAAGACGGCACCTTGTGGCTGGAACACCCGGTCGTCGCTGGAAAATCACCGCCGCTGGCGATCGCGGTCAATCCGGAAACCCGCTTCGTCGCACGCCATTCCTCCGCCGCCGTGTCCTCGACTCGCCCCTGGGTGATCGCGTCGGCAGCCGAAGGCATCACCGACTTGCGACTGGGAATGACGATCCAAGGCGAAAAGGACCAGGCGGGTCGGTCGACCGCGGACGGCACGATGCACGAGTACGACGTCGAACTGATCTTTGCCGATCCCGAACCGGACGATCAAAACGTCCGGGTTTTCGACGTCTATGTTCAAGATGATCGTGTCGCGGAAAACGTGACAATTGGTGGCGATGTCGAACATGCCGTCGCGACGATCGAGCTCAAGAGCGTTTCGGTCCAAAACGATTTGAACGTCCGGTTTGTCCCCAAACAGGGCATGGCCGTCCTGTCAGGAATCCAGCTTCGGCGCCGCTGATCGGTGACCGGTCAAATGTAAAAGCTTTCTGTTTCCGCCGATTCATGTCCAACCGCGACGTGTCGCGTGTTGTCTACTGATGGCCACACCGACCGGTACATTCAGATCGACGCCGTCTTCGGGGCGGAAAAACGAAAATCAATTCCCACGGATCCCATGCTGTTTGACAGCCGTGGGTACGCCTCGCCATCCGTGGGGTGAATCAATTCCGGCTACGAGGCGTCACAGCGTCGGGTTGGTTGTCGGTGTTTGATCCCGATAACGGGGCTGATGATGCATCACAATGCCCGCCGTGCGAATTACGACCTCGGAGCGTTGATTCCCTGCCTTTCCTCATTGTTAAATGGTGTGACCATGGATTCTCCAAACGTTCGAAACAGAAGCCTGCAGTTCGGTGTCGCGATCTTCATGTCACTGGCCTGTAGCGTCGCCGCGACGGCGCAGGGCCGGCAAGAAGTTCTCAGCCAACACGCTCTACAGTGGCCACCGGCCGAGCCGACTCGGCATACGCGGATGTTGAACATCGGCTTTGCCCATGACCCCGGCATGGGGCACTACGACGGCGTTGTCGGCGCACCGGGCGACATCTGGAACTTTGTCAGTGTCGGCACGACGGCCAAGGACTTCATGCGATTCAGCGATCGACGTCCCAGCAAAGCGAGATTGCGAATCGCTCGGCACGACGGAGCATGGGGAATCGCCGGTCAATCGGGGATTTTTCACGGCTACATCTACGACAATTGCCGCTGCAAGGACCTGGACGTCACGCTGTTGGATTTAGAACCCGGACGGTATCGGGCCTACGTGTACGCGCACGGCGACGCCCCGGATCAAAACGCCAGAATTGAACTGCTGGTCGGTGCGGAAAGTCTGGGACAAAAGGCGACCGCCAATGACGGCACCGGTGGTTACCGAAAGCAGCCGATGAGCGAAGGCGTTCAATACGTTACATTCGACTTCGACGTCTGGCAGGGCAACGACGTGAAATTCATCAGCCATCGCGACGGCAGCAGCTATTCGATGTTCAACGCGATCCAGATCGTTCCGCTCGGACACGATGCCGACGTCGGTATTCGTTGATGTTTGAGATTCGTCGCTCGTGATCGACACGGGTTACAATTGATCGGCCCCTGCAACCTTTGCTACGGGCTGGTCCAACTCCCATACCGAAGCAAAGCAGCCAGATAATGCGACGAACATTGACGCGATCGATTCGATTGTTCTGCGGCATGATCGGATTGATGTTCGTGACGGAGCGAATGGGATTGGCGTCGGATTACTTTCTGACGATCGGTGGCGGATACGCACCGGCGGGCAATCAGGCGTCATTGGAGAACAACGTCTTGTTTTTCCAGCGGGTGCTCGACGAACAGAAACTGGACAAGACCCACAATGACGTCTATTTCGCAGACGGCACCTCTGAGGGTTCCGACCTGCAGGTGATGGATCCGCAGTCGGTCCCCAAAGCCAATCGCTTGATGGCCGAGTTCTTCGGCACTCAAGATTCCCTCGGGTTGTCCTATCGAAATCATCGCGTCCCCAATGTGCGCGGCAGCACGCGACCGGACAACATTCGCAACTGGTTCGCAGAAGTCGGCACTACGATGGCATCGGGGGATCGGCTGTTGCTGTTCGTCACGGCACACGGCAACAAGAGTGCGGATTCGGAAGATCCCTACAACACGACGATCGCAACGTGGAACAATTCGTCGATCAAGATGCGCGAGTTTGTGGACTTGCTCGATGGGCTGCCGGTCGGAGTGAAGGTGGTGGCGATCATGGTCCAGTGCCACTCCGGCGGATTTGCCAAATTGATCTATAATGGCGGTGATCCCGATCAGGGACTATCGCCGCAGCAACGTTGTGCATTCTTTGCAACCGTTCACGATCGACCGGCAGCGGGTTGCACGCCAGAAGTGGACGAATCGAGCTACGTCGAATACAGCACCTATTTCTGGGCCGCATTGTCCGGCCGGTCGCGGACCGGTGATCCGATCCCGTTGCCCGACTACAACGATGACGGCGTCGTTTCGTTTGATGAAGCGCACGCCTACACGATCTTGACCGCCGACACGATCGACCTGCCCATCAAAACATCCGGGGAATTCCTCAGCCAGTACAGCAAGTTCGGTGACGGGGATGCAAAGCTACTTTCAAACGAAGAACCGTACGACGTCGTCTTGGGGCTGGCCACCACAACCCAACGGGTGATTCTCGAAGGCCTTTCCGAACAGCTGAATTTGAAGGGAAACGACCGCCTGGTCGACGCTTGGAACGCACTGCGAGACGGACGCCGACGCGGACGGTCCCGCCGACGAAACCAAGGGCCGTCGTCAGAATCGCTGCGGCGTAAAATCGCCGGCGATCTGAAACGCAAATGGCCACCACTGGCAAATGTTGCCAATCCCGTTTCGGTCGAGTTGATGACGTCACGAAGTGAAGAGTTTATCGCTGCGATTGAAAACCACCGCGATTACAAACGGTATCGCGAGTTGGCCGACCGCCCCAAGCCGGATCCGACGAAACGAAACGTCAAATTCGATCGATTCCTGAGAGTCGCCGACAACGTGCTGTTGGCCGAAAACCTGCGGCGGCTCGGGGACGCCGAAAGGATCGCCCAATACGAAGCACTACTCGCAGCCGAATCGGGATCGTTGGTCCAGTAGTGGCGGCAACGGCACGATCCGAGGTCGTGCGGTTTTTCAAATTAACCCTCCTGGCAGGAGGGTCGAGCGTAGCGAGGGGAGGTCGAACGGTGAATCGCCGGACAAGCATTCGTCCGCCGGTCGCGCCAAATCGTGGACCAACCCTCCCCGCGTCGTCGCTCACTCCTCCGCGACCCTCCCAGAGGGAGGGTGAAGTCGTAAACGCCTGTTATATCAGAGGTTAAGAACCGCACGACCTCATCCTCAAGGGAATTTTGATTCTAAGGCTCAAGAGATCGACCGCCTGGGGGCATTTCACGATCATTCTCGCGGACGCGACAGGACGTCATGGCGGGGGCAAGAGGCAGGAAGATTTTGGAGGTAGGAAAATTGGCTGATCTCTACTGAGATCACGCATCCCACTGCTGCATCGCCGTTGCGATCCGGTGCAGTTTGGGTTTGTTCTTTTCGATCGCCATCAATCCGATCATCAGCAACACGCCGGTGCTGATGCCGAACACCCACCACGGCCACACCGCGTCGATCTGTTGTTGGGCATGCCAGACCATGCTGGTCACACCGATCAACACGAAGGTCGTGCCCAAGTACAAGAATGGTTTGACACGCAATGCCACCCCGGCCCCGGCGCCGACCAATGCCAGTGCGACCAGCACGATCGGTCCCAGGATCGTCGAACCGACGCCTTGGATCAACATGTCCGCGGTGCTGGTCACATAGATCGTCAGCGTCGCGGCATAACGGATGGCCGCTGCGGTTTGCGTCCCCAAGGATTCCCGTTGAAAATGCGTCGCGACCAACACACACACCGCCGGCGGTATCAACCAGGCCTGTGGATGGGACAGGAAGTCCCAGTTCGGCGTTTGAACCAAGATCACCCACAACGCTGCGTTCCCGATGATGATCGAAACCAACCGCGCCCGACCGCTTTTCCAGAGGAACGAAACGACGCCATAGTACAGTGCCGCGGCGACCAGCAACGCCTGGTACGACACGCGCCCTTGGATGTAGGTCCATCCGCTGACGTCGGACTGTCCGAACAGGGAGGTCACCCACGCGCCGCTGAGCCAGAACCCGATCACGGGAACCAATGGCAAGAACAATGCGGTTTGCTTGAGCGTCTTTTCCAGCACCTCGTCGCCACGGCGCCGAGCCCACTCGGTGACCCCCACGCTGGCGAACGAGAGTGTCATCACCACGTAGGGCCAATAGGCTCGCAGCCCCAGACTGGCCAGCGGGCTTTTGCACAGAAACAGATGGAACCACGTCAATCCGCCAAACACCTGCGCCGCGACGATCAGGGCGGCGCGGTGCCGGTCGGACAGTTTCCAGGCATCGCGGTAGGAGTAACCCGGTCCGCTGAAAATCCCCGCCACAGTCGACAGCACGCTCAACAGTGCCAGTGTCGCCGCCATTCCCAAAAACAGCGACTTGACCAATTGATCGGTTTGCCCGGCGACACGGACGAAGCCTTCTTGGACCAACGTCGCAACCAGCGATCCGATGGCGATTGAGATTGCCAACACGAACCCGCTGCGAATCGCGTCCCGCCAGCGCTGCAAAACCTTCGCCCCGAGCAACTTCGGCACACCGAACGACAGTCCGGCCGCGATGAACACCCAACCGACGAACCATCGCGTCGACAGAGAAACCATCGGAAATGCGGTCTGGTCCACGTTCACGCTGGCCCACAGCGCGACCGAGGTCAGGCCGACCCACACGGCCAGGTGACGGATGATGCCCCGCCCCGTCCGCTCGGCCAATTCGGCCAACGCGGCGGCCAACAACGCGACGCCGCAGATCGCCACCGGCACGATGCGGTCGGAGTTGCTGTCGATCAACAACCAAACTACTAGTCCGAATACCAAGACCACCACTGCGGCGGTGACACGTGTCAACACATCGGCAAACTGTCGGACTGAAAGAACAACCGCGGACTGTTCCGCCGGAACCAGCCCCTTCCATGAGGCAGCCGCCGAATTCATCACGCGGCAAATCCCCGCGGCGGAAAACACCATCGCGGCCAACGACATCGGTGCGACCAGACAAATCACCGTGATCAACGTTTGCGGTCGTGCGAATTGTCCCACGGCGATCCGGATCCCCAACAACGTCACCGACACCAGCACCGTTGCTACCGCCACCTCGCAGACCAAGCGACGACCGTGTCGAACGCAGACCGACAGCGCGACAACCAGACCGATGCCCAACCGAAGCCACAGCAACGGGTCTTCGATGACCGCCAGCGGCGCGAAGTCCGGCGGCGAAGCCATCACGCCCAGGGTTTCCAGCGACAATGCCGCCAAGATCATGACTGCCAACTCGCTCTCGCCCAGCATCCCGCGGCAGCGTTGACCGATCGATGCTTCCACCGCTCGATCGGGGCAGGCCAGCCGCCAAACGATCACCCAGGATCCCACCCAGGTCATCAACATCGTCCAAAGCAGGAATTCCGATCGCGAATTCGTTTCCACCAATTGAAAGACAAACACCAACCCGATCGCGACCGCATACCAACTCAATCCCCGCGTGACCACCGTGGATCGTCTGGAAACCGGCAATCCGCGATGATTCTCCCAAGACGCCAGAACCGCCCGTGTCGTCACCAAGATTCCGCCGACGATGCTCGCAACCAGTCCGATCGTGTATTCGCTGTTGCCGGAACCATCAAACACGCACCACAGCGACGCCGCGATGATCAGCACGCCCGCGTGCCAGCGGGCGAAACGAGCGGCTTGCGTCTGCTCCAACGCGACGCGACAACTTTCGACGATCGAAACCGCCGCGACCACCGTCCAAACCATCGGCAACCACTGCTGCGGCGACAGCGACGACGCGACAAATTGCGACAGCACAATCGCGGTGTGACCGGAAGTCAAACTAAGCGTGATCGGCCACCCAATCGCCGGTCCGGATCGCAACCCCGCTCCGGCGACGCGATCCCAGAACACAATCAACAGCGCGGCCATTGCCGACAACGTCAGCCCAGCCGGATGATGCAATTGCATCCACGATGGCTCGCGCAAAACGATGCCCGCGATCAATCCCATGCACGTCATCACGGCGATGCCGAGACATCCAATCAGTGACACATCGATGGCACTGGGCAAAATGGTTTGACCAGACTCCTGACCTCGACGAATCGGCAACAAACGCAGCGCAACCGCATACACTCCACTGGCGATCGCTGCGGTTTGAATCCAAACCCACCACTGGGTCGGCAACCACAACGGCATCAACAGGATGACCACGGCCGGGACCAGTAACGCCGAAACAACGGCCAGGACCGTCGAACGATAACGATGCCCGAGCCACGCGGACATGATCGCGCCGGCCGTCCACCAAAGGGCGACCGACACCGCAGTGAACACGTCTGGACGTAGCCGTTGCTGCACCATCGGGAAAAATCCGCTGCTGAGCAGTGCGACCGACGAGATCCCGATCAGTGCCAACCCGGTCGCGGTCAAGACGCCGGCGCCGGTTGATCCACCCCACAAGATGACGCCTTCATCCGATTTCGCCCCACGACGCATCAAATCGATCGCAAAACAACCCGCTGCTGCCAACGACGTCGCCAGGACGAGTTGTTCCGCCGGGTCGACCAACATGCGAATCCCGGCCTGCCATCCGCCCCAGACAAACACACTGGCAAGGTGAAGGCACGGAAAGATCCATCGCTGACCGAAGAACGCTTCTTCGCCGCGTCTGGGCCAATGCAACACCAGCCCGCCGGCCAACAGCACCGCGATCGACAGGGAAAGCAGATTGTAGAGACTCGCCGTGGCATCGCTGCCGACGCCGACCACCAACGATCCGAACCCGATCACCGCTGCCAAGGCCGGCAACACCGTCGACGTTTGAATCAACAGGCCCCGAGACAGGACGTCCCACGACTCCTTGGCCGGATCGTACCCCTTCAGGCGATCAACCAATGACGCGACCGGACCGACGCCACGACGGTTTCTGATCCAGCCGAGCCCCGCATCCCGACTGGCGATCGCGGCGACCACCGACCAACCGAGCGCTGACCAGGCCCACAACGCCTCACCACTGCGCCACGCCGCCACGGTCATCAGCGAATCATGGAAGTAACAATGGCCCACCATGACAGCCATCACGACCAGAAACACCCGGGCGAACATCAGATGCGGCGGATTGCGATCGGTCAGTCCGATCCACAGCCAAGCGAGCACGCTGACGAACAACACCGCGATCGCCTTTTCAGTGTTGGAGCGATCGATGGCCGCCACTCCGGTCGCATCGATCACCAAGACGATCGATGTTGCCGCGGCACCGAGCAAGGCTCCGGACGCGATTGCCCGAAACGCCGTCGCGGTCGCCTTTTGCCGCCGCAAGAACTCCGCCGCCACGATCCCCGTGCCCGCGGTCGCCAGCAACGTCCACATGGCCGGCAACCATCCCGGAAACGGTTGCCCGATCACCAGCGGTTTCCATAGCGACAACCAAAACGCGAAGCTGACCGCGCTGCCCACGGCGGCAACCAGGTTGGCATTGGTTTCCATGGGCAATCGCTGTGCCGCCATGACGATTGCGACCACGGCCGTTCCCAACAACACCGGCAGGATCCAATCGGGAACCGCCCCCATCCAACTGGCCGGGGCGACCGTCAACAAGCCGGCGTTGACCGTCGCGTAAGCCAACCAAGCCCCGGACGTGTACAACATCGCTTTGCGGTGATCGGCCGATCGCATCACCCAGACGATCCCCAGCGTGATCAAGCCGATGCCCATCGAAGCCAGCATGGGTTCGCCGCCGATCAATCGCTTCCAGAGCGGCAGTTGGTTCCAAGCCAGATCGCTGGCCCATGACGGCGAAGTCAACAGGAACGCGATCGAAACCGGGACGGTCGACAGCACCGTCCAGCGATGATCCCGCAACACCAGTGCCGCAAGGCCTGCGGAAACAGAAAACGTCATCGCCCATGTCCAAAGCCAGCCGGCTGACGTCATCATCGGGATCAACAACGAGCCGCCGGCGAGCAACCCCAGCGACGCCATCACCGTCCCCGCGAGCGCCAGTTTCGGGCGTCGGCGGTCAGCGACCAGCGATCCCGCCGCGGCCGCCAACAGCACGATGCCGGGAAGCGTCGACACGGCGATCCGCAACCAGCCGGCATCGAACGCACGCAACATGAACGCGACATAGCCGGTGAGTACCGCCAAGCTAAACGTCGAGACGCCGATCACCAGCGCTCGACGCCACGACGCGTTCCCCTTCAGGCTTGATCTGCTTTGCCCCTCGGCGTGACGTGGAATCAAGATCATGACCGCGGCGGCAACGGCCAATGACCCGGCATACACGATGACCCCGGCAGACACCTCCCAAGTGCGGACCGCCGCGGGAACCAACGGCAGCACCGCAGCCGGACCGGCAACGCCGATTGTCATCGGCAGCGCGGCCGACGACCCGACCAACGCGCGACTGGAGTGCCAGATCAAGGTCAGATAGATCGCGCCGGCCCCCAGGATCGACACGATCGTGATCGGATCGTTCAACAACACCGACGCGTTGTCGATACCGCCGGTCGACAATCCGGTCAGGATTCCCAGCGGAACCAGCAGCGTCGCGATCACCAACGTCGCCCGGCTGGTGTCCTGCAACCGCCAACGAAATAGCGTGTACAACCCGGCGCCGAAGATCGCGGTGTTGCCGGTCAAAAAGATCAACGAGGGAATCACGCGGTGCATTTGCGTGATCGTCGTCCACAGACTCATCACCAAACCGATCGAACAGACGACGATCAGCACCCCCGCGATCAATTCCCCCCAACGGATGTTGTGTGCGGCCAAGAACTCGGCGAGCGATTGCCCCAGCGAGGCGCGTGGCGAGGTGACAACCGGCGCAGTAACAACCGGGCTGGTAGCAGGCTGGCTGGTGGCAGCCCGTTGATCGGAAGTCTCGGACGGGCCGGTGACGGCTGTCGCAGCGACGACGCTGGGCCGTGGCGCCAAAAATTCATCCAGCGTTTGCCGGCGCCCGGTCGCATCGGCGTGCGGCTGATCTTGCGGCGCCTGATCGGGCGTCTGATCGGGCGCCTGATCGGGCGCCTGATCGGGCGCCTGATCCTCGGCGGAATTCGATCCAGCAGCAGGCGTCGCGGCGAGACCGGCCCCGGCTGTATCGCGTTTTGCCGGAATACGCCACGCCACTTCGTCCAGTTCTTCGATCTTGCTGCTCAGCCGCCGTGCTTCGGCGGGGCTGATCAGCCGTTGCTCGGCCAGCCGGCTGATCACCCGCTCGGCCGCCCGGGCATCGTCGTTTCGGTCAACGATTTCCGGCGGACCGTCCGTCCCGGCGATCGCCCGATACAGTGCCGCCAGGGCCAGCCAGGAGAGATGCCCGACCAGCGTGACAATGATCCAGACGATCGTGAGTGCAATAAAAACAGACATCGCGGTGGGGCTCGACGGTACCGTGGAAGCAAAAACGTTGCTTACAGGGTGGAAGGAGCCCACTTTTCCACGCCGATTACCCCTATTTCATACGCTTTTCTTCCCAGGGATGCGAATTCTGACCGTTGGAGATTTCACCGCGGTGGTTTTCGCAGTGGTTTTCGCAGTGGTTTTCGCGGTCTAGGAGGGAACGCCCTCGCTGGGGGCGTGTTCCCCGTGGGTCTGGCGATCAAGGGAATCTTGGGACGATTGAAACCACGGATGGCAAAGCGTACCCGCGGATGAAAATCAGCAGCAAATCGGTGGGCACGCATCGCATGCCGGAGGTCCACTACGCGGCGCGGTAGAGGATGCCGGATCGGTTGCGTCCGATCGGCTCGATCGCCTGGGTGTGTTTGAGCACGTAGGCGATTTTTTGGGCGAACCAGCGTGGTCGTCCCGTCACCCGCGCGATGTCTTCGGTCGTAAACGAGTCGCAATCGCGATCGAGCCCGACCATTTCAAACAGGTCTTCGGCGCTGCGAAGCTCGATCGTCGATTCGATCCGCTCCAGTGAGACATCCGTCACGCGGTAATCTTTGCGCCAGCGACGTCGGTGACGGCGACTGGGGACACGCGTTTGTTCCACATGAATCAGGGCCAGTTCCAAGATCAGGTTCTGGTGCGGAAAGACGCGTGTGAAGTAGATCAAATCTTCGAACAGATCCAACGTGTCGCCACGTTTGGGGCTCAACCGCCGCGAGGTGACTTTGCCCCGTGCGTTTTTTTTCTTCGCGATCCGGGTTCTCAGGATGATCGGTTTGACCACCCGGACGGTGTGGCGATCAAGCAGGGCACGGATCTTGGTTTTGATCGCCGACAGCGACGCGCACTGCACTTCGATCAATTCATCGCTTCGCACTGCATCAATCCGGTAACGCCCGACGACCACTTCGGTTTGTGAGGCGTCACAGGCGTAGTGGAGTTTCAGTTGTTGATGCAGCGACGTTTCCACTATTCCGGCTCGATCCCGAAGTCACGAATGGTGGTCAACGTTTTGAGTTTCAATCCGCGGGCGGCAAACGCGGCTTCTCCGCCGGCCAATCGGTCGATGATACCGATGACTTCGCGGACCTTTAAACCGAATGCTTCGGCCGCCTCGACCGCCTTGAGTGCGCTGCCGCCGCTGGTGATGACGTCTTCAACGATCACCACTTCCTGCCCGGGCTGGACCGGCCCTTCGACCTGTTTGCCCATGCCGTGACCCTTGGGTTCTTTGCGGACCATGAACCCTTTGAGTGGCAAATCCTGTTGGCCGGCGATCGTGACGATCGCCGCGGTGATCGGGTCGGCACCGATCGCCATGCCGCCGACAGCGGCCGGCAGGGGACCAGAGGCTTGGATTTCGGCGAGCATTCCTGCGGCGACCAGACCGGCACCCTTGGGGTGCAAGGTGATCCGCCGGCAATCCAGATAATAAGATGCCTTTTTGCCACTGGCCAAAGTGAACTCGCCGCGTTGGAGCGCTTCGCTGCCCAACAGATCAATCAATGCTTGTTTGCTGTATGTCATGCCATGAATCCCTACGTTTCGGAATGTTTCATCAACGCCGGATTTTCGGTCGCGGAACTCGCCGAAATCATCAGGAGGATGAATCATCAAAGCATGGCATTGTTATCGGCGAATCGTGACAGAGGAACCCTGGCTAAGAATCCCATAAACGTCGTCGGCGTAGTCCCCGGCGACACTGATGCAGCCGTTTTGGGTGGGCTGGACGGTGTTCGGACTGCCGTGGATGCTGATTTGTCCCCCCAGATCCAACCACATCTTGCCGTAGGGGTTGTCGGGGCTGCCGGCCGGGATCGGAACGCCCGATCGGTCGTAGTAGACGTGCGACGTTTGTTTCTCTTGGACGGTGTAGGTCCCGGGAGTCGGGGTCGGATCGTTGCCGACACCGATTTCGAATCGGCCCGCATACAGGTCGCCCAAAAACAGCGTCAATTGCTGCCCCGTCAAGTCGACTTCGGCTCGAAACGGCCCGCGAACCATCTTCAATTCCGTTCCCGGAAGCACCATGACCGGATCTTCCACGCCGTTGATATTGGCCAGCAATTGCGGCGGGACGTCGTATTCTTTGGCGATCTGCACCAGGTCTTCGCTGGCGGTCACGCGGCGGGGCGGTTCCAGCAGGTGGCGGCGCGAATAAATCACTTCGCGGGCCAGCGGATCGAGCCGGCTGAGCAATTGTCGGCGTTGGTCCTCGGACAGATCCGGCATCCCGTAAAAGACACTCAACGTCGCCAGGGCCTCTTTCAATTGGCCTTTGGCGAACATCGCGTCGGCGGTCGCAATCGCATTGATCAGCCCACGGTTTTCGCGGGGGTTCGGGTTATCACCGAGTGCCTCGGTCGCCGTCGACGGCGACTCGTCGGTCATCGTGAATCCGGTTCCGCCAGCGTTAAACGCGGACCCACGCGACGGATCAAACGTCGATGCCGCATCGGAAGGGTCCGGCATGCGGAACTCACCCGGCGTGGAGGCGTAGGAGTCGGCCGGACCGGGCGTCACGCCGGGAACGCCCGGTTCGACCGCCGGCAGTTTGGTGATGGTGTTGGCGACCGCGGTTTGGCGATCGTCGGAGGGTTCCAATTTGGGCGGCAAGTCCGCGAACGAACTTCCAAACGTTCCGGGATTGGAAAACGTTGGCGACGCCGCTGCAGCCGTTGCCGTCGACGCAGGATTCGGTGTCGGCGATGGGGCCGGCGAACTGGCCGAGTCGGCAGCCGGTGATCCTTGAGACGGCGAAAGAACGCCCGCCGGCGGTTCGTCCAATTGCAACCCGGTGGCGACCGCTGCATCGGTCCCAAAGGCTCCACTGCCCGCGTCCTCAATCACCAAGATGTCCTCGATCTCATCGGGCAGCGGCTCCGGTGGAGTGGTCAAGGAGACATAACCGCCGTACAGGACGGTGAGCATCAATACGACGATGGCGGCAGTTTTTATCGTTTGCACGACAGTCCTCCGTGACGGATTCGTGCGAAGAATCAAGCGGGTTAACAATCAAGAGTCACGTCTAGTCAAATCTTCACGACCGTTTCCAGGTCAGTTTGAAAGAATTCAATTCCAGCATCGCCGAATCGACGGCCCGCCAGACGCCCCCGCATAGACGTGCCGATGCCGCGCCGTTGAGCAGGGCGGTGCGACCGTGCGCGTGATTCGCGCTGGGGGGCACGTCCATCCGGCACGCCGACACGAACAATTCTACATGCTAAGGGGTATTTTACTGGCCTTCGCCATGGCCTGTGGCAAAGAGGGGCGTCGAATTTCCGCCAAGTGCTGACAGGGGTGCGGATTGGCGCGGCGGTTGCGTGCGGTGGTGACCCGGCCGGCGATGACAGATCGGCCACCGAGATTCGTAGGCGGCGATCTCGACCAACGATTCCCCCCGGTTCCAACTCCACACGGTTCTGGTTGCCGCCTGATATGGTTGCCGCGTTAAACGCCCCGCTTGCCAATCGCCAGCATGTCCGTCCGACGGTCTCGGACGCCGATGGCGCGACGAAACAACGCCCGCGTTTGTTGATCGTCGGTGGCGGGATGGCAGGATTCGGCCTTTGCGATCGATTGGTCCGCAGCGGCGCGATCCATGAGTACGACGTCACGATCATCGGCGATGAACCCCAACCGGCGTACGATCGCGTTAATCTGTCCAGCTATTTTTCGGGGCGTTCGGCGGAGGATTTGTTGCTCGCGCCGCGGGACTGGTATCAACAACATCGCATCGAACTCAAAACAGGCCGTCGAATCGAGCGGATCGATCGCGACCGGCAATGCGTCGTCGACAACGAAGGCTCGGTTTACGGCTACGACCAGCTGGTCTTGGCGACCGGGTCCCACGCCTTTGTGCCCCCGATCGAGGGTTGTGACAGCGAAGGCGTGTTTGTCTACCGCACGATCGCCGACTTGGAAGCGATCCGCGAGCACTGTGCGTCGCGAAACGTGCGTCGCGGCGGGGTGATCGGTGGCGGCTTGCTGGGCCTGGAAGCTGCCAAGATTCTGATGGACCTGGGGCTTTCGGTCAGCGTGATCGAGATGGCACCGGGTTTGATGCCGCGGCAATTGGATGCCGACGCGGCGGGACTGTTGAAACAGAAGATCCAAGATCTTGGCGTAGAGATCCAACTCGTGCGCCGCACCGAATCGATTCGCGTCGTCGATGAACAAATCCAAGTCCGGTTTGCCAACGCCAGCGATCTGAATGTCGATTTGCTGGTCATCGCCGCCGGAGTCCGCCCCAACGACACGTTGGCAGAGTCGGCGGGGATTGAAATCGGCCCCCGACGCGGCGTGAAGGTCGACCAGCGATTGCAGACCAGCGATCCGAACATCTACGCGATCGGCGAGTGCGCTTCGTTTGGCGACCACGTCTTCGGGCTGGCGGCACCGTGCTTTCGCATGGCCGACGTGTTGGCCCAGCGATTGGCCGGAAAACAGGTGACGTTCAACGGAGCCGACGAATCGGCCGAACTGAAATTGATGGGGGTCCAGGTCGCGACGTTGGGTTTGGCGATCGGAGAATCGCCCGGCGGAAACGTGGTCACGCATCACGATGAATCGGGCTATCGAAAACTGTTGACCGAGCGTGGCAGGATTGTCGGTGCATCCTGTGTCGGTCCCTGGGATGAGCTGCCACAGATCCGTCAAGCGATCGCTAAACAGGCCCGGTTATGGCCGTGGCAACGCAAACGATTCTTGCAAACCGGTTCCCCGTGGTCTCCCGGCGGCGCGATGCCCGTCACCCACTGGCCGGCCGACGCGGTCGTGTGTTCGTGCTTGTCGGTCAGCAAATCGACCATCGTCCAGGCGATCGACGACGGCGCTGGAGAGGTCGATCAGATCGCGCAGGTCTGTGGCGCGTCGACGGCCTGCGGCAGCTGTCGCGGTTTGGTTGCGGAGCTGGCCGGCGGCGCGGTCGAACCGGTCGTGGTTCCCGGCGCAAGGGCCATGCTGGCGGCCAGCGTGATGGCGCTCGTTGCCACACTGGCTTGGTTGATCCTGCCACCGATTCCCCTGACCGAGAGCGTGCAATCATCTTGGCGCACGATCGAAACCGTCTACAGGGGCAATCTGGGACGCCAACTCAGCGGTTTCACCTTGGTCGGTTTGACGGCCCTGGGTTTGGTCTTTTCACTGCGCAAACGCGTCGCCTGGTTCCGCTGGGGATCCTACGGCTTTTGGCGCGCCGCACACGGGGTGCTTGGCATGGCCGTCTTGATGGGCGTCGCCGTTCACACGGGCATGCGGCTGGGGCACAACCTGAATTTCTTGTTGGGCGTTTGCTTCTTGTCCGCCGCGGCACTGGGCGCCGTGGCGGGGATTGCCAGCAGTTTGGAAAGCCGGGCGGCGGGAAACCTGGGGATGTGGATTCGTCGCTGGCGGCCGCGGCTCAGTCGCATCCACCTGTGGGTCACATGGCCGCTGCCGATTCTGATCGCCCTTCACGTGCTCGGTTTTTATTGGTTTCGCGATTGAGCATGATGATTCAACTGAAACCGATCTGGAACGCGTTTCGCGAATCCCCGCACGGGCCGAAATGGTTGACGTGGGCGGCGATCAATCTGTCGATCGCGGCGTACTTCGGCTACGGATTGGTCGCTCCGGCATCGAGTCACAAAACGGTCTGGCTGCCCGGGGAAACCACTCACGGCCACTACCAGATCGAATTGGATTGCAACGCCTGTCATGATCCCGGGCGATCGTCAGAGGGACCGAGCAGTTCGGACGTCATGCAAGATGCCTGCATTCGTTGTCACGGCGAGCAACTGGACCTTGCCAAGGACACTCATCCGGCAAAGAAGTTCCGCGACCCGACCAACGCGGAACGGCTGAAGATCCTGGACGCACAAAACTGTTTGACCTGTCACCAGGAACACGCCCCCGAGCAAACGCTCGCGATGGGGCTGACCATGCCGGCGGATTATTGTTGGCATTGCCATCAAGAAGTCGCCGATTCGCGGCCCAGCCACCGCGGCATGGCCTATGACAGTTGTGCGACCGCTGGATGTCACAACTACCACGACAACCGCGCGCTGTACGAAAAATATCTCGACGATCACCACGGCCAAAGCGACCATTTAGAACTTGCCGCGTTGCCACGGCGTTCGACCGCGGAAACGCTTTCGGGTGCCATTCGCGTCCAAGAGCCGCTGGCAGTTGCAGATGCCGATCACCCACCGTCGTGGACGACCGACGACAGTTTGCTCAACGATTGGGCGACAACGGCGCACGCCATGGCCGGCGTCAACTGCTCGCACTGTCACCGCGGCGACGGTGATTCCACCAGCGACGATGGGGCGTGGTCCGAGCAAGTCGCGATGGAACGTTGCCGGCAGTGCCATCAGCGGCAGGTCGAAAGCTTCATGACCGGCAAACACGGCATGCGATTGGCCGCCGGGTTGTCCCCGATGACGCCCGAACAAGCGCGTCTGCCGATGCACGCCGGTCAAGCCCACGCGGAACTCGACTGCAGCGCCTGCCACAGCGGGCATCGCTTTGACACACCATTTGCCGCCACCGATGCCTGTCTGCGGTGTCACGCCGACGACCATTCATTGGCCTACGGCGACAGTTCGCACGCGGCACTATGGCGCGAGGAATTGGCCGGCAATGGTCCGGCCGGCAGCGGCGTTTCCTGTGCGACGTGTCACCTGCCGCGACTGGACGGTGATTCCGGGATTTGGGTCAATCACGACCAAAACGCGAATTTGCGTCCGAACGAAACGATGGCGCGCCAGGTCTGCACACATTGCCACGGACTGGAGTACTCGCTGAGCGCGTTGGCCGACCCGCAGTCGGTTGCGTCCTGCTTCGCCGAGGCCCCGACAGAGCGAATCAAAAGTGTGCAGATGGCGCATGAATGGTTCCAGCAGCAAGAGGCCAAACGGGCCGCGCGGCGGAACAACCGCTGATCCGAACCACTGAACGATCGATGTTTTCTTTTCTTTGCCACTTGTACCAAGAGATTGATCTGATGAAACGAAGTCTTCAACAACGACTTGCCGCTGCGGCCGCGACCGTGTGCCTGCTGTTGCCCCTGGCAACGCTCCCGGGGTGCAGCGAGAGTGAAGCGAGTTCGACGCCGTCCGGTGGCATCACGCCCCAACAATTCGCCGACGGCGTGCATGCGGTGATGATGGCCGATCGGACCGTGTACGCCACCCACGTCGTCACCAATTTGAACAAGCAAGACGCGCCGGTCAAAGCGTTCGAATACTGGGAAGACACCGAGAACTCGATTCCGTTGCCGGCCCAAATGTTCCGCATGGGCGCCGAATTGGTCGATGAAAACCCCGAAGCCGGTTTCACGTATTCCTTGCGAAGCAAATGGCCGCTCAATGAACAGCACCAGGCCAAGACCGAATTGGAGCAGAAGGCGTTGGATTTCCTGAGCGAAAACCCCGGTGAAAACTTTTACGGGGAAGAAGAACTCGGCGACCAAAAGTACTTCGTCGCCGTCTACCCCGACCGTGCCGTTGCCGAGGCGTGCTGGTCGTGCCACAACGACCACCCCAATCGCGGCGATGACTACCCGGAATTTGCC
Organism: Stieleria mannarensis; assembly: GCF_014154935.1. GTDB lineage: Bacteria > Planctomycetota > Planctomycetia > Pirellulales > Pirellulaceae > Stieleria > Stieleria mannarensis. The sequence goes on from NZ_JACEHH010000015.1 coordinate 71,134, forward strand.
AAAGACGACGTGATGGGCGGCGTGCTGGTGCGAATCCCGCTTTAAAGGTCGCTCACACTTTCAATTCCAACTCTCCTGTTTCTCTTTCCACCATCTTGAGTGAATGAATCATGACTCCCGAACAAATTGATTTGGTCCAGTCGTCTTGGGAAAAGGTCAAACCGATTTCCGAACAAGCCGCTGAGTTGTTTTATGGTCGTCTGTTTGAACTGGACCCTTCGTTGAAACCGCTGTTCAAGGGCGACATGAAGGAGCAGGGCAAGAAGCTGATGGCGACGTTGAATCTGGCCGTCACGTCCCTGACCAAACTGGACGACATCCTGCCGGCGGTGAAAGACCTGGGCCGCCGCCACGTGAAGTACGGCGTGCCGGATGAAAGTTACCAAACGGTCGGCCAAGCCCTGCTCTGGACACTCCAGCAAGGCCTGGCCGAAGCGTTCACCGACGACGTCAAACAGGCTTGGACGATCACCTACGTCACGCTCAGCAACGTGATGCTGGAAGCCGCCCACGAAGGCGACGCGCCGACCGCGAAAGCGAGCTAAAGACAGTGTCGAACCCTTGTCTCAATTGTTCCCCCCTCAGCCGCTCGCGGCTGACCGGATGCCGCGGACGTCCCGCTGCGCGGACAGGTGGGGGACCGACGAGAGTGTTTTTCTTTTGCCAAGAGACAGACTGAGCGAAAAAGGGTCAGGAGCGAATGGCACGGGCTTAAGCCAATACGCTGAGCCGTAGCCGCTAGCCTCGGTCCTTACCGCCATGTTAAAGGCGCATCAATGACCGCTGCTAGCGACATCGGCTCACGAAGCCCGTGCCATTCGGGTCCTGACCGTTTTTTTCCTGTTTGCCCCTTCTTTCCCTGCTACGCGGCGACCGTCGGCAGCTAACGCCTGCACACCAACACGGATCCACCTGCCAATCGTGTCGCACGATGAATTAGAATGGATGCCGAAGGTCTGATACCAAACGCAATTTTTTGTTGGCAGGATTCGACGTCTCGATGGCTTCCAAGGGCGAGAACACGACAGCCGGGGAGTCTGCGACCAATCTGGGTTCCGCCGATCTGGGGAAGTGGGTCTGCTTGGAAAACGCCCGGGGCTGTGTCGCCACTGCCGCTCGAATCACGCTCGCGTCGCGTCTGGCCGTGGTGCTGCACCATCTGCCCGGGGCCGGGGGACGCGACGATGCATCGATCGAACACGTGCATCAACTGCGTGTCGGCACGCGCCGGGTGATTGCGGCGTTGGAGTTGTACCAGGACGTGATCCCGCGCAAGCGGGCTGATCGGATGGCAGTTCAGATGAAACGGATCCGCCGGGTCGCCGGTGTCGCACGCGATCTGGACGTGCTGTTGATGCGTTATCGCGAAACCCAGCCGCGAAGCTACAAGCGGTTGGCACGCCGTCTGAAACCGCTACGTCGCGAGGCTCGCAAAGCGATCATGCAGCTGGATCACGACTTGATGAAAAAAGATCGCTTGCCCCGACGTGCGAAGAAGTTGCTCGATTCGATCGATTGCAAGCGGGACATCGATTTGGACGAATTCGCCAGAACGCAGCTCGCCGATCAATCGGAGCGATTCTTCCGAAAGTCGAGAAGTGATCTTGAACGGGTCGATCGATTGCACCGCTTTCGGATCCAATCCAAACGCCTCCGCTACACCATCGAACTGCTCGGTGACGTCTTGCCGGCGGAAGTGCGATCGGAGATCTATCCGGTCGTTTGCAAAGTCCAAGACGTGTTGGGGGAACTGAACGATCACGCGATCGCCCGCGGCCGGATGAAGCGACTGGCCAACAGCGAGATCAAGCCGCGTCGCATCAAGCGATTGAAAACACTCGCCAAGAAAGAACAGCGAATGATGGAAGAAACGCAGTTGAAGTTCCATCTCTGGTGGACGCCGGACTTTCGCGACGATCTGGAGAAGTCGGTCGAACGCATCCTGCATGGACTGTCGCATTAGCATCCAATGCATCGGGTGATCGGCGCTTGCACGATTCAGAGTCGGCCGTCGGCGATCAGCCGTGCCAGATCGAAGGTCGCGACGATGCCCACCAATACGCCTTGATCGGTGACCGGCAAGCGGTGCACGTGATGTCGGCCGCGGTAAAATCATGGCTTGCCATCTATAGCTCCAGTTTTTCCTTGAGCAGTCGGTCCAATTCTTCCAGGGTCTCCGGGTTGGTCAGATTTAAAGTCGCGGCCTGGACAAGCCCGCGGACGACTTGGACGCCCGCCGAAGTGCTCGTGCAGACTCCGGTGACCAGGTCGGGTGAAAAACCGAACCCTTTGGTGACGCCGATCACGGAGTAAGGGTCCGAGGCACACAAGACGGTGAACCGCCGGCCATGGCTGAGCCCCGAAACGGCGACTTGTCCATTGTAGGGTTCGATCGGCGACGCGCCCGCTTCGGCGACCAGAACTTCGGGGCGGACTTGTGCGATCCGGCCGACCAGGGCGTCGAAGGCCTGTTGATAGACGTCGGCTTCGCAAATCGTTGATGGAAGTCCGGTGTCGACGAAATCGAACACGGCATCGGCACCGGCATCGGACATCGACAGGATATCGCGGTAGCGTCCGGCACCGGTAAACTTGGCGGCCGCGACGCGCAAGCCCATACGTTTGAGACGCCGAATGATGACTTTGGCCGACGTCGTTTTTCCGGAGGACATCGAGGTCCCGATCAACAGCACGGTCGGGCACTGCAGCTTTGCCGTCGGGACGGGGGCGACAAAGTCTTGCATGGTCACTTTTTCGCCGTTCCGTTTGACATGGCCGCGATAGACCAGGTGGATCGGTTCACCGACAAAGCTGGAGCGGGACGTCACGCGTCCGATCAATCCGGCCGCGGTCATCGCATGCATCGCCCCGTCGTAGGGGATTTCCTGCCAACTGCCGACCGATTCGAGCGTTGCGGCGCGAAAGCCGAACGCGCCGACGATCCAGTCACCCAGGGAAACTTCGATCATCCGGCCCGTCCCCAGTTCGATCCTGCGGCTGGGCGAGGTTTGCGTGACTTCACCGACGACGTAATCGCCGGTCGCCCAGACGTCGCGCGAGAGCAATTCCACATCGAACGGTTGTTCAGCGAGATCCGAGATTCGAGTCAGCGATCCGAACGTCAACTTGGTTTCGCACATCGGTCGCACCTCGTCGCGGGGAAATGTCGCGGAGTAGTTCGTTCAGGTTTCTTCGGGTTGCGTGCCACCGTCGGTCGAGCAGATCAACGGCGACCGATCGTATGCTTGATCCTTCCGCTGCGGGTCGCGATCTGCGATCGGTTTCTCTAACAACAAACATGCCAACAGCGCGGCGCGTTCGGGCAATTTGTCTTCGATGACGTGTTCGATCAGCGCGTGGGCACCGTCACCGACCGCGCCCAGGCCGTCCAGCGTTGCGGTGTGCAGGCTGGTGTAGTTGCCGTCGGATCCGCCGCCGGCGGCGCCTTCGTCGATTTCAATCCCCAGTGCATCGGCGGCCGCTTGGGCGCGATGCCACAAGGCTTGATTACGTGGCGTCGGTTCCAGCGGCGGTCGGCCGATCGTTCCACTGACCTGGATCTGTGTCCCAGGCACTGTCGGCTTGATCGCGTAGATGGCCTGTTCGACCTGCCGTGCGATCGCTTCGGTCCGAACCCGCACGTCGACTTCCGCGCGGCTTTCCGCGGCGACCACGTTCGGCCGCACGCCGCCATCGATCGTCCCCACATTGACCGTGGTCCCGGCTTCGGGATCGTTGAGCGCATGCAGGGCTTGAACGACGTGGGAAAGCTCTAGGATCGCGCTGATTCCCTTGTCCGGGTCCAGACCGGCGTGGGCTGCCCGTCCGGAAATCGTGATCACAAATCGTCCGACGCCCTTGCGAGCCGTTTTCAGTCGTCCCTCGGTGCCGAGTGACGGCTCCATCACCAGCGCCCGATCGACACAGCGGGCCAATTGCTCGATTCGCCACGCCGATTCGCTGCTGCCGATTTCTTCGTCCGAATTGATGAACAAGACGGGGGTGACTGTCGGAGACATCCCCAGATCTTTCAGGGCACGCATCGCGAACAAGGCTTGAACGAGCCCGGCTTTCATGTCGTAAACGCCGGGTCCGTGCAGTCGACCGTCGCGCGACTGGACCGGCATCCGCTTGAGCGTCCCGACCGGCCAAACGGTGTCGCAATGCCCCAGCAACAGCTGCCGGTGGCGATCAGCCCCCGTCACCGCCGGCAGGGCCAACAGTTGACCGCCGGAGGTTGTGCCGCGGTAGCGGCGACAGCGAAATCCGATCGCCTGTAATTCGCTCGCGAACAGATCAAAGACCGGGCCTTGGGTGCTCGGGTCGGCCGACGGCGATTCGATCAGCGCCGCCTCGCGGATCAGGGCGACCATGGCATCCTGCTGGGTGGCCAGCCAACGGAAGATCTTTCCTGCGGTTGCCTTGTTCACGATTCGGGATCCCTGGTCTTTTGAAATCCGGCAGGGAACGGGAACGACTGGCTGCGGTGGACCGTCGCGTAACGTGTCGGGGCCAGGTAGGCCAGCAGCGGGGAGTTGGCGATCACTTCCTGATCATCGACATCCATCGACCGTAGTGCCGCGGGAGAAACCATCGCCGCGACGATGCGACCGGCGATCAGGCTGTTGGCGCCGAAGCCGTCGACGATGCGGTCGAGTTCACATTCGAAAAACAAGGTCGACTGGGCCAGGAATTCGCCATCGATGGTGGTCGCCTTGAACCGCGGCAGCGCGGTCAGGGCGGGTTTGGAATCGTCGCCGCAGCGGGGCGAGGCGGCCAGGCTGGCCAGGACCACTGCGTCGGCGGCCGGAAAGCTGACCGTAAACACTTTGTCGCGGCGAATGTTTTGATAGGTCGCGTGTTCGGGCGTGCAGACGAACCCGAAGTAGTTCTCCCAGCCCAGCGGGGTCGCCATGTGCTTCGGCGCCAGATCGTAGCGGCCGTCCGGCTCGCGTGTTCCGATCACGATCAGTGGGGCGACGGTGAAGAAACGGCCCCAGATCGGAACGCTCACGTCCAGGCGGACCCAATCGTCAGGTTGTTGATTCGTCGAACGCTCCACCGGCCCTACCTCGGATTCTAAGTCGACGCGAATTCTGTCGAAACGTCGCAGGCAGGAGGTGCAAGCGGCGTGCCATTGGGGTGGCATTCAAACGATTCTGCTGGATGAAATCGATCCGTCCGCGGCGATGACCAGGTTGATCGCAGTCTTGTCGTCATTGGACGAATCCGTGACGTTCACGTTTTGCTCGCCTTGGTTCGCGGTCAACATGGCTCTCCCAGAGGTGTAAACTGTGCCGATCGGACGAGGGGTTAGACGCAACCAATGTACCGCGTCGGTCGTACGAGACGAAATCTGCAGCTGCTGACGCGGACCGCGGGCAGAAACCTCGCCCCCCACGAGAAGCATTATCCTGCCCTCACTTCCCTGGTCATCAGGTTTCATGTTACCTGCTGTTTTGTTGCTTGCCGAACATGCCGGCCGATGGGCGCCGTGGCTGGAAACCAGCGGCGTTGTCGTGCTGGCGATCCTGTTGGTGATCGGCTGCCTGGTCGCTTGGGCGACTAACCTGATCGCCCTGCCCGGCAACTGGTTCTGTGTGCTGCTGCTGGCGCTGTATGCCTGGCTGGGTCCGGCATCGGGCCGGCTGGCGATCGGCTATGGCGGGGTGCTGGCAGGATTCGTGTTGGCGTTAGCCGGTGAATTGTTCGAGTTTCTCGCCGGTGCGGCCGGTGCCAAACGCGCCGGGGCGAGTCGGAAATCCACGCTGTATTCGATTATCGGATCGATGGCCGGTGCGATCACCGGCGCGATCGTCGGCGTTCCTGTGCCCGTGATCGGATCGGTCATCGCGGCGATCCTGTTCGGCGGAATCGGCGCGGCCGCCGGAGCGATGTACGGCGAGTGGACCAACGGAAGGACGTGGAAAGAGAACTGGTCGGTCGGGCATTCGACGTTTTGGGGCCGCACGTTCGGGACGCTCGGCAAAGTCGTCGCGGGACTGTTCATCGTGATCCTGGTGATCGCCGCAATCCTGGTCTAGTGCTGCGCCGAAACTTGATTTGGGATCGGGCGGCGGGAATCGGGTAAGAAGATTTGGAAGGTGAGAAAATGATGAAATGCACCCTCCTTTCGATCTCGCCAATTTTCCTATCTCCAAAATCTTCCTCCCTCTCCGCCCTGCCACAACGCCCAGTCGAGCCGATGAGGATGACGCGCGTCAACGCGTGGCACCAAACCGCACGACCTCACGCGGCGTTTTGGGCCGAGTGGGGTCGCGATTCTTCGGCGACCGATCACTCAGCGGCGGCAGCGACCGTCTTGCGATAGATCGGATGCTCGGCCTTTCCGCCGGCGCGCAGGTATGCGATCAGGTCGGCGATCTCGGACGCGTGAAACGAATCGAGCAACCCGGCCGGCATCATGCTGGCTTTGCTCGGCTGGGTTTGTTCCACTTCGTCGCGATTCACTTCGGCCAGTGACGATGGGTCCAGCATGTTGGTCATCACGCGGAGCTTGTTTCCGGACATGTTGACCACGCGGCCCACGATCACCTTGCCGTCGTCGGTCAAGAACTGTGTCGCGCCGTACTGGTCACTGATCGCTTGGTCCGGATGGATGATCGCGGTCAACAGGTCTTTGGGAGAGAACCGACCGCCGGCTCCGCTCAGGTCCGGTCCCAGGATGCCGCCTTGGATGCCCATGCGGTGACACTTGTAACACTGGGCCGATGCGAACACCGATTTGCCGGTTTCGAAATCGGGGGTTCGGTCCGACGCGGTGACGGCGGGCAACAATTCGTCGACGGTCCATTTTTTGACCAGCGGGCGTTGCTCCGACTGGACGCTTTGGACCGGCTGGGGTTTCAAAACCTCGGCCAGTTTCTCTTGCACCGCTGCCGGCACATTGGCCAACGCGGCCGATTTGATGTTGGCAATGAAACCGCCAAAGGACATGCCGCCACGCGCCGATTGAACGTCGTTGAACCAACCGAAGTAGTCTCGGTACAGAGCTTCGTTCCAGCCCTGGTCCGCTTCGCGAAGCGTCAACGCATAGAAGATTTGATTCTCTTGGCTGGGGGCACGCCGCATTTCCTGAACGATCTTCCCGGTCGATCCCGGCGATCGAAGGTACACCAGCATCTGCGCCAGTTCTCGGTCGACGTGATCGTTTCCGGTCGGAAAGACGCCTTGGATCTGCCCGCGAACGGTATCGGCCTGTGTTTCGTCGAATTCACCCAGGCGGATCGCTACAAGGGAATAGGCACGCAGCAGCGCGATCCGACCCTCCACCGATAGATCCTCCCAGTCGATCTCGGCCAGGGCGTCAAAGGCGAGCGTCTGGTCGTCGGGGGTGCCGGTTCGTGCCAGGGCGATGACGGCAAGGGCGCGGGCTTGCGGTTGCCCGATCTTGGCGATTCGTCGTTTCCAACGCATGGTCGGTTGATGTTCCAATGCGACGCGGGCGGCGAATCGAATCGCGCGGTCTTGATGGGCGAGGTTTCGAATCGCCAATCCCACGGCTTTCTTGTCGGCATTACCGACGTGCAGGGATTCGAGTTGTTTTCGCAGCGCGACCAGACGCTGTGTTTTCTCGTCGCGGGAATCGGTCCGATCGGATGCGTCTGCATCGCCACGGTACACGATCCGGTACAAACCGCTTTGGGTCTTGCGGCCGCCGACGGCAAAGTACAACGCGCCGTCTTGGGGCCGGACGACCATGTCGGTCACCGGCAACGGTGCGGCGGTGGCAAAGGTTTCATAGCTGCCGGTGTAGGAGCTGCCGTCGGGAGTCAAATGAACCGCGTGAATGTTGCCATAACTCCAATCGGCGATGAACAGCGCGTCGCGATACTTGGGCGGGTACTTCGTTCCATATCCGAAACAGATCCCGGTCGGAGAACCGGGGCCGATGTCGACGGCCGCACCGAAGGAATCGGGGTAGTATTCCGGCCACTTGCCCGTTCCGTTTCGCCACCCGAACTCGCCGCCACTGATCACGTGATTGATCCGCGTGGGACGGTACCAGGGCGTGCCGACGTCCCATTCCATGTCCGCGTCATAGGTGAACAGTTCGCCTTGGTCGTTGAGCGCGATGTCATATTCATTGCGGAACCCGGTTGCGATCAATTCAAAGTCGCTGCCGTCGGGCAGGAACGACCCGATCCAGCCGCCGGGCGCCATGCGGTCAGCCGCATGACCGCGCGCGTCGGGCATGCGTCCCAGCAAGTGGTCTTCGTCCCAGACTTGGGGGACACGGCTGCGCGCGATCGTCGTGGGCAACTTGGTCATGTTGCCGCCACAGGTGATGATCCGTTTCCCGTCCTGGGACAGGATCAACGCGTGCGGACCGTGCTCACCACCACCCGGGAGCGGCAAGACGAAATCGATTTGATCGAACTGGTCGTCGTCATCGGTGTCGGTCAACCGATAGACACCGTTCTTGTTTTGCGGGCGTCCGTTGACGTTGACGTACAAGGCGTCAAAGGCGAACAACAGCCCCTGCGCCGATCCGATTTCGACCTCCAGTTTCTCGACGCTCGGCTGGTCCGCCGAGACGTCGATTCGATACAGGCTGCCTTCCTGGTCCGACGCGACCAGTCGTCCCTTGGGGTCGACAGTCAAACTGACCCACGATCCTTGGGTGTCGAAGGGGACTTCGTACACCAATTGAACCTCAAACCCGGCCGGGACGCTGAATTGATCGGGCGGCGTCACCCCCAGATCCGCCCGGGCGACGTGTGGGAAAGGGGACACAGCGGAGCAAAGAATCATTGCCGCGGCAACGAGGGTCGGGCACACGCGGGACGTGAAGAACATCACGGTCAATCCAATCCAAAATGAGGGGAGACAGCTGGGGTGGGGAAGCAACCGCCTGGACCGCGGATCATCAGGGGGCAAGCACCGTCGGCATTTCCGTCCGCACGCCATCCGAGTTCCGACACATCTTGTGAACAGCTTCCAGGCGGGTGGAGGCTGCACCCCCGTGGGCGCGAGGCGATTATCACGCCATCATAGCGGCACAACGGTCGGTTCGGCAACGCTAGGAAGCACGGGCATTGACGTGCAGCTTGTCAAACCCAGGCTAAGGATGTACAGGCGCGGTCGGTTCGTGTCGCTGACACCGAAAGTGAGCAGTTACGCATAAGCTACGCTTGCGGTGTTGTGTCTCCGTAATGTCTCCAACCACCCAGATTTTTATGTCTCTTCTTCGTGAAAATCTCTCTCTGTTTCATGACGTTGATCAATTGCAACGTGCCGTTGGTTGGGACAAGTCGATCGCGACCGACCCGGCCGAGCGCGACAATCTGCGCACGTACTTGGTCTTGCAACTGGCGGCGGCCGGGTTGCTCCGCGTGGACGATGAACTCGGCAATGCGATGACCAAGTTCTCGAGCGGGATTTTGGAAAGCATCCGTGAGAAGTCGCGTCTGTTGGCATCGCATCGTGTTCCCGTCGACACGCGCATTGAATCATTTCTCAACGGTTACTTTGCCGACGAACTTCGGGGCGGCCAGCTGCATTTGCCCTCGCGTACGCTGACGTTGGATCGTCATGGGATGGCGCGCAAATTGAGTTTGCCGATCAACGGTGACTCGTTCGAAACAGACTTGGTCAGCTCGTATCGCTGCACCAACGGGGTGCTGAACAACCCGCGTGCCGATCGCCGCACGACGGCGGGGACATTTCATGTCGTCCAAGGCGGGTTGCCGATCCCCGGTGACAAGCGAGCGGTGCCCAAAGGCGTGTTTGTCAAATTGTTCCGTGCGGCGATGTCACCGCCGGAGGATCTGACGCTGCTGCCCTACACCAGCCAGCTGAAACATCCGGCCCACACCTGGGTCTCGCTGTTGATGCGTCCGCTGGTCTGCCCGGCCGTCCCCGGGTTCACCAACGCGTTGACGATGGAGACACGGTTCTTTGCGCCGGCCAGTCTGGTCAGCAACCTTGACTTTGTCGAATCGATTTTCGGCAACGGTGGCGACCCGCTGATTCCCGAAAACGACGCCGGGCTGGACGTGAAATCGTGGACCGGACACACCGGTTGCGTGATCCTGGCGCCGCACCTGACCAAGATCACCAAAAAGGAACTCGGCCTGCCCCACGAAAGCAGCGCATCGGAACGTCAGCGCCGCGACGGCATGTGCTGGAGCGACGAATCGGAATGCTACAACAACGGCACGGCGTTCAAGTTGACTTGCCGCGACCGTCGTGGCGTGGTCGTCACGCTGATCGCGGACAACTACTACGGGTATTGCAAGAAAGAGGTCAAAACCCAAATCAGCTATGCCTGCAACCTGATGGGGCGATCGGAGGAAGAGCACGCCGGCGGTGCACTCGCATTCGCGTCGTATTCGCTGGGTGAAGAATTCCAAATCGATAGCCAGCGTCACAACGGGCGGACGTTTGATGACGTCGCCCGTGACTATGCCGAGTTTGTCGACGCCAAACCCGAGGGCTACGGCGTCGATCGCAATGACGATTCGATCATCTACATTCCCGAAAACGCCAAGGTCACGTTGGAAGAGCGGTGCATCAAATGGACGCGTGACGACCAGGAGCACCGCATTCCCTTGTCGCCCGACCAGATCTACATCGCGCCGAGCGGTTACAAGATCCGGCTGGAAAAGCACCCCAACGCGCCTTCGTGGCGGTTGGTCGGGACGGTCGGCGAAGGCGTTTTCTGCCACAAACCCTGCACCGTCAGTGGTGGCGGTAAAAGCGAGATCAGCAAGAGTTTGCGAGACTACATGCTGTACGGGCCGATCTTCGTCGGCGACCGCGACGATGACTTTGCGAAACTGGACGAGATCTTCGGAAAAGATTATTCCAACCGCTGGTCGGACAGCTACACCGGGCGGACCGACTATACCGATCGACCGAGCCGCAGCGTGTTGAGTTCGGCACGTAGTCTGGGCAGCGTGATCAAACTGCTGACCCCGTCGCCGGATTACAACGACCAGTACAATCAGTGGCTCCGGGACATCCCCGAGCGTGTTTATTCGATGGCGTTGATCATCAAACGGTTCACCAAGGAAGGCGAAGCGGACAATTGGAAAGACCGATTCGGCGTGGACATCGTCAACGGATCCCCGGGCCACGAACTGAAGATCGGCGATCGAGCCCTGGTGGGAACCTACCTTCGTGTGGGATTGGACGAGAAACGTTGGCGAACCTTCAAGGTGCGCCAGGATTTCCTGCCGGCGGCAAAGGTGCAGCGTGAAGACGACATCAGCGCCAGCACCGTCGTCCCGGCTCGCATGATCGAAAACCTCGGTGACAGTGTCGTGCCGGCGACCAGTTACAAGTTCATCGAAAACTGCGAGTACCGCTTGTTCCAACGCCCGGACGATGCCATCCACCGCGGATTGGACAAACAAACCGAATGGGATTTGTCTCGCCCGGCCAACTTCATCAGCAATTTCCAGCCGCTGACCCACAGCGAAGTCGGCGAGATCGTGCGTGACGCGATCGAGTTCGACAAGTTCACCGGACCGATGGCCGATCTGCTCAAGAAAGCCTATGAGCAAGATGACAGCTATGTCGTCAGCACCTCCAACCCGCGACTGGTCGACGGCAAACAGACGAAGAACCCTCGCTACTTGCAAGACCGCCCCGACATGGTGTTCGCCCGCGATACCTATGTGGCCCGACGCGGCATTCAGTTCAACCGGGGCCTGGGACCGGACGAACCGATTCACATTCCGGTCGGAGCGGTCCTGGGCGGACGACGAAACAATCCGCCGGAGCCGGAAAAACGGATCCGATCGTTGGCCGTTTACTCGCCGCTGCATTATCAAGAGCTGCCCGAGCTGGTGATGGATTACCTCTGTTCCTTGACCGGCAAAAGCCCCAGCACCACCGGTGCCGGCAGCGAAGGCGCGCTGACCAAGGGCCCCTTCAACGCACTGATGCCGTCGACCGACATGAACAACATGATCGTGTCGATGATCCTGACCGGGCTGGGGGGATTCAGCACCGCGGCCGGACACATCGGACCGCGTTTCGAAGTCGGACACGACATCTCGTTGCTGGTTCCCGAAGTCTGGTGCCGGTTGACCCCCGAAGAGCGGTCCCCGCAGCACATGATCGACAACGGGATGCTGGAACCGGTCGAAGACTTCACCCACAACGGCGTGGACATTCCCGCCAGCCGGCTCGGTTATCGAATCACCAAACGATTCGTCCGCACCTACATGGCGCGCGTGTTCGACAACCCCAGCAAGGTGTTTACCGAAGACATCCTGAAACCGGAGCTTCAAGATCCCGATTCGTTCGCCGACGGAATCCTGCACATCGCCGAAGCCCAAGCCAGGGTCGCCAAGGTGTACATGGAAGACGGTGGGTATGAACTGGCATGCCCGCCGCTCCGCGCGATCGTCAGCATCTTGGCCACCGGCAAATACGAGGGGAAAACGATCGACGATCCGGAGGTCCGGAACCTGTTCACGTTGGAAAACATGCTGCAAAGCGACTGGTATCGACGTCGCCTGGTTGAACAACAACAACGCGACATCCAACACTGGACCGATTGCATCGACCGAATCGAAGGGGCCATCGAAAGCCTGGACGGTGACCGCCCCAGCATCAATCTGGATCTGGATGAACGCTTGGCGTACGCCAAAGAGCGACTGGCCCAAGCCGAATCATCGACCTACCTGGACAGCTTGGTCGGAACGATCGGCGCCGATCCGATGCGGGTGGCCGCAGACGATCCCGTCATGGCCGATCGCCTGGCCGGCGTTTGACGGCCCGGTCAGGCAAGCAACCTGTCACGCAAGGAAACTGCCACGATGAAAGTTCTGGTCCTCACCGGTGCCGGGATCTCCGCCGAATCCGGGATCCCCACGTTTCGCGGTGAGGACGGGTTGTGGGAAGGCCATCGGTTCGAAGACGTCGCGACGCCGCAGGCGTTTGCGCGAAACCCGGATCTGGTCCACCAGTTCTACAACGCCCGACGCAAGGCTTTGCAGAACGAATCGGTTCAACCCAACGCGGCGCACGTCGCGTTGGCGGAATTCGAAAAACGTCATGACGGCGAATTCTTGCTGGTGACTCAGAACATCGATGACCTGCATCAGCGTGCCGGCAGCCGAAACGTGTTGCCGATGCACGGAGAGTTGCTCAAAGCGCGCTGCATGCTGACGGGTGATCTGTTCGATTGGCGCGGCGATTTGAGTGTCCAAACGCCTCATCCGACAGAGCCCGACTTGGTCGGCACGCTGCGGCCCCACGTCGTCTGGTTCGGTGAAATGCCGCTGGGACTGGAACGCATCGCCGCCTTCGCCGAAGACTGCGACTTGTTCCTGGCCATCGGCACCTCGGCCGTCGTTTACCCTGCGGCCGGCATCGTCGCCGCCACCGATCCGCATTGCCGACGGGTGGAAATCAATCTCGATCACACGCCCCAAAGCGATCGATTCGACTTGACCATTCGGGGCAAGGCGTCGATCGAAGTGCCGAAATTCTTGGAATCGCTGGAGTAGGTTTCCCGCCCGCGAGGCCGAGACGGCTTAAGCCCGTGCCATTCATTCCTGCTCGCTTTTCGCGGCCTCGGATCACGCGCCCAGCTGCTCTCGCATCGCGGTCTTGGCGGCGTCGAGCGCCTCGGGCAGTTTGCTGGGGTCTTTACCGCCGGCTTGGGCCATGTCGGGTCGACCGCCGCCGCCACCGCCGACCATCTTGGCGGCCGCTCCGACCCACTGGCCGGCTTTCAAGCCCTTGTCGACCAGCGTGTGGCTGAGCCCTCCGACCAGCACGACCTTGTCGCCTTGAACGGTTCCCAGCAACACGGCCGAACCGCCGGCAGACTTCTTGCGGATTTGATCGATCCAGCCACGCATCACGTTCGGGTTGGCCCCGGGGACTTCGGCGACGACGATCAAGTCCTCGCCGACCTTTTCGCCCTTGCCGATCAAGTCGTCCGCGGTGATCTTTCCGCCGGCGGTCGCTTGTTTCAGCTGTGTGATCAAGCCGGCGCGATCGGCCAACATGGCATCGATTCGCCCCAGCACTTCTTCCTGCGACACGTTCAACCGACGCGTGATTTCGCGAACGCTGGCCCGCACCGCCGGATAGTCGCTGACGTCGCCGGCGGCGCAGTCTTTGGCGACCGCGAACGTTTCGGCATGCTCGGTGGGTTTGCCGCTGGTGAGTTCTTTTTTCAGTTGCCTGATTTCACCGGCCAATTGCTCGACCGCGCCGCCGGCATGGGCGGCATCGGTGCCGAGTCGCTCGGCGATCTCGCTGAGCAATGTCTGCGTTTGCTGACGATGCTCCAGGGCGCGGCTTCCGGTCAACGCGACGATCCGTCGGGTGCCGGCCGAGACGCTTTCTTCGGCCATCAATTCGAATGTTTCGACGCTGCCGGAATTGGCGACGTGGGTGCCGGCGCACAGTTCCTTGCTGTAATCGCCGATGGAAACCATCCGCACCGGGTCGGGGTACTTTTCCCCGAACAGCATCATCGCGCCGGCCTTGCGGGCTTCGGCCAGCGGCACGATTTGCCAGGAGACCGCGGCGTTCTCACCGATCCGCGTCATCACGTCGCTTTCGATCTTGACCAGCACGTCGTCGGGGATCGGTTTTTGGTTGGTGAAATCGAACCGCAGCCGATCCTCTTCGACCTTGCTGCCCTGTTGTTGGGCGTGGTCGCCGATGTTGGTGTGCAAGGCGTGGTGCAGGATGTGGGTTGCGGAGTGGGCGCGAGCCAGCGCGCCGCGGCGCTCGGAATCGACGGTCGCCGTGCAGGTTGCGCCTTCTTTGATTTCACCCTTGGCCAGCTTGCCGTGGTGGACGATCAACCCGCCGTGTTTTTGCGTGTCGTGGACGACGAACTTAAAATCATCCGACTCGATCACGCCGGTGTCGCCGATCTGGCCGCCGGATTCGCCATAAAACGGCGACTCGCTGAGCACCAGGCGGAACTCGGCGTCGCCGGGGCGGCCGATGTGGCTGAGCAATTGTCCTTCATCATCTTTGTCTTTACCGTCGCCGGTGATGATGCCTTTGACCGTCGCGGTCGCTTCGGTGGTGTCGTAACCGACGAACGGGGTTTCCCGCAGTGCTTCTTTGAGCGTTTCCAGCGGCCCGGTTTGGAACAATTCGACTTGGCCGGCACCGCTGGCGATCGCGTGTTCGTGCATCGCGTCGCGATAGCCCGGCCAATCGAAGGTGAAATTCTTTTCGGCCGCAAGGGTCTGCAACAGTTCCGGCGGGACGCCGTAGGTGGTGTTCAATTCCGCGGCTTCTTTGCCGGGGACCATCACCGCGTCCTCTTCGTTCATTTCCTCGAACAGTTGTCCGATGCGTTTCATCCCCCCGTCGATGGTCCCGAAGAACGCTTTCTCCTCGGACTCGATGACTTCGCTGACCCGCGCGATGGTTTCGCCCAGTTCGGGATAGGCCGCATGGCTGGCCTCGGCGACCGCGGGAACCAGTTTGTGCAAGAACGGTTCGCGGAGATCCATTTGGTAACCGTCCAGCACGGCGCGACGGATCAGTCGGCGGACGACATACTTTGCCTTGTCGCGTCCCGGGTAGACGTTTTCGTGGATCGAAAACGCACAGGCGCGGGCGTGGTCGGTGATCCGACGCAGCCGTCGTCCGTTGTCGCTGTCGGCGTCATAGTGCACGCCGACGACATCGGCCGCGGCATCGACGATCGGCCGCAGCGAATCGATATGGAAGTTGGTCGAAACGCCTTGCAACACGCTGGCGGTTCGTTCCAGGCCCATGCCGGTGTCGATGTTTTGGCTGGGCAGGGGTTTCAGGTTGTCCGGCGGATCGCCGACGCGATTGAACTGGGTGAACACCAGGTTCCAGATTTCGACGTCGCTGCCGTCGTCCAGGTGATAATAGATTTCGCTGCACGGGCCGCAGACCCCGTCGGGGCCTTCGCTGGGAGCCGAGGCGGGCCAAAAATTTTCGTCTTCGTCCATGCGGACGATGCGGTCATCGGGCAACCCGATCGATTCCTTCCAAATCCCGTAGGCTTCGTCGTCGTCCTTGTAGACCGTCACGGACAGCTTGGCGGGGTCGATCGCCAGCCACTTTTTGGCCGTCAGGAACTCCCAGGCCCACGCGATGGCTTCCTTTTTGAAGTAGTCGCCGAAGGAGAAATTCCCCAGCATTTCGAAAAAGGTGTGGTGAAAGGCGGTGCGTCCGACGTTGTCGATGTCGCCGGTGCGGAGGCATTTTTGGCAGGTCGTCGCGCGGGTGAAATCGAGTTTCACCTTGCCCAAAAAGTGATCCTTGAACTGGTTCATCCCGGCCGGCGTGAACAGGACCGAGGGGTCCCAGGTGGGGACCAAGACGTCGCTGGGCTTCCGGACGCAGCCCTTGGTTTCAAAGAATTCGAGATATTTTTCGCGGAGTTCGTCGGTTTTCATGGGTCAACGCACGGAGATAGAAAGGAGTGCAGTGCTGCCGATGATATCGGATGGACCCGATTTCTCGTAGCCGGAGCGTCACAGCTTTTCGGCCGGGGTGGGGACGTTGGCGATCCGGATCAGCAACACGGTTTGTTGCTCCATTTGATCGACGTTTTTGCCCCCGAACATCTCCCTGCCAAGCCCCTTTCGGTCGGTGGTTTCGGAGACGACAAACAGGTCGCCTTCGCCGCCGGAAAGCTCGAATTCCATCGAATCGAGCGACCAGGATTGACGGCGGACATCGATCCGCAACGCCGCGTCGCCTTGGACCCAATCCTGTCGCATGTCCCCGTGCTGGATCTCCGGACGCACCCGCAGACGGATTTGCGAGGCCGCCCCGCCGGACTGGGGCCTCACGGCCAGCAAGAACTGGGGGTCGCGCAGGGTCCGGCCGATCGGCTGGGGATCATCATGGACGATGACCACTTGGTCGCCCTGGACCGGCAGCCGCACTGGCAATTCATAGCGTTTTCCCAATCGCATCGGGATCGTCTTGGTGCCTTCGGATTGATGGCTGGAAACCGCCACCGAGCTCAGGAAATCGGCCACGACGTCGGGCGGCTGGGCCGATTGCAACGCGTCCAGTTTGCCGACCAGACGCTCCGGCTGGGCCGCCTTGCCGATCCGCAGACCGTTGTGGCGAAGCACCGTTCGGGTCTCCGGTGACAACACGGTCTCGTCGACCCATTGCCACATCGATTGCAGCTGGTCGGGATCGGCCGGATCGAAGCGGATCTGAACGAAACGGGTTTCCAGCTCGATCGTACGGGTGATTTTCTTCAGCGGCAGCGCGGGGCCGCCACGGTCCGACGAACGGGAATCGTCATGTCCCGACCAGCTGGACCACGACGCGCATCCGACCGGCAGGATCGCGAGGGCGAAAATCAGCGGGATTGCCAGATGAAAATGACGTCGGCAGGACTTCCGATGGCGACTTCGGCGATGCGGGCCAGGAATTCGAATTGGTCGCAAAGTGGACATTCGCGGCATGGGGCAAAAAATGGCGGATTCGGATTGCCAGCTGCGAGGACTCCTCGCGTCGTCCACTACGGATTACCCGATTGAGCTCCACAAACGATTCGGGGCGGCGCTGGCGGCCAAGGCGAAACGTCGTTTCACGCCCTCGGGACTACGATTTTTCCGGTATCCGCGTCAACCCAAGCCCGCGGCAGATTCCTCTTTTCGTGAAACACGACTTTCACTAAAGTTCCCCGATCCCGCATCCCAGCTGCTTGATCCCCGCAATCGCCGAAATGAGATTTGGACGTCGATCGGGCAACTGAAACTGTATTGTTGCTGTGGCCAAGGAGGAGCCCGACCATGTTGTTGGACCGGATCGATATCGACACCCACGGCCCCCTGACTCGTGTCGAGCTGGGGCCGTTTTCAGAATCGTTGAACGTGATTTGCGCCCCCGAGGGGTCTGGGAAAACCGCGATCGTCCGGTTCGTTCGCGACTCGTTGATTCGTCGCGAATACCCGCTGGGCATGATGAGTTCTTCGGCCGGCCGCGTGGTCTGGGCCGATCGCAACGGAAAAATCCACTGCCGCCGCGAGCACGACGGGACCTCCAGCGGACGCCGCACGATCGAATTCGAATCCCGCGGCGAATCGGCACACCGATTCGATTGGCTGCACGGCAGCTGGATCAACGGGATCGCCGACTCGACCGATGCGACGCGTGCCCTGGAATCGATTCGGATTCCCGAGTCGATCGTCGACGGCATCCTGACCGACACCGCCGTGACCAGTGTTTCACGCGTCATCAGCGCGTGTCTGCGCAGCGGACTCGGCGACCCGGCCCTGTTCGCCGGTTTGCCGGTCGGCCGATCGGCCGTCAGCGGACTCTCGCCAGCCGAAACCGCCGACCGACAGACGTCGCGGCGGGCGATGCGCGACGAATTGGCACGGATCGAAACGGAATTGGCCTCGCTGGAACTGTCCACCGACGGCTCGGGGAACGCCTCCGGATTCGTCGATCCGCGTGAACAAGAATCGATCGCGGCCCGCCGCCGCTACCTGCAGTCGCGGCTGGAACAGCTGCGAACCGCACAACTGCGTTCGACACAGCCGACTGCCACCGGCTGGCCGGTCGAGGGCGAATTGGCCGAGCTTCACGATCAAATCTGGCAGCTGCGTGTCCGCCACAGCGAGCTTTCTCGCTGGCTTGCGCACCTGCAATCCGATCGCAATCGGGGCCGCTACACCGCGCCGATCACCGCATCGCCCTATGCCCGCCATGCCCACGCCGATCTGGCCGGCGCTGCGGCGGTCACGCCGGCCACGGCGTTTGAAATGGATGCCCAACTGCGTCGCAAGCTGATCGATGTCGACGCCCAAATCACGCGTTGGCGACGCGTGATGACCGAGCTGTCGGGTTTGCGCGAGGTCATCACTTCGGATGCACTCCGCGGGGATTTTAGCCGAGCGTACGCCGAACCGGGCACGTTGCCGATGTCCGAGCACGTGCTGCGTCGCCAGCGCATGCATCACTTTCTGTCGACGCTGGACCACCATGCCGCCGATCCGTCGATGATGCCGTTATGGGGCGCGTTTGCCGCCGACGGCCGCGCGACGCGTTGGCCGGACGAGATCGACCTGCGTATCGAAGCAATCGTGCGACAAGTCGATTGGCTGGCCGCACGCTACGATCAACCGCATTCGCCCGCCTCGGCTTGGTATCGCGACCTGCCGAGCGATCTGGCCTATCGCGGCGGCGGATCCTTGGTGCAATCCTTGCGTGCGATTCGCGAAGACCTGCAAAATGTTCGCCGCCAAGGATTCCGGTTTGCCGCACACGTCGAACAAACCCGTGCCGCAGAACGGGCGATTGCAATGCGCCGAGAACACGACGTGTACGACTTGCGACGCAGCGAGCAGTGGGTGATCGCGACGATCGAGCGGTTGCTGGCCTATCGCGAAGGTTTGGTTCGCAACCGCCAGCTGGCCGAATTGGTGCGTTATCCGTCTTGGTTGGATGACACCTACCACCGGCAAACCTGGTCGGCCTGGTACATCAACCACCTTGACGGCGAATCGCTCGCACGCAGCCGAGAATTGGAGCAAGTCACCGCGCAACTGGATCGATGTCTGGCCCGTGCGGCACAGTTGCGGCGTCAGACGGTGCACCAATTCGACGCCGCCCCGAACGTCGGCACCGCGCTGGATCCCGTGCTCGGATCACCCGACCTGGGTGAACTTCCGCTCGGCGGTCTCGGGGCCGATCCGGTCCGGCTGCAAGCGGTGATCGACGCCACGCTGGCGGAACTACGAATGTTGGAGCAACCTGCGGTGCCGGTGGCGACCGAATCGCCGCGCGTGCAATGGCTGAAACGTCGACGTGCCGAATTGATCAAGACACTCGGCGTGCCCCATGCCGCGGCCCGTTCCGGGTCACCACTGGCCGACGAGGCGAGTCAGTGGCTGGTGCGACTTTCCGGCGGCCGACTGGCGCGATTGGATTGGAGCAACGCCGATTTCACCACCGCTCCTGATCAAGTCGCCGCCGCGTCGCACCTCGGATTTGCCAAAATCGATGGCCGCGACGAAGCGGCCTGCCCCGCCGTCGACCGCGCGTTGGCGGCGTTGGCACTTCGCATGGCCGCATCCGATCTGCTGGCCCGAACCGGTCGGGCGATCCCGCTGGTGATCGAACTGCACCGCGAATTGGTGCGCGAATTGGTGCGCGAATTGGTGCGTGAATTGCCACGCGAATTGGTGCCAGAACCGATGGGCGACCACGGCATCGACGCGTCCCAGCCGATCAACCTTGCCGTACTGGCGGCCCTGGACGACTTCACCAAAAACGGTCGGCAAGCCATTTTGCTGGCCAGCGATTCGGCGTTCGCAGATCAAGTGGGACGCCACGGAGGCCAAGTGTTCACAATTCATGGGCAACGGGTTCAACACCAACACCGCCCGCTGTGGAGTCCACATTTTTCGCCGGAAGGCTACACCGGGCCGCACGCCACGTCGCACCTGCCGCCGGATGCATCCGACCCACTGCCCCATAGCGACGCCTTTGTCGATCGCTATCACGACCAGTATTTCGATCAGTTGCCGATCGGTGCATCGCTGGCCGATATCAATCGCAACCTGGACACGATCTGGCAGGAGGCCTACGGGATCTCGCCTTACGCCGATGTGGCGACCTACGCTGCCTCTCACCCAGCGCATGCAGTGCATGCAGCGGCATACGGTGCCGGTCCCGAATCCGCTGCCGGATTTCCCGCTGCGGCGCGCCCGCCCTTCATCGAATCGGGGACCGACTCGGGGCACTGGCACGACGGCTATTACTTTGCCGATTCGTACACCACCGCGCCGGCGACACATTCGATGCCGGCCGCGAATGACCGCGGTCCCCGACCGGCGAAAGACGGTTCCAAAATGCAATCGGGTCAGCGACCTGCGGCGTCGCCGTTTTTCCTGACCGTCGACAGTCCGATCGATCAAGCACCCTCGATCGATGCGGTCGCCGCGGCACGTCTCCGCCGACTGCAAGTCACTCACATCAACCACTTGATGAACCAGGACCCCAATCGGCTGGCCGATTCGCTGGGGCTTGCCGGCGTGACGGCGGCAACGATTCGGCGCTGGCAGGCGGAAAGCCGTCTGGTTTGCCACGTTCCCCAGCTGCGTGGGTTTGACGCGCGGGTGCTGGTCGGATGTGGAATCGCCGACGCCGGCCACCTGTCGTCGATCGATCCGGTCGATCTGCTCGATCGTGTCGAGGCCTTTCTGGCGACCGAACGCGGACAGCGGATCCTGCTCAGCGGGACAAGCTACGAACTTTCGCGTATCACCAGCTGGATTGCGGCAGCCAACGTGAACACCGATGACAATCCGCTCGGTGTGATGGCGGACCGGCAAACGGTCAACGGTCGCGTCGTCCGCCAACACCGCGACGGGAAAGCGATCGAGGAAAAATTGGATAACGATCGTTACGAATACGAATTCGTCGATGATCACGGCCAAGTGGTCCGAGCCAGTTCCAATCGAAACCGATCCACGCGACGTTCGGCCGGCCGATCCGAGCGTCGGGGAAACCTGGCTGGTCGCTCTGGTGGCAATGGCGTCGGTAACGGCATGCGGGCAGCCAACGAGGATTCGGCAAGCGACATTGAGTCGGACCGCGGACGGCGCTCGAGCCGCCGGCGTGACGACGCGCCCCAGCGCTCACGCCGTAGCGGACCTCGGGCTGCATCGGAAAGGTCATCGGGTCAGCGACGTCGATCGGAACGGCGACATGATTCGGCCGCAACCGGATCTGGCGATGAAACACGTTCGCAGCGTCAAAGCCGACGCGAATCGCGATCGCAGCGGACCGAAGCCGATGAACTGGAGCTTCGCTTTTACCTCCAGCGTGAAAGCCCGGTCGTGGATGCACCGTCGATCGGGTCGCGGATGGCCGAGCGGCTGGAAGCGGTCGACATCCTGACCGTCGACGATTTAATTTGTGCCGACGCGGCGGAGTTGGCCGAGCGGTTGAATCGCCGCCGGATCGACGCCGACGTGATCACGGCCTGGCAAAATCAAGCGATCCTGGTGTGCCGGATCCCCATGCTGCGTGGACACGATGCACAACTGTTGGTCGCCGCCGACATCACGACGCCCGAAGAAGTCGCCGAATATGACCCCGGCGACCTGCTGGAGTTGATCGACCCGATCGCCCGCAGCAACGAAGGCCAGCGAATCCTCCGCGGCGGACAGTTGCCGGATCTGGAGGAGATCACCGAGTGGGTTCAATACGCCGGACTTAGCCGAGAGTTGGTGGCCGCGTAGGTGTTGTGCGGTCAAATGGCCTCCCCGTAGCGGAACGCGCCAAGCGTTTCGTTCTGCCGCCAGTTGCCTGTAGCGGAACGCGCCAAGCGTTTCGTTCTGCCGCCAGTTGCCTGTAGCGGAACGCGCCAAGCGTTTCGTTCTGCCGCCAGTTGCCCGTAGCGGAACGCGCCAAGCGTTTCGTTCTGCCGCCAGTTGCCCGTAGCGGAACGCGCCAAGCGTTTCGTTCTGATCTCGCCCGTGCCGAAAGTCTTGGCGACTTCCGCTACATCGCGCTGAAAGCCGTGGCGACTTCCGCGCCGACCAGATGCTAGCATTTAGTGGTTGCCACGCTGCGCGAGTGATTCCCGCAAAACGGTGAATTTTCGATCACAACTCTTTGCCAACTGGCGGATCATCGCTTACGCTCTCGGCAAATCTTGCCACCCTTCATTTGCCCGACCAAAAGGAGTTTGGAATGAGCACCAGAATTCCGCTAAGCCGTGCCGACGAGGAAGCTCGTCTGCGTAAAGAGCGTTTGGATTTGAGTATTGCTGAGATGGGCCTTTCGGTTCGCACGACGAACTGTCTGGAAGAAACCGGAATTTTGACGGTCCGTGACCTGTTGGGCGCGACGCCCAAGCGGTTGCTGTCGATCAGTAATTTCGGCGAAAAGACACTCGGCGAGGTGTATGCGGCGTTGGAAGAATTGGGATTCTATCGCCCGAGTCGTCGACCACAGCAACCCCGCTGATATGGCGCGCTTTCTTCGACCCTGGAGCAAGAAACGGGGAAAGCGTTTCATCGGCACGGAGCTCCGCAGCCTGCTTTGGGAAACCGCGTTTTACAGCGGCGTTTTCTTGGTCGGCGTGTTTGTCGTGTCGTTGGTGGTGATCAGCCAGCTGTCGTCCTGGGACCAGCTGGAAACACTCAAAGAGCTGACGAAAATCCAGCCCGAGGATGTCACGCCGCCGGAGCTTGAGGGCGGCGGACTGGCGAGCTGGATTTTTGGCATTCTGGGGTTTGCCGCGATCGGTTCGGGGGCTGGCGGTTTGATTTACCGCTTGGTGCGTGTGGGGGCCAGCAACGAGCGGCGCTCGGCACTGGCCAAACGGGCTTCGTCGATCGAGATCATCGTCCCCTCGTCCACTGACATCGAAAAGATGCCATCGGTACCGCGCGGCAACGCGCTCACCGACAGTCCGGGCGAGCGGCTGACGTACCGATTGGCGGCCGAGACGACGTCGGGCAACGACTTGGTCGGGCCGGCGCTGTTGGCGTTGCTCTGGAACGCGGTTTGGTTCGTCTTGCTGGCCGTCGTGGTGCTCGGATTTTGGCATTCCAGCCCGCGTTATATTTTGACGGGGCTGCTGATTCCGTTCGGCGGGATCGGTTACTGGTCGTTTCGCTACTTCTTGGCTCAACTGCGTCGCTCGGCGGGGATCGGGCCGACGATCGTTGAAATCAGCGACCACCCACTCTACCCAGGCTGCAAATATCGCCTGTTTGTGTCCCAATCGGGGCGTTTGCGACTGCGTCGACTGCACGTGCGCGTCGCCTGCGAGGAAGAAACGGTGTACCGTCAGGGGACGGATGTCCGAGTGGAGCGTTACGAAGTTTTCACGCAAGAATTGTGTGCCGAACGCGATGTACGAGTTGACCCGCAGGCACCTTGGGAACAACAATTCACTTTAGACCTTCCATCCAATGTGATGCATTCCTTTGTCGCCTCGCACAATGCCGTCAGGTGGAAAGTGATTGTCTCTGGAGAAGCCCGTCCGTGGCCATCGTTCTGCCGAAGCTATCCCGTCGTCGTTCACCCACCCGGCTTGCCTCCGAAACGCAACCCGCGGTGAGTGTTTCATTGTGCCGCGAGGACGGCATCTACGAAGGTGGACGGGAACTGACCGCGACGTGGCGCGTCTCGCGGGTCACCCTGGATGCGCTCAATGCGATCGAGGTCTCGGTACTGTGGTACACCGAAGGCAAGGGCGACACGGATCTGCACGTGCATCATTTCCAGCGCTACGAAGCAGAGCAGATCCGGCGGTTCGGGCTGGCCGACAAGCATCCCTTGGTCTGTCTGCTGCCGGCCACGCCGCTCAGTTATCACGGCCGGCTGATCCGACTGCGTTGGTGTGTCCGGATGCGGTTGTTCCTCAACGACGGACGCGAGATCGTCACCGACCAGCCGTTTTACCTGGTCGCACCCAATTCGATCCAAAACGGCACCGCGATCGTCGTCGGCGACGAACGACGGAGCCGGCCCGGAAAGTAGCACGCATTGAAGTCTTCGGCCGCGGACCTTCACGGGCCGCACAAACGCCCCGACCGCCTCTTATTGAATCACGCGCTCGCGCGACGAGACACCCCAATACATGAAGTGCGGTTGATCTCCCACGTACGGCACGGCGCGGTCACACTCCCAGACCCGGCTGCCCTTGTAATCGAGCTGGAGCGGTAAATTGCTCAATTGTGCCGCCGCGAAACGCCACTGCGGCCCCTCGGTCGACTCGACCGCTTCGATCAACAGGATCAATTCGGGGTCGGTCCCCATCACAAACGCAAACACCGCCCCATCGATGACCTGGTGTCGCTGGCTCTGGTAGCGATAAAGCGGTTGAGCGAGCAATCGCAGCGATCCTTGACCATCGGGCAACCCCGACGGAATGATCGCCTGAAAATCTCTGGCCAACCGACGCATCTGCGTCAATCGCAGGTTCACCGAGGGTGCCGGTGGTGGGCCGCCGGGAATCTTTGCCGGACGGATCCCCGGTTGCTCGGTGATCCAGTCCGGGACGATCCCGCGCGGGCTTTGACGCCGTTCGTGCTGGGAGTGAATCGGGGCCAGGGACAACGAATGGAACTCATGCGACAATCGCCGCCGCGTCGAATCGTCCGGTGAGACGACCGACCAAATCGCACCGACCACCTCCGGCCGCCCGTCGCTGGTCCAGACGAACGCCGCCCCATGAGTGTCGCGGACACGAACCGGGTTGGTGAAGGTCAGGATGGGCGTTGGGACCAGCTGCAACACCTCCGCGTCGTCACCGCGGCGAATCATCTCGTACGCGGCGGCTTCTTCGCGGTACACCTCGGCCCAACGTTCCCGTTGATCCGACGTCGGCACGTCGTCCTGGCCCGCCACTTGCCCGGCCACCGGCGCGATGGTCAGGATCATGGCGAGCAACAGCAGCGTTTGGATTCTCGGCGACATCGTCACGCTCCGGATCGGGGGATCAAAGGAGGACTGTCAAAATAGGCGTTACGTCTATTTTGTAGTCGGTTCGCCAACGAAGTGCAAGGATTGTTCGATCGAACAGAGAGGACGAAGACGACAGAGAGGCCCTCTTGGTCCCATGAGGCGCACGATCCGCGGCCCCGCAGTCGGCGGCGGGTGAGTCGCACTTCATATTCGGAAACGGTTGCTACTGCCCGAATGCCGGGTTGCGGGCTCCGGGGGCGGGGCCCAGGCCGGGGGCGGCTTGATTTTGCATCATGGTGGCGGTCATCACGGCTTGCGTCAGCGCGGCGTCGAACTCTTGTTGATTCGTCGCGTCGAGCATGGGCTGGAGGAACTGATTGGCCATCGCCGAGATCATTCCGGTCGCCTGGGCCATCTGTTGTTGTGAGGCTTGAAGTGCCTCCTGATTGTTCTCGAATTCTTCAGCCAACCCTTCGGCCATCGTGCCGCCCTTCTCTTTCCACTTTGCCACGAACTCCTTCGGCACCCAACGTCCGTTGTAGGCGACCAGCTCAACGACGGTCGTGCCGCCGTCCTGTTTGGGTACGGTGATCGTTCCACTGGAATCATCGATTTGATCAACAACGATCTTGCTGGTGAATTGTTCGATCATCCCGGGCGGGGCGGATTGGACCAATGCGTGCAGGTGGCCGCCGATCCGAGGGCCGTAGTGATCGACGTAAGCGGTGACCGATTGGTCGACCGCCATCTGTGAATGAAAGGCACACTGCACCAGTTCGTAAATCAAGCCAGTGGCCGGATCATAAAGCGGCTGGACCATCTGCATCACTTGCGGCGGCGCCATCTTCAACATCGGCGTGTTGAGAATGAACGGTTTCTTGCGGATCAGGATTTCACAGACCTTGTTGGCCACGTCCTCGATCGGTTTTTGAGCCTGCACCTGCATTTCGATACTCGGACGCATTGCCGTGCGGACTTCGGCACTATCGACTTCACGGCGAACATCGGCGGGCAACGCGTACCAGATGACTTCGGGGTGTCCGGCCAGGACCTGCTGGACAACGAAATCAACGGTCTGCTGCAGCGATCCGTTTTCGGGAAACGCCGGCATCGGCGGGACGGATGGGACGGCGGGTGCGAAGTCGTGTTGCTTGGCGGCCGACGAGGATCGGGGCGTCGCACTTGGCGTCGCGTTCATCGCCGGCTTGGCCGCCGCCGGGTTTTGTTTCGCCGCCTCGTACAACTCCTTGGCTCGATTGCGACTGGCGTCGCTCAATCGGTCAATCGGCACCTTTTTGGTCGAACCGTCGGCCAGCCTCAACACGACCGACCGGCCCTCAACACCCACGTATTCGGCATCGATTTGGAATTGTCCGGTGTTGTCCGTCCAGGTTTCCGCGTGGAGGTGTTGAGGGATTGCCAGCAGGAACAGTGGCAGTGCGAACAGCAAAGGAAGGGGACGCTTCATGGTGAGTCGCTAAGTTTTGAGAGCGGAAATGGCGGGATCGCAAACCACGCGGAATGCCGGGACGAGAGTGACAGGCCGGATGGAGCGACGATCGGGGCGCCATTATAGGAGAAACGGCGTCAGGGGGGCTGGACGGCGTTTGATCGCACGACAGACGCTGAGTTAAGACTTCACCCTCCCTGGCAGGGAGGGTCGAGCGCAGCGAGGGGAGGGTCGGTTCTCGGCAAGCGACACTTGCCCCGCGAACCCTCTCTGGCGTTTGCTTGCTGCGCAAACGCCGTCTCTCCCCGAGGGAGAGAATATCGCCACTTCAGATCCCGTAGCGGTCGCGGAAGCAATTGCGGTGCGTTCGAGCCAGTTCGCCTTGGGCGGCCCTTCCGGCCGCGTCGGCGCTGATCGCGATCTGTTCGAGCAATTCGGCGAAGGCGAGCATCGGTTCGGCGCCCATGTCCCACCCCGCGCGGACCCACAGCTCATGGGCTTTCGCCGGTGCGGCCTGTCGGGCGAGCGATGCAAAATGCTCACGGATTTGATCGCGTCGTTCGCTGGCACACGCGATGCCTAGCCGTTGGAAATAATTCTTTTCGATCGGATCGGTCGGCTGGTAGCCAAGCTTCATCAGTCGCGCGGCGGCGAATTTTTGGCCTTCGCCGCTAAACCCGTGAGTCCGCACACGCACGGTCTGGTCGGTGAAAATGGAGCACTCTAGACCGCGACGGTAATGCTCGATCGCCGCGGCGAGATTCCCGGATCGTTCCTGACTGTACCCCAGCAAATCCCAGCCCCATCCCAAATCCGGTGCGATCTGGATCGCGCGACGACAATGCTGGGCGACAGCGTCCCAGTTTTGTTGATCCAGGACTTGTTGGTGCGAGACGTCGGACGTGAACAACTGATCGATCCATTGCCGGTCCATCAGTCGATTGTCAAACAACGCCCGTTGGACTTGTTCGGCATCGTCGACCTTCAAGGCTCGAACGGCGTCGTCGCTTAGGAACGGATTCTCAAGCGCGTCGATCACCAATTGGCACAGCACCGCGGGCTGGCAGATGCCGCGACGGACCATTTCGTCGGCCAACTCGGCCCCACGCAGTGGTTCAAGCTCGCGCACCGAGCGGTGTTCCAATCGGCCAAGCGCCCAGCGGTTCAGTTGCTCGCAGGCCCCATCGTCGTCATCGACCGCAGAGCCCGCGGAGATCGCGTGGTCGCGGCCGCTGCCGGGAAGCCGGTGCCGGACGTGGTCGAAATAAATCGCTTCGGCCAACGAGTCTCCCCACGGGATCCAGTCGCCACCGCCGTGATACCAGTGAACGACCTGCGCCGCGGTATTGTCGGCGGCCATGCGGATGCACAGCCAGTCGCCCATCGTGTTGGTCAGGATCGGCAGAAAATCGCAGGGCATCAGCGCCGGCCAGATCGCCGACGGGGCGTCGTCGATCAGCTCGGCGGGCGCGATCGCCGATGCGAATCGATTCCCGCCGCTGCCGTCTGCGAAACGCCAGATTTCGTTGTCGAACCATCGCACCAAGTCGTCGGACAGGACGCATCGAAACCTCGCTTGGATCTGGTCGCTCCAAGACCCCGAGGCGGCGGATGGTTGAGAAAGTGGTGGCAAGGTTAGCGAATCATACTCATGTAAAAGCTGAACACACGCTCGTTATCAAAGTCTGACTTGTTGACCGGGTAGGCGAAGTCGAACGCGAGCGGGGCCGGCCCGAGCGCCGGGATCGCGACACGCAATCCCAAACCGGGAGCGACACGAAACGAGTCGGAATCCAGTTTAACACTGCTTTCGACGGTACCAAAGTCACAAAATGCGACCCCACGGAAGGCATCGTCGGCCGTGATCGGAAACATGTACTCGACGGAATTGAGGAATTGGAATTCACCACCGACGCCAATGAAGGGATTTCCGCCCGTACCGCCCACCACGGGGCCTGCACCGCGAAAATCAAAGCCTCGCAGCGTCGCATAACCGCCGGCGAAGAAGTTTTCAAAGATCGGCGTGTCGTTGCCGCTGAACCCGATTTGCGTGCTGTAAGAAAATGTTTGTTTCCCACTTCCGTCGGCTCGCGATGCCAGCAACCAGTACTTGCGGTACTCCAGCTCGATTCGCGAGTAGTCGTAATCGCCGAACGTCTCCTCGAATTGAAATTGAAAGTAGTGTCCCTGGCTGGGCTGAATCGGGCTGTCGCGGGTGT
This sequence comes from Stieleria mannarensis, assembly GCF_014154935.1. GTDB lineage: Bacteria > Planctomycetota > Planctomycetia > Pirellulales > Pirellulaceae > Stieleria > Stieleria mannarensis. The sequence continues at coordinate 100,198 of NZ_JACEHH010000015.1, forward strand.
TGTGCGTCAACGTGATGCTGCCGCTGTACAGTTCGTTGTCGCCTTGGGCATCGGTCAATTCTTGATACTCGGCCGCATCGCCGGGGGACAGGATGCCGGTGTTGAGTGCACGAATGTTGCTCAGGTCGACATTTTGGCCGCTGATTCCGACCGCCAGCGACAGGTCGGGCGTGATTCGGTAGCCGAGTGAAAGCCGGCCGCCGAGACGGTTTTCGTCCCAATCGTCGTAGCGGCGGTCGTACAGAAAGCCGCTGGCGGAAAAACTGATCGGCAGGTAACCGAACAGGTTCGGGTCGGCGAACTGCAGACTGTAGCGATCGAAGTCGCTGCCCGGTGCCGCTTCCAAGCGAAACGTTTGTCCCGCACCGCGAAACGCCGTCCCGCCGAATAGGTCTCGGAATGACCGCGGCCAACGCATGATGTCAAAGTTGCGTTCGTCGATCGTGATCTGCCCCGTGACGCCCGCGTCACTGTTGACCGCACCGCCGAACATGATCCGTCCGGTCCGCGCGGGGAAACCGTTGACGATCAAGTCCGCGACCCGAACGTTGGGCGTGTACACCGGGTCGGTGCCGATCGGCGGAAACGCCGTGCCGCTGCCGGGCACCGATTGGCCGGGCATCAGCGTTCGTTGTCGCGGTCCGAATTGAGTCGGCGGAAACGAGGTCTGTTGGACAGGTTGCCCGGTGGCGGTGGCTTGCGGCGGTGCGACTTGTGGCGCCCCCGCGTAAGCTTGTTGGGTACCCGCGTAAGCTTGTTGGGTACCCGCGTAAGCTTGTTGGGTACCCGCGTAAGCTTGTTGGGTACCCGCGTAAGCTTGTTGGGTACCCGCGTAAGCTTGTTGGGTACCCGCGTAGCCCGGTTGCTGTGTCGCATACGCCTGTTGCGTGGGCGTGTAGGTTCCCGCGGCGGCGCCGGTTCCGTACGGGTTGTACTGCGCCGCCGCTGGTGATGCGCTGATCAGCAGGATGCCGGCGAGCACCGTCAACCGCGCCGCCACTCCGCGCGTCATCGGAACGTTGATGACGGCTCGTGGAGCCAATCGTTTCGGCAAATCGTTCGATTCCATTCGGGGTGATTCGATTGCGGGTGTCGGTGTAGGTCGTGAAAGGATGCCGTCGGTTTCAGGGGGAAAAGGCCGTTTCATCAAAACGCATCCTCCCGCGGGTCGACGATGATGTCCGGTGGGTCGGCGATTTGCGGATTGGTTTCCAACAATTGGCTGTTGGACATTCTGCGGCGTCCGATCTCCAACAATCGGCGGTCGATGAAGTCGCCTTCGCGCATCTCCAACATGTTCAGCATCACGGTTTCACGCATCAGGTGCGGTTCGCCTTCGATGTTGACGCGGATTTCGCCGATCTTCCAGCGATCGCCTTCTTCGATCTGGTAAACCAAATCGACCGTGTTCTCTTCGTCACGCATCACCGTCTTGGGTTGGACATCGGCGTAGATGAATCCCAATTCGCCGTAGCCGTAGACGATCTCGCCGACGTCACGTTTCAAGATCGTGCCGTCGAACATGTCACCGGCCTTCAGTTCCAATCGTTGACGCAGCGAATCTTCGGTGACGAACTGGTTGCCGATCAATTGCACGCTGTTGATTTTAAAGCGGTTGCCTTCGTTGACTACAAAGGTCACGTCGATCCACTTACCGTCTTCGCTGTACGAGATCCGGCGGCCGACCGTCGCGGTCAGGTAGCCCAGGTTGTGATAGGTCGCCGCCAGGATGTCGACGTCGCGATCGATCTTGGTCATGTCGGCGACGTTGAAGGTGTAATAGCCGAGTTTGAGAAACGGGCCGCGGCTCTTGATCAGCTTTTTCAGTCGGGCCTCGCTCAGCAACGTGTTGCCGATCACGCGGATACTGTTGATGCGTTCCTTGGGGCCTTCATTGATCCGAAAGATCACCATGCCCGGTTTGTCCTTGTAGCCGATGGTCGTTGTGATCGCGACTTGGTTGAACCCTTCGCCTTTGTAGTAATCGATCAGACGCCGGCGGGCCGATTCGACCGAGAACTCGCTGAGCGGATCTTTGACTTCCAATCCGGCGCGGCCTTTCAGGTCACGGTCATTGACTCGGTTGTTGCCATGAAACGCAACCGCGGTGATCAGGGGGCGTTCATGGACGATGAACGAGACGTCGACTCCGGCGTCGGTCTCCTTGGTTTTAAAGGTGACGTGATCGAAGGAACGCATTTCGTTCAACCGGTGGACGTCGCCGAGCAAGACTTCACGGCTGAAAAAACGCCCCTTCTTGGTCTGCATCTTCTGCAGGATCTCATGTTCGCTGAGCGTCCGGTTGCCGACGATGCGAACACTGCTGACGACCTTGTCGCCGTGTTCGCGGCCGATCGGCAAGGCGTCTTGGTTGTGAACGTGGTCGCGGAACTTGGGGCGTTCGGCCGGCCCGGCCGGGCCGCCGCTCTGTGGGCCTCCGCCGCCGCCCATGCCCCCCATGCCGCCGCCCATTTGAGCCGCGGCGGGAAGCGAAAACGCCAATCCGGCGATCAAGGCGAGGATCAGGGGCGCCGTCGCAACCGGTGCGGACTGGCCGGCCCGATGGTCTCTCTGGTGGCGTCCGTGCGTAGTGAATCGTAGTGTCATAAGACGAAAGCAAACCGTTCGACGAGGAAAACGCGATCCATCCGTGGAGCGTCAGTTGACCACCACACGAAATCTTTACAGCTCGCGCGATTCGTGGCTTGAAAGGGTGGTACCAATGTCGCGAGTGCCGCGACAAGGCAGATTCCCCCGGCATCTTGCGTGAATCTGATAGGAATTGGCGAAGAATGATGCGACAAAGAGTGTCGATTGACGGGGAACTCCACACGAAGGGAGCAGTGAAAGTGACGACATCGGACGTGATTTTGTTTACCAGCCCGAAAGCCGGCAGCGGTGCGGCACGCGAACAACTGCCCCGACTGGCCGAAATGCTGGCCGCCGCCGGGATCAGGTGTCAAAGCCTCTCGTGCTCCCATACGTTGCATTCCCTGGTGGCCGGCCGCCGTGAAACCGGTGTTTCACAACCCACCGTGATCGCCGCCGGCGGTGACGGGACGATCAGTCTGGTCGCATCGCACACGTTTCCCGACACGCCCCTGCTGCCGATGCCGATGGGGACCGAGAATCTGTTGGCCAGATACCTGGGCCAATCCAACGCGGCCGAAGCGGTTCTGGAAACACTGACCAACGGGTGCACGATCCAATTCGATGCCGGACAAGCCAACGGGCGATTGTTCCTGATCATGGCCACGGCCGGGTTCGACGCCGAAGTCGTCCGCCGCTTGCATTTGCGACGCAAGGGACACATCCGGCGTGCCAGCTACCTGAAACCGATCTGGCAAACCTGTCGGGCCTACCGATTTCCGCTGCTGAGCGTCACCGCTCTGGACGAATCGGGCGAAATCATCCACCAGCGTCAGGTCGGATGGGCGATGGCGTTCAATCTGCCTTGTTACGCCGCGGGGCTGCGAATTCATCCGGCGGCGCTCGGGGACGACGGAACCCTGGACCTGATCACCTTCGCCGGGCGCGGCCTGATCCGCGGGTTGGGCTATCTGTTCGGCGTCGCCTCCGGTCGGCACCGACGGTTCGCCGGTGTCGAGCACCACCAAGCGACACACCTGCGAATCGAATCCGACCAGCGCGTCGCCTATGAACTGGACGGAGACTACGCCGGACGTCTGCCGCTGGAAATCAAGGTCTTGCCCCGACGGGTGAGGGTGTTGGTGCCGAGTTCCACGTTCTAGGTTTCAGGTTTCACGCTCTCTGAAAGCGAACCGAAGCCTACGTGCCGCGAAGGATTTTTTCCATCTTTCGCCCCTTGGCCAGTTCGTCGACCAACTTGTCCAAGTACCGGACTTGCTGCGTCAACGGGTTTTCGATCTCTTCCACGCGGTGTCCGCAGATCACTCCCGTGATCAGGTGTGCGTTTGAGTTGATCTTCGCAGCCTGAAAGAACTGCTCAAAACTCGTTTTGTCCTTGATGTGCTTTTGCAGCGACCGCTCGTTCAGCCCTGTCAGCCACTTGATCACCTGATGCAGCTCCTCTTTCGTCCGGCCTTTCCTTTCAACCTTCGCCAGATAGTGCGGGTAAACCGAAGCGAACGTCATCTTTGCGATTCGCTCGTCCTGATTGCCTTTGTTGCTCATCTGGAGTTCTCGTTCAATGAGGATTGACCACACACATCGGATCCCGTTTATAGAGCAATTCTGGAAACCAGCGGAGGGATGGCAGAATGATTCGGGGCAGAATGATGAAGCTTGAAACTTGAAACCTCACTCCGCGATTCCCGCTGACACGGCGAAATCATTTCGCCGGCTCCCCGGATGCCACTACTGCAGCATCCGTCCGACGCCGGCGGAGCGGTCCTGGCGGTTGGCGTCCGGCGAGCCGTTCATGCCTTGGAACAGCCGTTCGATGGTTTGGCCGACGCCGTCCAGGGCACGGCGTTCGATACTGGGGTTATCCAGCGGTCCCGACACGTCGACCGTCCACAAGGTGTAGCGTTGGTCCATCAGCGGTCGGAGGATACGCGTGAAGGTATTGCGAGGCGAAACTCGGGTGTTGAAGGTCAGGTCCAACTCGCGGCGTCGATCCAGCGTTCCTTTGCCGTGTAGTGCGATCAAGCTGCCCCAGAGTTTCAGGTCGTCGAAATAGAGTTCGTTTTCGCTGAGCCGGAAGAAAACGTCGGCGTTGGTAAACGCAACGTCTTCGGTCGGCGTGATCGACAACACGTTCAACAGCTGCATCAGCACGGGCACCTCGTACAGGTTGGCATCGGTGACGACGGCGTGTCCTTGGCCGCGGAGCAGATCGGTGGTTCCCAGCACGCCTTCCAGGTTCGTGCTGCCGACAAGTGTCCCGGTCAGATCGCTGTTGCCGTGCCCCAATTCGGCCAACAGGACGGGCAGCTTGGCTTGGATCAGTGCCAGGCGGACGTTGAAGCTGGCATCGGACAGCGTCACGTCACCGTCCATACGAATCGTCCCGTCGAACAAGCGGCCTTCGATCGGGTGTTGGAATTGGCCGTCGTGGCCGATGCCGCCTAGCCGCAGCCGATCGTCGCGGACTTGGAACGGTCCTCGCAGGTGAGTGATTTGCAGATCATTGACGTGCAACGAATCGATCCGAACCTGACCTTCGGCGGCGATTTCTCGCGCGTCCTTGCGGCCCTTGATCGACAATTCTCCCCTCAGCCCGTGCACCGGACCGACGTCCCCGATCCGGTTGCCTTCCAATTGCAGTTGCAGGTCCCAGCCGAAGACCGGATCGGGATGGCGGTCGTCGCTGAGCAGCGTTTCGGTCAGCCCGCTGACGCCGACCGGTCCGCGAAGGTTCAGCCCCCGCATCGCACCACGCATCTGCTGCGGCAGCGCGTTGATCAGTTCGGCGTCGGGGATCAAGCGGCTGCCGTTGTGGACGTCGACGCTCAGCAACCAGCGTCCGTCGTCGAGCCGCCAACAGCCGCCGTCGGCGGAAACCTGTGACCGACCGTGTTCGGCGCGCACGGCATCGATCATCACCCGGCCGCCTTCGTAGCGAACCGCCGCTTCGACGATGTCCAACCGGTACGGCAAGGCAATCGGTTGCAATCGCAGGGTATCCGATCCGATCCGCTTGGCATCGTATTGATGGGCGGCAACGTTCAGTTTTAGCGGTCCCTTGGGGGCATCACGGACGAGTTTGATTTTTAACGAATCGAGCACACCGCTCGGTGCCAGGGCGTCCCAGGTTTGTTGTGACGGCAGCGGCAGCGAACTCCGCAGCGCCTCGTCGAGTGAGATTCGCGTCGCGTCGAAATTCAAGACCAGCGACGGCATCACCGGGGGTGTCATCATCGGTGGCCCGGTCTCCGCTTGGCCCTCGCGGGGCGGGATCTGGTAGTCGCCTTCACAGCGAATCAACCCGCCGTTGGCGTTGGAGCCTTGAAACCCGGACAGCGTCACTTGGTCGTCGATCACACGCACGTCGCCGGCGACGTTGTACAACGGGTACGGGAATCCGTCGAACCGCAGCGTCGCATCGCTGACTTTCAATTCCACGTCTTGGTGTTTGACCCCCTCGGCGTCGGTTCGCAACGTGCCGCGGACCAAATGCACCGCCCCCAGCGGGTTCAGCGAGCGAATGAATTGTTCCAGCTTGGTCACCTCGCTGCCGCGCGGCGACAACGCGTTTAGCAATTCGCCATCAATGGCGATCGGCCCTGCCATCGCCGCCGAAAACACGCGTGGTTGTTTCGTCTCCGGCCGGAGCGGCAGGTCAAATACGCATTGCATCAGCTGGCCGCCGACCCGGCCGCTGACCAATTGCGTCTTCACCCGGTGATCTTCGATGGTCAGGTTGCCGGTGATCTGTCGGACCGGGTAGGGGAATTTTTCGTAATTCAGATCGACGCCCTTGCAGGTCACTTCGGCGGTGGTTTCGATTCGGTCCCCCAGGATGTCCAGGTGCGCCTTGGTGACATCGACCAATCCCCGTGGCTCGAACTTTTTCCATCCACTTTCCAGTCGTTCGGGGATCACGGCGGCCAAGCGTTGATCCAACATCACGTTGTATGCCGACACGTCCAAGTGGGCTTCCAATGGCGTCGAGTAGCCGACCGTGTATCCGTCCAGCTTGATCCGTGCATCGCCCCAAAAGGCTTGGCACGATTCGAGCTGAGCCCCCTGCGGTCGGCAGCTCAAGACGCCGCGAATCTGCTTGACCGGCATCGATGATTTCGGATGCCGGAAACGACCGTCGTGAATCCGGCTGCGGGTGGCAAAATTGATCGGCTCGCCGGGCCGGACCCGCGCGATCGCGGTCGTGTCGGCAACAAGTTCCAGCCCACGAAGCGGCCGAAGTTTCGCTTGAAGCATCGCCGGCAATCGGTCGATCAGATCCCCCGTCAACTTGCCGCCACGCACCTCCGCTCGCACATCGGTCTGTCCGTTGCGGGTCGTCACCTGCGCGGCAAAATGTTCGGCAAACGCCGCCGACCCGTTGATGCTGATGGTCGTCGATGGCAAACCCGCTGATTGCCCATCGCCCGAATTCCGCTCGTGATCGTCGGCGGTCAAATTGGTTCCGTCATCGACGTGGTTCAAGATCACCGCTTGGGCGAGGTCGATTTCGATCGGGCGCGCGTCGACCGATTCGTTGGACAACACGATCTTTGCGTCGCGAACTTCCACCCGGGGGCACGCGACCTCGCCAAACTTCGGCAACGGCCACAGCGATTCCAGCGACACGTGGCCGTCACGATCCAGCCACGCGTTTGCGCGAACTCCGCTGACGACAATTCGACGTGTGACCAGTGGGTTTTCTTGCTCCCACAACTTCGAAACGTCCGCACTGGCCACGACCACGATCTGGCCGATCTGGACCAGCTGGCGTGACGCATCCGTGGCGATCCCCAGACGCTCGCTGAACGTCCGCCCCGCTCGCGCCACACCCGATCCCGACGCCTCGGGCAACGCGATGCGGATGTCGTCCAGAATCAATCCGATGTTCGGTTCCACCCGACCCCGTCCGATCGAAATCTGCAGATCGGGATAGTGATCGCGAAACGTCTGCTCGACGTGACGCCGGACCTGTTCACCGACGGTTTGGGGAGCGATGAAGCGAAATATGAAAACGATCGCCGCAATCAATAGCGCAACGACCATCCATCGAGAGGAGTTCCCGGATGGTGTGCGGTGGTTCGATTCGGCGTCCGTGCCGCTCAAAGAATTTCAAGCTCCAGCTAGCAAGCGATCCTGAGTCGGCGGATCGTCATCCGTCCGACCCTGCGATGGTACGCCGGGTTTTAGGGGGCGATCCAGCCCAAATAGTGCCAAAAACGGTAAAGCCAGGGAGACTGCCAGGGTCCGCCCAGCGAGATCGACATCGATGTCACACTGGCCGCTAGCAAAACGAGCCCCAGCCACCGCCCCCAAAGGCGGCCAGAGAGCCACTCGACAGGACCGGCGATGGCGAACAGCCACAGCGGAGCGAACCACAACATCCAGCGGAAACACACGCTGACGCCGCCATAATTGCGGTCGATCTCCGGACGCAACACATAAAACACCGCGCACACGACCGTCGCCAACGCGATCGCTGCTAGCAACAGACGCTGTTCCTTCGATCGTGATGCTAGCAATCCCATCAATCCGACCGGCATCAGCAACCAGATCGGTGTCAGCGAAAAGATGCCGTAGTGGCCCACCGTCATGTTGGCCGCATAGACCCACCGCGAGGGCTCGCCGACGTCCACTCCGCGGCGTTTCCCGTCGACCCAGTAGCTGGACGGATAATCGTACCAGTCGTCCCAGTACCGCAGCTGCGCCGGTCCGTCGTCGACTTGGATCAGGCCGAATTGTTGTTTCCCATCGACGACCACCCTGGATCGCTGGGGCACTCGAGAGGGGCCGATTTGGATGTTCGATTGCTCGGTCGCCAGAGACTGTTTCTGCAGCGCCGATCGCACTTGTTCAACGCCCGGGTCGGATGGGCCCAGCGTCGCGATCAAGTCTCCGTCGCCGCGATGCATGTACGGCGGCCGCAGGCTTTGGTGGGCGATCCAGTTGGTTGCAAAGAACGCGGCGGCGACGACCAGCACGCCGGCACCGTAGGCTGGCAGGGCCGGACGCCGGACCCACAGCAATAGCCCGGCCCAGAAGACTGTCATCGACAACGCCGGCAACTCGTTGGCCGCGGTGAATCCGCCAGCCAGTCCGGCCAGCAACCACCAGCGGTGCCCGGTCGCCGTGTCCAGCGATCGAACAAAGACGTACAGCACGACCGCTGCCGAGGCGGCGGCCGGCAGATGGTTGTTCAGGGCGATCGTGAATGGCAACAGCATCGTGCCAAAGCAGACCGATGCGGCCAAAAAACACTTCGCCCAAATCGACCGCGTGACCCGGTCGATCGCCAGAATCGTACACAGCAAGAATACGAACAGGGTCGGGACGTTGACCAACCACAACACGATTCGGCCGACATAGATCGGGTAATCGCTCAGCCACATCCCCACGGTGCGGGAAACGCACCAGTAGACGCCGGCATACAGGGTCGGCAACAGCGGCGGTTTGCTGCTGTAGTAGTGCATTTGGCCGTCGCGTCCCTGATGCCGCACCAAGTCGATCGTCGCCCACGGGCGGCGATTCTGTTTGATCCCGCGACGCTCTAGAAACGGATCGATTCGGTAGGTTCCGTTTTCGACCAACGCGGCAATCGTGCACCAGCGGGACCGGTCGTTGGCACTCAGAAACGGTGTGTCGCCTTCGCGGCTGATGACGGTTGCGATCCGGCCGGAGACGACCGACAACGCGATCACGATCAACAGCGTGTAGACGGTGGCAACTGAAAATTCCTGGTCGTCGTGGTTCGTCATGACGGGCACCGCTCGGTCGATTCACGCGACGACTGGGTGTCTTGCAAGATGCTGTACGGAGTCTTGGATTGATCCGACAACGACACGATCAATTCGGCCAGCAAGCCGGCCAAGAACATTTGGGCGCCCAACAGCAGCGCGGTAATACAGTAATAAAACAGTGCCGAGGCATGCAGGTCGACGTCGGTCATCGATTCCAATTGACGCGAGATCACCCACATCGCCGCCAAGTAGACCAGCCCGAAGCCTCCGGTCAAAAAGAACAGCAATCCGATCGCCCCGACGAAATGGAACGGTCGTTTGCCGAACGTTGTCAGGAAAAAGATCGACAACAAGTCCAGGAACCCTTTGGCCAACCGCGAGACGCCGTATTTGGATTGGCCGAACTGGCGGGCATGGTGCACGACCGGGATCTCGGCGATTCGCCAGCCCCGGGCGGCGGCCAACACGGGCACGAATCGGTGTCGTTCGCCGTACAAGGTCACGTCTTTGGTGACCGGCCCGCGATAAGCTTTGAAGCCGCAATTGTGGTCATGCAAGTGCACACCGGTCATCCGGCTGACCAGCCAGTTGAAGACCTTGCTGGGCAGCGTCTTGTCGAGCGCGTCCTTGCGTTTCTGCTTCCATCCGCTGACGACATCATAGCCTTCGTTCAGTTTGTCGATGAACGCGGGGATTTCCACCGGATCATCTTGCAGATCGGCGTCCATGGTGAACACGACATCGCCGGTGGCTTGGGCGAACCCGGCCGAAAGCGCGGCCGCTTTGCCGAAATTTCGCCGGAATCGGATCCCGCGGACGTGATCGTGTTGCTCGGCGAGTGCCTCGATCCGTGACCACGTCTGGTCGGTCGAACCGTCATCGATGAACAGCACGTCGTGGGGCAGTCCGATGCCCCCACACGCGGCGTCAATCTTTTCGACCAACGTCTCCACCGTATCTTGTTCGTCCATGGTGGGGATCACGAACGTCGCCGATCCCGGAAAACCGTTCATCAAAGCTGTCTCACACGCGTCTGGCCTGGGGGATGATGAACGCGGCATCCTAGCAGAAATTCGATGGGATTGTCGTGGGACCCGTTGTCGAAACCTCGCTACGAATCAGCCCCACCGATGGCAGAGCGTCCCGGAGGCGAAGCAGCGGCACGGCCCAAGCTTCAAATCGACTCCGTCTGGGACATCAGCTTTCGGTACGTCACCTCGTCGAATTGATCGGTTAAAAACCGATAGGTCGAAATGTACTTTCCGACTCGACCAAGATCGCTGGAGAACTTCTCATCGCGAAGCAGAACTCGGTCCGGAGACATGTTGTCGCGCAAGTCGGACAGCTTGACTTGACGCGCCAGATCGTGTGGTTTCAATCCAACGACGTAATCCGCGTAGGACACTTCGCTGCGGTGCGTCATCAGATCGACTCCGCGGACGACGGCGGCGCTGAACCCGGCGGATCGAAGATCATCCAACGTGACCGCCGTGTCTTCGACCAGATCGTGCATCACGCCGACCATTTTCGCTTCTAAATCGTCCACCCCCATCATCACCCGGATGCAATGCAAGAGGTAGGGTTGTCCCGATTTGTCGGTGACTCCGGCAAAGTGCGTGGCCGCCAAAGCGATGGCGTCTTCCAGGGTAGCTGACATGGTCTTCAAGCAGGTTGATGAGCCGATTGCAAGTGAATTTCGATGGACCTGGCCCACTCTCATCCTACCTTACCCGCACCCTTCACTGTCCCTCGACAAACCCAAGCGATTTTAGAAACGTGATCGACTTGGCCAACGTGTCGGCATACGGTTCGCCTTTGTTAAAGAAACCGTGGGCGGCATCTTGGTACAGGTGCAATTCATTGCGGACGCCCAGCTGGTCAAGGTTCGACTTGAACGCTCGGCCGGTCGCCACGGGAATCAATTTGTCCTTGGTTCCCAGGAACACGATCGTCGGCGGCGTGTTTTTGCTTAAGTTGTGCAGCGGCGAAATGTCTTTCCAATAGTCTTGGACGCGGTCATAGCCGTAGCCGTCCGGACCGTTGTCATAGACGGGGTTGAACAGCACCAGTGCGTCGGGGCGGCAGCTGACCGACGTGTCATCGGCGGGATCGTCAAAGGCATCGACGGTCGCGGTCGCCGCCGCCACATGCCCGCCGGCCGAACCGCCACCGGCGGCGATTCGATTCGGGTCGATACCGTAACGTGACGCGTTCTTGCGGGCCCAGCGGATGGCGGACTTGCCATCGGCCACACAGGTCTTCGGCGGCGTGCCGTGCGTCTTTTTCACGCGGTACTCGGCGCACATCGCGACCATCCCCAGGTCGGCCAACGCACGACTTTGGCCGTAAAACTGACTGGGGGTGCCGCCGTTCCATCCGCCGCCGAAGAAGAAGACGATCGCGGCGCGCGGCGTTTCGGCGTCCGACTCGGTCGGTTTAAACACGTGCATCGACAACGAGACGTCATCAATCGTTTTGTAGACGACCGTCTCATCGGGCTGCGGTTTGGCGTCGGCGGCAAATCCCAGCGGTGACGGTAACAAGGCCAGCAAACAGACAACGATCCAGGGGCGATGATTCATGACAGAACGCAGTGGGGAAGTGAGAAAGGAAGCGGAGGATCGGTTGCGATTGTATCGCCCGACGCACCATCTTACACACGATTGTCCCGCCGACTCGTCAAACTCGCCCCGGCATGTCAACCTATGGAAGCATCCGTGCGATGCTTCCCTGTTTTTTGGAATTCACCCTCCTGGCAGGAGGGTCGAGCGCAGCGAGGGGAGGTAGAACGGTGAATTACCGAACAATCTTCGTCCACCGGCCGCATCAATCCCTGGCTCGCTCCTCCCCTCAGGTTCGTCCCTCGCCTTCGACCCTCCCTGCCAGGGAGGGTGAAGTCGTAAACTCCCGTTAATTCAGCGGTTAGAAAACGCACGACCGACTGTCGCGACGGTTCCCGCCGGAATGCAGCTCTCCTTCAATTACTCGTCACGAAATTCGACATGGATGAAATCGTCTACCACGACCGCTACCGAAACGAATTGTGCGTCGAAAAAGTCTATGGCGACAAAGCACTTCGCTGGACCTACGGAACCATCGGCGGCAAACTCGCCTTGGCGGGAATCGTCAAACGCGCCTGGTTTTCCCATTGGTATGGCTGGCGGATGGACCAAGCCAAGACGCGTGAAAAGATCGCCCCGTTTATCGCGGAATACGGCTTGGACGCCGACGAATTCGCCCGCACGCCCGACGAATTCGCCAGCTTCAACGAATTCTTTTTTCGCAAATTAAAACCGTCCGCGCGCCCGATCGATTCCCAGCCCAACTCGATCGTCTTCCCGGCCGACGGACGCCACCTGTGCGTGCCCGATTTGTCAAAGTGCGAAGGATTGTTTGTCAAAGGGGAAATGTTCGATCTGGAGACCTTGCTAGATGACCCGGCATTGACGCGGCGGTATGCATCCGGCAGCCTGCTGCTGTCGCGACTTTGCCCGGTCGATTACCACCGCTTCCACTTTCCCGTCGGCGGCCGCCCCGGGCCGGCCCGTTTGATCAACGGACCGCTGTATTCGGTCAACCCGATCGCACTGTGCCAAAACATCCAGATCCTGGCGACCAACAAACGCGCGATCACGGTGTTGAAGACGAAGACACTCGGTGAGGTCTTGCTGCTGGAGATCGGTGCGACCTGCGTCGGCGGGATCTGTCAAACGTACACCGAAGGGGAATCGGTTTCCAAGGGAGACGAAAAGGGTTACTTCCGTTTCGGCGGATCATCGACCATCACGATCTTCGAGCCCGGTCGCGTGGTGTTCGATGACGATTTGCAGAGAAACTCGGCCCAGCAACGCGAGCTGTACGCCCGCATGGGCGACCACCTCGGAACGATTCTGTAAGTGACGCGCGGCTAATGGGACCTCGTTTCGGATGTACGACGGCCCTTCCGGGTGGTCGCGTCTCGCTGCTTGGGACATCGATTGTATTACTGATGGATTCAGTTGCTTTTGTTCCGCGGGTCATCAAAGATCACTACGCTCGGTTCGCCAACGGCGATTTACAACTTAGCCTGGGGTGAGACCGGATGAGCCCCAGCGAATCTGGGCGTAACCCCAGGTCCACGCACACCAAGAAACCTCCTCCCTTTCGAGAAGCGCTCCGCTGACCGCATCGCGCGTCATCGGGCTACAATGTCGATCCGTTCGGGAGCCTTCCCCACGAACCTTCCTTCCGCCCCATCACGAGTCCTCCGATGATTCGCACCACCTCACTGTCTTGTTTGGCCTTGGTTCTTAGTTTTGTGTCGACGTTAAGCGGACAAGACGCAGCGGCGACGAAGCAGGCCGACCGCACGCCACCGCCGGTGATCGCCGAGATCGACGCGGCGATGCAAACCTTTGTCGACCAAGGAACCCTCTCCGGTGCCGTCACCCTGGTCGGCCACCAAGGCAAGATCGTTCATCTGGGGGCGGTCGGATTGGCAGACATCGAAAAGCAAAAAGAGATGCGGCCGTTCACGATGTTTTCGATCGCTTCGATGACCAAGCCGATCGTCGCGACCGCGGTGATGATCTTGCAAGAGGAAGGCAAGTTGAACGTCGATGACAAGGTCAGCAAGTACATCCCGGAGTTCAAGGATGTCAAGCTGAAGGATGGATCCGCCCCCGAACGTGAAATCACGATCAAAGATGCCATCACGCACACCGCTGGGCTGGCCGGCGACCAAGTGTTTCAAGGATCACTCGAGGAAGCGGTCAACGAACTGGCCGAGCGACCGCTGGCGTTCCAGCCGGGCACCAAGTGGCAGTACAGCCCGGGGCTGAACGTGGCCGGCCGAATCATCGAAATCGTCTCGGGGCAACCGCTGCAAGAATTTCTTCAAGAGCGGATCTTCGGCCCCTGCCAGATGACGTCCACGACGTTCTTTCCCGATCAAAAACAACAGCGGCGGATCGCAACCTTGTACGGTCCAAGCGAGGACGGCAAATCGCTGGTGGCGGTCGGCAACCGGATTTCCGACCCGGCTGACGTGACGGCGCCCAATCCGTCGGGTGGCTTGTTCGCCACAGCGCGTGACATGTTTCGCTTCTATCAAATGGTGCTCAATCAAGGCAAACTTCGCAAACAGCGAATCGTCTCGGCCGATTCGGTCGCCCAAATGACGTCGCCGCAAACCGGGGATCTGGAAACCGGTTTCACCCCCGGCAACTGCTGGGGATTGGGCTGGTGCATCGTGCGTCAACCTCAAGGTGTGACTGAGATGTTGTCGCCGGGCACGTTTGGACACGGCGGCGCGTTCGGAACGCAAGGCTGGGTCGACCCGAAGACCGAGACGATTTACGTGCTGATGATCCAGCGGACGAAAATGGGCAACAGCGACGGATCCGACGTTCGCAAGTCATTTCAACAAGCCGCCAGCAACGCGGTGCAGTGATCCGATTCGCGGGCCGATCGCATTGGAACTCGCCAAAAGTTTCAAACCAAACTGAATTCTCTCCCTCGGGGAGAGACGGCGTTTGCGCAGCAAGCAAACGCCAGAGAGGGCCCGCGGCTGGCGAAAGTTGTCGGCAGCACTAAAGCACAAAGCGGACCGATTGAATCAGCCGTTTTGCGCAAGCCTACGGGCTAGCACGTTTACTTGGTGCTGGAGGCCTTCTTGGTGTTTGAGGCCCGCCCGCTCGCGCGACACGGCTGATCCAGCCGTGTGATTAGACTAAATTGACAGTCTACCAAGTGGTTTGTCCGCTCCTGGAAACGAAAGCCTTGGCGGCTTCCGCTACCGCTGCAACAGCTGACGTTCACTTCGCCGGTAACTGAAAACAAATCGCCTGGCGGTCGTTGCGGACTAACACGTAGCGGCCCGCCACGGTGGGAATGTTCCAGGTCTTTGAATCGAGCGCCGGGATCCGCAGCAATTCGTGGTAGTCGTCAATCGACGCATCGACAAACACGACCTCTCCCGCTTCGTCCTGGACGACCAAGACATCCTCGACCAGAACGACCTGTCCCTGGCCGGCCCGCCAGCGCCGCGGCTGCGTCCAATACGGCGTCGCATCGTCCAAGTTGACCGCTTGCAGTGATCCGTTGCTGATCCCATAACCGACGTCGCCGTCGACACAGGTGTGGTTGAACTTGGTTTTCAAAACACGATTGCTGCGCCACACATCGGTGGTCGCCCAGTTGGTGCCCTGCTTGGCCACGCGGACAAGCGCGCTGCCGCCGCCGTATCCCTTGCCCACCAGCAACCGGTCCGCACCGACGGGCACGGCCGAGGAACAGGTCGCCCCGGTGTTGGTCGAGCCGGGCCACTGAAACGTCCACAACACCACGCCGTCTTCGATCCGATGTCCGCTGACGGTTTTCTCGTTGACCGAGACGATTTGCCGTTGGCCATCGAGTGTCACCAAGACGGGCGACGCGTAACTGAGTTGGTCGTCACCGGCCGTCCAAACCAGATCTCCGGATTGAGCATCGAGCGCGACCAGCGAACGAACCGGTTTTTCACCCACGGGCCCACCGAGCGGCAACACACACAATCCGTCGACCCGTAACGGCGAACAGGCATAGCCCCAGGGCGCCGCCACTTCGAACGCGACCTGATCCCAACCGGCCAGTTCCAGCAAGTCGCGGCTCCAATGCACCGCCCCGGTCGCTTGATCAACACACCATAAAAATCCGGTCGCCGTCGTGGCATACACACGGTCGCCGTCGATGGTCGGTGTGGAACGAGGGCCGATGCCACCGAGCGGGTTTTGATGCACCCCTTCGTGCTGTTGCATCCAAATCAGTTCGCCATCGGAAAGCCGATAACAGGTCAGACATTCCTGGTCGTCTCGCTGTTCCAGCGTGATCGCATGGTCTCCGGCAACCGCAAAGGACGACCAGCCGTCACCGATTCCGTGGTCCCAGACCACGTGGACCTGATCGGCAGCGGTCGGTTTGGCAAACAAGCGTTGGGGATAGACGCCGTTTCGGTTGGGGCCGAGAAACTGGGGCGAGGCGAGGAGCGGGTCTGCTGCATCGGTCGACTCGTCGGTTCCGGTTGCGTCCGGTGCGTTCGATTCAGCGGTGGCAGAATCCTCGGTGGTTTCGGCCGCCTGGGGGGTGACCGATTTTAGTTCGTGGACCGTTTCGCTCGCGAATCGCCAGCGAAATTGCGGCAGCATTTCGCCGCTGAATCCATCGAATTGAAACGCGGCCCCGAATGACACGGCCGCGACCAACATCGCGGCCGGGACGCCCCAGGGGTGACCGGCCCAGCGCATCAGCCGGTGCAAACAAAACAGCACGTACAGCGTGGCGATCGACAGCGCCCCCAACCCGATCAGGTTGGCGTTCTGGTGATCGAACGACGGCGCAAAATACTGGGCGATCGCCGTGATCAAGATGGCCAGGGCCAGCGCGATCGCGGCACCGATCAACCGCGGTGGTTCGCCCGGGGGCTGATTCTTCCCGGACGGGGCCTGATTCGACTGCGACATTCCGTCATTTCTCCAAGATCCAATTCGGGCAATGCGTCCGCGGTCGTGGGTTCCGCCACCGGTCACACCTGGGTTAACATACGCGACGACAAAAATGCCGTCCCTTCCCCGATCTTGTTTTATCGATGATGCAGCATGCTTACGAGACCGCTCGACGGCTGCGGGAAAACATGGAAACGGTCATTTTGGGGAAGTCCGAGGCGGTTCGTTCGATTGTTCTGACCTTGCTGGCCGGCGAACATCTGCTGTTGGAAGACGTCCCCGGTGTCGGAAAAACGCTCGCCGCCAAGGCTCTGGCCGGCAGCATCGACACCGAATTCAGCCGGATTCAGTTCACCCCCGATCTGCTGCCCAGCGACATCACCGGCAGCTCGATTTATCGCAGCGACACCCGTGAGTTTCAATTCACGCGGGGGCCGATTTTTTCCAACGTCGTGCTGGCCGACGAAATCAATCGCGCCCCGCCGCGGACCCAGTCGGCGTTGTTGGAAGCGATGAGCGATGGTCAGGTGTCGGCCGACGGAACCACGTACCCCCTGCCCAAGCCGTTCATCGTCGTCGCGACCCAAAACCCGTTTGAATTCGAAGGCACGTATATTTTGCCGGAAAGTCAGATGGACCGGTTTTTGATGCGGACCAGCATCGGTTATCCCGAGCGGGCCAGCGAGCGGTTGGTGTTGCAGTCCCATCGATCCGGCGAGCCGGTCGATTCAATCCAAAGCGTGGTGACGGCCGAGGACGTTGTCTCTGCCCAGGCCGCGGTCCGCAATGTCCGTGTCGACGAATCGCTGCAAGACTACCTGCTGGAAATCGTCGCCCTGACGCGGACGACCGATGTGTTTCGATTGGGCGTCAGTACCCGCGCGACGCTCAGTTTTTATCGCGGTTGCCAGGCTCGGGCGGTGACCGAGCAGCGTGACTATGTGACACCCGATGACGTCAAGTCGCTGGCCGTCACGACGCTGTCCCACCGTGTCCTGGTCGACGACTTCTCCGGCAACAGCAGCCGGGATAGCGTCGAAGAACTGATGGCGGAACTGCTGCGCAGTGTTCCCGTGCCCGTTTGAGTTCCCGTGCCCGTTTGAGTTCGACTGTCCCCCACTCGTTCCGCCGGCCGGAACCCTAGACCACACGATGACTGATCCACCCACCGCAACCAACGCGACCCGTTTCGGCGTCATCGGCACCGGACGCATCACCCGTCGTCTGGTCGCCGATCTACAGTCGACCGATGGTGTGTCGGTCACGGCGATCGCAAGTCGTTCTCAAGAGCGCGCCGATTGGTTCGCCTCGCAGTACGGCATCCCGGTGGGCATCGAAGGCTACGAGCGTTTGTTGGCCCGCGACGATGTTGATGCGGTCTACTTGTCGCTGCCACCGTCGATGCACGCCGAGTGGTGTGTGCGAGCGGCGGAGGCGGGCAAACAGATCCTGTGCGAAAAACCCCTCGCTACTTCCGCCGAGCAGGCCCGAACCATCGCCGAGGCTTGTGACCGCAGCGGCGTGCGATGGTTGGACGCGACCGGTTGGTTGCATCACAAACGCACCAAGGAGATGCGGGCGCTGGC
Organism: Stieleria mannarensis; assembly: GCF_014154935.1. Lineage (GTDB taxonomy): Bacteria > Planctomycetota > Planctomycetia > Pirellulales > Pirellulaceae > Stieleria > Stieleria mannarensis. Next base: position 118,588 of record NZ_JACEHH010000015.1, read on the forward strand.
CGACAACGGCCGACTGGGACGCGTCGGCCACATCTCGGCTTCCGTTTCGTTTTATCGACCGTTCCAATCCGGTGAACATCGCTTGGACGCGAACCTGGGCGGCGGATGCCTGTTGGACTTGGGATGGTACACCACCGGACTGGCCTGTCACTTCGCCGGCCGTCCGCCCACCCGTGTCTTTGCCGATTCGATACAAGAAAACGGCGTTCCGATTCGCTGCAATGGCATGCTTTGGTTCGGTGAGGACCTGACGGCCAGTTTCTCGTGCGGCTACGATACCGCGACACGAAAGTGGTTCGAAGTCGCCGGCAGCGACGCCTCGATCATCTGTGACGACTTCACCCGCCCCTGGGCGGAAAGGCCGACGCGGTATTGGATCCATGATGCCAGCGGCAACGTCGAGGCGAACGAATCCACCGATCGCCAGGAACAACGCATGATCGAAACGCTGGTCGGAAACCAACCGCTCGGCCCTTGGAACACATTGGCGCTGCAAACCCAAGCGGTCTTGGACGCCTTGGCCGAATCGACGCGTCAAAAGCAACCGGTTCCCGTTCCGCCGCTCGATTCTACTGTCCCGCTCCACCGTTCCCACACCGCCTAGTGGTTTTCACATGCGAGTCGTCGTCGCGATCATCCAGCCGACCAAGCTATCCACCGTCCGTGACGCGCTGCGCGAACTGCAAGTCGATGACATCACGATCTGTGATGCGATGGGGTACGGCCGCCAACACGGACAATCGGCACTGTTTCGTGGCAATGAATATAAAGTCGACCTGCTGCGCAAAGTGGCCGTCGAAGTGCTCGTGCATGAAGACGAGTTGCAACCGGTCATCGATTGCATCTGCCGTCATGCCTTGACCGGATCGGCCGGTCAAATCGGCGACGGAAAGATCTTCGTCCTGCCGGTCGCCGAAGTCATCGACCTCGCCGACCCGAGACGCTGACACCGGGGACGAGCCGAGCGCTGCCCGATGTACGATCGCCCACGTACGGTGGCCTTCCGGGCCGTCGTCCGCTGGACGCTCCGAGACGCTCTCCTCCCTTCCAGAGATCGTGTGTTTTCTTAACCTCTGATATATCAGGGGTTGCGACTTCACCCTCCCTTCGGGAGGGTCGCGGAGGAGTAAGCGACGACGCGGGGAGGGTTGATCCGCGATTCGATGTGACCGAAGGACAAAAGCTTGATCGGCAGTTCACCGTTCGACCTCCCCTCGCTACGCTCGACCCTCCTGCCAGGAGGGTGATTTCCAAGAACCGCACGAGCTCGGCAGGAATGGTTAATTCGTAAAACCACACGACGTCGGAACAAAGGGTGATTCCATTTGCTTGATGAATTCAAGTCGATGGCGGATTCTGGCGATGACAATTCAATTGACCCCGCTGCGTCTCCTGTGGTATTTCCAACGCTGCCAATTTCCCTCTTGGATATGGAATCTCAAGGATGACTGCCATTCGACCCTTCGGCCTGTTTGTTTCGCTGGTCCTGGTTGCCATTTGTACCCCGGGCGAGACACGTGCTCAGGTCAACCAGCAACGTGGTGCAACCTTCGGCGGACTCGCCGGCGCGATCGCCGGGGGATTGATCGGGGACCACAATGACGAAGCCGGTGCGGGAGCCGCGATCGGTGGCGTTGTCGGTGCGGTCGCCGGAGGCATCCTGGGCAACGCGGCCGACAAAGAGGCGGCGATGGAGCAACAGCGAGCGGCGTATTATCAATCGCAACGCCAACAGTATGCCGCCCAGCAACAGGCCGTGGCCCAGCAGTCAGCCGTCACGCTTCAAGACGTCATTTCGATGTCACGAAACGGGTTGAGCGACCAAGTGATCCTGAACCAGGTCCGCCAGCGCGGCTACTTGGGAAAGCTGGCCGTCGGTGACATCATCGCATTGCACCAGCAAGGTGTCAGCGAAAACGTGATCACGGCGCTCCAGTCCGCCGGTCCGCCCCAAGCGTCGGCGCCGGTCGCCACTGCGACGCCCGCGCCGACGATCGTCGAGCAACGGATCTACCGCCCGGCGCCGATCATCATCGAAAAACACACGCTGCCGTATTACCCGCCGCCGCATTATCGCCACGGCCGCCGCCCGATGTTTCATTATTACCATCATTGATGGTGCCTCCACGTAGCGGAACTCGCCAAGAGTTTCGCCCTCCGTGGCAACTCCGAAGGAGTGAGTCGCGAAAGCCTCCGCGGCTTCCGCTACCGCTGCCTTGGGGGCCACACGTAGCGGAACTCGCCAAGAGTTTCGCCCTCCGTGGCAACGCCGAAGGAGTGAGTCGCGAAAGCCTCCGCGGCTTCCGCTACCGCTGCCTTGGGGGCCACACGTAGCGGAACTCGCCAAGAGTTTCGCCCCCCGTGGCAACGCCGAAGGAGTGAGTCGCGAAAGCCTTGGCTGCTTCCGCTACCGCTGCCTTGGGGAGCACACGTAGCGGAACTCGCCAAGAGTTTCGCCCCCCGTGGCAACGCCGAAGGAGTGAGTCGCGAAAGCCTTCGCGGCTTCCGCTACCGCTGCCTTGGGGACCACAGGTAGCGGAACTCGCCAAGAGTTTCGCCCTCCCATGTGGAACCGCCACGGTCTGAACGCCGAAAGCCTTCGCGGCTTCCGCTACGGTTTGAATCATCCCGGAAGCTTCTCCCACCTACCCTTCCGACAGCCCCTGCCGCGACCTCAACCGCAGCACCATGGCGGCCGTGATGCCCATCACCAGTGTCGTGCTGAATAGAAAATAGCCGATCACGATCGGCCATTGTCCGGCGTTCACTTCGGGATTCTCCGGCGCGATTTCTTCATTCAACGGCAACGCGAACAACGCCGAAAACGGACTCGCCACGCCGGTCCAATCGGCTTGGGCGATCACCGGAGCGGACATTTCCAATGTGCGCGCCAGCGTCGAAAATGCCGGAGGAGCCACGTACAACAGCAACAATACGGCATAGGTCGTCAACAACGCGATCGAGGTCTTGCGTGAGAACAAGCTGCACGCCAAAGCGATCACACAGTTGACCAGGCAAACCGTCGCGATGATCGCGAACATGCCCAACACCGTCAGGCCGTTGGACCAGAACGAGGTGTTCAGCGCCGCTCCCAAAATCAACGGCCACATCAGAAACGACGTCAGCACGAACGTGATGCGAAACCGCACCACGAACTTGCCCCACAGGATTTGCACCGGCGATAGCGGCGTCGTCAGCAACAGGTCCAACGTTTGTCGCTCACGCTCGCTGGTGATGCTACTGGCCAAGAACGACGGGCCGACCAGCATGTTGAAGACGATCACGTACACACCAAACCACGGCGCATGGCGCTGTTGAAAGAACAGAAACACACCCATCATTGGGATTGCCAGCAGGATGCTGATCTGGATCACCAGACGCAACATCAGCGTTCCCTGGCTGAAGATTTCGCTGTGCAGTTCTTTGTCATAAACCGGGTTGGCCCCGTCGGCCATCATCTCGTCTTTCTTCGGCGGGGCGAACAAGCGATCGGGAAATTGATCCGGTTGGATGACCAACCCCACCGCCTCCTCGGCTTCGCGATCCAAGTCGATCACCTCCTTGCCTTCGCTGCCCACGTCCGGCGGGTAAAGCATGCGCCCGGCCGCGGCGGCCCCCATCAAAATCACGGCCGTTAACCCAAACGCCGGGAACACGATGGCGGAGATCTTCAGTCGCAAGTCGCCTTCGCTGGCCATCGAAGCCCAAAACAAACAGGCGCCGATCACCAACGGCAAAATCGCCAGATAACTGACCACCAGCGCGCTGCTGGTCCGCGGGAAATAGCTGCTGGCCATCACGCCGATCGCGCCGAACAGGATCACCGAGATGATCAGCCCCAGGTAGGCCGCCAACACTTCATAGACACTCACCCCGCCCAGCGGCAGACACAACACAATGATCGGCAGCGAACCGATGATCAGCATGCCGATGTGGGTCAGCGAGGCGACGACCTTGCCGATGATGATCGCGCCGGGCCGAAGCGGACTGGCCAGCAGCATCTCATACGTCTTGCGCTCTTTTTCTCCGGCGATCGTGCCGGCCGCAAAACTGGGGGCCATCAGCGAGGCGATCACGTACTGTCCGAGGAAGAACAGGTTGACCAACTTGGTCGCCGAGGGCGGATTCGTCGTGAGGTCCAAACGCTGGTCCGACGGCCAGGCGGCGACGACCACCGTTGCCAACAGAAGCTGGTAAACGGCCAACAAGACGAACGCACGCTTGGTTCGCAGATTGACCAACAACTCGCGTTGAAGCACCGGGTTTTCGAAAACGTACATCGATCAAAAGATTTCCGTATCACGGGACGGTTCGACAGGCTGGAAGCCTATCCCACACAGCGTGACATTCTACGCGATCGGCGTCTTGCTGTTTTCGCCGGCCTGCTCGATCACGTATTTGGGGACGGCATAGCCGGGCAGCGAGCGGCGCAGTTGCTCGATGATCTGTTTGCCACGCTCGATGTCCACCCAAAAGTGGCTGGCACCGCGGACGCGATCGAGTTGATGCAGGTAGTAGGGCAGCACGCCCGAATTGACCAATTTCAGCGACAACTCGCTCAGCGCCTCGGCGGAGTCGTTCACTCCGGCCAATAGAACAGCCTGATTCAGCACCGAGACCCCCGCCCGCCTCATCCGTTCAAACGTGGCAACGACGTGTTCGTCGATCTCTTGGGCGTGGTTGCTGTGCACGACCACCCAGACGGCCAACCGCGACCGATCGAGTCGCTCGGCAAGTTCCGCGGTGATGCGTTGAGGAATCGCGATCGGCAGTCGGGTGTGAATCCGCAGCCGACGGACATGGTCGATCGCTTCGATCCGACCGATCAAATCCGACAACACGCCGTCGGTCAACGTCAGCGGGTCGCCACCGCTGAGCAGGACTTCGTGGATTTCGTTGTGGTCTTGGATGTAACGCAGCGCCGGCGCCCACGACTGGGTTCGCGATCCGCTTTCGGAATACGGGAATTCGCGTCGAAAACAGTAGCGACAATGCACCGCACAGGCCCCGTGGGTGACGATCAGCGCACGTCCGTCGTACTTGTGCAGTAACCCGCCGCCACGCTGGGCTTGCAAATCGCCGACGGGATCGGAAACAAATCCGGGGCGATCGGTCAGTTCCTCGGCCGTGGCCAGCACCTGGCGCAGGATCGGGTCGCCGGGATCGCCGGGGGTGATCCGCGAGGCAAGTTCGAGGGGCACGAAGGTCGCAAACGCCTCGGCATGGTCCGCCCGCCCGTCCGGGGCCAATCCCAGATACTGTCGCAATTGGGCCTGGGAACGGATCGCACGCTTCATCGCCGTCTGCCAACCGACTGGGCCGGCGGAGGCGGAGAAACGGGCCGCGTTTCCCCGCGGCGGAGCGGTCGAGGAGCAATCAGGGGGCGACATGAATTCGGTCCGAGGGCGGTTTCTGGCGGTTGAGGGAAAACTAGCGTCTACCCGGTCGGGACAAAACCGCCCGCGATCGGTAAACTCTCGCCCCGTTGGGAGTCGTTGAAACTCCTCTCGACCCCCCAAAAGTCTGTATCACGGAGCCGGACAAACCGATGGCAACTTACAACACCAGCGATTTCCGAAAAGGGCTGAAGGTCCAAATCGATGGAGAACCTTACCTGATGACGGACATGCAGTTCGTCAAGCCGGGCAAAGGAAACGCTCTCTACAAATGCAAACTGAAGAACTTGATCCGGGGAACCACGCTGGACCGGACCTACAAGGGCGGTGATTCACTGGAAGCCGCAGACGTGCAAACGACCGACGTTTCGTTTCTGTATCGCCAAGGCGAAGATTACGTGTTCATGCACCAAGAGACCTTCGAGCAGTACGAAGTGCCTGATAAAGTCGCCGGAGACATCTGGAAGTACCTCAAGGACGGCATGGTCTGCACGATGACCACGTACAACTCCAACCCGATCATCGTCGAACCGCCCACCATGGTCGAACTGGAAGTGACCGACTGTGCCCCCGGGGCCAAAGGTGACACGGCGACCAACGTCACCAAACCGGCCACGGTCGAAACCGGAGCGGAATTTATCGTCCCCGGATTCATCAAGACCGGAAACGTGATCAAAGTCGACACGCGGACGGGCGAGTACAGCGAACGCGTCAGCAACTAGGCTCCCTCCATGGTCAACCCTCTCCTACTGCCAGAACTTCGAGAGATGTTGGCCGAAAACAATACGGCCGAACTGGTCGAATTCTGCACGGCCCTCAATCCCGGGCGAACCGCAGAGTTCATGGAGGGGTTGGACGATGTCGATCTGTGGTCGGTGCTGCAGTACGCCGACCTGGATCGACGTGCGGAGATCTTTTCGTACTTCGAGGACCAGCGGCAAGTCGAATTGCTGCGGACCCAGGAACCGCGCGAAGTCGCCGCGCTGGTGGACCGAATCGCGTCGGACGATCGCGTCGACCTGATCCAGCAACTGCCGCCGGCGCGGGTCCAGTCGATCCTGCCGCTGTTGCCGGTCGAGGACCGCCGCGACATCTTGCGTCTGTGTTCCTACGAAGAAGGCACCGCGGGCGCGTTGATGACGTCCGAGGTCGCGATGCTGGCCGAGTCGTTGACGGTGTCCGACGCGTTGGAGGCACTGGGCAAACAAGCCAGCGAATTGGAAACGATCTACTACCTGTACGTCGTCGACAATGACAACCTGCTGCGGGGCATCGTTTCGACACGACAACTCGTGTCCTCCCTTTCACGCCCCCACCGCACCCTGGGCGAGATGATGGAAACCGATGTCATCGTCGCCGAAGTGGACGAGGACCAGGAATCGGTCGCCGAGAAGGTCGAACGGTTCAACTTGCTGGCGATCCCCGTCGTCGATTCGGGCCGACAGCTGCTGGGCATCATCACACACGACGACGTGATCGACGTCGTCCGCGAAGAGTTGACCGAAGACGCCCACCGGATCGCGGCGGTCGAACCGCTGGAAGAAAACTATCTGCGGATCGGATTGTTGAATCTGTCCTGGAAACGCGGGATCTGGCTGATCATCCTGTTTTTCGCCGCCTTGCTGACCGCGTTCGCCCTGGAGCATTATCATGATGAACTTCAGGACTACATCTGGTTGGTGTCGTTCATCCCGCTGATCATCAGCGCCGGCGGCAATTCGGGCAGCCAATCGGCGACGCTGGTGATCACCGCGCTGACCAGCGGGCATGTGGAGCTCAAGGATTGGGGGACCGTGATCCGACGCGAGGTGATCGTTTCCGGTGTGTTAGGTATCTTCCTTTCGACGATCGGATACTCCGTCGCCGTGTTCATGGCTCCCACCGCATTCGCCGCGTTGGTGATCCCGATGACCTTGCTGGCGGTGATCATCGTCGGTTGTTTCTTCGGCGCCGCGTTGCCGCTGATCTTCCAAAAACTCGGCCTCGACCCGGCCATGATGAGCAACCCCTTCGTCGCCGGCATCGTCGACATCCTGGGCATCGTGATCTACATCAACATCGCCCGCGTCATGCTCTAACGCTTTGATAACACCTCGTTCTTAGGTAGCGGAACTCGCCAAGAGTTTCGCCTCCGCGGCGCCTCCGCGGCGGCCGCGCGGCCGAAAGCCTTCGCGGCTTCCGCTACCTCCAAGCCCGACATCGCCCGCGTCATGCTCTAACGCTTTGGTAACACGTCGTTTTTAGGTAGCGGAACTCGCCAAGAGTTTCGCCTCCGCGGCGCCGCGCGGCGGCCGCGCGGCCGAAAGCCTTCGCGGCTTCCGCTACCTCGAAACGCGGCCCCGCGGCCCCGCGACACCGCGGCGCCCGCCTCGACCGAAGCGTGCATCGCCGCACACCAATTCTCAACTCCTGTTGCCGGCGGTAAACTTCGGGGGACCCAATTCTTTCCTCCAACCGCGACCGCAACAGCCATGACGGATTTTCGAACCGAACACGACTCGATGGGTGACGTTCAGGTACCGGCCGACGCCTACTACGGCGCCCAGACACAGCGCGCCGTCGAAAACTTTCCGATCAGCGGGTGGCGGTTGCCGCAAACGATGATCAGCGCCATGGGCATGGTCAAACACGCCTGCGGCGTCGCCAATCGTGACCTGGGCAAACTGACCGGCAGCGGCAAGAACCCGCTGACCGACTCCCAAGTCGACGCGATGCTGGCCGCCGCGGAAGAGGTGATCGAAGGCAAACTGGGGGGAGAATTCCCGATCGACGTCTTCCAAACCGGAAGCGGCACCAGCAGCAACATGAACGTCAACGAGGTGATCAGCAACCGTGCGATCGAAATCGTCGGCGGCGACCGGATGGCACTGGAAAAGCCGATCCACCCCAACGACCACGTCAACATGGGGCAGAGCACCAACGACACCTTCCCGACCGCCATCCATGTCGCCACCGCCGTCCAAATTCAAACCGCACTGATCCCGGCGCTCGAATCCCTGCACGCGGCGTTGGTGACCAAGGCCCAGGCGTGGGACAAGGTCATGAAAATCGGGCGGACCCACCTGATGGACGCCACCCCGCTGCGTCTGGGACAGGAGTTCGGCGGGTTCGCGCGACAAGTGGAACTGTCGATCACCCGTGCCAAGGTCGCTCGTGATGCCGTGCTGGAATTGCCCGTCGGCGGGACCGCGGTCGGCAGCGGCATCAACACGCACCCCGAATTCGGCGCCCGCGTCGCCGCCGCACTCAGCCAGCGTACCGGCATCGCCTTCATCGACGCGGTCAACCATTTCGAAGCCAACGCCCAACGCGACGCCCTGGTCCAATCGCACGGGGAATTGAAATGCATCGCGCAAACGTTGTTCAACCTGGCCAACAACATTCGCTGGTTGGGCAGCGGCCCACGCTGCGGATTCTACGAAGTGCAATTGCCCTCGCGACAACCGGGCAGCTCGATCATGCCCGGCAAGGTCAACCCGGTGATGTGCGAGTCGATGATGCAGTTGGCCGCCCGAGTGATCGGCAACGACGGCACGATCACGATCAGCGGTGCCGCCGGCGGCAATTTCCAGCTCAATATCATGATGCCGGTGATGGCCCACACCGTGCTGGAATCCATCGCGCTGCTGGCCAGCGGCTCCAGCGCCTTCGTCGAATTCTGCGTCGAAGAGATGGAAGCGAACGAGGAATCGTGCAACGCGGCGGTCGAGCAAAGTCTGTCGATGTGCACCAGTTTGAACCCGCTGATCGGCTACGAACAGGCCGCGAAACTGGCCAAAGAAGCCTTCGCCAGCGGCCAGACCATCCGCGAACTGTGTCTGGAAAAAGGCATCCTGGACGAAGACGTCCTGACCGACGCCCTCGACCCCTGGAAGATGACCGAGCCCCAGGGCTGAACAACACGCGCTGGTGTCCAGGCTTTAGCCGCACAGGGTCGCTGCTTGGGACGTCGACTTTATAAGTGACGGATTTGTTCGTAGCGGAAGTCGCCAAGACTTTCGTGTTCGCGAGGCGAAAGCGACTCTGCTCGGGCGAGCCCTCTCTGGCGTTTGCTCGCTGGCATTTGCTCGCTGGCATTTGCGTGCTGTGCACACGCCGTCTCTCCCATAGCATTGACGCCTGTACTATTTACCATGGCTCCCTTCTCCCCCGGCTTTGCGCACAGAGAAGGGCTGGGGATGAGGGGAGCCATGCCCTGAATTGCGGACCGATTTATGTAAACGCCGTCTCTCCCAGGGGGAGAGAATTTAGAGGTGGACCGAAGTTGCACCAATACAATCGACGTCCCGCGCAGCGACGGAAATCGCCTCAAGGCTAAACACCAACCTCTCACGCTTGCGAGGTCCCTTCGGTGCGACCGCGCCACGCGATTTGACGGCCGGCGAGGTGATTGGCAAGTGCGATCCACTGCAATAACACGAACACCGTCGTCGCCGGCACATGACACAACGCACCGAACAACGATTGACGCAACCGCACGACCGCTATCAATCGCGGCAAGTGGGCCAACACGATCGCGACACCGGAAATCGCGATCGCGACGGAATGGTTCTCCGCGACCGAAAGCACCAGCGCGACCAGCGGCAACACGCTCGCCCCGAGAAGCAGCACGCTAAAAACGACGATCAGTTTTGGGGCGGCGATGCCTTCGGTCGCGTTCTTCAGCACACCGCGAACCACTTCAGTCGCCCCGCGATACATCCGGCACTCGGCCAAGTCGGTTCCGTCAACGACGTCGGTCATGAGGCCTGCTGACCGATATGTCCGCGGCAGCTTGACGCCGTCGTGTCGCGACGACTTGATCGCTTCGTGCGTGCCGGCGTTCTCGTAATCCTGACGCGATGTCAAGAACAACTGCCCGCAGCCGGCCGCCAAGCCGGTGTCGGGGTGGGAACGCATGCGCGAGAATGGCAAGTAGCACAACAGGATGTAGTGCATCATCGGGATCAGCCATTTTTCGAGCCATGTTCCGGTGATCTGGTGCGGAAACGTACTTAGAAGCCCGACTCCGGTTTCATCGTGATACGAAATCAACTGAAACAACGCGTCGGGTGCCAGTCGCACATCGGCATCCAAGAACACGAACCGGTCGTACGTGGCGGCTGCCGCGAGCTGCCAGCACGCGTGTTGCTTGCCATTCCAGCCGGCCGGCAAGGGGCGTCCGTGAATCAGTCGCACGCGCTGGTCGGCTTGCCCCAGCTGAGCGACGATCTCTGCGGTGGCATCGGTTGAGTCATCATCCAGCACGATCACTTCGGTGGTCACCTTCTCGCTCGCAAGCGCCGCTTCAACGCATCGGCCGATGGCGGATGCTTCATCGCGGGCAGGAATCAGAATCGAGACGCAAGGCTCTGGGGGGGCATCGTCAGACGGGGATTGGCTTAAGCCTGGACACCAACGGAGACCAACCGCGCCGAGGCATTGAAATAGCGACAAATTGGCCAGGAACATGACGGCCGGCAATGCGGTCAAGGCGAATGCAGCGATCGCGAGGAACAGGGTCATTGAAACTGGCCCCCGTGGCTGGCGCGAAACTTCTTACCCGTCAACATTGCTTTGACGCGTCGACACGAATCGTACACCCAACCGCCGCCGCGGGCACCGCTTAGCAGGTTGTCGAACGGCTCGCTGGAGCGTGAGATCGTCAACCGGGAAAGGTGCGTTTGTGCGTTTCTAAGTCCGCCGGCCAGGTGCTTGGCCCAGTCCGGTTTGGACCAATCCGGGTGGTCTGCCGTGCGGATCGGCGTTCCCAGCGAGATCAAACAGACCGGCAAACGCTCGTCCCAGAACGCATACTCCAACGCCAACGGCAGCGCGATCGCATCGTCGGTTCGTTTGCACAGGTGTGACAGTCCGGGCATCAACTCGGCACCGTGGTCACGGACATCGGCAAAGCGACCTTCCGGCGTCATCCAGATGGCCGAGTCGGGCTGATTCAGAATCGAGACGCTGTTCTTTAAAAACGCAGCGGCACCGGAGGCACTGGAGAGTTTGACGCCGTAGAACCCCAGTTTTTCAAACACACTGTATTGCTCCAATGCATCAGCATCGATCGGCGCAAAAAAGTGACGCTCGGGAAACAGCGTTCGGTGCAAAAAATGTGCGATCAGCGGATCCCACCAGGAAGGATGGTTCGCATAGATGATCAACGGCGTGCCCCGCGCGAAATCCGGTGACGGATGCGTCGCCCGATCGATGGCGATGGAATGAAAATGGCGTCGCAGGTAGGGACGCAAAAAGGCGTGGAAACCGCCCAGAAACCAGGCGGCCGGTTTCTTGACCAACAGCGTGTCGTCGGTCGATGCTTGCTCGGGAGCCTTTGCCATGAAGTCGGTCACGTTGGGGGCGAAACCGAGATACTCGGTGCTTTGTTTCAATTCGAGCCCAGCAGTCGTAGTTTAGCGGAGCCTGGGTTTCGGGTAGCGGAACTCGCCAAGAGTTTCGCTTTGGCGCGGCGACGCCGTACCGGGGGGCGAAAGCCTTGGCGGCTTCCGCTACGACACGCCCCCGCAAATCGAATTGTGGTCGTTTACCTGGTTCGCGTCATTGTTTCCCGACATGGGGCACGAACGCTAGCGCCGACCAGCGGATCATACGATCTAGGACGCCAGCGGCGTCAGTTTGCCTCCACGGGCGTCCTGGTCCAGCGAGTCCGCGGCAATCCAACCGCTCATCATCACCATCGGCATGCCGGGCCCGGGATGCGCCGCTCCGCCGGCCAAGTACAACCCGCTGACGTCCTTGCGACGATTGCCGGGCTTGAACGCGCCGACGTACTTGCCGTGGCTGGCCAGCCCATAGATTGCACCGTTCAGCACGCGATAGCGGTTGTGGATGCCCTCGGGAGTCAACGAGGCTTCATGGACGATCGCATCACGAATCCCCTTGGTCCCCGCACACGACTCCATCTTGTCCAATATCAATTCGCGATACTCCGGCAACATCCGTTTCCAATCATGGTGCGGGCGAAGGTAAGGCGTGTGAACCAGGATGTACAGCGCCTCGCAACCCTCCGGTGCGACCTCGGGTTCGCTGATCGCCGGGGCGCACACGTACGCCGTCGGGTCGGGGGCCGGTTCACCACGGTCATAGATGTATTCGAATTCCGTTTCGGGGTCTTTCGAAAACACGAAGTTGTGGTGCAACAGTTGCTCGTAGCGTCGGTTCAGTCCCAGGTACAACACGACGCCGCTGCAGGCCGGTGAGTAGCGGTTGCTCTTTTCGAATCGCGTCGACTGGGGCGTGTCTTGCAACAGTTCACGGTACGTGCGAACCGCGTCGCAGTTGCTGACCACGGCGTCGCAGGGCAGGGTTTCACCGGAGGCCGTGATCACCCCGGTCACGCGGCTGCCGCTGGTTTGGATTCGCATCACGTCCACCCCCGTGCGGACGTCCACCCCCAGTTCGACCGCCAGCTTGCAAAGCGCCTCGGGGACCGCCCGCGTTCCGCCGACGGGATACCAGATGCCTTCCTCGGTCTGCATGTGGGCGATGCTGCACAGCACCGCCGGCGACGCATAGGGCGACGAACCGACATACTGGGTGAAGTGGTCCATCATCTGGGCCACGCGGGCGTCGGGAACATGGGATCGAACCACCGACGCGACACTTTTCCCCATCCGCAGCGACATCACATCCTTCAGCACCTTTAACGAGAACGCGCCACCGACGTCCATCGTGTCGGCCAGCCCGCCGATCGACCGCCAAAAGAAAAAACGGTCCGACACGCCGTGCAGGTGTTCGCTCAGCCCGATGAACTTTTCGTAGCCTTCGGCGTTGACGTCATCGCCCGTGAATTCTCGCAGTCGCGCCTTCATTTCCGGCGTGCTGGAAACAAGATCCAAAACCGAGTTCTCACCGACGTTGCCGCCTTTGCCATCGCTTTCAAAAAAACACCGCCATTGCGGATCCAGCGGCAGGATTTCCAGGTAGTCCTCCAGCTTGCGGTCCGCTTCGGCGAACACCCGTTTCAGGACACTGGGCACGGTCAAGATCGTCGGCCCCATGTCGAACCGATACCCGTCGGCGCGATGCTGGGCGGCCTTTCCGCCCACCCAGTCGTTCTTGTCCAACAATGTCACCTGGTGCCCGCGTGCGGCGAGCACACAGGCGCTCGAAAGCCCCGCCAGACCGCTACCGACGACGACGACGTTCAATGAATTCGAATCGGCTGCAATCATCATGAAAACTCGTGGAGGAGGCTTTTAATGGAAGTGTACCTGGCCAGGAAGCCTCCACGGTAGATCCCCGCAACGCAGCGAGGAGAGACAGCCTGGAAGGGCTGCCGTACGTGGAGAATCGTTTACGTCTTTTTGACGCTGCGGACGATGCGACGCAACCCGGCGAGTCGTTTCCGCACTCCGCCGCCGTGCATCGCGTGCAGCGCGCCGTGCAACATCTCCTGATCCGACTCCGCTCGGGGACGCAAATGCGGGGCGACCGGGCCGCGTCGCCGACTGATCACTTTGGCGGCCGTCATTGCCAGCAAGCCTTCTGGGCCGCGGGTCACGCCGAATCCGCTTTGCCCGCGCCCGCCAAAGGGCAATCGGGGGTCCGCGGTCGGTGCGATCAAATCGTTCACTGTGACGGTCCCGACGTTCAACCGCTCTGCCACGCGGGTCGCTTCGGACGCCGGCCCGAACACGCTGGCGGCCAAACGATATGGACATTCGTTGACCAGATGCACGGCATGATCGATGTCGTCGACACGGATCACCGACAGCACCGGCGCGAACACGTCCGCCGAGGCGATCGCGTGGTCCGCCGTGACGTGATCGAGCAATAACGGGGACATCACTCCCTGTTCCCGCAACTGCGTGTGGTCGTAGCGACCGAGACAATCGACGGCGCCGGCGGCAAGGGCTTGGGCGACTAGGTCGGCAACGCCCTGACGCGCCGCCGGGTGGACGATCGCCGGCGGCATGTCAGCCAGCACCGGCTTCAGTCGCTCGACAGCCGTGTCATGATCCGCTGATTGAACCATCAACCGGCGGGGACCGATGCATGTCGCGCTGGCGTTGAAGCTCAATCCGAACCGCAGGGCCGCAATCAAACGTTGTTCATCGGCGCCGGGCAGCACGATCACCGCGTCGCAACCGCTCAGTTCCATGATCGAAGCGGACAACATCGGAGCCGCAGACTCCAGCACCTTGCGCCCCGTCTCCGCCGCCCCGGTCAACACGATCAAATCCACGCCCTCGGAAATCGCGTGGACTGCAGCCGATGTGTCCGAATCGAGCAAAACCAGCTGGTCCTCCGGCACGCCACCGGCATGAAAACACTCGACCAGGATTTGCGACGCCCGTTCGGCACCAACGGCCGGTTTCAGTCGCACACGGTTTCCCGCTGCGATGGCCTGGGCCAACTGGACGCCCGGCAACAACAGCGGATAGTTCCAAGTCCCGAGAACCAGAACCGTTCCCAGCGGGACGCGCCGGACGACCGAATGGACTCCCAGCAGCCAAGCGGGACGATTGGACATTCCGAGCCGCCGCGGGGCGAGGATCTTGGCGCCCCGCTTGCCCAAGAATTTCAGTGCCGCACACAACGGCAACAACTCGCTGGTGATCGTTTCGACAGGATCGGTTCGCTGCGGTGAAGCACAAGCCTGGATCAGTTCGTCGGACCGATCGCAAAGTGCCCCGGCGATCGAACCGACGATGCGGCATCGTTGTTTGGAAGAGAGTTGGTCCCACATGGACGCCACTGTAGCGGAAGTCAGCGGTTTGTGGATTTACGCAGCGCGCTCGGTCAACAAGTCGTGGAGGTATCGAACGATGGAAGACACCCTGCCTGCCAGACGTCGTGCGGTTTTGGGACTCTGATTTTACAGGCGTTGACGACTTCACCCTCCCTCTGGGAGGGTCGCGGAGGAGTGAGCGATCGGAGCGGGGAGGGTTCGTTGTGGCTCGGATCCACTCAAACGCGACGAATCGACCCTCCCCTCGCTACGCTCGACCCTCCCTGCCAGGGAGGGTTAATTCAAAAAACCGCACGACGCTCTTCCAGGGAGGGTTAATTGCTCTCTCGGTGCGTCTGTTCTCGCTCAAGCGTCTCGCCTGGCAAAGCCACTTTGGCTTTGCTCCGTCACCAGCGTCGCAGGGGGGGGCCTA
Source organism: Stieleria mannarensis (assembly GCF_014154935.1). GTDB lineage: Bacteria > Planctomycetota > Planctomycetia > Pirellulales > Pirellulaceae > Stieleria > Stieleria mannarensis. The sequence goes on from NZ_JACEHH010000015.1 coordinate 134,096, forward strand.
CCGAGTCGCTTTGCCGCTTTGGGTTGCGGTGGCGATCTCTTTGGCGGCGACGAAGAAGTTGTCGACTTGGGCGGTGTCCTTCAGTCGATCGAATTCTTGCGCCATCTCGGCGGCGAATTTCTTTTCCGTCAGGTCACGGACCAGTTCGCCACGCACCGCTTCGATGTCCGCGACGATCGGTTTGGTGCGTCCCTGGCACTTCAAGATGATGTACTTGTCGCCGGTCGCGATGATCCCGCTCAGTTCGCCTTGCTTGAGCGCGAACGCTTGGCGTTCAATGGTCGGCTGGCCGCTGTATTTGCGGATCGGTGGGACCTTGCCGCTGTTGCTGGCCGAGACCGGTTCGATGCTGTATTGTTCGGCCAGGCGTCCGAAGAATTCTTCGGACGGGTTGTCGCGGGCCATCTTCCAGACCTTTTGTGCCGTCCGCTGGTCGCTCAAAACGCAGGCCAGGATTTCGACGCGGGGCCCGAAGTTGGATTCGAATCCCTGCTGCATGTCTTCGTCGGTGATCGCCACCCGGTCTTCGACCAGTTTTTTGAGCGCCACGCTGGGCCAAACCACGTCCTTCACATAGATCTCATACGTCGTGTCGCCTTCGCTGGTGACCGATTCGGTCCATGCGGCCAAGTCGGCCGATCCGTCGCTGCGGATGTAGCCATAGCTTTTTGCGGCACGAGCGATTTCGGCTTGGATGTCTGCGTCGGCGACCGTCTTCTTGGCTTTGGACAGGGCTTGGGTCAGCAGCTTGCGGTTGATTTCGCCATCCAAGACGTCTTTCCCGTGACGTTTGACACACTCGGCTGCCAATTGGGCGATCGTGATTCGCTGGTTATTTACGATAGCTGCGACGCCGGGGTATTGTTGCGTCAGTTCGGCATCACCGAAGACTTTCACCAGGTTGGCGTCACGTTGCAGTTGTGCAAACAACTCGCTCGCGGCCCCCTTCATTTTCTGATCGCGAATTCGGTCATTGATCTGCTCGCGAATCGTCGGCATCGCAGTCATCGGCGGCGTGGTGGCCGGAATCCGTCGCACGGCTTGCAGGAACAGCCATTGATCGGCCACCTGCATGACGGGCGAGATCTGGTCGTTGGCCAGCGCGAACGCGGCTTCCTCCAGACGTGAATCTCCGGTGTAGCGTCGGATCGGCGGAATCAATCCCCCGACACTTGCGCTGACTTCGTCTTCGCTGTTCGCTTTGGCCAGGGCACCGAATGCGGCCGGCGTCGTGGTCGCTTGCTGGTGCAATTGACGTGCTTTTTGTTCGTCGGCAACCATGATCATGCGGCACTTGACCGCTTCGCCGTACTGGGCCAAGTACGCGCGGTTGAATTCTTCTTCGGTCGGTTCGACCTGGTTGGCGACCAGTTTTCGCAGCGCCAACATCGGCCACACGATCTCACGACCGTACTGGCCCGGATCGATATCGCGTTCTTCCTGCAACAGCCCCAAGTAGTCGGGCACGCTGAAACCGAATTTGGTCGCCAGCCGGGTGATTTCTTGGGCCACTTCGGCTTGGGTGACTTCCAGACCGCGATCCTTACAAGCCTGCAGGATCAGTTGGCGATTAACGATCACGTTGTCCAGCACCGTTTCGCCATAGCGTTCCAGGCTGGCCGTGGCCAGCATTTGGCGGGTGATCGGATCCGCGTTGACAACCGCGACGACCGAATTGTTTTCCTGGCCGACGACGGGTGAAACTGCGACGGGCGATACCGCCGCGGTGACGACAAACAAAACGGCCGACAAAATCAAGGCGGGCGAGAAACCCGATCCAGGCAGGGCCGAGCCAACTGCGGAACGGATGTTACGGTGCCAACTCGTCGAAACCATGGCGATCACTCCTTTGAATCGTTCTCACGGATCATGCAATGCGGGAATCGACCGGGAAAACGACACTCCGCGGTCGACTGGATCGCGAAACTAGAAAAATTTCCATTTCGCCTCAAGTCGAATGTCGGCCCTGCCGGTAGCGAAACTCGCAATCACCACTGACAATGGCCCCCGTCTGGCTGCCAGGACTAAACGTGCCACCATAATGTACCCTGGCTCCCTTCTCCCCCGGCTTTGTGGGGGAGAAGGGCTGGGGATGAGGGGGCTGGCAATCAGAGTTCAATCCACTATCCAACGAAGCGGTTTCGCCGACCGAATCTCTCCCTCTCTCCCTCACTCCCTCTCTCATCACACCCTCCCCCCAAACCACACAGCCACGTGCAACGCCCCAACATCATCTTCATCATCACCGACCAGCAGCGTTACGACACGATTGCCGCGTTGGGTTACCCGCACGTCAGCACCCCCAACCTGGACCGGCTGGTCCGCGAAGGCGTCTCGTTCGACCAGTGCCACGTCACCGCGGCGTCCTGCGCCGCCGCCCGCGCCAGTTTGTTCAAAGGCTACTTCCCCCACACCACGGGAATCCTGAAGAACGCCGATCGTTGGCGACGCAGCTGGATCGAGCGGCTCAACGACGCCGGGTATTACTGTGCGAACATCGGCAAAATGCACACCTGGCCGTTCTTGACCGAACTGGGCTTTCACGAACGATTCGTCGTCGAAAACAAAGATCGCTACCTGGAAGGCCGCTATTTCTTTGACGAATGGGACAAAGCGCTGCGATTCCGCGGGCTGGTCAAACAGCAACGCGAGCAATACCGAAAGCTGCCGGGATACGACCAGGCCCTCGGCGCCTTCGACTGGGAATTGCCCGAAGACACCCACCCGGACTTCTTCGTCGGCGACATGGCGACGTGGTGGATCGAGTCGACGCCGAAAAAGGATCCGTTGTTTCTGCAAATCGGGTTTCCCGGACCGCATCCTCCCTACGATCCCGTGCCGCGTTATGCAGAGCCTTACCTGAATCAAGAATTGCCGTTGATCCCGGTCAGCGACGAGGAGCTTGATCGCCAGCCCCCGGCGCTCAAGGAGTTGCGGGTCCACAATTCGGAAATCGATCACGATTCGGTGGTGATGCCGTTGCAGGTGACGCCAGAGCAGCGGCAACGACAGCGCGCTTATTACTTGGCCAACGTGACGATGATCGACGAAAAAGTCGGGCAACTCATGTCGGCGTTGGAAACCAGCGGGTACGCGGAAAACACGATCGTGATCTTCACCAGCGACCACGGGGACTGTTTGACCGACCACGGCCAGAGCCAAAAGTGGACGATGTATGAGCAAATCACCCGCGTCCCGATGATCGTCTGGGCTCCTGGACGCTTCGGCCAAGGGCAACGTGTTTCGGGACTGGTCCAACAGATGGATCTGGGCCCGACGATCTTGCAGTGGGCCGGGGTGGACGTGCCCGAGGACCTGGAGGCGATTTCGTTGGCCGGTGCTTTGGATGACCCGGAATCATTCCAAGGACGTCCGTTCGTGTATTGTGAACAGGTCAAGGATGCGGTGCTGACCGGTTGCGAATTCATGACGATGGTTCGCGACCAGACGCACAAGCTGGTCCACTTTCTGGACGAGCCGGACGGGCAACTGTTCGATTTGGTCGCCGACCCGGACGAAGTGAACAATCTGTGGAATGACCCGGCCGCGGCGGTCCATCAAACGCGTCTGCTGGACGAGCTTCGTGAGTGGCGGATCCGCAGCGGCGTGCACACCAAAGACTGGTGCCGCGACCACCGCTAGCGACAGGCTCCCCTTCGACGTCTCCGGCGGAGAGGTAGGAAGATTTTGGAGGTAGGAAAATTGGCGAGACTCAATGGAGGGGGCGATTCATCATTTTCTTACCCGCGAAATGTTCTTACCCTATTTTCTCAGTCCTTTAACGATCGAGACCAAGTCCGCGAACCGGCTGATGTCGGCTTCGTTTTCCTGCCTAGCCGCCGGCTGTTCGTCGATGGTGGATCGAAGAATCGATTCGGTAGAGATCTTGCGATGGCCGCCCCACGATTTTGCCTAGCCCAGACTCCGCCTTTTTTCGTGCGCCGGCACGCTCCGGGGTATCGCCCGTAGGACATCAGTGCGACGACCTCGAAAGGACCTCGTGCACCGACCGCCGCTACGAGCCGGGCGCGATTTTGCATAGAATCCTGTGGTGCAACCCTTGCACCACTCGACTCGCCCCGTAAACGGAGTTTTTGATGCGTTTTTTCGCCAAGAGTTTGTCGGCCCTCACGATCGCCGCGTTGGCCTGGTGGACGCCCGCCTTCGGTGATGAAAAGTCCACCGACAAGGTGTCCGGCATTGACCTGTCCATTTTCGGCGATTCGGTCGCCGCCGGAGACAATTTCTATCGGTATGCGAACGATCAATGGCTGACCGAAACGGAGATCCCGTCCGACAAATCCAACTATGGAATCTTCACCGTCCTGGACGACAACACACGTGCCCAAGTGCGAACGTTGATCGAAAAGGCCGCCGAGTCGGAGGCGGAGTTCGGGACGCCGAAACAAAAGGTCGGTGATTTGTACGGCAGCGTGTTGGACGTCGATGCGCGAAACGCGGCCGGTCTGGATCCGATTCGTCCGCTGCTTGCCGAAATCTCCGCGGTCGATTCACAAACCTCTCTGGCGACCGCCATCGGTTTCCTGCGACGTGCCGGGATCGGCGGACCGTTCGTCCCCTACGTTTCGATCGATGCCAAAAACAGCGATGCCTACACGGTCTACCTGACGCAATCGGGACTGTCGCTTCCCGATCGCGACTACTACCTGTTGGATGAAGACCGCTACGTCGAACTGCGTAAAAAACTGCACACCTACATCGCCGACATGCTTGGGGCGGTCGATCACCCCGACCCCGAGGCCGCAGCAAAAACGATTGTCGAGATCGAAAGCCGGATTGCCAAAATTCATTGGACGAAGACGGAAAACCGAGATCCGATCGCGACCTACAACCGACGCTCGCACGCCGAACTGGACGCGATGCTGGGAACGTTGAAGTGGTTTGATTACGCCAGCGCGGCCGGGATCGATGCGGTCGAAAACATCGTCGTCCGCCAGCCCTCGTATTTCGAGTCTTTGGCCGCCCTGTTCGACGAGTTCACGGTCGACCAGTGGAAGGATTACTTTACCTACCACACGATCGACGGATCGGCGTCGGGGCTGAGCGAGTCGTTGGAAAAACGGCACTTCGATTTCCACGACACGGCGATCAGCGGGATCGATGTCCAACAACCGCTGTGGAAGCGTGGCGTCGACGTCACCGGAAGTGTACTCGGCGAACTGGTCGGCCAGCTGTACGTCGCCGAACACTTCAAACCGGTGGCCAAGAAGCGGATGAACGAACTGGTCGACAACCTGATCGAAGCGTTCGAAGGCCGGATCAAGACCCGCGACTGGATGGGCGAGGGGACGAAAAAACAGGCCCTGGAGAAACTGTCCAAGTTCACGACCAAAATCGGCTATCCGGACGAGTGGAAGGACTATGAAAAACTGACCATCGGCGATGGCGTGCTGGGCGACCACCTGCTCGCCTCGGCGCGGTTCGAATACGAGCGTGATTTGAACAAGCTGGGCGGGCCGATCGATCGGAACGAATGGCACATGACGCCGCAAACGATCAACGCCTACTACAACCCGACGATGAACGAAATCGTCTTCCCGGCCGCGATCCTGCAACCGCCCTTCTTCAACTTGGCAGCCGACGACGCGGTCAATTACGGCGGCATCGGCGCCGTGATCGGTCACGAACTCAGCCACGGGTTTGATGACAAGGGCAGCAAGTTCGATGGCGACGGGAACTTGCGGATGTGGTGGACCGAAGAGGACCGACGCGAATTCGAAAAACGCGCTGGCGGGTTGGTCGGCCAGTACAACGGGTTCGAGGCGATGGAAGGCAAGTACGTCAACGGAGAATTGACGTTGGGCGAAAACATCGGCGACCTGGGCGGATTGAGCGTGGCCTATGCGGCGTACCAGCTTTCCCTCGGCGACTCACCCGCCCCAGTCATCGACGGGTTGACCGGTGATCAGCGGTTCTTCTTGGGCTGGGCCCAAATCTGGCGGCGACTGTATCGGGATCCCGAATTGGTGCGTCGGCTGAACGTCGATCCGCACAGCCCCAGCGAGTTTCGCGTCAACGGCATCGTCCGCAACATGGACGCCTGGTACGAAGCCTTCGGAATCAAGGAAGGCGACACGTTGTACCTGGATCCCAAGGACCGCGTGCGAATCTGGTAGACCGAGCGGTCGATTCCAGCGGGCAGAACGTAGCTACGCTCGCCAGAGCGTGGAGAGCGCGGGGATCCACCTTCTGGCGAAGGTAGCTACGTCTGAGTGAAATGCCGCCAGCGGACGGGCATTTCATCATTCTGCCCCGAATCATTCTGCCATCCGTTTCCTGACTCCCATCGGCGTGACAAAACGCGTGGCTTGGCAGGAGCGGTAGGAAGATTTTGGAGGTAGGAAAATTAGCCCAAGCAAATAAGGGCTACATTTCACCGTATTCTTCCCCCCCCGAAATTTTCTTACCGGACTACTCGGTCGACTCGCCGGTCCGGCCGCCGGCCCAGTTACGGACGATTCGCAGCCGCTCTTCTTCGGATCCGTAGATCAGTGCTAAGGCTTCTTCGCCGCCGACGATGTCGAACGCGGTCAGCACTTCCTCTTCGCTGAGCAGTTGTTGGGATTGAAACAATCGGACTTCGGCGAGCGTCCGGAGGTTCTTCCCGCCTCCGCTGGCCAGCAGAGCCCCGATGCGTTTGCTGGCGATCTCGGGCGTCAGCCCAGGAAACTCGGAAGTGACGGTTTCTCGGTCGATGATCGCAAAGAAGTTTTCCAGTCGCTCACCGACAAACTCTCGCGAGGAGACACTCTTGATGCGAGATTTCTGGGCAAATTCCAGCGAGTCGATGGTCTTGGAGATGCCTTTCGAATCGCCGCTGGGCACATGGAACAACCGGCATCGGCTGATGTTCTGGGTGTACTCGCCACGCAGCGGTTTGAGCACCACGTCCAGGTGGATCAACAAATCCAAGCCGGCTTTTTGGGCGCGTCGGATGTTGTCCGGCGAAGTTCCTTCACCGAGAAACACGATCCCGGGCCGCCACAACGGCAGCGCGTCGCCGGCGTTCTCGATCAGATTCACGAAGTCCTCCGACACCGTCTCAACACTCCCCGATTCGGCGGTCACATCCGTCATCGCCCGGCCGAAGTCACCTTGGGTGTAGCGTTTGTCAAACTCTTCCCCGATCAGGGTGGCGACGATGCCCACGTTTTTGCTCAGGCTCTCTTCGGCCTCGGGGCTGAGCATGGTGGCGTCAAGCGCGGCGAGTCGGGCAGCCGGGGTGGGGGCCGCGGCTGGTGCAGCGGGGCGACGAGCGCCACCGCCGGGCCCCATCATCATCATCATTTCCTGTTCGTACATGTCATCCATACCTTCCATGTCGTCGCCATAGCCGTCCATGCCCGCGGTGTCATCCATTCCTGGACGCTCCCCGGGGCCGCCAAAACCCTCCTCGTAAAACTCATCCATCCCGGCTTCCATTCCACCGTCATCAAATCCACCACCGCCACGAGCGGACGCCTGGACATCGCCGATCGGTTGTGGATCGGTCGCGTCTCCACGGACGGCATAGGAGATTCCCCAGCGCAACTGCCACGTCGGACGTCGCATCATCCGGCTGTACTTGACCAATTGCAGCTGGTTTTGGGCGTGGTCATATTCGGCGACGAGATGGCCGAAGTACAGCTTCATCGCCAAGTCGTATTTTCCCTTGGCGTAGGCCACGGTGGCGTCGTTCATCAGGACCGGTCCGGCCAGGACCGGCGGTGCGGCCTCCGGGTCGGCCAAGGATGCGAAACTGGTCGATTCAAATGCCTTGGTCAGGGCATCGGACAGCCGCGTCGCGACCAGGTCTTGGGGCGACACGCCACGTCGGCCGCCGGATCCATAGCCGTAGCCCTCCATCCCCATTTCCTCTTCATACATCATCTCCATGCCCATCTCGTCCTCGTAGCCCTCCATGCCCATCTCCTCGTAGTCTTCCTCCGACTGGGCGAGAACGTTGGGAGTGGTCCAGGACAGGGCGGCCAGCCCGATCGCAATCATCATCAGCGGTTTTGCCATCATCAGCGGTTTTGCGGCGACCGATGGCAAACCGAGCAGGTACCCGAGTCGTTGCGGAGCGTTCATGAAAAGAGTAACCATGTGAGATCTCGTCCGATCATTGCGACGAAGGAAGACGATCGACCGCTGCTGATTTGCGGGGCGGTGGCACGTACAACGCGTCTTTTTTTGGCGTGATATTCGCGCGAAATGCGGCCGGTTTTCCAACCGCAATCGGCCCTTACAGCGTATCATAGACGCCCTGTCGGGCGAATGTTTCCCGGCGAAGACGCTCAGAAATGAAAAAAGTTTCCTAAGTCTGCTGGAATTCCCCCCCGCAAAGGGAACTAAGCAGCAAATGAACAGTCGAAGTCAACGGTGAGGGCTAGGCGCGGGGCTGAACCCACCGGATTTCGAGAGTGAACAATCGAGCCGACCTTCAACTTTTCCAGCCTTCAACCTTTCAGGGACGCACCGCAGCGAAATGGGATCACGCCGGCGAGCAAACAGTGGCAACAACGCAGGCGGCCGTCGGCGGCGGATCGATGCTGCCGATTGCGATCCGAGTGAGCGCGACGATTCGGCGAGCCGCTCCCGCGATCGGGCTGCCGGTCGGCCTGCCCGGAGCCGTCGCCGACTGGTGTTCGAACGCCTGGGACAACGCCGACTGTTGGCGGTGATCACCGGGTCGGTCTACCACGACCAAGACGGATCGATGCGTCCGGACCCCTCCGAAGTGCGGTTGGACTCGCGGTTGGCCTACATCGACGCCAACGACAACGCCCACCTGGATCCCGGCGAAACGTTTGCGATCGGCGATGCCGAAGGCCAATTCCGGTTCGACGAGCTGCCGCCGGGGACCTATCCGGTCCGGCTGTTCGATGGCTCCGAACACCAGCGGCAAACCTTCCCGGTCGGCGCCAAACAAACGCCTCTGCCGGCGGCATTCCACGAGCCGATCGACGCGATTCTGGCCGGCACCCAGCTGAGCGTCTTGACCGAGTCCGCGTTGGTCCAGATCGATACCTCGGGCACCCGAACCTCCAACGTCCCGCTCAGTTTTGCCGCGACGGGGTTGGTCACGGCGGCCGTCAGTGGTTCCGGCGGTGGCGTTGTGGCGTCGGTCGTTGCCGCTACCTTTACGGAGGTCGGCCAACCACGGTCGGCTATCTATTTGGTGCCGGCCGGCGGGGCCCCGCTCCGCATGCTCCAGTACTCGACCAACCCGCTCGCCTTTGCGAACCCCGAATCCGCGGTCGGTGCCGATGGCAACGGCCTCGTGATCGCCGCCGGAACCGAACCCGGCGCCCCCGGTACGGTGCACACGATCCGAGTGACGCCCTCGACCGGCGGCGAAAACCCGGTCAGCGCTCAAGTCCTGCCGACGCGGGTCACCGTGCCCGCCAACACTCAAGTTCTCGCATCATCCAGTTCCGTCGATCTGTCGACGCAACCCTCCGAAGTCGCCAGCCGGAGCGTGATGGCCTGGCCGGTCGATGCCAGCACGGCCTCGGCGACCGGCGACGACCAGGCGGCCGCGGCGCTGAAAACCACGTTGTGGAGCAATGATGCGGCGAACTGGATTGCGGGATCCGAGACGGTCCTGGTCGGCGCCACCGAATTGCTCAGTTTTGACGATGCGGCCGGGTTGCTGGCGGTGCGTTACGCCGCCGGCGATGTGGGAATCCTGGACGTCGACGCCGGCTTCGCGCCGCTGCATCAGTTCGATTCGGCAACCGGCCCCTGGACCTTCATTCCCGGCCACGAAGCGATCGCAGCGATCGACGCGGATGAATCCGGTCACGTCTTGTTGATGCACGACATCCGCAACGGTCAGTTGCTGACCAGTCTTCCGGTGAATATCGATTCGATCGGAAATCCGATCTCGATCGTCCCCGGTGCGTCACTGGACTCGTTGTTCTTGCTGGGTGAAACCGGGACCTCTTCGATTAAATTGAACGAACCGCTCGCCCACCGCGTCGTCCTGGATGCCGACGAGGATCAAGCGGAGATCGAATTCGGCGTTCAAATCGATGGCCAGAACGACCGACCGAACGTGCCGAGTCAGTACAGTGTCTCGGCCCTGGAAGACAAACCGCTGGAGATTGACGCGTCGGAAATCGCTGCCTTGGTCGCCGACGCGGATCGAGACCGGTTGGTTTCGCTGATCGTGGAAGAACCGACTCATGGCGCGGTCACCTTCGATCCCGACGGCGGCCTGAAATACCAGCCCGACGCCGACTACAACGGCTCCGACTCCTTCGCCGTTCGATTCCACGACGGACAAGCCGCCTCCCAACCGATCCACTTCAGCGTTTCGATCGCCCCCCAGCCCGACCTGCCTCGCGGAATCCGCTTCCACGGCGGCGACGTGCCCGAGCACGCCGAGGGACCTTACGAAGTCGGTTCGGTCCACATCGATGACGTCGATATCGAAAACCAATACGACCTGGAAATCTTTGATCCGCGGTTCACGATCGAAGACGGCACCTTGATCTTGGTCAGCGGCGGGCTGGACTATGAAGTCGAGCCGCAGATCACCATCACGGTTGCCGGGCTGGACCGAGACGCCGGACAATACTTCAGCCACGATTTGACGGTCTACGTCGAAGACGAAAACGACCCCGTCGTCGATGTCATGGCCTATTACACGTTTGTGATGGAGAACGACGAAGGGGCGTTTGTCGCCGAACTCGAAGCGTCCGACCAAGACCTTGGCCAAACGATCACCTACACCGTCGACGACCAACGCTTCGAAGTGATCGGTAACCAACTTTGGCTCAAGCAAGGTCAGTCGATCGATTACGAAGCGGAATCGGTCGTCGTGCTGACGATCACCGCAAACGATCATGCCGGCAGCACCGCATCGATGGAGATGCGACTTCCGATCATGGATGTGCCCGAAGCAATTGCCGAGATCACCCTGTCCAACCAAACCGTGATGGAACTGGAAGCCGGCGCCCCGGTCGGCGACGTTTCTCTCGACGGCGTCCCCGCCGCGGACAGCTACAACCTGACCGTTGATGATCCGCGATTCGAAATCGATGGCTCGTTGCTGAAATTGATGGATGATCAATTCGTCCGACGCTCGGCCGCCGAGCAGATCGAACTGACGATCACCGCCCAAGACACCTCGGCCGTCTTCGATGCCGTCACGGCCACCTTCGTGATCGAAGTCCTGGAGAACGAGACACCGTTCCACAACGATGACAATCCCTACGACGTCGACGGCAACGGCGAAGTCACACCCCGAGACGCTCTGGCGATCATCAATTACCTGAACATCTACGGGCCCGGCCCGGTCGGTCCTGGAGACCCCGGATTCGGGTACGACGTCAACGGCGACGGTCAAGTCACCGCACTGGACGCCCTGTTGGTCATCAACATTCTCAACACCCTGCAAAACGGCGGCACCGTCGGCGACACACTGCACAACTCGGCCCCGGACCAGGGTGCCAGCGATTCCGACCCGTCGTCCAGCGAAAGCCCCGAGAACACGCCGGCCGATCTCGCCCCTTCGAATTCTGCCCTGCAGAACGCCCCGATCGTCAAAGCCGCTGACGCCTTGGACAGCCGAAACACCCTCAGCCCCGTCGACGCACACGACAGTGCGATCACTCCTGCCCCATCGTCCGACACGCCTTCAAACCAGTCGCCCCTGTCAGCCGAGCAATCGTCACGGGCGACCGACTGGCTGGAAGGGATCCGCAAGGACGACCAAGACCCCGAGCTGGCCCACGCGATCGACGAACTGATCTCCTTGCTCGGCCAGTCGAAGTAATTCGCCCGATCAAGCTGCCTCCGGCAAACCGCGCCCGTCATCCAATGGTGATCGATCCGCGCAACCCCCGAACCAATCGGACTCAGCCGGTCCGACGCCTCCGATGGTTTACCGCCTCTTGTGTCGGCTCAGTATCTGCCGGATACGGATGATGTAGTGACGGATCAGCCAGCTCGGTTTCGGTGGATGGCGGGAAAAAGCACGCGCAGATGTCCAAAAAGTCATTCGGGACTTCACGGGGTCACTGTCGGCCATCACTTCGGATTCAGGTTTGTGTACGAATCCGGCCAACCGCGTTCGAAACGATTTTGAAGTTCCGACCGGACGCATCTCGTTCTTTTTGCGCCGGACTCTGATTGATGAATTTGTCCTGCGAATGCTCGTCTTTCGCGAAATGGTTCCAATCACACCACCGAGCAACGCTCCCAACGCGGCAGCCGATAGACCCGCCGCGACGATGATCAGCGGTTCCCGTACGACGGTAGACGCGACTGCGCCAGCGCCGACGGCAAAACCAATCACGGAAAATGAAGCGAGAATTGCCGCGTCCTTCATTGTCCTTCCGCTTAAGGAGTGTCGACGATCAGCCCGTCATGACCGACTTGTCGCCGTCCTCTTGATCCTCGGCCCCGCCTGCGGACCCGAACCGGTCTTGGTGCTTCTTGGTTGAAGTATAGCACTGCGAGTGGTGCCACCCAACGCCGTGAATGATGCCTAGGCGATGCGTTTCATCACGGGTGCCGAATCGCGAATGATACATCCACAATTCAATCGATCACCGCGGAATTGCGAGCAGTCGCGTGTTGGCCGCCGAATTGATGAGTGCACCAGACACTCTACCGACCCTCCGGGTCCTAAGGCACATCGCCCGCGCAGCCGGTCCGTTGGATTCAGCAAACACTTTACGGTCGTCATATCAGGCGTCGGTTTGTCAACGAACCAGTCAAACGACGAAACCAAACGCGAATCCCAGGAAACAGAGGTCTGAAAAAATCCGATGGGCGTTCTTCGAACGCATCCATCAAACCGGGATGTCAGACCTAGGACCGCGATGGAAACAGCGGAAGAGAGAGCAACCACGAAAGACGCGAAAAACACGAAAGATGCCGCGGTGAGTGAGGCGTCGGCTAGCAGCGCGAACGTCGGCGGTCACCGGGCGACCACCAGAAAACGTGAACTCAAAACCGATGGCGCGGTCGCTCCGGTGCACCACTTGGCTCGTCGGGGTATCGGTCTCGCACCTGGCTATCTCATGTATCAATCGAGCTGATCGCGAGATTCGTCGCTAAGTCGCAACTTGCGTTTGTCCGCAAACGGTTGAAGATACGACCACTTATCTTTGATCGCAGCGCGAATGTGCCTGACGCAGGATTCAGGCATGTAGCTATCCGGCACGCCAATTACGACACCATTGTCATGGGCGATCGTCCAAACGTCTTTGGCGAGCCTCTGAATCAACCAAATTCCGTCCATGTGGCTATACAACCGTTGGCTTCCGACCAGGTATCCGATCCCCAACGGTTCAATAATCACATCCATCTCCCGAATCGGATGAAGCACAACATCGACAATGCCAATGAGGTATCCGCGGACTAACCACGCGGCGATCAGTGCGATTAAAAAACACCACCCGCTAACCGTAAATGTGGCCGCAAGGAAAATGAAAAGCGTCGATACAAGAAGTGGTCCGCTCATGTGCCATAGTCGAAGGTGCGGGACCAGGCGTTGCCGACGACTCAAATGGTAGTGAAGGTGGACAGGTTCTTCCATTTCATTTCAGATTTGTCTTACTCGACGAACGTCTAAAATCACCCCGTCGCGGCGAACGATTTTCCATTGTCAAGAATGACAACTCCGCGACTTGGGTGCATCGCATGGTTCGCCGCCGTCAGGGATCGGGACGCATGGAAGGCGGCAATGGATCGTGAATCTGTCGAACAGATGGTGCAGCGTCGAATTGCCCCGTTACGAAGGTCAGCCGCTCCTGGCTATCTCTCTTCAGGAAGAGGACAAAGTCGTTCGGTACGCGCATCATCCACGATCCATGTTTGTCGCTTTGACGAATCTCATTGTCTTCACGAGTCGGAAACCAAACCAGCAAGGGGCCGTTACCGATTCCGGGAGAATCAGGCTTGTATTTGTAGTGGCACAATTCCAATGTCTTTTCGCCATGCTGGCCCTTCAAAACGGTCAACACCTTGAATTTCGTGAATACAGGAGCGAGATAGTCTCTTGCGGGCTCAACCGGGACGATTTTGTCATCGTTGTTTGATGCTCGAGTTCCAAGTGAATGAACGATTACCACAAGATCAGACTGTTCCATCAGTTGAGCGTAACTCAAGCTCGGCACGCCACGGGCAAACGTGAGGTTCGGGCCAGTCAGCAGCACCACGAGCGTAAGAGCGGCAGCTCTCATGTTTGAACCTTCATCGGCGAACGATACGAATCACATGGCGACGGCGAACGAGGTGACCACAGGACCAAAGCCAACTCCGTCGCTCATGTGCATTCGCTGGTTCGCCGCGTCATCGCCGTCGCAAGATCCCCTCCATGTCGGAGGGACGCCCTCGACCATCGAGAACAGCAACGACCTCCACGCCGGTTCCGATGATACGGTAGTAGATCAAATATGGATGGCGAGAAGCAATTTTACGATGAAATCCGAAATGGGTTTCGTGAACCCCGGCGGTGTCTTTCAATGCGTCAATGTCATCGAAAATCCGCTCAAAAAAATAGTCACCTGCTCCATCGCTTTGGTGGTCGTAAAACGCCACGCCTTCAGCAATATCCAATCGGGCCTCATCGAGAACTTCGACGTTCATCGATCATCCGTTTCACTTCATTTTTTGCATCGGTGACCGACATTTTCGGCTTGTCACTTGGATTGGCCTCACGAAACGCGAGCACTTCTCCGTGCCATGGAGGGGAGGCTAGATTCTGCGGATCGGCCGAAAGTCGTTGCCAAAGTAAGTCAAAAGCGGCCTGTTGCTGTTCAGCGCTAAGTGTGTCGATAAATGACTCAATGTTCATCGGAAGTCCTCTCAGGCGAACCATTTTAGCAGGACGCTCAGGTTCTGTCGACGATTGGCGAGCAACTCGTTCTGCCGGCGAACGGTCTGTGGTCACCGCGTCGGCGCGATGGACCTGAACTCAAAATCAAACTCAACTCGCCGACTGCGATGCACCATCTGGTTCGCGCGTCCGGCGACGACGACACTTTGAGCGACCGCCGCTGGTGACTAATCTACTCGATCGGAATCGCCAAGGGAAACTTCATTTCCCTGACACCACTCTTTCTGATGGACCGTCGTGCTGAAGCCCGGAGGGCTGGCACAGTGTTTGCCGAGGGTGTCAGCCCTCGGTCTCCAGTGCAGCGTACCACCAAGGCCTGAAGGGCCGGCACAATAATTCTCTTGGCGAACCGGGAGCGACCGAAGCCCGAATACTGTGTCGGCCCGCTGGGCCTTGAGCATCCCTTGGAATCCATCCCCGGTGGCTGACACCACCGGCAGACACTCTACCGACCCTCCGGGCCTCAGACACATCGCCCGGCCAGCCGGTCCGTTGGATTCAGCAATCACTTTGCGGTCGTCATATCAGGCTCGGTTTGTCAGCGCACCAGTCAAACGATTTAACCAAATGCGAATCCCAGGAAACAGAGGTCTGGTGAAATCCGATGGGCGCACTTCGAGCGCATCAATCAAACCGTGGATGAACAGTCAACCACAGAGGTCACGGAGGGTCACAGAGAAGAAGTGGGCCGTTGCGGTCAGGCGTTGGCTAGCAGCGCGAACGATGAATTCTTGGCAGTCCGACTGCCGCGATTTAGGCATATCACCAGCAGTCGGACTGCCGATAATGGGTTCCACCCGATTTAAGGGGTGCGGGCGGGGATATCGACCGGCCGGTTCTCCACCGACTGAGGCCTCTAGGCCGCTGCCAGCAAAGGAGTGGCTTGGTTTGTCGACAGGGCGACCGCCTGCTCAGGCACTCGACCTATTTCCCTTCGGCGGCCCATTGCTTCATCAGGGCGATGTTCTTCTGCACCGTTTCGAGTTGCTTGGGATCGAATCTTGGCAGACTCAGGCGGTCGGTGTAGACCTTCATGTCGCTGTCGTACATCGCATCCGATTCCGGCCGGCGGCCTTGATCTCCGGTCTGATCCATCCAAACATCCAGTCGGCGACGCAGGTCGGTCAGGGTCGTCGCAAAGGCCGGGTCGTCCGCCAGATTGTGAATCTCATGCGGGTCTTTCTTCAGATCATAAAGCTCTTCGGCCGGACGAGTGTCTCGAAACAGCAACTGCTGCGTCGCGTTCAGCTCGCCGGCGGCGTGGGATTCGCGAAGCGCGATCAAGATCGCTTTGGCGTCCTTGTAGGCACAGGGTTGCAAGTGCGGCCGATTGGGCAGGAAGTTGCGGATGTACTTGAAGTCCTGGGTACGGACGCTGCGGATGTGGTCGACCGTTTCATCACAGCGGTCGCGGGCGGCAAAGGCGGCTTGTCGCGGCGTGTAGTCGTCGGCCAGGATGTCCTGGGCCTGCATCCAGTCGGGGACGTCGATGCCTGCGGCGGCCAAGGACAGCGCCGCGATGTCGATGTGCTCGACCACGTCGTCGCGAACCGTCCCCGAATCGATCCCAGGCCCGGCGATCACCAGGGGAACGTGCAGCCCTTCGTCATAGAGGAATTGCTTGCCACGGGCGTGGCTGATCCCATGATCGGTCATGAACAACACGAGCGTGTTCTCCAGGACGCCTTCTTTTTCGAGCCGATTGAGCACCTGGCCGACCATCACGTCGGTCATCCGCACCGAATCCAGGTAAGCGGCCCAGTCGCGGACGATGTCCGGATGATCGGGGTAATAGGGCGGCAGCGTGACGGCGCTGGTCGGCGTGCGGCTGCCGAGCGTCTTTTCCGCCGCGGCGGAAACCTTCTCCCACCCCTCGGCGTCTTTGCCCCGCAGCTTGCCACCTTGGGTTTGGATTTGCGCGAAGAACGGCTGACCTTCCCGCCGTGACGCCCAATCGTTGGAATCATAGACCGATTCGTCCCACTGGAAATTGTAATCCGTCTTGCCCAGTCGTCCGTTGGGCGGCCATCCGGTGATCGAGGTGTGATAACCGGCGTCTTGAAACAGTTTGGGAACCAGTTCGGTGCCCTCGGGCAGATGGATCTTCAACTCCCCTCGTCCGCTGCGGTGATGATGGGCACCGATGCTGGTCTGGTACATCCCGGTGATGAAGGCCGATCGACAGGTCGAACAGACCGGCGCGGTGACGAAGGCATTTGTGAATTTCGCGCCTCGCGCGGCCAGAGCATCCACGTGGGGTGTTTCGATCGCGGTCTCGCCGTAGCAGGAGAAGTTTGCCGACATGTCGTCCGGGATGATCCAAACAATGTTGGGACGATCATCGGCATGCACTGCGGCGCAACCGACAAGGAAACAAACGATCAGGAAGTGACGGAGCATGGCGTGCGCAGTGGGGGAAGGCGAGGAAAGAAACGAAGAGGTCACATTGTAAAAGCAAATCCGCGGCCATGACACGATGGATTGGCCCCCCAGCATGACCAAAGTCTCCGCCGCTGTCAGGGACGGATGAGAATCAGCCCACCGACAGCAGAATTCCCCCACGGATCCCGAGCACTCTGCCATCCGTGGGTTACGTCTGATTGCAGTCGACGCATCCTGCCAACCGAGCCGCCTCCGTAAATGATCGATCCCGAGAATCATG
The DNA here is from genome assembly GCF_014154935.1 of Stieleria mannarensis. Taxonomy (GTDB): domain Bacteria; phylum Planctomycetota; class Planctomycetia; order Pirellulales; family Pirellulaceae; genus Stieleria; species Stieleria mannarensis. The sequence continues at coordinate 151,615 of NZ_JACEHH010000015.1, forward strand.
CTGCCGCAGCGACCGGTTCGCTCTCGAACCGTGTGAACGTCCGGATTCCGTAGACGGCGATGACGACGAAGCAAACCATCGGCAAGTAGAACGAATTGCGAACGCCGAGTTCGTCGATGAATTTCCCTTGCAACAGCGGCAGCAAGGCACCGCCGACGATCGCCATGATCAACCCTGCCGATCCGAGTTTCGCCTCTTCATGGGCCAGGTTCTTCAGTGCGATGCCATAGATCGTCGGAAACATCAACGACATGCAGGCCGAGATTAATACCAGGCAGGTCAACCCGATCTTCCCCGGCAACCAAATCGCGCCCAGGGTGAATGCGATCGCGACGATCGCGAGTGCCGCGAGCAGTTTCCCGGGGCTGAAGTATTTCAACATGAACGTGCAAACAAATCGGCTGACCAAAAAGATCACCATCGCCGCGATGTTCCACGTTTGTGCTTGGGCCAGCGTCAATCCGACCTGCTCCATCCCATAGTGAATGATAAACGTCCAGCACGTGATTTGGGCACCGACATAAAACGCTTGCGCCACGACGCCTTCACGGTAGTGGGCTTTCCCCAGCAGCCGCCCGGCAACCTCGCCCATCGGACCATCGGGTTCTTCTCTGGCGAAGGTCGGCATTTTAGTGATGGCGAACAGAATCAGAAAACCGATCACCACGCAAGCGATCACGACATAGGGTGTGCGGACGACGCCGAGATCGTGTTGCTGGATCGCCAGAAAGGACTCCGGATCGTTGGCCTGCATGTTGGACAATCCGGCGCTGACGGCGCCGTCGAGTGCACCGAACTCTTGTTTGAAATCGGGCAACCCGTCGGGATAATCGGCTTGGACGTATTGGATCGCCGCCGGCGACTTGGATTCCATCGCGGCACGGAATTCACCGACTTGCAAATTGGGTGCGATGATCGTTGACGCGACGACCATGCCGGTCAGCGATCCGATCGGGTTGAACGCCTGGGCCAAATTCAACCGCTGCGTCGCCGTCTCGGGCGGTCCCATCGCCAGGATGTAGGGATTGCAGCTCGTTTCTAGGAACGCCAATCCGAACGTCAAAATGTAGAAGCCGACGATGAAGATCCAAAAGTTGGTGTTCAAGCTGGCCGGGATACTCATCAGGGCGCCCACGGCGTAGAGCGAAAAGCCCACCATGATCGCGCCCTTGTACGAAAACTTGCGGATGAACATCGCCGCCGGCAACGCCATCGTGAAGTAACCGCCGTAAAAAGCGAATTGGACCAGCGAACTCTGAGTGTTGCTGATTTGAAAGACCTCCTTGAACACCTTGACCAGCGGATTGGTGATGTCGTTGGCAAATCCCCACAATGCGAAACAGCAGGTGGTCAAGATGAACGCCATCAAGAATTCTCGGGGGACCACCTTGCTATCAGCTCGGCCGGAGGAGGAGTTGGAGGAAGTGGATGACATGGAGTGTTCTGGGGCGGTTTGGAAGAAGAGGGGCAAAACGATGGGGGCAAAACGATCGAAGGCAGGATTAGGGGGGCAGAATGATGTTGCGGGTGAAGGAGGGGCGATTCGATGGTGTCGGTTGATTCGCCGAGGGCATCGCGGTTTCAAGGGAGGTCGAAACTCGATCCAAGGCTCCGCCTTGGAACGCGCTGTAGATGTGGCTCCCGCCACCAGCGACCGAGCGACCAGAGGCGAGGCCAGGGAACGAGGCTTGAACGCTGGTTGGGTGATTTGACGTTCGCACTTTTCCTCGCTGCGATCGATCCTGCCTTTCAGGAAGGGTTTTGGGCATCCGGTCGGAGTTTAACCGACGTAGCGATAGCTGGGATCGATCAGGCCGGCTTCTTTCATCGCCGACCAAAACTCTGGCGGTGGCGATGCGGCGCACAGGGTGACGTTTTGCCGGATCCGCTCGGGGCGGCTGCTGTTGAGTGCCGTCGCCACGACGCCCGGTGGCGACATGCCGAACGCGACACAGGCCTGGGCCGGCGTGACATCGTGTTGGTCGCAGAGGTGATGAAAGCGGTCACGCCAACGGATCAGCGATTGATCTGTTTCGCTTTCGCCGGTGACTTTTCGATAGTCGAAAAAGTCGCCTCCGGTTAAGAATCCGGCATGGAAGACCGCAGAATTGATGACCGCGACGTCCTTCAGTCGCAGCGATTCAATGAATTCAAGCAACTCACTCGGGTGCGTGTAGACAGTCAAGCTGGTCGCCAGCATCACCCAGTCCAGGTCGCATTGCTCGGCAAGTTGTTGTGAAATCCGCCAATCTTTCGATCCGACTCCGATCCCCGCAACCTCGCCGCTCTCACGCAGTTCGCCGAGTGCCTGGTAGGCACCCAGGATGTCATCCCAGCGTGACTGGCGATCGGACGGGTTCTTGGCAGCGGCCAAGTATTCGTCGGGGTCGTGCACGGAGACGAGCTGTGCTCGGTAGGGGGCAAGTAGCTCGCATCCCTGGCGCCAGCAACGCAGGATTCCGTCATAGCTGATGTCTTGGACCGCGTCGTGTTCCAGCCCCACCCAGGCACCGGGTTCGAAGGTCGGTTCGGGAGATTCCAGCGGGACGCGGCGCCAGCCCAATTTGTTGCTGACCAGAATGTCTGCCGGATCGACGCGGAGCTGCGACAAAGCTTTCGAGATCGATTCCAGCGCCAACCCGGCACCGTACTTGCCGGCCGAATCGACGGCCACCTTGCCAGGCGCGTGTTCGATCCACTGCGCGACGATCTCACGCTTGGCATCGCCGGAGAGCGCCCGGTACAGATTGCCGAGCGCACTGGATCCGAAAACGATCGGCGGAAGCTGCGAAACGTCCGTGCCGGACGCCGAGTCCTGGGTGCTCAATTCCATGAATCCTGCGTCCGCTATTGGGTGACTTTCAAGACATAGGCGTACTTGGACGGTTTGGTCTTTGGAAGTTCCACCGTCAGCCCGCTTTCGTCACGCGACCATTCCAGTTTCTGGTCCGAACCGAGCATCGAGATCGATGCGATGTCGCCTGTGTAGTGTTCGCTGTCGCTGGACAGTGTTTTGACAGTGACGCGGTTGTTCTCCGGCCATTTCAATCCGGTGACGTATAGCGTGCTGTCGCCGCCGCGTGTGGTGAACCGGAGGTCCGCCGCGGTGAACGGCTTGTCTTTTGATTCCGAGACGTGTCCGGTCGAGACACTCGTCGGGCCTTCGCCGAACGTCTTCCAGTAGGTCGTCTCGTAGATCGATTCGCCGTTGATCTTCAACCAGCTTCCGATCTCTTTCAGGATCGCCTGGTCTTCCTCGGGAATCGTGCCGTCGGCGCGGGGGCCGACGTTCAACAACAGGCACCCGTTCTTGCTGACGATGTCGACCAAATCATTGATCAGCCGTTCCGGGGTTTTGTAGCGTTGATTTTGTGTGTAACCCCAAGAGCTGGCGCTGACGGCGGTGTCGGTTTGCCAGAACGGCTTGCGGATCTCGGCCATCTTGGAACGCTCTTTGTCCAGCACGGCGGCCGTCTCGGGAAACGCTTCCCATTTGTAGTTGATCACACCAGGCTGGCCGGTTTGTTTCGACATCTGGTTGTAGTAGTACGCCGCAAATTGCTTCAAATGGTCCGCGTAGGGATTGTTCTCATGGTTGGCCGAACGCTGACCGGCCGAGATCCCGAAATCGAACCAGAAGACATCGGGTTGATACTTGTCAATCAATTCACACGAACGTGCCAGCCAGTCGTCTTTGAATTGTTGGTCTTGGGGCACAAACCGGTTCTGGTAGTCCCAGGCGTCCTTTTCAAACAAAAACGGCATCGGACGCCCGTACAAGTCGGCGTATTGTGGATCCGCATTGTCGTACGACTCATCACGCACGTAATACATCCAGTTGAACGCACGGTGGCTGCTGACACCGAACTTCATGCCGTGCTTGCGCACGGCGACCGACAACTCACGGATCACGTCACGCTTCGGCCCCATCTCCGAGGCGTCCCAGCGGGTGAACGCACAGTCGTACATCGGAAACCCGTCGTGGTGTTCGGCCACGGGGATGACGTACCGCGCCCCCGTTTCCTTGAACAGCTTTGCCCAGCGATCGGCGTCGAACTTTTCCGCCTTGAACTCGGGGATGAAGTCCTTGTAGCCGAACTTGTTGTGCGGCCCGTACGTTTTGACGTGGTGGTCAAAGAAATTATCCCCGCGGCGATCCCGGTTGATGTACATCTGGCGCGGATACCACTCGCTGCCATACGCGGGGACGGCGTAGGGGCCCCAATGGATGAAGATCCCGAATTTGGCGTCCTTGTACCACTGTGGGATCTGGTACTGCTCCAGCGATTCCCACTCCGGTTTGAATTGACCGTCCGCGTTGACCGCTTGAATTTTTTCCACCGCGGGGGCGACCGCGGGATGCGGAAGCGTCGCCGGGTGCGGTTTCTCGGCGAAACAGGAACCGGACACGATCGCGGCGGACACGATCGCGGCACACGTAAACCTTCTCGGGGTCATCACAACTCTCATGGGGAAAACAGGTTAGCGGCTGTGGGGGAGGGCTAAACATTGTGACACAGGCCGATCAAATCCCCATAGCCGAGATTGACATTTGCATGTCTATTTTTAACCTGTTCGGCCGCCGTGCGATGCCGACATCATTCTGCCCCGAATCGTTCTGCCAAACGGGGCATTGGGGCAAAACGATGGGGGCAAGACGATGAAAGGCTGAATGATGGGGGCAGAATGATGAAGAGAGGGAGGATGAAGAGAGGGAGGATGAAGAGAGGGAGAGGTTGGATTGGGGGCGGTTAGAAGATGTCTCGCAGGGATGTCAGGGCGAGCGGTTCTTTGGTGGCGAAGGGTTCGCCGTAGCGGCGGGCGATCAGGTTGCCGAAGTGGGCGGCGTCGGTTTCGATGCGGTCCAGCATCGTCGGCGGCTCGGCCGGGCGGCCGGTGATGAACTGACTTTCGTAGGCGCGAATCGATTCCATTTTTTGTTCGATCGTCTCGCTGATATCGACGATCCAGCTGGGCTGGATGGCCAGACGCAGGTGCACGCAGAAGTAGTAGAACGTTCGCTCGGGGTGAAACCGCTGGCCCGGCATATCGGTCTTGCTGAGTTTGGCCCAAAACCGAGCCGCTTCGATCAATTCGGTCGCGACGACGTGATCCGGATGGGCGTCGTGAAAGTACGGCGCGAAGACCCAGCGAGGCCGCAACATTCGAAAGTAGCTGGCGATCCGCTTGCGAGCTTCCAGCGTGTGCTGGAGTTCACGGTTGACCAACGAGGCATTGCCACGCCAAGTCACGTTCAAGATTTCGGTCGCGCGGATCGTTTCGGCGCGGCGGATAGATTCACTGCCATGCGGGGTCGGTTCGCCGCTGGTCAGGTCCAAGATGCCGACCCGCATGCCTTGCCGAATCATTTTGGCGATCGTCCCGCCCATGCCGATTTCCGCATCATCGGGATGCGGTGCGACGACCAGGAAATCAAGTGGGGCGACGTCTCCGATCGCCTCGGGGCCGTCGGTATGGATCTCGGTCATCGTTGATAGATCGGCAGGTAGTGGTAGCGAACGGACAGGGAAAGCAATGCCAAGGAGGTGGAGTAGACCAGGCCGACGTTTCGTTCTTCGCCGCCGGGGGACATCCACGATCCGTCGCGGCGTTGTCGTGGCAACAGCAGGGTGGAGACCACGCGGCTGGATCGGTCGGCATGCTTGCCGCCGACTTGATGCATGCCTTGGGCGTAGTAATACAGCCCGTAAAACAGGTAGCGTTCGTTCGACTTCGGTTCGTGGCTGAGCAACCAATCGGCCGCCGCGGCGACCTCAGGCGCATCGTATTGTCCACAAACTTGCATTGCCAGCAATCCCGCCGCGGTCATGGTGAACGAAGGCCGCGTCTGTCCCGGCGTGTAACTGAATCCGCCTTCGCCGACGCCTGATGCGGTGCGTCGCCCGGTGAAGGAATTGCGGAGGTATTGCAGGGCTTGCTCGATCGATTCGCTGGGCACATTCATGCCGTCGTTTTTTGCCGAGCGGAGTGCCATCAGTTGCCAGATCGATACCGACAGGTCGCTGTCACGCGACTGCGGCGAGTACCGCCATCCGCCTTCGAGCTTGCGTTCTTTGCGAACCGCTTGGGAGGAGAGGATCAATCGCAGTGCAAGCTCAAGTCGGTCGTGAATGATCTCGTTCTGTTGGGCCGTTGCGCCCATGCCCAGCATTTCGGTCAGCATCAACGTGACGATGCCGTGGCCGTACATCCGTGACCCGTCGTGGGCGCCGAAATAGCCGGCTTCGTTTTGGTGGTGTGGACCGAGGACAAAGTCCAACGCCGCACGCATGGCACGTCCGCGGCGGGTGGGTTCGGCCGGTTCGGTGCCGATCGCCGCCAGCGCCATGATCGCCAGCGAGGTCAGCGCCAGTTCATGCCCACGGTCGGTGATCGCGCCGGTGGAGCGTTGATTGCGGAGCAGGAAATCGATTGCGCGATCACAGGCCTGGTCCAATTCGTCGTCGATGTACAGGTTGTCGATCGACGGCGGTTCCTGGGCGAGGGTCGGGGCGACCGAAAGCCCGGTGACCGCGCCGGCGAGTGCAAAGAATTCGCGGCGGCGGATCGAACACGCGCTGGCGGGCATCGCGACGACTCGATCCGAATTGGCTGCGTTAGGACGCCGGCCGGCTTGTTGATGCAAGCCCGCTCGTGTCGGCAGGAGACTACCCGGTGCCCCTCGCTCGCGCGTCGGGCTGGCAGGAACACGTTTTTTAAGAAGCATCACTTCGACTCCGCCGCTCGTTTGGAGAGCGCTTTGAAGTAGGCTTTGATCTCGCGCGAGTAACCCGGCGGGACCTGAATCGATCGACCTTGGGCCGCATCGTCCACGCCGCGGCGGCGGAGATCGCCCCAGTCGCCGTCGGCGATTGCACCCTGGATCAATTCGACGTCGTCGGGGCCGTCCGGCATTTCGCCTTCACCGGATTCGGAAATCGGATTGGGAGACGAGGGATCGGAATCGGACGGCTGCCCCGGTTGCTCGCCGGCTTGTGCCTGCTGCAAACGCTTCAAACGTTCGCGCGCGGCTTGTTGCATTTGGGCTTCCAACATCTGGGCCAGGGTCGGTGAGGCTTCGACCGCGTTCTGAGGCGGCTGGCCCGAGCCGAGTCTGCCCTGATCGGAAGGATCGCTGGAAGGTTCGCCGCCGGGTTGGTTGCCGGACTGGTCGTCGGATGGTTGCCCCTGGTTGCCCTGGGAGAGTTGATCGGATGCTTGTTGTGAATCGGACGGTTGCCCCGACGGCGATCCCTGGGCGGCTAAGGAACGGTCCAAGTCGTCGAGCGTTTGCGCCATTTGCTGCGGCGTGGGGCGGGAGCCGGATGGTTGCTGACCGGCGGCCGATTGATTTCCGGGTGCGGTTTCTCCGGCGGATTGCCCCGACGGCTGCCCCGCGGACGGACTGGGTGATTGGCCGGGCGACTGGCCGGGTGATTGCGTCGCGTCGGCACTGGCGGATGGCTCACTGGCGGATGGCTCACTGGCGGATGGCTCACCGGCGGATGACTCATTGGCGGACGAACTGTCTTGCGGTTCGGGTTGACCTGGCGACGATTCAGCCGGTGCGTCGGGCGGCTGGGATTGCCCGGTCAGCGACTGAACCGCTTCGGCCTGGGCGGCAATTTTTTCGGCCGCCTGTTGAAGGGCGTTTGCGGCATCGGCGGAGCGTTGGTTTTCGTCGACCGATTGCCCCAGTTCTTCGCCGGCCAGTTTGGCCGCCTGTCCGGCGACCTGCTCGGTTTGCTTTGATGCCTGGGCTAGTTGCTGGGCGGCTTGATCGTTCTGCAAGCGGGCTTCGTGGCGTGATGCGCGTGCCAAGTCGTCGGCCGCGGTTTGCACGTCACCTTCGACGCGTTGCTGTTGATCGGCGATGTTGCGCGCGGACTCGGTGCTCGCGCGGAGGTCGGAATCGATGTCGGAATCCTGGGCGAGCTGTGCCAATTCATCGGCGATTGTTTTCAACCGATCCGATGCGTCTTGCGCGACTTTCTGGCCCAACTCGGCCGCCGGGTTGGGCTTGTCCAACGGCGTTGCCTTGGATTGATTGAGATCGTTAGCGCGGTTGACGGCCTGCTTGCTACGCTCGGTCGCCAGATCTTTGGTGTTGCGGGTCTGCTGGATCGCCCGGTCGGCTTGTTCGAGCAGGCCCTGTTGTTTTTCGATCTCGCGTCGGTGCCAATCGTTGTCCGAGTTCTTTTTCAGCTTGTCTTGCTCGCGTTTGATCGCGTTTTCAGCGTTGCGTTTCTTTTGTTCTTCGTTGCGGACGCGTCGACCGGCGTCTTTTTCGGTGGACGACCATTTTTTTCGCTGTTGATCGAGGGCACGCAGTTCATCGTTTCGCAGTTGGTTTTCGTTGCGCCGCATCGATTCGGCGGTGGTGTTCCGCCGCTGTTTGTCACCGTGCAGGTCTTTGTCGACGGCTTGGGCCAATTGTGCGGCGGATTGTTCGCTCGCCCGGGCGGCCTGTGCGACGTCATCTTGCATTTGGCGTGTGGCCGATTGCAGTTCGCTCAAGGTCGGTTGACCACGCGAGGTTTGCTCGGCCCGATTGATGGAGTCGTTCAATTGTTCGCGGATTTTTTCGATCGATTTCTGCGTCTCGGGTTCGTCAGCCCAGCCGGCGGCTTTGGACGCGGTGGCCAACGTCCGGTCACGCAGCGTTTTTGCCCGCTGGACGAATTCGTCCAGCATCAATTGTTTTTGACGCTTTTGTTCGGCGAACGCGTTGTCTTCGGATTCCAGACGACGTTGCAGCGTGTCTTCTTCTTTGGCGGCTTGCCGGAGGTTGTCAGCGACCTCGTCGACCGTTTCGGCGGCGATGTCGCTGAGCGCCTCTTGCATCGGTTGATTGCGTTGAAGCTCCTCTTCGAGCTGTCGAAGCAATTCGCGCGGGTCTTGTTTCGCGGCGGCGGCCATTTGTTCGGCGTTTTCGTATCGCTCGCTGAGCGCTTCGGCGGCGTCGAGTTCCGCTTCGGCCTGGCGCAGCTGTTGTCGGGACTGGGAGACATCTTGGCCTTGTTCGATTTTCTCGAAGTGTTCGGCCGTTTGTTGCAGCCGATCGGAGAGTTCGCCCAGTTTTTCTTCGACCGACTCCAGAGCATCATCACGCTGTTGGGTTGAGGTTGCCGATTCGGCTCGCTTGAGGGCTTCCTTGGTTTCCTGGACGGCTTCGGCGATCAATTCGGCGGCGGCGTCGGCATCGCGTGCCACCTCGCGCTGTTCGTCGTTGACAATGTCGGTGGTGTTGGCTTGATCGATCAGCGCCCCGATGGTTTCGGTCGATTTCGCGATCGCTTCGTCTTGTTCGGGGCGAACCTCTTGGGCCGATTCCTCGCTGGCATCCTCTCGGGCGTCGGTGGCCTGTTTGGCTTGTTCGGCTTTTTCGGCGGCTTGGCGGGCTTGCTGGGCGAGTGTCAACACGTAGCGCCGCAAGACATCGCGCGCCTGGTCACGGTGTTCGGCCAAATCATCCAGTCCGAGTTGCAGGTCACGCGCGAGCGATTGCAACGGTTTCTCGGCGGACAGGAAATCGTCCAGGCTCCAACGCCGGGGATCGATGCGGGCATTGGCTTGGTTGTGATCGTCGTTTTGCCGCGTCGCGTCGATGCGTCCGAGTGCAGCTTTCGAATCGACGTTGGATTGGCGCAGATAGCGGATGCCCAATTCGATGCGGACGTCCTGGAATTTGAGCCAGACGGGATGGTAGATCTTTCGCAGCGGGGATGAATCGCTTTGTCCTTCGCCCTGGCGGATCGACAACCAGTCTTCGCGGGCCGCAGCGATGTCGCTGGTCGCCTGCAAGACGCCGATCGCGCCGGCGATGGAATTGAGCACTCGGTCGGCCGGTTCTTGATCGTAGTCCTGGTAGCCGTTTTCGGTCACATTTTTGATCGCACGCACGAACAGGTTTTGATCGGCAGCGTAGTGCAGATCGACCTTTGATTTGGCCCGATTGAGTCTCTCTTGCCCGGCCGAACGTACGATCAAACGGTTTCGCCGTGTCTGCCAGCGGAGTTGATTCCACTGGACGTCCAAACCGCTTTTGATCGCTTCGTCGGCATCGCGATCGCGTTCGGCCGCGGCTTGGGCGGATTTCCAAGCCCGCCCGGCGTCGGCCAACTCACGTGTCAGATCCGCCAGGTAACGCATTTCCTTGCGGAGATCGCGGCCCCATCTCAATGCGGCATCGTGTGTGCCGGAATAGACCACATGTTGCGGTTTTTCTCGGACTTCTTTACGGAGCGATTGCAGAACCGCATAAACTTGGTCGCGGCTTGCCTGGTCCTCCAGCAATGTTTCGATTTGAATCCGCCAACGCTGGGACCAACGCGACCAATGGTCACCGGCGAGATGTTGGGCGTGTTGCGGGGTCAGCAATGATTCATATTGCTCGATCAGCCGATCGATTTCTGCCAGTTGGCCGGCGACCAGGGTCAGGTAGCGGGGCAAACGCTGTCGCGGCAGATCGTCGACCAGTCTGATCACGCCGTCGCGCAACATACTGACGTCGGAATAAAGTGACGCGGTGAGTGCGAGTCCGAACCGTGCCTGGGTAAATTCTCTCAGCCGATCGGATTGATAGGCCGTTTGTTTCGCGTCACGGCCGATCGATTCGAGATGTTTTTTGTGCGTCTCGCTCCAGAGATCGTCGTGAGGTTCGCCCAGCCATTGCAACTGTTTGATCTGGCCGTCCAATCGCGTTTCGACGTCCAAGATTGCTCGGCCGACAAGCTCGGTGTTCGAAGCGCTGGCGGTGTTTTGGGTGGCGGCGAGCGTTCCGGTCAAGCTTTTGATCAGTGCGACCGAATCCTGCTGCATCGTTTTCCACCGCTCGGCGATCTCCGGCATCGCTTGGAAGTCGCCCGAGTCGGCGATTTCCTTGAGCTCGTTGGCGAGTTCCTCCGATTGCAGGGACCACTTCATGATGCGTTCAACCTGCCCGGCGAAGGGGGCAAGGAATTGGTGGCGACCGGCATCGAAACCGTCGCCGGCGATCAGAAACTCGATCACCGGCGATTCGGTTCGGGCGCCGCGGCGGTCGATGGCGACCAGTCGGGTTTTGACCAAATCCCCGGCAGCCAGTTGCGGCGTTTGCGATGATTCGCCCAATCGATGCAACATGTCCCACGACCAGTTCAGGTCCAGTTTGCGATCGGGAATCTCGATCGTCAGCGGATACGAATCGAACCGTCCGCCGTTGACCTGGACCTCTTGCAATACACGCTCGAGCGGCAAATCGTCGGCCGCCGAGGCGGACAGTTCGATCACGTCCAGAGACGAAACCAGTTGGCTGGGTTTGGTGTCATCGTCCCAGCGGACGATCGGCGGCGTGTCCAAGACCGGCGTGATCATGTTGGTCGGGCTGAACGGGTTGTCCAATCCGCTGCGGACGCTGGTCGCATCGACTTGGTATTGGCCGGAGGTTTTGATGGAGATTCGGGTCAAGAACTTCGTCCCCGACTCGTCAACCGGTTCCATCTCGCTGCGTGACCCGCGGACGCCGAATCGGACGACCGGGTTTTCGACGCTTTGGTCAAACGTCACGATCACTTCGGCGGTCGTTCCCTGTAACGCTTTCAGGTCGCCGTGTTCTTCATCCGCGCTGCGATCGTCCAATTTGGCATAGGTCGGCAGCCGATAGTGTTTTTCGTAGCGCACGACGTGGGGGCGTGGCAGCGGTGTCAGTTCGTGCCACAGCGTGATCGCATCTCCGGCGGTGATCCGGTATTGGATCGGGACCGAACCGACGGACAGGTTGGCTGCGAACCGCATTCCGGGAGCAGTCTGGACTGCGGGCTCGTCGACCGCATCTGAATCACGAACTTGTTGCGAATCTGCTCCGGGGCGGAATGCAGCGGCGTCCATCCGCGGGGTCATGATCGATTCGCCGGACGTCCCATCGGCGCTCTGCCAATGCAGCATCACGTCATCCTCTTCGGCGCCCTGGACGCGGACGATCACCCCCACCGCGTCACGCTCGGCGACATAGCGGGACGGGGGCGAGGGTTCCAAAATCGTGACCTTGGTCCGCGAGGCCCGTTCGATCGCGATCCCAGGCAGGGCGGCGCGTGCGAATCGGCGACCGAATTGAGCCGACGGGATAAACATCAATGCGATGCAAAGCAGCGCCACCGTGGTTCCGCTGAGCACCCAACGGCGGACCAGACGGAGCGGCAGGACTTCGCCCACGTCGACCTTGGCGATCCGCCGAGCCACGCGGCTTTGCAGCAGTCGACGAAAGTAGGGCGACCCGTTGCTGCCGCCCGGATCGGCCAGCTCGACCGCCGCAACCAGATTTTCGCGCAAGTGGGGCGCAACGCTTTCGACATGGCGGGCGATTTCCAGTTCGTCTCGTTTGGCCAACGCCGCCAAACCCGACAACCACATCGCGGCCGCCGTCGCGACGTAGATGCCGATGCTGAGCATCCAGCGGATCGTGTCACTAAAGAAGAACAGGTAGTCGAAGGTCGCCAGAAGCAGTGCCAGCGAAATGAATGTCAATAAGGCGACACCGATCGCACGGGCCACCAACAGCATCCCGCGGCGACGCCGGAATGCGGCCAGCGTGCGTCGGGTGATCGGGTCCAGACCGGTTCGGGCCATCGGGTGTTCACTTGCCGTTGCCATCGTTTGATTCCTGTCCGTTGATTCCTGTCCGTTAGACCAATCCGGATCGCTTGCGACACCACCATTCGATGGTCAGCAGCGCGATGATCAACCAAAACCAGAGGTAAGACTGCCACAGCACCGTGTCGGTTTCGATGACCGTTCCGCTGGAAAGCGGTTTCAGCAGTTCCAACATGCGACCGGCATCGGATTCATGGATATAGGTGCCTTCGCCGGCCGATGCGATTTGGCGCAGCGAGTCTTCGTCCAAACTCATCCGTTGCATTTCGGCATTGTCACCTTCGGTGACCCAAATCGGCGTCGACGCCAACAGCGCCGATTCGTCGAATCCGCTGGCGCGAATTCGGATCGAGTACTCGCCGCCGGGCAGCGGCGGGACGTCGCCGGCATAGGTGCCGCGACTGGGATTATCGACGCCCAGCGGAACCGTGGCGACGACATTGCCGTCGTGCATGACCAGGGCATCGACGGTGGCGTCGACGACGGGGTTGCCGCGAACGTCACGCAACCGGGCGCGGACGGACACCGATTCGCCGTCGCGGTATTCGACCTTGTCGGTTCCGATCGAAACGTATTGGTCGCTGGCCGAAAACGGCGGCTCCATCGCCGCGACGACCAACTGATTCCAAAACCGCGCGTGGAACCGGTCGGCCACCTTGTACCGCCATCGCCAGGTTTGATCGGATGCGAAATAAAACACCCGCCCCGCCCCGTACATGCGTGTCGCCAGCCAAGGCATGCGGGTGCCGTTGTCCAAGACCGCTTCGCCCCAGGCCTCGGCGCCTTCGCTCAATTCAACGTTCGCGGTCCAAGTGGGCGAGGGCAACGAGCGCCAGAACGCATCCAATTGGTCGGTTTGGTCGATCAAGCCGAGTGCCGGTTGTTCCAGCCCCGCGGGGGTCGCTTGCAACCGGTCGGGCATCGGCGGTGGGCCGCTGCCCCGATAACGCACCGGCATCAATTCGCCGAACTCGGTGGCCGCCAGCGGGCGCAGTTTCCCGAATCGCCCGTCGATGATCACCAAACCGCCGCCGGCGGCGACGAATCGTGACACAAGCCCGCGGTCGGCGGTGGTGAATTGAGGCGAATCGATTTCGCCCAACAGAATCGCATCGTACTGCGCCATCGCCTCGGCGGAGTCGGGAAATTGCCCCGGCGAATCGCCCCGCGGCAACTTCGGAGTGGACGTCCCGGGGCCGAACAAGACCACGTCGGTCTGCCAGGCGGGGTCACGCACGAACAGGTTCTTCAGATAGCGGGTTTCCCAGCGGCTGGATCCGTCGACGATCAACAGCCGACGATTACGCGTCGATGCGGCCACGCGAAAGTGCGACAGGTTATTGTCGGCCGAATAATCCGGGCCGCTGGATTCCACCTTGGCGACCAAACGCAACACTTCGTTGGTTCGGTTGATGCCGCGTGGGGAACGAGCACGCAATCGACCAACCAGTTCAACGACATCAATTTCGAAGGGCACCGATTGCCGAGGCGTGTCCGTGATGCGGATCTGTTGTTGCCACACGGTCTGGCCGTCGGATTCGATTCGGACCAGCACCGGTTCGCCTTGTCGGCCGAACTGTTTCACGACGACCTGGCCGGCCAGCTTGCCTTCGGCAGCGACGGTTTCGGGGCGGATGACTTCGACGATGCCGACGTCCGGTGGTTCGTCGACCGAACCGAATCCGAGTGTATTGACCGTGGTCCCGCCGCCGGCGAGTTGTTTTGCGACCGAAGGTGCGGGCCGTTCCAATCGTTTTGCGGTGTCGGTGTCGCGTCCATCGGTCATCAGCACGATCGCGGCGCGGCGGACCGAATCGACGTCGTCGCCGGAGGTCGACCGGCTTACGTCATCGACGGCGGCATCCAAATTGATCGTCGACAGAATCGATTGAAGCGGACGCGAAAGATTGGTTGCCGGTCCGTCGGCCGACCAGTCCAATGCCGTGGGCAATTCGGACGGGTCATCGGACGACCAGATCGAAATGGGATCGGAATCACTGAACGCGATGATATCGATCGCATGAGTCTTGTGGATCTGTTCCAGCCAGCCCGGTTCGGTCGCGTCGCCCAACAGGGCCGCCGAAACACGTTGCAGCCGATTGTCGGCGGCGGAATTCGATTGGCTGTCGGTGAGCGACATGCTGCGTGAGGTGTCGACCGCAAACACCACTCGCCCGAGTGTGCCGATGACTTGTCGCCGATGCCAAACCGGCCCCGCCAAAATGAACACGACCAGCGCGACCGCCGTCCCGCGCAGGGCCGGCAACAGGTACTGGTACGGTGGCCGGATCGAGCGTGTTTCTCGCGCGTAAAGCACAACCACGGCGACGACGGCGACCAACGCCAACACGGCAACCAGCGGGGCGGGCAGATCGCCGGCAAAACGGATCGATGCAAGCAGTGTGGAAGCGGCAAGGCCTGAAACCATCATGGTGTGCCTCCCGTGATTCTTCGCCGCGCGAGCAGGTTCTGCTGCAACCACAGCTCGGCGATTAAAGCCACCAACAGGACGACCAAGATCACGCGCCAGAGCTCGCGTCCGAACGAACGCGAACGGTCGGCGTCTTGCAACACGGCAGCCGACTCGAAAACACCCGCGTTCAAAATCGTTGCCAATGCCTGCTGGCGTTCTTCACTCACGTCGACCAACAGCGATTCCGAAGCGTCCACGGTGGCGATTCGCATGATTTCGGCGACGGCAACTTTGTCTGGATCTTGCAGGTCGGTCACGCGTTTTTGAATCGTGTATACACCGGGTGCATAGGTCGCGGTCAGCCGGATCGGATCGCCGGCGGTGGGCGGCTGAATCTCGAATTGCCCACTCGGCGTGCGGGCGGAGTACGCGGTGCGAGTTTGCGATGTCGGGTCGACGTTCAAAACCGGCCAGTCCTGTTCAGCGATCACGATCGGTTGCCCGACTTGGATCATCGCGTCACTCCGTTTGCCGGCCAAGTCCAGAACCAGTTGTTGGACCAGTGGCAGAAACACGGGACGCAGCGGCAGATTGGTCCAGGCCGCGCCCGCAGAAACCGCAAACTGCACGACTGTGCCTTCGCCGACGGCATCCATCACCGCCAACGGGGCTCCATCGGTGGTGCGGAGCAAAACGATGCGACGGGTCGAATCTCGCTGATCCGCCTGGTCGATCCCCAGCGAGCGGTAGGCGAACAAGTCGACGCCGGAAAACGGGTTGGTGTCGCCCCGCGATAGGATTTTCCAGGGCTGGTAGAGCGTCGTGGGCTGGTCGATCGCGAAGGATTGCTCGGGGGCAGCGGAGTCGACGTCGACTTGGCCGACAATCTCGCCCAGCGTCGCCGGAAAGGTCAACTCGGCATCGTCGCCCCGCCAGAGTTGATTGTAGAGGTCAGGACGCACGTTTCGCCCGTCAAAAACCACCAACGCGCCACCCTGGTCGACGAAGGTGGCGAGTCGTTGCCTGGCGGCATCGGGAAGTTTTCCGACGCCGCAGAGGATGACGACGCGAGGTTGGTGTTCGGCAAAGGCAGAGTCCAACTGTTTGGGTGACACGACGGCGGCGCGAACCGGATCGGGGCGATCATCGCCGCCGAAGGCAAACGGGCTGAGCGCGATCGCCAGAAAGTCGGCTTGGCCACCGAGCGGCTCCTTGCTGGGACCGCCTTCGACCAACAACACGTTGACTTCATCGATCACCTCCACCGCGACACGTCGGGTATTGTCGTCGACCAGCACGTCACCCCGATCGATCGTCGCAGCGACTTCGTGGATCCCGGCTCGGTCGATGGTGTGTGTCAGCCGATTGGTCGACGTTGATTTCGCATCGATCGAGACCACGCGGGGTTCCAGCGGTTTTCCGTCGATCGACCAGATCAGCCGCAAGTCGTTGGCGGGAAGGTCGGACGAATTCCGCAGCGTTGCCGTGTACACGCCCGATCGCCCGCTGACGACGACCGGAGAATCGATCGAGACCGCATCGACCGAGACGTTGGCCAGATCGTCCCAGCGGGAACCCACGTCCAACAGGTCGATGACCAGCCGCGTTCCGCCCTCGGTTTCCGCCGCCATCCGATTGGTTTCGGCGATCCGACGGGCGGCTTCCAACGTCGCGGTGTCGACGGCGCCGGATTGAAAGTCCGACACGACCAGAATCTGACGCCGGGGATACGATCCCTCTTCGGACGCGACGATGGCCGCATCGATCAGTTGGCCGATCGAGACGGCGTTGCCCTGGGAATCAATCTTGCGAAGCTTGGCCAACGCATCCGAAACGCCCATCTTGGAAGCGACGGCCCCCAAGCGCGAACTGCGAACCAGCATCACTTCGTCACGCCGCGTCAGATCGCCCAGCACCGTGCGAATCTCCTGCTTGGCGATCTCGATTCGCGACGGTTCGCCCGGCGGCGTTGCCGACATGCTGCGCGAATCGTCGATCGCGATGACCAACGTTTTCGGGGCATCACCGGCCAGGGCGCGAAGCCCCGTCCAAACCGGCCGGGCCAGACAGAACGCCAGCAGCACCGGGATCGCACATCGCAGCAGCAACAGCAACAAATTGGTCACTTGCATCCGCCGCCGATTGACCCGCACCACACTTTCCAACAAGTACATCGCGCCCCAGTCAACCGTCTTGAATCGGCTGCGGAAGAACAGATGGATGACCAGCGGGATCGTGAACGCCAGCGCACCGAACGCCAACGCGGCATTGAGAAGACTCATCGAATCGTCCGTCTCCTGGCCGCCACATACTCGTGCAAGACATCGACGAAGGGCTGGTCGGTGGTGATCGGAATCAAATCCACGCGGCTGCGTCGGCTGGCTTCGCGCAAGGCTTCGTTGTGCTCGGTCAAACGATGTTGGTACGCATCGCGAATCGATGCGGCATCGACGGTCTGCTCGTCGATCGCGGATTCCAAGTCGCGGAATTGGATTCGCCCCGAAAACGGAAACTCGACTTCGTCGGGATCCAGGATCTGGAAAAAGATGATCTCGTGCTTGTTGGCTCGGAACTGTGCCAGCGACCGAGAGATCGATTCGGCGTCACCCATCGAATCGGAAAGGATCACGATCAATCCGCGTCGTCCGACTTTGGGAACGATCTTGCGAAACACGCCCCCCAAGTCCGTCTCGCGGCGTGATTGTTCGGCGACCAGCGCCGACAAGATCGGTTGCAAGTGTGACGGGCGGCTTCGCAGTGGGACCTGTTGGCGGAGGTCGTTGTCGAAGGTCACCAAGCCGACGGGATCTTGCTGGCCGAGCATGAAGTAGGCGAACGCGGCGGCCAGCCGAGTCGCATACTCGTGCTTGGACAATCCCTCAAAGCTGCGGGTGCCCTTGTACGCCATCGAACCGCTCTGGTCGACCAGCAGATGGCAGCGCAGATTCGTTTCTTCTTCGTATTGGCGGATGTACAAGCGATCGCTCTTGCCGAACACCTTCCAGTCAATATTCTTCAGCTCGTCGCCTTGGACATATTGGCGGTGTTCCTTGAATTCGACGCTGAACCCTTTATGGGGGGATCGGTGCCGTCCACTACAGTAGCCTTCGACGATTTCCCGCGCCAGGATTTGCAGCCGCGCGACGCGCGACAGTTCCTTCGGTTTGACGAAATCCAAAATCCGCATGGGGGGCTCGGGCGGGTGGGCTGGAGGTGATGGGTTGGGGACGATTGGTTCGGTGCTCTGGCGGGTGCCCGCTACGCGGTCAGGGGAGAACAGTTGGGGACAACGGTTCTACACTTTCCCGCCCCGCTGGGCGCGGCTGACGGTGCTCCGGCGGGTGCCGCTACGCGGCCAGGGGAGAACAGTTGGGACAACGGTTCTACACTTTCCCGCCCCGCTGGGTGCGGCTGACGGTGCTCCGGCGGGTGCCCGCTACGCGGTCACGGGAGAACAGTTGGGGACAACGGTTCTACACTTTCCCGCCCCGCTGGGCGGGACGCCACTCGAATCAACGGTCACGGGTCACGATTATACCCTGTGCCCCGGTGTGGATTCCGCGAGATCGGCGAAGTTCCTGGGCCCGAAAGGAAGCGATCGACCCGCGAAACATGCATTGTGCTTCATTTGCCACGGCCTACCAACGCGGAAGTGACATTCCGATATGCCAATTGGTCACATTTGGGAAACGGGCGATAGAAGTCTCGGTGCTGGAGCTGCATCGTATTCGCGATCGCGAGATACACGAAGAGCGCCCCGAGGCCCACGAGTCCAAAGCGATCGACACCGCTTTTCGATCCCCTGCTGACTCGGTCGGGCTTCAAGCCGCAATAGACCAAGTGATGGGCCCACAACGGCGTGAAAAACACCATCGAGCCGATCAGCCGAGATGTCACCAGGAATCGAATGGCATCGTTGATCGTCAATGTACAACGTCGGGTTTCAAGAGGAACGCGGAGCAGCATACGGCGATCTCGATCCGCCATGACCCCACGCTGCCCTTCATAACGGATGGCCGCTGGAGGTGGTGCGATGGCTAAACTTGATGTCCACAACCACATCCGTGGGGCCGCGCTGCTATCGGTGGGCTTCATTCTCGGCGACAAGGGTGTCGTGCCGAAGGGATCACGCCAGGATTTCGTTGACGACGCGGGCCGGGCGACCGGCGGTCAAGATTTCTTGGCGGCCGTTGTGGTGAAAGACCAGATCGTTCCAGTCCAATCCGAATTGGTGCAACAACGTCGCCTGGTAATCGTTCGGCGTGACCTTGTTTTCGATCACGCGGTGGCCGAAATCGTCGGTCGCACCGAACGTCATCCCCGGTTTGATGCCACCGCCGGCTAACCACATGCTGAACCCTTGACCGTTGTGGTCGCGGCCGTCCTTCTCCGGAGCACCCTGATTTTGTGTCACCGGCAGCCGACCGATCTCGCCACCCCAATGCACCATCACGTCGTCCAACATGCCACGTTGTTTGAGGTCCTGGACCAAGGCGGCCGAGGGCTTGTCGGTCTTGCGGCAAATCGCCGGCAATGCCGTCCCCAAGTTGCTGTGGTTGTCCCAGGGCTGGCCGTTGAGGAATAACTGCACGAACCGAACGCCACGTTCGACCAGCCGCCGCGCGATCAAGCAACGCGTTCCGTATTCTCTCGTTGCATCGTCGTTGATTCCGTATAACTCGTGCGTCGCCTTGGTTTCTTTGGCGATGTCCAACGCTTCGGCCGCCGCCGTTTGCATCCGGGCGGCCAATTCATAGCTGGCGATCCGGGCTTCCAAGTCACCGGCGCCGGGGAACCGCCGGGCATGGTTGCGATTGAGTGCTTGCAGGAAATCCAAGTTCTGCCGTTGCGGAACGCCCTGCAGATGGGCCGGCGCATCCAAATTTAAAATCCGCGGCTCCTTGGGACGCAGCACCGTGCCTTGATACAGTGCGGGCATGAAGCCGCTGGACCAATTGTGGGTGCCGTCGACGGGATGCCCGCCCGGATCAGTCAGCACCATGTATGCGGGCAACTCCTGTGTTTCGCTGCCCAGCCCATACAACAACCACGACGCCATGTGGGCTCGCCCGGTGACGCCGGGGATTCCGCCGTGGAAGTAGCGGATCGACACTTCATGCCCGTTCGCGCCGGTGTGCATGCTGCGGATCAAGCAGATGTCGTCGACAATTTTTGCCGTTTCGGGCAACAACTCGGAAAGCGCCGTCCCGCACTGGCCGTGTTTGGCGAACTTCCAGCGGGTGCCCATCAGTTTCTTGCTGGCTTCGTTGACGAAACTGAATCCGACTTCGCCATCGTACTGCGTGCCGTCGTACTTGGTCAGCTCCGGTTTGGGATCGGTCAAGTCCATGTGCGAGGGGCCGCCGTGCTGGAACAGCGAGATCATCGCCTTGGCCTTGGGCGGATGGTGCGTCGTCTTGAGATCCAAGTCGAACGACAGCGGTTCTTTGGGAACGTTCTTCGGTTTCGCCGCCGCCTGTTCTTGCTGCAGCAACCAGGTCAGCGCGACTGACCCGATCCCCAAGGCCTGGCGATTTAAGAAACAGCGGCGTGTGACGGCTTCATTCCACATACAAGAACTCGTTGGAACTGAGGAGCGATTGACACAGGTTGGTCATCGCCTGGGAAACACTTGTTCGTCCCGGCGGAACGGCCTCCGGCATCGAATCCATCGTCCGGATCTGATCGGCAATGAATTCGATGGCCATCGTCAATTCATGATTGCTGGGTGGCCGGTTGTAGGCGAGTTCCCAAGCTCGAGCGATCTGACCGGGGACTGCATCGGCGGAGACCGCGGGGCCGGCAAACTCGGTTTGTGAAGTGAACGTCGCCTCCGATCCGTCTGGTGCGGTCAACGTGATCGTCACCGGCCAAGTGAAGGAGTCCGAACTGTGGTTGGTGCGACAGTCGGTGATCATGTCGATCGTGTCGCCGGATCGAACGTCGATTGAATCCAGCTTCGTCTCGGCACCGCCGTTGTGCGCGACCCACTGGCCGACCACCCCCGACCGATTTGTCACGATGCGTCCCCGCACCCCGTCGCCATTCTTTGCCGGATGATGCAGTTTTCCGCTGATCGAAACGACACCATCGTGCGGCGCCACCCAACGACGAATCACGGAGCGATCGGCGCCATCGGGGTGTCCACCGGCGGCGTTCACATGCACCCAACCCAGGTCGGCGTCGGGCAGTTTTTCTCCGCCGCTGTAGTGTGTGCCGGTGAAGTGCGGAAACGCGGTGAATTCGGTCCGGCCGGCGTCTTCGTCGAAACGACCAAAACCATACTGCCAGCGGCTGGGTTTGGGATCGGGCAGCTCGGGTAGCGATGCGAGTTGTTCGTTGGGGACCGGTCGAGCCTCGCGGGCCGCGCGGTCGGCCAACTTGGCGGATTGGTCAAGAATGAATTGTCCGTTCAGCAGCATCAACGATTGCGTCGCCACTGTCGAATGGACTCTGTTTTCGCAATTGGTTTCCATCACCGGTGCGTCAAACGTCTGCAGCAGTGCGACGGGACGGCTGCGGCGATTCTGGATGTACAGACTGCGCCGGGACTGTGGCCCGTCGACGACGACTTGGCCCGTTTCGTCTTCCTTGATCTTGACCGGCGGCCCGAACAGCTGGCGATCCAGCGAACCCGATGCGGCCAACATGCGATCGCGAATCGTTTCCGCTTCCAACCGTCGCAAGGTTCTGGCGTATGGATTCGGGGATGTCGGAACCACGCGTTGCCGCCACAACGCCGACGACAGGATCGTGCGGTGCAGACGTTTCAGACTCCACCGCTGGTCGATGAACTCGGCCGCCAGCCAATCGAGTAATTGTGGGTCGGATGGCGTCGCACCGAGTTTGCCGAACTCGCCAGGTGTGGCCACCAGCCCTTTGCCGAAGTGATGCATCCAGATGCGATTGACAATCACGCGGGCCAGCAACGGGTTGTCGCGATCGGTCAACCAGCGGGCAAAGGCCAGTCGACGTCCCGTTGATGGCAGCGTGGGGTCATCGATCGGAAACACCACGTGATGCCCTTCGGGGGAGGCGACTTGTGGTGCGGCCGGTGCGACGGTTTGCTTCGGTTGGCCCGGGTCGCCACGATGAAACAATTTTGTTTCCGGGACGTGTCCGGCCGGTTCGACGAGCGCACGCACGAACTGTTCGGCCGGCTTCTTGGCACGCACCTCGGCGATCCGTTTGCTGATCTCGGCCAATTGTGTCTTCGATTCGGGAATGTACTGGTACAGATTGCCCGGTGTGATGTTGACGCTGGGGTTGGCCGCCAGCAGTTTCTTTTGCTCTTCGGTTCGCTGTTTTGCGGGAGTTTCGTAGGCCTTGCGCAGCGAGGTTCGCAGCGGTTCATCGAAGTTGAGCAACTCTTTGTCGAGCGCCTGCTTCATGTACTCATCTTGTCGCTGTTTCCTCTCCTGCTCGACCGTCTTGGCCTCGGCTTCCACCTGGGCGGCTTGTTCGCGGTCGGCTGCGGTGTACAGGGAGATCAATCGCGCGTTGGGCGTCTTCCAGGCTTTCCAATCGAGCGCGGGTTCGAACACCGCACGCAGCGCGTAGTAGTCGGTTTGCAGGATCGGATCGTAGCGATGGTCATGGCACTGGGCGCAGTGAAAACTGGTGCCCATCAGCGATGTTCCCACGATTTTGATCGTGTCGATCATCACTTGGTTGCGTGCTTCGTCGTTGTTGGCTCCGTTGCCGGTTCCGTCGGCGGCCATCCTTAGAAATCCGGTTGCGGTCAGCAGTTCGATTTGTTCGTCCGTCAGATCGCCGTCACGCTCCCCCGCCAGTTCGTCACCGGCCAACTGCTCGATGATGAATCGGTCAAAGGGTTTGTCATCGTTGAACGCTCGAATGACCCAGTCGCGGTACTTCCATGCCCACGCACGTTCTTGGTCGGCGACGGTGTAGCCTTCGGAATCGGCGTAGCCCGCGACGTCCAACCAGTGCCTCGCCCAGCGTTCGCCGTAGTGCGGGGAATCGAGCAATTCGGTCAGCAAGTGGTCGTACCAATCATCACGCGGATCCTCACGCCAGCGTTGCACTTGATCGGCCGAAGGGGGCAGTCCGATCAAATCGAAAAAGGCGCGGATGACCAGCGTGGTGCGGTCCGCCTGGGGTTCGAAAGCGCTTTCGTGTCCCGCCATCGATTGCAAAACGATCGCATCGATCGGGTTGGCGCCCCCGGAATGATCGGTCATCGTCGCGACGCTCTCGGGTGCGATCGGTTGGTAGGCCCAATAGGCGCGTTCTTCGGGGGTGATCCCCAATCCGGGGGCGATCGAATCGGGTTCCGGGCGTGCCGTCGGGGCACCTGCGGCGATCCACCGCCGCAGGATCTCCGCCTGATCATCGGGGACGTTGTGGTCGCCCGGAGGCATTTCGCCCGACAGGACGCGCTCAAACACCAAGCTTTCCTCGGGTTGGCCGGGCACGATCGCCGTACCGCTGTCCCCCCCGTCTTTCATCAGCCGAACCAGGCGCAGGTCCAAGCCGCCTTCGAGTTCCGCGGTGGCCCCGTGGCAGTCGAAGCAGTGGGCGCGAAAAATCGGGCGGATGTGTTGTTCGTAGGTCAAGTCCGTCGACGGTGCTGCATCGGCCGAAAACAACCGGGCGCATGAAACCCAAGGGCTCATGCAGATCAACAGCATGGTCAAAAACGATGTGCGGGTCATCGTCGATGTCTCGAGAGAGCGAGTGGGGTGGGAATCGGACGACTTTAGCGAACCGCTCGGCTCGACCGGGACGTCCCGATTGAACCCCCAGCATAATCGAAACCGAAGCCCGGCGTCACTCCACCGGTCTCCCCGGAAATGCGGACAAGGGCGTCCCCAAAAGATTGGTTGCAGAACGAGGGCATCGCGATAATGTGGGCGCGACAGGCTTTTGCCCAATCTTTTTGCCCCCCTTGATTTCCACCGAAACCGAAACCGGGTCGGGATGGTTTAACAACGAATCAGATGAAACTTACTGTGATGGCCATCTTGGTTTTCAAAGCAATCTTCGAAACATTCGAGTGGTCATGGGTGGGGTTGGATTCGTGAAACGATGGTCTTCAGTCGGTCTTGCGATTTTCTTAGGTGCCCTGGCGGTGGGATTTGCCAGAGGCGTGAGCAACCGATCGGACCAATCGGAAAACTCCATTCCAGCTACCGCGTCAGAGAAAACGGACACGGACGCACACGTCGAAGCGCTGGAACTGAGTCTGACGGCAGCGGATGCCTTCGCGAGACGCTCGCTCGAAGAGGTGATGGCATCGCAGGAGGCCGTTTTGACGGACCTGGCTCGGGCATATGGCAACGAATCCGATCCGACGTTCGCCCAGACGTTTCTCTCCACCTCCGGCGAGACCTATTCCCAGTACGTAGAGAATCAACATTACAGAAAAAGCGATCAGGTCGCAAACGTCCTGTTCCGGCTCGGGCAAACACGGTTCTTGCAAGGCGATGGAGCGCAGGCCATCGACGCGTTGAACCGATCGATCGCAGCGCCGTCGATCGCCCGCGATCCGAAGCTTCGGTCCAGGGTGCTCAATATGCGTGGGTGCGTCCATGTATCGTTGGGAGACTGGGAGCGTGGCACCGCCGATTTTCAAGAGAGCTTTACGAGTCTGGTCGGACAATCCGACAGTCGGCGACTCGCCGCGATTGCATTGCGAAACCTGTGCTATGCCACACAGGCAGGAGGCATCGATGGCAAGGACTACTTACGCAAGGCGATCGAGTTTCTCTCACCCTGGTCCGAATCCAAATCGCTGACCATCGAGCACGAAATGCTGGTCGATTTTCGCGCCGAACTCTGTTTGCTGCTGCTCGTCGATGGTGATCACGCATTGGCACAACGCGTCAGTGACCAGATTCAAATCGATCTCGAGTCGCTGTTGGCGAAGACTCAGAATCTGGCGAAACGCCAGGCGCATCGCTATCGGTACGAAGACGCCTTGCTGCAGATCCGAGCGTGCACCGGAGCGATCGCAGCGAAGGCAGTGCACGACGATCAACCTGAGGTCTCGGATGGGCGTCCTGCTCTCCAGTGGCGGCCCCTGGTCGATCTCCGCAGTGAACTCGTCGCCGCCGATCGACTGCTGCACGGAACGATGGCCGGGGAATTTGAGCGTCAGGCGAGTTTTGCGCTCGCCTGGTGCTCCTTCGATTGGACCGAACGGATCGTAACCCGCATCGCCAAACATCTGTGCGAACACGCCGATTTGGTCATTGTTGCCGACAACCCGGATTCGCTCAAACGAGCCGGGCGGTCGCTGGCCGAGGCGGGGGTCGACCTGAACCGTGTGGACTTTCGGATGCTGGAAACCGAGGTCCCTTGGTTTCGTGATTGCGGACCGATTGCTTCCCGCTCTCCAAGCGGCCAATCGATTTGGTTCGATTCGCAATTGACTCGGCGCAACACCGATTTCCGACCGATCTGTGATTCACTGCCCGAACGCATCGTGAATCTGGCAACCACGCTGATCAGCCGCACGCCGCTGCGCGTCGAGGGCGGCATGCTCGCATCAAATGGTCGCGGGTTGACGATCACGTCCCAGGCGATGCTGCAAAAAAATGCCGAGTATGGATTTTCGGCCCAGGCGATCACGGATGAACTGAAGCGGATCACCGGCGCAACGGAATTGGTAGTCGTCCCATCGTTGGAAAGCGAACCGACCGCGCACGTCGACATGTTTCTGACGTTTGTGGCCCCCGACACGGTCGTCGTCGGACAGTATTCCGATGCCGGGGATCCCAATGCCGACGTGCTCGACGAAGTCGCCAAGCAGCTTGCCGAAGTCGTTCATGACGGGCAAAGGCTGCGTGTGCATCGCGTGCCCATGCCGCCGCGAACCGATGACCACTTCCGGACCTACACCAATGTCGTCTTCGGCAACGGAACCTTGTTGGTTCCCTCGTATACCGGGCACGAACGCCTGGAAGCCGAGGTCCGGCAGACCTATCAAACACTCTTGCCGGATTGGGAAATCGCATTCATCGACTGCACCCGCGTCATCGAGCTTGACGGTGCCCTGCATTGCCTGGTGGCCAATCTGGGGCCGGCAGGATTGGACGGTCCCCGAACCACGGAACAGGAACGGTGACGATGGAATCGATCGTCTAAGTGACGGATTTGATCGTAGCGGAAGTCGCCACGAGTTTTGCAGGCCGCGGGCCCCCGCTGGCGTTTGCTTGCTGCCCAAACGCCGTCT
>NZ_JACEHH010000150.1 GCF_014154935.1 Stieleria mannarensis
TGTAATGCTTCAGCGGATGTGAGACTTTTGCTAAGTTACATTTGGCGGTCTCACAACCCTGAGGAGTGCTCGAATGAGTCAGTCAAAGAAACGCCGGAAATGGTCGGCATCGAAGAAGCTTGAGTTGGTCCTGGCCGGGATGGAAGCAGGGACAGAGATCTCCGAGTTATGCCGCCGCGAGGGGATCAGCCCGACCCAGTACTACAGCTGGAAGAAGCAATTGATCGGCAGCGCGGAATCGGTCTACGGAAGAACGGGCAATGGGAAAGCAGGAGTTTCAAAGCCTGATCCCAAAGAGGAGGAACTCAACCGATTGCGTGCGGTGATCGCGGAGATCACCGCTGAAAACCTTGAGCTAAAAAAAACGCTTTAGGTCTTGAGGATCATGCCAACTTGCCCGCGGAACTTCAGCAACGAGTCATCGCAGAGGTCGAGCAAGCCAAGTCACGCAGTGAAATGAAAGTTGACGAGGCACTGCGTCACCTTGGGGTTTCGCGGGCAAGTTTTTACCGCTGGAAGAAAGAAGAGGCGTGGGATCGTGACCGTCGCGAGCCGGTCAAGCCAGTACAAGCGTTTGAAGCCCTGGACGAAGAGAAGGATGCCGTGATCAAGTATGCGAAGAAACACCCCGAGATTCGGCACCGTGAGCTTTCCTGGCGGATGATCGATGACGATGTGGCGTTCCTGAGCGCGAGTACGGTGTACCGCATTTTGCTGGAAAAAGACCTGATGAACCGGCATCGCGGTCGACGCAAGCGTTACCGCGAAGACATTGAAAAACCCACATCCCCGGATGAGGTCTGGGGAACTGATTTGGTCTACATCAAGGTCAACGACATTCAATACTACTTGGTGGTGTTCATCGACGAGTACGCTCGCTACGTCGTGCACTGGGAGTTGCTGACCAACATGGAAGGGCACACGATCAGCATCGCAGCGGAGCGTGCTATCGAAACGCTCCCCAAGAACACCAAAGGTGAGCTGGAGGCGAAGCCGATTATTCGCAGCGACAACGGTAGCGGATACATTTCAGGTGACTTTGTGGGCCTGCTGGCACATCACGGCCTGACCCATCAACGCATCAAGCCCCACTGTCCGGAAGAAAACGGAATCACCGAACGATTCAACCGCACCCTTCGTGAAGGCATCGAAGAACACTTGATCGAAAACCGAGCGGACGCAGAACGAACGATCGAATCGGTCATCGATCACTACAACACAGAGCGATTGCATGGGTCGCTGGAGTACCAAACACCGGAGACCTGGTATCGTGGAAATCCATTGACGGTCCGCCGCGAGCGTCAAAAGAAAATGGCGATGGCAAGGCATCGCCGCAAGCAAGTGAACCTTGGGATTCGTCAACCGACGTTCCCTCAAACATCACCCGAGGCTGCAACTTGTAACTGACAAAAAAAGTCTCACTTTCCGCTGAAACAAATCA
>NZ_JACEHH010000151.1 GCF_014154935.1 Stieleria mannarensis
AACGTTGGGCATAACCGAGACGCGGCGAATGACTTACCACTTCAAAACCCGTGACTCCGCGTCTTCGGTTCATGCCATGGTTCTGCATTTCTTTGTGCCGCCCACCGGTCATCTGCGCGTCTACATTGAGTAGTGTACCAGCATCAGTAAGTTCAGAGCACCTCCGAATGCAATCCGCCTATAACCTCGAAAGTACGCGTCTCGCCGCTTTATTGGGATGCGTTCGGGGCCAAACGAAGTCCAAATCCGTTGCCGATACAAGGGCAGCTTTGAATACGTCAAATCGGCAATGCCGACCAGGTAGAAAATGAACATCACCGCGAGGTTCAGAGGGTAGCTCGCGATCAGAATCAACCCGAGCATCACAATGATCGGAAAGTGCAGTAATGCGTTTGCGGTCAGTTCGTGTTTTCGCATTCAGACTGCCGTTGATTTACGAGTGGGCGACGATTTTTTTTTGCAGAACGGTAGCGATAACGGGGTTGCGGCCAGAAAACCTGAACTCAGAAAACAACGGCGCCCGCAACTCCCGTTCATCGCCTGGTTCGTCGAGTATGCGAACGGCGACGGTCTGCGGTGCGACGCCGTCTGCCCATCGTACCCGATCCGAATTGCCGTGTGAAACTTCGTCGGGGCATCAACAGGCGTCGGTCCGCCTTGCATCGTACTTGTACTCGTACTCAGCAACGCGGTACTCGTACTCGATCGTCAGGCGTTGGACATCGGGCCGAATCGACCGCCACCCGTCAAACCGGCCACAAGACAGGCAGCCACAAAAAGCACCAAAAGCCACAAAAAGCGACGGGCGGACTCACATGGCAGCCAACCAATCAAACGATGACGTCAAACGCGGCTCGCGGAGAACGGAGGTTAGATGCAATCCGGTGGGATGCAGGAATCAAAACGCCTGGCAGCAGAATCGATTAGGAGCACGAGCACCGTTTCACTGAGCACGAGTACGACTTAGTACGACGAACGGCGGCCGTCACCGAGGACGGGCGAAAAACTAACAACCTCAAAGCCGTCGACTCCCGTCCTTCGGTGCACGGCATTGTTACCCGCTGTTTCGATCTCAGGGCGGGATGATTCTGGATTCAAGCAATTCGACCAACGAGGAGTACGAGTCGCTTGGGGCAATGGTAGCACGGGGAACGTAGATCGACACTCCTGTGTCCGGAATAAGGAAGAACCCCTTTGACGCTGGCGTGAATCCAGTGAATCCGGAAAGACGCATAGTTGCGGAACCGTTGGCGGACGTTGAAGTGAGCGAATCCGAGTCGAATTGCAAATCGACTGATTTGTCACCACGGACGGTTGTAACGCGTGCGTTCACCCATCTTCGCTTATGGGTTGCGGCCATCAGAAACTCGTAAATACCCGCCGCTGCAAATAGGGCACCGACTAGCCATTGGTTCTGAAATGCCATC
>NZ_JACEHH010000152.1 GCF_014154935.1 Stieleria mannarensis
ACATGGTGACGCCGAGTTCGTCCACTGCGGGGGTCGCGGGAGAGTTTGGTGGATGGAAACAGGTATTGCCAACCCAGTTCGCGCTGAGCAGCGGGGTATTTCCTTGCCAATGCGTAAGGAAGATAAACTTCTCCGTATCCGTCAGCGAGGTCTTGGTTGTGCATCGCTCGTACCGTGGCAATCTGTTGTCGCAGCAAATCGATCGTGTTGTCTGGTAACACCGTCACTCGATCCTCCATTCCCTTCCCGTTTCGGACAACGATTTGGCGTGTTTCGATGCAGAAGTCTTTGAGCCGCAGTTTCCTGCATTCTCTGTGTCGCAATCCGGCGCCATACATCATTAAGAACATCAACCGGTACACCCCGGTGACGTATTGGAAGAGTTCTGTGACCTCTGTCTTGGCCAGCACGACCGGGCGGTATTCACTGACCTTGGCACGGACGGCATTGATGAAGTGGAGATCGCGACCGAGCACTTTCTCATAGAAAAATAGGATTGCAGATAGCGCCTGGTTCTGAGTCGAGCCCGCGACATTGCCTTCGATCGCCAAGTCCGTCAAGAAGTCACCGATTTCCGGTTCGCCAAATTGCTCCAAACGGTCGTCATCCAGGTGCCGGACAAATTTCTTGATTTGGCCGATGTAGGCATCTTCCGTGCTCTTCGGGTGATGCAATCGGCGCAGCGTCGCCCGCATCCGCTGAACGCACTCAGGCTCGGTCTCATCGATCACCCCTGCATTTCCTTCGCCTGCCACGAGATTGGCATCATAGTCCTCCTCACCCCCGACGGCCTTGTATCGGCGCGTGATCTCCGTCAATCGCTCGCGAATGGGCCGAAAGTCGACGACGGAGGTTTGCAGCACCGTTCCTTGGTAGGCCTCGATCGCCCGCGCCGCTTGAAGTCGTTGCCAAGCGGGAGTTTTTGAGGCAAGGAGGCTACGAAGGAACTCGATCACCAAATCGCGCTGGACCGCAACCTCGTCCGAAGCACCGGTCGTTGCCCGTACGGCCGGGAAGCTTGCATAGCAGCCCAGCCACTTGGGAAACCATTCACGGTCCCTCTCAGGCAAGTTCATCACACCGAGGCACCGCCGGAATCTTTCCAAAGACATCTTGATCGCTCCCGAATCAACACACAGTTGGGGCCCAAATCAACGCCGTTGGCAAACCGATGGGCCCAAGCTCGCGCTCGTCACCGACGATGCAAAGAAGAACGATCGGCACACCTCGACAACCTGTTTGACAAACTGTTTTCGTCGATGAAACAAACCTATCGTCTCGAGAGCTACTTGACCACCCCTGCAGGGTGCCGTAGAATTGGGTGGTAGGAGATATTCCCCGGTCCAACCAAGGAATATATGTTTTTTACCCCGGTCGGACCGCCAATAATTAGTTGTT
>NZ_JACEHH010000153.1 GCF_014154935.1 Stieleria mannarensis
TGCACACGCAGGCACGGAGTCGGCGTCAATCAAAAACACAATGTCGTTCGCCGTGCCGCGGTGAACGGTGGACGTTACTTGGCAGAATGAGTGATTCCGCTCACGATGACGAATCTAAAGCCTACTGCTATCTGTTGGGCGGAGTATTTCCGCGCGTTCGAGATTGCGATCCCAAAGCCTACTATCGTGCACGGTTCGCCGCGTTAAAGACCGCTCGGGATAGTTTGCTTTCAGAAGAGGAATACCAAGCCGACCGACAGGAACTTGTTGATACGCTGACGAATCCACCGTCCTATCCGCCAGGAGTGCCAACGATTTTGTTCGTGTCCATATTTGTCGGTATCGCGTGGCTCGTTTACGCCTTTACCATACTTGAGTCCGTTCACTTCGTCGGTGGTGGAGCCTTGACAGTGTTGGGGCTTTGGATGCTGCACGGTTACCGAACGCACTTCGCATGGCTCCGGTCACTATCGATTGCACAACGAATCGACATTGTGGAATACCTTCACACCTCAAACCTGTTGACTGACGATGACGCACGTGAGATACGGGCGACCTTGGACGCCCGCCACGAAGCCAAGTAACCATGGGTTGCAATGAAGGCCGCGAGTTGACGTTTCTGAAGTGGTGAGTCGCTCGCGCGGTCCCGCTGAACTCTACCGTTCGCGCTGCTAGCCGACGCCTGACGACAACGGCCCACTTCGTCTCTGTGTCCCTCCGTGTCCTCTGTGGTTGTTCATTCATCCACAGTTTGGTTGGTGCACTCGAAGTGCGCCGACCGGATTTCACCAGACCGCTGTTTCCTGGGATTCGCTCCTAATGTCACGGTTCGATAGGTGCGCGGTCGACTCACCCGACGAAGGCAAACCAACGCCTGATACGCGGGGCAAACGGGAGTCTCTTGATTGACCCTCACCCGCGATTGAGACGGGGGAGAAGTGGCAGACGAATGATGTGGCAGGCGAATGGGCGTGGTGAGGTGTCTTAGGCCCGGAGGGCCGAAAGAGTGTCTGCCGGTGGTGTCAGCCACCGGGGACGGATTCCAGTCAATGCGCACGGCCCAGCGGGCCGACACAGTATTCGGGCTTCCAACGCTCTCGGATGGCCAAGCGACCGGTTGTGCCGGCCTTTCAGGCCTTCCCGGTTCATTGCATTCGATTCCGGTGGTTGACACCACCGGCAAGCACTGTGCCAGCCCTCCGGGCTTCATTGCAACTGTCCAATGCAATGATTGGTGCCACGGACGCTCGATTTCCCACGGCCATTCCAATCGAGTACATTGGTCATCAGCGACGATGGATCAAACGGTCGTCGTGGCCGACTCGCGTGAACCAAGTGGTGCACCGCAGTCGGCGAGTTGAGTTTGTTGGTTCTTCGCGGCATTG
>NZ_JACEHH010000154.1 GCF_014154935.1 Stieleria mannarensis
ATTCCGTTTCTTTCTTCAGCAGGCTCCGCACCGCGTTTGAAAGTTCCTTGCCTCGAAGGTCACGATACCGAATGACGCCACGCTGGTCTAACACAAAAGTCGACGGCCAACCACGAATATTCCATTGAGTTGAAATCCGTTTGTCCGCACCATCCCACCACACCCGCCAGGTGATCGCCTTGGATTCTAGTGACTCATGGACGGTATCAATCGTTTCGTCTCCTTGAACACCAACAAAAACGAATTGCTCTTCGGACATCTCCTCGATTAACTTGCGATTGTCGGGGTACATTGCCTCACAGGGTCCACATCCTTTGAACGAAAACATTAGGACTACGATCTTGCCGTGATAGTCGGCGAGACTCATCGGCTCTCCTCGCGCATCTTTGCCGTCGATTAGAGGGGCCGTTTGCCCGATCGAATGGTTGAGTTCAAATTGAATGGCAGGTAGTCGATCTACAATTCGCTCTCTTTTCGACTTCAACACTTCGTCAATTTCACTTCTGGTGACGCTAATAATTCCCGGATTCCTAACGCCAACCCGTGGAGGAGCCAGTTCGTTCTGGTACTCACTACCTATTCGCTCGATCAGGCTGAGCGCCTCCGCACGGTTTCGTTCGACTGCAACGTCTTTCAGATTAGCGGTGAATGTCTCGAAATGTTTCATTCGAGCTTCATTCTCCGGATCTGCCCTATCCATAACAGCCAGTTGCGATTCGCACATAGCAGGAAGATTTGCTTCTAATGCAAGGTAGTTTGCAAGTTCGTACATTGCATTCGCCCGAACATATCCATGCCGTGAGGATGCAATCAAATTCCGAAGGAATATCTTCGATTCCGGAACTCTCGCTCCCGAAAACAGATATCTAAACGTCGTGTCAACGTCTGGGTAATCATGGTAGTGCTCAGCGAGGACTTTCAAGGCAGCGATTTTGCCAGCGGTCACTGGGTAGTCGGCATCGCCAACGCTCGCAGCCGCCAATACCAAGTGATACAGACAACTAAAACCAACCTCGGCCCCCCGTGATTGCTGCTCAAGCGCGATGAAATCCGACACCATGGCATTCATCGGGTGATTTTCAAGAAACCGCTTGATCCCATCTTCACCCTCTTTCGGCTCGTAAGCGTAGTACTGCTCTTGAAGGGTGTTGTACCGTGTTGCCAATTCTATGAAGCGCGACTTGGGGTCGATGTTGGCGCGTTCCTGCGATGCATCGGGATTGGCGTCTTGGCTGAAGCACGCCGAGAATGGAATGACAATGGATAGAAATACAAGCAGAGACTTCATTGGCTTCGCCTGTTGAAAATGTCGGTTTGATCGGAATAACGTCCGCCGTTCACCGCGGCACGGCGA
>NZ_JACEHH010000155.1 GCF_014154935.1 Stieleria mannarensis
TTCTGCCTTCTCCTGGACCGCGATCAAGTTGCTTCGGCAGAGTTCAGTGTACAGTCGATCTTGTTTATTCGTTGCATTGAATCAAAAGTAACCGTGAGTGAATCTTTGTCGCGCCTAGCGTCTAAACGATTGCCAGCCGGTTGCAGCGTGAAACCCTGACTCCGTAGGAATGAATCAGCCATGTCTCGGTGATTGATTTCAAATTGAGAGATCACCTCAGTCATTACGGTAACGGCACGTTCAGGTGCAACGGGGCCAACGACGTCGCGAGGGACGTCGCAAACGAGGAAGAAGAGCGCACCACCATCGTACGGACCACGGTAATAGCAGCAGTTGGGATGCAGTCCCGATGCAACCAACGCGATCATGTGCCCATCTGCGATGTTCTGCGAAAAGCTGCGATCAGTGAATTCCGGTACCTGTTGTGTGGATCCGAGGTCGTAGCACTCGTTACACGCTTTAAGAAGATTTGGAGGCAAATTGCTTTGCTCGTTTGCCCAAGCCCAGAGCCAAGACGCGTCACCATCGGCTTCGGTGCCAAGCAATTGGATGGGGAATGAGAGATCAGTTCCGAATGTAGCAACCCCTTCGGACATACTGACGCCCCAATTCCGTTCACCGATCAAATCCGCGAACGCGATTTGCTTGGCGAATGAAACGCCAATGTTTTGTGAAAGTAGGGAAGCGAATTCAGGACTCATGAGCAATCTATGGCAGAACCATTACGTTCACCTGCTTAGCGGCGGTAAACGCTGGCGGGTGAGTGGGCTGATTGGCACTTCGTTGCCCCAGATGCTAAGTCGGGTGCAACGTATTGTTGATCGGGCCTTGCGTTGGCCCCGTTGCCGTGGGACCGGCTCGACGCCGAGCTTAGGAGTTTACCCGCTCGATCGACCGGGTGTGGGAGGTTCTGCCAGTTGCTCCCGGAGAAGTCGCGTCGCCGAGCGCGCACCTTCGGTAGCGTCGGTGGCGTTTCCTGTCCGTTGTCAAATACTCCAGCGGCCTCATGCGGCTTGCCCTCGTTTCTCGCGCCAACTGAATGCATCAAGCGGGGGATCGCGACCGGAGGCGAACTCGTGGTGCGACACCAAACGCTTGCCACACACCGGGCACGTGCAAGCGTCGGTCATCCCGGTCGACTCGCACAACTGTTGCCAAGTCAGCTGTTCCAGTGAGTCCGACTCTGGCGGAGCCACGCCGAGGGCGGCACGCGCGTCATCGATGCGGGAGTGCTGGTTGCCGCTGTAAAGCCCGTAACCACGAACGGTTTGAAAACGTCTCGGCGGGACGTGCTCCAG
>NZ_JACEHH010000156.1 GCF_014154935.1 Stieleria mannarensis
CAATTAAGAGGTCGTGACCTGTTCTCTCGCAGCAGTTGAGAAACGCAGGGCTCTATTGGCATTCACCACGGCAACTTCCTTGCGGTCTCCCGGTCGTTGCCGACTAGATTCCCGGATAGATTTCTTGGCGTTTCAGTGGTTTCGCAAATTCCAACACGTTCGCGTCGCTGAGCACCTGGTTCATCCATTGAGAATTGTGGTTCGTAAAGACAAGCAGGTTTGAAGAGTCGTTGATGTATTCGGCATAAAGAGCTAACCCAATATAGTCATTGTATCTTTGTGAGATGTCCCGGCACATAAAGACAGGAAGCACGACTTTTTCAGCGATTCCACGCGGCTTCTTAAAAGGGTCATAATTCATCGGGAATAGCGCGTCGCACTCCAGTCGCCAAAGAGCGGAGATAGATTCGCAATGTTTGGTCAGCTTTGAGGCTGAGTTCGGGGAACCGCTCAGGCGCATCTGGACACAAAACGGGGCTCCCGTAACACCTATCACCGCCTCCAGAAATGTCTCAAAGAATGCGGCCGCGTCCGAGCAATTTTGGATTCTTCGGATTCCAAACATTGAGGTTGGGAAATCATGGATCCCGAATAGTTCGCCGTTCGCTGTTTCGAGGGTTCCGGGAGAGAATGTAATCTCCTGCGTGTCGCAATCGATCTTGATTTGCTTTTTCATGCCAAGTCCGTCAGCAACCGCTGAAAACACCCGCTGGTGATGTTGTGTTTCTTGTTGTGTTAGACGACGCTGCATTGGCAGTGAGGTGATAACACGAAAGTTGCCATCTTGCAGGTTGTCGACTGTGTTTCGGAATTCGAATGCAATCTTCACTTGCGAATAGTCATCCCATATCACAGAGCACTCGGAATCAAATTCACCAATGTTCCGTGAAAATGTCTGGAGGTATTGACGGACTGCTTTTGACGAGTGTGGCGACTCTTTATAGAGCACGACAGGTAACCCCTCTTCAAATTCCCAAGGAATTTTCCAGCTTAAGCAACTGGGAGGGATCACCATCTCAAATTCTTCAGTCACCCACTCAAGTTCATGAAACTCTTGCGTGCTGACGGAAGACCCGAGGTCGGTCGCGACCTGTCGAAATTTCTTAGGCGTCGGCGAATCAATCTGCACCCGACACCCTACAACTTTCTTATTGTCCCAGCCCACTTTTGTCTCCTGTGTTTCCCGCTAGGCCTGCCAACCAAGCCAGGGAGAGGGAACCTCGTCGAATCCTCCCCAAAGCCCTTTCTCTCGTAAGGTTGCAAGTGCTATTGCAGCTCTTCTATCTC
>NZ_JACEHH010000157.1 GCF_014154935.1 Stieleria mannarensis
TGTTATCGGTATTTCAACGAAGCCATGCAACCTCAGCCTCTAATGCAGGTCCATGGTCATAGTGACCGGTTGGTCGCTCTGCGTTGCGTCGCAGCCAGAAATTCATGGATTGAAGGTATTCCTTGCAAGCTTCGGTGCCAATGAATTTAGCGGCGGTTTCTCGGCTAACTCGTGCCAACATTCGAAAGGCAATCGACCGCGATGTCGTGTGATCATGATCGTTGGCGTAGCGTTCCGAGCCAACGAGATCAATCAGACGTTCGCGCACGCATTCGGGTGGAACCCCCAAATCTCCCAGCGTCCAAATTCCAATCGCCCTAAGTTCATTGTCGGCAGAGTACGTGAGCGCGATCGCCCAGTCGACGAACTCGGTATGCAACTCGTCCCTTGCATCAAAGTCAATGGAATTAATGACGCATCCAATTGACCGGACTGCTGAGAGCAAAAAGCCGTATTCGACCTTGCTGAGTTCACCATCAACAACGACCTCGCGACACAGTTGATAGACGACTGGAAGTAAATGACGACCGGATTCACCAAGATTTCTGAGTTTCGCGGCCGCTAAACAATTCCGTTCGGGTGTCGCGGACGAGAACACTCTATCAACAAAAGCAAAATCGTCATTCATTGAATCCGATAACGTTACCAATCACCCGGCACGCGCGAGTAATTGACCATTTCGAAAAACCCGACTCGCGTGCTCGGGTGCATTGGATTGTTCCCCGCTTTCCAAACACCATTGCAGTCTATTGCATGGCGAATCGGATGGCAGCTTTGAAGTCTGTAACGGGCCATGGCGGTGCTTCCGCACCCGGAGGAGCGATGTACAAAAAGAAGTTGCCCTCACCGTCGATCAGAATACATGTGGCACATTCATCGTCAATTCGACCAACAGGGTAGTAATCGCGTCCGTCAGATTCTCGTGCGTCCAGGATATGTTCGATGTCATCGTCGCATTCGACCGGCAAGAGCGTGACCTCGCCCCGAACGTCAATCGTAAGTCCACCGTAACGCGTCAGGAATTCGCTAGCGGCCTCGTGTATGGGCAGTTCAGATGGCAGGTCGAGCGTTGATAATTCGCATCGGTACGATTCTGACCAGCCAGCTCGGCGAATGGCAGTCCAAGCGTCAATCGGGTTGGGGCGACCGTTGATGAAGTCACGTAGTGATTCAAGCCACTTTGGTATCGGAATGTCCTTTGTCGGGGAACGTCACCAATCACCCGGCGGCGACGAGAGATTGTCCATCCGAAAACGCCCGACTTCGCCGCTCGGGTGCATTGGATTG
>NZ_JACEHH010000158.1 GCF_014154935.1 Stieleria mannarensis
TCGGTACTTGCAACTGGTGCAAGAACACATGAAATCTGCCAACAAGAACGCGGCCGGACCGGCGCTTAAATCGGGCGAAAACCAAGCGTTTTCCGCCACCCAGGCGACTTGGCGGTTCTTGTCCAACCCGAACGTGACCTTTGTCGATCTGATTGAACCGCTTCGGGAGGTCGGCCGGCAAGCAGCGCGCCTTTCGCAGTCCGAGTACGTACTTTTGGCGCACGACTGGTGCAAGATTGACTACAAAAGCCATTCTTCAAAGAAGGATCTTCGCCAAATCACCCATGAACACGACATCGG
This sequence comes from Stieleria mannarensis, assembly GCF_014154935.1. Classification (GTDB taxonomy): domain Bacteria; phylum Planctomycetota; class Planctomycetia; order Pirellulales; family Pirellulaceae; genus Stieleria; species Stieleria mannarensis. The sequence goes on from NZ_JACEHH010000158.1 coordinate 301, forward strand.
CTACGAAATGTCGACTTCGTTGTTGATCGATGCGGCCAACGGGGCTTCTTTGGCTCCGATGCAGATGCATCTGAAAACCGGCAACTCGGTTCATTCAACGGCAATCCATCCTCCAGCGTTGGACGACCACCTTCTCGACGAATTGACTCCCACGATGAACGAGTCGGGTGACTGGGGGCTGGACCGCAAGATTGTCCATGTGATCGACCGCGAAGCCGACACCCTTGGGCGAATGCGTCAGTGGGACCAAGAAGGCCATTTGTTTTTGGTTCGCTGTGATGATCGCCGGGTGAAATGGAACGAACAAAGCGTTTTGCTGTCTGAAATTGAAGAGCATTTCGATCGAGAAGTTCTTTTTGAGCCCTGTGGCGAGGCAGTCTATCACGGCAAAAAGGTGACTCAGGAGGTCGCCGAAACGGAAGTCGTCCTGCATCGCCCACACAGCGAAGTGATCGATGGTGAAAAGCGTCGAGTCAGCGGTGAGCCAATTGGAGTCCGTTTGGTTGTCACGCGATTACTAGACGAGAATGACTATGTGCTTGCCCAGTGGACGTTGCTGAGCAATGTCCTTGATACGTCAGTCAGCGGTTACCAGATTGCGCTTTGGTACTATTGGCGTTGGCTAATCGAAACGTATTTCAAGCTGCTCAAGAGCCACGGCCAGGAGTTGGAGCAGTGGCAACAGCAAAGCGGCGAGGCGATTGCGCGTCGCATTCTGGTGGCATCGATGGCATGCGTCGCGGTACTGCAAGTGCAGAACGACACGAGCGACGAAGCTGCCGAGACGAAACGCATTCTGATTCGCTTGAGCGGGCGTCAAATGAAGTACGGTGTCGAATCAACCCCGCCGGCGCTGCTGGCAGGCATGATGGTGCTTCTTTCGGTGACTGATATTTTGGAGTCACCCGACGTTGATATTGGGACACTCAAACGGATCAAAGCCAATGCCCTCCCATTCGCACTTGTGTAGATACCAATGC
>NZ_JACEHH010000159.1 GCF_014154935.1 Stieleria mannarensis
TCGAGGCGGGCGAGCCGGCGGCGGAGGCGGTCACGCTCGCGGCGAATGTTGTGCTCTTCCCGTTGCTTTTGGCGGTGGGCGCGAATCGAGTCTCGATGGGACAACGCCCATACATCCGGACGCAGGGATTCGTAGTCTTGGTTTCCGGAGAGCAGTTCGTTCATGACGTCCTCCAGGTACGCCGCCACATCGAGGTCGTTGCGGACCGCGCTGCTGACCAACGTCATCAACGTCGCCGTTCGATAGCCCGAGGCGAGGCTGCCAAGGTGGAGCCAATTCTTGCGTCCTAAGGCGACTTGTTTCATCAACTGCTCGCACTGGTTGTTGTCGATCGGGACTCCCCCATCTTCCAAGTACGCTGTCAGTCCAGACCACTGATTCAGGATGTACCGCTGCGCGTCGCTAATTGAATCAGTGCTCAGCACGTCGCCCATCTTCGTCTCCAGGTACGATCGCATCTGCTCCCAGATCGGAACCGCTCGGCGCTGACGCAAAGACAAGCGATCCGAAGCCGATAACTTCCGTGCTTCATCTTCAACGTCATAGAGCAGGCGAAAAAGTCCCAGCAGATACTTGGCATGCACTTCGTGATTGCCCAGCGCAGCTTCCACCTTGCGCCGCGCATGGGCGACGCACGCGGCATGAGTAATCAAGCCGTTGGATCGAATGTAAATTCCAGTGTTCGCTCCGTAGCAGTCTCCAAGTAAGGTCCCCTCATATCCTCTATCAACCAAGAACAGGTCCGGGCCGTCGCGATGTCGACTGACGGTGAAGTCGAACACGTTGATCGGTATGTGAACACCGCGATATGCCCACATCTTGGCTGTGATGCTTTTGAGCCCCTCGGACTTGGCTGCTTCGAAGACTTCGGCGACACGACTGCTTTTGGGGTCGTCATCGGTTGCTTCGGGAATCTCTTCTGGTAGCAGTAAACGGATCGATGTGTCATCGCTTCCGATGCAGCTGTCGGTGCGAACCAGATCGGCAAGCCATCGAGCGAAAGGGCGAAGGACTTGCTCGGCAGCTTCTTGTAAGTTCAGCAGCGTGCTTCGTGAAAGATAGAGCCCGCATTCGGCGAACATGTCTTCTTGTCGGTAGATCGGCAGGTGATAGCCGAGTCGGTTTGCAATCACTGCCGCGGCGAAGGATGTATCGTAGCGATCGCCGCCGATCAGCGCCGGTGGCCGTGGTGCCTGGAGAACACCCAAGTTCGGTTTGTCTTTGTGGACGTA
>NZ_JACEHH010000016.1 GCF_014154935.1 Stieleria mannarensis
CCAAGAGTTGGACACGCAGCAGCGGATCGGGCGGTTTCGAAATAGTGACTTTACTTTCCGCGGCTCGGTCAACGCGGTCGCTCTGGCATTGAAGATCGAGAAAAGTGGCAATGAGCGGCGATGTTCCCGACTGGCGTTCCGGTCGGAATCGCGAACCAAACGATGCACGCCCAGTTCACGCATTGTTGCGATCGACGGACCCTTCCACCGTTACGACACTTGCCCCTCGTCACCGCCAACCGGTTGGCCTGTAAGCGGTGTGATCGTCATCGTTCGCGCTGCATCACCGAAAACCGGAATTCAACTATTAATCTTTCTTTATGCCGTTTGAAGTGAATGGAGTAATGAGTCGTGTGTACACGTATTTTGTGGAACACCAATGGTTTGATGACGTCCGTCGGGCGAACAATGGATTGGGCGGAATCGACGGAACCGAAGCTCTACGTCTTTCCGCGAGGAATTTCGCGGGATGGCGGTCGGGTCGGGCCGGTTGAGGTCGTCGAGGTGAATCCGGCCAAATGGACTTCGAAGTACGGATCGGTCATTGTTTCCGCCTACGGACTCGCTTCGGTTGACGGGGTGAACGAAGCAGGGTTCGCAACGCACCTGTTGTTCCTCACTGCAACGGATTTTGGACCGCGCGACCCGAACAAAGCGGGTGTTCATGCGGGACTGTGGGGGCAATATCTGCTCGACAACGCTTCCACTGTTGAGGAGGCGTTAAGGCTGATGAAAGAGATTCAACCGATTATGGTCGAGCACGGTGGTTTTAAAACGTCGCTGCATCTGGCGATTGAAGACGCGACGGGAGATTCGGCGATCATCGAATACGTGGATGGGAAACCGACGATCTACCACGGGCCCGAACATCGAGTCATGACAAATGACCCACCCTATAGCGACCAATTGCTGGAACTGGAGAAATGGAATTTCGAGGACGCGACGCGCGAGACGCCGCTGCCGGGAAACGTCAATCCAATCGACCGTTTCGTGCGGGCCAACTACTTCCTGAAGACCCTTCGGAAACCACAGGATGAACGAGCCGCAATTGCGACTGTCTTTTCCCTTGCCCGCAACGCGTCCGTCCCTTTCAATGCACCCTACAAGAATCCCGGAACGATTTACGACACCGAGTACCGTACGGTTGCCAACTTGGACGCGAGGCGGTACTTCTTTGAGCTGACGACCAGTCCAAATGTCATTTGGGTGGACCTTGCCAAGCTGGATTTGTCATCGGGCTCTACCGTGGTGTCCCTCGATCCAGACAATATCGGACTATCGGGAAATGTGAATCAGCGGCTCGAAAGGGTGGCCACGCGACCGTTCTAGGTCATCCAGCGCGAGTCAGTAGAGATTTCAACGCGTTTCTAGCGTTGGACGGAGATCGTGAACGGGGGACGCCAGCTGGGTGACAGGCTGGCGTCGTCGATGTTGACCCCGGCTTCGCTGGCGCCGAGGTGATTGAACAACGGGTGGTCGGGCATCGAATCGAGTGCCTCGGCGCGGATGAATCGAATGCTGCCGTCTTCGTACAGCACGTTGATCCCCTGGCCGCTGTGACTGAAACGCAGCTTGCCGGGATCGTCGGCATGGCTGGCCGGCCCCAGTGGGGCATCGGACATGACGGCGAACGAAGCCCGGGCCTCGAATCGCGGCGACGAGAACCCTTGATCGCCGATCACGCCCAAGGTGTAGGCGTAGTGGCCGCCGGCAAGTTGTTGCACCTGCTTGAGTTCGTTGACCGACATCTGGTGAAGTGATTGCACCGAGGGCAAGGTGGAAAGGGCAACCGATGTCGGTTCGGCCAACGTGGAGTCGCCGACGGGGCTGATCGCCGGCAGGTCTGCCGACGGGCACCAACGCAGCTCGGGTTCGTCCAGCAATCCCGCATCGGCCAGGCGGACCGCAAACATCCCGGCAAAGGCTTCCGGCCCACTCTCGGCGACTTCGGGCAACCGTCCGTGCTCGCTGCGATAAACGTATTGCATCAACGCGTTCCAGTTCCGTCGCAAGCGGTCTTCGCACGCCACCTTTCTGGCTTCGAATCTGCCCGCGGCGATCGTCGGCAACAGCAGTGCCAGCAATGTGGCGACCGACAACAGCCCGCCGATCGAGTCCATCATGTTCCAGCGGTTGCCCCCCGCTCCGGCCTCGCCCGACAAATCCACGTCGGTCAGCATCACCGGGGCCGGCGGTCTGGCTGGGCCGTCCGATGCTTCGCCCATCGGCGGGATGCCGTCGGGGATCGCGGCCAGGGTGCGGGCCAGCAAGTCTTCGCTGGGTCCATCGAAATCGGGTCCATCGACGACGTCATCGCACTGTTCCAGTGGTTCCAGGCAGCGCTGGATTTCTGCGAGCTGTTCACGACCTTCGGGATTGTCGCGCAGCCAATCCGAAACGCGTTGCATTTCGTCCGGCTCAAGCGCTCCGAGTAGGTATCCAAGCAGATCTTCGTGCATCGGCAGGAAATGCGGCGGGCGAGTGAAGGATGGACTCTGCTGCGGATGCAGCGGTTTGCGAGTGTTGCTAAGTCCTACGCACAGTGGCCCGAACCGGTTCGGCGGATGGTTCGGGGCACGTTCCTGGTCCCGCGATTTTACAACATTCGCGCTCCCGGCGTGCTCAATCGCGAGGCGCGGCGTGGGATTCTTCCCACATCACGCCCAATCGCTGGACGGCGGCGTGCAACCGGCTCTTGACGGTGCCGACAGGAATCCCCAGGACTTCGGCGGCCTCGCGGTACTTCAGCCCCTGGTAGTAGACCAGCTGAATCACCTGCTGCATGGGCTGGCCGAGCGATGAAATGGATTCCTTCATCCAATCGCCATTTTCCTGCGATGACGCCGCGATCAAGGGGTCCGGGGTTCCGCCGACTAGTTTTTCGGCCCAGCTGGCATTGCGTTGTTCGCTGTCGTTGGGGGTGCGGTCCAGGCTGACCATGCGGTGCCGTTTGTTGCGGCGCTGGACGTCGATGGCCTGGTTGGTCGCGATCGCATACAGCCAGGGGCGGAAACGCCGCGAAGAGTCAAATTGTTGGCATTTCAGGTGAACTTGCAGAAACGTCCCCTGGAACGCGTCCTCGGCCATCTCGGTGCTGCCGATGTAACGCCGCAGGTAGCTGTAGATTTCACGCTGATAGCGTCCCATCAGCTGGTTGAACAACGATCGATCGCCGGTTTTACGATAGGCGGCCAGCAATGCCTCGTCGCTCAATTCCTCGGTTTCGGTTACCGAAGCGGGGCAGACAGAAGCGGTGGTGGAGGACATGGGCCGAGGTTCCGTTTAATCGGGCAGGTGGTCGAGCAGACAGATGGTTAATGGAAACGAGCGGTCCATAGCACGCGTCAAAAGAGCGAAGAAGCCGCCACTGCGAAGGAATAGGGTGCACGGAATTTCCCCTGCACCGTGGTACGTATTATCGCGCCCGATGGCCCATTCGTCAAAGCGCTTTTTCGCCGAATTGTCGCCTCCGGAGGGGGCGACGGCTGGATGACGGCTGATTTCAGGGATAAAAAGCCAAGGCCCGCATGGTTTTCAGACAGAGCCACTAGCCTTGAGGGACCGTCCCGCTCAGGGCGATCATCGTTTTGTGTACGATGGCCCCTGCCGGGCTGTCGTCCGTGGGACATCGGCGCGACGCCCTCGAAAGGACGTCGTCCATCCATCCCCTTTCACCCCCTTTCGCTGCTGTCCCTTTTTTCCGATGAATCTCTCTTGAACGCATCGAATCGAACGGGTCAACACGCCCATCGCTACGAGTGGTTGACGCCCGGTGATGTGAACGCATTCTTTGGGCTGATGCTGGACAACCTGACCGGCCTGTTTCTGGTGGTCATCCTGTTGGGAGGGTTCGGGTTTCCCACCGATTTCGCAATCTCTGCCTTGGTCCCCGGCACGGCCTTGGGCGTCTTGGTCGGCGACCTGGCGTTCGTTTACTTTGCGTTCCGGTTGGCCAGGGAGAAACAGTCCAGCGACGTGACGGCGATGCCGCTGGGGCTGGATACGCCCAGCGTGTTCGGCGTTTGTCTATTGATCCTGGGTCCGGCCTATCGTCAAGGCATCGATGCGTTGGGGTTGTCACAGATGGACGCGGCCTACCGGACTTGGCACATCGGAATCTGGTGCATCGTGATGAGCGGTGTGCTGAAACTGGCGTTGGCACCGGCGTCCAACTGGGTGCGCCGGGTGGTGCCGCGGGCGGGGTTGTTGGGGTCGCTTGCCGCAATCGCGTTGGCGCTGATCAGTTTCTTGCCGCTGGCCGAAATCCTGGGTCGGCCGCTGCCGGGGCTGGTCGCATTGGCGATCGTGCTGACGACGTTGATCGCCCGCGTGCCGCTTCCCGGGCGAGTGCCGGGAACGCTGGGGGCGCTGCTGGTCGCCGGTCTGATTTATTATCTGATGTGTGGATTGGGGATCGAGGGGTACCACTTTCCCACGCTCAGCACGATCGAGTGGTTTCCGACGCGGTGGATGCAATGCTGGGACGGTAGCTGGATCTCGGCCTGGTCGGAGGCGCTGCCTTACCTGCCCATCGCGCTGCCGTTTGCGATCGCCACGGTCGTCGGCGGAATTGATTGCACCGAGAGCGCCGCGGCGGCCGGGGATTCCTATCACACGCCGACGGTGATCGGTGTGGAAGCGGTGGCGACGTTGCTGGCCGGATTGTGCGGCGGAGTGATTCAGACGACGCCCTACATCGGACACCCGGCCTACAAGGCGATGGGCGGACGCGCCGGGTACACGCTGGGGACGGCACTGGTGATCGGGTCGGCGGGGCTGATCGGATACTTCACGTTCCTCAACGACATCATCCCCAAGCCCGCCGTGCTGCCGATCCTGGTGTTTATCGGGTTGGAGATCACGGCGCAAAGTTTTTCGGCGACACCCAAGCGGCATTACGCGGCGGTGGCGATCGCATGTTTGCCGGCACTGGCTGCCTTGGTGGTCAACTTCAGCGGTCAAGTCCTCGGCGATCAAGCGATGCGCAACGCCGGCGTCGGACTGTCGGATCTGAGTCCCGTGTTTCAAGAGAATTTTGCGACCATTTCGATGCTGGCCAGCGGGTTCATCTTGACCAGCTTGCTGTGGGCTTGGGGGTTGGCCGCATCGATCGATCGCAACCTGCGGACCGCGGGGATCGTGTTTCTGGTTTGCGCGGTATTTACACTGTTCGGCCTGATGCATTCGCCGCTGGAAGGCAGCCGGTTGTTTTTGCCGCTGGGGCCGGCGAGTTGGGAGGTGATCGTGTTGGCGGAGGAAAGCCGGGCGAAGGTGTTCGAGTTTGCCGCCGGTTACGCGGTCGTCGGCGTGATGTTGTTGGTATGGCGGCGTTGGATTCCCGCGTCGGATGCTGGGCTGGCCGAAGTGAACGATCCAACGGGACAAGATTGGGAGAACGATGCGGCGCACTGACCGACCAGACGATCAAAAAGCGCTGGGCGACGTGCGCCGGGCGATGGCGTTGGCGATGTCGATCACGATGTTGATTGCGGCGTTGTTGGCGTGGTGGTTTGCCAGCGACAGCACCGGAACGTTTGTCGCCGCAGCGTGCGGCCGGATCGGGTTGGTGTTGGGGGCGCTGTGGCTGGCATGGCCGTCGCTGAAACGTCCGGCGAAATGGCTGCCGGCTAGTGCGCCGGTGATCGGAGTGATCGCCCTGGTCGTGCTCGCCGCCCAGCCGCGGCTGATCATTCCGGCGATCCCGATTGTGGGTGGATTGATCACGGTGTCGGCGTTAGCCCGAGCGTTTCGACGGAAGTGAGGCTAGGTCTGTCGCTGGGAAGGGGGAAGAAGATGGGCCTCGTCGAACAGCCAGCTTGACGTGGTTGGCCGGTGGGGATTAGGGGCAGATGGCAGAATGATGGGGGCAAAACGATGGGGGCAAAACGATGAGTTGGCCGATCGGGTGAGACGTAATCAGCGGAAGGTGGTGCGACGCCCTTTCTAGCCGGTTCGGGTAAAGTCCAGTCGACGACAGCCCGGAAGGGCCATCGTGCGGGGAATGATCACCCTAATCTGGCAGCGTCCGTTTAGACCACCTCGTTGCCTTCGATCAGTGCCATGTCGGCTCCGTCGAGGAAGCTGGCCAGCGATCGGGCTCGATAGGGTTGTTGCAGTTTACGAACCGCTTTGCTTTCGATTTGGCGGACGCGTTCGCGAGTGACTTGGAAGATCCGTCCGACTTCTTCCAGCGTGTAGGTGTAACCGTCGGCCAGGCCGTATCGCAGTCGCAAGATTTCACGCTCTCGATAGTTCAGCGTTTCCATGGCCAGGTCGATTTGAGCCTTCAGGGCTTGGCGGTTGGTTTCCAACAACGGGTCATCGTCGCGGTGGTCTTGCAGAAATTCACCGAACACGCTGTCTTCGTGGTCGCCGACGGGTTGATCCAACGACAACGGCTGGCGGCTCATTTTCAGGATCACGCGGGTATCGTCCAGGCTCAGGCCGCTGCGGGCACAGACCTCTTCGGCCGTCGGTTCGCGTCCGTTCTCTTGAACCAGGTCACGGGTGATTTGACGGATCTTGTTCATCGTGTCGATCATGTGAACCGGGACACGAATCGTGCGGCTTTGGTCTGCGATCGCACGGGTGATCGCTTGGCGAATCCACCAGGTCGCGTAGGTGCTGAACTTGTAGCCGCGGGCGTGTTCGAATTTGTCGACCGCACGCATCAGTCCGGTGTTGCCTTCTTGGATCAGGTCCAAGAAGGACAGGCCGCGGTTGCGATACTTTTTGGCGATCGAAACCACCAGTCGCAAGTTGCCTGCCGACAAGACGCGTTTGGCCGCTTCGTAGTCTTCGCGAAGGGCTTCGCACGACGACACGCGTCGGCCCAACGTCTTGGGCGATTCGTAGGTCATCCGCATCAGGTAGCTCAATTCGCTGCGGAGTTCTTTTTCCGACGGCATGCCGGGCAGATCGGTCGGCGAACCTTCTTGCAGTTGTTTGCGGATTTCGTTCATCCGCCGTGAAGACTTCTGAAGCTTTTGGAAGATCGGCTGCAGTTTTCCGGTGCGAAGGTTCATTTCTTCGACCAAGCGGACGGCCTTGTTGCGGCGGATCACCAGGTTTTTCCAGGCCGCACGGCGTTGACGCATCGGCAGGCGTTTGTTGATCGCGGTGAAGTAATCCACCTTGTTCTGGCTCAACAGGTGTTCGAGCGTGCGAACGTTGGGGACGATCCGCTTCATGATCGCCTTCTTTTCAACCGCGTTGGTCACGCTGACTTCGATCGTGCGATCCAGTCGCAGCTGTTTGTCGCGGACTTGTTGCAGCAGTTTGAGCGAGCCCTGCAACATAAAATCGGTCGCGAGCATGCAGTGGCGGTACTTGTCACGGGTCTTTTCAATCTGCTTGGCCGCCGAAACCTCTTGGTCGCGGGTCAGCAAGGGGATTTGGCCCATTTGCATCAAGTACATTCGCACCGGGTCTTCGGTGGGATCGGCTTCGGATTCCATTTCGTCGGCGATGCCGCGGGCGTCTGCAGGGGCCTCCTCCAGGTGATCGTCGGCGAACTCTTCGCCCATCACCCGGGAGCGTCGGTCGACCGATTCTTCGGCTGCAAAGGCGTCGTCTTGTAAGCTGCGTCCGCTAATCCTGGTACCCATCAACATCGTCTCCTCTGATCCCGGCTTGGAATATTCGGTTTGGTCCGGGAGGGGTACAGCATCAAGGATGCCGGCCCCCGTTGATGAGAACGTATATGGCATTGCAAGTCGTTTGTGGGGTTGGGGTTGCGTTAATGACGCTGGCGTCGGTCGAGGGCGGAGTGTTGCAAAAAGCCCACGAAGGGGCGTCGCAAAAACTCAACGGAGGTGGCAACATTGGGCCTCCGGACGCCGGCAGCGAGTGGTTGCAGCGGGGCCGCTGGTTCGGCGGACAAATCTGGTCGCGTTCCCCCTGGCCGAGCCGGTGATGTTCAAATGTAGGTCACCGGACACGCACTTAACGGAAAACCCTCAGGAATTTAGACTAGGGAGTCCACGGAGAGTTCCCCAGCTTTTTCGCGACGCGGTACGGTTCGGTTGAATCGTGACGCGGAAGCGAGGGGGGGCTGAGTTGGCACGGCGGTAGGCGCTTCCAGATAGTTTTCGATTCCTCGTTCCTGACGATTCCCACGTGAAGCCGCCCATGTCGTCTTCGACCGACCAACCTTCCGACCACCCAGGCCCCGACGGACACGACGGCTCCGCGTTCGATTGGATCGATGTCAATCGCGTCGACGATTGGGCCACGACACGCCATCATCTCGATTCGATTTGGAATTGTGGTGCACCGGCGGATCTTTTGGACCTGCTGCGTGTTCGTTTGCAGCGTCATTTCGAAGATCTGGACGAGCTCGACGCGACGATCATGAACTTGGATCGTTTTATCGCGGCCAGTCGTTCGCCGACCTCGCTGCTATCCTTGTTCGAGCGTGACGAGGTGGCGTTGTCGGCGCTGTTGCAGATCTTTGCGACCAGCCAAACGTTGGCCAATCGTTTGATCGCCGACCCGGAAAGTTTTGACTTGATGCGGGCCAGCGATGGTCAGCCTGCCGAGCGAAAGTTCTTGGTGGACGAATTGGTCGCCGAGCTCGAAATGCTGGACAGCCCCAATCGGGCGGCGCTTGCGATTCGCAAATTCACCAGTCGTGAAATGGTGCGGATCGCCTATGGCGAATTCGTCCGCGATCTGAGCCCGGATCACGTCGGCCAGCAATTGGCGTTTGTCGCCGACGCCGTCTTGGAGGCGGCGCTGGAATTTGTGCTGCGACGCCAAGCCGAACGACTCGGCTTGCCGCGCCGCATCGACGGCCAGAGCGTCCAGTTGGCGGTGATCGGTTTGGGGCACTTGGGCGGAACCGAAATGGGATACGGCAGCCCCTTGGAATTGATGTTTTTGTACGATTCGATCGAAGAAAAGAACGAATCGCATCGCGAGTTCGTCCGCCAAGTGGTCGCCGATGTGATCGCGCTGGTCAGTTCCGAAGACGCCGCGGCACTGAACATCGCGATCGACACGTCGTTTCGACCGCTGGGCGATGACGTCGTCATCGGCAGCAGTTCGCTGACGGCCCGGCGATTGGAGTCCGAAGGACGGACCTGGCAGCGGATCAAATTGACCAAGGCACGCGTGGTCGCCGGCACGCATCAGTTGGGCCAGGATTTCCTGAGCCGATTGGAGCCTTGGATTTACCGCCGCTTTATGAGCCGCCAAGATTTCGCCGATGTGCGTTCGCTGCGACGCAAACTGCAACGCCGTTTTGATTCGCAGCAGACCGAAGGCGATGACGTCTTGATGGCGCCCGGCGGTCGGCGTGACATCGAGCTGATGATCCAGTTTCTGCAACTGTTGCACGGCGGAGAAATCAAATCCGTCCGCGTCGGCAGCACCGCCGAAGCGATCGATGCACTCGAGAGAGAAGGTTGCCTGACGCACCAGGAAGGCAGTTTGTTGTCCAAGGGCTACGCCAGACTTTGCCGATTGCAGCACCAGTTGTCGGTCATGTTCGGGCGTTCGACCAGCTGTTTGCCCAACGACGATTTGATGCGTCGACGTGTTGCCTGGCATCTGGGCATTCGCGACGCCCAGGGGCGTGCCGGCGATTTGGAGCGTTTCCAGTCGCAGTTGCGCGAGACGTTCCAGTTGAACCGCAAAGTGCTCAATCACCTGATGGTCGAAGCCCCTCGGGGTGACGATTCGGATTCGCCAGAAGACTTTGCCATCGAAACCGAGCTGGTGCTCGATCCGTCGCCGGATCCGGAACTGGTTCGCCAGACCCTGTCGCGTCACGCCTTGCGCGATCCCGAACGCGCGATGGATCACATCCGATCGCTGGCCACCGAATCGATTCGCTTCCTTTCGGCCAGACGCTGTCGTCATTTCTTTGCCTCGCTGGCGCCGCACCTGTTGGCGGAGATCGCCAAAACACCCGATCCCGATCGCACGCTGATCACGCTGGCCGAAGTGGCTGATTCGATCGGCGGCAAATCCAGCTTGTGGGAATTGTTCGGCACCAACCGGGCAACCATGCAGTTGATGATTCGGATGTGTGCGGCGACGCCGTATCTGAGCAACATCTTGATCGAGATGCCGGGCATGATCGACGAATTGATCGATTCGCTGTTGATGAACCGGTTGCCTTCGGCCGAGCGGCTGGACGCGCGTTCGAGTGATCTGTGTCGGCGTGCCAGCGACATCGACGTGGTGTTGCACGGTTTCAAAAACAGCGCGCATCTGATGATCGGCGTGCGGGATATTTTGGGCAAGGAGTCGGTGCAAGCCACGCATCGATCGCTGGCCGACACGGCGGAAGCCTGTGTGCGACGCGTCGCCGAGTACGAACAGGAACAGCTGGCGTTGCGCTTCGGTGATCCGGTCGGTGCCAATGGTCAACCGGCAGAGTTGTTGGCGGTGGCGTTGGGGAAATTTGGCGGCCGCGAGCCGAATTACCACAGCGATCTGGATGTCGTTTTCTTGTACACCGGCGACGGGCAAACCGAACGCCGTATCGGTGGGCCGCGCAAAACGATCACCAACGCCCAGTTCTTTAATCAGCTCACTTCGGCGATCATGACGCGGATCAACCGACCGGGCGAATACGGGCGGTTGTACGAATTGGATGGTCGGTTGCGGCCCACCGGCGAAGAAGGCGTCCTGGCGGTTTCTCTGGATCAGTTCACCAACCGATTCCAACGCAACATGGCGCCGCTGTGGCAACGGCTGGCGCTGTGCAAGGCCCGCGTGATTTCCGGATCGCGTCACGTTCGGCGGCACGCCGGCGAAACCATGCTGCGGATCTTGGCCGCAACGCAATGGCGACCGTCGATGGCCCAGGAGATCCGCGAGCTGCGTTTACGGATGGAAAAGACCGCCAGCGAAGAAAACTTGAAACGCGGCGTCGGCGGAACCGTCGATGTCGAGTTCATCGCCCAGAGGTTGACGCTTCAGCACATCAGCCAACATCCCGAGGTGCATGCCACCGGCACCATCGACTCCTTGCAACGCTTGTCCGACGCGGGGCTTTTGTCGGCGGACATTTCGCTGCGGCTGATCAACAATTATCGGACCCTGCGCCGCGTCGAAGCGAACCTGAGGCTGATGAATGTTTCCGCCCGGCACGAATTGCCGGATAAAGAATCGCAGATGCGGGATCTGGCGTTTTTGATGAACGAATCCGATCCGAAAATGAACGAAGCGTTGGTCCAGCAAGCCCGGGCCAGTAACCGTAAACTATTCAACGAGTTGTTTGACGACTGACACCATGCCCCAAAACTCTTCCCACGATCCGACACGTCTGCGTTCCCACCGTTGGTTCGGTCCCGACGACATGCGATCCTTCGGTCATCGTTCACGACTCAAGGGCATGGGGTTTGACGACATTGATTACCAGAACCGACCGGTCGTCGCGATCCTGAACACTTGGAGCGAGCTGAATACCTGTCATTCACACTTTCGCGATCGCGCCGACGAGGTCCGCCGTGGGATTCTGCAATCGGGCGGGTTCCCGGTCGAAGTGCCCGTGATGTCGTTAGGCGAAATGTTGATGAAGCCCACGACCATGCTGTACCGCAATCTGCTGGCGATGGAGGTGGAGGAGGTCCTGCGCTGTCACCCGATCGATGCGGCAGTGTTGATGGGGGGCTGTGATAAAACCGTTCCGGCGATGTTGATGGGGGCCATCAGTGCTGATATCCCATCGATCTTTCTGCCCGCCGGACCGATGTTGAAGGGACGCTGGAAGAACGAGACACTCGGCAGCGGCAGCGACGTTTGGAAGTATTGGGACGAACGGGTCGCCGGCAACCTGTGTGACCAGGATTGGAAGGGCATCGAAAACTGTATCGCTCGTTCGGCCGGGACCTGCATGACGATGGGGACCGCCAGCACGATGGCCGCGGTGACCGAAGCGATGGGGATGTCGCTCGGCGGGGCCGCCTGTGTTCCCGCGGTGTTTGCCGATCACAGTCGGCTGGCCACCCAGACCGGTCGCCGTGCGGTGGACATGGCGTGGGAAAACCTCAAACCTTCGGACATCCTCACGCGTCAATCGATCGAAAACGCTTTGATGGCTTCACTGGCGATCGGCGGCAGCACCAATGCGATCGTTCACCTGATTGCGATCGCCGGACGGTTGGGCATTGAACTGACGCTGGATCATTTCGACGAACTGTCGCGGACGACTCCGGTGCTGGGCGATATTCGTCCCGGCGGACGGTTTTTGATGGAGGACTTTTACAACGCCGGCGGTCTGCCGGCGCTGCTGGCGCGAATCAGCGATCTGCTGCACACCGACTGTCGCACCGTCGGCGGTGGAACGTTGGGGTCGCAAATCGAAGGTGCCGAAGCGATCGACGACGAAGTCATACGCACGCGTGAAAACCCGGTCTCGGCCGCCGGAGGCACCTGTTTATTGAAGGGCAACTTGGCGCCCAATGGTTGCGTGATCAAATCGATCGCCGCCGATCCGAAGCTGTTGACTCACCGCGGGCCGGCACTGGTCTTTGACGACTATCCGCAGATGAAGGCGACGCTCCATGACCCCGATTTGGACGTCACCGCCGACAGCGTTCTGATCCTTCGCAACGCCGGTCCGCTCGGCGCACCGGGCTTTCCGGAATGGGGCATGCTGCCGATCCCCAAGAAACTGTTGCAAGCCGGCGTCCGGGACATGGTGCGGCTGAGTGACGCGCGGATGAGCGGCACCAGCTACGGAACTTGCGTGCTGCATATCGCACCCGAAAGTGCCGCCGGCGGACCGTTGGCACTCGTCGAAACCGGCGACGAAATCGAAATCGACGTGCCCAATCGAGGGATCCATTGGCATGTCAGCGACGATGAGATTGATCGTCGACGCCAATCCAAAGACTTGGGCACGCTGCTGCCCGAGCGCGGCTACGGGCACCTGTATGCCAAGCACGTCACCCAGGCCGACCGGGGCTGCGATTTCGATTTCCTCGAAGGCCGTTCGCCGGGCCAAGAACCCGGGATTCATTGACGCAGCCGTGGGACAGGTCTTCTCGTATGCCGCCGCAGCTTGGTTCTCGCGTAGCGGAACTCGCCAAGAGTTTCGCACTGGCGCGGCGACGACAAACCGGGGAACCGAAAGCCTTGGCGGCTTCCGCTACGATACGAGCCCGATAACGAAGCTGGGGTAGACTGCGAGTGCTGCGACGACAGGCTGGAAGCCTATCCCACTGGCGTTGGCTTACGCCTTTGCGGTCGCGCGGCGTTTGTTCCAGCCGCCTTTGGCATAGCGTTTCTTGTGGTGAGGTCGCGATCCGTTGCGGCCGTTCGGCTTGCGCGATGCCGTCGCGTTGCCGGTCGGCTCGCTCAGCTTCGCGCCCGGGTTTTGGACTCGCAAGGGTTGGCCGATCAGTTTCTCGATCTCGCGAAGCTTGTCGCGCTCATCCGCGGTGCAAAACGAAATCGCGATGCCTTCGGCGCCGGCGCGGCCGGTTCGACCGACGCGGTGGACATAGCTTTCCGGATCGACCGGCATGTCAAAGTTGACGACGTGGGTGACGTCATCGATGTCGATCCCGCGTGCGGCGACGTCGGTCGCGACCAGGACGGAGATGCGGTTGTCACGAAACGCGCCGAGTGCTTTCTGGCGGGCCGACTGGCTTTTGTTGCCGTGGATGGCGACCGCGCTGATGTCGTTCTTTTCCAACTTGCGCGTCAACGCGTTGGCGCCATGCTTGGTGCGGGTGAAGACGATCGAGCGAATCACGTCGCCACCACGAAGCACCTTGACCAGGCGGTCCACTTTCTCGCTTCGTTCCATCATCCGGACACTTTGATCGATCTTGGCGACGCTTTTTGTTTTCGGCGTCACGTTGACTTGGAACGGGTTGAACAACAACTTGTCGGCCAGTTGACGGATTTTCGGCGGCATGGTCGCGGAAAAGAACAGCGACTGACGATCGTCGGGCAACTTGGCGATGATTTTGTTGATCGCCGGCATGAATCCCATGTCCAACATTCGGTCGGCTTCGTCCAGGACCAGGATTTCCACGTCGGAAAGCTGCACGTGGCCTTGGTCCATCAGATCGATCAGTCGCCCCGGGGTGGCGACCAAGACGTGGGCGCCTTTTTTCAACGAACGCACTTGTTCATTCTGCCCCACACCGCCGTAAACCAGGGTCTGGCGAAATCGGACATGTTTTCCGTAGGTGTGAAAACTTTGTCCGATTTGAATGGCCAGCTCACGGGTCGGTGCCAGGACGAGCACCAGCGGACATCCCGACGCGGCGCGGGGGGCGTCATGGCCCAGGTAGTCCAGGATCGGCAGCGCGAACGCGGCGGTCTTGCCGGTGCCGGTTTGGGCGCAACCCAAGACGTCTTTGCCTTCGACGGCGGCAGGGATCGTTTGTGCTTGAATCGGGGTCGGGACGGTGTAGTCCAGTTCGGCCAATCGTTTTTCCAGCGGCCGGTACAATTCCATTTCTTGAAATGATTTCAACGTTCGTCTCTTCAGTCGTTTGGGGAGGTGCGGAAACCATTCGTCCGCAAGATCCCGATGTGTGTTGATTGGCCGAATCTCGATAGACCGGCTCGGTGTTTCGATGCATGGCCGGCCAATCGGATCGTCCTTTCACGACGTACCGCGGGCATTCACTGCAATGCTCGATTCGCTCCCGGGCAAACAAGAAAGTCCCGGGGAGGGTTGCATCGGTTGATGCAATCAGCATTCAAAGAGCGGCCACCGTGGCCGAATGAAGGCAGCAAGGAGGGGGGCGTCTTCGCTCCAGTGGAAGATCGCACAGCGGGCCGCCGAGCATCCAGCTCAACTTGATCGGCTCGCGTCGGCCAGCAAACGTCGGTGACGTTTCTCGTTTTGATCTGGCCGGTTTTGATAGTGCAGCGAGCGCCTTGTTCGTCTCACTGATGCCGCAAGCGTACACGCGCCGTAAGGAACGGCCAACATGAATTCGGAGGAGATTTGCCGAATGTCGCGGATTGTCCCCTTGTGCGGTGACTATTCAGAGGATCAACAGGACTTCTGGGACACTGACGTCCCGTTTGTCCCGTTTGTCCCGTGTGTCTCATTGAGTTCTGACGATTCAGGTCCCGCAGCGTTTTCGGTCAGCAGGGTGGGTTAGGACACCGCCGGGCTCAAATGATCCGGTGCCGGTCGCGGCGGGGCGACGGTGTAGAGCCGTTCCAGTTTTTCGGGGCATTGGACGTGATGGTTGACCATTTGTTGGCACAACGCGTCGGCGTCGGCTTCCGCCTTGATGCAGTTCAACAAGCCGTCTTCGGCTGCCAGTTGATAGGGGAACAGGCCTTGCCGGCTGGCCAGTTCCGCCGCCCGCCGAAACGCCTCGATCGCTTCTTCGGGCGCGTCGGATAAACGCCGCTCAATGCCGCCGAGCAGTGCCGCGAGCATCTGAGCATACTCCGACGGCAGATTGGACAATCGACGCAAGCAGTTGGCGACCACGGCGGGATCCGTCAGCGGATCGTCGGATTGTTGATCGCGGAGGTGCAGCGAAACCAGTGCGGTCAGGTGGTCCAAGCAGACTCGCACCAAAGGCATCCGCCGGATCGGCGATTCGCCGATGGATTGTCGCATTTCGATCACCTGCCGCGAGGCCGAATCGAACTTCGCCAGGTAGATCGATTGCTGGACCGATTGCACCCACTGGAAGAAGTGGATCAGTTCCATTCGTCCCGTGTCGGTCATGATGCGACCGTTGTCCTCGCATCGCTGTCGCAGTTCATCGACATTGTCGGTCAAAAGAAACGCGTTGCCGCTGAACCCGACCGTTGCGACCAGCTGTTGATAGGAGTCGTTGCGGCGTCGGGCGTCATCGACCATCTCGTGGGCCATCGATCGCATCGTGTCCCAGCGTCCCAGGTGCCATTCGGACCACAGCCGCAACCATCGGGTGCGAGCGATTTCGAACCGCAGGGGTTTTTCGTCGGCGATGTAATCGACGATGCAGGCGTCGACGGCATCGGGAACGGCGCCCCACCGCATTGTCAAAGTTTCAACGAACGCGATCGCCGAGCGGATTTCAGCGGTCGACTTGCCGGCCGGTTGGGCATCTGCGCGAGCCAACATGTCGTCGAGCGCGTCACGATTTTGCTGCGCGGAGTCGATCTTGCGGCCGCAGAGCATCACGGACCAGATTTGGGCCATCGCGCCCTGGTGAATTCGGTCATTCATCGAGCCATGCTCCAGGGCGCATCGGGCGCCGTGCAGCACCAGCCGCATTGTGCCTTGAAAGTCCAACATCGCCATCGAGCGGCTGATTTCATTGCAAAAGTGCAGCTCGCATGCTTCGGTGGAATCGGCAACGTCGTTGGACGCATGGGGCGTTGCCTGATCCTCGGCATCGGCCAGCGGGGCGGCGTCCGGCGGAGGTGTTTCGATCAGGTTGACTTCCCCCAGGTCGCGCAGCCGCGCGGCCAACTGGGAAAGTTCCGCGCGGTCATCGAGTGATGGGCGCTCGGAACTGGGGGCGAGATGGATGTCAAATCGGCCCGCCAGATCGGCCAACAGCGGGCGAGCGCGATCCATTTGCCCGCTGCGAACAAGCAACTGGAGCGCCAGGGTTTGAAACCGCAGGCGTTCGTGCAGATCGGTCGACGACTCGGAAAGCGTCAGGTAGTGCTGGGCGGCTTTTTCCGGCAGGTCGGCCTCGTGGAAACAGCGTGCGGCATCGCGGAGGTGTTTTTCACGGGCATCCCCGGCGACCTGCCGCAGCACTTTCTCATGCCACTCCCCGGCCTCCGATTTGGCGAACGCGCGGTCGGCGTTTTCGGCGGCCATGATCGCGAACGGCAGCGCGGCGCCGTCCTGGTCGGCGGCGTAATAGTGGCCGGCGATTCGCGCCGCGAAGTCGCGTGGCCGATTCAGTTTCGATAGCAGGTCCGCCCAGGCCAGATGAGCTTGGTGCAGTTCGTCCCGGTCGAGGTTCTCGATCAAACCGTCGGCGATCTTGTCGTGGACGACCGTGATGCACTCGGTGCCGGTGGCATCGTCATTGACCAGGCGCTGATTGACCAATTCAACGATGGAGACGTCGACTCGGTCGCCATGCCCGGTCAAGTCCGCGAGTTGGCTGATCGAGACCGGGGCGGCGGCGGTCACGATGAACGCCAGAATCGACTTCGCATCGTCGCTCAATCGTTCAAACCGGGCGCGCCAGAGCCGATCGACATCGCCGAGATTCGAGTTGGCGGCATCGTTGGATTCTTCGACCTGGTGCAGCATGCCTTCGGGGCGAAACTCTTCGGCCAGCTCTTGCAATCGAAAGGCGTTGCCGCGGGCGACTTCGATCAGTTCTTGCAGGCCCGCCGGATTGATGTTGGCGTCCCAGCGTGTTGCCGCCGTCTGCAAGAACGCGAGCGCCGCGTCGGCCGGCAGCGGGCCGACGTAAACGCGTTCGTCGGCCGGTTGGCGTTGATTGGTTTCTGGGTTTCGCGACGACGTGATGATCCCCAACGATCCGTCGGTGTCCTTCTGCAGTTCGTCCCAGACCGTGTTGCTGTCGTGATCGGACCACTGGGCGTCGTCGATGATGATGATCAATGGGCCGACTTTCCGCAGTTCACGGCTCAATCGCGATGCCGCCGAAAGCGCGTCCAATCGTTCCGGCGCCGCGGAGAACAGTCCCGATGTTTCGGCCAGATCCGTGACGATCACGTGTCGCAATTGGGGAAAGGAGTGGATCAAGATCGACGCGCTGACCGGATCCAGTTTCAGCGATTCGCGATCGGTGCGCGCGTACCGCTGGGCGATCTGGTCGGCGATCTGGTCCAACACCTGTAGCGTTTGGTTTTCACGCGACCGGCATTTGACGCGGAACACCTGGCCCCAGTTGTTCTGTCGCAATTGCCGCTCGAGCTCATCGAGCAAACGTGTCTTGCCGGCGCCGGCTTCGCCGTGAATATGAAGTCGGCCGGTGCGGCCGCGGTAGATCTCGCGGATCCATCGCTGGCACTGTTCCAGTTCCCGTTCGCGGCCGAACAGGTGGTGGGTCGTGACCAGCCGGATCGGATTGTCATCGGTTTTGGTCATCGCCACCAATTCCAGTGACGAAGGGCGTTTGGTGCGGTCGGCGCTCAACATCCCTGCGACCGCCATCCGCAGCAGCGGCGGGATGTCCTCGTTCATACCCGAAACGGCATCGGCGATCGTTTGCTCGTCTTCATCCCGCACCCAGTCGGCGAAGTCGCCCTGACGCAGCCACTGGTCGCTTCCAGAGATCTCGTTCAAGCAATCCAGCATCACCAAGCCCAGGCTGAACACATCGCCGGCCGGTGTGTAGCTTTGTTCCCACAAGGCTTCCGGAGAGAAATAACGCGGCGTCCCGGCGATGTAGGGACGCAAGCCGTCGGGATCGGTTTCCGGATCGCAGTTGGCCACCAAGCCATAGTCCACGATCACCCCGTGACCGTTATTGCGGACCATCAAGTTGGTCGGTTTCAAATCGCGATGCACCAAACCGCCGAAGTGCATGACGGCCAGCCCCACGGCGTAGTCGTGCAGCAACGAATGGAGCCGGCGATAGGCGTCCTGCGGAGGCAAGTCCTTCATCCGCAACGCCGCCGAATACAACGTCTCGCCCTCGATCTCCTCCATCGACAACACCGTGTGCTTCTCGATGATCTCGATCCGGTCGGTGCGCAGCAGGCAAGGGTGTCGAAACGGCGTCATGCGGCGAAAACCCAACTTGTTGCGATACAAGTCGTGCGACGACATGCGGCACAGCAGCTTGAGCGCGCAGCGCCGCTTGGCCAACAAGTCATCTGCCGAATAGACGAACCCCGCTTTGCCGCGACCGATCAGCCCACGAATGCGAAAATCGCCGAACCGCTGCCCCGCCTTGAGCGGAGAACGCATGCTCGATTCGAGCGAGTTGGACAAACGCGTTTCGTCGTTGCGGGACGGGCGACCGAAGGTTTCGTCGGACGGATTCGCAGAAGGATTCTCGGGAGGTGCATCCATCGCTGTGGCGCTGGCAACATGCTCGGGAAATTCGGCGCGAGTTCATTCGTTGGGGCGAAAACGCGACTTCGCCCCACGATAGCCCTCTTGGCTCTGACTTTTCCTGCCTCAAAGTTCGATGGCGAAGGGTCGCCAGAACGCCGAGCAGTATAGACGACTCGGTTGATCCGCTGGAGGTAAAAATCCGCTGTGCGCCAAAAGATGTTGCCAGCGGCGTTTGCGCACAGCACATTGCCGCAAGGTGTCCCCACCGGGGCCGTTGCCTGCCCTTGGCGAGTCGTCTCCGGCAGCTTCGTCTGCGATGGGGCTGGAAAGTCGCCGTCCTCCCCTTGGGGCGGCGTCGGGCAAAGCTTCGCTTTTTCGCGCACGCCGAGTTCGGAGAACACGGCGACAGTCCCAACGCGGCGTCGATCTTATGATCAGACCGCAAAGAACGCGTAGAGTGAGATCGCAAACAGAATCAATCCGGCGCCGACATAGGGAGCCGCTTTCCAGGGCGTCAGATCCACCGCCCCGACATCTCTCTGGACGTACGGCTGGCTGCGGCGGAATCCGACCGCGCCGAGCGTCAATTGCAACACGACCAATCCGAGGAACACCACCCCCATGAAGTGGTACCCCGATCCGAACGTCCCGACCACCCAGCCGGGTTCCGTTTCACTTTGGCCGCTCAGGAACGTCCCGACCGACATTGCGGTCAATCCAACGATCAGGGTGATCAGGGCCGACATGCCGTCGACGGTGCGATTGAGCAGTCCGACCAGCATGATGGCCAGGATCGGAATGAAGTAGATTCCGTTCAGTTTTTGAAAGAATCCGAAGACCCCCTCGCGGCCATGGAAGAACGTGGGGGCGGCGATCACCGCGAACACGGCGACCACGAAACTGCACAGCTGGCCGGAGATCACCACCTGTCGCGTGGTCGCTTCGGGCCGCAGGAATCGTTTGTAGATGTCCAGCGAAAACAGGGTCGCGCTGCTGTTGAGGACCGAGTTGAACGTCGACAGGATCGACCCGACAACCACCGCGGCAAAAAATCCGACCAACGATTCCGGCAGCACCGAGACCACCAGCGCCCCATAGGCGCGGTTGGCCGCCCCGTCGCTGGTCGCTTGGACGCGATCGGCGAAGGCAGAGTCGGTTGCGACCAGGTACGCCGCGGCGATTCCCGGCAACACCAGGATCAGCGGCGCCATGATTTTAAAGAACGCCGCCAACAGCACGCCCTTCTGCCCCTCGGCCAGATTCTTTGCCCCGAACGTCCGCTGGATGATCTGCTGGTTGGTCGACCAATAGAAAAAATTCAACAGCAGGACGCCGGTGAACAGTGTCGGCCAGGAGACGTCTTCGTCGGCCGTTCCCAGCGATCGAAAGGCGTCGGGGTCGCGGTCGGCGATCAGCGAGAACGCCGAAAACAGACTGCCTTCGTCCCCGGCGATCTTGGACAGGGTGAAGTAGGTGATCATCAATCCGCCGATCAACAACCCGGCTCCGTTGAAGGTGTCCGAAACCGCGACCGCTTTCAATCCGCCCCAAATCGCGTAGCCGCCACCGACCGCCGCGATGAAGATGATCACCGTCCAGATCGTTTGGATCTGTGTCAGCCCCAAACGGGATTCCAATTCCAACATTCCCGACAGCCCGTTGGCGCCCAAGTACAGCACGAAGGGCAGCAGGATCAGCATGTAGGCGATGACAAACAGAAACGTCGTCAACGTCCGCACGCCGCTGCCGTATCGCTCTTCAAAGAACTGTGGGATCGTGGCGATCCCTGATTTCAAATAGCGCGGCAGGAACACCAATGCCAACGCGACCAGCGAGATCCCGGCGACGACCTCCCATGCCATCACGGAGAGCCCTTCGGTGAAGGCGGCGGCATTGAGCCCGATCAATTGTTCGGTCGACAGGTTGGTCAACAGCAGCGAGCCGGCGATGAACACCCCCGTCAGCGAACGCCCGGCCAGGAAGTAACTTTCGTCCGTCGATTCGCCGCCGCCGCGGGTGACCCACCAAGTTGCACACGCGACCAATGCGGTGAAAAACAGAAACGTTGCGATCGTCATGGCGGTGATCCGGGCGGGAGAGGAGAGCGAGGAGGCGGAAGGGGAGTTGTTGCGGGGGCTTCGCAGCGCGGCGCGGTGCAGCAGGGTTGCCCCCGGCGGTGTTACGGCCGGTTGGTTCGATCAGCCGCACGGCGCTAGCCGCGGTTCTCGCCGCCGCAAGACCGGGGCGCTCGCGCCCGTCGGCTGATCATTTGATGGTTCATTTCGAGTACACCAACAGGCCGGCTAGGAGGAGACGTTGAGCGGGACCCGTTGTCCGTCCAGCGAATCGCTTCGTCGGCAGGCGTCCAGGATCCGCTGGGTCTGCAAGGCCCGCTGGGCGAGCGCGGGTTGCAGGTCGCCGGAATTTGCGATTTCGTTGAAGGTCCGCATCATTTCCACTTCCTGGGCGTTGGCTTCGCCGCTGTGGTATTCGTCACAGGCAAACGTCTCGCTGCGGCGACGGAAATTCCAACGCCAGTTGTCGATCTCCAACTCGTGGCGGTGGATTTGGTACTCGGTCTTGGAGTCGTACAGCGGCAACACGAAATCGTCGATCGTCAAGTAGCCGGCGTCGCCCGAGAGGGTTGCGAGTTGTTGGTTGGCCGTGCAGAACGAACAGAAGAATCCGGCCGTCAGCCCGCCGTCAAACACCAGTTCGCCGGCAAATTCTCCCGGCACCCACTCGTCGGCCCCCTCGCGCCGCAGCGGCGTGATCGTGCGTCCGGAAACTTCGATGGGATCGCGAAAGCCGCTGGCCCACAGGATGAATCGGATGCAGTACCAGCCGAGATCGCCCAGGCAGCCGTGGGGTTCCAACACGCTGTCGGTGCGGATGTTGGCGGATTGGAATTCCGAGTCGCCGCTGAACGAAAAATGGGTCTGAATCCGGCGAAGCTGGCCCAGGGATGCCGATCGGACCTGCTCGCTGACGGCGCCGATTCGCTTGCCATGGTCGAACATCACGCCGTCCATCAATTGGACGCCGTTGGCGTTGCAGGCGTCGAGCATCTGTTGGGCATCGGCGGCGTCGACGGCGACCGGTTTTTCGATCAACACGTGCTTCTTGGCTTCCGCTGCGGCAATCACCCATTGCTTCCTGACGCCCGTCGGCATCGGCACATAGACCGCGTCGATGTCGTCGCACGCCAACAACGCCTGATGCCCTTCAAAGGCTTCGGGCACGGTTTCAAAGGGAGCGTCCCATTGGCACTCGTCGATGAATTGGCCCGCCCGCTCGCTCGATCGACTCGAGACGCCGCGGACGACCCCGTTGCCGCTCAACCGGATCGCTTGCCAGTTCTTTCTCGCAATATTGGCCGTGCTAAGGATTCCCCAACGACACTGCGGACTTGTCATCGCTGCTGGTATTCTCTAATCGTGTTTGGCTTGCTGTGATTCCATGGCTTGGAACGAATCGCAAGAGAATAACACGGAACACGCCACCTGTGCTGCCGGCACGCCTGGATTGGGAACGGATCTCACCGGATCGGCAACCGATCTCACGCGATTCGACTTAGCGACGCTCGCCAGAGCTTGGAACCACCCGGGGCACCACCTTCTGGCGAAGGTAGCTACGCTCGCCCGCCGGCTCAGCTGTAGTCGGCGAATTCGACTTGGATGCGAACGATGTCCGAGGCGCCGGCAAAAAACGCGTCCAGGACATCGGAATCGAAGTGGGTTCCCCGTCCTTCTTCCAAGATCGAGAAGCACTTTTCGCGTGGCATCGCTTTCTTGTAGGGGCGTTCGGAGGACAGGGCGTCAAAGACGTCGGCCACCGCGGTGATCCGGCCTTCGATCGGGATGTCATCGCCGGCCAGACCGATCGGATACCCCGTGCCGTCCACCTTCTCGTGGTGGGTCTGGGCGATGCTGGCCGCCAACCGCATCAAGGACGTGCCGTCGGAGAGGATTTCCGAGCCGGTCTGCACGTGGCTGCGCATCGTGGCGGCGTCGTGGGCGGCGAAGGGTTTGATGATCTGGCGTCCGTGTTTGACGTGCCCCTTGATGATCTCGTACTCCTCCGGTTCCAATTTGCCGGGCTTGAGCAGGATCGCGTCGGGGATCGCGATCTTTCCGACGTCATGCAATTGGGCGGCCAATTCAAGGTCGTCGACGAATCGTTCCGGCAACCCCAGATTGCGGGCGATCACGCCGGCATAGCGGCCCACGCGGATCACGTGGTTGCCGGTGTCGTTGTCACGCAGTTCGGCCGCGCGGGCCAAGCAATAGATCACTTCGCGTCGTGACTTTTCCAGTTCCTTTGTCCGCCGCAAGACGATCTTTTCCAGCTCTGCGGCGTGATAGAACAGCTGGTCGTGATACATCTTGCTCTGCAGCGCGTTGCGGACCCGCGGGGCAAGTTCCATCGGGTCGATCGGCTTGATCAAAAAGTCGGTCGCGCCCAGTTCCAGACAGCGCAGTTTGACCTCGCTGTGGGTGTTCGCGGTCAAAATCAACACCGGCAGGCGTTTGAATTTGTCGACGCTGCGGATCTGCGACAGAATCGAAATCCCGTCGACGTGCGGCATGTTGATGTCCAACAGCACGACATCGGGCTCACGGGTGTGAATCAGATTCATCGCGAGCGTCGAATCGGTGGTCGTTTCGAAATCGTTGTGCCCGGCCTGCGACAAGATCTTTTTGGCGACCATGACGTTGGCGATCTCGTCGTCCACGATCATGATCTTTCCCGGCGGCACATCCTGAGGCCGCTCGACACGGACGTGCGCATCGACCACCAAGGGCGCGTTGACCGTCGGGACGGGGATTCCGACACAAGTGGATTGGGGATCGATCGAGGAAACGCTGGAACTCATGGCACTCCGCCTGACAAAAGAATGATTCTGCGGAAGTGTGGGTTCCGGGCTTAGGCGGCCCTGTCGCATTCAACGGCCGCCGCTGCTTTTGACGGTTTTCATTCTCCCGGTTAAATCGGATAGGAAGGTCGCGCCTGATCGGTGGAATTTTCGCAATCAGACCGTCGCAGGGCCGGTTGCTCGACCCTGTGGCGCCAGGCGGGCGATGCCGTCGCGGGCCGGTTCGACGGTTGCAAGGCGGATCATCGACAATCGGTGTCCGATTGCTTCCATTGTCTCGGTTGCGATTAAATCAGCAGGCCGGTTCAGCGGCAGCCGATCTGTGGTAGGTTCTTCGCTGAAGTGAACGCACGAAATCAGGAGACCATCACGATGCAAAAACGCCCCTTGGGAAACACCGGTTTGGAATTGTCTGTCCTCGGATTCGGGGCCTCGTCCATCGGAGCCGAATTCCGCCCGATCGACGTGTCGGAGGCGCTGCGCTGTGTCAATGTCGCACTCGACCGCGGCATGAACTACATCGACACGGCCGCCTATTATGGCCGTGGGATGAGCGAGATCATGCTCGGACGCGTGCTGCCGCAACTGCCACGCGAATCATTTTACCTGAGCACCAAACTGGGCCGATTTGCCCCCCAGCACTTTGACTTTTCCGCGCGGCGGGTCGCCGAAAGCATCGACATTTCGCTCGAACGGATGCAACTGGATCACCTGGACATGGTGTTCTGTCACGACATCGAATTCGTCGACCTGGATCAGATCGTCAACGAAACGATCCCCGCGCTGCAGAAAGAAAAGGAAAAGGGCAAGGTCCGGTTCATCGGCGTCAGCGGCTATCCGATGAAGATCTTTCACGAGATGATCCGACGCAGCGAGATGGACGTCATCCTGACCTACAACCACTACACGCTGCAAAACGACATGGCGCTCAGTTTGATCGATCCGTGTCGTGAGTCCGGCGTCGGCTTGATCAATGCCGCGCCGTTTTCAGCACGCTTGTTGACCGACGCGCCCTTGCCGTCGTGGCACAAGGCGACCGAAGAGGTCCGCAAAGTCGCCAAGGCGGCCGCCGATCACTGTCGCAATGCCGGCAGCGACATCGCAAAGCTGGCACTGCAGTACTCCGCCGCCAACGAATCGTTCGCCAGCTGTGTCGTCGGATCGGCCAACCCCGATCGCGTCGCCGGTTGGTGCGATTGGCTGGAAGAACCCCTTGATGAAAACCTGGTCGCCGAAGTCAAAGAGATTCTCAAACCGATTCACAACTGGGTCTATGTCGAAGGTCGACCGGAGAATAATGACGGGTGAGGTTGGGAGTTGGGAGTTGGGAGTTGGGAGTTGGGAGTTGCTACCTTCGCCAGAAGGTGGTTCCGCTGTGTCTTCCTCGCTCCGGCGAGCGTCGCCGCATCCCACGTTCGCTGCCCCGTGCGAACCCTAAAATGAATTCACCGACGATAGTTCTATTTGTTCTCTTTTAATTTGGCGGTCTGATGAAATCTTGTATCACCATTTCTTTGGTCGAAGAAGCTCGTGGCGGTCCGTTCGTGTTGTGGGACGGGCTGGAAAAGTCGATCGCGTTTGCGGGAGAACTCGGCTATGACGCGGTCGAAATCTTTGCCCCGTCGGTCGAATCGCTGAATTTGGATTCTCTGGGCAATCTGCTTGACGCAGCCGGCGTGCGTCTGGCCGCACTGGGCACCGGTGCCGGATGGGTCAAACATCGTTTGCAGCTGGCCGATCCGGATCCGAAGAAACGCGCCGATGCCCGCGCGTTCGTGCGAACCATCATCGATGCGGCCGGCGGATTTGGCGCGATGGCGATCATCGGTTCGATGCAGGGACGCAGCGAGGGGGACGTGGACTCCAAGACCGCCCTGGCCTACCTGGCCGAAGCCCTGGAGGACGGCGGACAGCATGCCAGCCAGTACAACGTGCCGCTGATTTACGAGCCGCTGAATCGCTACGAAACGAATCAGTGCTGTACCGTCGCCCAGGGCGTGGAATTGCTGCGTTCGCTGTCGACTTCCAATGTGCGGCTGTTGTGCGACCTGTTTCACATGGGCATCGAAGAAACCGACATCGCCGATGCGTTGGTGACCGGCGGTGATTTGGTCGGCCACATCCACTTCGTCGACAGCAACCGCCGACCGGTCGGCTACGGCCACATGCAATACGGTCGAATCATCGAAGCCTTGCGGACGATCGGCTATCGAGGCTACTTGTGCGCCGAAGCGTTCCCCTGGCCCGATCCCCACGAAGCGGCCCGCCAAACCATGCGGGCGTTCCGATACTGGACGCAGTCGGATTGACGTCAGCGTTTCTTTGCCGTTGCAACATCGGGACGATCCGTAGCGGAAGCCGCCAAGGCTTTCGGCGAGTCGCCGGACTATTTTGCCGGCGGTCGAGACAGTTGACGGGCTTGTTGATGTGTCAGCCGTATGGCGCGAGCCTGCGGGCCCGGGCGGTTTTTCTTGGTCGTTGAGGCCCGTACGCTAGTGCGAAACGGCTAATCCCACGGATGATCAGATGACGTCAACCGGCCCTTGGTGAGTTCCGCCACTTGCGAACCAAATTGCGACGAGTCCCTAGGCCGAGGCCAGCGACGCCGTCGGATCGACATAGTCGTGGTGCGAACCGATGAATTCCGATTCGCTTTCATCGGTCGCCGGCGAGACCGTGCCGAAGTACAGCAGGCACGTCGTGGCGATCCCCATGCTGATCAACGTCCAGAACGGTTGATACGACGGCCCCAAATCGGTCTGGGTCAGGAACACCGACGCGCCCGCCCAGCCGCTTTCGGTGATCCGTTCCAGTGACACCGACAACGCATTGTTGGTGAAGTGGATCAGGATGCAGGGGAGGATGCTGCCGGTTCGCAGCGTGATCCACCCGAGTGCGATGCCCATCACCGATGCGGCGATCGATTGCTGCAGGACGCCGTGTGAGATTCCGAACATGATGGCGGTCAACACGACCGCGCGCAGTTTGCCTTTCTCGCGGACCAGCCCGCCGAAGATGAACCCTCGAAAGGCGAGTTCTTCGCAAATCGCCGGCAGCAACGCCATCAGCAGCACGACGGTCGTCCAGGGTGCCGATGCGATCTGCTCGGCGAACGGCTTCATCGCCGCGGCGGCTTCTTCGCTGACCGGATAGACGTGGTTGATCATCTTGGACAGCATCACGTAACTGGGGTGCAACGTGACGCCGAACAGGACGGCCAACGGCAGCGTCGTCCAGTGAGGCATGCGGATTCTTAGGCTTTGACGAACCGACTTGGTCATCATCGTCGCCATGATCAGTGCCGGAAAGACGATCAACACCTGGGGCATCATCACCAGTTTCGCAATCCCGGTCAGGTCTTGCGGCATTTCGGTGATGGTCAATCGGGCGAAGAACAGGGTGACCAGGATGATCGCGCCACAGGCATAGGCTTGCGCGGGCGTCGCGGCGAGTTGTCGGTCGCGCCACAGGTGACGCACCCACATGCCCAGTTCCCATTGTTCGCCGCCGCCGAACAACACGGATTCGTCTTCGAACTGGCGACGGGCCCAGCGGGCCGCCAGCCACAAGCAACACCCGGTGACCGTCGCCACCATCGGGACATAGAACAATGCCGTCGCGTATTGGCCTTCGACCAGGGCGCGGACCAACAGAAACATACCGGAGACGGGGATCAGGCTGGTTCCGATATTGAGTGTCGTGCCGGGCAACATCGGCAACATCACCAGCGGCAACGTCACCATCATCAGCGGCATCAGGTAGTACTGGCCCTCTTTACTGCTTTGCGCCATCGCCGCGACCGCCAGTGCCAACGCGCTGAACAGGCAAGACAGCGGGACCAGGGCGACGAACAGCCACAGCATCGGGACCAGGGGCGGCGCGCCCAGCGAGCCGCCGGCGGCTCCGACGCCCATGTGTTGGAACACCAGGGAACTGGTCACGAGCATGCTGCCGGCATTGAGTAGCGCCGTCAGCATGCTGAACGAAGCGACCGCGCCGAGTTTTCCCCACACGATTTCGCTCCGCAGCGCCGGGCTGCACAACAAGGTCTCCAGCGTCCCGCGTTCCTTCTCTCCGGCGACCAAATCGACGGCCGGATAAAACGCGCCGGTCATCGCCCAGACCAACATGATGAACGGCAACAACTTGCTCCAGAACGCCGCCTCACGCGTGCGTTCGGGGGCGATGTTCTGGTCGGACCACTCAAACGGCAGCAACACTTCGGCGTCGATGCCGACGCCGGAGAGCCGCTCCTTGATCCACTCGGCGCGCCAGGCGGCCAACACGCCGGCCACGCGGCCTTTGGCGACGACCGACTGATCGCTGCCCACGTTGAACAGCAACTCGATGTCCGCACCGACCTCGTTGTCGTTCGGGGGCGACTTGATTTCCCCGCCGACGAAGTCCCCCATCCGTCCGATGTCGCCCATCAGGCCGATCTCTTTGAAGGCGGGCGGGATCAACACGACCAAGTCGAACGCGCCGGTCTTGACCCACTGATTGGCCTTTTCGCGAACCGGTCGGTCGCCGGAAAGTTCGTCCCAGCGATACGTCAACAGCTCCAACGCCGCGGGTTGTTCGATCAGATTCGGGGCGAAGGTTTCGCCGTCAAACAGCTGTGGCGCGTCGGCGATGTTTTCGGTGCCGACGACACAGACCGACGTCGGGTTTTGACGCGTGAATTGTGCGATCTGCAGCAACAGCATGCCGACCAGCGGATACAGCATGATCGGCAGCACGGCGATCGTGAACAGCGTGCGGCGGTCACGCAGTTGGTCGCGCATTTCACGCAGGTAGATCAGCCAGACCGCGGCCAGTCGCGGCTTTCCTGCCGTCGCCGCCCTGCGCCGAATCGCCTTGGACGAATCGCTCATACCAGGTGCTCTCCCGCCGCTCGTTCGGCCATCGACGCGGGCTCGTTTTGTCCGCCGATCCGCATCTCGTGTTCGTGTTGGCTGAGCAGCCCAAAGAACAGCTCTTCAAAATCGTCTTCGCGATGGCGGTCACGGAGTTCTTCCAAGGTGCCGCTGTCGAGAATTTTGCCGCAGTACATGATCGCGATCCGATCACACAACCGTTCGACTTCGCTCATGATGTGGGTTGAAAAAATCAGGCACTTGCCGGCCTCGCGGAGCGAGCGGATCACGCCCAACAGATTGCGGGCGACCAAGACATCCAAGCCCAACGTCGCCTCGTCAAACACCAGCACCGGCGGGTCGTGAATCATGGCCCTGGCGATCGAAACCTTCTGCTTCATGCCCGTGGACATCTTGCCGCCGGGGACGTCGCGAAAGTCGTTCATCCGCAACTGGTCAAACAGGTCTTCTAATCGGTCCTTCAAATGGTCCGACCGCATGCCGTGAAGACGCCCGAAGTACTCCACCATCTCCCAGGCCGTCATGCGGTCGTAGATGGCGGTGTTGTTGCTGACAAAGCCGATGTTGCGACGGACCTCGGCCGAGTCGCGGACGACGTCATAGCCGGCGACCGTGGCGATTCCTTCGGTGGGTTCGAGCACCGTACTGAGCATCCGCAGCACGGTGGTCTTGCCGGCCCCGTTGGGGCCCAGCAGCCCAAAGATCTCGCCCCGCTGAACCGAAAACGAGATGCCATCGACCGCCACGAAGCGCCCCCGTTGGAGATCCTCGTACGTCTTGGTCAGATGTTGAACGTGGATCATGCGCGAGAGCGGGCCCCAAGAGCGGTCGGTCAGAACTGGTTTCTCGAAACTAGCTCATCGAACCGGCCGTGTGCTTCAAATCCTCGCTCCACGCCGCAGGATCGGCTAATCATCAACGGCACAACCGACAGAAGCGGCAATGCTTATTGGATCCTGTGACGGAGCCCGGGAAGGAATACTTTCGCGATTCGTGACGGATTAAACTCGGGGTTGACGCGTTGCCTATCAAGACAGGGGCGAATGACTACATTTCCGCCGCCAGAGCGCGGGGTTAGCACCATGCCGAAATCATCAAAGTTGCACGCCAAGCTGAAGGCCGCCGACCGTCGCCGTCGGCGTCGAAAGTTGTCCGACCAAGGGCAAGGACCGGAGTCGAAACCGACCGAGACGCGGCGGCAAGTCTCGGACGGTGCCGACGCCCCCCGGTTGATGATCGAAGCCGCGCTGGCCGTCGCCGATCGAAACGCCCAACTGAACGATTCGGCGGTGATCGGGGCGCTGCGGGCGATCAAGAATCAGACCACGTCGCAATCCAGTTTCACTGTGGCTGTGATGGATGAAATGACCGCCAGGCTCGATGCCGCCGGGGTCACTCCATCCGACCGCCGCTCGGCAGCGAGCGAACTGTTGGCGATCGCGGTGCAAAACGTGGATTCCGAATCGCCCCGGGCGTTGATCGGCTACCTTGAGTTGATCGCGTCGTAACCTCGGTTTCTTCACACCGCCTTCATGGGATCTTCATCGAGGGCCGGAAGGGTGAAAAGATGCGACGGTTGTTCGCGAAATGACAGCCGAAATTGTCAAAGCGTAGCGACGCTCCGGGTTGTGCGTTCTGAGCCGTGATGAACGGTCGGTCGCGTGCTCCGACCACCCTTTCCGGCTCCGGCCAAAATCTCCGTACACCGGCAAATCGTTGATCCGAGCAACGGACGATGCCAGGAATTGTTGGCGGGGGCCAAAAGGATGTACCGACGGATCGGTACACAACGCTCGTCACGACTGCTCACGGATGACAACGAAGCGATGAAAAAGACTCTTGGTGTGCGCACGCGGCGCTTTTCGCTCGCGCTTGCGCTGGCGACGTGCTTTGGCACTGCGGCGGCAGACGCCGACGACAATCTGTTTGGCTTGCCGAGCGACAACTCGGCGCCGATCTATCGCACGGCGACGCTCGGCTCGGCCGATGCCGGGGCGCTGATCGAGTCCGAGCCTTCGGCTTCGGACGCGGTCGTCGATGGCGGCACTGTTCCGCTGGAAGACTATGAAAAACTGCTCGGGCGGGTCGGCGATTTGGAATCGTCCTGGCAGAAGTACCAGGACAAACTCAAGAGCGAAGCCGACGCCAAGAAAAAAAAGCCCGTCCTGAAGTTCAACGGGCGGGTTCACCTGGACAACTGGAACTTCCTTGATAGTGACGCAGGGATCAACGAACTGGAAACCGGCGATCCGACAGACGACCCGGAAGATCGTTGGGACTTCCGTCGAATTCGGATGGAGCTTTCCGGAGACGTCCCCGGAAACATGGAATGGCGGATCCAGATCGACTTCAACAATCCCAGCTCGGCGGAAATGAAGGACGTCTATCTGGGGTTCAACGAGTTGCCGCACAATCAAGTCCTGTTGATCGGGAATCAGAAGCGACCGATCGGTTTGGACCACCTCAACAGTAGCCGTCACAACGTGTTCGCCGAACGGCCGCTGGCGGTTGAAACGTTCAACGAAGATGCACGTCGGCTGGGCGTCTGTATGTACGGTTTGACCGACGACGAATCGATCCATTGGCGCTACGGTGCATTCTTGCTGGAAAACATCAGCACCGACGGACGCTATCGCGGTGACTTTGACGAGGCGGGATTATATGGCCGTTTGTCGGCCAGTCCCTGGTACGACGACATCAGCGGCGGACGCGGTTATTGGCACTGTGCCATCGCCGGGTCGGTCAACCAAACCGACGGCGACGGCCAGCTGGATAACGACCAGAATGCCAACGAAGCACGTTTCCGTACCCGACCGGAGGCGCGAAGCGATTCACGGTGGTGGAACACCGGTCGAATCCTCGGTGCCGAAGGCTACCAACAACTCGCTTTCGAATCGATGTTGAACATCGGCGCGCTCCAGATCACCGGTGAGTACTTCACCACCTGGCTGCAACGGGATGCGTTGGGCGGATTCAACGGCAGCGACCTGACGTTCCACGGCGGCTACCTGTTCGCGCACTACTTCCTGACCGGCGAGCATATCCCGCTGAAGCGAAGCGCGGGAACGATCGATCGGGTCAAACCCTTCGAAAACTTCTTCGTCGTCGATCGCTGCACCGGCGGAACCGGACGCGGTTGGGGGGCACTGGGCCTCGGTCTGCGTGCCGACTACTTGGACCTGTCCGACTCCGATATCCGCGGCGGACAAGGGTACACGGTCACGGCCGGTCTGAACTGGTACTGGACGGCGTACTCCAAGATTCAAGCCAACTTGGTGATGGGCGAAATCGAAAACGCCGGTCAAGGTCGCTCGGCCGTGCCGCTTGCCGCCGGCATCGACGGTGACTTTAGCATTCTCGGTTTCCGCTACATGATCGACTTCTAACGATCCAACCGCATGTCCAACGTCTGCCACGGCGTTTCAACAAACCATTCCATTTACCGAACGAAGTCATGTCCATTCAAAAAACGATCCAGGCCGGGCTGCTGCTGGCAGTGGCCCTTTACTTGACCAGTTCCAACCAAGCGCTGGCCCTGGGCGGAAAACTGCTCGATCAAACCGGCTGTTCTTGCTGCCCCGTGTGTGACCACGTTTGCAAGCTCGATGCAGAGGTGGTTGACGAAGAAAAGACTTGTTTCCACGTCGAATCCAAAGTGATTTGCATTCCCCGCGTCGTGTTCCCCTGGCAAAAAGCCAAGAAAGCCGCCTGTGCCTCCTGCAACGCCTGCGACGGTCTCGGCTGCACCAATTGCGTCCACAACGGTGCTCGCGTCCGCAGAATCTGTGTGCTGAAACCGGAGAAATACACCTGCCCGGCTTGCAAGTACACTTGGACGGCGGAAAAGAAGCCGTGTGGCGGTTGCGGCACGGCTGGTTGCGGAACAGGAGCCTGCTGTGGCGGGCACGGTTGCGACAGCGGTTGTGCCGCCGCACCGGCGGCGCCGATGCCCACCCCGACGCCCGCGACCCCATCGCCCGCCATTCCGGCACCGGTCGCCGCACCCCAGGCCGAGCCCACCGTCGATGCCTCCGACTACTATCGCCAATTCGGCAGCGGCATCTCCGCGATCCCGGCGCCGGTGGCCTTCTGATCGGCTGATTCAATTCTCGGGTTCCAAAACCTCGTCTTTGCCCTCTGGCAGAGGCGAGGTTTTTTCGTGAACCGCTGCGTCATTGGTAGCAACGCTTGCCAGAACGTGGTGGCCTCGGCGATTCCCACGCTCTGGCAAGCGTTGCTACGGCTGACGTGCATGCCCTCCGCATCGATCCGATCGGCTAAACTCACCGCGTCAATCCACAACCACAAAAGAGGCTTCACAATGTCGCGAGCGTTATTGGTGATCGATGTCCAGCGGGAATACTTCGACGGGGCGCTGCCGGTCACGCATCCCGCCGGTCACCTGGAATGCATCCTGGATGTAATGGACCGCGCAGCCGACGCCAAGGTGCCCACGGTGGTCATTCGCCATCACCAAGCCGATCCCGAGTCACCGATCTTTCGCAAGGATTCCGAGATGTGGCAATTACACGACGAAGTCAACGCGCGTCCCCGCGACGTGTTGATCGACAAGCAGTTGCCGGGATCGTTCACCGGGACAAATCTGGACCAATGGCTCAAGGAAAACGGAATCGACACGGTCAGCATCGCCGGCTACATGACCCACATGTGTTGCGACACGACGGCCCGGCAAGCGTTCCATCGCGGTTACAAGGTCGAATTCTTACGCGACGCGACCGGGACGTTGACCGTCGAAAACGATGCCGGCAAGGCGACCGCCGAAGAACTGCAGCAATCGATCCTGGTCGCCCAGCAGATGTTCATCAGCGAAGTGATCAGCAGCGACGTTTGGAAGCAACGCGTGGGGTGAACAAGCCAGTCGGCAGCTCGCATCGAAAATCGAAATCAGCCTTACCGGTCTCGAGGGGCATGGGCATCAAGTTAAGACGAAACCCTCACTGGCAGAGGTCATGCGGTTTCTAAGTCTTTAATTCGAAATGGTTTTTGCAGATTTTTCTGGCCGCCCTGAACCACAGGGAGGTCGATTGCCCACGGTTAGCAGCGCGAACCCACAGTTCCCAGTCCGCATCACATCCGTGGGTTCGCGCTGCGATCCTTGGGGGGGCGGTTCCTCCAGGCCTCCTGTCCGAACGCACCGCCTGAAAGCAAGCTTGCTGCCAGGGGGGAGGCGCGCATACGCCGTGTATCGATGAGATTAAAAATCGCATGACCTCGGCAGGGAGGGTGTCTTCAGGAGTTCGCCGCCGCCGCATCTTGATTTGATGCGCATTCAGGGCGAGGGGTTTCGGAGGGAATCCGCATCCGCGCTTGGGGGGCAGCCGGCACCAATCCCATCCGCCATCATTCTGCCCCGAATCATTCTGCCTCGAGCAGTCTTTCGGGGCATTTTTCGTTTCCCGATCCCGTCGCCGTGCTCGAAATCCGGTCAGAACCGGGCTTTTCGGCCAGTTATCGGCGCTGCCCTTGCTGGCCGGTGCTCGCAAAATTATCCTACCGGGCTCAAATTTCAGGACTTTCTTTCTCCAAACACGGTCAAAACCGGTCAGATGCCCAGCCCCACTCAGCGACACGTTCTCTCCGCTCTGGTCCAGAACGTTCCCGGGGTACTCGCCCACATTTCTGGGATGCTTGCCTCGCGTGGCTTCAACATCGACTCGCTCGCAGTCGGTGAAACCGAAAACAAAACGCTCTCTCGCATGACTTTCGTCGTCGTCGGTGACGACCGAGTGCTAGAGCAGGTACGCAAGCAGCTGGAGAAGATTGTCACGGTCGTACGCGTCATCGACGTCAGCAGCCGAGATTTCGTCGAACGCGATTTATTGCTGTTGAAGGTCCAGGCACCTTCGGGCCCCAAGCGGGCGGAGATTCGTGAGTTGGTCGATATCTTTCGCGGCCGCATCGTCGATGTCGGTCCGGAAGAATTGATGATCGAAATCAGCGGTCGCGAGAACAAGGTCCAGGCGTTCATCGAACGCGTTCGGCCCTACGGGATCACCGAATTGGTCCGTACCGGTCGAGTCGCGATGGTCCGCAGCGATTCGGAGATCGCGATCGCCGACGAAACGACCCAGGCGACCGCCTAGCGATGACCGGCAGGCCGACCGCCTGATCCACCCGCCGTGACCGCTGCGTCGCCGCGGGCCGTCAACATCGGCGGAATGAACAACACACCGTCTCGCCGCTGCGGCGAGAAACAGGGCCAGCGAAATCTCCCTGGACCATCTCCCTAGAAACCACCCTTCCAAACACGATCGAGACCATTTCTCTCATGGCAGCCACAATCTACTACGACAACGACGCCGATCTTTCGCACCTCAAAGGCAAGACGGTCGCGATCCTCGGCTACGGATCCCAAGGCCACGCCCAAGCACAAAACCTGCGCGACAGCGGCGTCAATGTGATCATCGGTCAACGCCCCGGTTCGGCCAACTATGACCTGGCCGTCGCTCACGGCTTTGAGCCCAAGTCGATCGCCGAGGCGACCAAAGAAGCCGACGTGATCAACATCCTGTTGCCCGATGAAGTCCAGGCCGACGTCTATCGCGAATCCATCCAGCCGAACCTGTCCAAAGGCAACGTGCTGATGTGCTCGCACGGGTTCAACATCCACTTCGGTCAGATCGCGCCCCCGGAAGGGATCGACACGCTGTTGGTCGCCCCCAAGGGCCCGGGACACCTGGTCCGCAGCGAGTACGAAAAGGGCGGCGGCGTGCCGGCCTTGATCGCACTCGGCGAAGGTGCCTCCGAGACCACCAAGCAAATCGGTTTGGCCTATGCCAAGGGCATCGGCGGAACCCGCGGCGGCGTCATCGAAACCTCGTTCATGGAAGAAACCGAAACCGACCTGTTCGGCGAACAAGTGGTGCTGTGCGGCGGCGTCAGCGAGCTGGTCAAGGCAGGGTTTGAAACGCTGGTCGAAGCCGGCTACCAGCCCGAAATGGCCTACTTCGAGTGCATGCACGAGCTGAAGCTGATCGTCGACCTGTTGTACCAGGGCGGATTGAGCTACATGCGTTACAGCATCAGCAACACGGCCGAATACGGCGATTACGTCACCGGCCCCCGCATCATCACCGACGAAACCAAGGCCGAGATGAAGCGGGTCTTGGAAGAGATCCAAAACGGCACCTTCGCCCGAAACTGGATCCTGGAAAACCGCGGTGGAGCGGCGTTCTTCAAAGCCACTCGCCGTCGCGAACGCGACCACGGCGTGGAGCAGATCGGTCGCGGACTGCGAAAAATGATGTCCTGGATCGACGAAAAAGAAGTCTCCTGATCCAAACGATTTGATCGAACGGGTAAGCGGTGGCCGTCGGAGGGGCGTGCGACGTCCTTTCTAGGTCGTCGCGCCGAGCCCCACGGGCGTCGGTCCGGAAGGGCCATCGTACCCTGAGAAAAAAGATCGCCCTAAGCTGGTCGGTCCTGTGGCCGACGTTTGTCGCTGCCAAGCAGCGACAGGGGAATCGCCGAAAGGTTAGAACACCAGCGTTTGCCGAATCTCTTCGTCGGATTGCTCTCGCCACCGCTTGCGAGAATCCGCACAATGGGGCGCAACCTGTTGTTCCCTCGCTCGCCCCGGCTTCTTTCCGGTACCCCCGCACCATGTCAGCATCCACCATCGCGGCAACCCAATTGCCACCGGTTTCAGAAATCACGCAGCTGCAAATCGACACCGTGGTCGATTGGCACCAGGGGCCGATCGAAAACGGCTACGACGGGTTCAAGCAACTGGTGTGCAAGCAGCACGAATACAACTATCGGCTCTGGCACCAGGAGGACATCGCCCGCAGCCCGACCGCCGACGACGTCAAGATCGCCGAGGTGAAGCGGGCGATCGACCAACTGAATCAGCAACGCAACGACATGATCGAGAAGCTGGACGACGCGATCACCGAGCTGCTGGAAAAGCGGCACGTCCGGCCGGCCGACGGCGCGCCGATCAACACCGAAACCGCGGGCAGTGCGATCGATCGTCTGTCGATCATGTCACTGCGGTTGTACCACTACCGCGAGCAACTCGAACGCGACGATGCCGATGCGGCGCACCGCGCGATGGTTGCCCAGCGCATCGATCTGTGTGAACAGCAACACGCCGATCTGTCCAATTCGCTGCAGGAATTGCTGGCCGATCTGTTGGCGGGAAAGAAGCGACACAAGACGTATCGCCAGATGAAAATGTACAACGATCCGTCGCTGAACCCCGAGATCTACAAGTCGTAGGGCGGGTCAGACGGTCGAGTGGTCGCCGGAGGGTTCGGTCTGGGGGCCGCCGGGCAAGATGACCGCGCCGTCACGAAGCTTTCCCGCCGGTCGCGGTTTTCGATCTGTCGTCCCGTTGACGCGTTGGTTCGGTGGGATGACCACGCCGCAACTGACGACGAACTGGATCGCTTCGTCGACGGTCATGTCGATGTCGATGGTGTCGCTGCGGCGGACCGTGACCGTGAACCCGGTCATCGGCATCGGGCTGGTCGGCATCAGCACGCTCATCATCTCATCGCCGGTCGCGTCGCGCAGCTGGCGGACGCTGTTGCCGGTGACGAATCCCAGCGACCAAATTCCCTTGCTGGGGTACTGAACCGCGACGACGTTGTTGAATTCGATCTCCCGTTCACTGAACGCGAAATCGGTCACCTGCTTCACGCCGCCATACACCTTGTTGACGAAGGGGATCCGCAGGATGGCCGAATCGAACCCGCGAAAGAACCAGCGGCCCAGCCGAAAGGTGAACAACCGTCCCATGAAATAAAGCACGGTCAGGAACACGATCAGAAACACCGGGACGACGTACTGGCGCTGCATCCAGCTGAGTTGGATGTAGCGGTGCCAGTAGGCGTTGGCCGAAACCAACGGTTTGGCATCAGCGGTAAACTGGTCGGCGTTCTCGTGGACGGTGTCGACGATCTCTTCGGGCAGATAGCGGCGTCCGGTCGGGTCCGGCACATACTTGCTGTAGCCCAAAAACGTGTACGTGCTGAACCCGCCGTCGGGCTCCGTCACGGCGCCGTCGGGGATCTCGGTCAGGGTGCCGTCAAAGTATTCTGCGCCCAGGACCAGCCCCTCTTGGACGACCCATTCGGTCGGCCGCAGGACATACGTTTCGATCGTTTTCCAGGCCCAGATCAGCACCAGAATCGTCAGCAACGGTGGCAGCACCACCCCCAGCCCGCGAACCAAAATGTTTCGCACGCTGACCGATCGTGAGGCGTGGTCGATTTCGTCGTGTTCGTTCACAGCGAGTGCGTTTGAATTTGGTGCGTTTGAATCAGGCAAATCGAAATCAGTGCGTTGGTGGTGAGAAGCAACTGTACGCTACGGTGGCAAGTCGTGATCGGTTTTCTCGGCGGCGCCGGCCACTCGCCCCCGCGGATAACCCTCAAAGTACGCACATTCGACATCTTCGCAAGAATCATCGCATCGAAAAACCAGACTTCCAGCCCGTCTCGGCGTCGCCGATCGGTCGGATCGGTCACAAACCCCGCCTACAATCCCTTCTCTGCGATTCGGCCAAAGGTCAGGATTCTTTCCGATGAAATTGCCGAAAACACGACACTCGGTCGTCACGAGCAGGCGCGTGCAACGACGGCGACGGTCACACGGCGCGCCCCGGCCTGTTTAAGCACCTTGGCATTTTCCGCCGCCGTGGCACCGGTGGTCATCACATCGTCAATCAGCAGAACGTGCCGTCCGGCGATCCGGTGGCGGCCGCCTGGCCAAAGCGGGCGGGAGACACAAAAAGCGCCCTCCACGTTCCGGCTCCGCTCCTTTTCCCCCAGCCAGGCCTGTTTCTTGGTCTTCCGGGTCGTGGCCAGCAGGTTCCCGTGCCGCAGCCGGGGCCATTCCCGGCGCAGGGCCCTGGCGACCGTCCGGGCCAGCACGCGGCTGCCACCGGCGCCTCGCTGGATGCGACGCCACAGGTGCGAAGGGACCGCGGTCACCAAGTCCGGGACGTCCAGCGATTGGGGGTCGTTTGGCCGGGGTTCGCTTGGCAGGTCGCCGGTCGGGATGTCCTGGCGGCTGCGCCCGAGGCCGCCGATCACATCGACGATGCATTCGGCCAGCCGCCGCCCCAACGCGTCGGCCAGTGACACCTGGCTGCCGTATTTTGCCGCGACGACCGCGTTTCGCACCAGTCCGTCGTAGCTCCACAGGGCGATACAACCGTCAAACGCATACGACTCGCGCCGGCAACGCTGGCAGCGGTCGGAGCCGGTGGCCTGGTCAGAACACGCCGCGGCGGCCTCTTCGGAAGCCGCAGTGACGGGCATCGCAGTGACGGGCATCGCAGTGAATTGGCCGGCCCCGGGGTGCCCACAGCGTCGGCAAGCCGACCGCATCCGCTGCTCACTCGATTGGAGCTGGACCTGGCATTCGCCGCAAAAGTCTTGGCCGGGGGCGACGCAGGCGTCACACAGCCGGCAGGTCGACGGCAGCAACAATTCAAGGGCGTGGCGGCCGAGCGGGCCGCCGATCTGTGCTCCCAGCCGCCAGGCATGCTGCCAGGGGAGCCGACGCAACTGCCGCGATTCGGGCGAGCGGGCCGCTGTCGGCGTTGAACTGTCTGCACGCATGGGGGCCAAAACAAAAATTGATTTATTTTCGCGCGAACCTTTCTTTTTCGGTTCACTCTGTACGATCAACTACCACAGGCACGTGAGATTTCACTGGCTTTTGGAGTCGACGTGCGTTACCGTTAACGCAGGTCCGCAGACCCCGCCATCAAGCGGCATGTTACCGCATCCGCAGCATCGCGTCTTTTCGGGCGTGATTGTCGGCAGGTCCGCTCATTCATTTTTTTCGTCTTTGCTCCACGCCGCACCACTCAACGGTGCCGGGAGGTTTGAAATGCGTTTTGAACAAATCATCGCAGTTGTCACACGTAGCCTGAACATTGCAGGCGTCCGTGAGATTTCCAGCGCCGATGCATTTGCACACGCATCAGACCTCCAGCTCTGTATGGCGTGTGTATCGCCCGGGAACGGGGTGTATTCGGGACCACAAACCATGCTGATGCAATGTCAGCCCGGTGGTGGCCATCCGAGTCCGCCGACGTCCCACGGTTGGCTGGCCACGGTCGCCAATACGGCCGGCGGTAAACGGAAACGTTTACCGCTCACCGTGCGGCTACTCGGACTGGCCAAACGTGGCTCAGCTGCTCTGCAACGCAGAGGCTGAGAGAGAGAAGGAAAGCTTGCCAGAGGCAGGTTTTTCATTCCCACCGCGATTGCCAAGCCGATGGTCCGTGCCGAAACCGGTGTCGCCGACGACACGGGTTTTTCAAACCGGACTCGATCGGTGATGTGTTTGACGAGTTGTACCTGAAATCGCCTGATTTCAAGTCATCCCTGCTGCTCGACCGGCCCGCTTTGCTGGCCTGAGCTGGGAATCAAGCCATCGCACCGATTTCGGAAACCAGACGTTTGTCAGCCGCGACAGATACATCCAAGCCGAGCGTGTGAACGACCGCCATCTGAGGCGGGACCGCTTCTCACGCTCCGCCTCGCCTCAACCTGACGATCAACCTGGTTTGATCAATCACCGTGAACGCGGAGCGCCACCAAACGAGCGCGACGTTGCGATCACGGCGATCAAGCCGACACCCGAAGACGCTGATTTTCCCCGTGCGGGCTCCACCGCCATCCCGGTCAGCTTTCGGAAGGAACCGAGCGATGAACACCACGACTGAAAACCCAATGGATCTGCGACAATTGAGCGTTGCCGAACTGGTCGTCCGCGCCCAAGGCGGTGACCGAGATGCGTTCGGCGAACTGTTCGACCGATACCGATCCGCAATCGTCGCCGGGGCGATGAGCCGGGTCCGCAACGCGGACGAGGCCGACGAACTGGCCCAAGACGTTTTCATCCAAGCGATGCAAAAGATCGACCAATTGCGAGTGCCCGAGGCGTTCGGCGGTTGGTTGCGACAGATCGTGCACCGCATGGCCATCAACCGCGTGACCCGCAATCGATCGGCCATCGCCTGCGATCCAGAAACCCTGGAAGCGACCTGCGTGACCGACGACGCACCGGATGAAGTGGCCGAGAGCCGCGAGCAAGCCGCTGCGGTTCGATCCAGCATCGATCGCCTGGGCGCGTTGGATCAAGAAACGTTGACCGCGTTCTACCTGAACGGTCAAACCCTGATCGAGATGAGCGACGCCTTCCAGGCACCGATCGGAACGATCAAGCGACGTTTGCACGTCGCGCGAAAGCGTTTGGCCAAGGAAATGGACTTGCTGGGCGCGGCCGTCTGAAACGCTCCACCCGTAGCGGAACTCGCCAAGAGTTTCGCTGCCGCGGGAAGCTTGGTCACGATCGCCAAGAAGGCATGGCGACGCGTGCGGATCAGGGGGCCGCCCCCTGGTTCGCACGCGTTTTTGTTTGCGCGTGTTTCTTATTCCAGCTCGCGCTGATTCAGTTCGTCGCGCAACTTGGCCGC
Source organism: Stieleria mannarensis (assembly GCF_014154935.1). Lineage (GTDB taxonomy): Bacteria > Planctomycetota > Planctomycetia > Pirellulales > Pirellulaceae > Stieleria > Stieleria mannarensis. The sequence continues at coordinate 41,142 of NZ_JACEHH010000016.1, forward strand.
CAGCTCGTATTGCTCCTGTTCGACTGCCGCGGTCAGTTTCTCGCGGAGCGTCTGGCCGACCTCGTACTCGCTGCGAAGCGTTTCTCGCAATTCGACCAAGCGGACGACCAATTCGTCCTCCTCGAAGTGCTCGTCGGCTTCGTGTTTTTCAAAGAATTGGCGGATCGTTTCCAGTCCGGCGTTGATCGCCATCACCGCCCCTTCACCGGACTCCTCTTCCTCCAACGCGCCCAGGGCGGCCGCCTGTGTGCGATGGAACAGCACAAAGGGGCGGTACTGTTCGTGCGATCGCGACCACTCCTCGTCCGGGCTGACCCGCTCGCTGACATCCATCAAACGCAGCGTGTGATCGGCGTCCATCACCGCGCGGTTGTAGTACTGCAGACGCAACCAACAGATCCGGCGGTGGTAGAACTGCATGAATTCGCGATCGACTTCCATGCATTGGTCTTCGTCCAGTTCTAAATCGGGTTCCTCCAGGACCGCCTCTTGCAGGTATTCCAAATACGTCGGATGGCCTTCGATCGGCGTACCATCGGGGCGCCCAGTCGTCTCCAGTTGCAGCACCCCCATGTCCACCCGCATCTGGATCACATCGCGTCCGTCGTTTCCTTTCACCATCCGGACGTTCAACGTGTGGGGATTGAATTCCCAGTCCTTCAGTAGGTCGTCTAGGTGCATCGTTCGTTTCATCGCTCTCTTCTATATCGGCAAGCCGCGCTCAATTCCTCAGCCGCGCCCGCCCCGCATCTGGAGTATAGCACCGGACCTGTCGCGGTCGAATGACCAGCCGTGTCAGACCCGGCGCTGATAACTCTACCAGCGTCAGGAAGACACGCCGACCAGGGCACCTGTCTCAATTCGCGACAAGCATTCCAGGATGAGTTATTAACGCACGACAGGCGGTTGCCAGCAAAGCCGCTTTTGCCTCTCGGCGATGTCGAAAAGTTTGACTTTTTTGGGCGGATTTACTCAAGTTCGCCGATGTTTGGACATGCTTTGCGTGTTCTGAGCTCGCAATTGGCACGCGGTTTGTACTTCCGTTCCGACGCAATGAACGTTTTTAGACTCCCCAAGATCAAGGAAGAAAGCTCATGTTGGTTCTCAGTCGCAAAGCCGGTGAAAAGTTGATGGTTGGTGATGACATCATTCTGACCGTCAATCGGATCTCGGGAAACCGAGTCGCCATCGGCATCGAAGCGCCGCGAAACGTCCGAATCGTACGAGGCGAATTGCAAAAAAGTCAGGTCGCTCCCTCGGGAAACGCCCCCAACACCGCGCCGATGGGCGAAGCAACCATTGCCGTTGCTAGCAAGGCAGAGGCGTGATCGGCGGGCTGTCGGTTCCCCGGTAGCGGAACTCGCCAAGGGTTTCGGTTCCCGGTGGATCACGACGAAAGTCTTGGCGACTTCCGCTATCGCCCCGATGTGAAAACACCGGGGCTCCGAGGGCATGCGCCCATTCTGAATCACGGCGACGGGTGCACACCGAGCTTGCTGATCGTGATGCGGCCGTCGAAACAGTGTTGCACGTCGCGGCCCGGTTCACGAGGCCGACCGTGAAAATCGAGTTCAAACCGGACGCGCCCCCCAGGTTCGATCCTTCCCGTTCGATCGATCGGGCAACGGTCGACGTCGCATTCGGTCCGCTCGGGGATCCGGACGGTGTCGGGCGACACGGCTGGCAGGTTGACGTTCCAGAGTGGCGGGGCGGGGTGGTCGTCGCGCCGGTCGACTGCCGCACACAAAAATTCCTCGATGGTCTGTTCCAACCAAATCGACGTGTGTTCCCAGGTGCGCGGGACGTCAGGCCGGCGATAGTGTGACGCCGCCAGCGCCGGGATCCCCAGCAGACAGGCCTCACGAGCGGCCGCAAATGTGCCGCTGATCATCAGGTTTACGCCCAGGTTGGCTCCGGCGTTGATCCCCGAAAACACAATGTCCGGCTGAAATTCCATCGCGTAGTGGGCGACCCGGATGCAGTCGACCGGCGTCCCGTCCACGCTGTACCAGTTTTCGCGAACCGTTTTGACCGTCAGCGGGTGTGACGTGACGATGCTGTGCCCGCATTCGCTGCGGCATCGATCCGGCGCGACGGCAATGATTTCGACGTCTTCGTGTGGCCGGTGCACCGCGATCGCGTGGCGGACACTTTCGTGCAGGGCGTGGATCCCCGGCGCGTCGATGCCGTCATCGTTGGTCAGCAGAATTTTCAGCATTTGGCTGCAATGATGGCGTCCAGCTCTTGTCGCAAGCGTGGCAAGATTTCGTCGTACCCGAACGCTCCCAACGCTTCGGTGCCACGCTTCAGATTCACCTTGGCGGGGCCACACCATAGCCCCAGGTCGGCATCATCGGTTTCCCCCGGGCCGTTCACGCGGCACCCCATCACCGCGATCGTGATGTCGTGATCTTTGGCGTACTCGGTCATTTCTTTGACGCTTTGGGCCAGATCGATGAACGCTTCGTTTTCCACCCGCGAACAACTCGGGCAACTGATGATGTTCAGCGATTGCTCGTTCAGTTTGACGACGGTGCGAACACGTCCGGCATAGATGTCGTCGACGATGTCACGTCCCGCCGCGATCTCTTCGGGTTTGCGGTCGTTGGGCAGCGTCAGCGAAACGCGAACGGTATCGCCGATGCCGTGACCGATCAGCTGTTCAAACGCGATCCGCGTCTTGATGATTCCCTCGGGCGGCATCCCGGCTTCGGTCACCCCCAGATGCAGCGGGATCTCGCTGCGTCGCTCGGCAAAGCGTCGGTTGCCTTCGATCACCTTTTGCGGATCGCTGTCTTTGAGTGAAACGACGTAGCGCTCGAATCCCAGCGAATCGACGAATTCACAGTGTTCCAGGGCGCTTTCAAGCATCGGCGTGATCGAATCGGCCGGGTCGTATTTAGCTTTCTTGTCCGGGTCGACGCTGCCGCAATTGACGCCGATCCGGATGGCGCAGTCGTGCTCTTGGGCTTGTCGAACGATGAACCGGACCTTGTCTTGCCAAGGTTTGTCACGCTGGTGGTGGTACAGGTGTCCGGGGTTGTAGCGGATCTTGTCGACAAACGGGGCGACATTTTCGGCCAACCGAAAGTTCTCTTGCAGGTCGACAGCCAGGTTGGCGGTGGTCTGTTTCCGGATCTCGGCCAGTGCGGCGGCGTCTTTTTCGCTGTCAACGGCGATTCGCACGACGCCTGCCCCGGCCTGACGATAGGCTTCTGCCTGGGCCACGGTGGCGTCGATGTCTTGGGTCTTGGTCGCCGTCATGCTTTGCACGGCAATCGGGTTGCCGTCGCCGACGACGATGTCGCCGATCGCGACCGGGCGAGTTTGATTTCGCTGGATAGCCATAGGAATTGGGTTGGGGGAAAGGGGCAGCGTGCGCATTCCACAGGCGTCCATTTCATTGGACGCACGCGAGAGTCCGACGCCACCGGGGGCTGTCTTGCCCCCATACGCAATCAGTGATTGGAAAGATCGCTTAATTGTACGCCCAGGGATACCGGGACGGGACCCGGCGTTCAATCTCCACCGGCGTTGCTTGCCGCATCGAGGTCTTTGGCACGTTCGAGGTCGATCGCCAGTCTCTGTCGCAGATCGTCCTGCCAGCGATACGCCCTGCGAACATGCATTGCAGCGACTGCAACAAAGAAGCCGCTTGCCAGTCCGAACGAAACGGCCGCAATGGGTTCACCACGCATCATGCAGACCAGGGGCGAGGCAATCGCGAAACCGACGCCACCGACCAAACCGGCCCAAGCGGTTGCGATGCGGTCCCACGATGTCGGGCAATTCTTCCGGAGCAAAATATTTCCAAGGATGATGATCCAAGTCAATCCGAGCGCCGACATCGCGGCGAAGGACGTGTGCAAATGCACGGGCAATGGACGCGGTTCGGTGATCCAAAGCGCCAAGACGATCCCCGTCATGACAATCGCACTTAACAATGCAAGTCGCTGAACCGATCGTCGCTGCGCCGACAATTCTCGTTGTACGATCGCGAAGATTTGGTCATCGGTTTGATTCGTTGCTGGGGGGCTATTCATTGATGAGTTTCGTTCTCGAGGTATTGGCGAAGTTGCCGGCGAGCCCGTTGTAAGCGAGACTTGATCGTGCCGACCGGTGTTTGACAAACGTCGGCGACCTCGGCCACCGTCAGATGTTCGAAGTAATGCAGGTTGATGACCAGTCGATCGTGCCGGTCGAGCGAACGCATCGCGATCATGATTTCGTCGGACTCAATCCAACGGTCCAGAGTCTCGTCTGACGCTGAAGGTTCTGTTGCGATGGAGTTTGGTTCCAGCGACGGCGACCGATATCGCTGACGCAACTGATCGTTGAGCGTGTTGCGGGCAATGCGATAGGCCCACGGTGCGAAACGATCGGGTTGTTCGAGACGGGTGATGGTGCGAACGAGACGCAGCCATGTGGATTGCAAGAGGTCGTCGGTTTTGTGGGAATCGTCTGACATCCGGCCTAAAAATCCGATCAGTCTCGGGTTCCAACGCTGCACCAATTCACGCCAAGCGTCCTGATCGCCAAGCTGGCATCGAATCACAAGATTCGCTTCGTTCGGTCGTTCTGGCGCTGGGTTGTTCATGGTTCTCCATTGCGTTCACCGGTACAGTCGCTGAAACGGTCGCCATGGATGACCAAACTTTTAGAAATCGCGAAAATTCAGACCGATCGATGGAAAACTTCTTGCGGAGAAACAAATCCAACTGTGCCCAACAGGATGGCGGGTCCCGCCCCCTGACATCAGACTCATTTCAAGCGAGGACGCTCACGTTGAAGCATGGATGAAACTGATCGGCAAGGCTCGCAAGCAGAGCCAAATGCCGGTATTGTCGGTCAGGCGTGACGGCGGCACGGACGTGTGTTGACGTCAATCGTCCGTCGTTGCATCGATTGGATTCAACCCCCGTCCCCTTTGCTCGGTCGGGGGTGCCCGCAAGGCGGTCACGGGGGAACAGTTGGGGACAACGGTTCTACACTTGCGATCGGTAGAGTGTTTCGTAGCGGTCGAGCATTTGGCGGTTGGAGAAGTTCTGCTCGAGGTGTTGTTGGTTGGCGTCGGCGATGGTTTGGCGAAGGTCGCTCGAGCGGAAGAATGCGTCGGCGAGCCGTGCCATGGCGGGACCGTCACCAGGGTCGAAGCCTTGAGCCTTGCAGCGCTGGCCGGATGCGTCGCCGAGCAGTTCGGCGCTGCCTTCGACACGGCTGCAAACGGTCACGCATCCGGCGGCCATCGCCTCCATCACGATGTTCGGCATGCCCTCGTAGTGGCTCGGGAGCAACAGCAGCGTGGCCGCGTTTAGAAACGGTGCGACGTCGTTTTGCCACGGCAGAATTTGGACTCGGTCGTGCCCGATCGCATCGGCCCATTGCATCAACGGCTCTCGCAGCGGGCCGTCTCCGATCATCAGCAGTCGCCGGTCGGGGTGGGCGGCGAACAGGGAGTCGTATTGTTGCTGAATCAACTCGATCCCTTTCTGGGGATGCAGCCGTCCGACAAAGATCGCGACTTGGCTGTCGCCGGGCCAGCCGATTTGTGACCAGTCGGTTGCGACCGCGTCTCGAAACGTCGCGATGTCGACTCCGTTGGGGATGACCGAACAGGATTGAGGGTTGGCCGACAGCTGCTTGATCGCAAACGCCCGGACTTGTTGGCTGACGCAGACGACGTGATTCATCCGCCGCAGCGCTCGAGCCTCCACGGACAATCGGATGCGTTTGGATTCTGCGACACGAAGCCCGCCGATGACGTGCGGGACGCCGGCGCGTTTGGCCGCGGAGGTTCCCAAGCAGTTGGCATGAAAGAGGAAGGTTTGGCACAGCTCTGCGGGGCAGTCGCGAAAGCGGCGTACTAGCCATCGTCGTGCCGCTAGCATTTGACTCCAGTGATCAAAGCCGCCGAATTCGAGTGGCACTGATTCAGCAGCCAGTCGATCGACCAATCGAGAACGCTCTGGCGTGGGTTGCGAGCCGATCGAGAGGACGCGCACGCGATGCCCGCGGCGATGCATCCCGAGGGCCAATTCGGTCAGCGTTTTCTCGGCACCGCCGACGTTCAACTCGGTGATCAAGAAGTCAATTTTCATGCGGTGCACTACGCTTTGAAATCGGGCTTGGTTTTTCCGTCACATTGGTTGTAAGTTCCCTCTAATCGTCTCAACCGTCCTGCCGTGCGGACCTTGATTGCCGGGAACGTCAAATCAAACCGAAGTGGGGCGGTGCAATAGGCGAGGTTGTTCAGTGTGCATCGCCATTCGCTACCGCTCGCCGAACCACGGCGGGCATTTTTCATAGGTTAAAAGATGATCACTCCATCTACCTGGTCGGTTCTGCCAAGCTTGACGATCGAGTCCGTTCATGGGCTGAAAGAAACCTTGGTCGTTGGCCCCGCTGGGATCTGGCAATCGCCGTCGTCTCGTGACGCGTCCAAAGGCCAATCGGGCTCGCCGGGCGATTCGACCGCCAAGCGTCCCGTGGCGGAGCGATCCGACCGCCGGGACGGACCGGCCCAAGAAAGCTGAGGCGGGCGTCACGCTCCTGTCGCCCCCAGAGGCATCAAGTTAGGACATGGAGCGATCAAGCAAGTAGTTCACCCTCCCTGCCAGGGAGGGTTTTGTGCTAGCTCAGCGTCTTTGCCTCTCCCTTCGCTCGACGTTGCGGTGGTTTGGTCAAGCCGATGATCTGTCGACCGGTCGCCGCAAGGATTCCCGAGCGAGCCGCGGCTGGTTTGTAACGGGAACGTAATAAATGCTCCGAATTGTCGCCGAGGCACTGCGTCGGGATCGGCCCTAAATCCTTGGCCTGCCATGCTTTGGGGTTCGCCAGGCGTGTCGGGGCCGATTTGACGGCGGGGCGAAATTTGCAATGCTGTCCGCTACAGACTAGCCGAAAACATCGGGTGGGGCGTCGCGCCGTAAACGCTCCCGGTGTCGCTATACTAGCCCACCAACCATCCCACCTGGCGTTCGCCGTCCGAGAGCAATTGTTGATGAGCACTGTCACGCCGCACCCGCAAGATTCCAAAGACAAGTCCGATCCGGAGCATAAACGGTCGCGAGTCCCCCACGCGGCGAAGCTGTATCACAACCTGGTGCCGGCCTACCAAGCGTTTTGGCCCGCCGTGGCCGGGAAGAATATTCGCTCCGCGGTCGGCGCGATGCCGTTGCCCGAAGGTGCCAAGGTTTTGGAGGTCGGCGTCGGCACGGGGCTGTCACTGGCAAGCTATCCTCGGCACATCCAATTGACCGGCATCGACTTGTCGGAATCGATGCTGGCCGAAGCGCAAACGCTGATCGACCGGAAGGGCTGGGGGCACATTTCGGTTCAGCCGATGAATGCCGAGGAGCTGATGTTCGCTGACAACCAGTTTGACGTCGTGACGTCCTTTCACACCGTCAGTGTCGTTTCCAATCCGGCCAAGATGATGCGAGAGATGGTTCGCGTCTGCCGACCGGGTGGGAAGATTTTAATCATCAACCACTTTCGCAGCGACAATCCCTTGATCGCCCGCGTGGTCGATTCGGCGGGCAATGTGACCAAGCGACTCGGTTGGCGGACCGATTTGGAGCTTGAGGAGGTGTTGCGTGAATTGCCGATTCGCATCGACCAACGCTACAAGCCCAATCCGTTTTCATTCTTCACGATCATGAAGGCGACCGCCAAACCGGATCAGGTGTAGCGCGAGGGTTGCGGTAAAAGTCTTGGCCGTGTTGAGCTATTCGGCGCGTTGGCATCCAAGTCGTTTTGCCAGCCCGACGCGTAAGCGAGGGGCGCCGTCTGACCCCTCGCTTACGCGTCGGGCTGGCATTGAAAGGTTCATCGTCACGCACGGCGTGGGCGACAGCTACGGCTTCAGGTGTGCGGCGTAAACCTTGGCGATGTCGCCCATGTAATTTGCCGGTGCGTGTTTGGCCGCGATGTCCAGGTGCTTTTTTGCGGTCGCGGTGTCTGCCAGGGCATCGGCGTAAAGGCCCCGATAGAAATGGCCGTAGAAATTGGCCGACCGCGCCGCAGCCGAACCGGGGGCGAATGAATTCATGCGTTGTTTGACCGGACCGCTGTCGCCCGAGCGAAGCATCTGCAAGACCTCCTCCATGGGGGCGCGGGAATCGTTGGGGGCGGGCAGCAGCAGTTGCTTTGCTTTCTCCGGAGATTCGGCTTTCGCAACACAGAGGAAATGCCAGGCCGCATTTTCGACATCGTTGGGATTCACCGTGCGGTGGACTTCGAACAGCTTGGCGCCGTCTTTGAATCGTCCGTCGAAGTAATAGGCGATGCCAAGTTGCCACAGGTAGGGGCGGTCGTTGGGGCGTTGGGTCAGGTACTGCTCGAACAGCTCGATCGCGCGTTTCGATTCGCCACAGCGAAGCAGCGTGTCCGCGGCGACGCGTTGAAATTCGTCCGTTGCCGGTGCCTCGGCGATCTTGCCGGCGGCTTCGGATGCCGTCTTGTAGTCTTGTTGGTCCAGGGCCCGGCGTGCTTCGATCGCCCACCGTTGGTTTTCTGCGATTGATTGGGCGGCGCAGGTGGTGGCGAGGAAGAGTGGCAGGCAGGCCAGGGCGAGCGATCGGAGGGGATTGGGCATGGGAAGCATGTGGTGAGAATTGACAGGCTGGAAGCCTATCCCACGGGGCGGGTCACTTGGCGACGACTTCCAGCAGTTCGATGGCGGGTTCGCCGTCGCAGTAGATCAGTGCGGTTCGCCCGTAAACGGTGTCTCCGGCTTCGGCGTGCAGCAGGCTGGCCAACGCCGGTCCGGCCTGGATTTCCCAGAGCTCACAGAGTTGGACTTCGCGCAGCACATTGTGTTCGATCAAAACACGTCCGAGCGGTGTCTGTCGCGATTCGATCTGTTTCCAGACTTCGGGGGCGAGGGCGGAGACATTCAATCGGACGATTCCGTACTGGACGACCTTGCCGCTGGTCTGGGTCTTCAGCGTGATCTCGCGGACGTACCAATCGCCGTGGTCATCGGCATGGCGGTGATGACGGTGCACGACGACGTCGACCTTGTCGCCATGATGTGACTCGACGGTCACGGTCATGTGCGAATGATGATTGAGCAATTCGTCGTAGGGCGAGGGCATCCGAAGTGTCGAACGGCACTGCCCCCACTGGGCGAACCCCGCCTCGGGATCATAGAACTCTGCCAACAGCGTTTCGATTTTTACGTCGGCGTCGTCTTTGGAAAGCCCAGCAACCATGAATCCGCTCGGGGGACGTTAGAAGAAAGAAGGGATGGCTTGTGCGTCGACCGACTCACACCGTGGCCGCGGCGATGCCCAGCGAGACGACCTTGGGGGTCTGGATCTCGGGGCGTTCGAGCACGGTGTCGACCAGGAAGTACAGCAGTCGCCGCAGCGAGTCGGGTTCGATTTTATCGGCGACCTGTTCGGCGCGTTGCTGATGTTTGTCGACCAGCCGGAATGCGGTGTCAAAGACGCCGGCTTTTTCGTACAGCCCACGGACGGCGCTCAGTCGTTCGGCGTCGCCGAGTGTGCAATCGGCACTGGCCAGACCGAGCAGTTCGTGTTGGTCGTGCTCATTGAGCGAATCGAGCGCCAACGCCCACAACAACGTCGGTCGCCCGCCGAAGATGTCGCCGCCGGCGGAGAGCTTGTTGTCATTGTCGCCGGCGAAATCACCCAGGTCGTTCAGGATCTGGAAGGCGACGCCCAGGTTTCGGCTGAAGGTGCGGATTGACTCGCGGTATTCGTTCGCCTTGCCGTCGGCATCGTCGCCACAGCCCAGGCGAACGCCGCTGAACAGAGCGGCCTCGAATGCCGGAGATGTCTTGAGCGCATAAATCTTTAACGCATCCAGCGGCGTCAACCGGCGATCGGTGCCGTCACGCCACAGCAGTTCGGCACCCTGGCCTTCACCGAGTCGCATGTGCGCGGCGGCCAAGCAATCCATCACATCGATTTGGGCGGCCGCACCGGTGCCGGCCATCGCACTGCGGTCGCTGATCAGGCGGTAGCCCATGCCGACCAGGAAGTCACCGACGTTGATGGCCGTCGGGATGCCAAAGACTTTGTGCAGCGAGGGTTGGCCGTAGCGAAAGGCATCGTCGTCTTCGATGTCGTCGTGGACCAAGCTGGCTTTGTGAAACGTCTCGATGCTGAGGGCGGCCCTGCGGACCGATTGGGGCAGCTCGGCGATTGCGCGGGCCGCGTTGCTGCCGGTGCAATCGCCGCCGGTCATCGCGTCGTAGGCTGCGAGCGTGATGAACGGTCGCGAATGTTTTCCGCCGCGAGCGAGGAAGTCGTACGCGATGTGTTCGGTGGCTTCGACCGCATCCATCGCGGCAACGCTCTGGGCAGAGAGGTCTCCAGTGCCGAACGCCGATTTGCCACGCAAACGCGGCGCGTTCGCTTCGAGCGTCTCGGGCAGGAACAGATCGCCCGCGGCGCGCATCAGGTGCACGTAGCTGCGGGTCTCCTGCTGGGCCGGCTTGTAGGGCGTGCGGATCATTTGGTCGACCCACGCTTCGTCGACTTTGGTGTTTCGGCAATCACTGCTCAGCAGCGGAACGGCCATGCAGGGGATCCCCGCCAACAAGACCTTGTCGATCGCCTTTTCCAGGACGTTCAAACAAGCCACGCCGATCACCGCATCGACGTACCCGCCGACGATGATCTTCATCACCACCGGTGAACCTTCGGCGACCAGCACGCGGTAGCCCATTTCTTCGGCCAGTCCGCGGAAGTCGGCGATGCTGCACGCCCCGCATTCTTTGCAGTTCATGCCGAACTCATCGTACTCCGCCGGGCACCCCTCGGCGTGTTTCAGGCAGTGAGGCAACAGGAACAAGCGGCGCTCCGGCGGAACCCCTTCCAGGGCGTGACGCCAGAACGAGGTGCTGATCATCACCATCACCCAGCCGACCAGCGATTCGGGCAAATCGGCTTCTTCCAGCGTTCGCCGGGCGACTTGCTCCAATTCGTCTTTGGTCATCGGGACGCTGCGGTCCAATCGATCGGCGACCTGTTCACAGCGGGCGCGCAGACTTTCGCGCAGCTCCAGTGTTTCGGGGACCTCCTTCAAGTGGCTCGTCTTGCGGCGTCGGCTGCGTGATCCTGCGCTGGCGTCTGAGGATGCGGAATCCGACGGCGATGGGGGGACGGTTTGGCTGGCAGTGGCATCGCTGGGGCTGTATCCGGTCGACAAACCGATTACCTCGGGGCGAGAAATGGTGCGGGAATCTAAGGTGGGTTCACTGTAGCCTGGGACCGGAGGACCGATCGTCATCGAGGCCAATTCGGGTCGTGATTCTCGGCCAACACGCGGAGCGTTTTTCCCAGCGCGGCGGCGGTGAAGATCAGCGGATACAAGCGTTCATGGTACCAGAGCTTGGCAAAATAGAATCCGATCGGCCATGCCACTTGATGTCGCCGATCCTCGACACTTTGCATCAAGAATTCGACCCCGCGTAGTATAGCCGCCACCAAGGCATCGTTCACAGCGGCGGAACTGTCTGCGGCAGAACATTCTGGTCGTTGCCTTGTTAACCCGTCTGCCAAGCGATCGGATCGCAGATTCGCGGTGACGTTTTCAGATTGCGGCCCGACGGCGGGGGGGGCGTCTCGGTGGCGGAGGATCACCGTCGCGAGCGCTTCGACGGCGAGCCCCGTTTCTTCCACGCTGCTTTGCAAACCAGCGGGGATTTTCGGGGCGATCGAGCCGACCTCGGAATCCGATTCGACCAGGGAGCGTATTTTTTCCGCGACCGATGGTCCCCCGCCCCAGCCGCCGTCGGCGTTTTGGTTCTGCAACAGGTAGTCGCATGCCGCCGCTTCTTGGCGGGGGGCGATCCCGCCCGCGATCAGGACTTTTGCCGTTCCGTAGATCGGGTTGGATTCGTCCTCGCGATCTTGGTTGCCGAACCAAAGCGGCATCCAGGACCCATCGGCCTGTTGTTGCCGTGACAAATATCGCAACGCTTTGCGGTTGGCCCGGTCAAAAACCGCTCGGCTCGGTCCCGGCCCCCGTGTGTCTTTCGGGCGAACAGGAATCGACCAAAGAGCCCGCAGTGCGTGGGCGGTCAGATCGGTGCTGCTGCGATCAAAGGGCAGTTTTCCCCAGCCGCGGCAGAACGTCGGCCAGCCGCCGTTTCGGTTTTGCAGCCGGATCAGCCAGCGGCTGCCGCGAATCATCGCGGCGTGCATTTGGGTCTGTCGATTTGCGTCCGCGTGTGGACGCATCAGTCCGAGAGCGAGGATGGCGGCCGGCGTGTCATCGCTGTCAGGGACCGCGCCGCTCAAGTCCGTCCAGCCCCAGCCCCCCGGCTCGGCACCGGTAAACGGATGTCGCGTCAGATGCTGGCAACCCAGGTGCCAGTCGGCCAACTGTTCGCTGTACCAATTACCGTCGTCCGCCGGGTCACAGGCCAACGCGTGAATGGATAACGACGTCGCCCAGGTCGCCAAATTGGTATCGATCGGCCAGCACCCGCCGTCAAGCATCGATTCGGTTAGAAAACGCAACCCGTTCCGCACGACGGGCAAGTCGCATCGTCCGGTGGCCGCCAGGCTCATCACCACAAACGCGGTCAACGGGGTCGCTTCGAGATAACCACCGCTGGCCGGTTGCATCCGTTCCAACACCGCGAGAGTTCGCCGGACGCACAGCGAGCGGATCAGCCGGACCGGGGCGATCGCGCGGCGACCGAGGAAATGACGTGCTTGGCCGATCGCCACCAGCGCGGGGATCGCATAGCTGACCACTGGCATCTGCAAAAAGCGATACATCGATTGCGGAAACACAGCCGCTTCAAACGGCAGCGCGGCGACCTGGTCCCAGGAGATCAGTCCGGCGATCGCCATGTTGTTCATGATCGGCACGACGAACGTTTTGTCCGTCCCGTAGCGTCGGCGGAGTCCGTCCAGTCGACCGGCTTGGTCCAAGTACCGGTTCAGTTGCTGCACGGCGGTCGGAGCGAGCGGTGATTCGCCGATGGTTTCGGCTAGCGTTGAGGCCGATAGGACCAGGTAGCTGGTCGCGATGTTGGAATGACTGCGGTCGGTGTCGCCGAATCCGCCGTCCGGATTTTGCTGGGTTTGCAGGTAGCCCATCCCCTGGCGGACCATCGCTCGCAGCGATTCGCCCCCGGGCGGATCACCGTTGATCAGGACAGCCGAAAACGCGCTGACGGCGGTGGCGGTGCTGAGCGCGCTGGCGGCCAACTGACCGGTCCAGTGCCCGGCGTCGTTACGGGCGGCCAGCAATTCGCTGCGAACACGATCCAGCGTTTGCCGGCATTTTTGTCGCACGGCGTCGCTGGCGGTCGGAGATGAAGGCAGCGTGGACAAAACGGATACGGCGAAATCGGGGCGGCGGGCTAAAGGGGCGATCGGCGAGTCGTCGGACGCATCCGTGACGGGCTCGCCGCGAAATTCAAGCGAATCGGAACACCATCGGGAGGCGATCATCGTGTCGGCGGCGGCAACGGATTGGCTCAGTTTACCGGAATGACCGGACCCCGGACGTGCCCCGCCACCCACCCCGCTGACCATTGATCGGTGATTTCGTAACTGGTACCTTCGGGCGTTCGCGGACAGGTGATTTCTATGCACCTGAAACCTACCCGACCAGTCTGACCCCACCGGCAGCCAGCACAGTGATCGCCCCCAATCTCGCCTCTGAATTACCCGACGACCAGCGCATCGTCATCACCGGAATCGGATTGACCGCCCCCAACGGAAACGACTGGGGCGAGTATCGCGAGGCCCTGTTGGAGAAACGCAGCGGCGTCAAACCCTATGAAATCCGCTACTTCGGCAAGACTCTGGCGGGCATCTGTGACTTCGACACCCGCCGGTACCAAACCAAAAAAGACCTCCGCCGCGGGACACGTGCCGGCAGCGTCGGCGTTTACGCGGCCAACGAAGCGATCAAGCATGCGGGGATCGACTGGGAAAACACCGACAAATCACGCGTCGGCATCTACGTCGGCGTGACCGAACACGGCAACGTGGAAACCGAGAACGAGATCTATGTGATCAAGGGATTCGACTACGACACCAGTTGTTGGTCGCACCACCACAATCCCCGCACGGTGGCGAACAACCCCGCCGGTGAAATCGCGTTGAATCTGAAAGTCACCGGGCCGCACTACACCATCGGGGCCGCCTGTGCCGCCGGCAACGCCGGGATCATCCAGGGGGCGCAAATGCTGCGGCTGGGCGAATGTGACGTGGCGATCGCCGGGGGGACCAGCGAAAGCATTCACACGTTCGGGATTTTCGCCAGCTTCAACAGCCAGAACGCTTTGGCCAGCCATGAGGATCCCGCCAAGGCGTCGCGTCCGTTTGACGTCGACCGCAGCGGCATTGTGGTCGCCGAGGGCGGCTGTCTGTACACGCTCGAGCGGCTGGGCGACGCAAAGAAGCGGGGCGCGGAAATCTACGGCGAACTGGTCGGGTACGCGATGAATACCGACGCGACCGACTTTGTGTTGCCCAATCCCGAGCGGCAGGCGGAATGCGTGCAGATGGCGCTCAAGCGGGCCGGGCTGCAACCCGACCAGATCGACATCGTCAGCACGCACGCGACCGGAACGTCCAGCGGAGACGCCCAGGAATGCTCCGCCCTGCGGAGCGTCTTCGAAGGTTGCGAGAATGTGCGGATCAACAACACCAAAAGCTACATCGGGCACGCGATGGGCGCCGCCGGGGCGTTGGAACTGGCCGGCAATCTGTCGTCGTTCCGCGACTCCGTCGTCCACCCCACGATCAACGTCGACACGCTCGATGAAGATTGTCGTTTGCCCGGGTTGGTGCTCAACGAAGCCCAGGAGCACCGCAAGGTCGATTACGTCCTGAACAATTCTTTCGGCATGCTCGGGATCAATTCGGTCGTGATCATCGGCCGGGTGTGATTCGGCAGCGCCTTGATTTCAGACGCTGCCTGGGGCGAAGTGAATGTCTCTCGCAGGGCTTGGCCCTCCTTGCAGACATTGTGTCTACGCAACTTGAAATGGCTCCCTTCTCCCCCGGCTTTGCGCACAGAGAAGGGCTGGGGATGAGGGGGGCAGCCGGCCGGAACTTGGTCGGGTGTAAGGCCCCTCACCCCCAGCCCCTCTCCCCAAAACAGATCGCAGTCACCGTCACTCTGCGGTCAAAATCTGTTTGTGCGATCTGTTTTGGGGAGAGGGGTGCCATGCGTTAAATTGCGGACCGATTCGTTTGGCCATCGATGCCTGCCGGAAGGGTTTTGCCTAAACCCACTGAGCTCCTCGGTGAAGAAGTGGTTCTGCTCGCTGGCCGCGGCGGGGAATCCAAATTTCGTCGCTCTCGGGCACTTCGAAATTTGATCTCCAGGCGGTAAGATGGGCGGCCCGGCAATTCCTGCTTCCGCACCGTTTTCAATCCGCCCGCTTTCAACCCCATCTCGAATAGCAATGACGCCTGCCGAAATCCGCGACGAAATCCTGGACATTCTCGAAGACATTTCGCCGGACGAAGACCTGGACGATCTGAAAGACGATGTTGCGTTCCGGGAACAGCTGGAACTCGATAGCATGGATTTCCTGGACATCGTGATGGAGCTGCGGAAGCGGCACCGCGTCCAGATTCCCGAAGAGGAGTACGGGGAGCTGGCCAGCATGGCGTCCACAGTGGCGTACCTGGAGCCCAAGATGCGTGACATCGTCAAAACCTGATCCCGCGGCTTTGGCCGTCAAAGCGTTGGAATTCTCGTGACCGAGCCGTCCGTAGCCGAACATTACGACACGATCATCATCGGCGCCGGGATGAGTGGCTTGGCAGCCGGGATCCGTCTGGCCCACTACGACCAACGTGTCTGTATTCTTGAACGCCACTACACGATCGGCGGCCTGAATTCGTTTTACCGCATGGGGGGGCGCGACTATGACGTCGGCCTTCATGCGATGACAAATTATGCCAAGCGGGGGACGAAGAAGGGGCCGCTGGCAAAGCTGATTCGGCAGCTGCGTTTCCGCTGGGATGATTTCAAGCTTGCCGAGCAAATCGGGTCGTCGATCCGCTTTCCCGGTGTCTCACTGGATTTCAGCAACGACATCGGGTTACTGGAAAACGAGATCGCGGAGCGGTTCCCCGGCCAGGTCGATGGATTCCGCTCGCTGTGTGACTCGTTGTTGGATTATTCCGACATGGACGGGACCGACGAGCGGTTCATGCGGTCGGCGCGCGAGGTGATGGCGGAGCATTTGAGCGAACCGCTGCTGATCGAAATGTTGCTCTGCCCGTTGATGTGGTACGGCAACGCCCGTGAAAACGACATGGACTTCGGCCAGTTCTGCATCATGTTTCGGGCCTGCTATCTGGAAGGATTCGGGCGTCCGTTCAAGGGTGTGCGGGTGATCCTGAAGAATCTGGTCCGCAAGTTTCGTGGGCTCGGCGGCGAGCTAAAGCTTCGAAGTGGCGTTTCGAGGATCCATGTGGAAAACGGCCGCGCCGCCGGTGTCGTGCTGGACAACGGGATCGAATTGACTGCGACCCGGATTCTGTCTTCGGCCGGCAACATCGAAACGATGCGGCTGTGCGACGACGTGACCGAAGTCGACGTCGCACGGGCCGGAAAACTCTCGTTTATCGAATCGATCTCGATCCTGGATCGAATGCCCCAGTCGTTCGGGTTCGATCGAACGATTGTGTTTTACAACGACAGCGATTCGTTTCATTGGAATCGCCCCGACGATGACCTGTGCGACGCGCGGACGGGCGTGATCTGTTCGCCGAACAATTACATCTATGAAGACGACGAAGGCGAGTTGCCTGATGGCGTGCTGCGGATCACGACGCTGGCCAACCATGATCGCTGGTGCGAGCTGCCCGATGCGAAGTACCAGGCGGAAAAGGTACGGCAGTACGAATTGGCCGTCGCCTCTTCGGTGCGTTTCATGCCGGATTTTCGTCAGTACGTGATCGACACCGACGTGTTCACCCCCAAGACGATTCGCCGCTTCACCTGGCACGACAACGGGGCGGTCTACGGCGCGCCGACCAAGCAACTCGATGGCACGACCCATTTGCCGAACGTGTTCCTGTGCGGCACCGATCAGGGGTTTGTCGGCATCGTCGGCGCGATTGTCAGCGGCATCAGCATGGCCAATCGGCATTGTTTGCAGCCGTAGCGGAAGCCGCCAAGGCTTTCGTCCCGCGTGACCGCCCGGGGGCGAAACTCTTGGCGAGTTCCGCTACGTAGGCGGTGTGGCGTAGCGGAAGCCGCCAAGGCTTTCGCCCTGCACGATTGCCCGGGGTCGAAACTCTTGGCGAGTTCCGCTACGTAGGCGGTGTGGCGTAGCGGAAGCCGCCAAGGCTTTCGTCCTGCACGATTGCCGGGGGGCGAAACTCTTGGCGAGTTCCGCTACGTGGGCTGGCACAAAAAAAAGACCCGGCTGAACACAGCCGAGTCTTTTCCTGATTTCGGTCGATTGCCGATGCCCTAGCCGTTGGTGATCGCTGCTTGGGCGGCGGCCAAGCGGGCGATCGGCACGCGGAACGGGCTGCAGCTGACGTAGTTCAGCCCGGCTCGGTGGCAGAAATCAACGCTGCTCGGATCGCCGCCGTGTTCACCACAGATGCCGATCTTGAGCGCCTTCTTGGCCGAGCGGCCTTTGGTGACGCCGAGTTCGACGAGCTGGCCGACACCGGTTTGGTCCAGCGATTGGAACGGGTCGACTTCCAGGATCTCTTGATCCAGGTAGTCGGGCAGGAAGCCGCCGATGTCGTCACGGCTGTAGCCGAACGCCATTTGGGTCAAGTCGTTGGTGCCGAAGCTGAAGAAATCGGCGTGCTCGGCGATTTCGTCGGCCGTCAGGCAGGCACGCGGGATTTCGATCATGGTGCCGATCGAGATGTCCAGGTTGCCATCGAACTTCTTGGCGGCCACGGTCTTTTCGATCGTCTCTTCGACCTTTTTCCGCAGCAATGCCAGCTCTTGGTAGGTCCCGACCAGCGGAATCATGATTTCCGGGTGCGCCTTGACCTTCTTCTTGGCACAGCTGATCGCGGCCTCGGTGATCGCTCGGACCTGCATCTCCAAGACTTCGGGGTAGGTGATGCTCAAGCGGCAACCGCGGTGGCCGAGCATCGGGTTGGCTTCGTGCAGCGCTTCGATGCGTTTCTTGATGTCCGATGCTTTGACACCCAATTCGGTGGCCATTTCTTTTTGCGCGGCCGTGTCATGGGGCAGGAACTCGTGCAGCGGCGGGTCCAGCAAACGGATCGTGACCGGCAGGCCGGACATCGCTTTGAAGATGCCTTCAAAGTCCTTGCGTTGGAACGGCAGCAGCTTGGCCAGTGCCTCGCGTCGCTGCGGCTCTTCCTCGGCCAGGATCATCGCCCGCATGTGGATGATTCGGTCTTGCTCGAAGAACATGTGCTCGGTACGGCACAGCCCGATGCCTTCGGCACCGAAATCGCGGGCGCGCTTGCTGTCGGCGGGCGAATCGGCGTTGGTTCGCACGGCCAGCGTGCGGTACTCGTCGGCCCACTTCATCAGTTTTGCGAAGTCGCCGGACAGCTTGGGCTCTTGCGTTTCCACGGCCCCGAGCATGACTTCGCCGGTCGTTCCGTCCAGGCTGATCACGTCGTTGACGCCAATGGTTTTCCCATTGACCTTCATCTGCTTTTTCTTTTCGTTGATCTGCACGTCGGACGCACCGGCGACGCAGCACTTGCCCCAGCCTCGGGCGACCACGGCCGCGTGGCTGGTTGCACCACCGGTGCTGGTCAGGATGCCGACCGCGGCGCTCATGCCGTCGACGTCTTCGGGGCTGGTTTCGCGACGCACCAGGATGATTTCTTCGCCGGCATCTTTCCGTTCGCGAGCCTCTTCGGCCGTGAAGGCGGGCTTGCCGACTGCCGCACCCGGTGAGGCGTTGATGCCCTTGCACAGCACTTCGGCGGCGTTGCGGGCGGTGGTTTTGAAGCTGGGCAACAACAGCTGCGTCAACGCATTCGGCGGCACTCGCATGACCGCTTCTTTTTGGTCGATCAGCCCTTCTTTGACGAGGTCACAGGCGATCTTGACCGCCGCGATGCCGGTTCGTTTTCCGGTTCGCGTTTGCAGCATGTACAGCGTGCCACGCTCGATCGTGAACTCGATGTCCTGCATTTCTGCGTAGTGGTTTTCGAGCGTCTTTTTGACCTCGAGCAGCTCTTTGTGGATCGCGCGGTTCCACTTCGGCATTTCGGCGACCGGCTGGGGCGTACGGATCCCCGCCACCACGTCTTCGCCCTGAGCGTTGATCAGGAATTCGCCGTAGAACTTGTTTTCACCGGTGTTGGGGTTTCGGGTGAACGCGACGCCGGTGCCCGAGTCATCGCCCATGTTTCCATAGACCATCGACTGGACGTTGACGGCGGTTCCCAGCAGGTGGCGGATGCCTTCGATCTCGCGGTACTTGACCGCACGGTCGGTGTTCCAGGATCCGAAAACGGCCTTGATCGACAGTTCCAATTGGGCGACCGGGTCTTGGGGGAACACCTCGCCGGTGTGCTCCTTGTAGACCTCTTTGTAGGCTTCACACAGCTCTTTCAGGCCCTCGGCGGGCACTTCGGTGTCGTCGGTGACGTCGTACTTTTTCTTGATCTTGTCAAACGCGACTTCGAATTGATGGTGGTCCATGCCCATCACCACGTCGCCGAACATGTTGATCAGTCGACGGTAGGCGTCGTAGGCGAATCGCTCGTTTTTGGTCGCTTTGGCCAACCCTTCGGTGGATTGGTCGTTCAGCCCCAGGTTCAAAATGGTATTCATCATCCCGGGCATGCTGACCGCGGCACCGCTGCGGACGCTGACCAGCAGCGGGTTTTCCTCGTCACCGAATTTTTTGCCGAGCTCCTTTTCGAGCTTTCGGATCGCTTTGCCGACTTGGTCGATCAGGCCCTCTGGCAAATGCTTGCCGGCCTTGTAGTACTGGTCACAGACTTCGGTGGTGATCGTGAATCCGGGGGGGACCGGAAGTCCGATGGAGGTCATTTCGGCGAGGTTCAATCCTTTACCGCCGAGGAGAGCTTTGGGTTTGCCTTTGCCTTCGGTTTTTGTTTTACCGAAGTAATAGACCATCTTGTTCGCCATGGTTGTTCTCTATCGAAACCGTCTCAGAAGGGGCGTGAGCGTGCGGAGTGTGTGTCGCTATCTTCAGTCAAAACAAGGACTTACGTATACCGGCGCCGCTGTCGCTCGTGGAGAAAGTAGGAGTCACTCGGGAGTCATCGGGGGCGTGGTTGCTCGGCATGGTGTCGCCGCGAATCACCGCTGTGATCCGCCTGGGAGGCCCGATCGATTTCACCTCGTTTCGGCCAAGCGGGCGTAAATCTATTTGCGACAAGCGGTTTGGTCAATGAGAGGGGCCCAAGGAACCTTGGCGCCGAGGAGGGTTCGGCGGATTTGGCGGACTTGCGCGAGGCCGACACGCGATGGACCGGGCAGGAGGATGCCAGCGGGAAGCGTCACGGCCTGTTGATCTAATCAGCCGCACGGCGCTAGCCGCGGTTCTCGCCGCCGCAAAACCGGGGCTAGCGCCCATCGGCTAATCGTTAGCTGTTTCATTTCGACTAAATCAACAGGCCGGTCAGCGAGCGGCCCGTGCAGAGAGGCAGAATGATACGGGGCAGAATGATGGGGAGGCGGGCCAGGCGGATCCGGTCGATGGAATTGTTTTGCCCCCATTGTTTTGCCAATCCCGCCGCCCTTCTCCAGCTGCTTGGGATCTGTTCGGTGAATCGGGCTCGGCGGGAACCCCTTGCATCTCTACAATTCGCATCTTTCGCCCCGTCACTCCATTTTTGCCTGCCCACCGACCGTGACAAAGCCAGCCAGCCAGCTTCGCGTCTACAACACGCTGACGAAAACCAAAGAGCCCTTCGAGCCGATTTCTCCGCCCGCGGTGGGGATCTACCTGTGTGGCCCCACGGTGTATGCCGAATCACACATCGGCCACATGGTCGGCCCCGTCATCTTTGACACCGTCAAACGCTACTTGCGCTACAGCGGCTACCAGCCGACCTGGGTGGTCAACATCACCGACGTCGACGACAAGCTGATCAACAAGAGCAAGGAGCGCGATCTGCCGGTGTCCCAGATCGCCACGGAGATGACGGCCGATTACATGGCCAATCTGCGCGAGCTGGGCGTCAACCAGATCGATTACATGCCGCGGGCGACCGACCACATGCCCCAGATCATCGGCTTCATCGAGCAGCTGATCGAAAAAGGTCACGCCTACGAAGTCGACGGCGACGTCTTTTTTGACGTCGTTAAAGATCCCAACTATGGCCAACTTTCTAATCGCAGCGTCGATGACCAGCAGGGCGAAGGCGGCGAGGCGGCTGCGAAGAAACGTTCCTCCGGTGACTTCGCGCTCTGGAAATCGGCCAAACCCGGGGAGATTTCCTGGGACAGCCCCTGGGGACGCGGCCGACCCGGTTGGCACATCGAATGCTCGGCGATGAGCCACGAAATCCTGGGCAAGACCTTCGACATCCACGGCGGTGGGTTGGACCTGATGTTCCCGCACCACGAGAACGAACTGGCCCAAAGCGGATGCTGCCACGACGCCCCGATGGTCAAGTACTGGATGCACAACGGGCTGATGCGATCCGAAGGCAAGGGAAAGCTCGGTGGCAAGGGCGACCGTGAAGAATCGGCCGAAGAGGCGGCGGCGGGGAAAATCAGCCGCTCCAAGGGCGACGGCGGTTTGAGCGCCCTGATCCGACGCCACACCGGAACCCGGATCCGATTTTTCTTGCTGCGAACCCACTACCGCAGCACCATCCTGTACAGCGAAGCGGGGCTGGAAGAAGCCGGTTCGGCACTGGATGGTTTCTATCGGCTGTTCGAGCGATTCGAAGAAATCACGGGAATCTCTTTCTATGACGACGACGGTCTGAAACCTGCCAAGACGCGTGCGGAGGGCGATTTTGATCCCGGCAAGGACGACTTGCTGAAACAGGTGCACTCGCTGCGAGAAAAATTCATCGCCGCGATGGACGATGACTTCAACACCGGGGCGGCGATCAGCATTCTGTTCGATTGGTTGCGCCTGCTGAATCGTTATCTGAACGAAAACACGCTCGCCGCCGGTGCGGATGCTCAATTGCCCGAGGTTGTCGCGTTGATTGCAGCGATGCGATCAATGAAAGAGCTAACCAACGTGCTGGGTTTGTTCGGCAAACCACCAGTCGCCGGCGGCGGCGATGAAGTCGCCCAAGAGTTGCTCGACAAGACGATTCACTTGTTGATCGATCTCCGCAAGGAAGCCCGGGAGCGCAAAGACTATGCGACCGGGGATGCCATCCGAAATCGTCTCGGCGAACTCGGCGTGGCACTGTTGGACAAGAAAGAAGGCACCAGCTGGGAATTGACCTCATGAACTCCCATGCGGCGGTCAAGTTGGGCGGTGCCGCGGCAAGTCAGACGCCGGTAAAGATTCTGGGCATTGACCCGGGGCTCAACACCACCGGTTACGGCGTCATTCGTGTCCGTCACGGCCAATTCCAATTGATCGAAGCGGGGATCGTTCGCAGCAAGGCCAAGGCATCGATCGAATCGCGGTTGCTGGAGATCTACAGCGGCGTGGCGGAGGTCCTCGAACAGCATCAGCCTGATTTCCTGGCCCTGGAGCAATTGTTTTCCCACTACTCGCGGCCCAAGACCGCGATCTTGATGGGCCACGCCCGCGGAGTGATCTGCTTGGCCGCCGCAGCCGCCGGAGTGCCCGTGAAGAGTTTTGAACCGACGAAGGTTAAGAAGGTCATGACGGGCAACGGCCATGCGCCCAAACACCAGATGCAATTGGCGGTGAAGTTGCAATTGAACTTGGCCGAAGTCCCCGAGCCGGCCGACGTCGCCGACGCCCTGGCGATCGCCGTCTGCGGCTTTCACCTCAGCCACAATCCGCTGTTCGCATCGCCCACCGTGGGATAGGCTTCCAGCCTGTCGTTTCATCATCATCCGCACTCGCGCCAAGGCGACCCTTGGGGACGAGTGTGCTATTCCGTTTCCCCATACCAATTGCATTACCCGTGATTCTGAACATCGCCGGAAAGCTGACGCAGGTGACCGAGTCGTCGATCGCGATTGAGTCCTCGCCGTTCGAATACGAGGTTTTGGTCGGCGACTACACGCGCCGGCAACTGCAATCCAAAGTCGGCCAATCGATCCGCTTGCACACGATGGATTACATCGAAGGCAACGCGCAGGGAGGCGGTCGGTTGACGCCGCGGTTGGTCGGATTTGCGACCGAGCCGGAGCGGCAGTTCTTTGACCTGTTTTGCAGCGTGGACGGCGTCGGCGTGAAAAAGGCGCTCCGCGCGATGGTCCGTCCGGTCAAAGAGTTGGCGGTGATGATCGAACAGCAAGACGCCAAGGGGTTGTCGGCACTGCCGGGGATCGGACCGGCGACGAGCGAACGGATCATTGCCAAACTGCGACGCAAGATGCCGCGGTTTGCGTTGATGGTCGACCAGGCCGGCCCGGCCGGCGAGACGGATTCGGAAAGCAATCAAGTCGTCAGCGAAACCTTCGACGCGTTGATCACGCTGGGACACGCCGAGGCCGAAGCGCGGCGATTGATCGACGAAGCCTTGGCAACGAAGAAGAAGTTCAAAGACACCGAAGCATTGCTGACGGCGATCTATCAAAAGTCGGTTTGACGCCCGGTTTTTCCACTCTTGATGGGGATCAGGTAAGAAGATTTTGGAGGTAAGAAGATGATGCGATGCATCTCTCATTCGATTCGGCCAATTTTCTTACCCCAATAATCTTCCTACCACTCCGCCCGAGCATGGTGTCCGGCCAATCGGTAAGAGGCAGCAAGGGAGCAGAATGATTCGAGGCGAAATGATTGAGTCAATGTTGGGTAACGCCACTCAGCTGATCTCGCCATCCGCCGGAGGGTGCGCTATTTCGCGACTTCGGTGAACGTCGTTTCGCGCAGTGCGGTGACTTTGATTTCACCGGGGTACAGCAGTTCGCGTTCGAAGGCTTTGGCGATTTCATGACAGACGACGGCGGCTTGTTCATCACTGGTGGTCGTGCTGTCGATGATCACACGTAGCTCGCGACCGGCGCTGATCGCATAGGCTTCGCGGACGCCGTCAAACCGCCGGGCGATGGATTCCAATTCTTCCATCCGTTTGATGTAGCGTTCCAACGACTCGCGACGCGCCCCGGGGCGGCTGGCGCTGCAGGCGTCGGCGGTCGCGACGACCATGGTGTAGGGGTGTTCGACCACGATCTCGTCGTGATGGCCGAGCGCCGCGTGAACGACTTCGGCACATTCGCTGTGCCGACGCAGCAGGTCGGCGCCGATCTTCGGGTGACCGCCTTCGAGTTCGTGATCGGCGGCTTTTCCGATGTCGTGCAGCAATCCACAGCGGCGGGCCAGGTCGCCGCGCATCCCCAGCATCTCGGCGATCATCCCGGACAGAAACGCGACTTCGATACTGTGTCGCAGCACGTTTTGGCTGTAGGAGGTGCGAAAGTGCAGCCGGCCGAGCATCTCGATCAATCGATCGCTCAGCCCCGGCACGTCGACTTCATCGGCCGCCTCGCGACCTTTCTGCATGACCAGTTGGTTGATCTCCTTTTTCGTTTCCTCGACGACCTCTTCGATTTTCGAGGGGTGGATGCGCCCGTCGGCGATCAGACTGGTCAGGGCGCGTCGGGCGATCTCGCGGCGAACCGGATCGAACCCGCTGACGATCACCACGCCGGGCGTGTCGTCGATGATCACGTCGATGCCGGTGGCTTTTTCAAACGCCCGGATGTTGCGTCCTTCGCGACCGATGATCCGGCCCTTCATGTCGTCGGTCGGGACGTCGACGGTGCTGGTGGTGGAATCGGCGGTGAATGCCGAGGCGTAGCGTTGGATCGCGGTGAGCAGCATTTCGCGGCTCTGCTGCTTGATCGTCTCGTTGATCTGCTTCTTTTTCTTCAGCAGCAGCTTTCCGCGTTCGTGTTCCAATTCGTCATCGAGCGCCTTCATCAGTTGCTCGGCCGCTTCGGCACGCGTCATCCCGGAGACCGCTTCGAGCACCTTTTTTTGTTTGCGTTCCAGCTCATTCAGCTCGTCGCGCTGTTGAGTCAGCGATTTCAGCCCGGCGTCCAGGCGTTGTTGGCTGTTTTCCAGGCCGCGTTGCTGCTTACGCAAGTCGGCTTCCTGGTTATCCAGCTGTTCGGCTCGGCGATCGAGGATCTGTTCGCGGCTGAGTTGCAGACGCCGCGATTCGGCCAACTCCGCCTCGCCTTTGGATTTGATCTCCAGCGCCTCCTCTTTGGCTTCCAACAGGATCTGCGTCCGCAGCGCTTCGGCCTCGCGGTTCGCCTCGTCCATCAACTTGTCGGCTTTTTCCGCCAGACGGATCTTGTAGGCGGCCGCTTTCCAGCGTTGATAGCCCATCATCAACACCGCACCGGCGAGGACTCCGGCGAGTGAATAGAGAAAAAAGACTTCGTCGAGAAACGATGCGAGGGGAAGGGGGTTAGGCAAGGGAGGCTCGAATGGCGTATGTAACTGCGCAGCCGCGCTCAGATGGATGCAATAGACCGGTAGACTAGGGGAATGCGGCAGGTAAAACCTCGCCGATCATTCGAGGAAGATCCTACCAAATTTCCCTTCGCCGTGGGTGGTTGGCTGGGCAACCGTCGCGGGTGGAATGGCCGGGCGTCGGCTCACGAAGCCCGTGTCATTCGTGCCTCCCCGCCTTTCCGCTCGGTTGTGGACGACGCGAGGAGTCCTTCGCAGCCGGCAATCCGAATCGACTCGTCGCCTCGTCCACGACCTGAAAATCAAGCTGCCGCGGAATACTAGTTTTTTTACGCGTTTCGATGACAAATCCGAGTCCCTGGCAAGAGTTCTGCGACGCGATCGAATCGGCATGGCCGGTGTCGCGATACCGTGACGTCGGCGTCGTGGTCGGCTGCAGCGGGGGCGCCGATAGCGTCGCGCTGCTACGGTGTCTCGCCGAAGCCACACGTCCGCGGGCAGGCACCACGCCGCCGTCGGGGTTCCTCGTCGTGGCTCATTTCAACCACCGGTTCCGCGGCGAGGCCTCCGATGGGGATGCCGAATTCGTCCGGCGATTGGCCGATCAGCTCGGACTGGCTGTCCAGATCGAGTGTGGCGATGCGACGGCGCGAGACGAGGATTCGGCGCGGAATCACCGCCGTGCATTCTTTCGCAAAGTGTTGGGCCAGTACGGCGCCCGCTACTTGGCCCTGGGGCATTCTCGCGACGACAATGTCGAAACGGTGTTGTACCGGATGATGCGCGGCACCGGGCCGCTGGGGATGGCCGGGGTCGCGCCCTTTCGTCCGTTCAGCGAGGATCTCGCTGACAGCGATTTTGTGATCGCGCGACCGATGCTGGCCCTCGGTCGCGACCAGATTCGAGGCGCGCTGCGGTCGATCGGTGCAACTTGGCGGGAGGACGCGTCGAATCAATCCAACACCTATCGTCGCAATTGGATCCGCAACGAACTGTTGCCCGCGATGGAAACGCAGTTCCCCCACGCCGCGACGGCGATCGCCCACGCGATCGAAGGCCAACGGCAATGGATGGACGCCTTGCAACCGGTGATTGATCGCTGGATCGAAGACCATCAGGTCCGTGAAGTCCCGCTGACGCTGCGGCGGCTGGACGGGGACGTCGCCGCATCGCCGGCCGAGCAAGCGGTTGCGATCGAGGCCCTGCGGCGTTGTTGGCACCGCGCCGGTTGGCCGCTGCGTGACATGGGACGCCACCACTGGACGCGGGTCGTCGCGATGCTCCGCGGCGATGGCCCCGACGCGCTGACCTTGCCCGGCGCCGTCGACGTGCGACGGGATCAGGAAGCGGTTGTCTTCGTCCGTCGCGACCCCGTATTTCCGTAGCGGAACTCGCCAAGAGTTTCGGCCGACCCTGCGGTCGCGTGGCGAAAGCCTTGGCGGCTTCCGCTACGATCCACATCTACCGTCTTTCGCAGTTAGACTGTGGAACGCATCGCTAATGTCATCACCCCAACTAAACCTTATTTCTTAATGAAGACAAAACTCTTGCTGTCGTGGCTGATCTTTGCCGTGACGTTCACGCCGGCGATCGCCGACGAAACGACCAACGCAGACGTCGTGATCTACGGAGGGACGTCGGCGGCGGTGACCGCGGCCGTGCAGGTCAAACAGATGGGCAAGTCGGTGGTGATCGTCTGCCCCGACGAACACCTGGGCGGTCTTTCCAGCGGCGGTCTGGGATGGACCGACACCGGCAAGAAAGAGGTGATCGGCGGACTGGCACGCGACTTCTATCACCGAGTCTATCTGGAATACCAAAAGCCGGAATCATGGCAGTGGCAGACCCGCGACAGCTATGGCAACAAGGGGCAAGGCAATCGGGCGATCGACGGTGAAAACCGGACCCAATGGATCTTTGAACCCCACGTCGCCGAGAAGGTGTTCGAAGACTACATCGCCCAATACGCGATCCCGGTTCATCGCGACCACTGGCTCGATCGCCAATCCGGCGTCGAAGTGGTCGATGGACGGATCGTGTCGATTCGCATGCTCGGCGGCCAAACCTACCGGGCCAAGGTGTTTCTGGATGCCACCTATGAAGGCGATTTGCTGGCCGCCGCCGGTGTGCCCTACCACGTCGGGCGTGAGTCGGTGGCGCAATACGGCGAGAATTGGAACGGCGTGCAAACCGGTGTGTTGCACCATCAGCATCACTTCGGCAATCTGCCGCCGATCAGCCCCTACAAAATCCCCGGTGATGCAAGCAGCGGCGTCCTGCCGCGAATCAGCAGCGATCCGCCCGGGGAAAAAGGTTCGGGCGATCATCGCGTCCAGGCCTATTGTTTTCGAATGTGCTTGACCGATCACCCGGACAACCGCGTCCCGTTCGCCAAGCCCGAGGGGTATGACCCGTCACAGTACGAGTTGCTCGCACGGATCTATCAAGCCGGTTGGAGAGACACGTTCCGCAAATTCGACCCGATCCCCAATCGTAAGACGGATACGAACAACCACGGGCCGATGAGCACGGATAACGTCGGGTTCAATTACGACTATCCCGAAGCCTCCTACGAGCGCCGCCGCGAGATCATTCGCGAACATGAAACGTATCAAAAAGGCTGGCTGTACTTTCACACCACCGACCCGCGGGTTCCCGACGAGATTCGTACGGCGATGCAATCGTGGGGTTTGGCGGCGGATGAATTCACCGACAACGGGAACTGGCCACACCAGATCTACGTTCGCGAAGCGCGTCGCATGATCGGCAAGTACGTGATGACGGAGAACGAGCTTCAAAAGCGCCGGCCGACCCCAAAGTCGGTCGGAATGGGATCCTATTCGATCGATTCGCACAATGTTCAGCGCTACATCACACCCGAGGGATACGTCCAAAACGAAGGTGACATCGGCGTGTCGACCGGAGGCCCCTATCAAATCTCGTATGATTCCCTGGTCCCGAAACAATCCGATTGCACAAACTTGCTGGTTCCGGTTTGCGTGTCCAGTTCGCACATCGCGTTCGGTTCGATTCGGATGGAACCGGTCTTCATGATCCTGGGGCAAAGCGCCGCGACGGCGGCCGTGCTGGCGATCGAGGCTGGTTCGGCCGTTCAGGATGTTTCTTATGATGACTTGAGAGCACGGCTGGAGGCCGATGGGCAGGTGCTGCAGCACGAGGGCGGCGGAGGCAGCGGCGCGGCACTCCGCCCGGGCGATTTTGCTGGGATCGTGTTGGACAACGTTGCCGCAAAACTGGACGGTTCATGGCAGCCCAGCCAAGCCAATCATCCGCATTTTTTGGCCGGCTACCTGCACGACGGCAACGCCAACAAGGGGCAGTCGACGGCAACGTTCGAAGTCGCGTTGGACGCCGGGACGTACGATGTTCAGATCGCGTATCCTGTCAATAACAACCGCGCGAGCAATGTCCCCGTCCAGATTGTCCATGCCGACGGGGAGGAATTGGTCAAGTTAAATCAACGCAATAAACCGACGGTCGAGGGCACCTTCACCTCGCTGGGCCGCTACCGTTTTGACGCCGGCACCCCGGCCCGCATCGTGATTACAAATCAAGCCACCGATGGTTACGTGATCATCGATGCCGTGCGATTGGTGCCGGTGAAGGAAGGCGAGTGACCGTTGTTAGCCCAGAAGGCTGTTTCACTATGCTGCGGAATTCATCCCGCAGCACTTGCCCAAAGGGCATGCACATCCATAGCCTGGGGTTACGCCCGGATTCGCTGAGGCTCATCCGGTCTTACCCCAGGCTAAGTTGTAGATCGCCGTTGGCGAACCGAGCACAGTGATCTTTGATGACGCACGGAACAAAAGCAACTGAACCCATCAATAATGCAATCGACGTCCCGAGGGAGGGTGGCATTACTTGTTTGATGGCTTCACGTTTCAGACGCGACGGCCCGGAAGGGCCGGCGTACCCGGTGGGGGCTTACGGCCGCAGCCCGGCTTGGTCGGCGGCGTCTTCCAGGAAGTAGTTGATGTCGGCGTGCTTGTCGGCGTGCAGGACTTCGTAGGCGTGGGCGGCGCTGCGGGCGTGATAGAGTTGTTCGACCAGGTTGGCGTCACGTGTGATCGCGGTCGCGAAAGCGGAGAGCACTTGCAGGTGGCGACTGCGTTCCATTTCCGGCGTTGCCAGCAGCAGGACGGCGTGGACGCGGCGGTCGTCAAAGGTGTCGAATTGCAATCCTTCGGCACTGAGTCCCAGGACGCCACGAATCTCGTCGCCCTCTCCGTCGTCCAGGATCGCGTGCGGGATCATCAACCCTTGGCCCAAATAGGTTGACAGCTCGGCATCACGGGCCAGCACCCGCGCGACAAACTCCTCCTGTGGAATTTGCATCTTGGAGGTCGCGTACAGTTGCGACGCCAATTGTCGGATCGTGCCTTCGCGATCGCTTCCGGACAGCCCCACGGTGATGCGATGCTCTTGCAGGAAGTCCAGCAGCCGTGGGCGGTCCTTGTGGTCTTCGTCGGCCCGCGACAAGGCGAACCGTGTCGCGCTGGGGCCGAGCAACTGGTTGATCGCCAATGCGGACAATCCGACCGTGTTGACGATCGTTCGGACCTCCTCGCTGAAACCGGATTCCTCGCCCGAGACCAGCAGGATCAATCCGACCGCGACGCCGCCGTGAGGCAGCAGCGCGATGCCCAGGTAGCCGCGGACGTTGGCCGTCACGCCGGCCAGGGACATGGCCGAAAACGCGCTGATGCATTTCCCCATCAGGCGGGCAAAGAAATACAGTCCGACCAGTGCCGCGGCGCTGGGGACAAGGCCGAAATCCAATCGCATGCCGGCAAAGGTGTAGAACAACGCGAACAACGCGCCACCGATGGTTTGCAAATAAGCTTCGCCCGAACGAACCAGATCGTGTTGGAAATTCGTCAGCACGATGCCCGCAAAGGTGCACGCAAGGATCCCGCCGGAGGTGCCGAAACCAGCGGCAAAGCCCCACGAACCGAGCACCGCGGCAACGATCGTCGGTCCCAGAAACGCGGGGCTGACGATGGTCCGCGTTAACGCGATCGCGATCAGGGCGCAGCCGCCGCCGATCGCCAGCGTGATGCCGAATTGAACGACCACGCTTTGCAGTGCATCAGACCATCCGGATTGGGCGCCCAAGAAGGTCGTGATGAACACAAACACGGCAACGGCGACCATGTCGATCAAGCCGATCGCCGCCAGCAAGGTGCGTGTCAAAATGCCCCGCGCCCGAGCTTCCTGGATCACCAAAACCGTCGTCCCCGGAGCCCCCGCGATCGCGATCGCCGCCAGCAACAACGCGGCCTGGGTTGTCATCGAATCGCCGCCGGGCAGCAGCGGCCCGGCAAAATAAAGCAGCGCGCCGACCAGCACCGGTGTCACCAACGTTTCGCCCAGCAATAACAGCCCGATGCGTTTTCCGGTGTTCCGCAGACTGGCGAAATACAGCGTCGCACCCACGGTGAACGCGATGAATCCGAGCACGAAGTGCATGTAGGGCAGGAACCGGTCCAGGCATTTCGGATCCACGTCGGTGTTCATGCCGGGCAGGGCAAGCCAGCGCAGCAGGATGCCCGTCGCGATCCAGCCGGTCACCTTGGGCATGCGGAGTAGCGCGAAAAGTTCGCCGCCGACGATCCCGGTCACCAGCACCGTCGCCATGTTCAGCAGCGGATCTTCCAGGTGAAGATTAACGGAGTTGTGCAACAATGGTGCGGTCCTCGCCGATCAAGCCAACTAACGATGTGACACAGGTTGGTCACCCCCGGCCGGTGGCGGATCCCCCGCCCACCGGTTGGTTCCGCCCCGATGCGCCCCCTGCGGTGTTGAGTGCGTCCCCGAAGTCCGGTGAGCCCCCAATGTAAGGCCTTCACCGGCCAGCGGATACCTCAGCGCGCGGCACCTCCTCGACCGAGTGGCTACGATGAACGCTTTGGCCCCGATGCGATGTCAGCGTTACGTTTTTCCCGTGGGACGTCGATTCGATTGCTGCAGGGTTGGGCAACCGATTTAGATTCTCTCCCACTGGAAGAGACCGCGTTTGCGCAGCAAGCAAACGCCAGAGAGGGCTCAGGTCGCGAAAGCCTTGGCGGCTTCCGCTACGGGGCGAAAGCCTTGGCGGCTTCCGCTATGGGGCGAAAGCCTTGGCGGCTTCCGCTATGGGGCGGAACAGATCATTGAATTACGGCTCAGTGAAAACATCGGGCCGACGAGAGTCTGGAGGAATCATCGCGTGGCTTTGATCATCAAGCCGACCGAGCGGCGGGAGATCGAAGCGATCTTTGCGCTGCGGCACGACCCCGACGTGCTGTTGCACCAGTATCGCCCCCGCCGCAACGAGACTCCCGAATCGTTTGCCCGCAAGCTGGAAGCCCCGCCCAATCCGCTCGGCATGTCGTTTCGCTGCACGTCGATTTTGGTCGACGATGTTTTGGTCGGACACGTGATGCAGCATTTCGGTCCCGCCCCGGACCCCAGGCTCAACGCGTGTGAATGTGGCTGGAATCTCGCCAAGTCTCACTGGGGACAGGGCATCATGACGGAAGCACTGACCCTGTTATTCGCCCAGCTGTTTGAAGAAGATCCCAAGCTGTTGATCTTCGCCTCGTGCTTTACATCGAATCAGCGAAGTCGTCGGGTGATCGAAAAGCTAGGGTTCCGCCGAGATCAAATGCACTGGTTCGTCTGGTTGACCCATTTCGTCCGCAGTCGCGGGCGGCGGATCGAGCAGTTTCGATTGGATCGGAGGGGATATCGGTTGGCGCAGGCGCATCTGGCCGCGGTTGAATCGTTGGAGCGGGAGTCGGCTTCGGATTAACCCACCGATGGCAATGCGTACCCAGGGATGTCACTCAGCCAAGGATCCGAGAGGGCAACCGGCCATCGATGGGAGTCAGGCGAGGGAGGGCAGAATGATGTGGGGAGCGGAATTTGGCGGAGGTCGGCCACTGCGTTTGGACTGCGCAATAAAAAAACGGAGCCGAGTTGGTCGGCTCCGTTTTCGTCGTTGGTGATTTCCAGGGCGCGTGGCGTTTCCTGTCGGTGTCGGTGATCAGCCGCCGGTCGGGAACAGCGGGCCTTCGCCGCTTCCCAGGCCACCCTTCAGGTCGCCCTCTTGGGCGGGCATGCTGCCGGCTTCGGCGGCCTCGGCTTCCGCCGCGGCACGTTCTTGCTCTTCGCCCCAGTCGACTCGTTTGAGCGACAGGCCGATCTTTCGCTCGTCGGTGTCGACACGCAGCACCTTGACCTCGATCTCGTCGCCAACCTTGACGACTTCTTCCGGGTTTTCGACCTTGTGCTCGGCCAGTTCGCTGATGTGCAGCAAGCCTTCCAAGCCGTCTTCCAAGCCGATGAAGACACCGAAGTTGGTGATCTTGGTGACGTTGCCCTTGACCAGTTGGCCGGGCTGGTACTTGTCCGGAATGTCGCCATCCCAGGGATCGTTATCGAGTTGTTTCAGACCCAGTGCGATACGGCGACGTTGTTCGTCGACGCTCAACACGCGGCACTGCAACTCTTGGCCTTTCTCCAGCAATTCGCTGGGGTGACCGATCTTGCGAGTCCAGGACATGTCGCTGACGTGCAGCAGGCCGTCGATGCCTTCTTCCAGCTCGATGAACGCACCGTAGTTGGTCAGGTTGCGAACCTTTCCGGTCACGTCGGTGCCCTCGGGGTAACGCTCCAGCACGTCGTCCCACGGGTTCTTTTGGGTCTGCTTCATGCCCAGCGACAGTTGCTGGCCTTCGGGGTCGACGCCCAGGATCTTGACCTGGATCTTGTCGCCGATGTTGACCAATTCGCTGGGGTGATTGACCCGCTTGGTCCAGCTCATTTCGCTGATGTGCACCAGGCCTTCGATGCCCGGTTCCAGTTTGACGAACGCACCGTAGCTCATCACGTTGACGACTTCGCCATCGTGGTTGGAATCCACCGGGTACTTCTCTTCGATGTTTTCCCACGGGTTGCGGTCTTTTTGCTTCAAACCGAGCGCGATCTTTTGCTTTTCGCGATCGATGTGCAGCACCTTGACTTCGATTTCCTGGTCGATCGAAACCATTTCGGTCGGGTGCGAGATGCGTTCCCAAGCCATGTCGGTGATGTGCAGCAGGCCGTCGATACCGCCCAGGTCCACGAAGGCACCGAAGTCGGCGATGTTCTTGACGATCCCCTTGCGGATCTGTCCGACCTCGAGTTCCTGCATCAGGTACGCGCGGTCTTCTTCGCGTTGGTTTTCGATCAGCGAGCGTCGGCTGATGACGATGTTGCGGCGGGTGTCGTCGATCTTCAAGACTTCGGCTTGGATCACGCGGCCGATGAAATCGCCGATGTCGCCGGGGCGTCGGATATCGACTTGGCTGCCCGGCAGGAAGACGTTGACGCCGATGTCGACCAGCAAACCGCCTTTGATCTTGCGGATCACGGTACCGGTGACGACCTGGCCTTCGCCGATCTTCTTGATGATGTGTTCCCACTCGATGATCTTTTCCGCTTTGCTCTTGCTCAGCGCGATCATTCCGTAGGGGTCGTCGGCGGCCCCGTAGTTGTCTTCCATTTCCTCGATGAGGACCTGGACGGTGTCACCGACGGAGGGTTTGGTTTCGTCGGGGCCCCATTCGTTCAGGTTGACCGTGCCTTCGCTTTTAAAGCCGACATCGATCAGAGCCCATTCATCGTTGATTTCAACGATTTTGCCGTCAACGATCCGCCCTTGGGCGTACTCTTGCTGCTCGGCGTGCTGCAGGAAATCGAGCAGCCAATCCTCCGTCTCCTCCTCTGGCGCCATGACGGCCAGATCGTTGAGCATGTCATCGTCTTCGAGGGAACGGATCAGATTGCGGTTGACCATGAATTTTTCCGATTCGGAATCTGTTGATGAGTCCAGAAAATGCCGGCGAGCCGAACCAGCGGGTTCGACCGGGAGATGCGGCGACACATGACGCCACGACAAAAGAGGCTTCTGCCGTCAAACGTCCCGCGGATTCAGGGGCGGTCTGGAGTTCGCGGCGACAGATTCGTGGGTTGGAGGAATGAATTGAGATCCGCTGCCGACGCCGCCCCGGTTGTGGTGGAAGGTCGCGGCGAACACTGGCAAAATGGCGGTCGGATTCAATCAATTCGATCCGACCAGGTGCATCCCGCCAGGCGCAGGGTCGGGCAACATGCCCGAAAAATCGTAGCGGGGAAGCCTACCAGACCCCGAGGACCCCCACAACAGCATTTTTCGGTATTCGCCGATCGTTGCATCCCGACCAGCTCGCTCCAGCCCGATCAGCCCTCGGCGATATCCACGAACACCTTCAAGGCGTCCTTGTCCTCGACCAGCAACCGCATCATCTCCTGGTAGTTGTCCATTCCGTCGACCGGGTGGGTCAGGATTTTGTCCAACACGCCGGGGAACATCATGTCGCCCAACGCCAAGTCTCGGATGCCACTCTCGAAGTGCGTGCGGTTGGCGTTGACGCTGCCCAACAGCAATTTGTTGCCCAGCACCCAGTTCAAATTCACGCTGTCAGAAGGAATTTCGATGTTTTCGTCGCCGCCAGTGATGCTGGTCCAAACCACCACGCCGTTGTGCCCGACGTGTTGCATCGCTTGGAACGCCAGCTTGCTGCTGCCGGTCGCGTCGACGATCAAATCCGGCTTGCCCGTTTGGGCGACCAGTTCGTCCAACGACGTTTCGCGGGTGCTGACGTAGTTGGCCTCCATCCCCATGACGATTTCGCTTTTCAGGTTCGGAGCTTCCCCGCGTGCCAGCGTGTAGACGTCCAGCCCACGGAGCTTGAGGATCAGTGTGGTCAGCAATCCGATTTGCCCCGACCCGAGCACGTAGGCCAAGTGTGGCCGCCAGACCTTCATCCGGTGCTGGGCCTCGTAGGCCTGTTGGACCGCCTTGGCCGCACAACTCATCGGTTCTTGCAACACGTGCAAATGCTTCAGCCCCTCGGGGACCCGGACAATGTACTCCTCTTCGTCGGCAAACTTTTCCGTCATGAAGCCGTGGCGCAGGTTGATACCGCGCTCGTAGTACGTCTCCTCGCTGGTCATGTCGTTGGTCCCGATCACGTCATAGATCGATCCGCCCGGTCGACGGACCGTCGCGGTGACGTAGTCGCCCGGTTTGACGCGGCGGACGTTGGGGCCAACGGCTTCGACGATGCCGAACGACTCGTGGCCGATCACCAGGAAATCATCTCCCTGGGGCGCGTTGCCGTACAGCGCCTCGTTGATCTCGCGGTCGGTCGCGTCCACGCCGACTTTCAGGGTTTTCACCAGCACCCCTTTGCCATCGGGGAACTGATCCAACGACGGCTCTTCGATTTCGGTCAGGTGAACGCTATTGGGAGTGCCCGGGGTAACCGCGACAGCTTTCATCGGTATCTACGTAGGTCAAAGGGGGGGAGAGGCGTGGAGCGGGGAGCTTCAACGCCGAGGACCCGATGGCCCCCGGCGGACGCGAAATCGTAGCAATCGGACGCGGCGGCGGTCAGGGGGCGCGATCGCTTCTTCCGCCCTCTCGCCCCCGTTCCAAGGCCACCGTGCCCAGGCTCCGGCCTGGGAACGCGATTCCCGTGACGGCCTGCTGATTGAATCAGCCGCCACGCACTAGCGTGCGGTTCCTCCGCCAATCGCCGTGGAAGCATATAAACCGTGAGCTAGCGCTCATCGGGTAATGAATAATCCGGGCTAGCGCCCATCGGATGATCGCTAACTTGTTCACTTCGACGAAACTAACAGGCCCGTGTGGTCTATGTCACGACCAGCCGCCAGAGCGGTTGGTTCTGCTGGTCCCCCCCATCATGCTTTCTGGGGTGTCAGCTGGGTTAACCGGCGCCGATTCGTCGCAGCCGGACGGGCGCAACTGTCTTAGCGGGGGTGAAATTGCCGCTGCCCCGTTCCAGCGGGGAATCTGGCGTTCTTTTTAAACAACGATGGTTGTCAAAAAAGGTCGGTGCTGCAACAGTAGGGGTGTCGTCTTTCTCGTTCCAGATTCCCCTTTCAGGCCGTGCGATGAAACCTGAGCCGTCACCGGAAAGCGGGCCGATCCGCTCGGTCGATCGCGAATTGTTGCTGGCGATGCGCAGCGGCGAGCTGTACGGGATTGGGGAGCTGACCGAGGAGTTGAGCGTCACCGCGACGGCGGTCCGCCAGCGGATCGAGCGATTGCTCGGCCGCGGGATGATCGATCGCGAGAAAGTCGTGGCCGGTCGCGGCCGTCCCACGTACCGATACCGAATCACCGAACAAGGCAAGCGGATCACGGCAGCCGATTCGACCGAGTTGGCCGAAGCGATGTGGCAGGAATTACTGTCGATCGAAGACCCCGAGCTGCGAACTCGGATGCTCCGCAGCGTGGCGACGCGGTTGGGTCGCGAGTATGCGGCGCAGTTGGATGAAACGGCGCCGCTAGAAGAACGCATGCGAGTGCTGTCGCGGTTGTTGAAATCGCGGCGGGTCGTCAGCGATGTGATTTCGGCGGGTGAGTTGCCGGTTTTGGACATCAACGCATGTCCTTATCCGACGCTGGCCGATGGCAGCCAGGACCATTCGATGTGCCGGCTTGAGGAGCAAGTGCTATCGGAGGCACTCGGCAAACCGGTTCAATTGAGCCAATGCCGGCTCGATGGCGATTCCTGTTGCCAGTTTTCTCCGGCAGAGACATCGCCGGCAAGTTCGTCTGCCGACGGCACGACCGCCGATGTCGACTGACACGACGGAACGATCAAACACCTTTTTACACCCACCATTGCAACCATAGAAATGACTCACGTTCTGAAAATTGAAGACCTTCACGTGTCGGTCGGCGACAAGCCGATTCTCCGGGGCGTCAACTTGACCATCAACCACGGCGAAACACACGCCCTGATGGGCCCCAACGGCAGTGGCAAGAGCACCTTGGGGTTGGCGATCATGGGCCACCCCGGTTACGAGGTTACCTCCGGTTCGATCACACTGGACGGCAAGGACGTGTTGGAGATGGGCCCGGACGAGCGAGCTCGCGCGGGCATCTTCATGGCATTCCAACGACCGATGGCGATCCCCGGCGTGAAGATGGCGGATTTCTTGCGTCACGCGACCACCAATGTCCGGCGTCCGGACCGCAAGGAAGGGGAGGAGCTGATTCCGATGCGTGAGTTCCGCAAGGAGCTTCGCGAGAAAATGGAACACCTGCGGATGGACAGCGAGTTCGCCCGACGTTACGTCAACGATGGGTTCTCCGGCGGCGAAATGAAACGTGCCGAGATCCTGCAATTGGCGATGTTGCAACCCAAGTTTGCCGTGTTGGATGAAACCGATTCGGGGCTCGATGCCGACGCCGTCCGATTGGCCAGTGAGTCGATCGCGGACATCGGCCACCAAAAAATGGGGCTGCTGATCATCACCCACCACGACAAATTGCTCGAGCACAATCCGCCGGAATTCACCCACGTCATGCTGGGCGGACGGCTGGTCGAAACCGGCGGCAAAGAGCTTGCCGTCGAACTGCACCAACACGGTTATGACCGCATCCGAAAAGCCTATCCGGATGCCGAAGCATTGAACCAAAAACTGCTTGCCGAAGACGCCGAAGAAGCACTGGCGTAACGCCCTCGGCAACAAAGGCCTGGGCAACGAATGCCCTGGCAAACTGAAACTCACGAATCATCCCCATCTCCGTTTTGGAGTTCACCGATATGTCAACCGACGCGCCTGCCGAACCGAAATCCGAAATCGGCGAAATCAACAAGTACAATTTCCGCACCGAGACGACCGGCGTCTTCAAGGCGAAGAAGGGAATCAACCGCGAAATCGTCAACCAGATCTCTGACATCAAAGGCGAACCGGACTGGATGCGAGAGTTCCGGCTGCGTTCGCTGGAGATTTTCGAGTCCAAGCCGATGCCCAAGTGGGGCGGGGCGATCGACATCGATTTCCAGGACATCTACTACTACCTGAAGCCGACCGATCATCAGGGAAAGACTTGGGACGACGTCCCGCAAGAGATCAAGGACACGTTCGACAAGCTGGGGATTCCCGAAGCAGAAAAGAAATTCCTGGCCGGGGTGAAGGCCCAGTTCGAAAGCGAAGTCGTCTACGGTTCGCTGGAAGAGGACTTGGCGAAAAAGGGTGTCATCTTCACCGATACCGACACCGCCGTCCGCGAACACCCGGAATTGTTGCGCGAGTACTTTGGCAAGATCATCCCGCCGGAGGACAACAAGTTTGCCGCCCTCAATAGCGCGGTCTGGTCCGGCGGATCGTTCATCTACATCCCCAAGGGCGTGTCGATCGATTTCCCGCTGCAAGCGTATTTCCGCATCAATGCCGAAAGCATGGGGCAATTTGAACGCACGCTGATCTTGGTCGATGAAGGTGCCAACGTGCACTACGTCGAAGGCTGCACGGCGCCGATGTACAGCACCGAATCGTTGCACAGCGCGGTGGTCGAAGTCGTCGTCAAACGCAACGCGCGGTGTCGGTACACGACCATCCAAAACTGGGCCAACAACATTTACAACTTGGTCACCAAACGGGCGTATGCCTACGGCGACGCGACCATGGAATGGGTCGACGGAAACTTGGGCAGCAAGTTGACGATGAAGTACCCGGCCGTGCACATGAAGGAACCCGGGGCGCGCGGCGAAATCCTGTCGATCGCGTTCTCCAGTGCCGGGCAACACCAGGACGCCGGCGCGAAACTGGTGCACGAGGCGCCCAACACCACCGGGCAAATCATCAGCAAGAGCATCAGTAAGAACGGCGGTCGCAGCAGTTACCGCGGTCTGGTCGCGGTGCACCCCGGTGCCCACAACAGCAAGAACAATGTCGTCTGTGACGCGTTGATCTTGGACCCGGAAAGCCGCAGCGACACGTACCCGTACATCGAGATCAGCGAGCAGGATGTTCAAATCGGCCACGAGGCCAGCGTGTCTCGGATCGGCGAAGAACAGATGTTCTACCTGCTCTCCCGCGGACTGTCCGAGCAGGAAGCGAGCACGATGATCGTCAACGGGTTCATCGAGCCGTTGGTCAAAGAGCTGCCGATGGAATACGCGATCGAAATGAACCGCTTGATCCAACTGCAAATGGAAGGCAGCGTCGGATAAGGAATCTGAGCCGGTGGCGTTAGCCCATTGCCACCTACTTTATGAGCCGACGGCGCTAGCCGCGGGCCTTGGATTGCCCTTCGAGCCCGTAAGGCCCGAGGCTAGCGCCTTCGGCTTACGTCAAACGAGCGTTTCACCACCGCAGGCCTCGGCCGCATCCTCGCAAACGCCGCCGGGCCGACCGCCACGTCAACCCACACAGAAATCAAAACCAATCCAACAAATTTTCCATGTCACAAACCATCACACACGCCTTTGATGCCGCCGGGTTTGACGCCTTGCTCGCCAGCCAATCCGAACCGGATTGGTTGACGACGTTGCGCCGCGAAGCGTTCGAACATGCCCAGGCGATGCAGTGGCCCGAGCGCCGCCACGAGGAGTGGATTCGGACCGATATCCGGATGTTCCAGCTGGCGAAGTTCGGTCTGCCCGCGCTCAAACCGTCCGACTGCCAGCTCGCCGACACCGATCAGGTGCATCAGCTGGTCCAAGGCGTCGAATTGGGCGGCCGCGTTGAAACGGTCGACGGATGCATCACCAAGGCATCGCTGGACGAGGACTTGGCGGCCAAGGGCGTCGTCTTCGGCAGCCTGTCCGAGATCGCACAGTCGCACCCCGAACTGGTTCGTCCCTACTTGTTCACCGCGTTCGATCCCGATCATGACAAGTTCGCCGCCTTGCATGCGGCCTTCATGTCCGGCGGTCAGTTCCTGTATGTGCCCCGCGGTGTTGTTGTCGATCGTCCGCTGCACATCGGATCCATTTTGACCGACGGCGGCACCGACACGACGCACACGCTGGTGGTTCTAGAGGACGGTGCCGAAGCCACTCTGCTACACGAGTCCAACAGCACCGATTCCGGCAACGCCGGCTTGCACCTCGGATCGATCGAGTTGGTACAGAAACCGGGGTCGCACCTCCGCTATGTCAATCTGCAGGAGTGGGGGCACAAGACCTACCACTTTGCCCAACAAAAAGCGGTGATCGACCGCGATTGCTCGTTGCAGTGGACCATCGCCGCGATGGGATCACTGCTGTCAAAGGTTAACCAGTCGGTCGATTTGATCGGCCCGGGGGCGTACAGCCAAGTCAACGGCGTGATGTTCACCGAGGCCCGCCAACACCTGGCCTACCACACCCTGCAGCACCACAAAGCCGAGAGTTGCCGCAGCGACTTTCTGTACAAGGCGGCTCAACAGGACAAGAGCCGGACGGTTTGGCGCGGCATGATCAAAGTCGATCCGGCGGCCCAGAAGACCGACGGTTACCAGCGCAATGACAATCTGGTGCTGTCCAATCACGCCCGAGCGGATTCGATTCCGGGGCTGGAGATCGAAGCCGATGACGTCCGCTGTACCCACGGCAGCACGACCGCCAAGGTGGACGAGGATCAGATCTTCTACGCCCGCTGCCGCGGTTTTACTCGCAAAGAAGCAACCCGTATGATTGTGACCGGGTTCTTCCAGCAGATTTTCGATCGAATCACGATCGAAAGCGTCCGCGAGGCCCTGGGTGCGGCGATCGCACGTCAAGTCCGAGAATACGC
The DNA here is from genome assembly GCF_014154935.1 of Stieleria mannarensis. GTDB lineage: Bacteria > Planctomycetota > Planctomycetia > Pirellulales > Pirellulaceae > Stieleria > Stieleria mannarensis. Next base: position 82,264 of record NZ_JACEHH010000016.1, read on the forward strand.
GTGAAAGGAACAAAAAATGGCACTTGCCGAAGATAAGGTCCGTGAATCGCTGAAGCAGGTGATCGACCCGGAGTTATACGTTAACATTGTGGACTTGGGGCTGATCTATGTCGTCGAAATTGGGGACGAGAAAGAAGACGGGCGTCACGATGTGAAGATCGAGATGACGATGACCAGCCCGATGTGCCCCGCGGGGCCACAGTTGGTCGCCGGCACCAAGGCGGCGGCCGAAGAGCTTGAGGAAGTCGATGCGTGTGAAGTCAAGGTGGTGATGGAGCCGGCGTGGTCGCCGGACCGCATGACGGACGAAGCACGCGATCATTTGGGCATTTTTTAAGGGATTGGCGCATTGAAGGTTTTCGTCGGGGAATACATCTGCGGCGGCGGCGTCGCGGATCAAACGATCGACCAAATTCCACCGTCGCTTCGTATGGAGGGTGAAGCGATGCTTCGCGCTCTGGTGGAAGATCTGTCTGCGTTCTCCGAAACAACGGTCGTTCTGGAAGACCGATTCGAAATCGCAGTCAATGCCACACAAACGGTGCCCTTCCACGCCGACAAGCCTCTGTGGGCTCAATGGGTCGCCGCGGCCAAAGATTGTGATGCGGCGTTGATCATCGCGCCGGAGACGGACGGGTTGATGGCCAAAGGCGTCGCGGCGCTCCGCAGCAGCGGCGTGGAGGTGATCGCCGGCAGCGGCGATTTCTTACGCGTCGCCAGCGATAAACTTCTCACCGCCCAAGTGCTGCACAGTTCCGGCGTCGCACACCCGCCCTACATCGCCGTCGGAGACGAACGAATGGTCGGTGTGGTCGCCGGGTGCGAGCGATTTGTTGTCAAACCACGCGACGGCTGTGGCACGCTGGCGATCCAGACCTACGACGATTTTCGCGAAGCACGCAAGGCACTCAACCAAGGTGCCCTGATGCAAGGCTGGGTTCCCGGTCGCAGCATCTCGATCTCGCTCCTTTCCTCCGGCAACTATCAAACGTTCCTACCGGCGGTGTCCCAGGAGATCAGTGACGGCGTCTGCGAGTACATCGGCGGTTGCGGACCGCTGAACAACAACGCTCAACGACGTGCGACCGCGCTCGCCGCCCGAGCCATCGCCGCAATGCCGCCCACCGCGCGCGGATTCGTCGGACTGGATTTGATCCTGGGTGAAACGCCGAGTGACGATTGCATTGTCGAAATCAATCCCCGCCTGACGACCTCCTATGTCGGTTTGCGTGAAATGATCCACGGCAACCTGGCGGCACGTCTGTTCGACATCGAAACCGGACCGGTCAGTTGCAAGGCCAGCGTCAACTCGGTCCACTGGACCGCCGACGGGAAAGTGAAAATCGACACGCCCGAGACCGTGTAGTTCTGTGGGATAGGCTTCCAGCCTGTCATCACCAGCTTGGTTTTCGGGTAGTGGACCAGGCGACGAGTCCTTCCGAGGTCAGCGCGTGGCAAAGCTTCGCGTTTTAGACGCCGAGTTCGGAGAACACGGCGACATTCGGAACGCATCGTCCACCCGAAAACAGAGTTGCGGCGGCATCCCAGCCTGCCATCCCCGTTGTCGACAGGCTGGAAGCCTATCCCACGCTCTCTCCCGTCACCATGTTAATCCCATCCCCCGAATCGCAGCATGCCACTCTCGGGGTCGATATCGGCGGGGCCAACCTGAAATACGCCGACACCACGGGGCGTGCTTCGTCGGTCGAATTTCCTCTTTGGATGCGGCCCGATGATCTGGCCGGCCAACTGCAATCCGATCTCGCCAGTTATCCCGATGTCACGCAGCTGGTGGTGACGATGACGGGCGAACTGGCGGATTGTTTTCTTGACCGTGCCGCAGGTGTCCAGCACATCGTCGATCAAGTCTGCCGGGCGGCGAAACGATGCGGATGGGCGGCACCGAGTTTCTATGCCGTCGACGGGCAATTCCACTCCGCCGACGGGGCGATGCAGAACGTTGATCTGGTCGCCGCGGCCAACTGGCATGCGCTGGCAAACTGGGTCGCTCGGCGGTTTGCCCCGCAGTTGACCTCCGGCGGGCTGTTGGTCGACATCGGCTCGACGACAACCGATCTGATTCCGCTGCGTGCCGGATCGATCGCCACCAGCAGTCGCACCGACTTCGATCGATTGGCCGAAGGGTCACTCGTTTACGTCGGCGGCGGCCGCACCCCGGTTTGCTCACTGGTCGATCATCTGGATTTTAACGGGCGTGCCGTCCCGGTGATGCGAGAAGTGTTTGCGACGATGGATGACGTGCGATTGCTGTTGGGATTTCAGCCCGGTGACGGATCGGATTGCCGCTCTGCCGATGGCAAGCCCCGCGACAGCTTTCACGCCGCCAACCGGATCGCACGGATGATTGGGCTGGACCATCGAACGGTTGCCACCGAGACGGCGACGGACTTGGCGGCCCAAGTGCATCAGCGGGCACGTGATCTGGTGCGTGCTGCGATCGATTCATTGGGAAGCGAGGGGCCGCTGATTGTCAGCGGGCACTGCAGCGATTTGATGCCCGACAACGCCGACGGCCGCGAGGTCATTTCGCTGCCCGAAACACTCGGGGACCAAGTTTCTCGCTCCGCCCCGGCTTATGCTATGGCACAGTTATTCGCCCAAAAATGAGCCGACGGCGCTAGCCACGGGCCCCATGGTGACAACATTGCCCCTGCAGGCGCCGTGGCTAGCGCCCTCGGCTCACGCGTCGGGCTCGTGCCTGTTGACCAATACCAAAATTCACTCTCCATGCGACGTGTCCTGAAAATCGGCGGTAGCCTGCTCTTGCGAGAATCACTTGCCGGATCGATCCAGTCGTGGGTCGCGTCGCAACCGCCGGCGCAGACCATCGCGATCGTCGGCGGCGGAGAATTGATCGATGCGGTGCGTCGCTTGGATGCCATGTTTCCCAGCCCACCGGCCTGGGTGCATTGGCAGTGTGTCGGCTTGTTGCGAACGACGTTTGAATGGCTGGGACGACAATTGGACCCGTGGCAGCTTGAATCGACGGCGAAGGATTTTGGGCGGATGAAGCGACAGCACGATTTTGGGAACCACTTGGTCGCCGTCGACGCGTTCTATCACGCGGAGTCCATTTCGCCGTTGCCCGAAGACTGGACGACGACCACCGACGCGATCGCGGGATGGTTGTCGATCCTGACCGACGCCGATGAATTGGTGTTGTTGAAATCCTGCGACGTCGATGATTCTCTGTCCCTGGATGAACTGGCACAACGGCAGATCGTCGACGCTGCGTTGCCGAACTTGGCCGACCGTTTGCCGCCGCTTCGATTGGTCAACTTTGCCGCGGAGGCTGGTCGATGACGGCGATTCTGGGACTGTCCGCCTTCTACCACGATTCTGCCGCCGCGTTATTGGTCGATGGTGAAGTCGTCGCCGCGGCACAAGAAGAGCGGTTCACTCGCACGAAACACGATGCCGGGTTCCCCACCCACGCGATCGACTTTTGCTTGACCCAAGCCGGCATCACCGCCGGCGACTTGGACTACGTCGGCTTTTACGAAAAGCCGTTGTTGAAGTTTGACCGCTTGCTGGAAACCTACCTCTCGTTTGCCCCCCAAGGGTTCCGCTCGTTTTGGAAAGCGATGCCCGCGTGGATGACGGAAAAACTGCATCTACGGCGTGAGATCCGACGCGGGCTCGGGAATCAATACCGGCGGCGGATCGCGTTCTGTCATCACCATCAGTCGCATGCCGCCAGCGCGTTTTACCCATCGCCCTTCGATCAGGCAGCCATCTTGACCATGGACGGCGTCGGCGAATGGGCCACGACGACGATGGGGATGGGGCGAGGAAATTCGATTGAGTTGACCGATGAAATCCGATTCCCCCACTCACTCGGTCTGCTCTACTCCGCCTTCACGTACTATTGTGGTTTTCGAGTCAATTCGGGGGAGTACAAGCTGATGGGCTTGGCCCCCTACGGCCAGCCCAAGTATGTCGACCTGATCAAAGATCGGTTGGTGACGATTCATGACGATGGTTCCTTTCACCTAAATCTCGACTACTTCGGTTATTGCCAGTCGTTGCGGATGACGACGCCTAAGTTCCATCGTCTGTTTGGAAGGTCGCCGCGGCAAAGGGACAGCGAGATCGAGGGTCTGGATCGCGACCTGGCCGCTTCGGTGCAGGTGGTGACCGAAGAGATCGTGTTGCGGTCGGCGCGACATCTGCATGAAAAGACGAAAGCCACCAACCTCTGCCTGGCCGGCGGCGTCGCACTCAACTGCGTCGCCAACGGACGCGTGCTTCGCGAAGGCCCCTTTGATTCGATCTGGATTCAACCGGCCGCCGGGGATGCCGGTGGCGCCTTGGGGATCTCGCAATTTATCTGGCATCAACTGCTCGACAAGCCACGGCGACCCCTGCCATGCGACTCGCAACGCGGCAGCCTGCTGGGGCCGGAGTACTCGAGCGAGCAGGTGCGCGCGGTGCTGGATCGTCGCGGTGCGGTTTACGAATCGATCGCCGACCCAGCGGAGCTGGACCGCAGGACGGCGGCGCTGTTGGCCGACGGGATGGTGGTGGGGCGATTCGACGGGCGGGCGGAATTCGGCCCGCGGGCATTGGGCAACCGCAGTATCCTGGGCGACCCGCGGCGACGCGACATGCAGTCGACGATGAATCTGAAAATCAAGTTTCGTGAATCGTTCCGGCCCTTCGCGCCCGCCGTTCTACTGGACCACGTCGGCGACCATTTTGATTTGGACGACGGACAGACCAGCCCCTACATGTTGCTGGTGTGCCAAACGAAAAGCGATGCGTTACCGGCCGTCACGCACGTCGACGGATCGGCCCGCGTGCAAACGGTGGATAAGGAGAAAAATCCGCGATTCGAAGCGCTGCTGGCGGAGTTTTACCGCCAAACCGGGTGCCCGGTGCTGATCAACACCAGCTTTAACGTCCGCGGCGAGCCGATCGTCGGTTCACCGGACGACGCGTATCGCTGCTTCATGAAGACTCACATGGACGCACTGGTGGTGGGCGATTGTTTGTTGATCAAGGAGCGGCAACGGGAAGCGAAGGCAGAATGAAATGCCAGCGGGAAGCGTCAGCGAGCGGCCCGTGCTTGGGATTGCGTGCAACGGGAAGGAGGCAGAATGATGAAGTGGCGGATGATTAAGTAAGGCGATCAGGTGTGGGGGGATTTGTCTGATTATCATTCTGCCCCGTATCATTCTGTCTTCTTTCTCTCAACAGCACGTTCCCCCCGCCGCCAATCAACACACTCATGCCCCCCCCGACCGCATCGCAGCAACGTTATTTCGGGATCGCCATCGCGGCGGCATTATTGATGCTGGCCTGGATCGGTTGGCGTGCGATCAGATCGCCGCTCCTGTCCGGCGGGCTGGTTGTCGCGGCGTTGGGCCTGGCGTCTGTGTATTATTTGATCCCGGCGTCACAGCCAAAACTGATGGCGTTTTTTCACGCGATCACGTTCCCGATCCGCTGGACTGCCACGATCGTTGTGCTGGGAATCGTTTATTATGCAGTGGTGACGCCGGTGTCGATCTGGTTTCGCCTGAGCGGCAAATCGATCCGCAAATCCGATCCCGACGCGCGATCCAACTGGCGATCGATCGAATTGCCATCGGATCCGGAATCCTACTTCAGAACGTTTTAAAGACCACGATGACGACTCCCGACAGTCCGTCCGAGCAACCTCAAGACGAACAAGGCACCAAGTCCTTCGACTCCATGGCCGAGGGAGCGGATCCGGGGATCCTGCGCGAGTTCATCTGGTTTGTGAAGTACAACAAGAAGTGGTGGCTGACGCCCATCCTGGTCGTCTTATTGCTGTTGGTCGTCCTGGCCTTCGTCACCAGTTCCCCCGCCGCCCCCTTCATCTACACGTTGTTTTGAGTCGGCGTTGAGCGTTTCGCCGACGATTGCCTTCCATCGCGTTAAGATTCTTTCGTATTGATCGAGCACTTGCTTTGCTTTGGTTGCGTCGGATTCACGTTCAGTGAATTGGACGCGAATGGATTCGAGTGCACTTGCCGTGAGCGTGCCTGAGGCGAAGAGCGCTTTCGATCGGGCAAGTTCCGATTCAGCGTGACTTCTGATTGCAAGTTTTGCCTTGAGATCTGTTTTCAGCTGTTCGATCACATCGCCCAAATAGTCCCGCTCGAGTTCCAGCTTCAGTTTTTCCATCGCCAAGCGTTTTTCCGCCGAGCGAATTCGATGTTTGAGGTTGATATTGTCTCGTTGGAGGCGCAGTTGATCTTGGCTGGACGCGATTTCGTTTTCAATCGCTTGAATAGCCGACAATGATTCGCCGGCACTGCTGATCCGTCCGTACGTATCCTCGAACGAAGGGACATCGGGGGGAGAAGGGACTTTGGCAGGCGCTGTCACAACGGCCGTGTTGTTGGGATCCAAGGGAAGAGATTCACGTGAATCGTGCGAGGCGTCTTCCTTCGGGATCAACGTCAGCATCGGACGCGCCTTCCCGGGACGCAAGAAGTCTTCGCCGATGTAAACTTGCGCGATTTTTTCTTCCGCCTGACGCACCGTCAGCCCGGCGACTTCGATCGGGTCAACCATCGGCATTGTGATCGCGCCGTCCGATCCGACGGCCAATGGGAATCCGGTGACCAAACGTCCCGAATTCATCTTGGTGACGTTGGGCGGAATCGGCGGCCCTTTGGCGGGTCCCATCGGTAGGACGCCCGGCAGGTAGACCGCGACGGTGTCACCGATGCCGATGACGTCAAAGAGTTCGTCTTCCGACGGAGTGTTGGCTTGCCAGTCCGCGACTTGCCCGGACAGCAAGTCTTCGACTTTGCGGTCGATGATCCGGTCTCGGATCGCCTCCCGGTTCTCGAGCGTTTCCTCCGCCCGGCGCAGCTTCTCTCGCATCTCCCGGATCTGCTCGTGCTGGGCCGTCTGGCGAGCGTCAAAGCTCTGCTGGACGAGCGTCTTGACCTGCGTCTTGAGTTTCGCCTTCGCGTCCGAGTCGCCTTGAGTGCTTCGGTACTCCGCCGCAATCGTCTCGGCGTCTCGAATTAGTTTTTGATGGTTCTCGTCGGCCAATCCCTGAATCGTGCCGGCGATGGCGATCCACACGATCATCACTGTCACAGATCTCATTCGACTTCTCCCGTTTGATCGTACTATTCAATGCCTAGGTCCAAATCGTTCAACTGTCGGTCAAGCTCGTTTAATATCTGACCGACCCCATCGTCCCACTCCGCGGAGACGACGGGCGGGGACTCTGTGTCCACGGTCGGTGGGTGCGGTCTCGGGGGCTGGACGGGAATCGTGGCCGGCCACATCACCATGCCTGCGATGACAGCGGATACGGTCACGATCACCAACAGGATTGCAATGACGCTGCGATGCCATGTGGGGTTCCGTCTCGGAAGCAGCTCCGGAGGCAAGCATTGGTGTGGATCGTGAAGATGATTAAGACATTGACGCAACGTCTTTGCCACGAGCGACGCACCGGCCATTCGGCGATCTCGATCCTTTTCCATCAGCCGGGTGACCAACAGACGCATCCAATTGGGAACATCGGGGTTGAGTTCGCTGATCGGTCGTGGTGATTCTTCGACGATCCGGCGGAGCACTCCGTAACAACTGTCGGACGTGTACGGCGGACGCCCGGTGCACATGGCGTAAAGAACGCTTCCCAGGCTAAAGAGATCGGTTCGATGATCGATCGTCTCTCCACGAGCCTGCTCCGGCGACATGTATTCCGGTGTTCCGGCCAGTGTGCCGCTGCGGGTCAACCCGAGATCATCGACGGCGCGGGCGAGGCCGAAATCAGTCAGCTTCAATCGTTCGATGCCGTCACCCAGCAGGATGTTGCTCGGTTTTACGTCGCGATGGATCAGCCCTTTGTCGTGGGCCGCTGCCAGTCCGTCGGCGACTTGGCAGGCGATGTGCAGCATCGCTTCGGTCGACATCGGCCAAGATTGCTCGATACGTTTGGCGAGCGACTCGCCGCGGACATAGGGCATGACCAGATACGGAAGACCGTCGACTTCACTGACGCCATAGATCTCGATCACGTTTTCATGGACGATCGAAGCGGCGGCGCGGGCTTCCCGCGCGAACCGTTTTCGCGAGATCGGTGAAGCCGCCAACGTGGGACGCAACAATTTGATCGCGACAAATCGATTGAGTGCCCCGTCAAACGCTTTCAGAACGACCGCCGTCGCACCCGCCCCGACGATTCCGACCACTTCATAGACGCCCAGTCGTCCGATCTTGCTGGGGGCGTCTGTCGGCGAAAGAAGGTTTTGGATCTGCTGGTGTTCGACAAACCATAGCTCGCCCGGGGATGCAGACGTTGCTTCGCTAGCAACGGCGATGTCCTGCTCGGGCGTCGAACCGGACAGGCACCCCGAGAGGGCCTGCCACCAGTCCTGGCCCGCCGCGATCGATTCTAAATGGTTCTGGCAGATTCGACATTCGCCCAGATGGGTCTCAATTTCTTCTGCTCTCCCGCTCGGCAGGTCTTCGTACAGATACTGAAGCAGTGTCTCCGCCGCGGGGTGAAGTTCAGCGTTCATCCGGTGATTCTCCCGATGAGTCTTCCGGCATGAGACTTTCATCAAATCGCTGCACCTCCTCACGCAGCCGTCTCATGATGCGTGAGCGGCTCGTGTAAACCGCGCCGACGGATCGTCCGAGCTGGTCGGCGACCGCGTCGACACTCTGCTGTTCGACCGACGTTTTCCAGAATGCCATCCAAGATGACTCGGTAAACTCCCCGCGAATTCGCCGTGCCGCCCAGCGAAAAATCTCGTTGCGGCTTTCGTGACTCATGACCTGATCAAACGCCTGCTGGTCATCTTTGTCCGTCAACTGTGCCAGTTGCTCGTGGACTTTGGTTAATCCGCTGGCTTGCTCACGAGGTCGGCGGCGATGGTGATCGATGATCGCCGATCGGATGACCTGACCCAGCCAGGTGCGGAATCGGGCCTGGTTGGAATCGTGATCAAACCCGACGATCCCCTTGCTGATGCGAATCAAAACCTCTTGAACGACGTCGGATGTATCCGCTTCCTGCAACCCGTATCGGATCGCAACGCGGCGGATGACACCGCGATAGACCTGGACAAACTGCTGCCATGCCTCGCGATCACTGTGATCACGCAGCCGTATCAGGATACTCGGTCGTGTTTCTGGAGTATTCAAAATCAATCCGGCGGTCGACGTGGGATTGCGAATCAGCAGATTACACGCAGAGAGTTTGGGGATCTGTCAGCGGATGGAAAGATTTTGGGATTAAAAAGGCAGAATGATACGGGGCAGAATGATGGGGTAACGGGATGAAAGGGGGCAAGGCGATGGGAGACAAATGCCAGCGGGAAGCGTCAGCGAGCGGCCCGTGATTGGGGAAGCGTGCGGTGGGATGGGGGCAAGACAATGGGGGCAAAATGATGGGTGGGAGAGCGTGGTCGCGAATCCCTTCTGTCTGCCATCATTCTGCCCTGTATCATTCTGCCTTTATTTTCTCCGCCTCCGCGAAAGCCTCCGCCGACCGAAAGCCCCACATGGTATTGACCGCAGTTGGCTCCCGTTGGTGTTTAGCCATTAGGCGATTCTTTGTCGCTGTGATCGCAGCGACCGTGGGCTAATGCCCGCACACCAACATCAATGCCTGCGCCTTATCGCGTGTCGCTACTTCAGCCCCAATCCGCTGCCGCGTTTGTCCAGGGCTCCTTTGACGCCCAGTTGCCTCGGGTCACGGGCGATTTTGTCGCTGAAGACGCGGACGTCGTCCAGGATCGGGCGGATTTTGGCGGTCGCCATCTCGACGTTCTCGATCGTGCGGCGGATATTCCAGTAGATGTCGTCGTCTTCCAGCAAGCGGCGGATGGTCCCGTCGCTGCTGTTCAGGGCGGCGCTGAACGTTTCGACTTGGCGGAGCGTTCGGTCCAGGTTCCGCAGGTTCACCAACACCTGATCGACCAGTTCGTCGCTGTTTTCCGCGATCGGTTTGGTGATGGTTTCCACGTTGACGATCGCCCTTTCTGCTGATTCGATCGTGTTGCGGACGGTGTCGATGGTTTGGTCCACGTTCTGCACGGTTTTTTCCGCGGCGACGCCGACGTTTTCGAACCGCTGCCCGACGCGTTCAAAACTTTCGAACGTTTTTTGAGTCGACTGAAGGGTGGTCTGTGCTTCGTTGAGTACAACCGGTAATTCGCGAAACGCTTCGGCCAGACTGTCGCGGAGTTCGGGATTTCCGATCACGTTGCGAATGTCGCGCATCGCGCCTTGGAATTCGATCAACGCGTTGCGGGCGTCTTGCGCGACGTCGCCGATTTGCCCTTCGGCATTCTGCACGACACCGTCTGCGTTTTGAACCAACTGGTTGACGTTGTCGCCGACCGATTGCAGCGACCCGCTGGCCGACTGCACCGCCTCCAACGTCTTCCGCATCTCGTCTTCCAGATTCAAAACCAAACTGAAGGGGTCCGACGCTTGGGTGCCGTAGGAGATCAACTGTTCGTCGGTGTACCTTTCGCTGCGAATCGTCTGCAATCGCCCTTTATGGATCGCCAGCAATTCATCTTCGTTTCCTTTAACGAACTCCAGTTTTGAATCCCCGGTGATGATCGATTTCGTTTTGATTTTGGGAAGGTACTCATGGGTCAAGTTGTTTTGGTATTTCGAGTCGATTCCGATCGTCAGCAAGACGTCATTCTCGCGCAGTTCTTTGTCGATGACCCGTCCGATTTCAACCCCACGCAACAGCACCGGCGAGTTCGAATTGATGCCCTCTGCGGCCGGAAACTGGACCAGCAATCGGTATTCACCGGTCAACACGCGCGGCACGGCGCCGAACAAAAACGTCAAAATGATTCCGATTCCGATGGCGGCGATGACTAAAACGCCGACGCCGAATCTGAGTCTGTTGTCGTCCATGATTATCCTGATATCTCCATCAGCCGCTGCCCGGCTTCGCCGCGGACGAATTGTCGAACCCGCTCGTCAACGGATTGGTCCAGCCCGGCCGGCGGGCCGTCATAGAGCACTTGCGATTCGCCTTTACCCAGTCTCGTCCGCGGGTAAAACATCAGCACGCGATCGGCGACCTTTTGGGCCGTCCGCATGTCGTGCGTGACGATCACGCTGGTGACCGGATAGCGACGCCGCACGTCCAGCATCAGTTCGTTGATCACGTCACTCATAATCGGATCCAGTCCCGTCGTCGGCTCGTCGTACACGACCAGTTCGGGTTGCAAGATGATCGCACGGGCAATGCCGACGCGTTTTCGCATGCCGCCGCTCAATTCGCTCGGTCGTTTGGAAACCACCGTCGGCGGCAGCCCGACCTCTTGAAGATGATTCAGCACGGCGTCGTGAATTTCGTCCTCACCCGCGTCGGTCGACTGCCGCATCGGAAAGGCGACGTTGTCGAAGATGGTCATGCTGTCGAACAACGCTGCGTTTTGGAACACGAATCCGAAACGTCGGCGGACATCACTGAGCGCGGCTGGTGACAGGGTCGACAGATCTTGTCCATCAAAGTGGATCGTGCCACGTGTCGGTGCGATCAATCCGACGATGGTTTTCATGAACACGGTTTTTCCGCAACCGCTTTCACCGATCACCGCGACCGTCTCGCCGGCTTCGATGGCGACGTTGATGTCCTTCAAAACCGTCTGCCCATGAAAGCTGACGTCCAGATTGCGGACTTCGATCAAGTGTTGTTTCGGCGAATCACTCATAGGATGTTCGCCCCCGACGGGTACATCATGAAGTAGATCTTGTCCAAGATAATGTTCAAGAACAAATCGATGGCCAGAATCATCACGAAGGAATACACAAAGGCCTGCGTCGCCGCCTTGCCGACGCCTTCGGCGCCGGGTTTGCAATGGAACCCTTGGTAGCAGCTGATCACGGCAATCATCCCGCCAAAAAAGACGCTCTTGAACACGCCGCTGAACAAGTCGAATCCGACCACACCGTCGCGCGAGTGCGTCAGGTAGGCCGCGTGATCGATTTCCAGCACCATCACGCTGTAGAAGTAACCCCCGACGATGCCCATGAAGTCCGCCATGATGGTCAGCGCGGGAATCAAAAAGATGCAGGCCAAAAAACGCGGGACCACCAGATAGTGAATCGGGTCGGCACCCATCGTCGTCAATGCGTCGATTTGCTCGGTCACCCGCATCGTCCCCAACACCGCCGCCATCGCACTGCCGACGCGACCGGCCAGCATCGTCGCCGCCAGCACCGGACCGAGTTCGCGAACCAAAGAGGTGTTGATCACCACACCCAAATGACTTTCCAGCCCGAGCGCGTGAAACTGGTAATAGCTTTGGACGGCCAACACCATCCCGATGAACGTGCCCGTCAACGCCACCACCGGCAAACTGAGCACGCCGATTTGATAGAAATTGATCAGCAGCGTTCCTCGTTGGGGCAACCGCGTGAAAATCCAAACCAGCATCTGCCAGGCAAACAGGGCGATGTCGCCCACCGTCGCAACCCCATCGACGACGGCCGATCCCCACTGAACCACCCACGCGTAAAGCATGTCTTTCGCTGTGGCGGACCCGTTTTCCGGGTGCCGGGGCGGCAGATCGTTCTGGGTGGATACCGAAGCGGACATCAATGGAAACAGCGTGGGGGCGGGGCGGCGGAACGCAACGGCGGCGCTACACAGTCGATTTTATCGGCAGGGCAGACTTTGCGGATGAGTGAAAATGCGAGGGCGGGCTGACGGCGGGCGGATCGTGCGGGCGGCGAGCCGCCCGAGGGAAATTCAGGCTGGGATAGGACCGATGGGACACATGGGACCTATACGTCCTATCTGTCCCATTGGTCCCATTTGCCGGCTGCCCCCTCGGCCCCGCTGGGGCCAACACCGCATCTGCCGATCGCCCAGCACTCCGGCTACGGCAAACGGCCCGCTGCCATTACAATTCCCCCCTCTGAATTCGCTCCGAACACCCGTTTCAGTTTCCCATGACCACGACGTCTGATTCTGCTGCCCCGTTTCGTGCCGCTCCCGCCAGCCCCAAATTCCCGGCTCTGGAAGAACAGATGCTGGAATTCTGGCAGCAAAACGATATCTACAAGCAATCGCTCGAGCGTCGCGCCGATGCCCCTCCGTTCGTCTTCTTCGAAGGCCCCCCGACGGCCAACGGGATGCCCCACCCGGGCCACTGTCTGACCCGAGCGATCAAAGACGTTTTCCCGCGCTACAAGACCATGCGCGGCTACCGTTGCGAGCGAAAAGCCGGCTGGGACACGCACGGATTGCCCGTCGAAGTCGAAGTCGGCAAGGAACTGGGCATCCACAGCAAAGAGGAGATCGAGGCCTACGGGATCGAACCCTTCATCCAGAAATGCCAGCAATCCGTTTGGCGGTACATGCAGCAGTGGCAGCGGCTGACCGAGCGTTTGGGATTCTGGGTAGATTTGGAACAGGCTTACGTCACGTATCACCAGAGTTACGTCGAGAGCGTCTGGTGGAGTTTGAAAAACCTGTTCGACCGCGGATTGCTGTACCAGGGTCACAAGATCGTCTGGTGGTGGGCCCAAGGCGGCACGGCGCTGTCATCCGGTGAAGTCGGCCAGGGGTACCGCGAGGTCGCCGATCCGAGTGTGTATGTTAAATTCCCGCTGGTGGATGATCCCACGCGGAGCCTGCTGGTCTGGACGACGACGCCGTGGACGCTGCCGAGCAACATGTACGCCGCCGTGCATCCGGAACTGGAGTACTCGCTGGTCAAGCACAGCGAAACGGGCGAGGAGTTTTTCCTTGCGTCCGCGTTGGTCAAGACGATCGCGGACAAGGCGAAGTGCGAATTCGACGTCTTGGAAACCTGTCGCGGAACCGATCTGATCGGTTTGCGCTACACGCCCCCCTTTGACGGTTACCTGAAATCGACCGGCGACCCGACCGGAACGCTGCGAACGCCGGTCGGCGACCAGAAAACCGAACACCATTATTGGCGCGTCGTCGCGGCCGACTTTGTCACCACCGACAGTGGTTCGGGGATCGTGCACCAGGCGGCCGCGTTCGGCGAAGTCGACTACGAAGTCTATGACGAACAGCGCCGGCGGTTCGTCGACGGCGAACAACCAGAGTTGTTGTGCGCGGTCGGCCCGGACGGAAAATTCAACGAAGCGGTGCCCGAAGCGTTTCTCGGGGTCTGGGTCAAGGATGCCGACAAGGCACTTTCCCGTGACCTGAAAGAACGCGGCTTGATGTTCTTGCAGGAACAGTACCTGCACGATTACCCGTTTTGTTGGCGGGCCGATCAGGATCCACTGATTCAGTACCCGCGACGCAGTTGGTTCATCCGCACGACCAAGTTCCGCGATTTGATGCTGAAGAACAACTCACAAATCGGTTGGCAACCCGAACACATCCGTGACGGACGTTTTGGAAACTTCCTTGAATCGAACGTGGATTGGGCGTTGTCTCGCGAACGGTACTGGGGCACGCCGCTGCCGATCTGGGTTTGCGAAGAAACCGGTCGGATGGAAGCGGTTGGCAATTACGATGAATTGCTGGCCAAGCCGGGAATCCAAGGCACCGAGGTCTGGCTGGAAGCCAAGGCGGCCAATCCCGAGTTGGTCGATGACCTGCGAGTTCACAAACCCTACATCGATGCGGTCACCTACGATTCGCCCTTTGCCGACGGCAAACGGATGCGACGGGTCAGCGAGGTCATCGATTGTTGGTACGACAGCGGCGCGATGCCGTTCGCCCAATGGGGCTGGCCGCACACCGGTGACCAGCAGTTCCAATCACAGTTTCCCGCCGATTTCATCAGCGAGGCGATCGACCAGACGCGGGGCTGGTTCTACAGCCAACTGGCGATCGCGACGATGTTGTTCGGCGAAGGCGCATCGGTGGCCGAACCGGGCTGCGACGTCGAAGCGATGAAGGTCAAGGACCTGGACTATCCGTTGCCGTTCCGCAATTGCATCGTGCTGGGGTTGATGCTTTCGCAGTGGTGGGAGCACGAAGACGACCAGAAGAAGAAAACGATTCTGTTGGAAGAATCGGAGACCAAGCAACATTCCGGCAAGAAGTTCAGCAAGCAAGTCGGCAAGATGTCCAAGAGCCTGCGGAACTATCGCAGCCCCGAAGAGATCTTTGATCGCTACGGCGCCGACGCGCTGCGTTGGTACCTGTTCGCCAACCAGGCACCTTGGAATTCGATCATCTATGCCGAGCAATCGATCAAGGATTCGATCCCCGAGTTCTTGCTTCGCTTGTGGAACACCTTCAGCTTCTTCACGATCTATGCCGAGATCGATGGCTTTGACCCGCGTGATGCGGTTGCGGCTGACGAACAGTTGACGCCCCAATCGCTGGCGTCGGCGCCGAAGTATCGGCCCGCATCGGAGCGCAGCGAGATCGATCGATGGATCTTGTCGGAATTGAACCAGGCGACGGCCAAGGTGATCGACCGCATGGACGCGTTGGACAACTACAACGCCTGCCAGGCGATTTCGTCGCTGCTGGACGGCTTGAGCAATTGGTATGTCCGCCGCAGCCGCGATCGGTTCTGGGCCAGCGACAAGGACTCCCAGGAAAAGCACGACGCGTATTGGACGCTTTATGAAACGCTGTTGGAATTGGTCAAGCTGGCCGCCCCGTTCACGCCGTTCTTGGCCGACACGCTTTGGCAACGTTTGACCGAACCCTTCGGCGACAAAACTCTGTGCAGCGTTCACCTGTGTGATTTTCCCGAGGTCGACACGGACCGGATCGACACGGATCTGTCGGATTCGATGCGACTGTTGCGCGAGATCGCTTCGCTGGGGCGTGCGGCACGGGCGAGCGAGAAGTTGAAGGTGCGGTTGCCGCTGTCGGAGGTCACGGTGATCTTGACCGATGATTCACAGATCGCTTGGCTGCAAAACCACGACGCGCTGGTCCGCGAAGAGTTAAACGTCAAAGCCGTTCATTACACCACCGAAGGCGACCAGTACGTCCAGTACACCGTCGTCCCGAACTTCAAACGATTGGGGCCGAAGGTGGGCAAGCAAGTCCCGGCGGTCAAAAAGGCGTTGGCCGAAGCCGACGGAAACGAACTGCTCGGTCAGTTGCAATCCGACGGCGTCGTCAAGCTGGAACTCGGTGACGGCGTGATCGAGTTGGATGGCGATGACATCGAAGTTCGATTGCAGGCCAAAGAGGGTTGGGCCGCGGCACAGGGGCTCGGTTCGGTCGTTGTGCTGCACACCGAAGTCACGCCGGAATTGCAACGCGAGGGGATCGCAAACGATCTGATCCGCGCGATCCAGAACCAGCGCAAGGCGATCGATTGCCAGTACACCGACCGGATTCGCGTCGCGATCGATACCGCCGGCGACGAAGTCTCCACGGCGATCGAAGAACACCGCGAGACGATCGCAAGTGAAACGCTTGCCGATTCGCTGGAGATCGGAACGATCGACGGCGTCGAGGCGGCGGCTTCGGAGCACGGCGGCGTGTTCGTCGCCAAGGGAAACGCGTCATGAGCGAGGCGTCATCAAAATTGCCGATTGCCGTGTTCCTAAGCGGCGGCGGCCGAACGCTGGAGAACTTGTTGCGGCATCGCGATCAGCACGACTTGCCGATCGATGTCCGCTTGGTGATCAGCAGCCGCAGCGGTGTTCGCGGGATCGAGATTGCCAAAATTGATGGTATCGAGACCCTGGTCGTTCGCAAATGCGATCATGACGATTCCGATTACAGCCGGGCGATGTTCGATCCGGTTCGTCGCTGTGGGGCGAAGTACGTGGTGATGGCCGGTTTTTTGAAGCACGTGTTGATTCCCGACGATTTCGAAAACCGCGTGATCAACATTCACCCGTCGCTGTTGCCGTCGTTCGGGGGCCAAGGCATGTATGGTCACAACGTTCACGCGGCGGCGATCGAGCGTGGGGTCACGATCAGCGGTTGCACCGTGCACTTCGTTGACAACCAGTACGACCACGGCCCGATCATCTTGCAGCGAGCCTGTGAGGTGCTGGCCGATGACACGCCCGATTCGCTTGCCGCGCGAGTGTTCGAGCAAGAGTGCGAAGCGTTACCGGCGGCGTTGCGGACGCTGCTTTAGTGATCAACCGCAGCTTTGTTGTCGGATTCGTGTCGTAGCGGAAGCCGCCAAGGCCTTCGGTCTCCCCGTGCGACGTTGCGGACGCTGCTCTAGTGATCAACCGCAGCTTTGTTGTCGGATTCGTGTCGTAGCGGAAGCCGCCAAGGCTTTCGGTCTCCCCGTGCGACGTTGCCGAGCCCGTGCGAAACTCTTGGCGAGTTCCGCTACCCGAACACGGACATGCTGCACCGTAAGCTTAAGAGTTGACGATCCACTCGCCTCGTCAGTCGTCTTGTTTGGCGACAAGCCGGGCGCGGATGCGGTTGCCGTGTTCTTGCGGTTCGCCGACGCGTTTGTACATTTCGATCGCCTTGTCGGTTTTGCCGAGCGCTTCGGCCAGGCGGGCCAGGTTGTAGCGGGCCGCCGGAGTCCACGAGGATTGCTGTTCCTCGGGCAGCACGCGTTTTTCCAACCATCCTTCGGCGGTTTCCAATCGTCCGTCGTCGGCTTGCAGCAGGCTTAACCAATACGTCGCGGTGCGTTTGCCCATCCGCATCAGCCCTTGGATCTGGGCGACTTGCTGGTCATAGGTCGCCGAGTCGACGCCGAGTTCACGCCGAATTCCGTATTGTTTTTGAAGTTCGACGTCGATCCGCAGGTCTTCGATTTCGAATTCCGGCGCCCGCTGACTCATGTACAACGTCCGCGCCCCGGTGATGCTTTCTTCTTCGATGTCGGCAAACTGTCCCGTCAGGTGTTGCCAACGACCGAGGGTCAGTTGGCGTGCGCTTTCGAAACCGGCGTCCATCATCGCCCAGCGGGCCATGTACCAAAACGCGAACACGGGGTCGCGTTGGGCGTATTGTTCGCTGACTTGCCGGTAGATTTCCGTTTTCAATGGCACATCCCAAATCCGCACCGAGCTGATGCCCGTGACCGCATCGAATTGCTTGGCAATCTTGTCGGCGTCCACGTAGACGTTCATGCGGCGATCGCCGGTCAGTCCGGATTGCAGTTTCTTCATCCGCGGGCTGATCGTTTCGGGAGACAAGTTCAATAGCGCGACGCATTGTTGGGCGTCTTCCTTGGTCACCGGATAGGTGAATTGATCCAGGCCGGCGATCCCCAGCCGCCGCAGGACGACGGCGTCGCGACGTGCTTGTGCGAGCGTCGCGATCCCGATTTGATTCGGTCCCGGGACGTAGACGCCCAGGGTCGGTTCGAACAAATAGATTTCACCACCCGCCAGCACGCCGACACAGAACGGTTTCACTTCACCACTGGTGCCGTCGATCGTCCCCAAAACCGCCGCCGGAACGCCCGCTTGTCGGCACAGCTGGGTGAAGACGCCGGCCCGCTGCAGGCCGTCGCCGGTGCCACGCATCACCGTTTGGTAGTCGCTTTGGCGGTAGCCGGCACCCTGGAACTTCATGCCCAGCGGAAACTCGGGGCCTTGCGGTGCGGGGGCCGACGGGTTGTCGGGCTCCAACGCGATGTTCCGCACCGTCCAGTCAAACAAACGCGTCGCGGTGACCAATCGGTCGACCGTTTCGGCGCCCAACGATGGGCGTTGCTCGTGAAACCAATCGGCGAGCAGCCTTTCGTCCAGTCGCGGCACGTCGACCCAGGTGTACAGCGAGTGGAACAGGTAACTGTCGCGCAGGTGCAGCACATCGCCGGGCAGGAACGTGCGACCGGCGACACGTTCGGCCAAGGCATCGTCCGAGATCACGTCGCTGAGTGTGTCGGCCAACTGCGGCTCGCTGGCCTCGCTCGGTGGGCGGGTCGCACTCCATCCATTGAGATGGAATGCGATCTGTTCCTGAGCCATTTCCGGAGCCAGTTCGACGTACTTTCGCAACAGCACGAACGCTTCGCCCAGGTGATCGCGCCGGGCCTGTGTTTCCTGCCGCGCCTGGCGTTGGCTCTGGATCTTTCGGACCAGTGCGGTGTCGTCTTGGCAGCCGACGGCGCCGGTGATCAGAACCACCAGGGCGATCAACAGGCTGCCGCGGCGACGGAGACCCGCGGCTTGGCGATCAGCTGTCTGGCGCTTTGGGCCGGCAAGGGAAAAGCAGGATCTAGGATGCTTGGGCAGTGCCATTCAATTGGCCAACGGATTTGATCGTGTGTCGAATCTGGAGCAGGCGATCGACCAAGCCCTCGAATTGGTCCAGCGGCACCATGTTGGCACCATCACTGGGGGAGGAATCGGGTTCCGGGTGGGTCTCGAAAAAGATCGCGTCGATACCGATTGCTACGGCCGCGCGGGCCAATGGTTCGACCATTTCCCGGTTTCCCCCCGTCGATCCCTGCCCGGATCCGGGCCGCTGCACGCTGTGGGTGGCATCGAACACCACCGGAACCCCCAGTGACCGCATGATCGGCAGCGATTGCATGTCGTTGACCAGTCTGCCGTAGCCGAAAAAGGTGCCGCGTTCGCACAGCATCACGCCTCCATCGCCCGCCGCGGTGGCTTTGTCGACCACGTAACGCATGTCTTCGGGTGCCATGAATTGACCCTTTTTGACGTTCAGCGGCCGGCCGGTTTTCGCCGCGGCCACGATCAGGTCCGTCTGCCGAGCCAGAAAGGCGGGGATTTGAAGCAGGTCGCAGACCTCCGCCACCGCGGCCGCCTGATCGGGCAAATGGATGTCGGTTGTGACCGGCAATCCGGTCTGGTTCGCGATCCGCCCGAGCATCTCCAGCCCCGGTTCCATTCCGGGGCCGCGGACCGCCGCGGCGCTGGTCCGGTTGGCTTTGTCAAAGGAGGCTTTGAAGACGACGTTGACGTCGTCACGCTCGTTGATTCGCGTCAAAACCTCGGCGATTTGTGATGAAATCGCGTCGGATTGCAACACGCATGGCCCGGCGATCAGCAACAACGGCTGATCATCGCCGCATTGATAGGGGCCGACGGAAACGGTTCGAACGCCACGGGGAATCTCTGGAGTGCTCATACGCCTGAGTTTGGGCGATCGGCCGGTTTCTGGCAATCGCAGTGTTCTGGTCGGCCAAAGGCCGTTGACACCCGTGGCCTGTTCGGCGCCCGTTGGTGTCTAGCCTTCAGGGACCGTCCAGCTAGAAAGGATGTCGTACACCCTCCACCGACCCCCTCTCACCAATCGGGCAGATCGTTTGGATTTGTCGCGTTTCACCTCTGTTCCAAGCTGGACGGTCCCTTCAGGCGATTCCGGGGCGCTGCGAAGCAGCGAGTATGTGCGGCTAAAGCCTGGACACCAACACTCATGCCCGTGACATGCGTACGTGCCCGCGTCACATTTCCTTGAGTCGCTGGACGGCTTCGCGGGCGCGTTTCAGGAACGCGTTTTTGGGTTCGCCGGACTCCAGAAAGATCGGCGCCCCGATCGTGATGCAGCTCAACAGCGGCACCGGCAACACTTCGCCACGCGGCAGGATCCGATTGACGTTGTCGATGTAAACCGGGACCAGCTCCAAGTCGGGCCGCTTTTTCCCCATGTAGTACAGCCCACTCTTGAACTCGCCCATCTCCTCTCCGGCACTCCGTCCGCCTTCGGGGAACACGATCAGCGAATAGATGTCGCCCATTTCTTCCAGCATGATGTCGATCGGGCTGCGGTGCACCTTGATCTGCTTGCGATCGATCAACAGCGCGTTGAAGCTGCGCGCCATGTGTGGCTTGACCCAACCAGAACTCCAATAGTCCTTGGCGGCGACCGGTCGAGTGACCGCGCGGATCTCTTTGGGCAGCGCAGACCACAACACCACCGCGTCCAAATGGCTGGTGTGATTGGCAAAATAGATTCGCTGGCAGGTGTCCGGCTGGCAATCCACCCAGCGCACGGTGAAGCCGCTGAACAGCTTCGCCAAAAGAACGATGACATGACTAGTGAGGGTCATGCACCAAGTCTAATCATCGACTGCATCGAGAATAAGTGGTCGCAACGGGCACACTTGTCGGTGGCCCATTGATTTCATCAGCGGCCGGCCGCTAGCGATGAGTGATTGAATTCAATCCGGCTCCGCACCCTGTGGCGCTGTCCCCAGTGGCGCTGTCTCCAGTGGCGCTGTCTCCAGTGGCGCTGGCCGCTAGAACATGCGAGCCCTGGGCACAGGCCCGGTCGTAAAGTGACGTGGCCAGGTTCTGGTACCCCGAAACCATCGACTGCAGCGATCCGGTTCGCAGCACCAAATCACGGCCCGCTTTCCCCAGTCGCCGTCGACCGGGTTGGTCATCGAGCAGCTTCCCGATTGCATCGGCCATCGCGTCGAGATCCTCCGATGCGAACAGGCGTCCGGTTTGATTTTCGATGACGGTTTCGCCGACCGATCCCACGTCGCTCGCCACCACGGGGACTTCACAGGCCAACGCTTCCAGAATCGAAACCGGTGATGCCTCGTTGAGCGAACAGAGTGTGAACAAGTCCAATGCCGAAAGCAGGCGCGGCGTGTCGTGACGCGTTCCCAGCAAGTGGATTCGATCGGCCACCTGCAACTCTTGGGCAAGGTCTTCAATGCCTGCTCGCTCGGGGCCATCACCGATGACCAACCAGTGTAAATCGGGATGACGCTCGCGCAGGCGTGCCGCGGCGCGGACCAACAAGCCGTGATTCTTTTCACTCCGCAGCGCCGCCACGATGCCGACCAGCGGTGCGGTCGGGGGCAGCTTCAATTCGGTTCGCACCTCGGCGCGGTTCGCTTGGTCGGGCCGAAATCGTTCACAGTCCACGCCGTTGCGGATCACATGGACTTTGGCTTCCGGAAAGCCTTCGAATCGATGCAGAAACTCACCGTGCGAGTCCGCCACCGCGATGAACGCGTCGGTCAGCGGCGTCAGCCTGCGGTTCAACCGGCCCACGCCGTCGGGCCACCCGGTACTGTGCAAGGCCGACGCGATCACCGGAACGCCCGCCAGAAACGCCGCCAATCGGCCCCAGAACATCTTGTCGCCCGCGCCAACGGTGACGACGACATCGGTTTGACGACGTCGCATCAGCCGGGCCAACCGGAACAGCACGCCGACGTCCCACTTGGACCGGATCAGATCGCTGTGCACGGGAAACTCGTCGGCGATCGCTTCCCCCAGCGGGCCGGGTTGCTTCAAACAGATCACCTCGGGGCGGACCACGGCCGGGTCCAACCGCCGCAACAGGTTGACCAACAGCGTTTCCGCACCGCCGACCGGCATGCTTGTGATCACGAACTGCATTCGCAGCGGGCCGATTTGTTGGCGTGGCGGTACGCGTCTCCACCAGCGACGAGGGATCATAGGAGGGGTCTTATGGAAAAGAATGGAGCAGAACCAGCTGTGCTTACCGCCGTGTTGGCCTCTGAATAGGCGAACACCGTTAAGGGTTTACCTTACGGTTGACGCGACCGCGGGCGATTCCGGGAGGTGTCCCGAGGCGGCTTTCCACGCCTACCGATTCGCGCGAACTTTAGCGGTTTTGCGGATTTCGAGCCGAAAAACCGGGTTTTCGCTTTGGTTGGACTTTCAGCAAAATTGGCGGTTTTGTTAAAGCCGTGGTGCATTTTCTTTTCCGCACAGGCTTTCCGATCATGCGACGAACCAATTCGAAACGTTTGGCCCCAGCCCCCACGACCGCTGTGACCGGTGTTCTGCTCTCCGCAGTGACATTGGCGTTCCTGGCCGGCTGCCGCAACACGAGTACACCGGTCTCGCCGCTGGGGGGCTCGTCGATGCTTTCGCCGCTCGCCCCGGTCCAAGGCACCGCGACGCTGTCCCCGATCCAACCGGCATCGGGCATCGGGACCTTTGGGGCCCCCACTCGAGTGCCCCCGCCACCGACCGGGTCCTATCGTTCACCGAACAACTATGGCGCCCCGTCGACCTACAGCGCTCCGACCGGCAACTATGCGCCACCGAGCAGCTTTCAGCAGCACAGCACGGCGCCTCCCTCGGGCGCCGCGCTTGGGTCCACCGGCATGACACGCGGACTGACGGATTTGAGCGCCCCCAGAACGTACACCGGTGGCAATGCGTACGACGGCGGTGTGCGTCAAGCCGGATGGGTGGGCGATGCGTCGCAGGGCACGTCGGGGTTTGCAAACGAAAACGACCCAAGACTTTCACCGACCAATCAGGGCTCGCCGACCACCGATCCCGCAGCCAGTCCCCGTGCGGGAGGCATGCAGGTGATCGATTTGACCCATGCCCCCTATCCCCCAGGCTATGTGCCGCCGCAGAATCGCCCGGGCGTTGGGACCTTCCCTTCGACCGCTCCCTATCCGCAAGCACCCAGTCAGCTGGCCCCCAATCAAGCTGTCCCTGGCAACCAGCTCCGCAACAGCCAGCCGGCGATGGGCCAGCCGACCAATTCGACCTTTGTGCGATCGGCGGGCGGTTTTGCCGACGCGTCCGGTTGGGGCGACGTTTCCAACGTGCAAACCGCCGGCCGGCCCGTGGACTCCCCGCTGCCGTCGACCGAACCGTTCGCCGAGGCGGAAAACAGCGGGGGGAACGCACTGCAGTGGCGACGCCCCTCGCCGCGTTTTTAGCGGCGTCTACGGATTGCGATCGCAGTACCGACCAGCATCAGCCATCCCGCCGAACTGGGTTCGGGGACCGCACTGACCAAATTGGCCGTCAGCGTGTAGCCGGTCAACGCGTCGGTTTGTTGAATGTAGATGGTGTAGTTGCCGCTGGGCAAAGGCGTTGTGAATCCGGCGCCCACGATATTGGCCGCACGCGGAAGCAGGTTTCTTCCTACGTCCGGGTTAGTCGGCCCGCCACCGCCGAAGACGGTTCCCCCGATAAACGCGTCCTCGGGAAAGGCCGGGTTGGCATTGTTGATCTCATCCAATTCGAAGCTGCCGTAAGGAAAGAAGTCCGAGTCATTGATCGCCAAGAAGGCGGCATTGTCTTGGTTAGGACTGCTGTCACGATAGTCATCCAGGATCAGCGCATCCCAGAACGCTCCCTCGGGAACGGAGAACGTAAAAACGTCCGTGTTGGCGGGGAATCCGCGGGCGTTGGTGACTTCGCCGATCACCGTATTCTCGCCCACGGTGAAGTTCAAAACGCTCGGTGAAAAATTGTCGTTGGAAAGTTCACCGTGGATCGCTTCGTTGTGAACGATTGCCGCATGGGCGCTTGGGGACCAGGCCACGATCAATCCGCACGACACGGCGACGGCAAGCATGGCGAGTGAAAGGTGACTCAAACGCAACATCATTTCGAAATCCGATATGAAACGGCCGGGAAAGACGCCTCAGGATACTTGTCGGAAAGACGCTGAGCCAGGATTAGAACCGCGAAAATTGCCAGATTACGGATTGTCGATGCACTCCCGCGCCCCGGTCACGATCAGCCCGTTGACGGCGCGACCACGCTCCATCCGCAGCGTGCCAGTTTCGATCCGGACCACAGACAACTCGGCCTGGTCGAGCGATTGTCGGACAAACGATTCGGCGTGACGATAGCGCCCGTTGGGTTGAAGCTCGTACGGTCGGTCTCCGTCCACTTCGTACTGTTCGACGGTAAAGATCACGTGCCCGTCGGGTTTGAGGCACGTGTGGAACCCCGACAAGACGTCGGCCAACTCTCCGAAATAGCACAGCGTGTCACCACAGATGATCAAGTCGAACGGGCCGGCGCCGGACATCAAGAACTGCGTCAACTCGCGCTCGTAAAGCTCATTGTAAACATCGCGTTTCTTGGCCTCTTGCAACATATCGTCCGACAGGTCGACGCCGACCAGATGTCCGGCGAGTGGTTTGAGTGCATCGGCGCACAACCCGGTTCCACACCCGGCGTCTAAGACGACCAAGTCATCACGATTGATCCCCAGCGACTTGATCGCTTGGGTGACGAGTTCCGGAACGCTGTAGCCGATTCGCTGCAGTTGATGCTCGTAGGATCTGGCAAAATTCTCGTCAAAGGTTTCGCGGACGTAATCGTCGTCACATCTCGTCGGTGCACCCTCGCCGGTGATCGAGGCGACCATGTGCCGGGCGACCGCGTTTTCGGGATCGTATTCCAGCCACGCCTTCCAAACCTCCAACGCCTCGTCATAGCGAGTCACATCGGATAGGGCACGACCGAGGTTCTCGCGTGCACTGGCAAAGTCCGGGTCCAACTCGATCGCCCTGCGAAACTCATCGATCGAATCGTTGTACTCACCGGCGTCCTGCAACACGTTGGCCAGGTTGTAGTGAACGATGCTCTCGTCGGGAAATCGTTTGCTCAGCTCTCGAAAGTGTTCGACCGCTTTGGTGGTTTCGTCCAGGTCGACCAGGCCGTTTCCCAAGTTGTTTTGGGCTTCCAAAAAGTCGGGCTGAATCGCCACCGCCGTGCGATAAGCTTTCACCGCCCCGTCTTTGTCCATCAAGTGTTGATAGGCCAAACCGAGGTTGTAGTGATAGATCGCCACATCGTCGCGAAGTGCAATCGCTTTTTCAAAGCGTTCGGCGGCCTCGGCCAACTCGTTCTGTTGGGCACAAACGATCCCCGAAAGATGCCAGGCCTTGGCGTTGCCCGGTTCGGCAGCCAGCACGTGGTTGCAGATACTCTCGGCCTCCGCCACATCACCACGCGCCAATGAATCAATAGCCGACGCCAGGGAGGGGACATATTCAGCCACGGCAACACTCACGTGACGGTGTGAACGACCAGTGTTTGACCGTCAGTGTAGCAAAACTGTACGCACTAGTGTCTCGCCTTCAGGCGATTTCCCTGTTGCTGCGAAGCAGCGAACGTGTGCGGCTAACGCCTGGACACCAACAGAGCCCGCCATCCCCGAACACCCCCCTGTCGTTCCCCATTGACCAACAGGAGGGCATTCAGGTGATTGGCGGCCGAGCCGATTCGCAACGAATCAGCGGCGGCGACGTCGGATCACAAAGCCCGCCGCGCCGATCGCGATCAGCGCGGCCGACGAGGGCTCGGGGACCGCGCTGATCACGTTCAGCGTGCGTCCGCCGACGGCGAATCCGCTGATCGCACCGGTTTGATCGTTCACGCCGTTGGAGCCGGCGCTAAAGTTGAGCAACGACGATCCGGCCGAGTCGGCCGAAACGTCGAGCGTCCCCAGGCGAATCGCCGGCTCGGTTGCGGTGAAGGTCACGCCGGTCCCGGCAAAATTGCCGAACGTGGCAATCTGGGCGTCATCGATCAACAGCCCGGAAGCGGATTGGCCGAGCAAGTCGAACGTGGTGTTGTTCAGCGGCCAGCGGCCACCCAAATCATCGAACGCGAGTGCGGTCGAGTTGACAACGCCGGGCGTTGCGGCCGTCAGGTTGAACGACAGGGCGCGGATGTTTTGATCCGTGGCGCCGATCGCCCAAATTTCCAATGTTTCGGCGGCACCCAGGTTCATGTTCAATGCGGCGCCGGACTGGGCGTCCGCCAGACTTCGGCCCAACACCAGTTCCGCACGGCTGACCACCGGCGTGATGGCTAACATCACCATCGTGAAGAAAATCTTTTTCATGTGATAAATTCCGGTTGAAGGAGAACGGTAGTGGACGACGCGAGGAGTCCTCGCAGTTGGTCATCCGAAACGACTCGTCGCTTCGTCCACTACCCGGGAAACAAGCGGCGGAAAACTAGTTGAAGAGTTCCGCTGCGAAGCCGTCGATGTCATCGAAGTTGATGACGCCGTCGGCCTTGAAATCGAAACGCGGGTCGTATCCGGCGGCGCCGAACAGGGCGTTGGAGAACCCGTCGATGTCGGCGAAGTCGACTTTTCCGTCGCCCGTCGAATCCCCCATCACATAGGCCTGGGTTTCCGCTTTGATGCGAACGTCGTCGACGGCGAACCACCAGTCGTTTCCGGTGTCGATGCATCCGAAGCGAAGCGTCAGCACGTTGCTTTTGGCCGCCGGCAAGCTGCTCGATGCGTCACCGAACAGGTATTGGTCCGGACCGGCGAAGGTGTTGACCACGTCTTCACCATCGCTGTCGACGTACCCGTTACTGTTGTTGTCGTTGAACAGATACGGAAACAAAGTGAATTCGTAGCTGGGATCTTCGGGGGCACCCTCATTCAGATCCAAGCGGTCAGAGTCGACATCCAGAATGGTCGTCCAGGTTTGTCCGTAGTCGAATGAAACCTGAGCCAACGCACGCTGCGATGCATACAACCGTGTTTCCCACATGAATTCGATTTGCAGCGTCGTGTTGTCAAAACCGCTCATGTCATAGGTTCGCTCGATGAACGAGTTGAACTGCGACTCGCCTTCCGGCGTCCCGGGTTCACCTTCCTCCAACGCAACCAAGTCGTCCTGGTGAGCGTCACCATCACACAGCAAGATCGTGTTGCGTGCGGGGAAGTTAAAGAAGCCGCGTTGTTGGTCTTCCTGTTGGTTGAACCAGGACAGCGAGTCGACAGCGTTCCAGCCTTGGAACGCACCTTCGTGGCTGGTGCGGTACATCTTCTTGGTCGGAAAGTCGGGCGTTCCGTCGTTGGAAACCGTCCAGTTGGGAATCTGATCGCTGTAGTCGGTTCCGTCGGACGGGTCGGACGGTTCGGTGGGACCGTCGTTGACTGCATCAAAGGGCAACATCGCCGCGGCGAGTGCGGGGTCTTCGAAGTCTTCGAAAACGATCACGCCGTCTTGGTCGGCGATGCCGATGTTGTCCACACAAAACCACCAGTCATTGCTGGCTCGGATACAACCGAATCGCAAGACGACTTCGGTCGCGGTCAGGTCGGCGGTGAAGTCGACGCCGGCGATGAAGGTTCCTTGGTTGCCCAATACGGTACTGAACGCGCCGCTATCGACCGTCGAGTCGATCGTCAACAAGTTCTGCCAGGTGCTGCCGCCGTCGAACGAGATATCGACCACACCGGTTTGAGTGTCTTCGCAAACGAAGTCATAGTCAAAGCTGACCATCAACGACGCCAAATGTTTTCCGCTGACGTCATAGGTCCGCGAGAGGTAGGAATTGTAAAGCGGGTTGTCGGGGCTTCCCAAGTCGGTATTGCCGCCGTCGTCCGCTTCATCGGGGTCGGCCACCAGGGCGACGTTGCGACCGGTGTTTCCAAAAAAGCAACGGTCCCGCCCGGCTTGTTCGCCTGCGTGGCCGATCCAAGAACCGACATCCATCAGCGACCAGCCGTCAAACTCGCCCGGCATCGTCGAGTTGTCATATCCGTTGCCCGAATTATCCAAGACCCAACCGGCGGGAAAGTCCTTGGTCCAGTCGGTGCCATCAAGAAAGTAGGGCGAACTGTAGTCCAGGGTGAACGGAACCATGTTCAAGCCTTCGAAATCATCGAAAGCGACTTCCACGACCTGGCCGTTGGCAGGCACGTGTAGCCCACACGCACACAAGAGCGCGAGCAAGCCTGAGAGAATGCTTCGCCTCGGGAGGAAGCTTTTCATCAGTTGAAACTCCAAAGTAAGTAAAACGGAAAACCTTCGAGACAATCGAATGGGTGAAACAAATCAACGGCAGAGAAACTATTCGGGCATCGGGGCATCGTTCTCGGCCCCATTGCGTGTCCCCAAAGCGCTGAACAGCTTTGCGTCGATGCTGTCAGAGATCAGGCGGACCGATCCGTCGCCGGCACAGAACTGTGCACCGCCGGGGTGATTGCTGCCGAAGCTCACTTCGTACGCGCCCCATTCGGGCGACGCGTCGCTGAATCGGACATCGTCGGGACGCTTGTAATTGATCGCGACGGCGGTCGAACCGCCTTGCTCGGACCAGTCGGTGCCTTCCCAGTTGTCGAAATCATCGCCGCCGATGGCCCAGTGGTCCTTGCGGCCGGTGTTCTGGTTTTCCTGGCGTGACGATTCGATGCTGTGGACAAAGTCCGGCTCGACTTCGCCGAACATCAGCGTGTTGGCCAACCCGTCGGTCACGTCGCGAAACTTGGCACCGTCCATGCCGCCTTGGCTGATCCGCGCCTTTTCCGGCGGCCGCGTGATGATCATGCCGTCCAGTTCGCTGTGATGCTTCGTCGGCGTTCGGTCCGGTCCCCAGGTCGCTCGATTGGGACGTCCCCAGCCGAACGCAGGCTTCCAGTCATTGGGCTGAATGCCGGTGACAACGCCCAGGTAATTGGCCGGCTCTCGCTGCGAAACGAACCACGGCGGCGAGTAGCAGGAAGCGTCAAAGACCGGGCCATTCATCACCGACGAAGGACACTTGTAGGCGTCGACGGTGATTTGACAGGCGGCGATCTGGCGCAGTTCGGGGCTGGATGAATCCAACGTCGCGTCTTCCCGCGCGACCGATGCGGCCCAGTTGACCGAACCGAACGACAGACGCTCGAACGTCGCGGACTGTTCCAGGTACGGCAGGATGAACGCACTCCAATGGCCGCCCTCCTGGGCCTCGCCCAACATCGGCAGCCCCTTGTGAACCAGCTCGAAGTTGTGTGTCGCCAAACCGATCTGTTTCAGCTTGTTGGAACAGGTCATGCGGCGACTGGCTTCGCGAGCGGCTTGGACCGCCGGGAGCAACAGACCGACCAACACGCCGATGATCGCGATCACGACAAGCAGTTCAACTAGCGTGAACGCGGACCTGACTTGCGTTCGATGGGTATTCATGATTCTTGGGGTCAAGATGACAATAAAATGGTTGAAAACTCAGGGTTCCGGCGGGGGCTCACTTGGCCGGAATGTCGAAGACAAATTCATTCGCGTCGCCGTCGCCGACCGCAAATTCGACCGGGCTTTCCGAGTCGCTGGAGTAGGGTTCGGGCACGATCTCTTCGGTGATCAGTTTGGGGTTGTCGTCATGCTTTTCGTTCGGATCGAGCGTCTCATGGCTGCCGACGCCCTTCTGAACCATGCAGGAAAACGAGACGCGATAATTGCCGGCGGCCAGTCCGTCGCCCGCGCTGCTGCGCAAGGTCAACACGCCGTCGGCATCGGTCTCACCGACCCCCATGCGGAACTTGTCGACGGGTTCATCAAGCGGACGCATGTAGACGAGAAGCCTGTCGTGCGACTCACCTCCCAGCGTCACCTTCCCGGTCACCTGGTGCAGTTCGGGGTCGCCACATCCGATCGAGCAAAGAACTGTCAGCGAAGCGAATAGAAAGAGGAACTTGTTCATGTCGGTGGGTGGAACTTCGATCCGGTCGTGGTGCGGTCCTGGCGTCACAATCGACGCGGTTTGGAATCATTTGCTTCCGCGACGCCGTAGGGCATCTGTTGCCGGGCGGTGCGGCAGGAAGTAAAGCGACCCGCGGCCGCGAAAAAAAGCGGATTGCGCACTCGGTTTGCGGGATTGCGCAATTGGTTAAGAGACTTCTCGCAACGCACACAGTCGCGTTTGCGTTGCTTGGTTTTTTGATGAGCGTTGCGTGAAGCGAACCACCTATCGTGCGGAGTGACAGGCCGGAAGGTGTTCGCGAGGGTTGGTGCGTCAAGGATTTGCCGAAGAGGAAACACCCCCATTGACCGCGCGACGCGTTCTGTACAATCCGCGATCGAGTCGTGATGATGTCGGCGGGTCGCGGTGATCCGAGATTGAACGGGACAAACTCTGACTGAGTGTTGGTGTGGACAGCGATAACAAGTACGACCTGATGGTGGTCGGCGCAGGTGTTTTAGGTACCTTCCACGCCTATGAAGCGCTGCGGCGTGGAAAACGCGTGCTGTTGGTCGACAAAAACTCACAGCCGGTTGGAGCGACGGTCCGCAACTTTGGACAGGTCGTCCCCTCCGGCATGGACACGGCTTGGCAACGCTTGGGACGCGACAGCTTGGATATCTACAAATCGATCCAAGCAGAATTCGATCTCTCCGTTCGACACGAAGGCAGCATCTATTTGGCGTCGGACGCGGAGGAAGTCGCGCTGATCGAGGAACTGCATGCGATCAACCGCCGTGACGGCTATCAATCGCAATTGTGGACCCGCCAGCAATGCCAATCACGTTACCCGCTGCTGGCCGACGCATATTGCCGGGCCGGGTTGTTCTTTCCCGATGAAGTTTCCGTCGATCCGCGCAAGATGGTGCTTCGATTGCACGACTACCTGCGCGAACAATTCGGACTGACGCTCGCGATGTCGACCTGCGTCCGGCGTCTTGATCGATCGTCGTCAGACAGGGTGACGGCTCACTGCACCGACGGACGGACCTTTCAATGCGAAAAAGCGATCGTCTGTTCGGGCGTCGAGTTCGGATTGCTGTTCCCCGAGCTGTTTCAAAGCGATGAAATCGAAACGGTCAAATTGCAAATGGTCATGCTGGCCGCCCAGTCACCGGGGGCACTGCCGGGCAACGTCCTGACCGGACAATCGATTCGCCGCTATGAAAGCTTTGCCGCATGCCCTTCGTATCGCGGCATCAAAGAACGCGAAGACCCGGATAGCTTGTGGAGAAAGTGGGGTGTTCATATCTTGTTCAAACAAGAAGTGGACGGGCACATCATCCTGGGCGATTCACACGAGTACGCCCCGGCATCACGGGCCGACGAGTTGAGTTTTGACTTGCAGATGCCGATCAACCGGTTCTTTGTTTCACAAGCACAACAGATCATGGGCTTGGCCAACTGGACCATCGAGCGGGCCTGGGCCGGCATGTATTGTCAATCCAAACATCCCTCGGGAATCTTCCAGCGCACATTGGACGATGACATTCACGTTGCGACCGCGATCGGTGGCAAGGGGATGACCGGCAGCGCGGGATTCGCCAAACAACATTTAAAGGAAATCTACGGTGATTGAATTGGTCGTCTTTGACATGGCAGGCACGACGGTCGACGAAGACAACGTCGTCTACAAAACCGTCCGCGCCGCCATCAACGCCGCAGGCTACGAGTTCACGCAAGATCAAGTCCAAGCGGCAGGTGCCGGCAAAGAGAAGTCGCAAGCGATTCGCGACGTGCTGGCATTGGACGGCCAAACGCACGACGAAGAGGAAGTCGCGACGATCTTTGCCGACTTTAAGTCGCGTCTGAAAACCGCGTACGAAGAACTGGATGTCAAAGAGCAACCGGGGGCGAGCGAATTGTTCCGGGCATTGCGAAAACGCGGGATCCGCGTGGTGCTGAACACCGGATACGACCGCGACACCGCGCTAAAATTGATCGACAAAATCGGCTGGAACGTCGGCACGGATGTCGATGCCTTGGTCACCGCGTCGGACGTCGACCGCGGACGCCCGCACGGCGACATGATCATCAAAGCGATGCGGGACCTGGGCATCGGATCAGCCCGGAACGTCGTGAAGGTCGGCGATTCACAGATCGACATCCACGAAGGCCAAGACGCCGGTTGCGCCTTGTGCATCGGCATCACCACCGGAGCCCAAACCCGCGAGCAACTCGCCCAGGCCGATCCGGCCGACATCATCGACCGCTTGATGGATCTGTTGCCGCTGGTCGAGCGTCCCTGAGCGATCGGCCCCGTTCCCGCGACCAAGCGAGCCCACGATCGATAGGACCAATAGGACAGCGAGGCCCCATACGTCGGAGATGTCCCATTGGTCCTATTTCACGGTCGCTATCGCGGGCGAAGCCCATTGCCCCTTGCCGCCCGTTAGCGGCGGATAGCCCGGTCGACCAGGATGTGCGGCGTGCTCATGCCTTCGAGTAGCTTTTCGTTGCCGCTGACTGCGACGCGGCTGTTCAGGTGGGTGCGAAGGTTGACGCCCGGATAGGGCGTGACGTAGGCGATCGTCAGCCCCGCATCATCGGTGAGCGCATACGGCGGGCTGTTGGCACGCGACGAATAGACCTGGACCAGATAACCGGTCGCGGTACCGACGGCCGGATCCGCCGGGGCCGATGGCAATGCCGATTGCGGTGCGGCGGCCCAGGGCTGGAGAGAGTCGGTGGCGGTTTGCGAGCCGGCTTGTTGAACCGTGGTTGCGTTCGGATCGGCGCCGGCAAGCGGCTGGGGACTCACCAGTGGTTGCGTGTTGACCGCCAGCGAAGCGGATTGGATCGTTGTCACGCCGTCGCGGCGGGCGGCGACATTGCGATAGCGCTGTGCCAACGCCAGCAACTCACGGGTACGTGAGGCTTGGTTGACATCGCCAGAGCGCAACAGCGATTCGGTTCGTCGGATCAGGGGATCGAGTTCGTCGGCCGAGGCGGCTTCGGCCATCAGCTTGGAAAGGATTTGGCCGATCGCATCGGCGTCCGCACCGGCGACCGCGTCTTCGACCCGCGCGATCTGTTGGACGGTCACGATTCGTGACGGGGCCGTCGGCTTGGGCGGAATTGCCCCCAGCGTGGTGGCCTGCAGTCCGCCAGTTTGCATCACGCCGGATGACGGCGACGCCAGGGACTGCACCTGGGGCGACGGGGGTTCGGGGTATTGGGCCTGGGGCAGATTGGCAAAGCTTCCCGGCTGGGGCGTGGCCAGTGAGGCCGGCGGGGCGAGCGATCCGGCGGCCGCGACGCCGTCGGAGGTGCGTCCCGAACCGACGGTCCAGCGGCGATCAGCGCTCGACGTGGTGCGGAACACGCCTGCGCCGGAGGGATCGATTTCGACCAGTCGCGGCGGGCTGATGAAATTGGCGACGACGTCGGTCATGCGTTTCAGCGGGGCGGCGATCGCCGAAGCGGCCGCGGCGGCGCCGTTGGTTGGCACGTCGGCTAATCGGTCGGCGCTCAAGATGGAATTGGATTCGGCTTCGGGCAACAGCCCCGCCGCGTCGGGTTCGGCGGCGGCGTTGTCTTTCCATTCGGCTTTCAACCCGCTGCCGATCACGGCGCCACGGTCCTCAAAATCCTCGGCCTCGGCTCCCCGATGAAACTGGATCGCGCGATCGGCGAGCTTTTTGGATTCACCCCGCTTGTCGGCGACGTCGGTGCGTTCCGGGGCCGGCCGCAATTCGGGAATCACATCGGTTTCACGCAACGAATCGGTGGCGGCACCGCGACGGCTGGAGCGTGGTGCGGGTGCTTGCGATGCGTCGGCCGGATTCAGCCGGGCAAGCTTGGGAGCCGATCGAGCTTGCCGGTCGGCCTGTCCGTCGGCCTGTCCGCCAGAGTTTTCTTGGGTCGCTTCGGTCAAGGCGACGGGGGCCACGTCGCCGCGCGGTTGCAGGTCCCCTTCGCTGCTGGCCACACGGGCGGCCAACTGCTCGGCGCTTTCGACGACCTCGTCGCGGTGGATCCAACGAAACTCTCCCGACGGAGGAACGATCCGGAGCCAGGTTTTAGTCCCGCCGGATCCTTCGCGTTTGTTTTCTCCCAAGACCGAAACGACTTCCCCGGCATCCAATTGGACCTGCCAGCGGTAGCGACGCGCCTTTCCCAAACGGGTTCCGATCCATGCGACGGTTTTGTCTTCGCGAATGGTGGCGATTTGCTGGTCAGCGGACAACTCGACCGCATCGGCCGGCATCCAACAAAAGCTGCCCTCCGGCGGACGCACGCCCAGCCAGCCGTCACTGGTTTCGACATAAACTTCGAGCTCTTGGCCACGGCGAAGCGGCTCGGTGCGGTAGTTGTCGGTGCCGGGACCGCATCGGGTGAACGCCGACGGCTCGGCGACAAAGACGACATACGGCGCAAGGTCGTCCTCGGCTGCCGCCGGAATGTCGGGCTGTTGCGCCCGCGACACCGGGGACAGAGCTGCTTGGGCGACCAGACAAACCGCCAGAGCATGCAACACGGACGACGCGGCAAACGTACGGTGGGCGCAGAATCGTTTCGAGAATGACAAGACATCCATGTCGTTGTTCCGTCGCAAATGATGGGGTTCCAGGCGACCCGGCGGCCGGCAAAGCTTTGATGTAAGCCTGGGACATAGCCAACTTCCGACGTTGGAATCAAGACAGAACTGTTCAGCGGTCGCGAGGCGTCGCTTCCAGCTGAACAAAGCCTCCGCGACGTAGCTACGCTCGCCAGAGCGTGGAACACGGTAGGGAACCACCTTCTGGCGAAGGTAGCTACGTATTTTCGGTCAAACACGACGCATGCCCCCACTCCGGCTCAACCGGCCTCAGGCCGGGTGGCGTGGCAGGTAGAGGTCGACTTGGTCTTCCTGGAAAACCCGAAACTTGACCCCGTGCGTCCAGAGCGTGAAATAGCTGCCAAACGGATCGGCCAGCCCCGTCGGCTCGGCATAGAACGGCCACATCAGGTAATCGCGGAGCATGGCGTCACAGGCCATGAAGTAGTACGCCGGGCGCAGCAATTCGGCGTGCGGATCAACGCCGGCGGCTTTTTCGGTCAGCGCCGGGGCGTGATCCAAGAAGACGTTCAGCAGCTCACTTCGCTCGTGCGGTTGTTTGGGGTGTTTCGGCGGGATGCCTTCCAGGACTCGGATTTTGGGGGGCGAGGCGAGTTTTTCGGCGACGCGATCGTCACCGACCGCTTCGGCGAGCTGCCGCAGGCCGTCGATCCAGGTCGCACCGTGATGCTCGGCGGATTCGGGCGGCAACGGGCTCGGCGAGCGAACGATAAAGAACGCGTCCCGGCCACCTTGGGGGCGTCGGTCGTCACCGGCGGCGGCGTAGACGCGTTGCAGCCGGTCGGACAGCTGGTCGCCTTGGGGAAAGGGATCAAAAAGGCCGGAGAGGTCACTGCCGTCGGGCCGAAACAGCTGGAAGAATCCGATCAGCGACTCTGATTCGGTCAACTCCGGCCCCGGACCGCTCTCGGGCGCCTCGCCACCCCCGGCCTGGGAGGCGAGTTCACGGCAACGCTCGATAAAGGGGGCAGTCGTCATGATGCAGTCAACGTTGGCGGGATGAAACTCAAGAACCGGCCCAAAGGCCGCTCAACAAGCGGATGACACGTCATGAAGTTGTAGTCAACCGTCCAGCAACAACGAGCCCCCAGCCTGGGCTGGCGAAAATCAATGGAACTTGGAACATTGGGTAGGATCGGGGACGTTCAACGATTCTGCTGGACCCCTCAATTGCAAATTGCAAACTGTTCATTGCAAAATTCAAATTTGCCGGGAATTGTCGCTCAAATCATTTCGCAATTTGCATTGTTCATTTTGCAATTTTCAATCGCTGCCGGTTCACCAGTTTTCGACGCCACGTACTTTTCATCAGGCCACCCCCAGCCTCACCAAGGACCCAGATCACCCCGACACTCTTGCCGCGGGGCTAGCGTTCCGCTACCCTCTCCGCCCCGGCAGGAAACACGTCGTTTTTCTGCTCCGTCTACCTTTTTGTCTGCGTGAATGGGATGAAGGGCCCCGCTTGTCGGGGGTGTGCACGAAGATCGCGTTGGTCTTTTTCGGCACATCAGTCCCTGGGAACGGCATTTGACCGTTTCGCGATGCCCCCGCTGACGCTCCACCTGGAGAAACTGTCTCGATGTCTAATCCGATCGTACAAGAGATGATTGAAGCCGGTGTCCACTTTGGTCACCGCACGAGTCTGTGGAACCCGAAGATGAAGCCATACATCTTCGGCAGCAAGAACCAGATTCACATTCTGGACATTCGCGAAACCCTTCGCGGCATGCTCCGCGCCAAGAAATACCTGGGCCAAGTCGCCTCGGGCGGGTCGCTGATCTTGTTCGTCGGGACCAAGCGTCAAGCCGGCGAAGCAATCGAGGAACAGGCCAGCCGCTGTGGCATGCCGTTCGTCAGCGAGCGATGGCTGGGAGGCACGCTGACCAATTTCCGCACCATTCGCAGCCGACTGGGCCGATTGGAAGAACTGGAAACGATTCGCGGCAGCGACGCGATCAACGGTTACAGCAAAAAGATGCAATCGGCGCTCAATCGCGAGCACCGCAAGATGTACCGCAACTTGAACGGGTTGCGGACGATGAACCGATTGCCGGAGTGCTTGTTTATCGTCGACCCGGGCAAGGAGCGCAATGCGGTTCGCGAAGCGAAACGGTTGGGCATCACCACGGTGGGGCTGATCGATACCGACAGCGACCCGTCTCTGATCGACCTTCCGATCCCCGGCAACGACGACGGGATCCGAAGCATCGAATTGATCTTGAAACAACTGGCCGACGCGGTGAACGCCGGCAAGGGGCAAACCGACGTCGGCGCCCCGGCTGCACCGGTCGCCCCGGCGGCCGAAGCTGCTGCACCGGCAGAGCAAGCGGCCGAAGCGGCTGCGGCCGAACCCCAGGCGGCCGAAGCGAGTCCGGAAGCCTAAGCACACGTCAATACAAAAACACTTAGTCGAAAAACGACTTTTCTGGAGGATACAAATGGCGATTTCAGCCAAAGATGTAAGCGAGCTGCGCAAGTCCACCGGCGCCGGCATGATGGACTGCAAGAAGGCGTTGATGGAATCCGGCGGCGACATCGACGGCGCCTTGGATTACCTGCGCAAGAAAGGCCAAAAGGTCGCCGCCAAGCGTGCCGATCGTGAAGCCAACGAAGGCGTCGTGGTCTCGGTCACCGATGGCGGCAAAGGCGTTCTGCTGGCGCTCAGCTGCGAAACCGATTTCGTGGCCAAGAACGAGGAGTTCATCGCGTTTGCCGAAAAGCTGGCCAAGCTGGCTTTGGACAGCGGTGTCGCAACCAAGGACGAAGTCACCAAGCTGGAATTGGACGGCGAAACGGTCGCGGAGAAACTGATCGAGCGAACCGGAACCATCGGCGAAAAGATCGAAATCGCGGATTTCCAAACGATCCAAGGCGACAACCTGGCGTCCTACATCCACGCCGGCAGCAAGATCGGCGTGCTGTTGTCCTACAAGGACGGCGGCAAGGACGACGCCGGGGAGTTCTTCCGCAAAGTGGCGATGCACGTGGCCGCCATGAAGCCGTCGATCCTGACCCCCGATGAGTTCGACGCCGAACTGGTCGCCAAGGAAACCGAAGCGTTGCAGGGACAGATCAAGGTCGAAAACGAAGACCGCGAACGATTGGGCAAAACGCTCAAGACCGTGCCCCAGTACGCCAGCCGCTCGCAACTGACACCGGAGGTCATGCAAAAGGTCGAAGACGACATCAAAGCGGAACTGAAGGCCGAAGGCAAACCGGAGAAGATCTGGGACAAGATCATTCCCGGCAAACTGGATCGGTTCATCGCCGACAACACCCTGTTGGACCAAGAACGTTGCTTGCTCAGCCAGTTCTACGCCCTGGATGACACCAAGACCGTCGAGGCGGCGGTGAAGGAATTCAGCCCTGAAGCCGAAGTCGTCGCGTTCAAACGCGTTGCCGTCGGCTCGGCGTCCTGATTCGATCCCCATCGAAAACGACATTTGCGGAAACCTCGTCGTGTCCCCTCGGGAACGGCGAGGTTTTTTCGTATCATCTGGCGACCCGAGTGAGATCTCATACGCCAGGAAGGACCGAACATGTCTGACGCCTCTGCCACACCCCAGCTTCGTTACCAGCGTGTCGTCCTTAAGTTGAGCGGTGAGAGCCTGGCCGATTCCGGGGGCCGCGGCATCAGCAGCCAAGAGATGTCCGACATCGCCGAACAGATCCGCCAGGCGCACCGCAACGGTTGCCAAATCGCGATCGTGATCGGCGGCGGAAACATCTTGCGTGGGGCCCAGTTCTCCGGCAGTAACGCGCTCGTCCAAGAAGCCACGGCGCACTACATGGGGATGCTGGCCACGGTGATCAACTCGCTTGCCATGCAAGACGCCTTGGAAACACTGGGGCTGTCGACGCGGGTGATGTCCGCCGTGCCGATGGACAAGATCGCCGAAACCTTCATCCGCCGGCGTGCGATCCGACATCTAACCAAAGGCCGGGTGATCATCCTGGCCGCCGGGATCGGCAACCCGTTCGTGACGACCGACACCGCCGCGGCCCAGCGGGCGCTGGAGATCGACGCCGATGTGGTCCTTAAAGCGACCCGTGTCGATGGCGTTTATAGCGATGATCCCGAAAAGAACCCCCACGCGGTGCTGTACGACCGGCTGACCTACCAACAGGTCAACGAAAAGCAACTTCGCGTCATGGATGCCACTGCGATCGCACTGTGCCAGGAACACGCCAAACCGATCCTGGTGTTCAACTTTAAAAAATCGGGAAGCATTATCCGGGCGATCAACGGCGAAACCGTCGGTACCTGGATCGGATCGGAGAAGTAACTCCCATCCACACACTGAACGAGAAAAAAGCTAGACTCTAAACCTACCGACCACACTCTAACCCAAGGATGCTCAACATGTCCGCCGAAGAAACCTTGATGGACGCCGAAGAACGTATGGAAAAGGCGATCAGCGTACTGGGTACACAGCTTTCCGGGATCCGCACCGGCCGCGCCACCCCCGGTCTGGTCGATTCGCTTAAGGTTGAAGCCTACGGGTCGACCTCGCCGCTGAAGCAACTCGCCTCGATCGGGACACCCGAGCCGCAGCAAATCTTGATCCGCCCCTACGACGCCGGCACCATCAAAGACATCGA
This sequence comes from Stieleria mannarensis, assembly GCF_014154935.1. Taxonomy (GTDB): domain Bacteria; phylum Planctomycetota; class Planctomycetia; order Pirellulales; family Pirellulaceae; genus Stieleria; species Stieleria mannarensis. The sequence continues at coordinate 121,517 of NZ_JACEHH010000016.1, forward strand.
AAAGGCGATCGTGGGCAGCGACCTGGGGCTGAACCCGCAAAACGACGGACGCGTGATTCGATTGAACATCCCCGCCCTTTCGACCGACGTGCGAAAGAAAATGGTTTCGCGGATCAAAGAGTTGGCCGAAGACGCCAAAATCTCGATCCGCAATATCCGCCGCGATGCCAACAAGACCGCCGATCAGCTGGAAAAGGACAAGGAACTGACCGAAGACGATCGCGACAAGCTCAAGAGCGATGTCCAAGACATGCTCAAAAAGTTTGAAGACCAAATCAACGAGATGGCCAAGGCCCGCGAAGCCGAAGTGCTGGAAGCGTAACCGCGGATCGACCTACTGAGGTCCTGCGGCTTTAGGACTTCACCCTCCCTGGAAGGGAGGGTCGAGCGCAGCGAGGGGAGGGTCGATTGGTGGTGCTTGAGCGGATCCGAGCCACAGCAAACCCTCCCCGCTCCGAGCGCTCACTCCTCCGCGACCCTCCCAGAGGGAGGGGTTAACCAGCTTAGCGATGAATCGCTCGCTCAACTCGATGCAGATGGGGCAAACGCAACGAGGGGAAAGTGGCGGCAAGCAACTCATCGAGCAAGTCCCCCGCACTCTCTTCCCACCGTTTACAGCGCCGCGGATTTCTTCGGCGCCAAATCTTTCACCAGCCGACGAATCAGATCGTCGACAGTGATCCCGTCGGCTTCGGCGGTGAATGTCGGCACGATGCGGTGCCGCAACACCGGGAAAGCCAGTTTCTGAACGTCGTCGATCGTGACGTGCGGCCGGCCGTGCATCAACGCGCGGGCCTTGGATGCCAACACCAATTGCTGGCTCGCCCGCGGCCCGGGCCCCCATTCGATCAGCTCCTTGGCCCATGAGGCACAGTTCGGGTCGCTCGGCCGCACCGCGCGGACGGCGTCGAGCACCCATTCCTTGACATGCGGCGGCAGCGGGACGCGGCGGACCGTCTTCTGGAACGCAATGATCTGCTCTCCCGTGACCACGGCCTGGACCGTCGTGTCGAACGTCGATGTCGTCCGATCGACGATCTCGGATTCCTCTTCGCGACTGGGGTAGTCGACGACCACGTGGAATAGGAACCGGTCGCGTTGGGCTTCGGGCAACGGATACGTCCCCTCCTGCTCGATCGGGTTCTGAGTCGCCAGGACAAAGAACGGTTCGTCCAATTTGTAGGTTTTCCCGCCGGCGGTGACTTCGTGTTCCTGCATCGCCTCCAGCAGTGCCGCTTGGGTTTTCGGCGGCGTCCGGTTGATCTCGTCGGCCAGCAGCATTTGCGTGAAAACGGGGCCGCGCTCGAACAACAACTCACGCCGGCCGGTTTCGGGGTCTTCTTGAATGATGTCCGTTCCGGTGATGTCGCCGGGCATCAGGTCGGGCGTGAACTGGATGCGGTGAAATTTCAGGTGCATCGATTCGGCGAGCGTGCGAATCATCAGGGTTTTTGCCAGCCCCGGCACGCCTTCGAGCAGGCAATGACCGCGTGAAAGGATCGCGATCAGCAACTGTTCGATCACGTCCTCCTGGCCGACGACGACGCGGGCGACCTGCTGCCGAACGGCCTGGCAGGCTTTGACTAATTCGGCGGCTTTGGCAGCGTCATTCTCTCCGTCGGATGCGACGCCGGATTCGATCGGTGGCGGTTGAACCATAAATCTCACTTTTTGCGAACAGGATAATCGCCCAGTAGGACGACATTATCTTAACCACTCGGTCGATCGTGTGGATCGATGGCGACCATCTCTAGCTGGATCGGCGACCGCGAAATGGCGACCGCGAAATGGCGGCCGCGGGGTTATACCGGCACCTGAACACGTTATCTTTGGAATATGGCATCGCTCTACGTTGTTCGCGGACGGGATCAGGGAAAGCACTTCGTGCTCGACGGGGACGTCGTGCGCATCGGACGTGACACGCAAAACGACGTCCAGCTGCTCGACAGCGAAGCGTCCCGCAATCACGCCGAAATCCGAATCGATGCATCCAGCGACTGCCACCTGGTGGACCTGAACAGCAGCAACGGGACGCAGATCAACGGCAAACGAATCAGCCACCAAAAGCTGCTCAGCGGGGATCGGATCGAGATCGGCGGCACGCTGTTGATCTTTACCGGAACCGGACAGCCGACGGCGATCGAAGCCGCCCACGGCGTCGATATCGTGCGGCAAAGCAGCGGTGCCGATGCCAGCCGAATCATCTCGTCGCTGGTCCGCCCGACCTCGCGGACCGGCGGCATTCGCCGCGATCCGGTTCGATTGCCCGACCAGGTCGCCGAGGCGGTGGCGCCGTTCGAGACCGAATTGTCCAAGTCCTCCGATTCATCCTCGCCATCCTCCTCGGTCGACTCCGTCGATCCGGTGATGAACACGATCACCGATAGCGACCGCTCGCTGGAAGTGATGTACCTGACGGCCTTGGCGGTGGGGCGGACCGATGACCTGGACGAATTGCTGGACCGGATCTTGCGACTGGTCTTCGATTGGGTCGATGCCGATCGCGGCTGCATCATGCTGCGCGACAACGAAACGAACCAATTGCGTCCGGCCGCGCGATGCGACCGCCAGTCGACCGACGGCCAGTCACGTGTTGAGGCGCCGATCAGCATCAGTAGCACGATCCTGGATTACGTCCTGGACCGCGCCGAAGGAGTTCGGACCAGCGATGCCACCGACGACGCACGCTTCGATGCCGCCGCATCGATCGTCCAGGGCGGCGTCCGCGAGGCGCTGTGCGTGCCGCTGCAAGGACGCTATGACATCGTCGGCGCACTCTACATCGACACCTACACCTCGCCCGGTCAAATCGTCCGACGTGGAAAAACGCATCGATTTACCGACGAACACTTACGGCTGATCACCGCGATCGGGCACCAAGCGGCACTGGCGATCGAGGACACGTTCTATTACTCGGCGCTGCTGCAAAGCGAACGCCTGGCCGCAATGGGGCAAACCATCGCGACGCTTTCGCACCACGTCAAAAACATTCTGCAGGGCATCCGCGGCGGCAGCTACCTGATCGAAGCCGGACTGAAACGCGATGACACCGATGCCGTGCGGCGCGGCTGGGGAATGGTCGACCGAAACCAAGAACGGATCTCCAATCTGGTGATGGACATGCTGACGTTCTCCAAGGAACGCCAGCCGCAGAAAGTCGACGCGGACTTGAACGAGACGACCGCCGACGTGGTGGAACTGATGACCTCACGCGCCGATGAAGCCGGTGTTGAACTGTCGCTCCAAACCGACGACGCCCTGCCCCAGGCGTGGTTCGATCCCGACGCCATGCATCAAGCCATTTTGAATTTGGTCACCAACGCGATCGATGCCGTCAAAGGCGAACATGCCGATGGCGCGCACGAGGATCCCGAGGCGGCGGAGGAACTGGCCAAGGGGATCGTCAAAGTCGAAACCGGATTTGACCCCGCGCAAGGATGGTTCGTCGATGTGATTGACAACGGCCCCGGCGTCTCCGCCGAAGACCGCCAGAAGATCTTCTCACTGTTCGAATCGAAAAAGGGTGCCCGCGGCACCGGGCTCGGGCTGCCCGTCAGCGCGAAAATTTTGAAGGAGCACGGCGGGTCGATCGAAATCCTCGACCCTCCCAGCGGCACGGGGTGTTGCTTCCGATTGCTACTGCCCGCAGGCGCTGAGCCCTAGACGATCCAGAGGACGTCAATTGCATTCCTGGTGAATTCAGTTGCTTTTGTTGCGTGTGTCATCAAAGACCACTCCGCTCGGTTCGCCAACGGCGATGGACATCTTAGCCTGGGGGGAGACCGGATGAGCCCCAGCGAATCCGGGCGTAACCCCAGGTCCACGCACACCAAGAAACCTCTCCCCCTTTCGGTCGGCCGGCGGCTTTGCCGCCGGCCGACCGAAAGGGGGAGAAGAGAAGGGGAGAAGGCTTTCTTTCCTGGGGTTGCGGTCACTCCGCTGCGCTCGTTCCCTGACCCCAGGCTATGGATGTGCATGCCCTTTGGGCGAGCGTTGCGGAATCGATGCAGCGTCCACCCGCTAATGGTCGAATCGTTGACGGCGGCTCTGTTTCTTTTGGCTCAGCTGGGTCTTGGCTTCTTTGCGCCGCCGTTTGCTGCCCAGGGTCGGGCGGGTCTTCTTTCGCTTCTTGGCCGGCTCTCGGCACTCCAGCAACATTTCCACCAGGCGGAATCGCGCGTCGGCCAGGTTGCGCGGCTGATCGCGGTAGCGCTCGCTGTGCAGCACCAGTTCGCCGTCTTTGGTGATGCGGTTGGCATACCGCGCAATGAATCGGCTGCGCCAGCCCGGATCGATCGCGGTGCATTTGCCGGGCGACCAGCGGAGCGTGATCTTGGAATTGACCTTGTTGACGTTCTGACCACCCGGCCCGCTGCTGCGCGTCGCGGTGACCTCGATTTCCGAGGCCGGAATCGTCAGTCGTGCGTTGACATACAGATCGCTCATCGAGCACTCACATTCCTGGGCGGTGGGAGACTAAGCCGGTGGAACCGACGGGGACAGACCCCTGGGGACACGGACAGGCCCCTGGGGACACGGCAACGTTCAACAAGGATCGCGGACATCCCCGACCGTGTCAAAACAAAGCAGCCCGTCGAATCATCAACGGCCGAATGATCAATGGACCTGTGGGCGGGCACAAAAAAACCCGCAAGTCACGAAGACTTGCGGGTTTTGGTCGGTTGCCGAGCAATCGGCAAGGTGACCCCTACGGGACTCGAACCCGTGTCGCCGCCGTGAAAGGGCGGTGTCCTAGACCGCTAGACGAAGGGGCCATGGCGATTGATCAGCGGGGTGATCAATCACTGGTCGGAGTTTTAGCGAAGACCCCAAGGAACCGTCAAGGGTTCGTGGTGCTCACCGCGAAAAACGGCGCATTTTTTGCTTCAGCGGGGAAGCAACCTGCATTGAGCACACCGTAACGGGGATGGGGGGAGGGCCAAACCAGAGCTTTGGTTCGTATCGGCCCAAGATTTTGGCCGGAAAAGTTCTCCGGCCTCGCTCTCCGTGCTAGACACTATGCATCGACGGCCGCGTCACCCGACTCCAGGCTTTTTTGGATTGCCTCGTAGACTTCGCGGCGGTGCACCGGAACTTCGCGCGGAGCCTCCACGCCGAGTCGAACCTTGTCGCCACGGATCTCGACAACAACGATCTTGATGTCGTTGTTGATGACAATACTCTCGTTCTTTTTTCTTGATAAAACCAACATTGTTTCAGTCCTTTCGTTGACCGGCCTGATGAATCGGGTTGATGCCTACGGGGCGAACCAGCGTCCGACGGGAGGTCATTCGGCAAGATCGCTGTAGGCCGGTTCAATGCGGCGTCACTATTGGGAGGTAGGGACGGCCACTCCTGACAGTCAACTCTAGAACAAAATAAGTCACGGTCAAGGAATTCTGGCTTGACAAACCCTGATTTCTGACCTTTCAACCCCGGCCGCGACTCACCTAACCGTCAAACTCCGCCGCCGAGGGGGTGTTTCACGCCCCGAAACCTGTCACTGATGACAGGTGTAAACGCCTGTCCCCCTGAAACCTACAACTTCACTGTCACCGTCTTGGACTCGGTGTACGGTTTCAACCCCTCCTCTCCCAACTCGCGGCCGTAACCGCTCATCTTGAATCCACCGAAGGGGGCTGCGGCATCGAACACGTCATAGCAGTTGACCCAAATCGTTCCGGCGCGCACCCGGGCGGCGAAGTCGTGGGCGTTTGCGATGTCGCGGGTCCAGACGGCGGCGGCCAGGCCATAGAAGGTGTTGTTGGCCCGGCGGATCATGTCGTCTTTGTCCTCGAATGTTAACACGCTCATCACCGGCCCGAAGATCTCGTCGGTGGCGATCGACATCTGATCCTCGACCTTGTCAAAGATCGTCGGCTGGATGAAGTAACCGGTGTCGCCGACCCGCTCGCCGCCGGCGACGCACTGGGCGCCTTCGCGTTTGCCTTTGTCGATGTACGACATGATCTTGTCGAACTGAGCCTTGTCGACCTGCGGCCCTTGCTGGGTGTCCTCGGCGAAGGGGTCGCCGACCTTGCGTTTCATCGTCAGCGCCGTCAATTTTTCGACGAACTCGTCGTGACACGACTGCTCGACAAACACGCGACTGCCCGCACAACAACACTGGCCCTGATTGAGGAACAGTCCGATGTAGGCGCCTTCGACGGCGGCGTCCATGTCGGCATCGGCAAAGACCACGTTGGGGCTTTTGCCGCCCAGTTCAAACGTCAACCGTTTCAACGTGTCGGCCGAATCGCGGGTGATGATCTGTGCGGTGCGGTGTTCACCGGTGAACGCAATCTTGTCGATCAACGGGTGCTTCACACAAGCCGCTCCGGCGGTCGGACCGAAACCCGGGACGATGTTGATCACGCCATCGGGAAAGCCCACTTCTTTGGCCAACTGGGCCATCCGCAAACAGGTCAGCGGCGTCTGTTCGGCCGGCTTCATCACCACCGTGCATCCGGCGGCCAGCGCGGGTCCCCATTTCCAGGCCAGCATCAACAGCGGAAAATTCCACGGGATGATTTGACCGGCCACGCCGATCGGTTCGCGCCGTGTGTAACACAGATAGTTGCCGCGAATCGGGATCGTGCTGCCGTGCAGTTTGTCGGCATAGCCGGCGTAGTAGCGGATCGCATCGATGGCCAGCGGCAAGTCGGCAGCCAGACTGTCGCCCAACGGTTTGCCGTTGTCGAGTGTTTCCAGCGCCGCCAATGAATGAATCTCTTGCTCCATCCGGTCGGCCAGCTTGTACAACAACCGGCCTCGGTCACGGGCATCCATCTTGGGCCAATCGCCTGACTCGAACGCCCGTCGCGCGGCCTTGGCTGCGGCGTCGACATCGGCCGCGTCACCCTCGGCGACTTGGGCGATTTCCTGTTCGGTCGCGGGGTTTAGCGTGGCGAAGGTTTTTCCACTGACCGCGGGAACCCATTTGCCATCAATAAAGCACTCGGTGTGTTTCACGTCGACTTCGGCAGCCGATTTCGGTGCGGGAGAAAGGGTGGTGCTCATGCTGACCTCGTGCGGAGAAGGGGGAATCGCGCGGACGCGTGAATCGCTGGGAAGGAAGAAAATCGGTAACAGGACGAGCAGCGTGTTTTACCGGATCGGAACTGGTCGATGGGGCGGGAACTGCTCTTGACCTCGTTTCTCCACCCATTTTAGGGTGTTGATTGCGAGAGGGAAAACCGATTGTCGATGAAGGAATGTCGACATGCGCTAACCAACACGCCCGAGAGTAAGGCTGCAAGGATGCAGAAACGAACCGAATTAAAACGACAGTTGTTGATCGCCGGTTGCGCCGGGGTGATGATCACGTTCACGGGCTGCCGCAGCGCGATGCCCAAGTGGAACATGTTCAGTTGGCGCAGCGCCCCATCGGCCGAAACCCTCGCCGGCAACGGCCCCACGATCACTTACCCCGCCCCTCCCGGTGAATCGGCCACACCCGAGGCGATCGCATCGGCAGCGGCCGGAACCAGCGGATCGTCAACGCCGGATGCCATCGTCGCGGCGCGGCAATCGCCCAACGCACCGGTGACCGGGTTCGATGCAACCGTCGCCGCGGCCAATCGATCCACCCCGTCGACCAATCTCGCTGCCGCCCAAGCCAACGGGTTCAACGTCGCGGCGAATTCATCGCCCACGGGACTCGCCGCCGGCAAGCTGCCGGGTTACTCCGGACCGGCCGGTGCGACCGCGAACTCAACCACTCCGGGCAAAACTGTTGCCGCCAACAACACTTCCGTGCCCTCCATCCCGGCCGGCTACCAGTTCGGCATCAACAAGCCGTCCGGGCAAACGTCTGCTGCGTCGTCGCAAAACAATCTCGCCAGCCGCTATGCGATGCCGTCGTCCTACCCGTCCCCCGGAGCGACCACCAGTATGCCGACCAGTGCAGCGACCGCCGCCGGATCATCGACACCGAGCACGGCGACCGCGGGACTCGGATCATCCTCCGGCTACACCCTGCCGTCCGGCGCAGCCCCGACCGGAACCCAGACAGCCGTCGCCACCGCCACCGGCGGTTTTGGCCTGCCGTCGACCGGGGCTCCCGAGTCAACGCCGACTGCAGGCGGGAATGCAACGAGTGGATTTGCGTTGCCCGATTCGATGTTGAAGACGGCCCGAACGGCAGCCGGCAACAACTCGACCAGCTCTGCACCGACCAGCTCCCAGCCCTTCACGCCCAAGACGGCGCCGGCCACCAGCCCGGCCGCCTCGTCGATCGCCGGCCCCGCCGCATCGCCCGGGTTCAAACTGCCCGGCGACACCCCGGCAGCGACCTCTGCGGCGACCGTTTCCACGGGCGGTTCGACACCTTCTTTCTCCACCGCCAGCGCGTCGTTGACGCCGCGCTCCGGTGAGACACCCACGACGAACTCGAGCAGCGGATACTCTCCCGGCAGCACCGCCGGATCCGGCTCTTACCCGACGACCAGCGGCTATCCCAGCACGGGAACCGAGGGCAGCTTTTACCGGTAGAACAGACCGATGCAATTGATGATCTACATCGCCGCTTTGTCGGCAGCCTCGCTGTCAGCGGCCTCGTTCTCGGCGACGGGAATCCTGCCGCCGACCCGGCTTGATTCCAATACGACCGAAGCCGAAGTAGATCTCGTCGAACTGAACCACTTTCTAGACGACCATGGCCGAGAAGTTTTCCGCCAGGTCGTCTTTTTTGATTGGTCGCGAAAGAACCGCCAGTTCGAAGTCCGAGCGTGGCGGCTGGTCAAACACCCGTCGCAATTGCCGCGCCAGGTCGATCAATCGGCGACCTACCTGGTCCGCTGGCAAGACAAATCGATCACCCGCCAAGTCCGCGCCAAATCGATGCGGGAAACCTGGAGTCAAGAAGATCCCGAGCGTGTCAACCGCGCCCTGTTGCCGGAGAACCAGCGCCGCCCGCTTTGGCCGACGAAGTAGATCCGGCCTGAAGCGTTCATTTGAGCGCGGCGACGCACTACAGTAGCGGAACTCGTCAACGGCCTGTTGATTTAATCAGCCGCGCGGCGCTAGAGGCGGTTCTCGCCGCCACGAAACCGGCACTAGCGCCCATCGGCTGATCGTTAGCTTGTTCATTTCGAATCAATCAACAGGCCGTTGAGAGTTTCGCTCGGTAGCGGTAGCGTGCGGAGTCGAAAGTCTTGGCGACTTCCGCTACTGCACGTCCGCGGTCGTCCAAGCCCCGTCGATCCGCCGCGGGGTTTGACCGGTCGGGTTCTTGTCAGCCAACAAGGCGGGCAAACGCTGGGCGCGGACGTTGTCATAACTGGTCAGTTTCGCAAACCGCAGCAGCGCCCCGGGAACACCGACGGCGGTGAATCCGGGGTGTCCGGTCGCCGGGTACGGTCCGCCATGGTTCATCGCCGCCGAAACCGCAACTCCCGTTGGCATCTTGTCATTCAAGACCCGCCCCACCTTCGGCGTCAACTCGAACGCCACTTGCTGGTACGCCGCATCGTCGCTGCCGGCCGGATCGCTGTAGATGCAACCGGTCAAGTTGCCTTCCAGGCTGGCGATCACCTTACACAACTGGTCCAAATCGTCGACGACGACCACCAGCGACGCGTTACCGAACGCTTCGGTCTGGAAGCCTTCGGGGTCGGCCAGAAATTGCTTTCCGGTTGCCGTCATCAACGTGTTGGCCAGCGCACAGCGGCCCGCTTCGACGTCACCGCCGCCGACCAGCAATTCGGCCCCGAAACCACACAGTGTCTCGATGCTCTCTTTCAAGCTTCCGGCAACGGCGGGCGACAGCAGGGTCCCGGCGGGAGAACCGCCAAAGCGTTCCTTGACAGCGGCGATGAAGTTGTCGGTGTCGTCGCCGGCGACCGCCACGACGACGCCGGGGTTGGTGCAGAACTGGCCGCTGCCCATCAACGCACTGCCACAGAACTCGTCGACGATCTCATCACCACGCGCGGCCAGGGCGCCGGGCAACAGCACGACCGGGTTGACGCTGGAAAGCTCCAGATAGATCGGTTTGCCGGCGGCGTCCGCGGCGGCCTTGAGTTTCAATCCCGCCGATCGGCTGCCGGTGTACCCGGTCGCGCCGACGCGGGGATCGGCGACCAAACGTTCGCCGTCGGAATGTCCGGTTCGGTAAATCAATTGCACGATCGCGCCGGGCATGCCGGACTCGTTGGCGGCATCCAAAGCCAGTTCGGCAAACAACCGCGTCGTTTCGGGATGAGAGCTGTTGGCTTTACCGATCACCGGGTTGCCGGCGGCGATCGCCGCGGCAAAATCGCCGCCGGAGACCGATCCGAAGGCGAAGGGAAAGTTGTTGGGTCCGAACACGCAAACCGGGCCGAGCGGTTCGTAGCAAGAACGGATTCCGGCGGCGGTGTCGATCGTGGCGAGTGCCCAATCACCGCTGCGGCAGGATTCGGCCGCGGCGCGAAGCTGGCCGCTGGTCCGCGGCAACTCTCCGTCGGCCAGACGCGGCGATTTGGCCAGCCCGGTTTCCGCGTGAGCCGCTTCGACCAACGCGTCTTTGGCCGCGTCGATCTTGTCGGCGTACAAGTCCAAAAACGCCGCAATGTCCGACGCGGGAAGCTTCCGCATCTCGCGCGCCGCCCCGGCGGCGGCTTCAAGTGCGGCATCGCAGTCCGCCCAGGAGCTGACCGGAAACTCGGCCGGTAATTTTTCGTTGGTGTTCGGGTTGGTGGCTTGGAACGTGCCGACCGAATCGGCGTCGCGCCACGATCCGGCGATCAAAACTTTTGCGACCATGATGATGTTGTTGTTAGCTGGGGTGATGTTGAGAGTTGAAGGAGTGAATGACCCGCAGGGTCAGCCGTAGTGGACGACGCGAGGAGTCCTCACAGCTGGGAATCCGAATGGACTCGTCGCCTCGTCCACTACCCGGGAACCGATTGTTTACCCTTGGATGATCGGATTGCGGAGCGTCCCGACGCCGTCGATGGTGATGTTGACGACGTCGCCGGGAAGCAAGGTGAAATCACTGGTCGGAACGATGCCGGTTCCGGTCATCAAAAACGCACCGGCGGGAAACGAATTGTCCCGGGCCAACCAGCCGACCAGGTTTTCAAAGCTCCGTGCCATCTGGCCGCCGTCGGTTTGTTGATCAAAGACCGTCTGGCCGTCGCGGACAATTTTCAAATCCACCCCGATCGAATCGGCAGCCGGCAAGGTCTCAAATATGCTGACCCACGGCCCCAACCCTGCACACTGGTCGTAGCACTTCGCCTGCGGCAGATAGAGCGGATTTTCGCCTTCGATGTCGCGCGAGCTCATGTCGTTGCCGACGGTCAAACCGACGATCCGCATTTGGGGACTGAGCACCAGCGTGATTTCCGGCTCGGGGACGTTCCAGGTGGCATCGGTTCGAATCCGCAGCGGTTGCCCATGACCGGCGACGCGATGCGGTGTCGCCTTGAAAAACAATTCGGGGCGATCGGCGTTGTAGACTCGGTCATAGCACGATGCGGCGGCTTCGGACTCCTCCATCCGCGCGGTCTGAGATCGTTTGTAGGTGACGCCCGCCGCCCAAACCTCTTGATCGTCGATCGGCGGCAACCAGCGGATCGAATCGTCGATCGTGATCGCCGGTTCGGTTTGCAGCGACTCGGCCGCGGCGATCGGCGTGGCGTGGGCGATCAGATCCGCCAGGGTGGCCAATTCATCGGTCATCACCAACGGAAATAATTCGTTTTCGCGGACCACTCCGACGCGGATCCTGTCGGACGCATCAAGGAATTTTGCTACTTTCATATGTCAAACCTTTTTTAATGAATGGTCCCAACGGATGGTAGACACCGTGAACGCCCCCCCAACAAACCGTCCGACCAACCGCAACACGATCCAGGCGAGTTTGCGTCGGCAATTGGCCGTTGTCTTCGCAGCGGTTGCAACGTCGATCTCGCTGACGTTCTCCGGTTGCAGTTGCAGCCGCGACGCTGCCGACAACGGAAACGGTACCACGCCGCCGCTCCGCGGTGAATCGGAGGCGAACCTGGTAAAGATCACCCAGGCGCTTGCGGCGACCGAAAACATGGAACCCGAGCAGGCCGAAACGTTGTGGGCGGAACTTCGAAATCAATTCGCCCAGGACCCTTCGGTCGCTCTCAATCGCGCGCTCAATGCCGTGCTGGCGGTCGACATGCTGACCGCCGCCGCGACCGATTCGGTGAAGACCAGCGAAGAAAAATCCGCGGCCCGCGCACAGCTGCCCGACGCCATCGAAGCGGCACGAAAGGCGATCGACCAGTACCAGGAAAACTCCGGCGATGCAGTCACCAAACTGTGGCTGGATAGCCGCATCGATGCACACGAAGCCACGTTGCTGGGCGCAACACTCAGCAAGTCGCTGCGTCGCGACCTGTTCACGCGGCTGACGCAAGCCATCGACGGACCGATGGGAGAAGATCCCCGCGCCGTCATCTTGGGCGGACCGTTGATCGAGTTGCTGGAGAAAATGTCCGACCCCATCGATGGGCTGCCCGAGGCGGTGCTGAAACCCGCCGCAAAATCGCTGCAACGACTTTCCGATCAAAACGAAGACAACCTGTTCCTGGCGCTGCGGGCGCTGCGGTTGGCGATCGACGATCAAGACGTCGCGGCGGCCGAACTGGCGGATCGCACGTGGCGCTTGGCCAAAGCGGTTGAGCCGACGTTGGCCGCCTACACCAAACCGATCGGGCTGTCGCCAGAAGACCTGGTCGATCGGATTCGCGATGCGGTCAGTGACGGAGACTGGGCCAAGGCTGATCAGTCGTCGGTGTTGTGGTCCAACGTCTTGAACCCGCTGGAAATCGTCCGCACCGACCGACGCCGCACGTCACCGCACCCGCTGGACCGATTGAACTTTGACACCGTCCGCGAACTGAGCAGCGAAATCGCAACCGCCAAGCCGATCGCAAGAGACGAGGCGGGGATTTCGTTTGTCTTTGAAACGATTGCTGACGGGATGCTAGCCTTGCCGCTGGATGCCGATCTGGATCTTCGCATCGATCTGGCCACCGTCTCGGCCGACGGACAACTGCAATTGTTACAACGTCAAAACGATCGTTGGGAATCGCTTTCTAGTCTCAAGCTCGATGCCACACCGAGCGGGCTGGCGGCCGCCGATCTGTTCATGGTCGACAGCAGCGATTCGGATCGCATCAAACGCAGCCAACCGGCCGAGCAAGGTGACGCGGAAGAAGGCAACGCACAGGACGCTGTCTCGCCCCAACGCCACGACACATTACCGACGTTGATCGCGTTCGGACCGCAGGGCGTGCAACTGATGCAAATCGACATGCGCAGCGAAACCCCGATGGCCGAGCGTTTGACGTTGGTCGACAAAGCGACGGGGCTGGAGGAGTTGCCTTCGATCGCGGCGGTGACGATGGGGGACCTGGAAGGCGACGGCGATCTGGATCTGATCCTTGCCCCCGCCGAGGGGCAAATCCGCGTGATGATCAACCGCGGCAACCGCACCTTCTTTGAGGCTGCGATTGGGACCAGCACCGTGGACGGCGATGACCCGATCGCCGACTTGACGATCGCCGACCTGGATCGCGACATCGACCTGGACGTGTTGGCGATTCACAAGTCTGGACGCGTCAGCATGCTGGAGAACCTGCTGCACCTGCAGTTCCGCTTCCGCAACCTGGACTCCGTCCCTCCGCTGCCGGTCGCGGCCGATGATCCGTCGTTGACCGTTGCGGTGGAAGACGTCGACGCCAACGTCGGTTGGGACGTCGTCGCGACCAGCAGCAAACAGTCATCGGTCGCGTTTGGAAACTCGTCCGACATCGGTGTCTGGACGGTGGATCGCGTCGAAACGGGACCGGGGTTCCAGTCGCGGCCCGCCCTCGGTGACTTTGACAACGACTCCTATTTGGAACTGATCGGCGCTGCCCAAACGTTGAAACTCGGTCCCTGGGGGATCAACGTCATGGACCCGGCGGCCGAGTTGCCTGAGGGACTGGTCGACGCCAAAGCGACCGACATCGACGGCGACGGGCGGATCGACATCGTCTCGATGGGGGCCGATGGCGCCGGCGTCGGGATCAACCAGTCCGCCGGCGACGCCCACCAGATTTCGGTCCGCTTCAAAGGCATCGCGGACAACGCGGCGGCGAGTGGGCGGGTGAACCACTACGCGATCGGGTCGGTGCTCGAGTTGCGATTCGGGCCGCATTATCGCAGTCGCATCGTTCGCGGCCCCGCGACGCACTTCGGCATGGACGGGATCGATTCCGCCGACTCGATCCGTGTCATCATGCCCAACGGTTTGACGCAAACGATCCGCGACCCCGAAGTCGATTCGATCATCGAAGAAGAACAAACGCTGAAGGGGTCGTGCCCGTATCTGTACAGTTGGGACGGACAGCGGTTTGCATTCGTCACCGATTGTTTGTGGGCCGCACCGCTGGGGCTGCAGGTCGCCGCCGGTGTCGTCCAGCCCGATCGTCCGTGGGAATACTTGAAGATCGACGGCGATCATGTTCGGAAAAACGAAGACGGTCAGTATGAGCTTCGATTGACCGAGGAATTGTGGGAGGTCGCTTATGTCGACAAGATCGAATTGACCGCGGTCGACCACCCCGCCGATGTTGCGGTCCATTCGAACGAAAAGGTCGGGCCGCCGAGTGTCGCGACGCCGACGATTTTTTCCTTCGACGAAAACGAACTGCACACGGTCGCCGCCGCCGTCGACACCCAGGCCCGCGACGTGACCGAGTTGCTGACGCAGGCCGACGAACACTACGTCCAGGGGTTTGATCGGCGGATCCGCCAAGGCTTGTGCCCGCCGCACTGGATCGATTTGGATTTTGGTCCGGCGGTCAAGCAATCGTTGGCCGATCACGAGGACGCATCGGTCTACCTGGTGCTGCGTGGTTGGATTCTGCCGACCGACACGTCGCTGAACATTCAAATCGACCAAAACCCCGAATTACCGTCGATCGAATTCCCGTCGGTCTGGGTTCCCGATGCCTCGGCTGACTCCGGCTGGCAACAAGTGATCCCGTTCATGGGCTTTCCCGGCGGAAAGACCAAGACGATCGTCGTCGACGTTTCGCAGCACCTCCGGCACGACGATCCGCGAATCCGCGTGCGGACGAGCGCCCAGATTTATTGGGACGCCGCGTCGCTGGCGATTCAAACGGCTCCGGCATCCAGTGTCACGCAGGCCGTCGAATTGATCGATGCCGAAGTCGCCTTTCATGGTTTTTCCCAACGCATCAAAGCGGATCACACGCGTCCGGAAACCTACGACTACAGCCAAGCCGACGCCCAGCCGAAATGGCCGCCGCTGCGGGGTTCGGTCTCGCGCTACGGTGACTGTACCGAGCAATTGCGACAGTGGGACGACTCGATGGTGGTGATCAGCGGCGGCGACGAAATTCGCATGCGGTTTGCGCCACCGCAGCAGGACGTGCCCGAGGGTTGGAAGCGCGACTTTATTTTGCACTGCGTCGGTTGGGACAAAGACGCGGACCTGAATACCCTGACCGGCCAATCGATCGGGCCGCTGCCGATTCGCGACATGCGCGGCTATCCACCGACGGCCCAGTCGGCCGCACGATTTGACGCAGTGGAGCAAAAAAACGCCGATTCACTGCGTCGACGCCAATCGTTTCGGGCGTTCTGGCATCGCGGACAAAGCCTTGAGAAACCGTTCTTGAGTACCGTCAACGACTCGGCGAAAGCGTGGTAGACTCCGGCGGCGTTTTTTCTCAACGATCCCGAATCATTCCTCTTTGCATGACCAACCTGCCGAACGATCCCGCCGACGACCAGGAGCGCGGCGCCGCGAAAAACGTGGGGATGCAATCCGCGTTTCGAAGCCTGCTGCTATTCATCATCGTGATGATGCTGCCCATCATCGGGTTGCTGGTGTTCCTGAATGTCCGCAAGCAAAACCAGGAGGCGGCAGAGAATCAGCCGGATGCGGTGCAAGCCGAACAGGTGGGACCACGCGCGCCGTCGTCAGTCTCGGTGGTGGATGGGGACCAAGCGACAGAGGCCCAAGAGGCAGAGGGCGACGACGCATCGGACGCGGAAGAATAAAACCGACGGACTGGTTCATACGTAGCTACCTTCGCCAGAAGGTGGATCCCTGCTGTTTCCCACGCTCTGGCGAGCGTAGCTACGGTGGTGCAAACGTTTTTTCGCTACAGCTTGAGCCCCCAAGTGGCCATGTCGTCGGTCAGCGAGTGGTTGGTCATGTCGAACTGCAAGCTGGTCAGCGTCACATTGCCCTTGCGCAGTTCGGTGATGTCGGTTTGTTCCTGCGGCGGCTCGCTGGGTTCTTCCCACAGCGCCCAGTAGTAATCACGTCCGCCGGGGTCCTGGCGTTTCTCGTAACGATTTCCGTATTGGGCCAACCCCATCGGCACGATCTGCAGTTCGGCCGGTGACTGCGTGGCGGCGGTGGGGATGTTCAGGTTGAACAGCTTGCCTTTGGAGGAGGGGTGTTTCGCGATCCCGCCGATAATTTTTTTGGCGATCACGGCAGCGGATTGGAAGTCGGCGTCGGGGTCATACTCCAGCGAGACGGCGACGCTCGTGGTTCCGAAAAACGCGCCTTCGATAGCCGCGGCGACGGTGCCGCTGTACAGCACGTTGATCCCGGCGTTCAGGCCGTTGTTGATGCCGCTGACGACCAGATCGACCGGGTTGTCGCGTAACAATTCGGCGATCGCCAATTTGACACAATCGGCCGGGCTGCCCTCGACCGCCCAGGCCCAGTGGCGTCCGTCGCGGTGAATCGACTTGCCGACCAGCGGGGTCAAAAACGTGATCGAATGACTGACGCCGGACTGTTCGGTCGCCGGCGCGATCACGATCACCTCCCCGAGGTGGCGGAGTTGTTGTTCCAGTGCGGCCAGTCCGGGCGCGAACACACCGTCGTCGTTAGTCAAAAGGATTCGCATGGGAATAATCGAGGTGACATCGTTGCAGAAAAATAAAGACGCTCGGTCGAACCATCGGCGATACCGACCGACGGTCCGTTGCGGTGTTCCGCCGCCGAAACGGGGGGGCGGCAACTGCAGGACACGCCGAAATGGCGTCGACGCTCGGTCGATCCGATGGTCTTCTGGGAGGTCGCCGCGAAACGATCTACACCGTGTCGGCGGTTTAGCCCCTTGGGAATTACCGGTGCATTTTCTACACTCCCGGTTTGGCATTGGCGACTACGGCACTCGCGACAATGTCGATGCGGCCTGGCGGCGGCGGCCGAATCGGCTGCTGCGGATTCCTGTTTGGTCGCCCAGTGCCCCCTACGCCCTGCCACCTCGGCATCCCCTTAATCCATTCACACCTGCATGAGTGTTTCCAGCGCCCACTCGACGGGCAACTCCACCGCACCAAGCCTTTCCGAGGCCGGGGCATCGGCACTGACCGAGCAACGGATCGTGGTCCTGGATTTCGGTTCGCAGTACGCCCAGTTGATCGCCCGACGGGTTCG
This sequence comes from Stieleria mannarensis, assembly GCF_014154935.1. Taxonomy (GTDB): domain Bacteria; phylum Planctomycetota; class Planctomycetia; order Pirellulales; family Pirellulaceae; genus Stieleria; species Stieleria mannarensis. The sequence continues at coordinate 138,957 of NZ_JACEHH010000016.1, forward strand.
CGAGCAGAACGTGTACTGCCAGATCCTGCGGCACGATCTAACCGCCGATCGGATCGCCGAGCTGGCCCCCAAAGGCATCATCCTGTCCGGCGGCCCGTCCAGCGTTTACGAAGACGGCGCGCCGCGCTGCGATCCGGAACTGTTCAAGCTGGGGATCCCAGTGCTGGGCATTTGCTACGGATTGCAGGTCGCCTGTGAAGCCTTCGGCGGCAAGGTCACCAACACCTCGCGCCGCGAGTACGGCCATGCGATGTGCGAAATCGTCGATCCGGGCACCTTGTTTGACGATCTGCCGGGCGAGATCGATGTCTGGATGAGCCACGGTGACCAGATTTCGGCGATCAGCGAACAATTCGAACCGCTGGCCCGCACCAGCACCTGTCCCTTTGCGGCGATCCGGCACAAGGAGTTGCCGGTCTACGGCATGCAGTTCCACCCCGAGGTCACGCACACACCGCAGGGCGGCAAGGTGCTGGAGAACTTCGTGCGGCGAATTTGCGGCTGCGAACCGAATTGGCAGCTGAGTGATTTTGCCGACGCGACGGTCCGCCAGATTCGCCAGCTGGTCGGCGACCGACGCGTGATCTGCGGGCTCAGCGGCGGCGTGGACTCCTCCGTCGTCGCGGCGTTGCTGTACAAGGCGATCGGGCCCCAGTTGACGTGCATCTTGATCGACAACGGCCTGCTTCGCAAAAACGAACAAACGCTGGTGATCGACGAATTCTCCAACCATTTCAAAACCGACCTGCACGTCGTCGACGCCGAAGACCGCTTCCTGGCGTCCCTGGCCGGGATCGTCGAGCCGCAAGAAAAACGTCGGCGGATCGGCCACGATTTTATCGAGTGCTTCAAAAAGGAAGCCGAATCGATCGAGAACGCGCACTTCTTGGCCCAAGGCACGCTGTACCCCGACGTGATCGAAAGCGGTGCCGATCCCGACGGACCGGCCGCGACGATCAAATTGCATCACAACGTCGGGGGGTTGCCGGAAGAACTGGGCTTTGAATTGATCGAACCGCTGCGTGACCTGTTCAAGGACGAAGTGCGTCGGTTGGGCCTGGAGCTGGGGCTGCCGGAAAAACTGGTTTGGCGTCACCCGTTTCCCGGCCCCGGATTGGCCGTCCGCTGTTTGGGCGAGGTCACCCGCGACAAACTGATCGTGCTGCGAGCGGCCGACGCGATCGTGATCGAAGAGATCGAAGCCGCCGGGCTGTACCGCGACACCAGCCAAACGTTCGCGGTGTTGTTGCCCGTCCAAAGCGTCGGCGTGATGGGCGACGCACGCACCTACGACAACGCGATCGCCGTGCGCAGCGTCAACACCGACGACTTCATGACGGCCGATTGGAGCCGGCTGCCGTACGAATTATTGGCACGCATCAGCACGCGAATCATCAACGAAGTCCAGGGCGTCAACCGAGTCTGCTATGACATCAGCAGCAAACCGCCCGCAACGATCGAATGGGAATAGGATAGGAACCACACAGGCATGGGCAGGCAATACATTTACCAGGTCGAAGATCTGACCAAAAAGCACGGTCAAAAGACGGTGCTCAATGAAGTCAATCTGGCGTTCTACCCCGGTGCAAAGATCGGCGTGCTCGGCCCCAACGGTGCCGGAAAGTCGACGCTGTTGCGGATCATGGCCGGCCAGGACACGGACTTTGACGGCAGCGCCAAGCTGACCAAAGGCTTCACCGTCGGCTACCTGGAACAAGAACCGCCCTTGGACGAATCCAAGACCGTGTTCGAAAACGTCCAATCCGCCGTCGCCGAACGACGCGCGATCGTCGATCGGTTCAACGAGATCAGCATGCTGCTCGGTGACGTCACCGACGACGATGAAATGCAAAAACTGTGCGACGAAATGGCGTCGCTGCAGGACACGATCGACACCTACAACCTGTGGGAACTCGATCGCCAAGTCGAAATGTCGATGGCGGTGATGAATCTGCCGCCCGGTGATGCCAGCGTGACGAAGCTGTCCGGCGGTGAACGTCGACGCGTCGCCCTGTGCCAACTGCTGATCCGCCAGCCCGACCTGTTGCTATTGGACGAACCGACCAACCACCTGGATGCCGAATCGGTGTCCTGGCTGGAACAACACCTGGCCAAGTACCCCGGAACCGTCGTTGCCGTGACGCACGACCGCTACTTCCTGGACAATGTGGCCCAGTGGATCTTGGAAATCGACCGCGGTCGCGGCATCCCGTTCGAAGGCAACTACACCGCTTGGCTGGAAGCACGCCAAAAGCGGATGCAGTTGGAACAACGCCAGGCCAAGGCGCGCGAGCGAACGCTGGCCCACGAATTGGAATGGATCCGGATGAGCCCCAAGGCGCGGCAAGCCAAGAGCAAGGCGCGGATCAAGGCGTACGAGGAACTGGCGGCCGAGAAGTTCGAAGATCGGCCCGACGAGCTGGAGATCCAGATCCCGTCCAATCGTCACCTGGGCGAACTGGTGATCGAAGGCAAAAACATTCACAAGGCGTTCGGCGACAAAGTCCTGATCGACGACCTGTCGTTCCGCTTGCCCGCCGGGGGGATCGTCGGCGTGATCGGTCCCAACGGAGCCGGAAAGACGACGCTGTTCAAGATGCTGACCGGACAGGAACCTGCCGACCAAGGCCAATTCCGCGTCGGCGAGACCGTCGATCTGGGCTACGTCGACCAGAGCCGCGACTCGCTGGACGACAACCACACCGTGTTTGAAGAGATCAGCGGCGGAACGGACACGATCGTGTTGGGCGGCCGCAACGTCAACGCCCGGGCCTATGTCTCGCGGTTCAATTTCAAAGGCCCCGACCAAGAAAAGAAGGTCGGCAACCTGTCCGGGGGAGAACGCAACCGAGTCCACTTGGCAAAACTGTTGCGCCGCGGATGCAACGTGCTGCTGCTGGACGAACCGACCAACGACTTGGATGTCGACACACTGCGTGCTCTGGAAGAAGCGATCATCCACTTCCCGGGCTGTGTCGTGGTGACTTCGCACGACCGCTGGTTCCTTGATCGGCTCGCAACGCATATCCTGGCGTTCGAAGGCGACGGCAAAGTGATGTGGTGCGAAGGCAACTTTGAAGTCTACGAGCGTGGATTGCGAGAACGGATGGGCGAAGATCCCAACGAAATCAAGCAAGCTCGCTACAAGAGCATCCACGCCGGTTAACGCGGATCGCGGGGCAATTCGACGCGATCGACCAGTCAATCACGCCGCCCCCTGCGGCGGTTCAGTTTTTTCTCTAACCCTACCCAGCTATGACTATTCTTCGGATCGGAACCAACGAACAGTACTCGAACAATTGGGACGATGTTTTTGGCGGCAAGAAAAAGAAAGCGACCAAGAAAAAGGCCGCCAAGAAAACCGCCAAAAAGAAAGCCGCTGCCGGTAGCGTGACGGTCAAAAAGTCGACCAAGAAAAAGGCCGCAAAGAAAGCGGCCAAGAAGGTCGCCGCCAAGACGGTGACTGCCAAAAAGACCGCCAAGAAGAGCGTCAAAAAGAAAAAGTCGGCCAAAAAGTAATGCCGGCGGCGGCCGATTTTTGTCGAAAGGCCGGCCGCGTTTGGATGCCCTTGATTCGGTGAGTCGCCCTACGTTTTTCTGTCCCGCCCCATGTCCAATCTTCCTCCACCGGAGTCGATCAGCGATTCGCTCAAGCGGTTGGCGGGGTACCTGAATTTCTCCAGCGGCAGCAGCGATCCCGCGATCGCTGCGCTGTGGAACGAAGCGTATTACCACGCCAGCCAAGGCAACCCGCTGACGGGGACGCCGGCTTGGTTGGTCCTGAACAACTGGATCGAACAGACGCTCGTCTCGATGGCCGAGTCGACGTCGGCGTTTGCCGAGATCACCCAGGCCCGCGATGTCGCCAGGCTGTTGCTCAGCGAATTGCTGCCGGCCTACATGGACTACCATCGCGACCTGCTGTTCCACCAGGAACCCGAGGTCCTGTTCAACGGGTTCTTTCTGGCCCGGGCCGCCGAATCATTGCTACGCCTTTATGGCGAACAGCCCCCCGGCGGTGACGACGCGGCAATGGCCGACTTGGTCCAACAAGCCATCTTGGAATTGAACGACTTCGTCGGCTATCGCCCCGTCGCCGTGCTGGAGAATCGACGCTGCCAGCCCTATCCGAACGAGTTCGTCCGCCCGATCCCGCTGTACGTCCGCGGCGCCGGCGTCTCGGCCGGACCGTACTTTGATCTGATCACGCAAACGATCGCGATCCTGCACGACACCGATCCCGATGTGCTGCGCAGTGCGTCGTTTGAATTCGATCAACTGGCCGAACTGGCGCTCGATCCCCGCGCCTATGATTTCGATCATCCGGTCAACCGACGCCCCAATTATCACTTCGGCGGTTGGGACGAACGCAGCGTCAACGCCGAAGGCTACTACGACCGGTTTGTGCTGCGACAGGTCACGCTCGATTCGCTGCGCTCTCGGGTGACCGACCGAAGTCAGGTCGAAGCCGAAGGATTGTCACCCGAGGAGCTGATGACCGAAGCGGCGACCGTCCTGGCCGGCACGATTCTGATGGCCAGCGGGATCAGCGGTTGGGGACCGACGGCCTATTCCAGTGACGTCACGTTGAGCACGTTGATGAAGCCGATCGCGGAGTACCGTGACGCATTCTATCTGGATCGGCTGCACCGATTGACCGGCGACCATCGCAAGCGGTTGGATGCCGAGCAGCAAGTCCGCCGCCAGCCCTTTGGCGCCGCACGCCAGAACTTGAACGCCGCCTTGGCCGAACGTCGTGCCGCACAAGTCCAACACGTGCAACTGGCGCGTCTGTATGCCCGCATGGGTTACCCCGACGCCGCCGGTCGACAAATCGACGTGGTCCCGGCTGCGTCGGCGCGGATGATCTGCCGGATCGATTGCGAAACCACGCTGGGGCTGCGAGCCTTGCGATTCGGCAAGCTGGACGAGGCCATGGAGGTGCCGCAGCGCGTTTATGACTTGATCAAACGAGCCATCGGCTGTGGTGCACTAGCCGACCCCTGGGATCTGATCGGATTCGCCGGCCAATTCAGCTTGCACCCCAGCCCCGAATGCAGCGTTCACGATTCACGTGCCGACGATCTGCTGTATTTGATCGACCAGCTGTTCAGCTACATGGCCAAGGTCTGGAGCGAAGCGGCGGCACGAAATGATCCCCAGGCCTACAAGGCGATCAGCGAACTTTATCGCGAGGTCGCCGAGTGGTGGCGTCAGTTCGGCGCGCACACGGTTGAATCGCTCGAAGCGGCCGACCCACTGGAGTCCTACGACTCGGCTCGCCTGGTCGCCCAGGCGTTGCGGATCTGGCACGAAGGCGGTGCGGCCGCCGGGGATGTGAAATTCTGGGCGCCGCACGCGGAGTTTTTTGATTCCCCACGGGCTTACTCGTTGGTGATTTCGGCGCTGTTGGAACGCTACGATTTCCTGCCCGCGATGGCGTTGCTGATCCATTGGCTGGGCAACGCCAGTGAGATCGGGCTGCGACAAGGCGGCAATTCGTTGCCGCGCTTGGCCGAACGTTGGTTGATGCGGCTGCGTGGGCAATTCGATGACGAATTGACCGGCGAACCCCAGCACCCCGGATGCGAGCCGTCGGAGATCTGGCCGCTGGCGCGAAAATGCTTCGATTACCTGGAAGCCAACGCCGAAGACTTTTGGTCCGCACCCCGATTCGAACTCGGTGACAACGCCAAACCGCCCCGCGACTGGGAACGCGAACTCGCCGGCGAAGCCGCCGACGACGAAAGCGATCCGGACGAAGGCGGATTGTATGACGCCGCCTACGACGGTGTTTCGTATCGCGACACGACCGATGACGGAGTCGACGGCGCGGTCTTTGAATACTCCGGTGACGGCAGTCGCGACGAACTGGAAGCCGAATGGAAACGGTTGGTCGATCGGCTCGCGTTCCTGCAATCGCTGGCACGCATGTGGTCGGTCGCCGCCGATATCGTCATCACCGATGGGCAGGACCAGGACGCCGATCGGGTCAAAGACCAGCTTGTCGCCCTCCGCGGTTGGGCGCAGCGGGCCAAAGAAAACCGCATCGGCTTGCTCGAATTGCTCGACGCCGTCCGCGAGTACAAGATCACTCCCGGAGGCAGCGACAAGGAGTCGATGCGAGACTACGACCGCTCGCGTGTGCTCCGCGATTCGCTGATGGAGCGGATCATCGGGACCGCAGTCGAAATGTCCGACGCGCGGCGGTTGATCTGCGGCGCGATCATCGCCCACGTCGCCAACCATGCCCCCTTGCTCGCCGATTCGCCGCGAAACGTAGCGTCAACCGATCAGGTGGCCGGCGAGGAAGCGGGGCTGGACGAGATGTCCGCCGATGACGTGCAAGCGGTCAAGTTGTACGCCTCGTTGATCGCCGGTGATGTCGAATCGACTCGCAAGCTGTTCCCCGAATACGTCGACGCGATCAGCCGCGAAAACCTGCTGTACATCCCGATCTCACGCGGCGGCGACCCCGTCAAGATTTACCTGGCTCGATTGCGGCAACGCGTGCTGCGGCACCTGATGCACTGGCTGCCGCGGCGCGGTCTGGTCAGCGAAGCGTGCCGATTGATCGAAGTGTCGCGATTGATGGAACAGCAAAACAGCGTCGGCATCGGTGCCGTGACCGAGTTCGACAGCTTGTTCCGTGACGGATTCACCGCGCTGGTCGACGCACTGACCGCCGCCGTCCGCCAAGACCGTGAGTTCGATGAATTGAACCGCGACGAAACCGCGATCGGCGAAGTCTTGATCCCGTTGGTCGAACGGCTGACCGAAACGATGCTCGGTTCCTGGCTGGCCCACAGTCAAACGTTACGGTTATCGCCGCTGGAAACCGTCAATGACCGCCAAAGCTGGGATCGATTGGTCGAGTTCATTCGCCGCTACGGCGATCCGATCTTTACCCAAGTGTTCCTGCAACTGGGCAACGTCCGCGCCATCCTGCACCAAGGCGTCTCGGACTGGTTGCAACGCGTCATCGACGAAGACGACGCGCAGATCGCCGACATGCAACTGTTCGAGGACTTGCGGAGCGGCAAACTGTCGATGAACCAGGCCAACCGCTGGATCACGTTGGTCTATGAAGCCCTGATCGACCATCACGCCGAATACCAGGATTACAACAGCACGACGACGCAAAGCGACCGCGGCGACCTGGTGTACATGTTCATGGACTTCTTGCGCCTGCGGGCCAGCTATGAGCGCATTGCGTGGAATTTAAAACCGGTGATGTGGGCCCATGAAGTGCTGGTCGGAAACGGGCTGGAAAACGCGGCGATGATGTGGCGGCGCAGTTTGAGCGAACGGATCGGCGCCGAAGCGGACAAGTTCGTCATGCGGCTCCGCAAGATGCAGAAAAACTATTCGATGCGGATGCCTACCGTCGCCGACCGGATCCTGGAACGATTCGTCCAACCGATGACGATCGCGCGGATGCGAGCCTTGGTCAAACCCGCGATGCGAGACGCCGAAGCCGGGCGGGAAAGTCCGCGATTCGAGCTATTGGAAGAAGAATCCGAGTTGTTGTCACGAACGCCCACCGGTGCCGGACTGGATGTCCCGGCGTGGCTGGCGGCGCTGGAAGAGGAAGTCGAACAGCTGGCCAAACGCAGTGCCAGCAGCGAGATCGACCCGGAGTCGTTGATGACGATCCCGATCGTGCCGCTGGCCGTCGATGACCTGAACGCCCAGCTGGACGTCGCCCAATCCCAAGGCCGCCGCCTGCCCCACATGCGGTCCAAAGAGTAGCCGTATAACGCTCAATCGTGGCTCGCTCCACGCGAACGTAGCTACCTTCGCCAGAAGGTGGATCTCCGGCGAGTCTCACGCATCCCTCTCGGATGATCGCGGCAGAGTGTTGGTCAAAAAATGGGTTGGTCAAAAAATGGGTTGGTCAAAAAATGGGTTGGTCAAAAAATGGGTTGGTCAAAAAATGGGTTGGTCAAAAAATGAAGAGACCTGTCGGCTCGGCAATCAGCCCGCCCAGCACTGACATTTTTTGACCAATCCATTTTTTGACCCTATGCCCGCTCAATCCTGAACACGTTTTGCCGCAGGTCGTGTGCGGCGGATGAGCAGCGACTGGCGATGCATCGTGCAATGCAGAACGCTGTCCACGCGTACAGACTGCCGTTGTGCGAGATGCGTCGGATTGCGAAGATCGCATTTCAATTCGGTTTGCGCATGATTAAGGTAGAGAGCGAGGCGCGTTCCAAGTTCGTCAGGTTCACGCCATTGCAAGTCAACGGGTGATCGCGGTCGCGTCACCCGTTTCTTATTCCTAGGCATCGTTCCAGTGCTCATCAAGACACCTCAACGTCAGACCACGGTGACGGTCAGCCGGCGAATGCCTTGGTTTCTTGCGTTGATCGCCGGTGTTTTTGTGGTGTCGACCGCTGCTGCCCACCTGGTCGTTGGAGCGGGGACGGCGTCGTTGATGGGATTCCGTCAGCTGATCGATGTGGACGCCGAAGGCAATTTGCCGACCTGGTTTTCGTCGGCGCTACTGCACTTTGCGGCACTCATCGCGTGGGCGATCTCATCGGCGGACTCGTCCGAAAACCGCCGCAGCTGGCAGGCGATCGCTTGCCTGTTGTTGCTGATGGGGATCGATGAAGTCGCGTCGGTGCACAATGCGCCCAGTCGAATCGTCGGCGAATTGTTCGGGACACGCAGCGGCATCATGATGAATGCCTGGGTCATCCCCGCAGGCATCCTGTGTCTGGTCGTCGCCGTTTCCTTTCTACGGTTTTTAGTGCGCCAGCCGAGGTGGTTGGCGAGTGGATTGATTCTCGCATCCGGGCTGTTTGTCTTTGGTGCCATCGTGCTGGAAATGGCCAGCACCTACGTCGAGTATGAAACGGCGGGATTCGACTACGACGGGGACGAGCACTACTCGTTGACGTTTGAATTGATCGCCGTCGGCGAAGAGTTCTTTGAGTATGCCGGTGTGATTTTGACGATCGGGTTGCTGCTGCGGCGTGGCCGTGAAGTGCGTGCAGAAATCGGCTTGGCGGTTTAGTGAGGATCGACGGCACGGAAGGGCCATCGTGCGTTGGCGGTGCCTGGTACTCTGGGCCTGCACAAAGATTTATATTGAGCTTGCTCGCCCTGATTCCAGATTTCCGGCTCCGAGAACTTGAAACTTGGAACCTGAAACTTGAAACCCGATACGTTCAACCTTCTCCCTCGAGGCTCTTCCATGACTGACACCCCCGTCCACCTTGCCGTTGACCTGGGCGCCTCCAGCGGACGCGTGATCGCCGGACGAATCGAAGACGGACGGTTGCAGCTTGAAGAGGTGCATCGTTTTGCCAATGACCCGGTGATGATCCAGGATTCGTTGCAGTGGAACGTGCACGGGTTGTGGGCTGAAATTCTAGAAGGGCTGCGGGTCGCGAGTTCTAAATTTGCTGCCATCGCCTCGGTCGGCGTCGACACGTGGGGCGTCGACTATGTGCTGGTCGACGAAAACGATCAGATCGCCGCGCCGATCCGTCACTACCGCGACGCACGCAACAACGGCATGGTCGAACGTGCCTTTGAAATCCTGGGCGGTGCCGAAGAGGGCCGGCGGCGGATGTTCCAGGCGACCGGGTTGCAGTTCATGCAGATCAATTCGGTGTTCCAATTGCTTTCGGCCGTCACCCACAACGAACGGTCGCTGGAGATCGCCGACGGCTACCTGATGATGGGCGATTTCTTTCACTGGTTGCTCTCGGGAAAACGCAGCATCGAAGCGACCAACGCGTCGACCAGCCAGATGCTCGATCCCCGGACGGGCAAGTGGCAGATGGAGATGATCGGGGAGTTGGGGATTCCGACCAAGTTGTTCCGAGAGGTGTCGTTGCCGGCGACCGTTTTGGGAAACGTCCAACCCTCGGTCGCCGAAGTGACGGGGTTGAAGGACGTTCCGGTCGTCCTGCCGGCCACGCACGACACCGCCTCGGCCGTGCTGTCGGTGCCGGTCGACTCGTTCGCGCCCGAGCGGCCGGATTGGTGTTACATCAGTTCGGGCACATGGTCGCTGATGGGATGCGAACTGGCCGCCCCCTGCGTCACCGACCTCTGCTCGGAATTAAATTTCACCAACGAAGGCGGCGTCGGCGGCAGCACACGATTGCTGAAGAACATCGGCGGCTTGTGGATTTTTCAACAGCTTCGCAAATCGATGCAACGCCGCGGCAACGAAGTGACTTGGGAATCGATGGTCAACGAAGCCGAAGCGGCGGCGCCGTTCCAATTGTTGATTGACCCGGACCATGCGGATTTCGCCGCACCGACCGACATGCTGGATGCCATTGACGCCTTTGCGGAAGAGACGGGACAGGGCAAGCCGCAATCCGACGGGGTTTATTACCGCGCCGCATTGGAAGGCTTGGCGCTGCGGTACCGGGTTTGTTTGGGCATGCTGGAACAGCTGGTCGACAGCGAAATCAAAACGATCCACATCGTCGGCGGCGGAACGATGAACGCCTTGCTGTGCCAGATGACCGCCGACGCATGCAACCGAACCGTGGTCACCGGACCGGTCGAAGCGACCGCGATCGGGAATATTGCGATGCAGATGGTCGGCACCGGGGTGATCGGCAGCGGCAATCCCCAGGATCAGGCCACGGCGGTCCTGCAGGCGCGGCAATTGGTGCGTGAAAGTTTTGAGCTGAAGACTTACACGCCCCAGAATGCCGACCGCTGGGACGAACCGGCCGATCGCTACGTCGCTCTGGCGGATTAACCGCTGATCGATCCGCACCGCCAAGAAATGCGTGAGGGATTCACATCAAGTTGCGACAAACCCTCCCTGAACGAGGGCGTGCGGTTTTTGGGACTTCAACCCTCCCTGGCAGGGAGGGTCGAGCGAAGCGAGGGGAGGGGCGATTGGTGGTGTTTGAGTGCCTCCGAACCACAGCAAACCCTCCCCGCGTCGTCGCTCACTCCTCCGCGACCCTCCCAAAGGGAGGGTGAAGGCGCAAACGCCTGATAGATAAGAAATTAAAAACCGCACGACCTCGGACAGTGAGGGGGATTTCAATCGCTGGATGACTTCAAACCTTAACTCGATGTGGATGGGGTAAGGACATGAGCAGAGCCGACAAAGACACGATCCGTCGAACCGCGGCGGAAGCGCGGCGTGCCCAAAGCGACAAACGACAGCTCAGCCGTCAGGTCACCGATCGGATTGCGTCGATGCCACAGTACGCGGCTGCTCGGTGCGTGCTGTGGTACGTGCACGTGCGGGATGAAGTCCGTACGCAGGATGTCCTTTGCGAGATGCTCAACGAGAGCGATAGGGAAGGGAAACGGATCGCCGTCCCCTATTGTGACGGTGACGAGCTGCGACTGTTCGATCTGCGTGGCGGGGACGATTTGTCCGTCGGGGCGTTCGGGATCCTGGAACCGCGCGCCGAGCGACGGGGCCAAGCGGATCGCATGGTGTCGGCAAACGAACTGGACTTGATCGTCGTCCCCGGTGTCGCCTTCGACGCCCTTGGGGGGCGGTTGGGGCATGGCCGAGGCTATTATGACCGCCTGCTCAGCGGCGTCGCGGCGGAGACGGTGCTGGTCGGGGCGGCGTTTGAGTGCCAGATCGTGCCGGAAATCCCGATGGATCGGCATGACGTTGCGATGAACTTCGTGGCCACGCCACAGCGTCTGATTTGCTGCGACAACGGCTGAGTGGCAGACGCGGTGGTCCCCGGGTCCACGCTGGGGCCGAACATTGGTACCCTTTCGGGTCTGACAGTTCTTCTTCTTCTGGCAATTTCAGGATGCCGTCTGTGCCGCACGCCCAAATTGGCCCGATCGCCGTTCATTTTCCCGACAAGGTGGAAACTAACGCAGAGCTTCAACAGGAATTCCCGAGGTGGGATTTGGCTCTGATCGAAGAAAAAACGGGGATTCGCCAGCGCTACATCGCCGCCGAAGGTGAAACAGCAAGCGACTTGGCCGTCGCGGCGTCAGAAAAACTGTTTGCCGAGCACCAGATCGACCCGGGAAGCATCGATTTTTTGCTGTTTTGCACCCAGACCCCGGATTACCCGCTGCCGACGACCAGCTGTCTGATTCAGGACCGGCTGGGACTGCCCACCCATTGTGGTGCTCTGGATTTCAACCTCGGTTGCAGCGGTTTCGTGTACGGGCTTGCCGTCGCCGATGGGCTGATCCAGAGCGGCGTGGCCAAGCGGATCCTGTTTTTGACCGCAGAAACGTACACCAAGTACATCGACCGGGCCGATCGCAGTTTGAGGACGATTTTTTCCGACGGTGCGGCGGCGACGCTGCTGACCGCGGGCGATCAACCCTCCTTGAGGGGGTTTAAATTCGGCAGCGACGGCAGCGGCGCGGACATGTTGATCGTCGGGGACGGGGGCGCAAGGGCTGCGGAAGATGCCATTGAACCCAGGCACCGCAAACGCTGGAAAAGCCGCCTGTACATGGATGGCCCGAGTTTGATCAATTTCACGGTCGACGCCGTGCCCGAGTTGATCGACCAGATTCTGCAACAGGAACAGATGACGGACGCCGAGATTTCGCAATACTTAATGCATCAGGCGACCTGGAAGATGCTCGACGAACTGCGGCTCCGACTGGGGCTGGCCGAAGAGCGGCTTCCGATCGAACTGGCCGAGATCGGCAACACCGTCTCCTGCACGCTTCCGATCCTGATCGACCAACTCCGCAAGTCTGGTCGGCTGGACCGCGAATCCGTTAACATGCTGATCGGATTCGGCGTCGGGCTGTCCTGGGCCGGCTGCCTGTGGCAAGATCTGACGGGCGGAACGGCAAGCTGAATCACGGCGTTGTGACTGTTACCCGAGATGCGATCGTTGCGTGGTCCATCCGGCATCGGGTCCGACTGAACAGGTGGCATCCAACCATGGTCGAATTCTTAAGCGGCAAACTGCTGATCGCATCGCCCTACTTGAACGACCCCAATTTTCTGCGCAGCGTGGTGCTGATCGTCAGCCATGATGACGAGGGGGCGTTCGGGCTGTCACTCAACCGGCCCACCGACCAGCGGCTCAGCCAAGTCGTGGAACTGTCCATGCCGCAGGGATCGGTTCGCGAGGATGATCTGATTTTCGAAGGCGGCCCGGTCGATGGACCGCTGCTCGCGCTGCACGATTTGATCGGCATCGGATCGCCGATCGGCGAGGAGTCGTCGGGGTTGTGGCTGACCGGCGATGAGGACCACCTGCGGTTGTTGCTCTCGCGTGTCGATGCCCGGGTGCGTTTCGTGTCCCAGTATTCCGGTTGGGGCCCGGGACAATTGGACCAGGAAATGCGATGCGGCGGCTGGTTGGTCGGCGCGGCCAATTCAGACATCGTCTTTGACGACCCGGAACAAGTGTGGGAGGCGGCGGTGAAACGTTGTGGCCACGAAGTCCTTTCCTCTCTCTCGCCCGGATTACGTTTCAACGATCCGTCGGTGAACTAAACGGTCGAGCGGATGCGGCGTTTTGTAATCGGAGACATTCACGGATGCGACAAGGCGCTGCGAACTCTGATCGAATGCATTGCGCCCCAGCCGGAGGACGAGTTGATCTTTCTGGGCGACTACGTCGATCGCGGCCCGGACAGCCGCGGCGTGATTGACCAGATCATTGAACTGCAATCGCATTGCCGCGTCGTCGCCTTGCGCGGCAACCACGAGATCATGTTGTGCAGCGTCGCCTTCGGCGGTCTGGACGGAGAGATGTGGCTGAGCGCCGGCGGCAAAGCGACGGTGACCAGCTATGGCGGATCGCTGGAAAAGATTCCCGCATCGCACAAAAAGTTTCTGTTGTCGCTGCTTCCGCACTATGAAACGCAGGAATCAATTTTTGTGCACGCCTGCTATGATCCGCAAACGCCGATGGATCAACAGCCCGAAGAACTGCGTTACTGGACTCACCTGACGACGATGCCCGGACCGCACTTTTCCGGCAAAAAAGTCTTCGTCGGACACACGCCGCAAGCCAGCGGGATCGTGATGGATCTAGGATACCTGGTCTGTGTGGATACCTATTGCTTCGGAAACGGTTTTTTGACCGGCATGAATGTCGCCACCAATGAAATCATTCAAGTGGATAAAAAAGGATTTCAGCGACGCGTTCCCGCGGCGGCGTTTCTGCTGTTTGTCGCAGAGTCGTGCAAGACGCTGCATCGCTGGATCACCCGCCGTGGCCAGGCCGAACTTCCGATGGCCGTGAAACCTGTCAAAGAGCAAGACCGGGACGATCGAGCGGACCGATGAGCAACGCTTCACGAGACGGCGTTGACGCGCGCTTCGGCGGCGTCGCGATCGCACCGGCGGGCGCCGCCGAGGCCGGCCCCGAGGGGGCCACGGTTCCTGCCGCTGCCACCGCCTCCTCCATCACCCGTGCCGGGTTTCGACCCCGGTCGGGCATGATCGTGGTCGGCATGATCGTCATCGTTGCCGTCGTTTGGCTGACCACGTTGTTGGATGCCGGTCCGACCGAGACAATTGTTGCGACCGTGGCGATTTGTTTTCTGGTCGGCACCGCGCTGGTGATCAACAACCTGCTGCGATGGGAGCATGCCGAAAACGCCTACGAAAAACAACGCTTGGCCGCGGAAACCTGGAACGCGCGGTTTCGCAAACTGCACAGCGATTCGACACGTACCAACGCCGTCTTGTCACACATGACCGACGGGATCGTGATGTTGTCCCCCAAGACCGAGATCCTGTTGATCAATGAAGCGGCCATCCGATTGTTGGCGATTCCCGGTGATGGCGTTTACCTGGGCCGACGATTGGCCGAACTGGTTCGCGTGCCGGAAATCGTCCACGCCGCCCGACGCACCCAGAGCGACAAGGTCGATCAAAACGTTTCGGTGGAAATCGTGGACGGTTCGATCGTGCGGCCGGTGGCGGTCCGGATCAGCCGGATTCACGACGCCGATCCGCCCCACTTGTTGCTGGTCCTGAGAGACGAAACCGAAGCCCAGCGGGTCGAGGCGATCCGGCGCGAATTCATCGCCAACGTGTCGCATGAACTCAAAACGCCGCTGGCGGCCATCAAGGGCTACGCCGAAACGGTCGGACTGGCGATCGAAGACGATCCCGAATCGGCCAAACACTTCATCGCACAAATTGACACCCAGTGTCTGCGACTGGAAGAACTGATCGCCGACATGATGCGACTGGCGCGGGCCCAATCGGGTAAGAGCACGTTGATGGTCCAGAACATCGACTTGGAAAAAGTGATCCAACAGGCCCTGGACTCCTTCACGCCGGTGGCCGCGGCCAAACAAATTGAATTGACCGTCCGGCCCAGCGACGGGCCGGTCCACGTCCTGGCCGACGAAGAAGCGGCGCTGGCGATCACCCAAAATCTGATCAGCAATGCGATCCGCCACACCGACGCCGGCGGGCACGTCACCGTTTCCTGCCGTAGGGCCAACGACGGTTGGACGATGGCCGTCCAGGACGACGGCGTGGGCATCGCGGCCGAGTTCCAGGAGCGGATCTTCGAACGATTTTATCGCGTCAAACGAGGCCGCAAGGCACCCGACGGGGGAACCGGGATCGGACTGGCGATCGTCAAGAATCTGACCCGCGCGTTGGGGGGCACCGTGTCGGTGACCAGCAGTCCCGGAGAGGGGGCGACGTTCGAGGTTTGGCTGCCGAAATCAAAATGACGATCTCGCTCTTCACGAAAGCTTCATCGCCAAAACAGCGTCAGTAGGGTGTACATTTTAGGCAATTTCACCACGATGTCGCTTTGCGAGATGCCCAACGCGCCCCCCGAATCGAAATGCGGGAGACGAATGTTCGGCGTCCTTTTCGAGAATTGTCCGCATGGATCCAGTCAAGCGCTGAGGCATGTCCACCAATACCAAGGTTTTGGTCGTCGAAGATTACAGCCCGTTAGCGGAGTCGCTCGAGTACCAACTCAAGCGAGCCGGTTACGAAGTCTATCGCGCCAGCGACGGACGTGAGGGCGTCGATCAGGCGAAACTCTATCTCCCCGATCTCGTCATCCTGGACATCGACCTCCCGGTCCTGGGCGGCATCGAGGTTTGTAAACAGCTGCGGGCCGACCCGAAGACGCGGGAGGCATTGATTTTGATGTTGACCGCGATGGGCGAAGAATCCGACCAGGTGGTCGGCTTTGCCGTCGGCGCCGATGACTATGTCGTCAAACCGGTCGAAAGCTACAAGGTGCTGTTGCAACGGATCAAAGCACTGCTGCGTCGACGCGAGCCGATCTTGGATGACCATGAAGCGGTCAGCCACCAAAATGTCACCGTCGATCGTCGCCGGTTCGTCGTCACCGTCGACGAATCACCGCTGAAGTTGACCAAGAGTGAATTCCGATTGCTGGACGCGTTGATTCGACAACCTGGTCGCGCCTTCGGACGCAGCGAGTTGGTCGATGCGGCGCTGGGCGAAGACACCGTCGTGCTGGACCGTACCATCGACGTCCATGTCCGCGCCCTCCGCAAAAAGATGGGCGGTGCTTCGGACCTGATCGAAACCGTTCGCGGCGTCGGATACCGGTTCAAAGAATAACGTCTGCTGCCCAAGAACCATTGGTGTCTACACATCGATAAACCCCTCTCTGGCAGACGTCGTGCGGTTTTTCAAATTCACCCTCCCTGGCAGGGAAGGTCGAGCGCGGCGAGGGGAGGGTTGATTCGTTGCGTTTGAGTGAATCCGAGCCACAGTGAACCCTCCCCGCGTCGTCGCTCACTCCTCCGCGTCCCTCCCAGGGGGAGGGTGAAGGCGTAGACGTCTGTTAAATCAAAGGTCAAAAACCGTACAACCTCGGCAGGGAGGGGGGCTACAAGTCTGAAGAGTTGTGTAGCCCCCACTACCCACGGCGGGTATCAACGCGTTTCCGGCAACGATGAGCTTTCGTGCCGGCTGACCAGCTTGGACGGGGCGACGCCATACACACGTTTGAATGCCCTGGAGAATTGAAACGGGTCGGCAAATCCCATCACTTCGGCGACGTCTTTGACCTTCATCTGTTCGTGCAACAGCAGCTCCGCGGCGTGGTGCATCCGCAACCGAATCAAGAATTGATACGCGCCGATCGAAGCGTGTTTCTTGAACAAACGCGACACATAGATCGGGGTGACCTCACAGGCTTGGGCGACCTCTTCGATGGTGGATAGATCCAAGTAGTGTTTTTCAATAAACGCGCGGACGTGCTCGTAGGTCTGGAACGATTTTGGGATCGACTTCTCGCCGGTGGTGATCCGTCGCTGGCGAATCTTTAAAAGCAGAATGCGGGTGATCAGCTGACAGATGTCCGCCGAGAAGCTTGTATTCTCACCGGCTTCGCGATCGATCTTGTCCCACAGTTCGGTCAACTCTCCGACGCGAGCGGTGATCACGGGCTTGCCGCTCAGCAAGCCGGCCGCGGTGACCAGCGACTGTGCCTCCGACCCCGCGATGTCCAGGTAGTACTTGCGCATCGCGCCAGGCGGCGCATTCTCGATGCGATGCTGGATGCCGGGGCCATAAGCGAACGCGACGCCGCGGGAAAGACGAAAACGCTTGCCTTCCAAAACCAACCAACCATGGCCTTCGGTGACCAATTCGATCCCGAAGTAAGGAAACCCGGATCGTTCGACAATGTAGTCCGGCAGCATCCGTTCCACGCCGCCGCAAACGACCGACAAACGCTCCTCCGGTGGAGGATTCAGATTCAGGTAAAAACGCTTCGATTCCCTCGTTTGACGCGAGATGAAATCGGGATCGCTCGCCATACCGAGACTCCAACGGTTCACAAAAGGCGACCGAATCACCCAAATAATAAGCCAAAAAACAGGTTAACAAAAGCTATCCCCGGTTGAACTTGGCTATGTGAAGAATTTGACAAGGGACAATATTAGAACCTTCTACTCGCTCCTGAGCGTTTCATCGCACTGTACTGCGACACACATCGTTTCTTCACGTTGTCAATTGTAGCGGTGTGACGCTCAGCCACACCATCTCATTCCCGCTCGTTTTAGAGGTTTTTCACAATGTCGCGGACACGCTCCCGCAAGGGGTTCACGCTCGTCGAATTGCTGGTGGTGATCGCCATCATCGGCATCCTGGTCGGATTGCTGCTGCCCGCCGTTCAAGCGGCCCGTGAAGCGGCTCGCCGAATGAGTTGCAGCAACAATTTCAAGCAGATCGGAATTGCGATGCACAACTATCACGCTGCTTACAAAAGTCTGCCGATGCATGGCGGTGGTACCACCGACAACATCACCCAGCACATCTGGCGTCCCTCGGAGATTTCAAACAACGGACGTTTGAGCTACTTGGTCGGACTGACGCCGTTCATGGAACAGCAAGGGATTTGGAATGACATCTCCAATCCCTTGAACCGGGATTCGCTGGGCAATACGCCCCCCAATGCCAGCGGCAACGGCGGCGCACAAGCAACTCGTAACGGTGCGGGTTTCTCTCCGATGGGCCCCACCCCGGACGAGATCCTGTACACCCCTTGGGCGAGCGAAATCCCGACGCTTCGATGCCCCAGCGACCCGGGGCTGGGATTGCCGGCGTTGGGGCGAACGAACTATGCCGCTTGCCTGGGCGATTCGGCCGAACGGGCCCATCAGGGCGCGTGGGGCAATGGCACTGCACCGCTGGGCCAGCCCAATCAAACGCTTTCGATCGAAATCACGGGGGCCGCGCGTGGTGTCTTCATCACCCACAAGTCCACCAAATTCCGTGACATCCTGGACGGTCTGTCCAACACAATCGCGGCCGGTGAAATCGCGACCGACCTGGGCGACAAAGACACGCGGACGATCGCGACCAACCGCGGTTGGTCCTTTATCCGCAACTTCCCGCCGACCGATTGCGATGCTTTGATCGATCCGGATCGTCCCCGTTTCTGGGCGCCGACCACCGCAACCGTCGGGGCGACCAGTGGCCGCGGCTTCCGCTGGGCCGAGCACATCCCCAACTCGTCCGGCTTCTTCACCGCGTCGCCTCCGAACCATGCGATCTGCACCGAACAAAACTCGGGCAATTCGGGATGGTACACCGCGTCGAGCCGTCACCAGGGAGGTGCTCACGTCCTGATGGCCGACGGTGCGGTGATCTTCATGACCGATTCGGTGGAGTCGGGTGACCAGAACGCGCTGGGGATCAATGCCTATCGCACACCGGGTGCGAAAAGTCCCTACGGTCTCTGGGGAGCACTCGGCACCCGAGCGGCCTACGAGACGATCGAAGAACAGCTGAATCAGTAACGACTTCGCATTCGACTGCCGCCCGCACGCCGGGCGGCAGTCGTCTTCTTCAGATCGGATCTGCGATCGATTTTGCGGCCTCGCTGCGATCCATTCTCCACTCTTAAAACCTCACACCACAACTCATGTCAAAACTCTTTTTCTCTCTGATGCTCGCCGCGTCATGTTTCATGCTGATTGGATGCGGAGATGACGGCCCTTCAAGCGTTGTCGAAAACGCCCAGCAATCCGACGTCGATGAATACAATCGAATGTTGCAGGAAGAACAGGCCCAAATGAAGGAAGGCATGGAAGCGGCCGCCAAGGAAGGAATCAAAGGCTACTGAGCGATCTGACGAGACGACCGAAAGGTGCCTGTCATGAAATCGAGATTCGACATCAAACCAGGCCTTTTCACTCTCTCGATCACATTGCTTCTGCTAGCGGGCTGTGGTCATCCGGGTGATTCTGCGTCCGACCGAGATGCAGAATTACCTGCGGCATCAGTCCACGAAGAATCTCGCGAGGCGACGATCGCTCGCGCCGGACAAGCCATGGCCCGCGGTGATCTTGCCGCGGCAGAAAAACTGATCCGCGCCGCATTGCTGCGCTACCCCGACGACGTCGCAATGCTCCGTCTGGCTGCCGATGTTGCGTTTGCCGGCGGGCGTCCCTCCGACGCGGCCGCGTTGGTCGCCGAAGCCGCCGTCGCGGACGGATTCACCGACGAACCGCTGGTCCAAAACGCGGTGCTGGCGCACGTGGGGACCGGCCGGTTGTTCGAACTGATCGACCTGCTCGACCAAGTCGTCGCCGCCTATCCCGAGCGGCACGAAACGCGGCGGCTGTTGTTCGATTTCTTGGTCAACGCGGAAGATCATCATCGTGCGGCGCCCCACGGCAGGATCCTGGTTCGCCAGCGTCAGTTTGATCGCGTGTTGCTGTTCTCAATCGCCACGTTCGAACAACGCAACATGGAAACCAACTCGATGGCGGAGTTGCAGAAACGCAACCCCGACGATCCGAGATTGCAGATCGCCGAAGTTCGCTCCAAGGTCGACCGGGGACAGTGGGACGGAGTCGAAGCGACGATCTCTGAAATCCTGCGGCACAGTCCCGGCTACCCGCCTGCCCAAATTCTGCTCGGACAGTATCTCGTCTATTCCCATCAGTTCGATCGGATCGCCCAGTGGATCGATTGCGTCACCGAAGAAACGAAAGAGCGATGGCAGTATTGGGCCCTGCTCGGTGACGTCGCACGACAAAGAGGCAACGACCAACAGGCGGCCAGGTCCTATCTGGAATCGGTTCGAAAAAATCCCGATGTCGGTGAAGTGCTGGCGAAACTCGCGCGGACTCTGGAGCGATTGCGGCGCGAGGACGCATCGGTCGACGTGGCCACCATCGCGGCGATCAATCAACGTGCCGAATTACTCAGTCGGTTCAGCCAGGAGAAGGAACGGTTGTACAAACTCGGCAATCGTTCGGGGGCGATCATGGCCCAAATGTCGCGAACGCTGGTCCAGCTGGGACGGCTGTGGGAAGCCGAGGCTTGGACGGCCTACGCCATGACCGTTCCCGATGACGACATCGCGACGGTGCGAAAGGTGCGTCAATCGATCGTCCGGCAGCTCACCGCCGACACCCCTTGGCGACTGGAGTTGCATCCGCTGCTGGCAACGTTGGATCTGAGCGACTATCCGATGCCCGACACCGACCTGATCGCGCGTTCGAAATCAACATCCACCGATGCATCGATCCGTCCGTCGGTCAAACCCGTCCTGCGGAACGAGACCGACCGATTGGGCTTGGCCACCGGCCGCGACGCCCGCCGACATTCTCGCACGTCCGACGGCGTGCCCTTGTATGCTCAGATGGAATCGGGCGGCTGCGCGATCGATTACGACCTCGACGGTTGGCCCGATCTGTATGTCGCCGCCGCGGGCGGCACGCCGGGCGAATCGGATTCGGCAAACAATTCGATGTTTCGAAATCTGGGTGGTCGTTTTTCGAACGTGACTGCCGTGACGGACACCGACGACACCGGGTTCGCCCAGGGGGTCACGTTCGGCGACGTCAATGAAGACGGATTCCCCGACCTGGTCGTGCTCAACTACGGTCCCGATCGGATCTTCATCAACAACGCCGACGGCACGTTCACGCCCCGCGACGACTGGTTGATCGGCGACCGTCAATCGCCGTGGTCGACCAGTGGGGCGATCGCCGACTTGGACGGCGATGGCATCTCGGACTTTGTTTGTTTGAAGTACTGCGCCGGAATGGAACCCGCCACCGTCGCCTGTCGAAAAGAGGACGGTTCGGTCAGCCCCTGTCTGCCGACCAAATTTGCCGCCGATCGCGATCGGTTCTTTCGCGGACGCCCGGAAGGAGGATTCGAGGACGTCACGGACCGATGGGCGGCAACGCCGACGCAACCCGGGCGTGGGTTGGGGCTGGTCATCGGTGATCTGGATGCGACCGGCGGAATCGACGTGCTGGTCGCCAACGACATGACCGACAACCACTATTGGACCTTCAACGATCAAGGGGACCTGGACGAATCAGCCACCTTGCGTGGGCTGGCGGTCGATGCCCGGTTTCGTCCCCAGGCTTGCATGGGGATCGCCACCGCGGACCTGGACACCGACGGCGATGTTGATTTTTTTGTGACGAACTTTGAACAGGAACACAACACATTCTACGAACAAACCGAACGCGGGATTTGGGCCGATCGAACCGTGTCCCGCGGATTACGGCACGTGAGTTTTTCCCAGCTCGGCTTCGGCACCCAAGCCGTCGACTTTGACAACGACGCAAACCTTGAACTGGCCATCACCAACGGGCACGTTTACCAAGACGCGGAACCTCCATCGAGCTACGCGCAACCGATGCAGGTGCTTCACCGTGTGTCACATGCTCGCCTTGAAGCATTCGAATTCGATGCGTCCGACGGCTACGTTGCCGACGATCATGTCGGCCGCGCGCTGTGGGCCTTGGATGCCGATCGCGACGGACGCATGGACTTGGCGATCACGCACCAGCGAGAACCGTTTGCGGTGTTGATGAACCGGACCCCGACGGAGCACCCTTGGGTCCGGATTCATTTGGTCGGTGCGAATGTCGCGCGGGATGCCATCGGTGCATCGATCAGCATCCGAACCGACCACCTGACACGTTTCGCCCCCGTGGTCGCCGGCGACGGGTTTTATTGTGCGAACGAACGTGTCACCCATTTCGGACTCGGCCCGGACCACCGTCGCGGCGACCCGATCCGCGTTTCGGTCCGCTGGCCGAACGGAACCGAAGACGTGTATCAAGTCGGTGAGAATCAAACGTGGCTGATCGTCCAGGGTGACGATCAACCGTTTGCCGTCTCGCCGAACGGCCTGGTGAATGACTAACCCGCGGCGCAAGCAAGGGGCCAGGCAAATCCACTCGCTTGCGTTTCGCGTCTGGGAGTCCGCCGCTGCTCCAGGTCCGGGTTCGTGTCGTAGCGGAAGCCGCCAAGGCTTTCGGCCCCCCGGGGAGGCGTTGCCGCGCCGGCAGCGAAACGCTTGGCGAGTTCCGCTACAACTCTCTCAGTCGAACGACTCCTTGCCGTGTCGGGTGAATCGTCCCCACAGTGATTTGCCGATCGCTTTGGGGTTGATCCAGTGGATCGATCCGTCGCCATGGACGACCACCGCCTGGTCACCAAAATGACCGCCCAGCACTTCCGTCAGGTTCGCCGGCGTGGGTGTGGGGTTGCCGGGTTTGCTCCAGATGTCGGCGTGTTCAGCCGGCGTTTCGAACACCATGATCGTGTTGGAAAGTCCGTCGATGACGTCGCCGAACTTTGGCTCGTCCCCGTCAAAAAACAATCCCTCGCCGGCGGGAATCACAATGTCCGAACGGTTTTCCATGGACGCGGATGCATCGATGGCAAACACGTCTGGCATTTGATCGGCGAGCGGACGGTTGTGCGGGCTGTCCCAGGGTTCATCCAGGTGAAACTTTTGGTACAGCCTGTACTCGTCCTTTCCCAAGAACGGCAACAACGCCACTCGCCAACTGAGCAAGGGCCGCCCCTGGTCGTCGGCGATCACCGGCGAGGGGAGTCGGCGATAGGCGGAGTGATAATTGTGGATCCCCAGTGCAATCCGTCGCAGTCGGGAGTCCGCGATCTTTCGCTTTGCTTCGCTCGACCAGGCCTGCAACTGGCGGCTGCCCGCTTGGGGGCCCAGCTTGATCCGCAACGTGCGGTCGTCGCCTTGTTCGCTGCTTTCGATCTGAAACGGTGCCGGCAGCCGACTCTGGATGCTTTCGCGAATCGCGTCGAGTGTCACCTTGGCATCAGCGTCATCGGCAACATGAAACACGAACTCCAATCCCGCCTCGCCGCCGGGATAGGCAGCCCCAGAAACCCAGTCAACTTCGGCAAGCTGACTGGAATCGATTGGAAACAGGGATTCCAATTCGGCAAGCCCGAACTCCTGGATGGCGCGGCGACGATCGCTGTTCAGGTAAACAGCAAACTGCAGGGGCGCCGGACCGAGGGCCGAAAACGCGTCGCGAAACGCATCCTGAGCCTCGGACGGTTCTCCCAATCGGTCAACGTTCAATCTCGCCAAATTACCAGTGATGATCACGGATCCGACCCGCTTGGTCTGACCGGGATCAGCATCCGCCGTGGGCAGTTGATCGCTCGCCGCGGGGACGACAAGGATGGGGTCGCGTGTGAAGGGTACTTCGCTGGTTTCCGATGCGCTCAGCAGAAGGAACGCTTCGCCGCCCTGCTCGGACTGCAACAGGGGCTCGATCGCCTTGCGAGCATGCTGGGGCAAAGAGTTTCCGGCCAACCGCAGGTAAGCCTTTTCGGCATTCGGTAACTGTCGGAACGATTGGGGATCAATGCGGACAACAACGATCGCATTCTCGTCGACGACCGACAGCACCGTGGTCGGATCAACGGCGCCGGCGGGAGTCGCCATCACAGCCAGCGAAGCGATTGTAGCGAGAGTGAATAGGATCGATCGCCGTGCGAACGTAGCTACCTTCGCCAGCAGGTGGATCCCCGGCGTTTTCCGCGTTCTGGCGAGCGTCGCAACGTCAAAGTGACGCGATCCAGCTAGGCTCTGGTCGGTGGTGGGCATCACTGGTCTCCTTCGGATTGGATCACAAGTTCGATAGGTTGGAATGTCAGCTGGGGTGACGGATCACGACGGGTGGCAATCCGAATGGTCGATCCATCACTGTCGTATTGAAAGGGTGTGCCGGTCGCGGGATCGCTGGGAATCGGCAGAGCCTCGATCGCATCAATCGATGCCGGCGGTTGTCCTGCATGGGACGCGGCGTGGTCTCGCATCGCTTCGATCAACCGCAGCACGGCGATCTTGCGTTGAATCCTGGCCTGCCGGCGGACCGCTTCTTGAATCGAATTGCCCAGCATGTCGTCGATCGGAAGTACCGGCGCAGCCATCGCGTCGCCAGATGGTTGATTCTCCAGACCGGCCAATGCGACCGCCGTCGGCTGGTATGCCCAGCGGACCAAATTTTGAATTCTTCTTTGGTGAGCGTCATAGCTTTGCAACGCGATCGTTTGTGCGACCGAGAACGCTTCGACTTGGGACGCCGGATAACCTGCCCGTACCAAGTTTGCCTTTGCCTTCGGGTAAGCCTCCAGGACAAGCAGTCCCAAAGCGGGGCGAGAGCGATTGTTTTGGCCGCCGAACAGATCCGACCGATCCCAAAAATCACGCAGCGCATCGCTCCATTGCTCCATCGACCACTCGACGACACCCCAGTGTTGCAGGTACTCCCGAGACGATGGAACAGTGTCCCGGGGAGCATCGCTGTCCCGGGGAGCATCGTCGCTGCCGAATCGATGTTGGACGATTCGTCGAGCTTGGGCAAACAGCGGGTACGTCGATTCCAACCCGATCTTTTCGGCATCCAGCCCCGGTCGTAGATCGACCAGCGGGTCTGGCAGTTCCGCCAACGCCCAGGCAAGATTGGGTGCAGCGGGTTGCTGGACCCAATCGAACAGACAGTCGGCCATCATGTCTTCGATGCCGAGTGCAACGAGTGTGCAAACCAAAGTGTCACCCTGGGCGACATGTTTGGCCAACGCGAATCCCAACTGCAACGACTCGATGGCATCGCCGAAACGCTGCTCGGCGATCTGGTACTTGATCCGCAACGCGATCAACCGGGCGTACGATCGTGAACGCTGCACTTCCGGCAGCAAAATTTCAAAGAACGGTTCGCCCGGGTAGAGCAATTGCCAGTCACAATGCCGCGACCGAGCTGCTTTTTGAAGCGATCCGAACACGCCGCTGTCGACCGGTGAACTGCCGAGCCATGCGAACTGGGGATGGCTCTTCGCCAAGTCATTGGCGGGCAATTCGATCATCTCACGAATGCTGCTCCACAGTTCACTTTGCCCCATCAACGCTTGCTGCTCGGCATAGACCTGTCCATACCAGACCACCGCATTGCCGGGGATCTGTTCCCGGAGTGTTGGCAGCAACGATTGTGAAACCGGCGAATCGACAATCGCCGCGGGGCTGACGGCAAGCGGTTTGGATTCGACGTCCTGCGCAAATGATCGGGCAGACGTCGCCCAACAGGCCATTGCAAGCATGCAAGCGGGTAGCCTGCGACAAAGCTTTGATTTCATACGGATCTCCTTCGTTGCGATGGTGGGCTGGGCTTTTTGGATCGCGAGCAGGGCTTTCGGATCGCGAGCAGGGCTTTCGGATCGCGAGCAGGGCTTTAGGATGGTTGCTGAACTTCACGGAAGAGCGCGCGGCGGAGCGGAAGCGAATCGTTTGCCGACGAGGGAGGCTGTGCGAGGCCCTCCGCGCCGGTCGTCGAAACCGATCGCAATGCCTCTTCCCCGACCCGGTAGTGCGAACGGGTACTGAGCACTCCGTCAAACGGCAGCGTCAGTTCCGCCGGATCGATTGACGCCAATGACGGCGCCGCGACCGGTGTGTCACGAGCTTCCGATGCGGAGGGATCGTCGGAGGCTGGTCCGACGCTTCTTTCATCTGTGGGCGTGATGAAGGGCGAGGCGGTTCTGGTTCGCTGTGGCCCACTGGTCCTTTCTTGAACGAACACCAGCATGACCAGGCTGGCCGCCAACGCACCGAGCACGCCGCCGACACAGGCCGAACCGCCGCTGAAACGACTTGATCGCGAGGCTGTGTTCGGCGTCTCCTGTCCGTGGCGAAATCCGTCCTGAAAACCGGCCTGATACACCAGCTGATCCGTGTCGATCCCCAGGGGCTCGAGCACCCGCAGCGAATCCTCGAAACTCGTGCTTTCGTTTTCGCCGTCGGTGTTTTTGACCGGATCGGGCAATGGGTCGGAAGGTTGCATGGCGAACTATCCCTTGGTGAAGTCTGCGAGTTTGATGTTCAGCTGAGAGCGGATGGCGTGAAGCCCTGATTGGTAACGTCGCGAGGCGGTCCGCGGTGAAACGCCGACGAGTTGGCCGATTTCATCGAATGAAAGTCCATTCCACAGTCGCAACACCAGGATCTCGCGAATCGCCACGGGTTGACTCATCAACGCACGGGTCGCCATTTCACCATCCATTGACTCTTCAACACTGTCGACAAACCAATTGACGCGCTGGTCGCAGCGGATTTGTTCGTGTTTCTTGCGACGCGATTGTGAGCGTGACGCATTGAGTGCCTCGCGACGAACGACCTTGAACAACCAACCACGCGGATGGTCCGGGAACGGCGTTTGGCGAAACAGTTTCAAAAACGCGTCTTGCACGATGTCTTCCGGCGTGTCGCACAGTTGCCGCGCCAGCAGCGTCAAACCGGGGGCCGAGCTGCGCACCAGGGCAGCGTATTCGAACCGGGGCGCCGAGTTTCCGTCTGGCGGCATGGGGCAATCTGGCAGGCGAAGTTCAAGTGGAATGGAGTCGGCTGTCGGAAAGAAGACACCGCCGGAATCATTTTGCGTCAAACAATTCTAAGAAAGGGCGGGAGCACAACAGACTCGCAAGCGGAATGCATGCGTTGAGTGTAGCGGAAGCCGCCAAGGCTTTCGGCCACCGTAGCGGAAGCCGCCAAGGCTTTCGGCCACCGTAGCGGAAGCCGCCAAGGCTTTCGGCCCCCGTAGCGGAAGCCGCCAAGGCTTTCGGCCCCCGTGCGGTGACGCCGCGCTCGCGCGAAACTCTTGGCGAGTTCCGCTACGCCACGGGCGGCAGACTAAGAGTACTGTTGCAGGTTCGGTAGACTGAGCAGCGTGTCGACGACATCGGCGGCCCACTGGACGCCGCGGCCTTGGCGAAAGATCTGGACGACCTTTTCCAGTTTCATCCCGGGGCGGTAGGGCCGATCGCTGCTCATCGCGTCAAAGGCATCGGCCACCGCGACGATCTGGGCGTCGCGTGGGATCTCGTCACCGGCCAGGCCGTCGGGATAACCCGATCCGTCCCAGGATTCATGATGGTGGCGGACCGCCGGCAGGATCGGGTGAAACTGCTCGATCCCTTTCAGGATGTCGTATCCGAGCACCGGGTGACGTTTGATCTGTTCGAATTCTTCGTCCGTCAGCCGCGTGGGTTTGCGCAGCACCGAATCGTCGACTCCGATTTTGCCGATGTCGTGAAGGATGCCGCCCATCCGGATGTTGGCCAGGGCATGATCGTCATATCCCAAACGCGATGCGAGCTGAAACGAAAGCTCGGCAACGCGATTGCTGTGCCCACACGTGTAGGCATCTTTGGCGTCCAATGCCGACGCCAGCGACTGAATCATACTTTCGAACATCCCTTGCATCTGCTGATACTGTTGTTGGTTCAGCAGATGGACGGCCAGCATCGTGGACGTCGACGACATCATGTTGGCTTCGATCGTCCCGAATTCGGGCTGGTCGGCGGTTCGGATCGCGACCATCTGTCCCAGCGAGGTGCTGCCCCGGTGAATGGGAACGACGACCGATCGCAGACGCGTGCCGCCGGCCAGTTGCAAATCGTTCACCAGCGCGACGCCGCCGGCATCACCGGTGCGTTCTTTCGATTTTGCCCGGGTGGCTTCAACAATGGCGACCAGTTCGCTGTCGGTCACCGAGTGGCCGACGATCTCGAAAATCTCGTCGGAATGACGCGGTGAAAGCAATGCGGATTGCTGCGTGGCCCGTTGTTCGTGTTCGGCGCTGGGGAACAGATGGATCGCCAGAATCGCCGACGTGATGCAGGGTGCCAATTCGTCGAGTAGCGAACGCGCGACCTGATGCGATTGCTCGGTCAGCGTCAAACTGCTCGCCAGTCGTTGCGTCAGCCCGTGGATCAGCGTCAGTTCCTCGAACCGCGCCGCCAATGCATCAGCCAACTGGTCGACCTCCGACGCCAACGAAGCATCGGTGGCGTTTCCGGCAGCTGAAATCGCGGCCAAATCAGTGATCGGCGATGCGGGGTCGGTCGAGGACGAGGGGTGTAAAGACATGGCTGCACCGTGAACGGGGTTCCGAGGCATCGGTGTCGAAAAAACGAGCCGGATCGGAATCCCGACCCGGCTCGCACGACATGACTCTGAACGCTATCTGCGCCGCGGCATCACGGTGACCGCTCTCCCCCTGCGGACATGAAATCCCCCTCCCAGGAATTCCGGTTGTGTCGCTTGCGCGACTTGGGGTGAGACTCAGTTCCCGAACGGATCGCCACCGAAGGGATCGTTTCCGCCGCCGTCCGGGGCCCCGAAGGGGTCGGCCATTTCGCCGCCGCCCGCCTCACCGCCGCCGAAGGGATCCGCGCCGCCGGCGCCGAACGGGTCCGCCCCACCGGCACCGAAGGGATCGCCGCCGGCACCAAACGGATCATTCGGAGCCGCCTTTGGCGCTTCGGCTTCCGGCTTTTCGGCCGCTTCCTCGGCTTCCTCGGGATCTCCCGAATCCACCGAGCGCCGAATCGTGGGGTTTTCCGAGCCGATCGCCCGCAGGCACTGGACGGTTCCGATCGCATTGACCAGATACAGTCGGTCGGTGGTCCGGTTGACCAGCAACTTGACCGGCTTGAGTGTGTTGTCGACTTCGATCACGCTGCCGGTTTCCAAATCGATCGCGGCAAAGCTTTGGCTGAGCAGTCGAACGAACAGCATCTGATCAAACCCGCCGAGGATTTCGTCGACGTTTGGAATCGGTTGATCCCAGACGCCCAAGCCGGTCTTTTCGTCGATCGCGTACAGGTTGCCATAGGCCGAGGGCAACAGCACCATGCCGTTGACCAGGAACGGGGCCTTGTAGAACGGTTCACCGTAGGGGTGGCTCCAAAGGACGCGACCGGTTCGGGTTGCACGCAAGCCGTAGACCTGGCCCGACTCGCTGCCGAAGAAAAATCGATCACCGTCGGCGGCGGCGATCCGGCCGCTGACGATGCCGTCGGTGTTCAGTCGAAACAGCACGGACGGTTCACCGGAAAGTTCCATCACATAGACAAATCCGCGATCGGTTGCCCAAGCGACTTTGGCCGACGTCGGTGATTTGGTCGGCGGTTCAAGCGCCAGTCCGGAAACGATTTCCATGAACGGGTCGCGCGTCGTGTCGGCCAATGGGTAGCCTTCGACTCCGTTGCGGATCGTCGGCACCAGCGAAAAGTCGCCCGCATGAATCGCACCGTACATCGGCATGCTGGTGGTTCGCACGCTGTTGATCGGTTCGCCGTTGGTGGCGTCGATCTTGATCAGGTTGCCGCCGTTGGTGATCGTGACAAAGTCGTCGTCGATGCCCATCCGTCCGAAGTTCAACCCGGCGTCGCCGACGTACGACATCCAAACCGGCGTTCCGGTTTCGGCGTCGCGACATTCAATCGTCCCATTGTTGGCCGCGGTGTAAAGCTTGACGCGCGGCACGGTTCTGGAAGTGACCGTCAGCCCCGGGTTCCGACGCGCCCGCATCGTCACTTCGCGTTTGGCCAGGCGTTCGGCTTCCTCTTTGCCGATCGGTTGGCCGTCAGGTCCGATATGGTCGGTCGGGATGCGAAACAAGACCGTCGGCTGTTCTCCCTCGGCCGCCTTGGTCACCACTTCGATGTACTCACGCGGGTCGTCCTGGTGAACGATGATCTGTTGATCGACGATCGACCCGGCTCCGGCGGGAACCGGCATCTGCCGCCGCCAGACCTCTTCCAATCCCAATCGGGCGGCCGTTCGAGGCGACATCAGTTCCCCCGCGGCACAATTCTCCGACGCGCTGTCGACCGATGCTCCGTGCTGCAGTCCAAAAGCGAGCAAGACCATCGCCGTGAGATGGGTGATTCGTTTCATCAATTCAAAGTGGAAGAGAGGATTTGACAGGCATTGGGTTGACCGCAACCGGCACCCCCTGAACAGGGGCTGGAACAAGTCGGCGCTGCGGCACCATGAGCAAATTTTAGTCGATCCGCCACGCTTGGCCATCAAAAGCCTCGCTTTTGCAAGCGGTTCTCCACTCAAAACGACTGATTCTGCTGCCGCGACGCCCCGTTTCCTTGCCAACAAGGAAACCCGAGCCGCTCCTGTTCGATCAGGGCGGCCTTGAGTTTTTGAAAGGTCCCCGAGGCGAGCGTGGCACACGAATCGCCACAAAGGTACTCCGCAGCTCTACCCCGCTGGGCGATCGAGACTCGATAAACCGACTCACTCAACGACATCCAATTGAGTAGTTCGGCCGCCAAAGCCGCGGGCTCCGTGCCGGTTTCCGACGCCAACACCGCAAGCCCCGCACGCAGATCATCTTTCGCTTGCGACGACGTGGAATCCAAGAAGCTCCCGAATCGGGGGGCCTGCGGCGCGTAGCGGGCCGCCATCAGCCGGACCAACAACCGCGACCCTCGTTTCCGCAGCGACGCCGTTGTCACCTCCGATGCGACCCGATCGTATCTCGCTTGATCATGCGGCAGGTCCAGTCGATGAAGCACGATGCATTGATCGTCGGCGTCGAAGCCCGCCCGGTCGATCGCGGCATGGATCTGTCGCAGTTGGGCGTCATGTTCCTCCTGCTCCTCCAGCCAACCATCGTTCCCCGCCGCCGACACGCCCGAGCCGGGATTGACCGAAGGTTCCAGCCACTCGCGACACGACTGGAGCGAAACATCACCGCGACCGCGTCGCATGACTTCGGCGATCCGACGCATCGAATCGTTGCTGAATTTACATCGGTGCTGCGTCAGAAACTCGATCACGGCCGCATCCGACTCCTCGGCCGACAATTGCCGCCCGGCCTGCATCGCCGCCCGCTGCAACACCCACTGCATTTGCGGCACCAATCGGCCGGCCGACAGCGGTAGTCCCAGTTGCCGCGCGTGGTCTTCTCCGCGAAGGTTCTTGACCGACTCCCGAAGTGACTTTTCCAAATAGGTCACAAACTTCGTCCGCCGCGATGCATCAAACAACAACAGCGACCGCCCCAGGACCGGGTCGAGCCGATCGGCGTCGATGCCCGTGGATTCGGCGACCGCATGCACCATCGGCTGGAAATCGGCGTACAGTTTCCAAAATGACTCGGTCGCCCGCTCCTTGATCGATTCATAAGCGCGACGTCGTTTCGGTTCGAGCGTCATCACGCGGACGTGAAGAAACGGGATCAGTTCCGGCAGATAATGAAACCGCTCCGATCGCGTTTGCCCGTCGTCATCTTGGACCCTGCGTGTTGCGGTCCGCAGGTCGATTCCGAACGAGTTCCACAAACCGACCTTCAGCACGTCCAGCCGATCCAAGTGCTGCTCAAGCGGCGATCGGCAGCCGTCGCCGAGCGGTCGGTCATCGGGTTCGTCGTGCATCGCAATCCTCCAGATTGCCTTCAGTCTAAACGACGTGCCGAACCAGTGGCAACGAATTCGTTTCGGATCAACCCATGGGTAGCCTGCGCGTGATGATCGCTGGGTGACCACCGAAAACGACACAGCATGCCGGCCCCCTCATCCCCAGCCCTACTCTCCCGCGAAGCCGGGGGCGAACGAAGCCCTGGTGAGTTGTATCGACTGCAAAAACGGTGGGCTCAATCCGAATCAATCTTGTCGACGACCGATTCGAACGAGCCGTTTTCCAGGCGTGTGGTGACCCGCTGACCGGTCTTCAATTGGGATGCGTCGCTGATCGCATTGCCATCGGTATCGCGGGTCACGCTGTATCCCCTGGCCAGGGTGTTCAGCGGAGACAACGCCGCCAGGCTTGCCGCCAGCGTTGCGACGTCCGATTTGGATTGTTGCAGTCGCCGATCGATCGCCTGTTTGGCGCGTTGATCGAGTTCATCGACCAATCGTGAGCGAAGGTGCACGATTTCCATCGGTTTGGTCATCGCCGGATGGCCCGCGAGTGACTGCAGGGCAACCTTTCGCCGTTGGATTTCGTAGTCCATCGTCCGCCGCAACCGCCGGTCCAAATCGGCGACCCGTTGAACCATCCCCGATCGATCGGCAAACACTTTGGTGGCCGCATCGGTCGGCGTCAACGCGCGGACGTCGGCCGCCAAATCCGAGAGCGTGACGTCGACTTCGTGCCCGACCGCCGACACGGTGGGGATCGGACACTGGGCGATCGCACGGACCACCGCTTCTTCATTGAAACACCACAGGTCTTCCAGGCTGCCGCCGCCGCGGGCCACGATCACGACGTCCAGTGGGGGACGAATCATCGCCGCGGCCTGCAATCCTCGAACGATCGTTTCGGCCGCGCCGGTGCCTTGGACTTGAGCGGGGATGACAAAGATCTCGGCTCCGACCATGCGATCATCGGCCGCGACCAGGAAATCGTGAACGGCCGCGCCGCTGGGGCTGGTGATCACGCCGACGCGTCGCGGGTGCTTCGGCAGCGACTGTTTTCGCTCGATCGAAAACAAACCCTCGGCGTTCAGCCGTGCCTTGAGTTTGTCAAACGCCAATTGAAGCGCGCCGACGCCCTGCGGCTGGGCTTTGCGGACGACGATCTGGTAGGTGCCGCGAACGGTGTAGATTTCCAGGCCGCCGAAGCAGAGGATGGACTGGCCGTTTTCGAGTTCGAATCTCAGCCGCGAAGCAACGTTGCGCCACATCACCGCGCGGATCTGGGAGTCGTCATCCTTGAGCGTGAAATAGATGTGCCCGCTGCGCGGTTTGGCCACGTCGGTCACTTCGCCGGCGACCCACATCATCGGAAACGTGCCCTCGACGACCGCCTTGAGCTGGTGATTCAGCTCGCTGACGCTAACCGCCTGCGTTCGGCCGTCGGATTCGGACGCAAGGAACTCATTCAACGGACCGGCCACTCACCCGAAAAAACTTCCGTTGCCGGCCCGGTCATCATCACGTGATCGTTTTCGGCCAGCCACTGCAGCGTCAGATCGCCGCCGAGCAGATGGTTCAAGATCTTTCGCTCGGTCCGGCCGGCCAACACGCCCGCGACGCAGACCGCCGAAGCCCCGGTGCCACAGGCCCAGGTCTCGCCCGAACCGCGTTCCCAGGTCCGCTGACGGACCTCGGTCGGCGACAGGATTTCGACAAATTCGACGTTGATGCGATTGGGGAATCGGGGGTCGGTTTCGATTTTCGGTCCCAACCCCAAAACCAGGTCGTCGCTGGCCTGTTCGACGAAGATCACGCAGTGGGGATTGCCCATCGACACACACGTCACCTCCAGCGTCTGACCGCCGAATTCGACCGGCGCGGTCACCACGCGGCCGCCATCACGCGTGCCGGGGATCGTGGTGGGCACTTTGGGACCGACCAGCTCGGGGATGCCCATGTCCACGGTCACCTGATCGACCAAGCCGTCGTCGCCCAGGTGGAGTTTTAGATCCAGCACGCCGGCACCGGTTTCAATCTTCAACGCGTCCCGCTTGGCGATGCCGTGGTCGTGCACGAACTTCGCCACGCAGCGGACTCCGTTGCCACACATTTCGCTTTCGCTGCCGTCGGCGTTGAACATCTGCATCCGCGCGTCGGCCGATTCGCTGGGGCGGATCAAGATCAAACCGTCCCCACCGACGCCGAAGTGTCGGTGGGCGATTTGACGCGCCAATTCGGGGGCGTTTTCGGGGGCGGGTTGCGAAAAGCAATCGACGTAAACGTAGTCGTTGCCGGCGCCGTGCATTTTGGTGAATTTCATGGTGAGCATGCTAAAACACCGACGCCCAAAAACAAACCGGGGTTCGCGCCGGACGAACGTCGCCACCTTTCGTAGCTACCTTCGCCAGAAGGTGGGCGGAAAAGGGGACGGGGGTCGATAGTGCGAAGCACCCGGAGGGCCGTGCCGGCTATCGACCCCCGTCCCCTTTTCGCTTCGAAGCAAGCCCGACGGCCGCCAAGACCTTTCGCACCACCAGCGGAAAAATCCCCAGCAGCGCAAACGCGACGGTCAACTGCAGCAACTGGGCGGGTGCGATCACCGCGCCGACTCCCTCTTCGGCCAGCACGGTCAGGTTGGGGACGCGTGATCCGGCGAAAACATAGACCATCGTCCCGGGCAACATCCCCAATTGGCTGACCCACCAAAACGTCCAGACCCGAATCGGCGTCAATCCCATCACCAAATTGATCACGAAAAATGGAACGGCCGGGATCAGCCGTAGCGTGAACAAGTAAAACGCACCCTCGTCGGCCAATCGTCGCTGGAAGGTCTGCATCGATTCACCATACCGCGACTCGACGGCATCGCGAAGCAGATAGCGGCTGCTGAGAAACGCCACCGTCGCCCCGGCCGTCGACGCGAAACTGACCAGCACGAGCGTGCGGCCGAAACCGAAGTACCAACCGTAAACCAACGTCAACGCCGCCGCCCCCGGCAGCGACAATCCCGTCACGGCGACGTAAACGCCAAACGCAACCGCGTACACCGCCAGCGGATGTTCGCTTTGAACCGTCCGCAATTGCGATTCACGCTCGGCCAGCGACTGCAGTGAAATCACATCGCGATACAAAAACCCCACGGTCGCAACCGTCACGGTCAGCAGCGCAAAGACGATCAATTTCCACGTCGCGCTCGACGAGGGCTTGGGCGGTTGGGGAGTCTCGGTTGACGCTGTGTCAACGGCTTGGGGATCGGATTGAGCATCTCGCCGGACCGCGTTCGTTTGGCATAGCGACGCTTGTCTAGCTGGACCATTTGATTGATTCAGGCTCCCCTCTCCCCCGAAAAACTGGCGAGCTCCAGCGAGCCCGTTTTTCGGGGGAGAGGGGCCGGGGGTGAGGGGGATTCCCAGGCGTCGGTGACACATCGGAGTGTGAACGATCATACGACGAAACTCTCTGCAGAGATGAATTGCTCCAGCAAGAAATGCATTGCGGTAACCTTCAGGATTTGCCGAGTCAATCGAGGTGCAACTGTTCGACGCTGAACCCCTCACCCCCGACCCCTCTCCCCAAAAACAGATCGAGGTCAAACTCACTCGACGATCAGTGTCGTTCGCGCGATCTGTTTTGG
>NZ_JACEHH010000160.1 GCF_014154935.1 Stieleria mannarensis
CGCCGGGCTCTGATATTCCCAGAATCGCTGAAAGTCTTCTCGCATCAAGTAGGCCCGAACCGACCGAAGGTTGTATTGCAAAAGCTCCTTCAGCTTGACAGTCTGCTTTTCCGTGAGATTCTCCGGACGCCTCAGCAAACACCAGCGAGCACCCTTGAGGACTGGCTCATACCCGTCGGCTTTCATCTGACGTGCTTCAGTCGCACGGACCTGATTGATCTTATCGCCAAACATCTTCATCACGTGAAACCGATCGAGAATATGGACGGCACCAGCGGCCTGTTCGGCGATGACTGTCAGGTAGTGACGCCACATATCGGTGCAAATGAATTTCAGACCCGAGAGCGAATCCTCCGGGATCGTTCTGAAGAATCCACGCAGGCTGTCCTCGGTGCGGTCTTTGGCGACATACAGCAGCCGGCGGCAATCCGAATCGATCTGGTAGACCAGCGTGAGAAATCTGTGACCGCGACGATACTGGATCTCATCGACCCCAATCGCCTCGATTTTTCCGGTCTTTCGATGAACCAATCCCCACATCACGACCCAACGGACCGATCGGTAGACCGTGTCCCAGCTAACACCGAAAACAGTTCCCGTTTCACTCCAACTGAGACGCTTGGCCCACTGGGCCAAGAAGATTCGGTAGGAATAGGTGCAGTGATGCTTGCCATCCGCCCACGGCACCTTCTCGACCTTGACTCCACATTCCGGGCAATCAACACGCCTCATCGCATAGACGAAGAACACGGGAATTGCCCACAGCGGAACGTAGGAAAAACGCCGCGATTCCAAGCGGTCATAGCCGGGACGCTTTTGCGAACATCCGCTGCAAATCGGATGACTTCTGGCATGGGGTTCAATCGAGACGAGTATCTCGGAGTGGTCGTCGCTAAAGCGAAAGTCTCGATAGACAAAACCTTTTTGCTTTTCAATGCGATTTAGGATAGCCTTCAGTTGCATCTTGCTTGTGTTTGGTGAGTGGACGGTGCTTGAGAAACAACATCCATAACCCAAATGCCTGCAAGATGCACTTACTTTTCCAGACAACTGGTGGGCCTGAGCCCCTTTCGCCTCGCCGTCACATTGGCCTGCGCATGCAGATGAGGCCGATGTGACGGCGAGGCGTAAGGGGCGACCCCATTTTGCTGAGCCCGAATACGCCGTGCCACCCTGCCCCAAAACCGGCGAGATTCCTTACAGTTTTCACCCACAGATTCAGCGGAAGACCC
>NZ_JACEHH010000161.1 GCF_014154935.1 Stieleria mannarensis
TTACCGATCACCCGGTCGGCGCGCTTGATCTTCCATTGTCGAATCGCCCGGACTCGCCGACTCGGGTGCATCGGATGGTTCGCCGCTCGCTGCTGGCATTGTGCGACCGAACCAATCACTGCGGTCCGATGCTGCGTGACGCAAGCCGAAAATCGAAGGCAAATCGTCATCGACAGTGAAGACTACGACGTACGGAAACCGATCGACCAACGCGCCACGAAATTCACCGCCAATCCGTCCAAATGACTCCGGCCGCTCGATCACCGTTTGGATAATCGATCGGACATTCGCGCGAAAACGATCGCCAAGAGTGCCAGCAATCGAGTCGTAGTATGCGCATGCGGTCGCTAGGTCTACGGCGAAGAGCGGATGATAGCGTTCAGTCGCCATCTACCCGCCGCCAAACCTCGTCAGCGTCAATTGCGATCTCAGGGTTCGCAAGCAATTCGTCTCGTCTGCGATTCATCTCCGCAAGTTCATCTTCCGGCAATGTCAACGGAGCTGAAGCGGCAAGGTCATCCCAGAGCTGCGTGACGACAGCTAGCTTTTCATCGGGCGGTAACGCACGCAGTGCTTCTTGAAGTGTCATGGATCGATCCGTTCTCGAGGGTACCTCAGTATACCATCACCCGGAAAGAGGGTAAACGACCGCGAATCAGGAAGAAATCCAAGCGTTCAGTTTCTGTCAAACGGATTCTGTCGGCGAACGTCGGTGGTCACCGCGTCGGCGCGATTGACCTGAACTCAAAAACAAACTCGACTCGCCGACTGCGGTGCACCACTTGGTTCGCGCGGATCGGCCACGACGACAGCTTGAGCCAGCGCCGCTGATCGCCAATGTACTCGATTCAAATCGACGAGGGAAACAAATCGGCCGAGTCGTCCACAGGGCAAGGCGAAGAGGTGAAAACACGGCTGCACCGTGAGAGTTCAACAGGAGATAAGGGAGGACACAGAGCACTGACCCGATCCACTCTGTTTCCTCTGCTGCCTTCTGTTCATTCATCAGCCGAGTCGACCGCGCACCCATCAAACCGCGACATCAAATGCGCATTTCTGGAAGCAGGGCTCTCATGAACTGCAGTGCGCGAAACGAGCGCACCAATAGCAGCCGGGATGTCAGGCGTTGGACCAGGATTCGAACAGCGGAGAAGAGATTGGTCCACGAATCACTCGAATGACACGAATAGATGTGTCGTGGCAGGTCAGGCGTCGGCTACCGCCGCGAACGG
>NZ_JACEHH010000162.1 GCF_014154935.1 Stieleria mannarensis
GGTGTTCAGCCGGATGGTTCGGGCTTCGCTGTTGCAGCTTCCCCATCGTGTTTTCATCCGTTGAACGAATAAACGCTCTACCTGGACGCCGATGATTGGTTCCCATTTACTGATCAATGGACACGCTTCGGATCGCAGTTGTTCGCGGTACCACGCGTCGAGTTGGCTTTGTCGCTTGGCTTCGTCGGTGCCGGGACGCACTTGCATCTTGAGCGCTTTATGAGTCAGCGCAATCGCGGGCGGCTGCTCGACTTCGGTCAGTTCCAATAGTCGCCGCCGGCCCCAGACGTAGTGGCTTTCTAGCTCAAGGAACTCTCGCGGTGTTTCACGTTCTTGGGCTTGTAGCTTGCGCTGCTGCTGTTTGATCCAGCTCAGCTTCGAGAGTGCGTAGACACGAATTGTGTCGAGACTCATCCGCTCCGGAGCGGAAATTCGAACGTGTCCTGTTGGCGGCATCACGCTCAAGTGAACATTCTTGATGTCCTTGAGCGTCACATCTGCATCGAATTCGCCGAGATTGATTGTTTGTGTCATCCGGCCCTCAGTATTCCTTTTGGGCTTTGACAATGCTGAAGACTCGCTCGA
This sequence comes from Stieleria mannarensis, assembly GCF_014154935.1. Taxonomy (GTDB): domain Bacteria; phylum Planctomycetota; class Planctomycetia; order Pirellulales; family Pirellulaceae; genus Stieleria; species Stieleria mannarensis. The sequence continues at coordinate 586 of NZ_JACEHH010000162.1, forward strand.
CTTGGTCGATGTCTTTCAATAACTCGTAGAGTGCGGCTTTGATCACTCGCTCACGTGCCTGAACCCCTCGCCAAGCGCTCGGACGGACTTGCTTGACTTTTGCATCGATCTTCAATGCCAATTCCAAGATCCGATCTTTGGGTTCGTCGTAGTTTGGCGGCTTTTCCCGGGTTGCTTCGTTGCCCGCTCCAGTAATGTTGATCGATTGAGCCAAGATTGCCGGCAGGTTGTTGTAGAGTGCCCGCTTGCCGGGGCTGTCTAACTGCGGAGGCCCATCTTCCGACTGTCCTTTCTCGACTTTGGCGGCAATCTCGGCGACGCGTTTCAGATACTCTTTGTATTCAATCGCTCCCTGTTTCCGCGCCTCAATGACTTCGTCCAACAATTCCGACATTTTCTCGAAGTAAGCCGGGTCATTCAGCTTCTCTTCGATGATCTTGCTGCGGACGTTGTTTTCAATCGTCTCGGCGACGGCGGCACGATTCCCCGCAATATTGCTCAGGCGTTCGTTGATCGCATCTGCAATCCCGCTTTTGACAATCAATTGCAGCAAGCTCATGTCGTCAAACGGTGAAATCTTGCGTGGCTCTTCAGCCTCGATGTACGTGTCGATTAAATGCCGCATGTCGGCTTCGTAA
>NZ_JACEHH010000163.1 GCF_014154935.1 Stieleria mannarensis
TGCACACGCGGGCACGGAGTCGGCGTCAACCGAAAACACAATGTCGTCCGCCGTGCCGCGGTGAACGGTGGACGTTACACCAACCAACCATCGCCTACGTCCCCCGCATAATTGAGCCTACATGAACCCCTATGAGGCACCATCTGAGACCGAATCTGCGCCGGTCACAAAACTGGAAGGCACCGGCAAAGCGGGGGGCGTCGGCGAAACGATATTCATGATCGGGTTCGTTTGCCTGTTCATCATCGCTATCTCTGGGCTGACTTGGATCTTGGCTCCAACCGCATGACATAGGTATGCCGTGGCCAAGCAAAGCGACTCATTTCGTTTTCGCACCGGCAGCGGATTATCATCCCATCTCACTACCTGCGAATCTGATCGGCGTACCAGATTTTCTGTCCCAAAAAGTTCGGACGTTCAATACAATCCGGTGTAACCATGAAATGCACGGGAGGACGGGAGTCTAGGTTTTCCGTGTGCTTGCAAGTCTTTTGCCCGTCCCCCGTGATTTCTACCGTTCGTCGGACTGAGACAATCACTTGCGAGACTGGCTGATTCGTTACATCGAACATGCATTCGCTGGTGTCACGCTGGGTGATGGCACAACGCTGTATGAGGCAGCGTTCCAAGCTGACTACGGCTTCGACCAACGCGAACTTGCACTATCCGAAAACGCGGAAAGAATCGATTGGCGACGGATTCCGTTTGACGATCTATACTCTCGGAACGACGCCATATTCTTCATGAATTCATGCGGCAAGAGATTTTACTCCCCCGCGATCATGCGCGCGGTACTGACCGAAGGGATGCGTGATGGCTTGATGTACGATGCGTTCATCTTCGACTTGGCTGGCTTCGTTCACGCAAAGAAACCTGAAGACATTCCGTTCACGACGCTATACAATACAAAACAACGTGCTGCGTTCGTTCGTTTCTGCAAATTCGCCGCGTTCAACGCCCCTCGGGAGTTCGGACACGACGACCCGCTGAAGATCCTCGACCGTATTCGGAAGCTCGAACCCGCACCAAAAAGCCGACGAACCAGGCGATGAACCGAAGTCGCGGAGTCGTCGTTTTTGGCGATGGAAAATCAACTCCCGCGACTCGGTTATCGCGGCCGTTCTGTGCATGAGGCGTAGATGCAAGCATTAATCCGTCAATGGTTGG
>NZ_JACEHH010000164.1 GCF_014154935.1 Stieleria mannarensis
ACCCGCCTTTGTGCAGTTCGAGCTCTATGTTCACATCGGGGTTTTCGTCAATCGCAGCAAGGTCATGCATACGAAAAATCAGACGTTGAGCCCCGAATCGCGCAGGTAGAGAGTCGAACGAACGAATAAAGTCTTTTTGATTGTAATGTTTCGGGATCGCCCACGTCTCTCCGTACGCAACCTCTGGGACTACATACGTCATCTGTAGCCGCATCAGAGCACTCGCCGCTCGCTGCCGGTCACTAACTGATAGTACGACAACATCCATCGGCAAATGCAAACCTCGACCATAGGCTTCCAGCCAGTATTCAAGTCCGAATGCTGAACCGAGGTCGTGTACGTCTCCAGTAATTCGGTCCACGAGGACACCGCACGACCCGACAGGCAAGTCCATCAAGTCACCGGTGCGAAGATAATCCTTCGTTGTTACGTGAAAGTAAAAACCAAATGCGGTTTCTCTTAGAGTGTCGCGTTCTACAGCGAAACCAGGCTCGATGTGCATCTCAGCCAGGGTGAACGCTTCCTTGGGAGTCATGCTTCTCAGTCGGGTAACGTTGGTCGTCAGCGGGCACGGCCAATGTGGTTTCCATTTGTAGACGCCGTATGCCGTGCTCCGTTGCACGACTTGGTTATCCGTTGCTCCGGCACTCATTGTACGGTTCGAGCCAACAGTCTGGCCATTGATCGTACCACCCCGGAAACTGATCCGCCTGTATCGACGTCATCCATCGTCCGACCAGTAGTTTGCGCGACATCGCACGCGCAAGTGAAAACACGGAGGCACGCATGGCTTGGATCGCGAGAACGACAATCACGGAGAATGCGCCGAGTACGAGCCAGTTAGGTTGTTCGTTTCGGAAGAACTCGGTATGCAGGCCGACAATCGCTGCCATGGCAAGAACGCCTAGGCCCGCCGACAAATCAGCAATGGCTGCAATCGCAAACAACAACCGGAGTCGAGGAACGACACGGTGCGTCTGTCCGGAACTCGGAGACAATCGAAAGCTACGGTGACTCATTCGAATGTTTGTAGGGATGAATCGGTCAATCCACTGTTTGTCGGATAACTTGTTTATTACCCGGTCTTGCTGGCCGGGGGGCTTATCTGCCGCCTTATCCCCGGGA
>NZ_JACEHH010000165.1 GCF_014154935.1 Stieleria mannarensis
TGCACACCGATACCGTTTATGGTGGAGTAACAGCTTTGAAGTTAATCAAAGTATTACTAAACCAATCTGTCCAGGTAAAACCTTTAGGGGCCTCGCTTACCGGTTTGCTGCACAACAAAAGCTGTCTCCACCAGCCGCTTTACCAATGGCAACGGAAAAAAGCGGTCTTAAAATCGCAAACCTACGTGTTATCGGATACACGCGGTGTGTGCTAAGCTTCTAGTTTCAGGGCTATAGAGAAACATCAGCCCAAGTTTATTCTCCTGTTACAAACATTCGAAACTAGTGGAGAAAGCGCCAGACATTCCTCCATAGGTTTATACACGTAACTGAAAAGCTATCCTGAGTTGTTCGTAAGTCATTACCCAGCAATGGGTTGCGTTCAAAAAATGACCGATTCGCCAAGAATCTTTCAAAAAACTTAGGCTGAATAAAAAGAAAAAAGGGGGCAAGGGCACACTGAAACGGCCCCTTAGTACTTCTTTCTATAGAAATCACTTTGAGTGGCCCCCAGTGATTGACTTATTTTTTACTTCTCTAGCCCCACCCTGTATTTACGCTGTGCAAGCTGCATTCCGCAAAGACTAGTTAAAAACAAAAAGTAGTGTCAGCAGAGAGAGCAAAAGTGGCCAAGTAACTGAGAAGCCCCACAAAATCTACTCCAGGGGCCTTAGGGCCGATTCTAAGGGCATCTCGCCCTAAACCCCTAAAGTTACAGCCCATTTAAATAACGTTTATTAAAACGCATCTGGGAAGCCCCCCCTGTTCTGGATTCAAACCCTCACATGCAGTCGCCCCTATTCTTTTACTTTCACACAATACCCTTTACTATTTTTTATTTATACAAAGCCTTAAGAGTTTGTAATTTTTCCGTAAAGTTCGCAGTTTTTCGTTCTGCCACCGAAATAAATAACTAACATAAAGGAAGCAGGTTTATTAAAGAAACATATGGATTCGTGGTCAACGTAGCGGCACTTCTGGCGAGTGCCGTTGGTTGCATTTGAATCTAATAGATTCTAGGGCATCCAAGCAAACAACTTCTTTCTGCTTTTCTTTCCTAAAGCCTCGCTTTCTCTTGGGATTCCCTCATC
>NZ_JACEHH010000166.1 GCF_014154935.1 Stieleria mannarensis
CGGTGACGGATTATTGCGATTGCGGCGGCATCGGCTCGAATTGTTTCGGCGGGGGAAACTGTCGAGCAACGGTGAGCTTGCCGGGAAACGGGTGTCCGTTCAGATTGACGGCGGAAGAATGAAAATACGCGGCAAAATGAAGCCCGCATCGACTTCAAGTGAGTCGCCCGCTGATGCCGATCAGGGCCAAACCGACGCACCCGGACGCTCGGCCAAGAAACCCTCTCGCTCGTTTTCATCGGACTGGCGTGAGCCGAAGCTGATGACGATCTTTGTTCATGACGATCAAGGGCGGATGGTCAAAGAGCATAAGGCGACAATCGACGGCACGTTGCTTGGGCCCGACGCGATCGCCGAAGTGGTGGCGATGCACCTTCATCGACTCGGGGCTGCCGAAGCGCAAAGCGTGACGTTCGTCGCCGATGGCGCCCCCTGGATCTGGGATCGTATTGATCGAATCATTCAATTGGCCGGGTTGACCGATGTGGTTACTCATCAGGTCTTGGACTGCTGTCATGCGGTGCATCATGTCTCCAAGGCACTTGCTACGCTCGGGCTCGAAGCGGAGGTCCGCCAGCAGCATTATCGTCAACTGCGAACGCTGCTGCGGAACGGCCAATGGCGAAAAGTGGTTGATGAGTTAGCAGGACTTGAACGCGAAGGCGGATCGACGTCGGAATTGGAGACGGAAATCCACTACCTCTGCCGCCACGGAGAAGCGGGGCGTTTGAGTTACCCCGCCTATCGACGGAGCGGCGTTCCTTGCGGCAGCGGCGCCATCGAAAGCAGCATCCGACGGGTGATCAATTTGCGACTGAAGAGCAATGCGATGTTTTGGAAGAGTGAAAATGCGGAACAGATGCTTCAGGTTCGTGCTCACTTGATTCCGGATCGTTGGGATGAATCAATCGGCGAACTGGCCGAGTTTCGACGCACGCAAGCAAGCGACGACTGGCACTGGGAGCCTCGTCCCATGAGCTGCAAAGTTGAAGCCACTGATCAACAACTCATTTCAACCGGCGATTAGCGTGATTTCCGCGTCAACTAAATGGGAATGCACCC
>NZ_JACEHH010000167.1 GCF_014154935.1 Stieleria mannarensis
GGTGCATTCCCATTTAGTTGACGCGGAAATCACGCTAATCGCCGGTCGAAATAAGTTGTTGATCAGGGGCTTCAACTTTGCAACTCATCGGGCGAGGCTCCCAGTGCCAGCCGTCGCTTGCCTGGGTGCGTCGAAATTCTGCCAGCTCGCCGATCGATTCATCCCAACGATCTGGGATCAAATGAGCACGAACTTGAAGCATCTGCTCCGCGTTTTCACTTTTCCAAAACATCGCGTTGCTCTTCAGTCGCAAATTGATTACCCGGCGGATGCTGCTTTCGATTGCACCGCTACCACAAGGAACACCGCTTCGTCGATAGGCGGGATAGCTCAATCGCCCCGCCTCTCCGTGGCGACAGAGGTAGTGGATTTCCGTCTCCAACTCCGCCGTCGATCCGTCTTTGCGTTCAAGCCCTGCTAACTCATCTACCACTTTTCGCCATTGGCCGTTCCGCAACAGCGTTCGCAGTTGACGATAATGCTGGCGGCGGACCTCTGCGTCGAGGCCGAGCGAAGCAAGTGCCTTGGAGACATGATGCACCGCATGACAGCAGTCCAAGACCTGATGAGTAACCACATCGGTCAACCCGGCCAATTCAATGATTCGATCAATACGACCCCAGATCCAAGGGGCGCCGTCGGCGACGAACGTCACGCTTTGCGCTTCGGCGCCCCCAAGTCGATGAAGGTGCATCGCCACCACTTCGGCGATCGCGTCTGGCCCAAGCAACGTGCCGTCGATTGTCGCTCGATGCTCTTTGACCATCCGTCCTTGATCGTCGTGAACAAAGATCGTTATCAGTTTGGGCTCACGCCAGTCTGATGCAAACGAACGAGAGGGTTTCTTAGCTGAGCGTCCGGGCACATCGGCTTGGCCCTGAGCGGCATCAGCGGGCGACTCACTCGAAGCCGATGCGGACCTCATTTTGCCGCGTATTTTCATTCTTCCGCCGTCTATCTGAACGGACACTTGTCTCCCGGCAAGCTCACCGTTGCTTGGCAGTTCCCCTTGCCGAAACAATTCGAGCCGATGTCGTCGCAATCGCAATAAACCGTCACCC
>NZ_JACEHH010000168.1 GCF_014154935.1 Stieleria mannarensis
GTTGCCAGTGTGACGAGAAACGCACTACATAAGACCAAGCATCCGCCAAGGGGAAGCGATAAATCGAATTCGTTTCGGCAGTTTTGGCATTCAACCTGCACCGAATAATACCTATGCGTCTAGCGGTTTCAGGTTTCGTGTAGCCGTCAGTACCGTAGTCAGACCACGATGCTCCCATTCGACGTCTAGCCGTTGTCCAACGATAGGAGATCGAGCAGCGGAGCTATCACGGACAACAACCCCTGTGCCCCACTTGGGTCGCTCGAGATCGACAAGTCGATCACCAACTGAAAAATGTCTCGGGGCCAAGTAAGAATTCATACTTCGGTCGGGTAACGGTAGAAATCACGCGGGACGGGCGAACGACTTGCAAGCAATCAAATAACCGCGACTCCCGTCCTCGCGTGCATTTCATTGTTCCCCGTCATTCGGATTTGATCCATCGGGGCAGTCCCACGTGACCCAGGGTTGTTGTAGCGAGAGGGAACGAAAGCGTTCCACATCCGATTCTGTGGGATAGTGGTCAATGGTTTCCCAAATCGGAAGTCTGGGACTCTTAGGATGCATGTCCGGCCGAAAGCATGCATCAACCTTCCATTGGCCTCGGAAATCGGTGTAGTTCAGATTCCGAACAATGCTGCATAGAAGGAAGTCTTCGTCGGATTCGCCAACGACTAGGAGGCGTTCTTCACCCTCCACGGAGGTCGGAGGATCAATCGGGTTGCCAACGATGTGGAAATCCCGGTTCCCCATATGTAACTCCGACGCGACAGTTCGCATTCGGCTACGTTGCCGTGTGTATTGGACTGCTACAAACGCAAACCATATGGTTATAAGCAGAAAGCTAGCGATCGTCAGAGCACGGTTCAAACGCATAGACTCAGTCGGGGAACGTTGGCCGTTCACCGCGGCACGGCGAACGACATTGTGATTTCGATTGACGCCGACTCCGTGCCTGCGTGTGCAACGGATGGTTCGCGCGTCCGGCCACGACGACAGCACGTGCCAG
>NZ_JACEHH010000169.1 GCF_014154935.1 Stieleria mannarensis
CTATTGACTCCGGGGGGCATGGTGTTAGTATGGTGGCACTCGAACTGGGGAGGTTGCCATGGGACGTGCGTTGCGGTCGGAGCAGTTTGATCCGGCAGAGATTGCGATTGTGCACTGCGTGCAGCGGTGCGTGCGAAGGGCCTTCCTGGCGGGCGTGGATCCGCAATCTGGGAAGGATTACGGATTCCGCCGTGAGTGGATCCGGAGGCGGATGGAGGCTCTGGCCTCGGTTTTTGCCGTCGATGTGCTGACCTACGCCATCCTCTCCAATCACATGCATCTGATCCTACGTAACCGGCCCGACGTCGTTCAGGCCTGGTCCGATCAGGAGGTTGCGATTCGCTGGCTAAGAGTCTTTCCCGGGCGGCGATTGGAAGAGCACCTCGCCGAGCCGACCGAAAATGACGTCGCCACCTTGGCCCGTGACAAGGAAAGGATCACGGAGATTCGGCGTCGACTGTCCGACCTATCATGGTTCATGCGTGCACTGAGTGAGCCGATCGCCCGCATGGCCAACAAGCAGGACGAATGCACGGGGCGGTTCTGGGAGGGCCGATTCAAAGCCCAGGCGATTGCCGATGAAGCGGGCTTGCTAGCCTGTGCGATGTACGTGGATCTGAATCCGGTCCGAGCAGCGATGGCGGAAACTCCGGACCAAGCGGCTCACACGTCGGCCTATGACCGCATCAAGGCAGACGAAGGCGACAAAATCGACTCGGCGGCCTTTGACTTGGTCCCCGTGGAAACGGCGGAGGCAGGGAAAACGATTCGTGAAACGCCGGTCGAAGCGTTGGAGGAGCAACGCCGGAAGAAACGCGTCAACCCGACCGGCAAGCGGATCCGGCGCGACGGCTGGCTGGCGCCGCTTCGGCTGGGGGAAAAGCCGGCGAGTGATCCTGAGCTCAGCGAAGGCGGCGTGCGAGCCAGCAACAAGGGGTTTCTGGACTTGGATTGGGCGGACTATTTGAATTTGCTGCGGTGGACGGCCCAGCAGAGCGATGAAGG
>NZ_JACEHH010000017.1 GCF_014154935.1 Stieleria mannarensis
GGACGGGGGTCAATAGTGCGAAGCACCCGGAGGGCCGTGCCGGCTATTGACCCCCGTCCCCTTTTCGCTCGCGGGACCGCCGCTACTGCTTGCCCTCGCCGGCGGCGTAACGTTTGTTCTGGGCGTTGACTTCCGCCAGGGTGTGTGCCGGCAGCCCGCATGCCCAGTGGATGCCGGACGAAAGCAACGCTTCGAACTCGGCTTGGGCGAAATCATCGGCGTGCCCCAGCGAGGTGTAGAACGAGCGTCCGCCGTCGTTGCGGATAAACGTCCACGCGACCGGTTGCGGCGGCTGGTCGTCCACGCTCCCTTGCAACAATACTCGCGTACCAGCCAGCAGCGGCGCTGTCTTGTAGAGCGAACCGCCGGGGTGAATGCCGGCCGCACCGCTGGTCGAAACGATCGGATCCTCCACCGCAGCGGCGACTGGCTGCAATGTGGATTTCAAGTGGTTTCCGTAGTGATTGGTGTAGTTTCCGCCGAACACGTCGCCGTCGAACGATTCCCAAACCGCGTTTCCAGCCGGTGGCTGTTTCCCACGCAGCGAAAACGCGTGGCTGGCGGTGCGGATGCCGATCACAGGTTTTCCTTGACGAACAAAGTGTTGGATCAATGAAACATCTCGCTCGGGGAGTGCCCGCCGACGAACGCTCACCAACAAGGCATCAGCATCGGCCAACTCACCCAGCCCCACGATCTCATTGCGATCGGTCTCGCTGGCCCAAGCGATGTGGACGCTGAAATGCTGAGACAGGTGTTTCGCTGCGAACGGGGGAAGCGTCGTGTTGGTTTGATACTCATTCTCGGCAATCAACATCAGTAACCGAACGCGGTCATCGTCGGCAAAGCGAAAGGGCTGGCCGCCGAGCACTTGATCGCTGGAGATCGTCGGGCAGACGTGGCGTTCGATGTGCTCGATGATCAGATCCGTGCCGGTGAAGTGGCTCGCGTACGGCCAAGCCCGAGGGTCGTACATGGTGTCGGTCAGGTCGCGGGCGAGCACCACGTTTTTTCCCGCCGACGCAAGCCGACGCAGCCCGAAGGGACGTCCCAGCACGCACATGTTGGTGTGGACACCGACCAAGATCACGTTGTCGATGCCTCGGTCGGACAAGATGCTCCAAATCTCCGTGCCGCTGTCGCTGATGTAGTCCTGTTGCTGGTCAATTGAAATCGCGTCGACCTGGCGTTGCCAAGGAGCGCGCGGGTTGCGTCCGATTGCGGCCAAACGCTCCGCCCACTGCCGATGCTCCTGGACATCGTCGTCTTCGCCGCCGGCGGATTGGTCGATCGGATAGGCGGTGCGCTGTTCGCTGGGGATCTGGTTGCACCAGCTGGCGATGTCGTCGGGCAGCGTCGCCGCCTGCGGAACCGCCATCGCTCTCCCTCGCGCCGGATGGTCTTCGTACGCCTTCATGCAACTGCTGGGTGCATGGATGATCGTCACGCCTTGCTCCCGCAGCGTGTTGCAAAACCGATCGATCCGCGGCGCCAGTTCGGTCACGCGCCGGACCGCGTTGACGCAGTGATGAGAATCCCACATGTCGCAGACGATGACGGCCGTCCGGGCGGCGTCCCAGCGCTCGCGACGCATTAAACGATGGTATCGCGCCGACCCTTCGGCGGTCGATTCCTGGTAGCGGAGATTCAATTCCAGCGACTGGGCAAAGGCATCCGGCGGTGCAACAGCTCCGAGGTTGAGTCCGATCAGAAGGAGCAGCCAGAGGGTGAAGGGGCGGGAGATCATGGCGAGTGTTTTGGCGGGGAGGGACGGATCACATGGGTGCAGATGCACCGGGCTTTAGAATAACCTTCCGAATCGCGGGGCGGGGGAGCGATCCAGGGGCATTAGCACTCGAACAGGCCAGGCTAGCGGCGAGGGACACGGAAGTCGGGTAAGAAAATTTCGGAGGTAAGAAAATGATGAAATGCAACATCCATTCGATTTGGGTAATTTTCCTACCTCCAAAATCTTCCTACCTTTCTACCCAGCCACGACGGCCTGTCGAGTTGGCGAAGCTTAGGGGAGGGATGGCAGAATGATGGAGAAGCGTCCCAGTTGCTTGCTACTTTGATGGTGCCTGCAGCAAGACGTAGCGGCTTCGAAACCCGTCCAGGTTGCGGCTTTGGATCAACGGCGGCTTGGCGATCGCTTCCTGCTCGGCCGGTTCGGCCTGACCCTCATCGGTCTCTTCCTCCTCTTCACCGTCGTCGTCCTCGTCTTCGTCGTCGTCCTCCTCGTCGACGGGCAAGTAAGGGGTTTGCAGCTCGCTGCCGCGGCCGTCTCCGTTGTCGTCCAGTTGGGCGTGTTCGGTCTGCAGTCGATCGATCGAGCGAAATCGAGCGGTGATTTCAAGGTTCGTCGCCAGGTACAGATCCAACAACGAAAGCGACCCGTCCCCGTCGACGTCTTCCAGCGATTGGGCTTCACCGCTACCGTCCAACACCGCCGCCAGCGCATACGGCATTTCGGTCGCCGTAAATTCCAGGTCGGCTTCGGTCGCAGTGAGAATGATGCGTCCGGGGCGGGATAGCGGTTTGATCCAAAATCCGCTCAGTGGCTGAGTCAACCAGAAGACCTGTTCACGACACTCGATTCCCGCAGCGGCTTTTGCGAAATCACCTTGATTGAAATCACGGCCGGAAACATTGAATTGGCTTTCGCCGCCGTAGGGATGCGAATGCCCGATCATCACGACCCAAAACGCGTCGTCGGGATTCAATGTTTCGGCCGCCTGGGCGAGCGCGGCTTCAAGTGACTCGCGCGTGCAGATTCCGGTTTCCGAATGGAGCGGCACAAGTGCCGATTGCATCGTTTCATCACCGGCCAGGACCGTCAACTGATCCGGCGACACGCCGAGTACGGATTGCGAGGTTCCGATGATGCTCTCAATCGCCGCAGTCATTTGCTCACGGTGTCGATCGTCACCGGGCAAACCACAACAAACCAGCATGCGGCGGGCGACCGATGGCGATGCATCAATTCCGGTCGAGGATTCCGACGACTCTTGGGCGGAAATCGGAACCGCCGGCAAGACGCCGCAACCGAGCAGGAGAATCAGCCGAAAAAATTCTCGATAGTTCATCGCAGCAACTCGGTTCCGGGAATGGGGGGAAAGTGGGATAGGCTTCCAGCCTGTCGATCCAGCCGGTGACAGGCTGGAAGCCTATCCCACTGCGTCTTGTTCATCGGGACGTGATGGTCGATGGGGAAGGTTCCTCGCCTGCGTCGGGCACATCCAGCACCGCATGCTGCGACAAAACGAGGGCTGAAACGTGATCCTTTTTCATTTGTCGGATCGGCCGGGAATCATCCAGCGGGTGAACGGTGCCGCTCCAACTGACCGCATACCAATCGCCGTTTTGATCGGCCAACACCACGGCGGTCTGCGGCGCCATTTCCATGCTTGCCTGCTCGGTCAGCGTTTGGCCGTCGAGCAAGTGAAGTGTTTTTGGAATCGACGTATGCCGCCAGTCACCACACAGCACCGCGATCCATTGGCCGTCGACCGACGAACGGATGGATTGGACGGCGACCGCATCGGGGCGTGACTCCGGCAAATGAGCCTTGCCATCCCAACGGGCCAGCGTGCGACCGGATTGCAATTCCCAACGGATCACCGCTCCTGCCGAATCCGCCGAATAAACACCGCCATCGGGCGTGACCGCGATGCTGGTCACGTCGGCGGTATGCCGGCCGAGCAACGAAACCGGCATCCCGGCCTTCAAATCCCACAGCCGAACATTGCCGGCGGCGTCACCGATGATCACCCGCCCGCTGGCCGGGATCTCGGCGATGGCGGTCAAACTCCGCTGGTCAAACACCAGCGGATCGTCCGCGGATCGGTCGATTGCAAATCCCTCGCCGGCGATCGCGGTGAAACGATAGCCCGAGACGTTGAACGAGAATTCACCCCAATGACGAATCGGCGTGGTGTTCCAAAATCCGCTCGGTGCCGCCGGCAACTCGGCTTCGTCCCAGTGTTCGATCGGCACTTCGGAGTCGATGCTCGGCAGCGGGGCGATGCGTTCACGCTGGGCGATCGCTTCCCGCTGGCGATCCTCACCACGCGGCAGTTGAAAGGAATAGACGTCGGGGTGGACCATCCAAATCGCCGCACAGGCCAGTCCGCTGCCCCAGGTATGAAGCCGAGAATGGGATTGGTCCAATTCATTCCGCATCAACAACCGCAACCGTTCTTCTAATGTTGCGGTCGGTTGCATCCCACTGGCAAACATGGGCAATCCGGCTTGGTGATCGCTGATGAAATCCACCACGCGCAACAGCGCTTCGGCGTATTGCCGCGGTTTGGTCCCCAGGATCTTGACGGCCCGGGCGTCACAGCAGGCTTCCTCATGACGCTCGAGTTGTTTTTGGGCGAAGTAGACGCCGGGGAACCACCAATAGACGGCCGAGACCGACCATTCCAGCCATCGCACCCAATGATCGCGACGCAAGAAGTGCGCGGTCTCGTGCGCCAAAAACGATTTGCGATCGGCCGGCGACAGCGATTGCCACAACCCCTCGGGGCACACGATGATCGGCCGCGTCGCAAAACCGAACAGCATCGGTGAGACGTGGACACCGACGCGAACGACGCGCGGCGTGCGTCGGCCGATTCGCCAGCCACCGTGACACCGCACAAACTCACGCACCATCTCGGTCGCTTCCGCATCTTCCTGTCCGCACTGGCCGATCAATTTGCGGAAACGGACCAGACGCAGGATGCCGTGAACGACCAATGCCAGGAACCCGCCCAACCAGATGGCGCATACCAAGCACATCAGGCAGTTCGTATTCACCCAAGCAAAACCGCCGGCGTGATGGCCGGATGCGCGTCGCTCGGGGGACGGGTTCGTCATGTCGGGACCCAATCGCTCGAGCGAGACGGCCGATCCCGGTGTTGATCCAATTGAATCGATCGGACGTTGCGTTTTCGCTTGTTCTGGCGAGGGAGTTGACTGGGGTGCCGACACAATCGCGACGGGGGATGCGGCCGGATCGGCGGCGAAGGAAGGGATCGGCAGCGGAATGGAAACGATCGGCGGCGTGACCAGTTTGGCGAAGAACATGATCCAAAGCGCATGGGCCAGCACCGCTCGGCGGCCACAGCGACCGACGATGCATGCCAGCACGCCGATCAACGACGCCAAGCACAGGTTACCGATGATCACTTCCGCGATCGCCATCATTCGGCATCCAGATCGTCAAGGATTTTGCGGAGACGTTTGCGTTGACGTGAATTGAATTTCGCGGATTTGACCAGGTGCGTCAGCAACGTGGACATCGTTCCGTCGCACAGTTCGTCGGCGGTCGCTTGCAATCGATGCGAGATCAAATGGTCTCGGTCGATGGCGGCTTGGAACTGGTGCGGCCAGCAATCGCGATCACGGGACACACAACCCTTGGCCTCCAGCCGCGAGATCAGTTTTTGCACGGTCGCGATATCCGATGGGGTTTCGGCCCCGTACAGCCATTTGGACAGCTGTTTCAGCGTCGCGCGTTCATGCTCCCACAGCTTTTCCAGGATCGCCAGTTCGGCCGCCGTTACATCTTTCGAAGGTTTTGCCATTGTTTCTTTGTCGGTCATGATCGCCCAATCCTATTGAGCGATCGGAAAGTGAAGATCTATCATGCCAGGCCCGAAATTCGCCGCCAAACCCATTCGGTCGATAGCAGACCGATTAAGCCTAGCCAAAGCCACGTCCGATTCCATGCCGGAGACGCGTCAATGGTCGGCGGTCCGCGAAATTCTTTGCGGCCACGCAGCAACTGGCCCAATTGTTCGGGGTGGTCGAGTACCTGACCGCCGGAAACCGCCGCCACACGGGCCATCAATTCCTGGTTGGGCAGCGGGTTTTGTTGTTCAAACGGATCGCTCAGAATCTGGATCGCCAGTGACGTGCTGTCGACCTGGGTGCCGTGATTGAATGAGGACTCGGTCTCAGCCCCCTCATATGCGGTCAATTCGATTCGCATCCCGCTGTCGCCGGCGGTCGCCGTTTCGCTGAGCATCAGATCCATCTGATAGTCACCCGTTTCCGGATTCGATTTCAGCGGCAACTCTTCGCCCCAGGCGATCCGTGGCGCGACTTCGCCGCTCTCGCGGACGACGTTGTCGGGCCACAACACGGGGGAGTAAAGCGACATGTCGTCCAGCGATTCGGGTTCGAACATGGCCCAGATCCGATACTGTTGTGATCGTCGCGCCGCTTCGTCATAGGCGGTCGCGCGGATCGACAACCGCTGTCCTGGTCGATAGAAGCGTTGGTTGGACTGGACGACCAATCGCCGACGGCCGGTGGAAGATTCTTCGGTCGCCCAGTAGACCAAATTCCGCCACAGTTTTCCCGCCACGCGTTCCGGCTGGGCCCCCCAGCTCTGCGAGAGTTGCTCCAGTGCAGCCCCCGACAGCGAGGCGCTGGAAACGAGCACGCGGCCCCGGCCGGCGCGCTGGACGACCATCACGGGCTTCGAATCGTCACGGCGGTGGGCCAACACCATCGCATTGGTTTTCGCCGCGAAGTTCGACTCCCCGATCGCCAGATCCGGCAACGCGTGCAGCAATTGATCGTTGAGTCGTTTTTCGATCCTCAGTCGCCAGACCGGATGATTGGGCACCGTCACTTCAACCGCGGTGGGGACGGGGAACGCGGCGGCCGCCGATTCCAGCGTCACCGGCAACAGCGGCGCGATCGGGGAGTCTTCCCAACCGTCGGCCGCCAGTGCTGACGCACCGGTCACGATCAGCCCCCCACCGCGGCCGTCGATCCACTGCATCAACCATTGTTGCTGTTCCTCGTCCAACACCGCCGGAGTGACGTCGCTGAAGATCACACAGTCATAGGCAAACAACTCGGCGCGGGTGCGTGGAAATCCGCCGGACGTTTGACTGGAACCGTCCGCGGAAAGTCGTCTCAGCGATTGGCCGCCCAGACTGACCAGCGTCGAACATTCGACGTCTTCGTCGGCTTGCAGCGCCGACTGAATCGAAACGGCCGACGTCGACGGCGACGGTGATCCGCCGCCGATCGGCAGAAACCGACTGAGCAAGGATGGCGTCCCGTTCGACGATTGGCTGTTCTGTAAACAAAGCACCCGGACCTTGGTGCGATCGATTTCCACCCGCGTTTCGACTTGGTTGTTCCGCCGAGTCAGCTCGCCATCGACCGGATCGACCGAAACCACCAAGTCCTCGGCACGCTCGTCGACACGAAACGTCAACGATGCCGACTGTGCACCGCCGGAAAGCGTGATCGGCAGCGACGCCAAATCATTCCCCT
Organism: Stieleria mannarensis; assembly: GCF_014154935.1. GTDB lineage: Bacteria > Planctomycetota > Planctomycetia > Pirellulales > Pirellulaceae > Stieleria > Stieleria mannarensis. Next base: position 7,285 of record NZ_JACEHH010000017.1, read on the forward strand.
CGTCGCTCTTGCGTCGGATGCGGACCGTGGTCGGTTGACCGGCATAGCCAAAGCTGCGTAGAAACACCTGCAATTCATTCTCGGTGTACTTTCTCACCCGCGAAGGCACGACCAACGAAACGATCGCGATATCCCCCGACCCTCCGGCCTGGCCGATCGGGACGACGTGGATCGGCACGTCGGATTTACCGAACAACTCCGAGAGACGTTCGACCGATTCCGACGCTCGTACTCGCCCGTCGGACAACAACACGACTCCGGCCGATGACTTGGCGCTGACCTGTGGCATCAATTGACGCAGCGCATCGGCCAGCCGTGAATCGGATGCTTCCGGACCGGGGATCGCGTCGGCCGATGTTCCGATCCCAGATTCGGATACCAAGGTGATCTCCAAGTCCTCTCGCCCGTGTTGGTTCCCTGCGAGCTGAGACTCCTGCAAACGGCCCGCATCGGCGGATTGCCCCGACGCGTCGGCGGACTTGACCAGCGGCGACAAGCGGTGGCCAAACCGAAACGCTTGGACATCGCCCGAATACCCTCCGCCGGCACTCTGCTGCGCCTCGCCGACAAACCGAATCGCTTGCTCCCAGCGGCTGGCTTCGCCGCCCAACTGCATACTTTGCGATCCGTCAAACAAATAGATCATCGACGGCCGTGTCGTTTCACCGGCCTGTTCGTCGATCACGGTCGGCCCCAACAGAATCGCGATCAGAATCGCAACCGCGGCGGCACGAATCACGATCAATCCGGCCCGGCCGCTGACAAGCGAACGCCCCCAAAACGTGCGCAGGACGAACCACGCCAGCACGCATGCCGCCGCCAACGCGATCCACCCTCGGGTCGAAAGCGGCGATGTCCACGAAAAGTACGTGGCGGCAAAAATCCAGGTTCCCATCACTGCGTTCCTCCCGGAGCCGACGCGTCCATTTCCGATGGATTGCCCGTCGCGAGCGTCTTGAAGTACCCGTCGACCGCACCGCGATACTCCGACGGGATCGGGGTCTGACGGTCGACCGCAATCTCCAACAGGATCACTTGCTGGATCCGCTCACGAAGCTCGGCGGCGACCAAACGGGCGCGGTTGGCAACGGAGTTGGTTTCACGAAGGGCCAAACCGCCGGATGCTCGTGACGGGCCGGCCATGGTCTGGCCGGTTCCGGTCGGTTGTGCCTCGTCCTCTTCTTGCGTTTGATTGCCACCGAGCAGTTCGGCAAGCTCTCGGAGCGACTCCTCTTGCAACTCTCGTTTCAATGCCCGCACCGCCCGCTCGGTTTCCGGATCCTCCTCTCCGCCGCCCCCGGAGGCTTGACCTGCGATCTGGTTGGCTTGCTGTTCCATCCGTCGCAGTCGGGCCAGTCGAGGTGTGACCAGCTGTTGGTACAGACGTTCAAGACGCGTTGCCGCTTCGGCGTATTCGACCGCCCGCTCCATCGCTTCGGAAGCGACTTTTTCCTCCGCGGGCGATTTGCCGCCTTGAATCTGCTCGGCCGCGGTGCGGGTCTCGTCCAACTGGTCCAGAAAATCGGTTTCTTCGACGAAGTTTTCAAGCTGGTCGTTGACCTCGCTCATCTCGATGTCACCGATCTCGGCTTGCGATGCGATGACTTCGCCCAGCGTTTCGCTGCGGGCCGCCATCCGTTGTGCCAGCCGGCGAAGCATCTCCTTGTCGCTCGGGGCTGGCTCCGCTGGCGTGCCACCGCCGCGGCTTGGGGGTGGTTGATCGCTCGTGGCCAGTTGATGTTCCATGCCGGCCATCCCGCTGGTCAGATCACGCAGGGAAGAAACTCGGGTGACCGGTTCGGCGGCCGACAACGCTTCCAACTGCAACCCCAATTCATCGATCTTGTCACTGACGGTCTGCCCGCGGTCGGCCAGCGTTTCCAGTTCGCCTTCGCGGGCTTGCGTGGCCAGATCATCCATCGCGGCCTGAGCCTCATCCATCCGCCGGGTCATCAGCTCCGACCGGGCCAGCCGATCGGCCAATGGCTCGCGAATCGCGTCAAGCCGTTCCAGCAGTTCGATTTGTTGCTCATAAAGCGAGTCTTCGGGGGCGGGGGCTGCGGGATCAGCTTCGACAATCGAGTCATCGTTCGAGCCTTCATTCGAATCCTCGCTGGCGTCCTCGCTGGGGGCATCCGACGGTGTGGCTTCCTCGCCCGGTTCGTCCTCGTCGTCCGCTCCCGTTTCGCCCGGCGGCGACTCGGTATCATTTTTCATCACGTCATCGGAGGGCTTTCCCTGCCCACCGGATGCGGAGGATGTCGACGAAGCGGCGGATTGGGCGTTCATCGCCAATTGGCGTTGTTGACGCGCGATCTGTTTCAGCGAATCGGCCAGTTCACGCTCGGTTTCGGGGCGGTCGCGACGCAGTTTTTGTTGCAACTGACGGGCCAGCCGCCGCAGTGCCTGTTGCTGGGCGATCGTCATCCGTTTGGTCAACACGATCTCCAGCGTGCGTCGCGCTTCGGCGAGTGACCGGAGGGCTTCTTCTTCTTGCACCTGTGCCAAGTCCAGTGAACCGACGGCCAGGGAGTCGGCCGCTTGCAACATCGCGGCTTCGGCTTGATTGAGTGCTTCGACGTCGTCGTTCCCGCGCGAGATAAAGAACTCCGCCAGGAACCGGGTCAAATCCGCGAGTTCGCTTTGGTTTTCGACCAGCCGATCGATCGTTCCCAGTTGGGTCGCGATCTCGGTTCCGCCGCGAATCAACTTTCGTGTGCGGTTGATCACGAACCGTTCGCGCCGAATGATCTCGTCCAACCGAACCAACACGCGCGACCCGGCGCCGTCATTGTTGCCGGGCGGATCGATCTCTTGATAGAACTGACGCAGCGGTCGAATGTCGATGTACCGCACGTCGGATTCGCTGCGATGATTGCCCCAGGGGCGGTTGTCCAAGGCATAGGCGTAGTAGGCGATGTAATCACGTTCGGACAACGCCAGCGATTCCAACGGCAACAATTCGGCCAGCGACAATCGTGTCTTTTCGCCCCGGGGTGCATTCGAATCGTCGCTGTCGACGTCGGGGGTCCAATCGGTCAGCACATATTCGTCGTCGCCACCGAGCTGAAATGCAATCCCGGCCTCGATGATCCCGTAGTCATCGGCGACCTGGACCCCTAACGGCACTTCGGCCAGCGTATGGACCTTGATCTCGTCACTCGGCTCCCGCCAACGGATCGACGGTGCGGCATCGCGACGGATACCCAGCCGACCGGTCACCGGTTCCATGGGCGTCCCGTCGACGCCCGACCCGGAGAACCGCCAACGCAGCGTTTGGTCGGCGGGCAAGGTGAACGCCCAACGTCGCCGGTCCTGGGGCGATTCGAGCGGCGTCGGAGAAAGTTGCGACGTCTTGGGACCGATCTCCAACGTCGCTTCTTGCAGCGGATGGTTCAATTCGATTGAGACCGTGACCTCGGATCGTTCCAACACGGTCAGGTCGGGCTTGTCAAACACACGCGTTTGCAAACCGGTGTACTCGGGCGGCTGGACGGCAATTTCGATCCTTTCGGTTTCGATCAACGGTTGGACGTCGATTCGGTGCACCGAGGTGATTTGCCCGCTGGAGACGAACTGGTATTCGATCGGCCATGTGGCTTTGCCCAGGTTGGTGCGAAACGTCTTTCGCCGCGGGGCGTCGGCGCGTTCGTCATCGGCGTGATGTTCCTCGGCCAAGACTTCACTTTCGATCCACTCGGCTTCTGATTCCGCCGTATCGCCCTCTGCTCCGCTGCGTCCCTCGGCTTCGCTGTTCTCCTCGGCGACGGGACGGAGTTCGCGGTAACGCAGCAAGACGTCGCGATTGGTCCGTCCGACGAGATCCAGCGACACGTTGACCGGCGTGCCTTCGAGCAACGTGGCATCACCCGGTGTGACCATTAAACTCGTGTAGGGACGGTCGATTCCGATCGCTCGCAGGATCGCCAGTCGCCAGTCGCCACCGACACCGAGCAATCCGATCAAGACCGCACCGATCGCCGCGGTCGCGATCCCCGCTGAAACGAGCGTGCGGACGGGGACCAGACGCGCCGGCGAGGCGGATTCCCAACGACCGAGAGTCTGGTTTCCGAGCGCCGTCAGCATCTCCTCGGGACCTTGAACGCGTCCGCCGACGGTATCGAGCACCGTGCGGATCCGTTGCCCGAAATCGTCGAACGTTCGCTCGACGATCCCCGCAAACGTTTTCTGCCGGGTTTGTTGAAATAGCGAAACCGCTCGCCACAGCAACCACCCGCCGGCAACCACCAATGCCGTCGCCATCGTGGTCGTCCGCCAACGTTGGTTCCATTCCCAGCGATAATCGATCAGTCCGACCAGCACCCACACGGCCAGCAGAAAACAGGCCACGGCGACCGTCACGGTCGCAAGACGGACGGCAAGGTAGCGTCGGCGGAGCGCCGTAAATTGCCGCGCAACTTGATAGGCAACATCGGGAGCGTTCATGCGGAGGTCCGATTGGCAAGAGAAAACTCGGCAATGAGCAAGACGACGGCCGCGGCGGCGAACCAGGGCCACAATTCATGTCGGTATTCGCCCTGCACCGTCTCGGTCGGCTCGGCGGATTCCGGATCGGCGGGCGTGATTTGAAAGTGCTGGGCAAATTGGTCGACGGCAACCCGTGTCGGGTCGGACTCCTTGCCCGCCGAATTGACGACGTAAAGCGCGCCGCCGGACGGCTCGAAACCCACGTTCTCAAACGTGACCGGCTTCACATCGCCCGAACGTGCCGAAACGGTTCGCAGATCCGTTGACGGTCCGATGGGTGCCAGCGCTACGTCGCGATCATCGCCGACGGTGCGGTAGCGGATCTTTCCTTCGCCGGTCAGTTGCAACAAGTCCGCCGCCATCTGGTGCACCAGCGGCAAGTACAGCGGGCTGGTCGGCCAATTGCCCCAGCTATCATCGGCACTGGACAGAAACCACGCGATTTCGCCTTGACCGACTCGGTGCCGCGTCAGCGCCGGTCGGTCGCCTTCGAAACGTGCCAGCACTTTGGTTTCGCTTGCCGGATTCACGCGCAGGATTTGATCGAACGACAGCCGGCTGAGGTCCCCGGTTTGCGGGTCGCCGAACGGTGCCAGCATCGCACTGGATGCTTCCAACGACGTGATCCGAAACGGCATCGCGCCGCTACGCACTGGCTTGTGGATCTCTCCCGGTGCCAATCCGGACTGTTGCCATGCGGTGTAGGCTGACGCACCGGATTCACCTCCGTCGCCGGCAAATACCAGCAACTTGCCGCCGGCGGTCACGTAGGCTTCCAACCGCTCGATCGTCTGTGCCGGGACCGAACCGCAATCGGTCACCACCACAAGCTCGGTACGGGAGGGGTGGATCTCGGGCAAGGCGTCATCGAACAAGAACACGGTTCGGGGATCAAACCGTCCCGACCGCTGCGGTCCGGCTTGCTCGTCCTCCGATGACAATTCGGTCGGTTCGCTGCTCTGACGCAGTGCCGCGGTCAAATAATAACTTTCGGCAATCTGGTCGCCGTCGCGGGATCCGCCGTCGATCACCACCACCGGTGCGGGCTCGGCGATCTCGAACGCCGTCATGCGACGATTGTCGATCGCCAAATCATCCTCGACGTCCAACTGCATCGTCACCTGCCAGAGTCCCGGTTCAAGTTTGCCGAAATCAAACGCCAGTTCTTGGGCTTGGCCGCCGGGCAGGTTGATCGACTTTTTCAAACGCACACTCCGTCGGCCGTTGGTCGCGGTGGCCGTCATCGGAATCTCTTCCATCGGCAAGGTGCCGAAGTTAAACAGCGTGACGTTGGTGATCGCATCCCGCAGGGGTGAAAGTCGCTTGGAAGCGGTGGTGACCGATTGGATCGCCAGGTTGTTTGCCGCCGGTCGGCCGACATCGACCACTCGCACCGGCACATGCTTGGGCATTTCCAACGATGCCGATTCCAGCGCATCGGAGGCCAAGCCGGATTGTTGAAGATCCGACAGCAGGACGACGTCGGCGATCGCGTCGGGACTGGCCGCGATGCGGTCGCGTGCCCAGCGGAGTGCCGCCAAATAGTTCGTGTCGCCGACCACATTACGAGGCGCAGTGACGCGGGACGGATTGCCGTCCAGCGGGTCGACATCGGAATCGAACCAGGCCCACAGGACGGTCGCGTCGGTCCCCAGTTCGGCGGCAATGTCGGTGGCTTGGGCCACCGCATCATCGATCAATCGACCGCCTTGGCCGGGCATCGACATGCTGGCCGATCGATCAATCAAGATCACCCGTAATCGATCGCCATCGCGGCGAATCGTTTCCGGCAAATACGGGCGTGCGAACAGCAACACCAACGCGGCGATCGTGGCCATCCGGGTTGCCAACAGCAACCAACGCCGGATCTTGCGGCGTTGGGCGCCGTCCTGCATCACTTCTTGCAAGAAACGCATCGTCCCCAACTCCACACGACGGACCTGCCAGCGGCTGAGCAGATGCACCAGCACTGGGATCGCGACGGCCAGACCGCCGATCAGGAATCCGGTTTGAATGAAGTTCATGTCAGGTCGTTCGTTTCACCAGGTAATCGACCAGCGCCGCGGTCGGCGGTTGATCGGTGGTCAGCTCGATGCGGTCGACGCCCTGGTACAAACAGGCGTCGTCCAGTTGATCGCACCAGTGCTGAATTTTGTTCAAATAATCGGCGCGGATACTTTCCATGTTCGTCGTCAATTCGGCGGGGCTTTCCATGTCCAACACGCGGTAACGTCCGCTGTCGGCCAGATGGCGTTCGAAGGGATCCAGCAAGTGGAACACGATCACCTCGTGCCCGCGGTGCCGCAATTGTTGCAGCCCCTTCTTGATGCCTTCGACGTCGCCGTCGACCAAATCGCTCAGGATCACGACCACGCCGCGGTGCCGGGCCAGTGCCGCGGCCTGTTCCAATGACTTCGAGAGCGCCGTGCCTTTGGCTTCCGGGGTGGTCGACAACAGGCTCAGACAATCTTCCCAGCGACCGGGTTTTGCCGACGGGTCCAGGTAGTGGCGGACGCCGTCGTCGAACAACCCTAGGCCGACCGCGTCACGTTGCTTGATCGCCAAAGCGGCGAAGGCGGCGGCCAGCGTCGCGGCGTACTCGTGCTTGGTCATCGCGCCGTCGACCTTGCACTGCATCGATCGGCTGGCATCGACAAACAGGTACAGATTGAGATTGGTTTCGGCGTCAAATTCCTTGACGTACAGTTTCCGTTGGCGGGCAAACAGTTTCCAATTGACGTGCCGTAGATCGTCGCCGGGGCCGTAGCGTCGGTGTGAAGAGAACTCGACGCTGTAACCGATAAAGGGGCTGCGATGCAATCCTTGCAGAAACCCTTCGACCACGCCGCGGGCACGCAGCTCGATCGAACTGAGACGCGCCAGTTCGTCCGGCTTGAGCCAGTCGGGAGAGTTCGCCGCGGCGGCGGAAGAACGGCCCGATGGTCGGTCGGATTGGGACGATGCGATCAAGAGACGTCCTCCTTGACGGCATCCAACAGCGCGTCGATCACGTCATCGGAATCCACGTTGTCGGCGCGGCCGTGAAAGTTCAGCACCAAGCGGTGCCGCAGCACGGGATGCGCCAGCGCCGCGATGTCCGCAAAATCGACGTGGTATCGGCCCTCCAGGACCGCCCGCGCCTTGCCGGCCAAAACCAACGCCTGGCCGGCCCGTGGGCTGGCCCCATAGGTCACGTACTTGCGCACCATTTCGACGTCTTGCCCGCCACCGATCGCGACACGGTCACTCGCCTGGGGGCGCGTCGCCGCCACCAACCTGGCCGCGTACATGATCACGTCATCGGATACCGGCACGCTGCGGACGATCTCTTGCAACTTCAGCAAGTCGGCTGACGAGAGCACTGCCGACGGCTGGAACGTTTCCGTTCCCGTCGTGCCGCGGATGATGTCGGCTTCCTCTTGGATCGTCGGATAGCGGACGCGAATGTTGAACATGAATCGATCGACCTGGGCTTCGGGCAGCGGGTACGTGCCTTCCATCTCGATCGGGTTCTGCGTGGCCACGACAAAAAACGGCGGGTCCAGTTGATACGTGGTGTTACCGACCGAGACCTCGTGTTCCTGCATCGCCTGCAACAGGGCGGCTTGTGTCTTGGGCGGTGTCCGGTTGACTTCGTCGGCCAACAGGAAATTGGTGAAGATCGGCCCCGGCACGAATTTCAATTGGTGGCCGCCACCGCCCTCCTGTTCTTCGATCACGTCGGTCCCGGTGATGTCCGAGGGCATCAAGTCCGGCGTGAACTGGACGCGTTTGAATTTCAAATCCAAGGTCGACGACAGCGTCCGCGCCATCAGCGTCTTGCCCAAGCCCGGCACGCCGTGCAACAGCACGTGGCCGCGGCAAAGCAGCCCCAACAGCAATAGGTCGACGACGTCCTGTTGGCCGACGATGACCTTGCCGACTTCTTCGCGAAGCTGTCGGCGGGATTCACGCAGCTTGTCCACCTGGTCGAGCAGTTGGCCGTTGCTTGAAGGCGATGCCTGGGAATCCTGGGGCGATGACGCGTTGTCAGTTGTGGTACTCATCCGGCTAGCTTGTCTGCGTTGGAGGCTTCGGCTTTGTCGATCAGGTCGTCCCGATCTTGATCCAATTGGTGAAAGATGTCTCGCGGTCCCAAGAATTCGTCCCAGGTCAGGTCTCCGTCCCCGTTGCGATCCATGCGTTGGAACCAGATCGGACCGCTGGGCGGTGCCAACAGCGCCGCCGGTGTTTCGGCCGACGGACGGTCCACTCGTCCGAACAGGCTGACCCCGCCGCGTTTGATTTCGATCCGGTAGGACGCGGTCATGCGTGACGGATTGATTTGGGGCTGGTCACCGGCGACTTGCATCAGGGTGGATTCACAAGCCCGCAGCTCGCGAATCGAAATCCGCCCGTCGGCGTTGACGTCCAACAATTGAAAGAATCCGTTGCCCGTATCGAGCAGCGTGACCTGACAGGACGTCGACGCCGGTTCGGTGTACTCTTTGACGTAGTCCATCATTTCGTCGGCAAACACGCGGTCGTCACCGTCTTTGTCCATCGCGTCAAACAGGTAGCGTTCGAACCGCTGGTGTTCGACGATTTCGTCCCGGTCCAAATAGCCGTTGGCGTCAACGTCGATCGCGTTGAAGGCGTCCGAGGCGTTGGAAACCGCTTCGGCCATCGGATCGCGGTAGCGATAACTGACCCCCAACGACATCGAGTCGCGTTTGATGCGAACCAGGTCGTCGCGGGCGGTGATCGCGTCATCGCCCAGGTGATCGAGCACCTTCATCGCTTTGCCGCTGGTGTCACTCAAGTCGACGCTCAACGCCAGATCCGGTTTCATCGACGCGATGCGAGACAACTCCTGCATGCTCAACCGCCCGTTGCCGTCGCTGTCCAAACCCGCGATCCGTGGCTCGCCCCAACCCAGTTCTTCGGCCGTCAAATGCGCGTCGCGATCACGGTCGTAGCGGCGAACCAATCGCGCCGGCAAGATCGGCTCGGCCGCATTGCGAAGCAACTCCGCATGCACCGAGCCCGGCGGCTCTTGGTCGATCGCGTTGACGATCACTCCGTTCATCGTGTCGATCGATTCGCTGAGAAATTCGTCAAACGTGATGCACTGGTCAAAGTCGCTGTCCCGGGCCGCGATGCCGGCCGCGGCCAACCGCATCTCGCGGCGATCGATCAACCCGGATTGGTCTTGGTCCAACACATTAAAAACGCTCAAGTCCTGTTCGGCCAACGCATTGTTTTGACGGTAGGTGACCATTTGGCCGGCCGCCCGGTCGACCGCCAGCGCCAATTCCTGTTCGGTGAACGGACGTTTGTTGCGCAGCGAGGCAAGAAACGGGTTGCCTTCAAACCGTCGCGACGTGGTGAACAACGGATGATTGCTGGTTTCCGCGCGGCTGACCTTTCCATCCCTGTCCGTGTCCAGCATCGTGACCAGACGGGCGAGGTAGTCTTGCCGCGTTTGCTCCAGCGATTTTCCGTCGCTGGTGATTTGGATCCGCAAGTGCATGGGGCCGTCGGGCAGCAGCAGCAACATGTCGTGCACACCGCTGGCGGTGGGATCGGTCGGGACGCTGTCTTTGGCGGCCAAGACGACCGGGAACAACAGCATCGCAATCACCCATGCCGACCGCCGCGCACCGCCGTCGCGACGCTCGCCAGAGCGTGGTCGTTCTGCCGTCGGGCGACTGCAGCGACGAAGACGTCCCGTTTGTTGCCTCAACCCGTTCCCTCTCATCCGAGCAGCTCCCGAATCGGAGTCCCGCCTTCGTCGACCAACGGGATCGGCCGGTTGCCCATCGCGTTGTCGCCGCCCGAGTCGATGCCGAGTGCTTCGAGCATGGTGGCGTACAGGTCACTGGCCGAAACCGGGTTGTCGCTGACCTCCATGCCGTCGGCGGAGGTCTTGCCGTACACTTGGCCGCCGGTGATTGCACCGCCGGCCAACGCCACGCTCCAGGCATCCGGGAAATGGTCGCGGCCCCGGTTGGGATTGATCCGCGGCGTCCGTCCGAACTCGCCCATCCAGACCACCAGCGTCGAATCGAGCATGCCGCGATCGCGGAGATCACTCATCAGTGTCGTCCAGGCCGGGTCCAAGACTTCGCACATCGAACTGACGGTGCTGAAGTTGTCGATGTGGGAGTCCCACGTCCCTTGGCCGGCCGCGTCCAGTGAAACCTCGACAAACGGCACGCCGCGTTCGACCAGCCGACGCGCCAGCAGACAACCCTGGCCGAAGCGGTTGCGACCATAGGCGTCGCGCAACTCCGTTTTTTCATCATCCAGGTCAAATGCCCCCTCGCCACGTGTTTCCACCATCCGCATCGCCTGGTCGTACACCGAAGCGTGCTTGATGGCGGCCGCAGATGATTGAGGGGATCCCTGGCGTAACATTTCCAACAACCCCTGACGTTCGGCCAGCGCGTCGGGATTTCCGCCGGCGACGTCCAGGTTTTCGACCGTCAAATTGGCGCGGGTGTTGGGATCGTTGCTGGCACCGGAAACGACCAACGGCGAATGGTCGGGGCCGAGAAATCCGGAACCCAGATTGCCGAATCGAAACGGTGCGATCGAAACGAATCCGGGCAGCGGCGATCCGGCCGGTTTCAAACGGTGCGAGATCAACGAACCGAGCACCGGATAGTCGGTCATGCCGCCCATCGGACGATACCCCGTCATCATCAACTGCGTCGCCCGGCCGTGATCCCCTTCGCGCGTTTTCATCGAACGCACCAGCGCCACGTCCTTCATCTGGGTCGCCAACCCCGGCAGGTTCTGGCTCAGTTCGATCCCCGGCACGGCGGTCGAAATCGCTTGGGTGGGCCCGCCGTTGCGGTGCCCCGGTTTTGGATCCAGCGTCTCCAATTGGCTCGGTCCGCCAGCCATCCACAACAGAATGCACGCCTTGGGCGGACGTTTCGTTCCGGCCGCCATCGCAAGCCTTGGCAACCACGGCGAACAACTGATTCCACCGACCGATGCGGCGGCAATGCGAAACAGGTCGCGTCGTGAAAACGTTTCGAAAGATCGCGTCATCGACATAACACAAACTCCGGGCTGTTGAGAAGCGCCCACAGGATTTCGCCGAACGCTTTGCGGCGCATCGTTTCGTTCGGCTTGTTGTCCAAGTACTCGGTCAGCGATTGCTTTTCCTCCTCTGACGGCTCGCGTGTCAGCACCGCCAGATAGAGTGTTTCGATCCGTTTGTCCTCGTCAAAAAACGGCGACTCGACGACCGCACGCAACAACCGACTGCGGTCCAAGTCGATCGCGTCGGAGGTGACCGGGCCGTTCATCATCATCAACGCCTGCGGAATCCCCGACGCGTAGTCCTCCGGCGTCTCGCCGATCGCTTCGCCCAGTCGGTTGACCATCTGGACGCGGGCGCCGGTCCAACGCGGCGCCGCCGGATCGATCCGGCTGATCGGCAAATGAAGCGACTGTTCCAGCGAATCAAACACCTGCTCCGGACTGATCACTTTCAACTCGCGCCGAAACGTCTCTTCCGACTCGGTTTGCGACATCGCCTGTGCGGCATACCAGTTCGTTTTACAGATCGCCGCGATCAGCCGCTGGACATGGAAACCGTCCTCGGCAAATTTTTGTCCCAAATCGTCCAGGAACTCACGCTCGTCCGGGCTGGCCAGGTCCAGGTTCTCGATGTCGGCGTACAACCCGCGGCCGACCAGCAATTGCCAGAATCGATTGACCGCGGTCGCCGCAAAATTGGGATTCTCCGGGGACGTCATCCAACGGGCCAAGCGGATTCGGGGTGCCCGCGAGGCGTCTTCGAGCGCCTCGTCCTCCCACAGAAACTTCGCCGCGTACGTTTGGCCTTCGAATCGGATCTCACCGCTTTTGCCTGTCGGCCGCGACCCGTCCGGATCGGCCCCCGCAGGGCTCATGTCGCTGTAGAACGCCGCCAGACCCCAAAAGTCACCCTGCTTCCAATCGGTAAAGGGATGGTCATGACACTGCGCGCAATCCAAACGCACGCCCAGCATCACCCGCGACAGATTCCCCGCATAGCTTTCCGGCGTGCCGCCGACCAACTGGTAATAGCCGCCCGCCGAACCGGACGACTGGATTTGAGCGATCTCGCGCATCATTTCGTCGTACGGCTTTTCGTCTCGAAACGCATCGGCCAGCCAAGTTTCCAAACCCTGGACCGAACCGTTGACGACCGTGCCCGGCGGGACCAACACACGCCGCCAATGACGCGCCAAGCTGGACGCCGAAAGCCGCGTGTAGGTCTCCCGACGCGGCCCTTCGCCGAAGACCAACTCGTTGACCAACAAGTCGCGACGGTCTTCACCGAGCGTGCGAAAGTCGCGGATCTCCGAAACGCTGGGCACGCGACCGACCAGATCCAAGTAGACACGCCGGACAAACGTCAGGTCATCACACTTCTCCGGCGGCTCCCCCCAGACCCGCTCGCCCCGCTGGTCGATCCATCGAGACAGCTCGTCGCCCTGAGAGTCCGCCGACGCGGGACTTGGGCGCCACGCCCCGACGGTCATCACCAATGCCACGAAAATGACTAGCTTGTTCATTGAATGGCCCTTTCACCCGTGAGCTGGAATCGCGCCAGCGACGCGATCGCCTTGCCGGAATAACTGTGAGTTTAGACAGGCGGTCTAAAGTTGTCAAGTCAATTGGTTGATTAAAACGATCGGTAGACATAGTAGGGCGTGCTCGGCCGCTGCACCGCCCAGTTCGTCTCCCACACGATCGCGTCGCCGTGACGGACTTGCGTGGGGACGATGCTCATGCGGGCCAATGCGTACTGCCACACCTGGCGGTCACCGGCCTTGACGGCTTCCAACAACACTAGCACTTCTGGATCGGTGCCCTGGACGAACGTAAACACCGCGCCGTCGATCAACTCCGCTTCGCCCTCGTCGATCATCACGGGCGCCTTTTCATCGAGTTCGTACCGGTAGACCGGTGTGTCGAGCAGTCGCAGCTCGATCGGGTTCTTGTTCGGCGGCACCAGACGCGAGGCAAAGCTCTGTGCCAACACGCGCATTTGCCGTCGTCGCAGCAACGGCGATCGCGCCGGCGGCGGGGCGTCATCGAGCGTCTGCCAGCGGATGCCGGGTTCGCCAGGTTGCCACACCAGTTGGCCGTCATTGTCGGCCGTCAGCGCCTGGTCAGAGAGCGATTGAAATTCGAGATCGATGACGTGTTCACCGTTGGGGTACAGGCAGAGCGCGACCTGGGGCCGCCCGGACGCGGTCCACAGGAACATCGCCCCGGCCGTGGTCTGCCGTGCGGGGTTGCTCCAGCTGAGTGCCGGTTGCCGGTGCAGCGTGAACGATTCCTGGGATCGCCCCGCCGGAGCGATCGAAATCCGTCCGGCCATCTCAAGGAACCGGTTTTTGAATTCCTTGGGCTTGTCGTCTTGAGCCTCTTGGGCACTGACGACTGCGGGGACGCACAGCAACAGAAGCGTGCCGACCAAACGAACACACGAAGGATGAGAGCGGATCATGGAGCGGGGGGCCACAAAAGAGAGCATCGCAAATACTAGAAGCAATGTCTAATGTGGCAGCCCTCGCCGCGGCTGTCAACTTTTTGCTGTATCTCCCTTCAAGCCCGACGACAGGCGACGGTCCCAGCACGGCCCTCGTCCAGCCAGGCAGCTGGAAAATCGCCGGGCGTGCCGTTTGCTCAAACCGATCTCCTGGGGGCTCAACACGCGATGCAAGGCTGCCCGGAAGACGTTTCCCACGACGCGGGTCGAGGCAGCGGTCTTGTTGAAGACCCGCAGAAACAGTTGGCCGTGAACCAGTCCGCCAATTATTCGACAATCCCGCCCGGTTAAGGACATTCATTTTCAAAGCGTATCTGATACGCTCAAGGGTTCGTTCGAACTTTGAACACTTGCGTTGGTGGAAGGAATCCAAGGCTGGCGACGCGAGTCTCTCTGCAGGTCTGATCGGGGCGCGCTCGTGACGACTTCATTTCAACCCGATACACCACCATGCCCAATCTCTCTTCGACCGGTCAGCAAATCGTCCAGTCTCTCGCCAGCCGTTACGGCCTTTCCACCGATGCGGTGACCCACATGTTGACCGCGGTTTACTACGGCAACGGATCCATGGCCCAGTTTAATCATCCCGAATTCTGCGGCTCGGGCCAATGGATGCGCGGCGGCATGACGATGGTCAGCGATCTGTTCAATAACAACTTGAAAAACCTGGTCGACAATCTGTGCAATGACATCGCCAACGAATTGGCCAACCATCAAACGACACCCTTTAGCGGTTCGTTTCAATCGCAAAGCCAGGGGGGCATGAATTCACAGGCTCAGTCGAGTGGACAGATGGGATCGGCCAACAGCCTGTTTGTGCCCGATCCGACGACCAACTGGTGGCCGCGGGAGTTGGGGACGCCGACGTCCCAGGGGTCGCAGAACAGTCTGCGCTACGCCTACTTTGCCGACAAGCATCGACTGGCGGTGACGACCGGAGGCACACCGTGGGTTTACGACACCTTGGACCATCAGATCGGCGGATTCAGTCAACAACAAGGTGGTGGACAGTCCATCCTGTTGACCAGCCAGTACGGAACGGTCGATCTGTCAACACTGCCGGTGATCTCACGCGATGGCACCATCCCCGCGCCAACTTCGATGTCAACCGACGCTGCCCCAGCGGAAAGCCAAGCTGCGCCCCTCGAAAGCCAACCGGCGAACGTTTCGATGCCCGACGTGCCGAGCGACTCCGGCACGCCCCCAAAGTCGCGCGAAGATGTCATCGAAACGCTGGAGCGACTCGGGGCACTCAAAGACAAGGGTTACATCACCGATGAAGAATTCGCCAACAAGAAAAGCGAATTGTTGGCTCGCCTGTAATCAACCGAATTGCCCTGTTCGAGTCGCCAGGCAACCGATTTAGATTCTCTCCCTCTGGGAAAGACGGCGTTTGCGCAGCAAGCAAACGCCAGAGAGGGCCCGCGCCGCGATAGTCGCCGTTTGACACCTTACAGTCCGGTATCATCGCAGGTCTAGTCTCCCAACCATCGGCGAGCACAAGTGCCGCCGTCTTTGATTAGGCAATGTTTAACGATGAGCACTGACGCGGCCCCGCAGGCGATTGCAGACATGGATCCGGAGCAGTTGCCGATTCCGGATCACAAACTTCACGGCTGGACCCACTTTATCGGCCTGTACGCCGCCGAGCACGTCGCGGCGACCGAGTTTGTGATCGGCGCGACCTTTGTTGCACTGGGCGCGACCACGACGGACATCTTAATCGGGCTGTTGATCGGAAACTGCCTGGCGATTGCCAGCTGGACGTTGATCACGGCGCCGATCGCGGTGCAGACCCGGCTGAGTCTGTACACGTATCTGCACAAGATCGCTGGGGACTCGATGGCCGATCTGTACAACTGGGCCAACGTGTTGATCAACACGGCAAACGTCTGGAAGTGGTCGACGAGATGAAAGAGGAATTGTGCCAAGCCGCCGGCGAGACCAAAGACGACAAGCTTTCGTTCTTGAAACTCACGACGGTGTTTGGTGATCTGGCGACCAATCCGCGGTTTGCCGAGGTGTATGCGGCGATGATCGACCGTGTGTACCAAAACCCGGACGTCTCGGTTCTGATGCGAGGCGTGATCGAGAGCGACGGTTAGCTGGACCACAAAAGTTGTGATGTCGCGACGCTCGATGCGAGCGTGGGAATCACCGGGGATCCACCTTCTGGCGAAGGTAGCTACGTTTGCCAGGGCGAAGCCTATCCCACGGTTTCTTCGGGCTCGGCGGCCGGCACCGTCAGCTCGCCGCGCTGAATCGAAACCCATTTCGGGGCTTCGATGGCGATGGAAACTCGATTGCCCTTGATCCGCGAGACGACGATCTCGATTTCATCATTCACGACGATCCGCTCGCCCAATTTTCTTGATAACACCAACATGTTTGACCTCCGTGGGTTTGGCTCTGTTGGATTAGGCCGAAAGGTCAACGCAATTGTCACGGTCGGGCGCAGGTTTTTTCGCGATTGTCCCGCGCAGGGCCCTGATTCGCTGGCGTCGCCGGCCCGGGGCGTCGTCGGGACACAAGGAATGTTAGGATACCGCTTCCAAAGCGAATCACTCCTCCGAACGAGATCCGACCATGACGTTGCACGAACTTGCCGGCCAGCCCGTTCCGATCGACCTACTTGAGAACATCCCGCGGCTGATTTCGTCGTATTACACGCTGAAACCCGACCCCAGCGATCGGGCTCAGGCGGTCGAATTCGGCACCTCCGGCCACCGTGGCACCTCCAAAACCGGCCGCTTCAACGAGCACCATATCCTGGCCATCGCCCAGGCGATCTGTGAGTATCGATCGGCCCAGGGGATCACCGGACCGCTGTACTTGGGCATGGACACGCACGCGTTGTCCGAACCCGCCTTTTCGTCCGCCTTGGAAGTGTTTGCCGCCAACGGTGTCACGACCGTGATCGACGCCCAACGTGGGTTCACGCCCACGCCGGTGGTCTCGCACGCGATCCTGGTGCATAACCGCGGCCGCAGGGATGGACTGGCCGACGGCGTCGTGATCACACCGAGTCACAATCCGCCGTCCGACGGTGGGTTCAAGTACAACGCGACCAACGGAGGCCCCGCCGACGCGGCAACGACCACCACGATTCAGAACCGGGCGAACGAGATCCTGGGCAACGGGTTGGCCGACGTCAAACGAATCGGACTGGCGACCGCACTGGCGTCGGAGTTCGTCAAGGAACACGACTACGTCACCCCGTACGTCGACGACCTGCAAAATGTCGTCGACATGGATGCCATCCGAGCGGCCGACCTGCGGATCGGCGTCGACCCGATGGGCGGCGCGGGAATCGGCTATTGGCAGCCGATCGCCGATCGTTATGGATTGAACATCGAAATCGTCAATCGACGTGTCGATCCGACGTTCTCCTTCATGCGGGTCGACAAGGACGGCAAGATCCGCATGGATTGTTCCTCGCCGTCGGCCATGGCCGGGCTGATCGATTTGAAGGACCGCTTCGACATCGCCTTTGGGAACGACCCCGACTATGACCGACACGGGATCGTGACGCCGTCGGTGGGTTTGATGAATCCGAATCATTACCTGGCCGTGGCGATCGAGTACCTGTTTCAGAATCGTCCGGGATGGGGTGCCGATGTCGCGGTCGGAAAGACACTGGTTTCTAGCTCGATGGTCGACCGCGTCGCGGCGGACCTGGGCCGAACGCTGTGCGAAGTCCCGGTCGGATTCAAGTGGTTCGTCGACGGACTGGTCGATGGTTCGCTGGGCTTCGGTGGTGAAGAAAGCGCCGGCGCATCGTTCCTGCGGATGGACGGAACGACTTGGACCACCGACAAGGATGGGATCATCATGGACTTGCTGGCGGCCGAGATTCTGGCCAAAACCGGCAAGGATCCCGGGCAGCACTACCAAGCGTTGGTCGAAAAATTCGGCGCCCCGGTCTACGACCGCATCGATGCACCGGCGACCCCGGAACAGAAAAGCGCGCTCAAGGCGTTGAGCCCCGAATCGGTTCGTTCGCAAGAGCTGGCCGGGGATGCGATCGAGGCACGTCTGACCGAAGCCCCCGGCAACAAAGCCGCCATCGGCGGGCTGAAGGTCGTCACGAAGAACGGCTGGTTCGCCGCCCGGCCCTCGGGAACCGAGGACATTTACAAGATCTATGCCGAAAGCTTTGTGGGAGCCGAGCACCTGCAGCGGATCCAAACCGAGGCGAAGCAAATCGTCTCCGACGCGCTGGCCGGCTGACCTGAGCCGACAGTTCCTCGCGCCGGTAAATCGTAGCTACCTTCGCCAGAAGGTGGATCCTCGCTCTCCCGCTGGTCCGTCACGACGAAGAAAAACCACGGATGGCAATCAAGTTGGATTCTCTCCCTCTGCGAGAGACGGCGTTTGCGCAGCAAGCAAACGCCAGAGAGGGTCCGCGGCTTGCGAAAGTCTTGGCGACTGCCGCTACGATCTAATCCGTCACTTGTACAATCGGCGTCGCATCGCGACGCCGTCCAACAACGCGATCGCCTATTTCCGCAGGTACTCGCTTCGCTCCACGGCGAACTTGTGGATCGACATCTGCTCGCTGCCGTCGTCGGTGCCGGTTGCCGCGACGAAGGCGTCATAGGTGTCCAACTTTCGCGTGTCCGCTTTGACCAGCGGGTCGATTAACGCGCGATATTCGTTGACAACCGGCCCGAGCTTCGACCACGACAACGATTCCTCGACGATTTGGTCGACGTATTGTAAGTAGCGATCGCGCAGGTGAGGGATCGCCAGCAAGCGGCTTCGCAGCGGCATGCGATCGTTGTCCAGGCCGACCAGCGGATCCAGATCGACGCTGCCGTGGCCCGGTCCGCGTCCACCCGGTCCACGTCCACCGGGTCCGCGTCCACCGGGTCCGCGTCCTTCCGGACCGCCGCCCTCGGGGCCACGGCGACGTTGGTCGCGTGGTCCGCCGTCAGCGACCGGCGGGCGATCACCGGGCGGTGGCCCGAAGTCAAAGCCGCCGAATCCGAATCCGCCAAAGCCCCCCCGGCGTTCTCCGCCCGGTCCGCCGGGACCTTCCGGCCCGCGGCCTTCTGGACCGCCGGGGCCGCGGCCACCCGGACCACCCGGTCCGTGGCCGGCAAGCGCGAACGCTTCGTTCATGTCATGGGGCATCACGTGGAACTTGCCGTCTTTGTCGCGGAACAAGTTGTAGTCACTCGCCCGCGTCCAATAGCCGTCGCTGTTGGCCAGGACGACATCCAAGGCCAGGAACCTCAGCGTGCCGTCGATGTCCAGGATCGGTTCGAGTGCGGATTCGAGTTGATCGAGCGGCGTTTCATTGAGCGTCTTGCACAGTTCGATCAGCGCCAACCACTGTTTCTTGCCGTCGTTGGACTTCATTTCAAACCGGGCCTTGTAGTCGTCCAGGTTGTCGCCCAAGTAACGCAGGCCGCCGTCGCCGTTGGGGCTGCCGCTGACCTTCCAACGCGTCCCTTTGGAGCCGTCAAAGTTTTCGGCGATGAATTGTTTGTCGAATTGCTGGACGCTGTTGTATAACCCCCAACTTTCTCCGTTGACGACCACGTGCACGAAGTTGGCTTTGGGAGCGGGGATGTACTGACGCGCGATGTGCGAATACAGCACCGAGCTCATCATCGACGGATCGCCGTGGCAATTGAGCAGGTTCAGCGTTTTGTAGCCGTCGATTCGCTGGTCCTCGTCGGCCATGTCCAGCGAAATATTGAACGAGCGTTTGCTGCCGCGGGGAACATGCCCGTAGGACGAAGCGCCGCGGAAGTGAACGCCGACGTTGGGAAAGAGTTTGCCGTCGACCAGCATCTGTGCGGCGACATCCACGTCGGTTTCCTTGAACGCCTCGAGTTCCTCCTCCCAGTCCTTGTTTTCAAATTCTAAGAAGATCGTTCGCAGAACGCTGGAGTCGTAAAGTGATTTGTCGCCGTAAGTCGTGACGGAATCCGTTGCGACGGCCGGTCCCGGTGTGCCGGGTTGCATGTTGCCACCGCGGCCGCCAGGGCCTCGTCGCCCCGGTCCACCAAAGCCGGGCCCGCCTCCCGGGCCTCGACGACCGCCAAATCCGCCGCGGTCGTCCGATTCGAGTGCTTTGCGCGCGACGGCGCGTTCGCTTTGATTCAGCCAGCCGTCACCGTCGCTGTCATGTTCCTCGACCAACTTGCGTTTCTCACGGTTCGGGCCGCCGGGACCGCCAGGTCCTCCGAAGCCACCGGGCCCTCCGAAGCCACTGGGGCCGCCGAATCCGAACGAGCCCGGCGGTTGAGAGAAGACGAGCCCGCCGACCAGCATCCCGGTCGAGGTGATCACCAACGCGGTGAGCGTGAGTTTTTTCATGGAAGACTCCTGAGTTGGTTTTGGAGAAGGTGAAAGGTTTTCGAAGAGAGATCAGCTCTGTCGCAGTTCGACGCTTTGCACGCCTTCGATCAGGTTCAGTTGGTTGATCAGATCGGTCGGCGAGAAGTCGGGTTGCAGGCAGACGCGATAGGTCAGATCCAGCGAAGCGCCTTGTTTGCTGGTGGATCCGGCCGAAAGTTGGACGCTACTGAGCGACTGTGCAAACACGTCTTTGAACACCACGTCGGGGTCGCGTCCGGCGCCGAGTCGGATTTGCAGTTTCGCCCCTCGATCAAAGGACGGTCCGTTTGACCCTTTGGGGCGAAACAGGAACGCAGCCATTCCGGTAACCGCCATGCCGACGACCGCAACGGTCATCTGATCCGCACCGACCGCCATCCCGGTTAAAACGGCGAAGATGACGAAGGTGATGTCATGGGTGTCTTCGACCACCGTGCGAAAACGAACGATCGACAGCGCACCGACCAAGCCAAATGCCCAGGCCACGTTCTGACCGATCACCAGTGGCAACATCGCACACAGGATGGCCAGCAAGACCAATGTCGCCGGGAACGTGGGCATGAACTGCTCGCGCGGTCGCACGGCCCAGTAGATCCCTGCGATCACACATCCGCACAAGAACGCCGCGCCCAACCGCAACGCCATCTGCAGCGCGTCGCTGTCACCGGGAGTGCCCATCCACGTGGTGGTGTCGATCGGACCGGTTAGCCAACTTGGCATGTCGTTACCTCTCGGCGGAGGCCGAACAAAGAGCTTGTGATCTTTCGTGATTTGGGTTCTGCAAACGTGGCCCCGGCTTGCGCGGCGTCCATCGAAGTCGGCGCAAGTGCCGCTTTGGCGAGGTCAAACAAGACCGTCGGTTGTTCGGGCAACAACGCGAACTCATAGATCAGCGCTTTGAAAGTCGCTGGCAATGAAACGGCGAAATTCATCCGCACCAAAATCGACGGCACGCAAGCGGTTTGGCGATTCGACGACGTCTGGATCCGACCGGCATGAAGCTCGCGATCGATCGTCAGCCGAATCTCGCCGTCGAGTGTTTGGTGTTTCCAGCTGGTTCGGTCGAAGCGGGTTTCCAGCGAAGGGACCAAGTCGTGCTTGAGCTGTTTTTTGTGAAACCATTTGCCCCGCCACGCCGGATCGATGTTCGACGCATCCAGGCACACCAATTCGTTGGACGGCACCGTGGTTTGACGCAGCGAACGCAGGTCGCCATCCCAGCTGACATTTTCCAGGGACACGTCCCAGCGACGGTCGACCCGCCGCACGCGAAACTGCTGTCGACGAGCAAATTTTGACTTGGCCCGCTTCGCTTCGTCGGCCGGTTCGTAATAGCAATCCGAGACGTGTTGGCTGTGCGTGTCGGCCGGCATGTGCCGTGATGCGGAATCGGCCAACGCGTCGGCGGTCGGGCGGTCCAGGGCAAAGACCCATTGGAACTGGGGTGTGGATTTCAAGGGCGGTTCCTCGCAAGAACATTCCGTTTGTTCGAGCCTTTCGCTCGGTCAGGACGTCATGCGTGCCGCAGGCCGACAGTGGGCCAAAAAAATTCGTACATTTCCCGAGGACAGATTGAGCAAGCCGCCGCTCCGCGTCGTAGCGGAAGCCGCCAAGGCTTTCGGTCCCCTGTACGCTCCGCGTCGTAGTGGAAGCCGCCAAGGCTTTCGGTCCCCTGTACGCTCCGCGTCGTAGCGGAAGCCGCCAAGGCTTTCGGTCGCACCCGTGCGATTCGTGTCGTAGCGGAAGCCGCCAAGGCTTTCGGTCCGCTGTGCGGCGTCACCCCGCCGGTGCGAAACTCTTGGCGAGTTCCGCTACCCGAGAACCTCGCTGCGAAAGACCAACTACAGTCGCAGCAAATCCCGTGCGGATTGTTGGACCGCGACGAGCCGTGGATCCAATTCCGCGTCGGTCCCCAACACCTCGCGTGTGGCTTCGCGGTGCAGGATGATCATTTCCAGCAAGTCGATCCAGGGCCTGCGCTGGTCGGGTGATTCGATCGCTTCACTGATCGCCTTGTCCAGCGCGTTGTCCGCCTGCCGCATCTCCGCGGTGGCTTGTTCGGTTTCTCCGGTCCGATGCAGTGCGATCGCGCGCAACGAATGCACCATGTCGCCGCTGGGGCCGCGCGAATTCGACGCCGCATCCAGGTGCTCCAACGCTTTTTGTTCTTCGCCGGCGCGGAGGCTGGCCCAAGCCGCGACGTACTGCATCACGCTCTGCGGTACGCGATCTTCGAACGACGGACGTCGTGGCCCACCACCTGGCTCGGGACCGGAGAATCCAGGACCAGCCGACGGTGGATCACCCGGTTCGGGGCGATTGAAATCGAACCCATTTGGTCCGAGAGGCCTGGGGCCGCGGTCAGGCCCGTCGCGTCGGAAGTCGCGATCGCGATTCGGACGCCCCCAGGAGCCTGGTCCCCACGGTCCCCCGGGCGGTCCGGCGGAGCGTGCGAGCATCGATTCGATTTCCGCTGCCAACCGTCGTGCGTCGGGCACATCGGCCGGGGAGATCAGGCAGGCGCGAATCGAATGAAAGTTCAGTGGCGGGGGATTCTCGGTGGGCGGTTCCATCAGCCGCGAATAGATCGCGCGGTAGTCGTTCGTCCTGTCGGTCAGGTGAAAGATCGCCGCGGCGCCTTCCCACTGACGGCTGTCGATCGGAGCCTCCAAACGCATCGCGGCGGCAAAATCATCGGCCGCTTCGTCCCACAAATGCAACCGTCCCCGCAGCGCCGCCCGCTGAACCCAAACCAGGTAGTAGTTGGGGACCAAGTCGACCGCTTCGCTGTACGCCGAATCGGCGGCGGCATACTGTTGTGAATCCTCGTACGATCGGGCATTTCCGAGTAGGACATTGGCGGTTTTCAGCCGTTCGGCGAAACTCTCCACCTCCTGACGCGCACTGATCGCATCCCGCAGCGCGATCTCTTTTTCGTTCCGCTCGGCGATCGCGACGGAAGCCTGGTACAGGCTGACGGCGGTGCCGACGACCAAGGCGGCGGCGACCAAGGAACCGGTCAACAAGGCCGCGCGGTTGCGCGCGGCAAATTTGCGAAGCCGATAGCCTCGCGATGGCGGACGCGCTTCGATCGGTTCCTCCGACAAAAAACGCCTGACATCGGCGCTCATCGCCGCCGCCGATTCGTACCTCCGATTGCGATCCTTTTCCATCGCCTTCATCACGATCCAGTCCAGGTCGCTGGGGATCGATTCGCGTCGGGCGCGTGCCTCGGCGGCTTGGGTCGAGTCGTCGCGCGGCTCGGCCACAGTCGGCGAATTCAGCGACTGGATCGTGGTCAAACGCGTGCTGGGCTTGGGCGGATCCTCTTCGCGGATGATTCGTCGCATTTCGTCATAGCCGGCCGAATCAAGTCGCTTGCGATCAAACGGCGTCGTGCCGGTCAGCAATTCGTACAGCAGCACGCCCAGCGAATAGATGTCGCTGCGGGTGTCGACGTCCAACCCGCTCATCGCCGCCTGTTCGGGACTCATGTACAGCGGCGTTCCGATCATCGAATAGAATCGCGTGTAAATCGTCGCGTCGGTCAGGTTTTGCCCCATCGCCTTGGCCACTCCAAAATCGATCACCTTGACGACCGGTTTGTCGTCGTGCAACGTGACCATGACGTTGGACGGTTTCAGGTCGCGATGGACGACGCCTTTCTGGTGCGCGTGATGGGTCGCGGCGCAAACGTCTTGAAACAACTGCAATCGATCGCGTAAGGAGAGTCCGTGGCGGTCGCAAAAGTCCGTGATCGGCTCGCCGCGAACCAGTTCCATCACGAAATAGGGCCGCGCGTCCTTGGTCACACCCGCATCGAACACACGCGCTATGTTGGGATGATCCATCATCGCCACGGCTTGGCGTTCGGCGTCGAATCGTGCCAGCACCTCCTGTGACCCGGTGCCGGGCTTGATGATTTTTAAGGCCACTTTGCGCCGAACGGGTTTGTCTTGCTGGGCGACAAACACCAGGCCAAACCCTCCTTCGCCGATTTGCTCCATCAACCGATACGCGCCGATCGTCATGCCGATGTGCTCGGAGGGGCCAACCAAGTCGGCGACCAGCGTCGGGTCCAACGGACTGGTCAGCGGGCTCTGGTCCAGCGGATTGGCGGGCCGCTCGTGGGCGGCCAACAGTGATTCCACCGACGCACGCAGCTCCGCATCCTCACCGCAAACCGACGCCAGGTAGGCATCGCGTTGATCCGCGGTTTCCTGATCCAGGGCTTCCAGAAAAACGGTGCGTGGGCTGGGGCGACTCATGGGTTTCTTGTGCCGATCGGTGATAAGGGCGGGGACGGTTCCTCCGGTGGTTCATGCGTGATCGGCAGCAAGACCGGGCCAAAATTTATTCCTCCGCGTCCATGGCTCGGCGGAGCCAGGCTCTTGCGTAGGTCCAATGGCGTTTAACGGTCCTGGCCGAGACGCCCAGCACGTCGGCGGTTTCTTCGATCGTCAGCCCCGTGAAGTAGCGAAGCTGGACCAGCTTCGCCAGCTCAGCGTCCTCGGCGGCAAGTTTGGTCAGGGCGTCGTCGAGCGACAACAGCGTGGCGTCGTCCTGGTGGTCCAGAATCGCGTCGTTCTCGGTGAATTCGCAGCGCTGCATCCCACCGCCACGCTTTTGAGCATTCCGCCGGCGGGCACTTTCGACCAGGATGCGGCGCATCGATTCGGCCGCGGCGGCAAAGAAGTGCCCGCGACCGTCCCACTTGTGTGGATCGTCGCCGTCGGCCTCTCCGCTGACCAACCGCACAAACGCCTCGTGGACCAGCGCGGTGGGCTGTAGCGTGTGCCCCTGTTTCTCCTGCGCCATCTTGTTGGATGCCAACCGGCGCAGCTCTTCATAGACCAGCGGCAACAACTGGCTGGCCGCGTGCTGGTCCCCGTTCTCGATCTGATGCAGAATCTGACTGACTTCGCTTTTTACCATTCCAACATTCTAGCGATGATCTACCGCCGGCGGGCGGCGCGTCCGAACATGGCGAATACGCGGTCCACGCGTCGAACGTGGCGTGGCTGGTGTCGCTGTCGGCGGAATCGATCGGCGTCGTCGTCGGCTCGATCGGCCAGTCGCTGTTCCCGCAGGGCTTCCAATTCGTCCAACGACACGCCGCCGTCCTCGTCGACGTCGGCCGCGGAAATCCGCATCCAGAATCGCTCGGAGACTTCACTTTCGGTCAACAGGCCGTCGGCATCGGTGTCTCGTTCGTCAAACGCTTCTTGGCGCGTGGCCGTCAAGGCGGTTTCGAGTTCCGCCAGCGTGACTAGGCCGTCGGCATCGGTATCCGCTTCGATGTCGACGAACTTGTCCCACAACCGCTCGGGCACTTCGTCTTGGGACAATGCGGCGTCATCGTCGGTGTCGAATCGTGTGATCAACGTCTCGGCGTCTTTGCCGAACAGCCCGACGTTGACGACAAAGTGGTGATGGCGGAAGCCGCGATCCACGTCATCGTCGCCCTCGTCAGTCACTCCCCCGTCATCGATGGTCTCTTCGTCGCTTGTTTCATCATCCGTGGTTTCTTCGTCGGTCGTCAGTTCGTCGGTGGACTCATCGGTGTCGGCCGCCGCGTACAACTGCTGGATCGCAACGGCATCGCTGGCGTCAAGCGTGGTGAACACTTGGCCGGCCGAGACGAACGGTTCCAGCACGCTGTCTTCGACGTCGGAGTGATCCAGTCCCAGCGCGTGGCCGATCTCATGGACGGCGACGTAGACCAGGTCGAAGGCTTGGTTGCCGAGCGAATTGCCGACTTCCCAGGCGTCCGAAATGTCAAATTGGATGTCACCGGCGATCCGCGCCGGGTTCACGTCGTCGGGAAAGTAGGCTTGGGCAAGCGTGCCGCCGACGCCATCGATGTTGGTGAACGAAATGTCGATCGATTCACGCAGCCCGACTTGATCGGTGGGGGTGAAGGTGATGTCGGCCACACTGGCCCAAGCGTCCAAGGCCGTTTCGATCGCCGCATCCGTCTCGGCCTGCGAAAGCGAACTCGGTGAGTTGGCGATCGTATACGTCAGTTCCACGCTCCCTAACCCCGGCCCGTCCCATCCGAAACTGGCCGCCAGCACGCGCCGCGTCTCCAGCGACTGAACGAATAATTGGCGGCGTTGACGCGGCTGTTTTCGACGACGACGGCGTTGGAAAACTCGGGATTCGGGCATCGGATTGCGTGTTTCGGGATTTCGGATGTGGATGGGGCTTCCCCGCAACAGGATGCTTTCCCAGCCCGAATGTCACTCGATTCACGCAAAAAACTGCGTGCCCGACGTCACTGCTGGCAAACGTAGCTACCTTCGCCAGAAGGTGGATCCCCTGTGGTCATTTACGCTCTCGCGAGCGTTGCGACATCAATTTGCCGCTTTCCCACTGGATGGCGTTTCCACGTACCCCGCAGGACGGTTTCCCCGCCGTTCGTCGTCAGCAATCGCGATCGGCACCAACTGAATTCCGTCCACGTTGACGTAGCCGTCGGCGCCGTCGTTCGTGATGATCACGCGTCCGGAATTGCCAGCGTCAAAATCAAACACCCCCAGTGCGCGAGGGATTCCATCAACCATTGCCGGTTGTTTCTGATCGACCGAAACGACCTTCCTCCCCTCCCTCGAATGAATCTCGACCTTCACCGCAGCCGAGCGATTGGGATCCGCCGTGTACAACAGTCGCACTTCGTAACGTCCCGCGGTGGGAATGTGGGGGGCGAACGTTGCAGTTTTTTTCCCTTGATCGGTGTTGGCGTCGTGCCGGTAAGAGTTTCCGATCATCGGGGGCACGCCGGAGCTGTGCACCCAATGTCCGGTGTACACCGCTTCGTCATCATCCATCGCGATCCCCGGCAAGTCGGCGGAGTTGACGGTTCGGCGGGGCGGTTTCTTTGTGCCGTGTTTCCACTCCAGTACTTGGCCGTCGGCGATCAGACGTCTCCGCAGCTTGTCATAGTCGACCTGCTGGACCGGAACGTTCGCGTCGATCGCCTGGCACGCGGCCGTCGCGGCCGATTGACTGGTCACCATCAACACCGGCTCCATCCGAATGCTGGCGAATGCGGTGTGGCTGGCGGAAAGCGCAAACGTGACGAACAGGTTTTCGCATTCCTCCTGATTCGGCACGATGGCGCCGTACCCGATGTCGTAAGGGCCATAACCGCCGCGTCCCGACGCCACCTTGCCTTCACGCGTGACGACGGAATCTTTGACGATGCGGCGGATTTCATGAACGTCGGTGCCGTACGACCCCAGGCCGATACATTGCGGCGCGATCTCCCGTCCAAAGGTGTGATGCTCGGTCAGCACCAGATCGCTGACCATTCGTCGTCCTTCGCGGACATAGATCTGATGCGGCCAACCACCGTTGTCCGTGAATTCGTCTTTGGGCAATCCGAATCGGCGCGTCTCCTTTCGCAGCTTCTCCGGGACACGGGGATCGGTCGCCAGGAAGTGAAGCAAGCCACGGTGGTAGTTTTCGATTTCCTTGGCAATCTGTTCACGTCGGTCGTAGCTGGCTTCCGGCCATTCCCAGCTCGCTCCCGGCAGGTTCCCGCCGAACGTTGCCGTGTTGAAATCCCATTTGTCGTTCGGCAGGGGATCGTGTTTGCTGAACCACCTCAAATCCATGTCGTCGCCGTTTTCAAGACAGGCTTCGATGAACCGGGCGACCAGTTCATAGCGTTTCGGGTCATAGTTTTCTGGCGCTTCGATCGGCAACATGTTCGACGTGTCGGTCGTCAGGCAAAGCCGGAAACAATACGCCATCACGCCCGGGCCCGCGTCGCCGGGATTGCCGGGGACACCTTCGCTGACCAGCGGCAGCAGCCCGCTGGATGGATCGCCCTTGACGACATAGGGATCCAGTGGGAAGTCGCGATCCCAGACACCTTGCCCGCCGGGCACGCGGCCATTGCTTCCGGGCTGTGGGTGGCCGGTGCGGGGCGCATATTTCGAGGCGTAATGAA
The DNA here is from genome assembly GCF_014154935.1 of Stieleria mannarensis. GTDB lineage: Bacteria > Planctomycetota > Planctomycetia > Pirellulales > Pirellulaceae > Stieleria > Stieleria mannarensis. Next base: position 35,622 of record NZ_JACEHH010000017.1, read on the forward strand.
TTCCGTTGTACTGTTCGCCGTACTTCGCGTTGCCTTCACGCTCGAGCGTGTACGACACACCGGCGGCGGCCATCAAATCGCCTTCGTAGGTCGTGTCGATGAACATCGTTGCCGACACGGACCGGCCGTCTTCGATGATCAGTGATCTGATCCGGTTGTTTTCTTTGCGCACCGACTTCAACCGAGCGTCCCGAAGCACCACGACGCCGGCTTCGGCAACCATCGAATCAAAGAGGTCTTCGGCGACGTGCGGTTCGATCGAATAGGCACCGCCGGTGGCCGGGCCGCCTTTGCCGCGAAACGGCTGTCCCCAGTTCAGCTCTTTGCCGTACGTCGCGACCAGCCGCGTGAAGTACTCGCGGGCGAGTCCGCCGACGCTGCGGGGGTCACCGATATCCACGGCACTCAATCCGCCCGAAGTCATCCCGCCGAGATGCCGCCCCGGTTCGACCAGAACCACGCGTTTTCCCATCCGCGCCGCCTGGACAGCCGCCACGACGCCACCTGACGTGCCGCCATAAACGCACACGTCAGCCTGGACAGCGGTCGCAGCGGTTTGGGCATGGCATTCAAACGAAAACGGAGTCGCGACGGTCAGCGTCGCGATGAGCAGCAAGGGAAGGTGAGCAGTGTATCGCAACATGTTACCAGTTTACGTTCAGACGAAGGGGCCAATAAAAGGGACGGGGGTTGATTACGCATGTTGCCGAAGATTGATCGACAGAGAGCGTTCAGTATTTCGGCGATACACGGCATCACGAGGTCGACGCAACGAAGTGGGAAGGCAGCAAGTATACTGTCGATCAAGTGTTCGTACGGGTCGATCACGAAGGAACTCAAGGGATTGAATTGATGCGTCACTTTCGACGAAGACTCCTCCGCCGCGCGATGGTCGCGACGTCATGCGTGATCGCCGTCGCCTTGGCGGCTTCTTGGATGGTCGCTGGCGCCCTGATCGCGCCCAGCCCGCGTCTCATTGGTGCTCCGCCGCAGGAACTGAACGCCACCGCCTTCAGCGTGCCCAGCGATTCCGGGGCGATGATCTCCGGCTGGCAGACACGGCCCGACGCGAGCAAGGGAGTCATCGTCCTGCTTCACGGGATACGCGGCTCCCGCCTCGTGATGCTCGATCGCGCTCGGATGCTTCATGACGCGGGCTACGCGACGGTGATGATCGATTTGCAGGCACACGGGGAGAGCCCGGGAGAAGCGATCACGATCGGACATCTGGAACAACATGACGTCCGTGCCGCGGTCGAATTCGCGCGGCGTGAGCACCCGGATCAACCGATCGGCGTCATCGGAGTGTCGCTCGGTGGCGCGGCGGCTCTGCTGGCATCTCCGCTGGACATCGACGCACTGGTGCTCGAAGCGGTCTATCCCGATATTCGCGATGCCGTCCACAATCGCGTCGCAGCCCGGCTTGGTCGGTTTGCAACCATTCCGGCGTCCCTGTTGTTACTTCAGCTGCAACCCCGCCTGGGCATCTCACCGAGCGAGCTTCGGCCGATCGACCACATGGCGGAAATCGACTGTCCGGTTTGCATCGTTTCTGGGACTGACGACCGACACACGACCGTCGCCGAAACACGAGCGATGTTTGACGCCGCGCGAGAGCCGAAGAGGTTATGGTTGGTCGATGGCGCCCGGCACGTCGATTTGCACCACCACAACTCGGCAGCCTACCGGCGCACGATCCTCGGGTTCCTGGACCGCCATCTCGGCGACGCCGACGCGACGGGGCGAAGCGAAGGGGTGGACGCGTGAATGGCACGGGTATCAGTGTTGGCGTGCAGGCTTTTGCCGATTGCCGCCGATCCCATTCGGACATCGTTGAAATGCCTCAAAAAACCTAGGGCCTGAGCGATCCCAAACCGCGTTGGGCTAACTGTCTCAATCGCCGTCAATTCCTTTTTGAGAAAACGTCATGCCGCTCGGAATCGATCCCAAAGTCGACTTCGCCTTCAAGATGGTGTTCGGGAATCCAGACCACACTGAAATCACGATCCACTTCCTCAACGCCGTTCTCTCTCCGCTTCATCCGATTGAATGGGTCGAGATCTTGAATCCGATTCAAGGAAAAGATCGCAGTGAGGACAAGTTGGTCGTTCTGGATGTTCTGGCTCGGGACACGTTCGGACGGCATTTTAACGTGGAAATGCAAACCACGTCGCCGACAGATCTCCCCAAGCGGCTGACGTATTACAACAGTCTGAACTATGTCCGCCAAATCCAGGAAGGCAGCCCCTACCTGAATCTGCGACCGGCCGTGAGCATCTGCGTGCTCAATCGAATCCTGTACTGTCAGGCCGCGGAATACCACCTCAGTTTCCGTCTCCGGTGCGATCAGAGGGACCTGATTTTCACGCATGATCTTCAATTCCATCTCCTGGAGTTGCCAAAGTTCACTCCGGCAAGCGATAATTTGGGGGAACTGCCGCCATTGGAACGATGGCTCTACTTCCTTCGTCACGCCGAGACATCAGAGCTCGAAGAGCTCTCCCGGATCCTCGTTGACGAAGAATTCAGTGAAGCCGCCGAGGTATTAGAAATGATCTCCCGCAGCCCCGAAGATCGCCAATACTACGAAGCGAGGATGAAGTTCCTCCACGACGAGGAAGCTCGGCTTATTGCTGCGCGTGAGGAAGGACGCGAGGAGGGGCGTGAGGAAGGACGCGAGGAGGGGCGTGAGGAAGGACGCGAGGAGGGACGCGAGGAAGGAGCATTAGCAGGCAAAATCCAGATGCTTCAACAACTTCTCGGCGATCGAGAACAGGGCGTCGCAGAGTTGGGAAGACTCGCCGCGTCTGAGCTCGAAACGCTTCTCGCTGATTTACAGCAGCGTCTACGTTCACGCGAGAACTGAAGCCACTGCCGTTCGCGATCCGTCGCGCGGCAGCGCACCAGCCTACAACCGATTACGCCGATTTTTTTGTCGTCGTAAGCGGTTTGTTTTTGGGCATGCCTGATTCACGCAGCGAATCAATGCGAGAATCATCTCCCATTCAAGAAGTCGATCGAGTCACGATTGATTACACCTTCGGACACGATGAAATCGCACAGCGAATCGTAACCGACGATGGCAACGGCGGTACGACGGACGAAACCCACGGGGTGCGATCCGCGTGATGCGCGGCGTAGCCCGCCAATCACGCGGATCGCACCCAGGGGAGACGATTCAAGCTTTATAGTAGGCACTGCGGAATGGTGAATCCCATGAAGCACAATCCGTACGAACCAAGCCACGTTCGCCCAGCTCGCTCATCTCAATTCACGTTTTCAAGCGGAGTGACATTGGGCAGCTATCTTATTGGCTTGTGGTGGCTGACTTCTCGGATGGTCAAGGTGACATTGGAACATCGCTTGGCTGTCGAAAATTCTGGGGGTTTGAAATTCAGTTCCCTCGACTCAACAGCTTGCACCGTTGTCCATATGGTGATCGGAATTTGCGTCGTAGTTCTATTGCTGCGAATTGAGGTTTGGCTTCATCAGCGATACTTCACCCCCAACCATTTTGATAAGCACGTCAGTTTCATCATCGGCTATTCTTTCGCTGTCATGCTTCTATCCTCAATTGCGTTGTATCTACTTGGCGGTTCCGAGATTTTTGCGCCGTAAATGCCGGTGGCTCGTGCCGGGGTCAGGCTTTGTTTTCGGTTTTCGACAGAAAACGAAAGGCGGCGGACGATTGATGTGATCACAGGACCGTGTCGACTTCCGCCGCAATGGATGGCTCAATGCTTCACTGCCAATGGCGGTCACGACGACCGCCGATGTCTTCGGCACGATGCCAAACCGCGTACCTTCCCGCGTAAAGAAAGCCGTAGGCACGACGGGTAGGATGCCCGTCGATTGAAACCCGTCGGGGACAGGATGTCCGTCGGAGAACGATGGCAGGAAGCGGGGAGAAAGAGGTGGAGTTGGGAGTAGAGGAGATGGGGAGAACGAGAGTGATGATGGTGATGGAGTGAAGGAGCGGGCCATCGTTCGACGACCGGAGTGAGGGAGGGATCGACCGAGCGGAGCCGACGGTTGACGGAGCGCGAGCCAGCGACCGAAGGATGAGGGAAGCGCTGAGCGAAAGCGAACACCGCGACGCCGAGGGCGGAGCCCGATAAGGACAGACGAGGCAGGATGCCGAGTTCGTTATCTAGAAGGGCGCAAGTGACCGCGCGGGAGCCTCAGGCGACCAAGCTGGGAACGGGACACTCCACCCCACTCGAACCGACAGCTTGTCTGTTCGGCCAAAGCCCTTTGCAAATCACCGACAGGCTCTCGGGCCGCTCGATGGTCTCTTCGCACCGCCAAACCCCGTCAACACACGAAGCGACTCTTCCCCCACGTTTGTTGCCTTTCGCCGAGCCGGACTGACGCCGTCACCGGTACCCCGCGGCGTGAGTCCGAGAGAAGGTGAGAGGCGAAAAACGCGCTCGTGCGATCGTTAACACCAAGTGCGTTGACTTTACCGACTGATCCCGAAGCGGTTTTCGGGCTTCCGTAGCGGTTGACCGACTACCTCGTTGACAAGCAGGTGAATCTGTCGCGTCATCAGAGCAGAGCACCACGGCGGGCCTTTCCAACTCGTCGCTCGCCGCTCGCGACTCGCCACTTTCTCTCACGCCAACCCTGAGACACGCAAGGTCAACCTTCGGGCTTCACGCGATGATTCAGTTTCACGCGTGTCCGGGGTGTTACGCTTCGCTTTCAGGGGAGAACAGCTGAGGACAGCGGTTCTACACTTTCCCGAATCAACCCCCGTCCCCTTTGGCGACCACTGTCTGTGATAATGCACGGAATTCGGCTAAGAAATCGCTCGCCGCTGAGTCATCTTTGTTGAAACACCTCCCGTCTGGAACCGTCAACCGGAAAACCGAAATGCGTTTTGTTTGTCGACTGATGACATTGTTGCTGATTTTGTCGTGTGGTTCCGCCGTCTCACCAGTCGCGGCCGCTGAAGATCCCGTCACCTTGATCGGCACGATCGTCAAATGGCGTTATCCGGACGCGGAGATCGGAAAATCGCAGATGTCGGATGCCGCCACCATCGCCGCCGATGGAAACCGCACGGTCCCGTCTTCGGTGCTGAAGACGACCATGACGACGCCGGACTCGGTCGAGAAAGTTCTGGCGTTCTATCACGATCTGCTCACACGCAGTGCGAGCCATGATCAAACGCTCGGCATCGAACCCGACGTCGGCCGGTCGGTCGTTTTTAGCGACGAATCCGACGGACGCCCCTTTGCGCTTCATATCATTCTGGTCAACTCCGAGGCCTGCTCGACAACCTTGATCGTCACGCGTGGAGAGTCGGAGAAACTGACCTCGATCACGTGGAAACAGTACTTGAGGCACGACGTCGGCAAATGACGTCGGCGTCAAAGAAGATTTACCCCACGGATGGCAAAGCGTCCCCACGGATTCCAGGCTGCCTGACATCCGTGGGGACGCGCTGCCATCCGTGGGTTTTCTTGGCGGACGTCTCTATCGTGGCGGTTTGCCGGCGAAACGAAACTCTTGGCGAGTTCCGCTACTCCAGAATCAAGTGTTTATGATGGGGGACCCATTTTGTCCCTCCACAAACGCTCTGTCGTGATGAATCGATTTGCCATTTGCCACCTCGCCGCATCCTTACTTCAGTTCACGTTTCGGTTGCAGCCGACGCGTCTGGTTCGGTATTTGACGCTTTGGGGGTTCGCCCTGACCGCGATCAGCGGTTCCTTCGCGGACGAGCGGTCGTCGAACCGAGCGAAAAAACGAAACGTCAAACCGGGCGCCGCCGCGGTGAAGGATGCCAAAAACACCACCACCGGCCGACCGGATCCGCCGGAGGATCCGGAGCTGGCCCGCTTCGGCATCTACGAAAAGACCGCACCGCGCGCCGAGTCGGCTGATCCGATCGTCACCACATTGCCACTGACGCTCCAGCCCGGCGATCGGATCGCGTTGATCGGCAATGCCCTGCTGGAACGGTCGGGCCAATTCGGTCATCTGGAAGCGATGATCCAACAAGCGTTTCCCGATCACAAGCTGACGGTGCGTCATCTGGCCTGGTCGGCCGACGAGATCGACGTTCAACCGCGTCCCGACAATTTTGCCGACACGCTCCAGCACCTGAACCACGAAAACGCCGACGTCATCTTCGCCGCCTACGGATTCAACGAATCCTTTGCCGGCCCTGCCGGACTGCAGCGGTTCCGCGAGGCGCTTGTTGATCACCTCACGGAATTGAAAACGAAAGCCTTCAACGGCCACTCCGCGCCGCGTCTGGTCCTGGTCTCGCCGATCGCCAACGAAAACCTGCCCAATGTCCCGGCCGCGGATTTGAACAACGACAACATCCGCCGGTACGTCGACGTGATGCGAGACGTCGCGGCCGACCAGGGCGTGGGCTTTGCCGACGTGTTCGACGAGACTCGCTCGCAATTCCAAAGCCTGGGGTCGGATCACACCATCAACGGCATTCATCTAAATGAAGACGGCGATCAATTCTTTTCCAAGACGTTGTTCGAGAAAACATTCCACCGCGACGCCCCCGAGGTCAAACCCGAACTAGCCACTGTCATCGCTGACAAGAACCGGCAATTCTTTCGGCGGTTTCGTCCCTTGAACACGTTCTACTACACCGGTGGCCGAAGCAAGGCCTACGGCTACCTGGACTTTCTGCCGGCGATGCGAAACTTTGACCTGATGACCGCCAACCGCGACGCGAAAATCTGGGAACTCGCCGCCGGAAGGACGTCGTCCACTGAGGTTGACGACAGCAATCTGCCCGCAATGCCGGCGACGAAACAGAGCCGCGGGGCAAATGTCTGGATGACCGCCGCCGACGAGCAAAATGCGTTTCAGGTCGATCCTCGATTCGAAGTCAACTTGTTCGCCGGTGAAGAACAGTTTCCCGAGATCGCCAACCCGATCCAGATGCGATGGGACTCGCGCGGACGCCTGTGGGTCAGTTGCTCGACCACGTACCCACACGTGTATCCCGGTAAAGAACCAAACGACAAGCTGGTCATTTTAGAAGACAGCGACGGGGACGGCCGGGCCGACAAATCCACCGTGTTTGCTGACGACCTGCACGTGCCTTTGTCGTTCGAGTTCGGGGATGGCGGTGTGTATGTGTCCGAACAACCCAGTCTGAGCTTTCTGAAGGACACCGATGGCGACGACAAAGCCGACGTGCACGAAGTCGTGTTGACGGGATTCGGAACCGAGGACTCGCACCATTCGCTGCACGATTTTACCTGGACACCCGACGGAGACCTGATCTTTCGCGAATCGATTTTCCATCATTCCCAAGTCGAAACGCCCTACGGACCGGTGCGTCAACAGAACAGCGGTTGGTTTCGATTTCAACCGCGAACGCAGCGATTGGTCGGGTTCGGCAGCTACCACAGCACCAACCCCTGGGGCGTGACGTTTGACGACTGGGGACAGCACATGGCCAGTCATCCCGTCTATGCGGAAGCCTTTCATTCACTCGACCCGCCCTATCCCGCACAGCACCCCAAGCCGACGGGCTTGCAAGCCTATTCCGGTGTCTGCGGTCACCACCTGGTGGACTTTCCGACCTTCCCCGATGAACTGCAGGGCGGGTTTATCAAGGTCCGCTACAAACCGACCAACCGTGTCGAAATCCACAAGTGGGTCGAAGGTGAATTCGGGTACAACGAGGAATACGTCGGCGATCTGCTGTTCAGTAAAAACTTGAGCTTCATCCCGGTCGATTTGCAATGGGGACCGCGCGGCGCGCTGTATGTCTGTGATTGGTACAACCCCATCAAAGGCCACGCGCAGTATTCGCTGCGTGATCCGCGACGCGACCGAGACTCCGGGCGGATCTGGAGAATCACTGCCAAGGGAATTCCGCTGCTGGATCCGCCAAAAATCGCAGACGCCTCCATCGGCGAGTTACTGGAATTGCTGAAACGTCCCGAGTACCGTATCCGTGATTGGGCCAGGCGAGAACTGCGCGAGCGTGACCGGGATACCGTGCTGCGTGAACTGGACGACTTCCTGAAAAACCTCGACGCATCGGATTCACGTTACCGGCACCACCAGATGGAGGCGATCTGGACGTATCGAACGGTCGGACTGGTGGACATACCCGACAGTATCAACCCGCCGATCGGAAACACTGAAAATCAAGTTTCCTCAGCAGACCGTCCAAGTTCGAGTGACGCCACGAGCAACCCGTCCAGCCTGGCCCTGGCGACGGCCACGCTGCGTCAATTGTTGTCCTGTGATGATTCACACGCCCGTGCGGCCGCGACGAAACAACTGCGGTATTGGCATCCCCATTTCGATGACGCGATTGAATTGCTGAACCGACGCGTCAACGATCCCAACGGTATTGTCCGCATGCAAGCGGTGATCGCGGCAACCTACATCGGCACCGAAGACGCTTTGGAAGCGGTTCTGGATGTGTTCAATCATCCCCGTGATGGGCACCTTCAATACGCGATCACCTGTGCCCTGGGTTCCAGAACACTGCGCCGGCACTGGGAAAACAACGATCGCTGGGGGATCGCGACTCGTCTCCGGCAAGCCGCCAAGGACAGCACGATCAAGGAACCCACACCGGGCGCCGGCGAGGCGCAGTTTGATTCCCAGCAGAACGTCAATGTCGTCCGCATCTCCGCGATCCCCGAAAAGATGTTGTTCTCGGTGACCAGCATTACGGCCACGCCGGGCCAGCCGGTCAAAATTGTGTTCACCAACCCGGACGCCACCGACCACAACTTGGTGATCGTCAAACCGGGCGCTCTGGCCGAGGTCGGCATGGCGGCCAATGAGATGGCAAAGGACCCGCGCAACGCCAAATCGGATTTTATCCCGCGCGAAAAGAGTGACTTGATTTTGCACGCGACGCCGATGATCGGTCCGACGCGATCTTCGCTGGTTCACGTGCTGCGGTTCAACGCGCCGACCGAGCCGGGCGTCTACCCCTACGTCTGCACCTTTCCCGGACACTGGGTGGTGATGAACGGCGTGCTGGTGGTCGCCGACGATGCGGCGGGTGCACAGCGATTGTTGGCCGGCAGCAAACCCAAGATCATTAAAAAATGGACGATGGAGGACTTTGCTGAATTCGACAATTCCGACCGCGTCAATGACCCGCAGTCGCAAACGCGCGGCATGATGGCGTTCGTCAAAGCCAACTGCAATCAATGCCACGTCGTCGCAGGTCACGGCGTCGACCTGGGACCGAAGCTGGAAGAATCGGTCAAGAAGCTCAAGGGCGCCGAATTATTAAAACAAATGATCGAACCCTCGTCGACGATCCACGAGGACTACCAAACGTCGCGGTTCTTGCTCAGCGACGGACGTGTCGTCACCGGCGTGGTCGTCGAAGAAGATCCAAACACGTATCACGTGGCGACGAACCTGCTAACACCCAACTCGTTGACCGAAGTCCGCAAACGCGACGTCGAGATCCGCTCGGCGTCCAAGGTCTCCCCAATGCCGGTCGGCTTGCTGGACGTGTTGACCAAGGACGAGATTCTGGACCTGCACGCCTACGTCCAGTCCGGCGGTTATCAGTTGCCCGATCACATTCGGCACCACCATCATCACGGCGCCGCGGAATCGACCGAGAAGTAAGCGGTGGAAGAGGCGGGAACCCTCTCCCACACGACGACTACGATTCTGCGTCAATCTCTTTCGTGATGTTCTCCAAGCAACGAAATCCCGTCCATTTGGCCGTGGGACTGGTTTAACATGGGTCGGTAACGTTGCAGCGCCACGGATTCCAACGGTCTGGATGACATCCGTGGGGACGCTTTGCCATCCGTGGGTTCAATCCATTCTCTCTTCAAGTTTCCCGCCATGCCTCCAGCGCGTACCTCTCGCCGTCTGAGCCACCTGCTCATTTTGGCCTGCTTGTGCTTCGTTTCGACCGTCCAGGCCGAGCGGCCGAATATCGTCGTCATCATGGTCGACGACATGGGGTTTTCCGATATCGGTCCCTACGGCGGTGAGATTCCGACGCCGCACTTGGACGCTTTGGCGGCCGGTGGAGTTCGATTCTCGCAGTTTTACAACACGGGGCGATGTTGCCCGACGCGGGCGACGCTGTTGACGGGACTGTACGCGCACGAGACCGGTGTCGGCTGGATGACGACGGACCAGGGAACGCCGGGTTATCGAGGCCACTTGAACGATCAGTGCGTCACGATCGCCGAAGTGCTGCGGGACGCCGGTTACTTCACCGCGATGACCGGCAAGTGGCACGTCGGATTCAATCACGGCGTGACGCCTTGGGGACGCGGGTTTGATCGCGGTTTAAATTTGCCCGCCGGCGGATTGCACTTTTCCAACCAAACCGGATCCAAGGGCAAAACGCCGATGTATCTCAATGGGGAACAGATCCCGCGTGATGATCCACAATTCGATCCGCCCTGGTACGGCAGCGACTTGTGGACCGAACAGGGCATCCGGTTCATCGACGAAGCCATCGCTGCGGAGAAACCGTTTTTCTGGTACTTGGCCCACGTCGCGCCGCACTTTCCCTGTATGGCGCCGGAAGAAACGATCGCCAAACATCGGGGCAAGTACATGCAGGGCTGGGATGAGCTCCGCCGGCAACGTTACGCACGCCAGATTGAATCGGGGCTGATCGACGAGCAATGGGAATTGGAATCCCGACCCGAGGAGATCCCGGCCTGGGATTCGCTGACGCAAGCGGAAAAAGTACGCTATGACGACATGATGGCGATCTACGCCGCGATGATCGAAGAAGTCGACAAGAACATCGGCAAACTGGTCGACGCGCTCCGCCAACGATCGCAATTGGACAACACGCTGATCCTGTTTTTATCCGACAACGGTGGTAACGCCGAAGCAGGGATCAACGGAAAATACGCAGGCGATTCTCCAGGTGACCCACACTCCAACGTCTTCATCGGCAAGTGCTGGGCGCATCTGAACAACACCCCGTTCCGCAAGTACAAGCACTACAACCACGAAGGCGGCACGGCGTCACCGTTGATCGCGCACTGGCCTGCACAGATCCGCCCGCGAACCAGTGCGGACGATTGGATCAACACGCCGACGCATCTGATCGACATCATGGCGACTTGCGTGGATCTGGGCGAAGCGACCTACCCGGACGAATTCAACGGACAGACGATCAAACCGATGCGGGGCCAGAGTCTGAGACCCTTGTTGACCGGTGACGGTGCGTTTGCCAAACGAACGCTGTACTGGGAACACGAGGGCAACGCGGCGATTCGTGTCGGTGATCGCAAACTGGTCCGAGCCGGTGTTCGCGGGCCGTGGGAATTGTTTGACATTTCGTCCGACCGCACCGAACAAAACAATTTGGCCGAGAATCGTCCCCGAGAAGTCAACGCCTTGGCCGGCAAGTGGCGATCGTGGGCTCGCGAAGTCGGTGCGATGCCCAAGCCGGGCCCGAAGAAAAAGAAATCCAAAAAGCAGAACTAAAAACTTACCAGTTGGAGAACTCCCCGTGCTCTCTCGTTTGAACTCCGCTCCGGCCGTGCTCCGCGCCGTAGCCTTGGTTTTTATCGCATCCTCGTGCTGGACGAATCTGTCGCCGGCTGCTACGCCCGATTGGTCGCCGGTCAAAGAGGCGATGCTGTCGCGGTGGGCCAAACAAGTCACGCCAGACAAGGTTTGGACCGAGTACCCGCGCCCGCAAATGACGCGTTCCCAGTGGACCAATCTGAACGGTTTGTGGGATTATGCCGTCACGCCAAAGGACGCAGGGAAGCCGAGCGAGTGGGCGGGGAAAATCCTGGTCCCGTTTGCCATCGAATCCCCGCTCTCCGGCGTCGGGCGGCGACTGTCCGCTGACGAAACACTCTGGTACCGGACGACCTTTGATCGAGCCGATGTGTTCACCGGTGAAACGCCGAGCGATACGAACGCGCTGCGGCTTCATTTCGAGGCCGTCGATTACCGCTGTAACGTGTTTCTCAATGGCAAAGCCTTAGGCGAACACGTCGGCGGCAACTTGCCGTTCTCCTTCTTGATCGGTGACGCACTGCGGGAGACGGGAAACGAATTGGTGGTCAAGGTGGTCGACGCGACCGACGGGGAGGGCAAGTACCAGCTTCGGGGCAAGCAAAAAGTCGACAACCGCGGCATTTTCTACACGCCCGTTTCGGGGATCTGGCAAACCGTCTGGATCGAACCGGTCCCAGCGTCCCACATCGTGGACCTGAAAGTCACCGGTGATGCCGACGGGAACGTCGTGGTCACGGCGGACACGGAAGGAACTGCCAATACGCTGCGTGTTGTTGCGAAAGACAAGAACAAACGGGTCGCCCGGGCGCGCAGCGACGACGGCGAAATCCGGCTCACCATCGACGATGCAAAGCTTTGGTCACCAGACTCGCCCACGCTGTACGATCTGAAAATCGATCTGCTCGATGACGCGGATCAAGTGGTCGACTCGGTCGAGTCTTACGTCGGGCTACGAACGGTCGGCAAGCGGCGTGACGCCGAGGGCAACCTGCGTCTGACGCTCAACGGCCAGGAGATCTTTCACTGGGGGCCGCTCGACCAAGGCTGGTGGCCCGGCGGATTGCTGACGCCCCCGTCGGACGACGCGATTCAATTCGAAATCGACTTCTTGCGCCGCGCCGGGTTCAACATGATCCGCAAGCACATCAAGGTCGAACCGCGACGTTACTACTACCACTGTGACCGCGCCGGCATGCTGGTCTGGCAGGATCAAGTCGAAGGCGGAGCGGGATTTGATTCCGGGGAATGGCCCAAGTGGAAACGTTTGGCGAAGGATCATGAAAAGGCCAACACGCCCAAGTCCTGGAAGCCCGGCGATTCGCTCGATGCGACCTGGCCGGATTGGGCGCACGCTCAATACATGGCCGAACTGAAAGGCATGGTCGATCACCTTTACAACCACCCGTCCATCGTGACCTGGGTGCCGTTCAACGAACGTTGGGGCCAGCACCGCACGATGGAAGTCGGCAAATGGATCGTCGACTACGATCCGACGCGACACATCAACATCGCCAGCGGAGGCAACTTCTTTGCCGTCGGTGACATGGCCGATGAGCACGTTTATCCGCACCCGGACTTTCCCGTTGACGACGATCGCTACGACGACTTCGTCAAGATCGTGGGCGAATTCGGCGGTCACGGCTGGCCGGTTGCCGATCACTTGTGGGTCAAAAGCAAACGCAACTGGGGATACGGTGGTCTGCCGAAGACCAAGCAGGAGTACATCGAGCGTTACAAAGAGTCGATCCGGCGATTGGCAGAACTGAAGAAACAAGGCGTCGCCGGTGCCGTCTACACCCAGACCACCGATGTCGAAGGCGAGATCAACGGCTTGATGACCTACGATCGCGACGTCATCAAGATCGCCGCGCCCCACCTGAAACAGATCGCGGTCGACGCGGGACTGGTCGCCGGAGGTAACCGGCTGTCCAAAACGCGGCCCAATATCATCGTTGTCCTGGTCGATGACATGGGGTACTCGGATCTCGGCTGCTACGGCGGTGAAATTGAAACGCCCAACATCGACGCCTTGGCCGCTGCGGGGATGCGATTCACCCAGTTCTACAACCAGGGACGCTGTTGCCCGACGCGGGCCAGTTTGATCACGGGGCTGCAACCACACCAAGTCGGCATCGGTCACATGACCGCGCCGCCCGGACAACCACTCGGGTTTGAAGGCCCCTACCAAGGTTATCTCAATGACAACTGCACGACGCTGGCCGAGGTGTTGAAATCGGCCGGCTACACCACGCTGATGACCGGCAAGTGGCACTTGGGGGCGGATCGAAAGGAATGCTGGCCGCTGGAGCGCGGGTTCGACAAGTACTACGGGTGCATCAGCGGGGCGATCAATTACTTCAAGCCCGGTGGCGATCGTGGATTGACCGAAGGCAATGAAGCAATCGACGTGCCCGAGGGTTTCTACGCCACCGACACCTTCACCGACAAGGCGATCGAGTACATCGACGGAGCGACCGCGTCCGGCGATGACCCGTTCTTTTTGTACTTGGCCTACAACGCGCCGCACTGGCCGCTGAACGCCAAGTGGGAAGATTACCAAAAGTACCGCGGCAAATACAAAGACGGCTGGCGGGCGATGATGAAGGCCCGCAACCAGCGTCAGCGTGAAATGGGGCTGCTGCGCAAAGACACCGTGCCGGCCGAGCATCCGGGGCCGCAGTGGGACAGCTTGAACGAGAAGCAACGCGATCGTCTGGACACCGTCATGGCGGCCTACGCCGGTTGCGTCGATTCGATCGACCAAAACATCGGCAAGCTCGTCGGGCACCTCAAGGCCACCGACCAACTGGACAACACCGTGATCTTCTTCTTAAGCGACAACGGGGCTTGCCAAGAAGGCGGGGATTTTGGAGTCGGTGATGAAGCGATGGTGAAAGATCCGCCGCTGGAAACGACCGCCGGTGTGCGTATCGGATTGCACTGGGCCGGCGCTTGCAACACGCCTTATCGAAAGTACAAGCACTTCGTCCACGAAGGCGGCGCGTGCACGCCGATGATCGCCCACTGGCCGGCGGGAATCCCCGAAAAGGACCGTGGCACGTTGATGCACCGACGCGCCTACTTGCAAGACTTCATGACCACCGTGATCGACCTGGCCGGCGGAAGCTATCCCGGTGGAATCCCGCAGTGCGAGGGCGAATCACTGGCGCCGCTGTTGGCCGGTGTGCGTCAAGACATCCATTTCGACCCGATGTTCTGGGAGCACGAAGGCAACGCGGCGGTCCGCATGGGCAAATGGAAACTCGTCCGCGAGTATGAAAAACCCTGGGAGCTGTATGACTTTTCCAAAGACCGCAACGAGTTAAACAATCTGGCCGAGAAGAAGCCCGTGTTGCGCAAAGAGATGATCGCGATGTGGGAAGCCTGGGCGAAGGAAACCGGCGTCGCGTTCCCCGAGCGGTTTAATATGTACCAGTTTCTGAATCAGAAGAAGAAGCAAGCGAAAGCCGCGAAGTAGCGAAGGTTGATGAAGTGCTCCCCGACACCACTCCGACGTGGCTACGCTCGCCAGAGCGTGGAAGATGTCGGGGATCCACCTTCTGGCGAAGGTAGCTACGTCTGCACCAGATCGCGCAACACGTGGCCGTGGACGTCGGTCAGTCGGCGATCGATTCCGTTGTGGCGGACGGTCAGCTTGGTGTGATCGATGCCCAATAAATGCAACATCGTGGCGTTGATGTCGTACACCGTCGTTGCGTGATCGGGGCTTTCCGGACGGAACCCCCACTCGTCACTGTGGCCAAAGGTCCCCGGACGGACTCCGCCGCCACACATCCAATTGGTAAACACGAACGGGTTGTGGTCACGGCCTTCGGTCCCTTGGGAACACGGCATCCGGCCGAACTCGGTCGTCCACAGGATCAACGTGTCCTCCAGCATGCCACGCTGCGCGAGGTCTTTGATCAGCGCGGTTGCTCCACGGGACATGCCCAACGCGAGCGGTCCATGGTCGCGGGCGACGTTTTCGTGACTGTCCCAGTTTCGACGTGGGAATCCGTTGTCGTTGCCGCTCCATATTTGGATGAAACGGACGCCGCGTTCGAGCAGTCGGCGAGCGACCAGGCATTTGCGCCCGAAGAATTCCGCTTCGGCCTTGGCGTTGATTTCCGAATCATCGACGTGTGATCCTTCGTCGACCAATCCGTACAGATCGCGGATGTGTTGCGGTTCGGAGGCCAGGTCGAGGGCGTCGGTGGCCGAGAGCTGCATCGCGGCGGCCAATTCGTAGGAGCGAACGCGGGCGTCCAGTCGATCATCGCTCGGCCGCTGACGGGCGTAGGCCTGATTGATTTGTTTCAAGGCATCCAATCCGGCGCGATCGCTGCCCGCGGTAATGAAATCGCTTTGCGGTGGAAACAGATCGGTGATGGGGGCCGCGCCGCTGGGCCGAATCACCGTGCCTTGATGACTTGCCGACAGGAACGCGTTGCCCCAATTCTTGGCACCGTTGGAAGCGAACCCGCGATGATCGGGCAGCACGACGAAGGTCGGCAGGTTTTCGTTTTCGCTGCCCAGTCCGTACGAAACCCACGACCCTGCGCTGGGGAATCCGGGCAGGTTGAATCCCGTCGTTTGCAGCAGCGTACCCTGGCTGTGGACGCCGGTTTTTCCCACCAGATTGTGGATGAACGCGATCTCGTCGACGACATCTCCCAGCGGGGCGACGATCTCACTGAGCTGCTTGCCGCTCTGACCGTGCGGATTGAATTTCCAGGGACTGGCAAAGCAATCGCCGGGCTGGCTTTGAAACAGTTCCACCTTTTCGCCTGGATCCCAGGGCTGGCCGTCGCGTTTTTCCAGAAGCGGTTTGTAATCAAACGTGTCGACATGGCTGGCCGCCCCGGCCATGAATAGCTGCACGACACGCTTCGCCTTTGGACGATGGTGCAGCACGGCGTCGGCCGCCGCACCCTCGCGATGCATCAGGTCGGCCAGTGCGATTCCGGCGAATCCCCCCAGTCCCTGACGGAGGAGGGAGCGTCGATTGATGGCCGTCGCGTTCATGGTGGTTTCGTTTTGGGATTGGATCGGAGGCGGCACTGAAGAAAATGACCACGGATGGCGAAGCGTACCCACGGATGATAACCAAGTCCTCTCTAATACACTGACATCCGTGGGTACGCTTTGCCATCCGTGGGGTACAATTCAATCCAGGTACATCATCGCGCTCGCGTTAAACACGACTCGGCACAGTGTTTCTCGCCCGTGTTCGGCGAGCAATTGGGTTAGCGGTTCGCGTTCGGCTTCATTCGCGTCCCGGCCCCAGGCCAACCGACACGCCAACCGGATCGCTTGGTCATCGGTCGTCGTTTCCTGGGAGACTCGATCGGCAAACCGCTGCGACATGGCTTCGACCAGTCGGTTGTTCCATTGGGCGAGTGCCTGGAGTGCGGTCGTCGATTCATCGCGACGCGCGGTGCTGATCGACGGGTCCGCACAATCGAGGGTTGTCAACATCGGCTGGGGTTGTGATCGCACGACAAATCGATAAATCGTTCGGCGGTGCGATGCCGGATCGTTGGGGTCGTGAAGTTCGTATTCATAGTGCGGCGAATGTTGCGGGCGCTCGATCACAAAATCTTTGAAACTCGGTCCGCCGCGAAGGTCCGTCCGGAGCACGCCGCTGACCGCAAGCACCGTGTCACGGAACTCTTCGGCCGTCAGACGCCGGCGATTGAAACGCCACAGCCAGTCGTTGCTCGCATCGATCGCCAGATTTTGCTGGGTGACGTCGCTCCGATCGGTCGCAAATGAGGCGCGACGATAGGCATCGGTGAGGACCAGTTCGCGCACGATCGACTTGATCGACTGGTCGGGATCGTCACGCAGACGCGCCGCCAGCAGATCCAACAACTCGGGATGCGTGGGTCGCATTCCCATTCGCCCAAAGTCATTCGGGGTGCCGACCAACGGTTTTCCGAATGTCCATTGCCAGATCCGATTGGCGATCGAACGCCAGATCAACGGGTTGTCTTGCCCGGTGACATAGCGTGCCAAGGCGGCCCGTGCTTCCGCTTCGTCATAGCCCTGCTGTGAAGCAAATTGTGAAGGCGCGCCGGGCCATAGCTCTGGAGCCCCCGGCAGCACCCTCTCGCCCGGTGCTCTCAAATCGCCGCGATTCAAAAAGTGGATCGGGCGGGCCACGCCGCCTGTCGGCAGGAACTTTCCCCGCTTGGGAAAGTCCATCGCGGCAGCGTAAACCCGTTGCCCGGCGGGGATTTCTTTGAGCTGCTGATCAATGTCAGCCAAGCGTTCAGCCCACTGCTTCATCTGCCGCTCGTGTTCCGGCGTGGATGTCGCCACGACGATCTCGTCGCGTCGCTCACGCAGTTCCTTCCACCGCTTCGTTTCCGATTCGTCGAGCCCACTGCGATAATACGTGCCATCGACCAAAAACCGGGGCGACCAGCGGGCGTTGGGAGGGATATGGTCCGAAGCGTTGACGTCGCTGCCGATGGCAACATTGACTTCATCGTCCGCATGGATCGCACGCATTTCACCGACGGCCAAGATAAAATCATTGCGACGCTCGGCGAGTTTGGTTGCGGTGACGCGGATGATTCGGATGGGCTGCCGGTCGAACTCAATTTCCAGCGGCGATGATGCGGGATTGGCGAAGTCGTCGGCCGTGGCGTCGAAGACCGTGGTGGCGTTCTGGTCAGTCAGTTCCGCTTCGGTAGTCACGTCGACTTTGAAACGGACGGGAAAACCGAAGCCGGCGCCGATGTGGTTGTAGTCGTCGTAACAGGCGATCAATTCGATCTGGTCGATTTGCTGGGGCGTTCCCAGATCAACTTCGACCCATTTGAGTTCGTCGGAGCGCGAGGCGATTTGGCTGTGGAAGCCGTGCTGCGGTGGCGGCGGAAATCGGTTGGCTTTTTCATCGAGTGCCTTCAGCTCCGGATCGATCGCGGCGGCCCGTTGGGCGATGGTCTGCTCGAAAGCCTGTTTGGCTTGATCGCGTCGGCGAGTGATCGTGTCGCGTTCTTGTTGCAGGCCCTGCTTTTGACGCTGTTGATCGGCGGACAGTCCGGCATAGACCCGGTCGGCGCGATCGATCCCGGCAAACACTGCGTGGACGCGGTAGTAGTCGGTGCTTTCGATCGGATCGAATTTGTGGTTGTGGCATTGGGCGCACTGGATCGTCGTGCTTTGGAACACGTTGAACACGGCCGTCGCCATTTCGTCCCGATCGAGGTGCTTGGCGATTCGCCCATCCAGCTTTTCCTCGCCGACTTCGACATGGGCGATCAAGTCCCAAGGCCCTGCCGCTAGGAAACCGGTGGCCACGATCCCTTCGGATTTGTCGTCGGCCAGGACGTCCCCGGCAATCTGCTCGCGGGCGAATTGCCCGAACGGTTTGTCGGCGTTCAGGCTTTGAATGACATAGTCGCGATAGGGCCAAGCGTTGTTTCGCGGTTGGTCTTTGTCGTAGCCGTGGGTCTCGGCGTACCGTGCGATGTCCAACCAGTGTTGTCCCCATTTTTCGCCGAACTCGGGGGCGGCCAGCAAGCGATCGACGAGTTCCCGCCAGGCGTTTTCGGGATCGATTTGGTGCTGTCGGACGAACGCATCGATCTGCTGGGGTGTCGGCGGCAGACCGTTCAGGTCATAGCTGATGCGACGGATCAGGGTGAGCGGATCAGCCGTCGGCAGCGGATTCAGCGAGTAATCGGCCAGCTTCGCGTCGATCATCGAATCGACGATGGAGTGAAGCTCGCCTTGGGGAGCCGGCTTGATCGGACGCAGTGACCACCAATCGCGATCGGCAACCGTCGCGGGCTCGATGCGGAAGCCCGCCGGGATATTGGCTCCGGAATCAATCCACGCGACAATCGCGGCGATCTGATCGGGGCGGAGCGGATCGGAGTCCTTGGGCATTTCCGCGCGGCCGTCGTGTGGCGAAATTAATTCAACCAGATGGCTGGATGGTGCATCCGAGACCTCGACGTACCCCAGTTCGATCAACCGCCGCGGATCGACCAACGACAACCCGCCGCCGGATTTCTGGTCGTTGTGGCAACTGAGACAGCGGCGAGCCAAGACGGGAGCGACCGAATCGGTGAAGGGATCGTCGGCGCGAGAAACCAGACCCGTCACGAGTGCGTACAGGCAGGTCAAGAGAATCAGATTCGGGCGCATGGCAGGGATCAACGGCGGGCGGCGGGGCCGACGCGCGAGGCATCCGCACGCGCCGGGCCCCTTCAGTATACCCAGGCCAGCGGGACGCGTGAGCGAGCGGACCGTGCCCTCGATCCAAGGCTCCGCCTTGGAACGCAGTGTCGGTGTGGCTCCGCCACACGTCGACTGCCATCGCGAGGGTCGGAGCCTCCAAATCATCGTGTCCCCAGGCGGAACTTGGGAGCAAGCGGGCGCGCAGAGAACAGGCGGGAAGCCTCTCTGGACTGCGCCACTTTGGCGTAGCTACGCTCGCCAGAGCGTGGAAACCCCCGGGGATCCACCTTCTGGCGAAGGTAGCTACGTTCGACCCGCGATTCACGGTGTTTCTTGAGCAAAGTGGCGCTGTCCAGCTATCCCACTGTTGCCCTAACTCTCCGGTTGCGAGAGAATCTGTTGCCGGTACTGTTGCGGTGCCGAATCGACCTGCTGGCCGGACAGGTGGGCAACGATCTTGTCGACGTGATCGTGGCAGTTTTCCAGGAACGTCTTGTACTTGCTGCTTTGCGTCCCCGCCGTTGCGGTCCCGGCGATGTAGATGCCGGGGACGTTGGTTTCCATCGTGGTTTCGTCGTAGCTCGGTCGCTGCATCGATTCGGTCAATTCGACGCCGGCCATTCGCATCAAGGTCTTGTCCTGTTCGTACCCGATCAAGCTGAGCACGTCGTCTGCTTTGACCTCCACCTGGGTTCCGTCCTGGATCGATTCCAGTTGTACGCTCTCGGATAAGATCTGGACCGGAGTGGTGCCGACAAAATCACCGATCCGGCCGGCCGCCAACAGTCCCTTGATCTCGGGCAGCAACCAATACTTGATGTGATCTTCGGGGAGTTGAGCGCCGCGATAGCTGAGAGAAACGTTGGCACCGGCGTGGTGCAGCCGCAGCGCCGCTTCGATCGCACTGTTGCGTCCGCCAACGATCAGCACGTTGCGACCGAAGTAGCGATGCGTCTCGCGCAGGTAGCCATCGACGTGGGGCAAGTCTTCGCCCGGGATGCCGAGCTTTTTTGGGAAGTCGGTTCCGCCGATGGCCAGGACCACCGCATCGGCCGACCAGACACTGGGGCGAGCGCCCGGTTTGGTTGTGACGGCAAAGCGACCACCGCCCTGTGTGCCAATTTCCTCATCGTCGGCGCGTGCGATGTTCACGACCGGGCAGTGGGTGTGGACGTGAATTTCAAACTGGGTTGCGACGCTGCGGAGGTAGGTGAGGTAGTGCTCCCGGGTCGCTTTGGACTGGTCGGCCGTCAGCAGCGGCACTCCGGCGATCGCGATCCGTTCATTGCTGCTGAACCAACGTGTTTGCGGCGCCCACCAGGAGATGGTGTTCCCGACCGAACCGGCATCAAAGACTTCGAAATCGATGCCCTGCCGGCGTAGCGCGACGGCGAGCTCCAATCCGATCGGTCCGGCACCGACGATCGCCACACGGGTCGAGCGGGGAGGGTGTTGCGATTCGGTTGGTTGCGAGTGCGACATGTTCAAGATCCGGTCGGTGGCGGTGGGAACCGCCAGGGATGATCACTCCAAATGCAGCTCGGCCGCGGCGGCGCGGTCCAAGACGACCGTCACGTGGTCGTGATGCCGTAGCAGCGACGCGGGATGGTCTTCGCCGATCGGACCCTGCAGCATACGTGCGACCGCCTCGGATTTTCCCCCGCCGGTCGCCAGCATCACGATTCGTCGCGCCCCCAAGATCGTGGCGATTCCCATTGTGATCGCGTGGCAAGGCACCTCGTCGACGGAGTCAAAAAATCGGGCATTTTGCTGGATCGTCAGCGGTGTCAGATCGACCCGGCGGGTGCGACTGTCACGCGGCGATCCGGGCTCGTTGAACGCGATGTGTCCGTTGTGCCCGAGCCCCAGCAATTGCAAATCGATCCCGCCGGCGGCGTCGATCATCGATTCGTATTTCGCACAGTGCGCCTCCACGTCGTCGGCACATCCGTCGGGGACAAAGGTCCGCGCTCGGTCGATGTTGACGTGATCGAACAAGTGTTCGTTCATGAAGGCGCGAAAGCTTTGCGGGTGGGCGCCGTCCAGGCCGATGTATTCGTCCAGATTGAACGACGTCACGGCGCTGAAATCGACTTCGCCGCGTCGGTTCATTTCGATCAACTGACGATAGGTCTGGACCGGCGTGCCTCCGGTGGCCAGCCCGAGCACACTGTCCCCCTTGCGACCGATCTGGTCGGCGATCAATTGGGCGACGGTGCGCGACGCTTGTTCCGCGTCGGGCTGGACGACGGTTTCAATTCCCTCGATTTGGACGTTCTGGATCATACCCCTTCACTTTCGGTTTGGTTGACGCACTGAATCAATAACTCGGACCAGTGGTCCGAGGTCGGATAGGTGGTTCGCAGCGGATCGCGCAGATCGGGGCGGACGAACACGCGAACACGTTTGACGACGTTGTCAAATTGTTGGCGGGCCAAGACTGCGGCGACCGGCGACACATCGCCCAAAGTCGACGTGCGGCCATCGGCAAACAGCACCGTCGTGTTGATGTCGACTTCTAATTTGACCGGCGGGGCATCGATCAGCACATCGGCCGGTGCGACCGCCACCCCACTGTCGCGGCTGAGTTGTTCCGCCACGCGCTGGCACAACGCGACCAGCCACCGGTGGGGGCGACGGGCCAATCGTTGATGAATCTCGGCACCTGAGAGCACGCTGAATTCGGCGACGCGTTTGAACAACTGACGCCGGGCACCGAAAAGGCCTTCGACCATCGGTTCGGCCAAACTGCCTTGGCCGGTCCGTCGCAGCAGCGCGATCCACTCGGCATCGGCCAGTTTGAAGGTGGCGTTCAGATCCAATCGGTTGTGCAGCAGAAACACACTCCGCTGCAACATCGCGGTCGCCGAACGGACGGCGTGATGCCAGTACACCTCGCTGAACATGATGTACCGCGCAAAGACCATCATTTCGGCTGCGGTGCGTCCTTTTTCGCCGACCGCCAATCGCCGCGTCGCCGGATCGACGACCAGCGAGGAGATCAGCCGCCCGGCGTCGAAGTTGCGTCCGTAGTCCACGCCACAATGCAGGCTGTCACGTTGCAGGTAATCGAGTTTGTCGATGTCGATCGGACCGCTCAAGCAGCTCGCCAGGAAACGGAATCCGTCGTCGAAGTCGCGATCGGTTGCGTCATCAGCCTGCGGCGGATTCAATAACCGATCGACGTCGGTGGCATCGCAATTCCAATCTTCTTCAATGCACCGTGCCAATTCGCCCGTGCGGATCATTTGACCGACACGGTGTTCGTGCCGGGCGACCGATTCCAATTGCATGTCTTCGATCGGGTGGCAGAACGGCCAGTGCCCCAGATCGTGGACCAGCGCGGCCAGGATCAACGCGTCACTGTGTCGCTGGTCCAGCCAACCCGCCGCGACCGGATCACCACGAAATCGGGCCAGGAATCGCAACGCGTTCTGGTACACGCCCAGGGTGTGTTCCAGTCGCGTGTGCATCGCGCCGGGGTAGACCAGCGAGACCATTCCCAGTTGGCTGATGCCTGCCAACCGACGCAGCGCGGCGGTGTCCATGATCCGTCGCACCCGTGGAGACAACGGGACGCTGTCGGCGGGCGGAATTCGGACCAGGGATCCCGAGTCGGCGCCGGCGCGATGCAGCAGGTCAAGTTCGGGTGGAGCGTTCACGAGGGGCGCGGCGGTGTCAAGCGTGGTGAGGTGACGTCGGTGACGGCCACCGAAAGCGTCTCCGCCGCGGGCTGTGACGCGAGCGGTTCGAGCAACCGATCGTCTTGACTGGGCTTGCCGGCCAACGCCACGCCGCTGGTCAGGGCTAGCAAGACGATCACGATGAAATACAGCCCCGCGTGAATGACCCCGTTGAAAAACTCCAATTCAAACGTCCCCGCCGACGCCAAAGCGCCCAGTGCGATCATCACACAGAGCGTGATCCCGAACACCGTCCACGACATTTCCGATGGCTTGTCGAGTTCAAACACGTAAGACGGCACGAACGCGTACACCACCCAGATCACCGCAAACAGAGCCGAACAGATCAGCACGCGGTTGCGAAGTTCCGGGCCGACGTAGGGTTCGCGTTCCTGGTCATACAAGAACGTGTAGCCCGACCAGACCAACGGGGGTGCCAACAGGATCAATCCGACCAACTGAGCCCAAAACGGCGCCGCGCCGTCTTGTCCGGTGAACCGGAACACCAGCGCGAAACCGAACACCGCGACGATCGCACCGATGGAAATCAACAGACCACTCTTGGTCACGTCGGTTTCCTTCCGCTCGATCGGCTTGAGGACACTGACGCCCTTGCTGTCCTTGGGGGCACCGTCGGTCGGCGCGTGGATGACGACCTGCTCGTCCGCCTTGGGGATTTCGATCGGCTTTTTGCAATTGGGACAGGGCCCGGTTTTGCCGGCGAATTTGTCGCTCACCTGGAAGCGTTTGAGACAGTGGCGACAGGTGACTTGGATCGGCATGAATGCGGTTCTCTGCCAGCGGTGACACTGGACCGGACGGATCGAACGGGGCTCGGGAGAAAAAGACACGGCGCCCCGCTGAAAAACGCGGGCGATTTGTCATGATGTACGGACAGTTTGTCACGCCACCAAGCCCCTTTGCAACCCTGCCGCCGCCGACAGGCACCAAAAGCCACACCCCCTGGCAGGTACGCCAGGAGCATAGGAAACGCCGGAGTTTGAAAACCCGATGCCTGAGCCGTCGATGCCCGATCCCGTCCGCCCGCACAATCCGGACGGTCCCGTCGCACACGTGGTGCTGTATCAACCCGAGATCCCTCAAAACACCGGCAACATCGGTCGGACCTGTGTTGCGGTGGGGGCCAAGTTGTGGATCGTGCGGCCGGCCAGTTTCGACTTTAGCGACAAACGGGTCCGCCGCGCGGGGCTGGATTATTGGAAACACCTCCAGTTGCAAGCTGTCGACCGCTGGGACGAGGTCACCGAGTTGTTGCCGCCACCGCGGATGTTTTTCTTTTCCCGATTCGCCACACGGTCGATTTGGGACGTGACGTTTCGCCACGGTGACAGTTTCGTCTTCGGCCGCGAATCGACCGGATTGCCCCGCGAGATCGTCGGCCCGGATCATCCCCATGCGCTGCGGATTCCGACGACCGGCAACGTCCGCAGTTTGAACTTGGCCACCACGGTCGGGATCGTGCTGTTTGAACAACAGCGGCAATTGGCCGTCGAGCCTGAACAACGTTGATCTTTATCGGAACGTCGCAATCCGTCTCAACCAACCACGCAGCCAGCCGGGCTTTCGTGCGGCCGTTTTGACGGGATGCGGCGTCGATTGGCGACCTTCCAATTCGGCCAAGGTTGTCGGCCGAGACAATCGCCCCGCTTGGACCGCTTTGATCTTTTCCATCACATACTGATTGGTCGAATCATCGGACGCGATCGACAAGGCGTGATCGAGTGTCTTGCGGGCGATTTCGACGCGGCCATCCAACAAGTACGCGATCGCAAGATTCCCCAGCAACTCGGCGTCGTCGGGGGCCAACGCGACCGCCTTTTCCCCCATCTCGCACGCCCGCTCGGTCGCCCCGTCGACCAACAACACGCCGGCCAGTTCTTTGTAGATGATCGACTGCGGTTGATCGGCCACTTCCAAAGCCCGCTCGAGTGCGCCGATCGCGCGGGGGATGCGGTCCACGGCGTGCCAAGCCTTGCCGAGCAGAAACCAGATCCGCCAGGCATCGTCTTGCTGAGTGACCAATTGTTGCAACTGGCCGATCGCCCCGCGAATCGATTGCTGCACTTCGTCCGGTGGAGGCGGCTGTCCCGGATGGCGCATGTTGGCCAGCACGACGTCGGCGGATTTCTTGAACCGCTCTTGGGGCGTCTCGTGCAACCGGGCGCTGTAAAGCAGTTGCCCCGTCTGTCGATCGCGATAAACGTCCACCCGTTCTTCCCGGCGAACAAACTCCAACCGATCACGCACCTGCTCGGCTGACATGTGCTGAAGCGTCGGTCCGGCATCCGGGTCCCAGGATTCCGGCGCCACCACGACATCCGAGTCGTTGGAGACATGGCTGGCGATCAAGTTTCCTTTGTACTCGATCAACCGCAACCAATCGCATGCCGGGTGCATCGTTTGGTTGTGGGCGTCGACCAACACCAGATCCGGCGAATCTTCGTCATCGCGAAGTCCCATCAGAACCAACTTGTCACGAAACAACTCGGCATCGCGCGGCGACATAAAACTCGCTTGGGTCACTTCGCCGTCGCCGAAGGACATCGCGTTGGGGGCGATCGTGTGAAAATCCGACGCGCCGCCTTCCAAGCAGCGATCCAACGCCGAGTTGAGAATCACCACTGCCGTGCCTTCAAGTAACACCGGCATGGATTCCCTCATGTTCAAAGAATCTGATGGATCGTCTGTTTCATGGCCATACGTTCATGATAGCGATTCAATTTCTCCGGAACAAATCAATCTTCGCGCGAGCGTTATCGTCGTCACAACCGACACCGTTGCTTCCACGCACACACGCGGAGAGGCGTCGGCCTGAAACAGTCACTTTGGGGGCAATCACCGAAGACGGGTTCATCGGCGGGAAAAGAATCGCCCGATGAGAGAAAAGGACGATTCGATGAAACCGCAATTTCTATCACGATGCCGAAATTCGACGCACGTATCCCTCTCCGATTTCGCTTGGCGCTGCTGGTGACCGGCCTGCTGGCGGGAACGGTGTTGCTGGCTGACTGGATCGGCTTGGCACCGGACGCCCGTCGCCAGTTGATGCGGGGGCGTGTCGCGCTGTGCGAATCGTTGGCCGCCTGCGGCACGGCGATGGTTGCCAGCGGCGATTCGGCCGGGTTCGAATCGGCGGTCGCCGCGTTGGTCGACCGGAACCCCAGCCTGCGTTCGGTTCGCTTGACCGATGCGGACGGCAACACCACCTTTCAAACCAGCGGGCACGACCGGCATTGGTCGGCGAGTCCGGAGGACCGCGACTGGAGCATCAGCGTTCCGATCTTTCGCTTCGGTCAGCCTTGGGGGAGCCTGCAATTGGCGTTCACCGAGACGGAGCGTGAATTGGGCATGGCCAGTTACGGGATCTGGGGGCTGCTCGCGTTTCTGATCCCGATCTGCTTGATTCAATACGCACTGTTGATCGAGCTGGTTTTGCCGTCACCGAAGTCCCCAGCGGATGACCGGCCGCTGGCCTCGGACCCGCCGGCAGCGGAGCACGACGACACGGTTCAAATCCAACCCCAAGAGGCGACCGTCGTGGTCAGCGCCGCGGAGTTTGCGGCGATGACGCCCGGCGACGCGGATGGTTTGCCACCGATCCACACGACGCTGCCGATCGATGACGAAGAAATGCGGGGCATCGTCGTGAGCTTCGTGGATCGATTGGACGGCCGGTTGGACGGGATGCAAGACGCACTTCGCCAAGCCGACTTCCAGACCTTGCGCAGCGAAGCCCATTGGTTGAAAGGTTCCGGCGGAACGGTCGGATTCAGCGATTTCACCGATCCGGCGCGGGCACTTGAGAATGCCGCCAAAGACGAAGATAGCCGATTGGCGTTGGACCTCCTGGATCAGATCCGTTCCATCCGATCACGAATCGTCTCGCCGGCCGCGACAGATGATGCGGCGATTCACTTTCCGCCGGACGCATCGACGTCGTTGATGCCGTAGTGACGCAGCTTCTCACGGAGCGTGCCGCGATGGATTCCCAGGCGTTCCGCGGCCGCGGCGCGACTGCCCGCGGTCGCCTGGAGTGTCAATCGCAGCAACGTCGGTTCGATCGCCGCAATCAAATCCGCGTGCAATCCCATCGTCGCCTTTTCCCCTGCATCGACCTCGAGTCGCGGTTTGCACCAGGCCGCCACGGCATCGGCCAGCGAAGCTTCGGGCGGCTGCACGGCGGCCGAGTCGCGTCCGAGTTGGGCCGGCGGAAAGTCGTCGATGGTCAATGAACGGCCCCGCGCGACGACCGCCGCATGTTCCACGGCGTGATTCAGTTCGCGGACGTTGCCATGCCACGGTCGCTTGGAGAGCGCATCGATTAATTCGTCGGAAAGTGACTCCGCGGCGGATTCGTTGCCCAGACGCCGCAGAAAATGACGGCACAGCACCGCCAGGTCTTCCAATCGTTCACGCAGGGGCGGCAAGTGGATGTGCAGCCCGCTGAGGCGATAATAAAGATCCTCGCGAAACTGTCCCTGGCGCATCGCTTCGTGAAGGTCGCGGTTGGTCGCGGCCAGCACACGCACGTTGCACCGTCGCGGCCGCACATCGCCGACCCGCAGGTACTCCCCTTGGTCCAGAACACGCAGCAATTTGACTTGCACACTCATCGGCAGATCACCGATTTCGTCCAAGAACACCGTGCCGCCTTCGGCTCGATCGAACAACCCCGACCGATCGGCATCAGCGCCGGTGAAGGCGCCTTTGACATGACCGAACAACTCGCTTTCGACCAGGTCTTCGTTCAGGGCGACCGGCGCGATCGGCAGGTAGACTTGTTTGGACCGATGGCTGTGACGATGGATGGCCGCGCCGACCAATTCCTTGCCCGTCCCGGTTTCACCAGTGATCAACACCGACAAATCGCTGGCGGCGACCAGTGCGATCTGGCGAAACGCTTGTTGCATCGCCGGCGAACTGCCGACCAAACGGTTGTCTCCCTGGTCCTTGCGCACCACCGCGACCGGAGCGGACGACTGCCGAGACGTTGAAAGGGCGACCTGGCAGACCCGCCGGGCGTCATCCAAGTTGAAAGGCTTGACCAGGTACTCGCTGGCACCACGGTGGACCGCCGCGACGGCGGTCTCCAAATCACCGAACGCCGTCATCACAATGACCGGGCTGCCGCCGCTGGTTTCGATAAACTTCGGCAGTGCGGAAATCCCATCCTCCTTGGGCAATCGCACGTCCAGCAGCACCAGGTCCGGGCGTCGGTCCGCGGCCAACCGCAGGCCTTCTTCGGCCGAGGACGCCGTGATCACCGTATGCCCTTGCTCGCTGAGCATCCGCTCGAACGCCCAGCAGATCGATGGTTCATCATCGACGACCAAGACGGTCGCCGGGCGGGGCGTTTGTCGCTGAGCGTCGGGCTCGTCCGTTGGACGACTCTCAGTCATGCTGCGGGTTCTCCTGTGATACGGTCACTGTCAATTCAAACGTCGTCGTGCCCGATTCGCGATGCCAGCGAACCGAACCCCCCAACAATTCGGCGGTCCGTTTGACCAGCGGCAATCCCAACCCCAGGCCTTCGGGTTTGCAGGTGACAAACGGATCGAACAGAGAGCCGCTGACCGAATCGTCGATTCCCGGTCCGTTGTCGGCGACCGAAAGGAGGCACTGGCCCGTTGGGTCGATCAGTGCGTCAACTTTGACGCTTGTCCCCGCCTGCATCGCATTGAGCACTAAATTCGACACGGCGGCAGAAAACGACGAACCATCCTTGACCCATCGTGATTGCAACCCTGGATCAATCGACCAAGTTAAATCAACCCGCAGATGGTTGGCAATCGGTTGGTGCGTCGAACGCACGTCTTCCAAACATTCGCCGACGCATTGCGGCTGCTCGGTCGATGGTTCGCCGCGACCGAGTGCGAGCAACCGGCTGACATACTGCTCGGCGATTTCCAGTTGCCGCAGCGCCACGCGCACTTCTTCGGGCGGCTCGGAGTTCAGATTCCCCTGATGCAATTCGATCGCCATTTTGGCACCGGTCAGCGTGTTGCGCAATTGGTGAGCCATGCCGCCGGAGATCTGGTGCAATAGTTTTGCGCTCTGCTGGCGATTGACGCGGTCCCACAGTTCGCTGAGCTGGCCTGCCATGGTGCTGATCGCGCCGGCCAAGCGTCCCACTTCATCGTGCCCGGTATCGGAGAGTTCGGATTCAAACTCACCACCGGCGATGCGGTCGACCTGTGTTTCCAGACGTTTGAGTCTGCCGATCAAACGCGAGGTCAGGAAAAACATCAGGGCGCTGACGACGGCGATGGTCGACAATCCGGTCAATAGCGGCAGTGTGGCGGCTCGTCGGGCGACCGCATTGACGTTTTGCTTGGCAAACAACACCACCACCGACGACGATCTGCCGTCACCGGCCGCCGCGTTTCGCCGATCGAATGTGAAGGCGTAGAACTCGGTCGAATCGAGCACCACATCGGCCGGCGCCGGATCACGCTCTCCCGGTGAGGTCCTGATGGCGGACCGGCCGGTCCGTGTTTCGGGCAACTGCGTGGTCGGGGCCAGAGGGAGCGTCGACGACGCGATCGCCCCGCTCGGATCGACCGTGATCCACTGCGTCCCGGTCAATTGGGAAAGCGATTTCAAAACGGCCGGGGTCAGCGGAAACGTGGACTGGGTGATCGAGGATTCGATCCAGCGATAGCGATCGGTCATTTCCTCGAGCGCCCAGCGGCGGCCGAGCGTCCACGACGTCCACGCCACGACGATCGCGGCAAACGCCGCGGCAATCACCAGCGGCGTCAGGATTCGGGTGGTCAGTGAATGGTTTTTAGGCACGTCGGATGTGGATGGGGGGATCGACGGCGTGCGTTGACGTTTTTTTCACCGCCCGGCGGTGGCCAAACCGTCATTGAATCGGACAGCGTCACCGAGAACTCCCGGATTTAATGACAGTCAACATGAAAACGGTCTTTGGCACAGAACCTGCTTAGCAACCGCGATGCCACTCCGGCATCTTTGTCAATCGTCCGCCGAAATCACCTGCGAGATTCTTTTTGAAACGTTTCCACGCCTCAGGATTTACTCTGGTTGAATTACTTGTTGTGATCGCCATCATAGGCACCTTGGTCGGTGAAGTGAAAGCGTGGACCCCCTACACGCGCAACGGCGGCCCGGCGAACGCCCAGATGCCCGCGACGGTCGCAGAAGCAGAATCGATCGTTGCCAGTGGTGCGCAATTCAAGAACACCGGGCACACCGAATGGCCCGATGGACGCGTTCACCACACCGGCTTCACCGTCACTCTCTCACCCAACACGAAAGTCCACTACACGCATGACGGGCGATTTTACGAAGAAATGGATTACAACTCGTGGCAGGAAGGCAAAAACGGGATCGCCGGTCATCCCACCTACGCGATGATCACGTCACGAAGCTACCATGTCGGGTTGGTCCAAGTGGCGCTGCTGGACGGAAGCGTCCGCAGTGTGACCGATTCGATCGATCGGGAACTTTGACACGCCGCCGGCACCCGCGCCGGCCGTGAAGTGCTCGGCGAGTGGTAGGCCCGGGGGCAGACGTTGCACACGATGTTAGCGGCGGCGATTGGATCCCCAACGCTCGCGGATCTGTTGAGCCTCAAACCGCGCCCGTTCGGCATCTTCCGCTTCATTCATCGACATCGATGCGGCCGCAACTTGATCGAGAAGCCGGGCCAGCATGCCCCAGGCGATTCGGTTGCCCGGACGGAGTCGGACATAGACCTTGAGGTCTTCGACTCCCTGCTGGGCACTGGCCAGTGACTCGGCGAACTGTTCGATCCGGTAACGAGATTGCGAGTGCTCGCGGAGTGCCATTGCGCACAAGAAGTGATAGGCGGGCACATCGGGAAAACTGTCTGTCAGCGAACGATAGATCTCGATCGCCTCGTTCAAGTACTTCACCGCGGCGGTCGGGTCGGAGCGGTCGACCAGATCCCCCATCGTCTTCAGGGCGTCGGCCAACGTCACTTTGTAACGAGGAATGGCCGGGTAAGCCTCGCTCAACTGGCGGGCAATTTTGATGCTGCGTTCCAGTTGGGTGATCTGGGCCTGGTTGTTTCCCGACCAGCGATAGCGTTGAACGGTCGCGGTCAAAATCTCTGCCAGTTCGCATTGATAGTCCGGAACATGGGGATGTTCGATCACCAGTTCGTCCAAGATCGCGATCCCGGCGGACTTGACCGATTCCCGCTCGTTGCTGTTGCGGTTGGATGCAAAGGGATAATATGCCCGATAGGCTCGCGCCAGGGCCAATTGATAGCCCGGATTGTCGGGTTCCCACTCGACCAGACTTTCCAAAATGGACACGGCTCTGCGATGGCTGCGCCGAGCATCGTCGTGGTGAAACATCAACCACTGTGATTGGCCGAGGTTGCTGAACGTCCGCGCCAATTCGGCTTGGCAGGCCGGTTCCTCCCGGTGCGTCTGTTGGGCCAAAACGTCACGTGCTTTTAAAAACACCCGTTCCGCTTCGGGGAATCGGCTGGTGGCGTACTTGACCAGCCCCAATTGGTTCAACACTTTCGCCTTGGTCAACGCCAGCGAGGTGTCATCGTCGGCGTCTTGTTGATTCAAAATCGCCAGGCAACGCACGTAGGCGTGCTCGGCCTTGGCGTACTTGCCGAGCCGTTGATAGATATCGCCGGCGCGTTGATGGACACGTGCGGTATCTCGCATCAACCGGGGACTGGGGGCGTTGTCGACGGCGAATCGATCGTAGAACCGGATCGCATCTTCCATCAATGATGCGCTGTGGTCGGAGACCAGCATCTGAAGCTCACCGGGCGCCAGGTCTGCCGGCCCAGCGTCTGCCGGCCCAGCGTCTTCGGGGCCGAGTTGCAAGTCGGTCGGGCGTGCCATCCAGCTGGACGTGAACCGCCCCAGGATCTGGTCCATCGATTCGAGTGCGACGATCAGATTGCTTTCGGCGCGTTGCCGTTCTTCGACCGCCTCACGCCACTTTGAACTGACCAGGACGAACGACGTGCCGATCACGATCGCCAGCGTACCGACCAGGGATGCGGCCAAGGGGTCGCGGCGCGCCCATCGGACCATGCGACCGACGCTTCCGATCCGCCGGGCCCGTACCGGACGCCCTTTGATGAATCGAGTCAAGTCGTCGGCCAGCTCGCGTCCGTTTTGATACCGCTGGTCGGGTGCCAATGCCATGGCCTTGAGCACGATCGCTTCCAGATCCCGAGGAATGCGTGGCCGGACCGCCCTCGGTTTCTCAAACTGCCCATGCAGAATCCGGTCCACCACCCCGGCCTTACTGGAGGCGGTGAACGCCGGTTGCAGGGTGATCAGTTCGTACAGCGTGACGCCCAAGCTGTACAAATCGCTGCGGGTGTCATGTTTGCCGCTCAGCTGTTCGGGGGCCATGAATCGCAGCGTCCCGGCGATGTCGTTGCGGTCGACCGGCTGGTCTTGCTGCAGTGCGGTCGCGAGTCCGAAGTCGGTCACCCACACGGTTCCGCCGGGGTCGATCATCAAATTGCTGGGCTTGATATCGCGATGCAAAACGCCTTGACTGTGTGCGTAATGAATCGCGTCGGCCACTTGGACGCCGATGCCGGCGGCGCGAACAAAGCTGGACGTCATCTCCGACGCCAAGTCCGGGTCCGCAACCGCGCCGTCGCCGGTCGGCGCGGTCGTCGGCGGATCGTCCTCGCGACGGCCGAACAAACGGGCCAGGCGAAGCGATCGGATGCTGCCGGAGTCGGCGGTGCTGCCGGCCCCACAACGCCATTGCCGTGTCTCGTCGGCGGAGAGATCCTGTTGAGATCCGGTTTTGGCCCGCTGGATGATTTCGTCCAACCCGACGCCCTTGATCCGTTGCATCACGAAGTAGTGCAATCCGGAATGATGCCCGACGCCGAACACCGGCACGATGTTGTTGTGGTGCAACCGCGCGGCCATTTTGGATTCGCGGGCAAACCGTTCCAGCTTGCGAGCCTCTTGCAGGGTCTGGCGGGGGAAGACTTTGACGGCGACGCGTCGCTGGAGACTTTGCTGTTCGGCCTCATAGACCACGCCCATCGCACCGCGGCCGATTTCGCGGATGATGTGATAGTCGCCGAGTTCCTGCGGCACTTCGATCTCGATGTCATAGGGATCGGCGGTCGACGACAACGTGTTCTCTTTGAATTTTTCCAGCGCGAGCATGACCGGAAACTGCATCCGGATGCGGTCGGCCAACTCGGGATAGGCCCGCGCGTACTGGTCGGTCGTCACCTGCTCTCCCCGACGACGACGCTCGATCAGCTGCTCGCCCAGCACCTCGACCGGGTCGCGCACCTCCGCATCGCCTTCGCGCAGTTCGGTGGGGTCATGATTCATCGAGGAACCCCGGGATTTCTTGCAACACCTCTCTCAGCCGGGTCAGGGCTCGCATGTAACGGTTGCTGGCGGCGGCATCTTTGATCCCCAACACTTCGGCGACCTCGCTGTTGCGAAGCTCTTCGAAGTGTCGCAGCGCGATCACCTCGCGGTCGATCTCGTCCATCCCCTCGAGTGCCTTTTCGATCTGCAGGACCAGTTCGGCGTGCATCGCGATTTGGCTGGGTGATGCCAACACGGACGCCAGCTGCAGCGCCATCGACGCGGACGTGGCCGCCAACATTTGACGGTTGATTCCGACCTCCTGTTTGATATCCCGCATCTCCGCTTTCAGGTGACGTCGGTGGACATCGATCAACCGCTGCGTCGTCAGTTGGCGGAGCCAGACGTAGAACGACAACTGGGGGCGTCGCAGGTAGTGACGCATCCGCTGATGAGCGTCGATGTAGACCTCTTGAAGAATGTCCGACGCGTCCTCGCGGCCCCGCAATCGACGGTCCATTCGGAACTCAAGCATCCGTTTTAATCGCTGGCGGTGAATCGAAAACAGCTCCACAAAGGCATGCTCTTCGCCGGACTGGAGACGTTCGACGAGTTCCTCGTTGAAGCCGCTGCCCGACATCTTGGTCCTCTTGAAACGGAGAGAAATTTGGAATTACACACGACCGCCGCCGGCGCCGCGTTGCCGCCCCGGGTTTCCAGGAAATCCGAGAAAAATTCTGGCCTGCTTGGGTGTATCGGTAGGCGATCGTTGCGTTTCAATTCGAACCGAAATTCGATCCGGGGGGCGTTTGCCACGCCGGGGGCTCTCCCGCAGCGGACGCCTTCGCCCGATCCCTATTCTAGTCTCTCCAACCCATTCCAATCATGGAACGCTCCTGATGACACGAATCACGCGTCTGACGCTCTGGACCCTGCTGCTGGTGACCGTCTTACCGGCCGCGGCCGGATGCTCCCGACACACCGGGCTGAGCGGGAACAGCGGCGACATCGCCGACTATCTCTCCAGAAACCCCGGCTCGGATCTGGGCACCCAGGTCGAAGGCGGGGATCGCTGATCCGGACCAGTTTACCAGCCCGCCGCTGTCCGCGGGCAGGTGCAATCGTCGCCATCTTCGCCAGAAGATGGTCCCTTCCTGAGACGTCCACACTCGCATCGTGCGTCGCTACGACAAAGTGGCGCTGTCTCAGTGAACCATTCAAAACCTCTGATCTCCTTTCACCCTATTCCAGGAAACCTTGAATGAAACACACCCCCAGACGTGGTTTCACCCTCGTCGAACTGCTCGTCGTGATCGCCATCATCGGCATCCTCGTCGGATTGCTGTTGCCCGCCGTTCAAGCGGCGCGTGAAGCGGCGCGGCGGATGAGTTGCAGCAACAACTTCAAACAAATCGGCTTGGCCGTGCACAACTATCACTCGGCCTACAAGCAACTTCCCACGCACGGGAGCGGGACGTATCACCGTCTCAACGCCGGCAACAACGATCCGGTCGTCGGCAACAACGGGATGAACCTCAGCTTTCTGGTCGGCATCACTCCCTTCATCGAACAACAAGCCGCTTGGGACCAGATCTCCAATCCCTTCCTGCCGACCCAAGGCACGGCGATCAACGGCGTCGATGCCTTCCCGCCGATGGGCCCCAACCCCCACAAAGGACTCTCCAGCCACCTGCTGCACCAATACGACCCGTGGTTGATGGAGATCCCCGGATTCCGCTGCCCCAGCGACCCCGGCGTCGGCTTGCCCGCGCACGGGCGGACGAACTACGCGGCCAGCCTGGGCGACGCGATTCACCACACCTGGGTCGGTGACCGTTACTGGTCGGCGACCGTCAACGGCAGCCCCGGTTGGTGGAACGTCACCACGCCCAACAGTGGCCTGGCACAACGGAAACAGGAATCCAGTCGTGGCTTCTTCGTCGCCCGCAACCAGTCGCGGTTCCGCGATGTCTTGGATGGATTGTCCAATACCATCATGGCGGGCGAAATCCCGACCGATTTGGGTGACTCGGACGTCCGCACCCGCGCCTACATCAATGCCGGTCGCGACGGCGGCGTGTACGACGATCCGGCAATCGCCGAAACCAACGGCTGGAAAGACGATGACCGCCCCACCACCTGGGACCTGACGTTGACCAGTTTGCAGGCCAACGGGGAAGGCATGCGCGGATTTCGCTGGGCCGCCCACGCCGGTGTCTACACCTCGATCTGCACGATTCTGCCGCCCAACCGCGAACTGGTGATGAGCAACGGCATCACCTCCGGCGGAACCCTGGCCCCGGGAAGCCGGCACCAAGGCGGTGCGCACGTGCTGATGGGTGACGGCTCGGTGACGTTCATCACCGATTCGATCGAAGCCGGTGACAGCCACGCGCCGACCGTCTACACCAACGTCAATGGCACCAGCAGTGCCGCGATCAACCCCAAGGTCGTCCCAGGATGCCAAAGCCCCTACGGGCTGTGGGGCGCGCTGGGAACCCGCGGCGGTCGCGAAACGATCGAAGCCCAACTGAATCAGTGATGCCGTTTCGGCTCGATCCGTTCGGGCTCAATCCGTCCCGATCGGATTGAACCACCCCGTCCGATGGCAGTCTCGGTCGCCGGCGATTCATCCGCCACGACCGAGACAGTTGTCGTGACCGGACCGCGATTTCGCCCTCCGCCCCTCGCCGGAACTCCCCCCACCTTGCGGAAAACACCGTTTTGCGAGACTCTAAGCGGCGGCGAGTTTTGTGAAGAACTCGTGAAAATCAGTTTCGAGCGGTGCCAAGTCGACACCGACCCTGACGAACACTGAATGTTCAATCCACCAAACATCACACAGGGTGTTGAGATGCTACGCAAGTTCACAAACGTCGCGCTGGCGTGTGCTTTTTCGGTTGCACTGATCGGTTGCGATTCCGCACAGGATTCCACCGACACAGACGAGGCCGTTGAAGTCGTCGTTGAAGAAACCGAAGAGGCGACCGAAGACGCCGCCGAGTCGGTCGAAGAAACCGCCGAAGAAGCGGAAGAAGCTGCTGAAGACGCGGCCGAAGCCGTCGAAGAAGAAGCCGCCGAATAAGAAGACGCCGATGGTTCGCCTCGCGCGAATCGGCCGGAATCAAGATTGAACACCGAGGGCACGCCTTCCCGGCATGCCCTCGGTGTGTTTAATCGCACGTCGATGTCGAACCCTCAGGCGATTCCTCCCTCGCTGCTCCGCAGCGACCCCGGGCGGCTCAAGCCTGGACACCAACGCCGCTACCGAAACGGTTCTTCCCGCGGCGGCCACGCATCATAATGCTCTGCCGTCTCGCCCGACCAATACGGGGACGAGCCCCACAGCGGCACCGTCGGAAGCGACGATTCCCATTTCCCGAGCAGCCGAAACAGCTGATCGGTCCGCGCCGTTTCTCGACGCGACAAATCGTCGGCTTCACCGACATCGCTGGCCACGCGAAACAATTCTGCCTGGCGATGCGAGGGACGGACCAACTTGTCCGCGCCATCAAGCACCGCCGCCTGGCCTTGCAATCGCCAGTACAAACGCCGTGGCGGTCCCGCGTCCTTACCGGCAAGTTGCGGCAAGACATCGATCCCATCATGGGGTCCCGCCAGGGCGATCATGCGTTTGCGATTCCGTGCGTCTTCATGGGACATCGGTTCGGCCAGCGGCAACGCCTCCGAGCCGGCCGCCGCCATGAACGTGGGCAACAAGTCCA
This sequence comes from Stieleria mannarensis, assembly GCF_014154935.1. GTDB lineage: Bacteria > Planctomycetota > Planctomycetia > Pirellulales > Pirellulaceae > Stieleria > Stieleria mannarensis. Next base: position 73,053 of record NZ_JACEHH010000017.1, read on the forward strand.
ACGCGCTGACGACGGCATCACAGCGCGATCCGGCGGGGATCTTCGCGGGCCAAGTCCAGATCATCGGCACGCGGATCCCGCCTTCACGCAAACAACCCTTCACGCCACGCAGCGGCCCGTTCCAACTGGCATTGTTGGTCGCACCTCCGTTGTCCGAAAAGAACACCACCATCGTGTTTTCCCACTGGCCGGTCTGCTCCAGATAGTCACGGATCCGGCCGACGCCGCGATCGAGTGCGAACATCATCGCGGCATATGTTCGTCGCTTCTTATCGCCCAGATGCGAAAACCGCTGCAGGTCCTCCGGCGTCGCGTGCATCGGCGTGTGCGGTGCGTTGTAAGAAAAGAACACAAACCACGGCTTGTTCGGCTCCGCGTGCTGCCGTGTGTCAATAAACCGCAGCCCTTCGTCGGTGAAGAAGTCGGTCAGGTAGTCGCTTGAAAACGACTCGAGCCGCTGGCCGTTGCGTTCAATGACATGCTTCATCGTCGCTGGAAAGTAGTGGTGACTTCCGGTCAACATCCCGCAGAAGTGATCGAAACCACGAACATTGGGATGGAAGCCTTCGCCCATGCCCAGGTGCCACTTGCCGATCAGTGCGGTGGCATAGCCGGCGGCACGCAGATGATCGCCGAGCGTCTTTTCATTCGGCGGCAACCCCAACAGCTCCGGCCGCGTCGCATAGTGGGACGCCGCGGCATTCAAGTTGCCTTCGTATCCGAACCGCCTCGGATCACGACCCGTCATCAACCCGGCCCGCGACGGCGAGCAAACCGCGCTGGCGACATACGCCTGCGTGCACAACACTCCCGCATCGGCCAACCGATCCAAATTCGGCGTCCGCAACGTCTCGCTGCCCATGCAGCCCATGTCCCCGTACCCCATGTCATCGGCCAGGATCACAACGATGTTGGGCGGTGTGGCGGATTCGCCTCTAGCAGCACAAACGCCCAAAGTTTGTGTTAACAGCCCGACCACCGCAAACAAGACCACTGTAGTATTTGCGCGGAATAAACGACGCAGCAATAACACGCCGCACCCCGTCTGCGTCGAGGCGATGAGGTGAGTCATACTGAATCCCATGGAGGACACGAGGCTGGTTTTCAAAAGTTGTTGGGCAAACATCTCAGGCGGTCGATTGCTCGGGTAAACTGCAAGTTGGAATACGGTCAGATCTTGGCTCTGCAGGCATGAGATTGTACGGTTCTCGAAGCCCTCGTTGCAGGACGGTGGGCAAGTCGATGGGGGCGAAATGATCGCACTCCGAAATTGTTTTGCCCCCATAATTTTGCCGCCCCTTCGAGCATGGGCAATGATCTTGCCATTAGACCAAGAGGACATATAGGACGTATGGGTCCCGTCTGTCCAATAAACTGATGATTGACCAGTTCTTTCCCTGATTCTTGTTAACGACTTCCGGTCGCGTTCGGCATACGCGCAACCGACAGCTGTTTCAAATCAGGCGTACGGATGGACGAGAATCAGCACCTATGCTCGCACCCCGGCGATCGACCAGCTGGCCAACGAACGGACGCGTTTCACTCAGTTCTATGTGACCGGAGTAACGTGTAATCCCAGCCGCACGGGACTGATAACCGGGTTGTTCCCGGCTCGATTTCCGAAGTACGCACCTTCGCGCATGAGTTCCGCGAGGCCGGCTACGCCACTGCCATCGCGGGTAAGTGGCAACTCGGTAAGTTCGACGAATACCCGGATCACGCCGCCGATCGGGATCGCCTTCAAAAGATTCTCGATGACTTCATGGCCATCGAACCCGAATACAAGAAGGATTCCCTAAATAACGCCTGCCGTGTTCATTTTAGATCGCGTGATTTCGGCGGAACTTGTCTAGAGTTTCGATCCGTTCCGGGCTAAGGCTTACATTTCGGTGCGAAACATGATTCGCCGAAAGTCTTGGCAACTTCCGCTTCACTTGTCTGCCGCGACGCGCACGCCCCCGCAAATGCCCCATGCACAAGAAGGAGAGCGCGATGGCAAGACTGGACGGTTCGGGGACGACCGACGAAGACGCGAAGACTGCATTCGGGGAAGTCGAAGTGGCAGTAACAATGGCATCGTATTCAACTACGGGCGAAAGCGTGGGGTTGTCGAGCAGCAGCGTCGTGGCGTCGACCGACAGGACCAACTCTCCGATGTAAGTCGCGCTGGTTTGCACGACCACGTTGGCAACCAGATTGTTGATGCCAGGCGTCACATCTACCGGTGAGAAGTCGAAATCGGATAGCACAAGGCGTTGAGCCATCGACGATTCGTTGAAAACCACCGGAAAAAAGAAAGCGGATGAGGGAAAGATGTATCCAGTTGCAGGGGCAGCCGTCAATGCATCGTCAAAGAAAAAATCGATGCCAGCGGTTCCCGTGTTGCTGCTTAAAACGAGTTCGATTTGATAGGAGGCCAAATCGGTTGTCGACGGAAGCTCAACAGACACGTTCAATCCGGTTCCCGGTGTCAACGAATTGCCATACGTGTTGATTATCACTCCACCAAAGACCTTCGGCGCCAGAAAACTGGAGAGGAGCAAAATATAAAGCAGTTGTTTTTTCATTGAAATTTCACGTTGTGTGCTGATGCAAAGATGTAGTCAAGAAACATTCAAAATCCCGGATATTGTTGATTAAACAATCGACCGATTGAGAGCTGGGGAGAGAGTGGCAGAAAGGCGGTCATGATTGTACCTCGGGCGGCGACCGCATTGGCGGTCGCAACAGGAATTCTTTGATTACATGCATCGTGGCGTCTTGTTTGTTTGAACTACGAGTGTCATGAATTGCAGCACACCGTTCAGCCCTGATCGTCTGCGAGCAATTCCACCAGGCGTTCATGCTCCTCATCAAACAGCGTGACGGTTTCTTGAAGAGCCAGGTCTTGAGCTTCGCGCAGGCCATCCGCGGCGTTTGCGTCATTGTCGGCCTCTCGTCGCGCCAGTTCGGCGACGAGCGAGGCTGCGTCTTGCGGATCAGCTTGATCGAACGGACTCGGCGATCCGGACGTGAGCGGAGCACTTGAAACCGCGGCCGTGTTGCTCGCGACTGGTTCAGGAGCACTCGTTGACCGTCCAAAGGATTGGGCAACCAGAATTCGATCTCGGACGGTGATTCGTCCATCGCGGTCGAGATCGGCATTCGGATCGAAACCGGGCATGCCTTCGCTGCGTCCGATTGCCCCCAAGACGACAAGCATGTCTGCATTGTCAACCATGCCGTTGCCGTCGGTGTCACCGCTCAAAACATGAAATCCAAGCTGATAGTCTCCGCCAGAGAGTCCATCGGCATCGCCATCGATCCCGAACCCGGAACCGGAGGTTATCTGAATTGCGTTCAGCTTGAAAATGTAATAGCCATCCGGCAAAGTCGATTTTGATCCTGAAAAACTGTCCAACGACCATCGAAGCGTCTCGCCCGGAACTCCATCGGTGAAGTCGACAAGGAATTGATTCGGGGCGAGCGTCAACTCGCCGATTTCGCTGCCGTCGGGCGCGAAACGCAGCAATGAAACGGCATCCATGAAGACGCCTTCGTCCAGCAAGTTTGAAACGTTGGTTTCGCGATCGAATTTGATTTGCAAGGAATCGACGTAGGATCGTGATGTCAACCCGTCTTGAATCGTCGCGTCGACAATCTGCGGGCCGAACGGACCGGTCTGCGTTGCCGCATCGGCGACGTTCGGCAACGCTTCGATGTTCCCGGCGCGGTCAATGGCAACGCTAAAGAATTCGTAGTGAAAGCCTTCTTCGCCCGTGAACGTTGTCTCAAATACATCGCTCAGCCTCTGGAAGTGTCGATAGTCGCCCCCGTTGGTCGAAACGAACAGATCAACCGATGCGATTCCACTTCCGGCGTTTCCATTTCCGAGGATCGGATCGCTCGTCTCGAGCCGGAGTTCGAAGGTGGGTGCGCGTTGATTGACCGCCAGGGCAAGGACTCGGCTCTCTGGAGATTGGGAGTCGAGTGTCCAAGCTCGCGTGATGATGCCGCTGCCCGTTCCACCGGTTTGCGTGCGGATCTGCGAGAGGTCGATCGAGACTTCATACCGCCCCTCACTGGCGACAGCGTTTTGAATCCCTTTCACGTAGAGCGTCTGTCCATCGGCGGAGATTTCGAACTCTCCAGCTTGCAACAACAGGTTGCTTCCATCGTCTTGGCGAATTGAAATCGAGTCCGTGGAGACGGAAGATGGATCGATTGGCGATGCGAATCGCACGCTGAATTCATCAAATCCTTCGCTCGCGTAAACTTCCGGTAAACCGATGATGCTGTTGAGCACAACCGGATCGGCGAGCAGGGTGAGACTGCGCGGTTCCGATCGCGTGACGTTTCCGGCAGGATCAATCACGCGTACTTCGATATCATGTCTGCCGACGGTTTCCAGATCGATTGGGATCGAGAACTGTGTGCCGCTGATCGTTTCGATCGCCAATTGGCGATCGTTGACCATATCGCGAATAACAACTGCAAGCCCGGATTCGGCAAGGTCGCCTTCGACAATCAATTGACCTGAACTGACGACGTCTCCGGCGACCGGTCGACCGGACTCAAGGAAGACCAGATCGGCCGGCGCGACAGGCGCATCAAGGTCGATGGTCCACGAAGCCGTCATGTGACCGGAACCAGTGTTTCCGGCCAAGTCCATGATGTCGTCAGCGAAAATCGACAGTGAAAACGAAGCGATCTGGGGTGTCGCGACGAACCCTTGGGCCCAACTGATGCCAGAAATGCGATATCGTCCACCACCCTGGTCAGAGACAACAACTCGCGAATCGTCAGCGATCAGATTGACCGTGCCAGTGTCTCGAGTCAGCCGGATGTCATCAACAGTGAATGTCGAGCGATCGATCGGCTCGCTGAACTGGACATCGATTTGCTGGACAACAATATTCCGGGGGTTGGTTGCCGGATCGATGACTTCGACGACTTCGGGATCGGTGCGGTCCAACACCCAGGACGAGGCCAGATATCCGACACCACCGGTGCCACCCAGGTCGATCAGTTGGCTGCCGTCGATCGCCAGCGTGATTGTTCCGTCGGAATCAATCGCCGCGTCAAGGTTGCCGATCTCGTACAACGCGTTTTCAACGTGGTTGAAGGTGAGTTCGGCCGTGGAAACGGTTTCACCGTCGTCTGCCAAGAAGAAGGCATCGATCAGGGATTGCAGTTCGACATCTTCTGTCAAACGGATCTGGACTGAGCCGGGAAGTTCGTTGCTGATTCCCGTGGGGACGCCAATGAACTCAACGGTGGCAGGTGCGGCTTCGCCTTTCACCCAAGTAAACGTTCGGGTGTTTTCGCCCGTGTTGCCGACGACATCTTCGATCGTCGAGAGGTTGACCTCAAATGCGTAAACGCCGTCTTGGGCGGTCACCTCCGCCAAATCGTCCACTCGAACCTGGTGTCCAGATTGAACGTTGATCTGGGGAATCCAGGATGTGATCGGCTGCCCATTGAGGAGCAGTCGAAAATCGTCGGCGGAGACTGTAGCTGGGTTGATGGTTTCGTCAAATTCGACCAACAGCGAAGTTGCCGGAGCATTGATGGGTGAAGCGATGCCCGAAAACGCACGGATGTCCGGTCCGGTCACGTCTCCGTTAGAAAAGACGAGTTCGTAGCTGCCCGTGCTGTCAAAATCCAACAGATGCAGTCGGTTTTCGTAAATGGGGCGTTGCCCCATGCCGACGAACGTGCGATCGCTTTGCCAAAAGTTCTTCATGGGCAGCAGACTGCCGTCGTCGCGTCGGATGGCGACCAATTCGAAGGCTCCATCGCTGGGATCGTCCAACGCCAGATAGCTCCATCCGTCTGGCATCGTTGCCGCTAGAGGGACTGTCAGGTTAGCGAGTGTCGGCGATTCGATGGTGAGCGGATCTGTTCCCATCGAAACGGGCGCCGAAGTCCCGTCGGAAAGATAGAGCGTGTCTGGAAGGTCGTCAGGATCCGCCACATCATTGGCCAGGAAGTCAGGAATGTTGTCTATCACGCCGGACGAAGTCGCATTCACCGTGCGGATCAGTTCGTGCACCTGAACATCCTTGATCAAACTGATGTCGGGGCGTCCGAAGTCGCTCAGGTGCTCAAAACGGGCGTTGTATTCGGTGAACAGTCCTTGCAGAGTTGATTCCATCAGGAATTCAGCCGTCCCAAGTTCACCCGGGCCCAATTCGCCGAAACTGGCAGTCAAGCTGCGTTCGGCCGGCTGTCCGTTGACGCTGGCGCCAACGATTTCAAAATCGATCAACAAGCCGTCTTCGTTCTCGATGATCTTAGGACGTGCCGATTCGATCCGCAGCTGATGAGCGATGCCCGCGCCATCGTTTCTGATTTGCACGCCGAGTGAAAACGTCTCGGTCGGTTCGATCTCGGCGGTGTACGGATCATCGCTCACCACGTCTCGCTGCCAGAAGTAATCCAGGTACAGTTCGGGGATCGGCAGTACTTGAATGTTGATGGGGGTGAACGCCGTTTCGATGGTCCGACCATCCAACCGGTACGAGAGCGTGCCGGTGACGAAATACTCCATCGGGCCGGTGGTCGCCGCATCCGATGAGGGAACGATCAGCCACGTGACACCGCCATTTGATTCCGCAGCCAGCGTTCCGCTACCGTCGATTCCCGTCAAATCTCCGCGGGTATCGAACGTGATTCCAAACAGGTCCGACCGGTCGGTGCCCTGCGCATCGATGATTTGGACGCTCGCCCCGAGTGATTCCAAGCTTTCCGTGTCGAACGGATTGTCGATCTCGAGATCGGCCTGAAAGGCTTGCCTTGTCTGCACCACGTCCTGGCTGACTTGCAGTCGAACGGTAGCACAATCAATGCACTCGTCACGAGTTTTGATCGTCGGCGGTGAAAAGACTTCGATCGGACCGGGAAGGCCGCCGATCGGCACTGCAGGACCATAACTGCCTCCGAAGCCTCCCGTTGAACCGTAGCCAGCGGTTCCACCGGTGTTGCTGCTGCTGCGCGGGTTTCCGATCCGAACGGAGGTCGAACTGACCGTCGAAACCGAGCAATTCCCATCAACATTGTAAACCAGGATCGGCACTTGCCTGCACACCGTTCGAGGTCCGGATTGATAGCAGTATTGCGTCCACGCATTGATGCTGCAGGGGACGGATTCGGAATCGTTGATGCTGCCGCCCTGGCTGACAAAATGATTCACACGCGTGACCCGAACAGGAATCGTCACGCTCGAATTGGCTGGCAAGACCGGGATTGCATCGACCAGCGGAACGATCTCGTAGAACGGATGCTCGTCAAAGAAGATGGCGATATCGGTCGCTTGGACGAGCCCATGGTTGGTGTATTTGATCTCGTAGAGTTGCGTTTCTCCGATTCGATCGAGATCTTTCAAGTCGATGCTTGCGTCGACGACGACGACGGGTGCCGGGACATTGGTTTCAAAGGTCGCGTCGATCGTGATGCGGGTGCGATCTTCGACGGCGATTTCTTCGACGGTCCAGGTGTACTCGACGAAATCTCTGGAGATAAACGCGGTCACCTCCATCGTTTCCCCCGATTCGATTTCGACCAACTCTCGATAGCTGTCGTGATCCGCGGCACTGACTTCGAGATAGTATTTTCCGGCGGGGACATCGGTCAATAACATGGACCCGTCTGCAGCGAGATGGATCGAGGGAGAATCGCCGGTCGGCGGAGAGCTGCCGCGACTGTCAAACACGATGTCGTTGCTGATCGCATCGCGGAGAAGTAGATCCGCCGTGGTGACAAGCGGTTTGTCATTGGCGTAGTAGTAGAACTCGTCAACGACGTTGACCTTCAATCCGCCGACCTCATCGGAGATCGCGCGGATGTCAAAGCCGATCGGCAAGTTGGAATTGCTCGCCTGAACAACGATCAAACCTTGATACCGCGTCAGCGCGAGGTCCGATTGGGGGCTCAGCAGCAGCGTCACCTTGGCGGACTCGCCCGCAGCTAGGCTGTTGATCTGGCGACCGGATCCGACCGACAGCCAGCCAGCCGAGTCGGGCAGGAGAACCTCCAGAGGGCCTGACGGGGCGCCGCCTCGGTTTTCGAGAGTGAATTCGAGAACTTTTTGTTGCCCAACGGTCATCGTTGTCGTTAGTGTGCCGATGTCAGCGACCAGATGGGCCGATTCCGCCAGCAGTACCACCGAGATCGGGATCTCGAGCGTTGGTGCTTCGTTGGTGTGGATCCGCAGCACGAAACCCACGCTGCCGGGGGTCGCACCAATGCCTGTGAGGTCGTATTCGATCTCGAAGCTCCCCGACGGCGAAACACCGGTGCTTCCCCCGGTGACGGCCGGCGTGACCGTCAGGCCACCGGTGACATCGAACGCATCAACGGTCAAACCGGTCAGGCCGACGTCGGCAAGGTTTTTGATGCGAATCGTTTGCGTGGTCGATTCCCCCAGCGGTAGGCTGATTTGATTCACGCCGCGAGTCGGCTGCAATCCCAACAACTGGAACGTGTCTTGGGGCGTCGCAGCCGTGACGCCAGGGTAGACAGCAGCCACACTGTAATTCCCGCCTTCGTTGGAGAAGGGGACGAAGGTCGTGCTGAATGCGCCATCGCTGTCGGTTGATGTTGAAATGACACGCCTCGTCCCGCGAACCCAGATTTGAATCTCGACGTCGACGGATGAAGCCGGAGTCCCGTCCGTGTTGGTGGCAACACCGGAGAGGGGAATCGAGGTGCCCACGGGTGCCGAGTCAATTGCCGCGGTCACGGTCGCGGAGTACGGTGCGGCGATCGAAATCGCCACACCCGAGAACGCGATATTGTTGCTTTCAAGGGACTCTGCTATCGCATCGTTCGGGTCCACTTGGACCATCAGGTAGTACTGCCCCGGCAACTCGGGCACGGAGACGTTGGCGGTACGGCTATACGACTGCCCGATTTGAAGCGTGCCTTCGAACGCCACGGTTTCAACCGGCAGACCGTTGCTGCCCTGTTGATCGGTCGACCAGAAGAGGCGTTCTGCCCAGGAACCGTTGGCGTCTCCCGTCCCATCATTCATGACGCGCCACTGAACCGATGCCACGTCACCGATCGTCGCCGCCGTGGGAACTTCGACTTGATCGACTACAAGGTCGGGTCCGTCACTATCGGTGATGGTGAGCGACACCGATGCCGCCGGGAATCCCGGAGCAGTAGCGGTCAGGGCCACGAGTTGATCACCGTCGACCACAGCATCGGGGACACCGGAGATGACGAAGGTTGCCGACGACAATCCGGCAGGAATGGTGACGGTTGGCGGAACGCTCATTTCACTCGAATCGCTCGAAGTGAGCTCGACGATCAGATCGGCTTCGAGCACGCCATTTTGAGTCACGGTGACTGTCCCGCTGCCAGATTCATCCATGGATAATGGAAAGGCATCAAACGTCAGTTTCGGTCCGTCATTGTCGATGACGACCGTCGTTTGATCGACAGTGGTGCTCGGGATCGCGGGGCCGCCTTGGTCGGGAAGTGCCGACGCCGAGATCGTTACCGTTCGGTCACCGTTGACGTCGCCGTCTTCAAGGCTTGCAAGAGTGAAATCCGCCGACGTCGCTCCGGCTGGGATCGTCACCGTTGGCAAAACGAACAACGAAAACTCGTCCGACGATGTCAGTTGAATCTGCGTAGGTAGCAATCGCGGCACGCCAATGGAAACTTGCCCGGTGACCGATCCGTCGAGGGTTCCTTCGTCGATCGAGGCTGGCAGTGACAACGCGATGGTCGGCAGGTCGCTTTGATTGATCGAAAGCGCGGCCGCAGTGTCGGGGTATCCCGGCGCTGACAGGTTGAGGAGTCCCAGTTCGTCGCCCTCGATTAAATCATCTTGAACTGCGACGATCGTAAACGTTGCCGATGATTGCCCCGCAAGAATGGTGATCTGATCCGGAAAGCTGAAATCGGATGGAGAGTCCGATGCGACGTCAACCAAAAGATCGGAGTCGGTCGGGCCATTGTGCGTCACGGTTACCGGTGTCGATTGACCTTCGTCCAAGGCGTCGACCGACATTTCAACATGCAATTGAAGAATGTCAGTATCAATCACGCTCAGCAAATAGGTCTCATCTGGAAATCCAGCTGCGGAGGCCGTGATCGTAACGGGCTGATCGCCATCAACGGTTTGGTCGACAATGGCTTGGACAGGGATGGTGACGGAAGCCACACCGGCCGGAATTGTGACTTCATTGGCAAGCGAAACCTGGCCGCTCTGATCGACCGAGATCGCGACGACCAGAGCTTCGGAGGTGCTGCCGTTGCGGGAAAGCTGGAGTTGGGTTCCCGTTCCACCCTCTGCGATCTGGGTCGTGTTTCCAGAAAGAGTCAATTCGATTGGGATCTGTGTGCCGGACTCAGACCAAAAGTCATTCTGTTCATCGCTTTCTTCGATCTGACCGAACGCATCAAGTTCGACGACAAAGAACGTTTCACCAGCCAATCCGGTCACCGGCAACGTCAGCGTCTCGGAACGAAGCAGAGGCTCCGAACCGGGCGTTAACTGGTCATTTCTGGTAAACGTTCCCATGAGTTGGCGATGACCGCCGCTGGTGCTGTCCGACAAATAGACACGTTCCACCCATGGTCCGTCCGCGGTTTCAACCCCTTCGTTTTCGACAGACCAAGAGATCGTGAATGCAGCACCCGGGTGGACCATCGCGGGCGTTTGTATCGAGCCACCGGTGACAACCAAGTCGGCGAATTGACGCTCGACGAAATCGAAAGCCGTGGATGCGAGCGTGTTGTTGTTTTCGTCAGTCTCTAGCTCTTGATCGGCGAAATCAGAGACGACAAGGAGGTGATACCGACCGAGTTCGATCGAGCTCGGAAGACTCAGTTCGGCCGTGAGGGTGTATTCGTCTCCATTGGCATCCAGACCGGTCACTTCGTAGGCCCCGGGAAAGATTGCCGTCAGCGAAACGTCCGACGGATCGAAGACTTCATCCGGCGACAGAAAGATCTGATCGTACCACGTACCGTAGGTCGGCCCGTCTCCTGCATTGGCGACGGAGTAGGTGAAGCTGAATGGATTGTCCTGGATAATTGTCGCAGGAACCGACGCGCTGGTGGGTGTTAAATCCGGCTCTAGCCGCCGATCAATTCGCAGCAAGTTCGATGCATCGATGTTGTTGTCGGCATTGTTGAATTCGAACTGTGAACCGTTGTGGTTGACCTGCACAAGCAGGTAGAAATCGCCTTCGAGACGCGATGGCAAAACGACGTCGGCTGAATACTGGGTGGACTGGCCGATTTCCAACGGCAAATTGGAGTTGAACGTTCCGAGCACGACGTCGCTGGCATCCAGGACCGGATCGCTTGACAAGTAGATCCGGTCCATCCAGCTCGCGTTGGTCGATCGAATACCGTCGTTGGTCGTCGTCCACGACACGGTGATCGAATCATCGCTCGTTGCAGTGGCGGGCGCAGTGATTGCGCTGGGGATCAAATCGACAAATCGTGACGGCGCGATCGAGACTTGATTGCCGGCGGCAATATTGGCTGCATGGTCGTCGTGCTCATAAATGGCATTGTCGCTGTCGGTGAGAACAAACCAGTAGTAGTCGCCATCCAGCCCCGACGGGATATTTCCCGACCATTGGCCGTAGTAAGATTCTCCGGCCGCGAGCGACGTGTTGTGCTCGACTTCGGCAACGATCACGTCATCGGCATTCCCGAACGTCATGTCGGTTGACAAGTAGAGGCGATCTCGCCAATCGGAAACGCTGCCGGCTCGGCGGCCATCCCCCGTCGTCCCAGTCCCCTGATTGGTGACTCGCCACGTGACAAGGGCGGATTCTCCGACAACACTCGGATCAGGACCGGCGAAGACCTGATCGACGGCGAGGTCCGCGTACGGAGTCAGAGTGATTGATAACGGGCTCAGTGACCGGACGTTGTTGTCTTCGAACAGGAACTCGGCAACTTGGTCGGTGTAATCGGTTTTGATAAACAGGTGGTAGTCACCGGACAGGCCGATCGGGATTTCGACGCTGGCGGTGGCGTTATAGTTTTGCCCGACCGCAAGGACGCCAGTGTGAGTATGGCTGGTGAGAATGATATCGTCCCCATCGCCCAATTGATCGTTCGAGCTAAGGATGATCGTATCCATCCATTGATCACTTTGGGTGTCGACGGCTCCAAAGTTGCCAACGTTCCAGTCGATCTGCACCGTCTGGCCGCTTTGCGGCGCATCATCACTGATCGACACCGAGGCAATCGACAAATCGGCAAAGTCCAGGGAGCTGGTTGGTTGAATGGAGACGTCAACCACGTAGTTCGCCCAAGGGCCTTCGCCGGCAAATCCGACGACATCGACGTAATAGGTGCCGGCCTCGGTGATGTCCGCTCGAACGACATTGGCATCCACCGGATTGGGGCTCAGCGAGATGACTTGATTGGAACCGGAGCGGATTTCCAGCGCGGGAGTCAGGGTGCTGTAGTCGGGCAAACGGATCCTGGCGAGGATGGTTTGCCCGGAATCGACGGAGCCGAGATTGAAGAAGTCCTCGTCGACCTCGCTGCCTTCGCCTTTCATGATGGTCCCGCCGACGGTGATCGACACGGTATCTCCATCAAGATGCCGAGTCACCGAATCCGCTTGGCTGACCGTTTCATTGGCGTAGTTAGCGTCGGTCTCCAGGTCGATGCCACGGGCAACGTTGACTCTCAGGTCATAATCCACCGGTGCGTCGTCCCAGCGGTATTTCCCGGCGATGACGAAGTAGGTTGTCGTTGCCGGAAGTCCGTAGCCGCTGATGTACACATCGTTGTTCGGTCCGTCCCCACTATCATTGAGTCCGTCAGATGCCAGTGAGATGACCCCGTCGCCGGCATCGTTGAGCCGATACAGCTGGATGGAGGGCCGGTCTCCGATCAGTTGCTGTCCCCAAACATCCACCCGGTCACCGGCTTGGCCCTCGAAACTCCACCAGTCGTACTCGCCATAGCTGTTGTTCGGTGCCGGGTCGATCGATCCGCGTCCCACTTCACTGCGCAACCAACCGGTCCCGTTGGCATCGGCGATAAGAGCGAGCGGGGTTGCGTTTTCATAAGATCCGTTGTCCGCTCCCTCGAAGACCTCTCCATCGGCAACCGCGTCGACGGTGAACAATCGGACGAAGTCGCCTCCGGCGCTGCCATCGTTGTCTCCGTCGAGGGCATTTCCGGAGACGCCATCGGCCACCGGCAGGTCGGTCAAACTGTCGGCGACGGTCAGTCGGTAGTTGCCGTCGGCGAGCGGGCCATCGGTGATGGTGAAGTTGAGCGTTTGGTTGCTGCGGCTGTAGCTGAGTCCGTAGACGGCGTCATCGGCGGTCTCGAACAGGCCGTCCGGACCGGCAGCTCTCAAATCAAAGGCATCATCGCTGAGCGTATCCGGGTCCAGTTCACTGAGCGTGACGCTAAAGGTGCTCAGCACACGTTCGAGCGTTCCGCCTTCGTCGGGCAGCCTGCCGATCGCGGTGACAACCGGCGGGACAAGGTCACGCAGTTCGACAGACGCATCGAGCACGTATTGGGCCTGGACACCCGCGCCGGCGATAAGCGGATCACCGGGTTCGGCCGCTGTCTCCATGATGCCAGACAGATGATTGGAAGGGTAAAGGTCATACCACAGTCCGTTGGTCTCCATGTAGGCATAATCGTAACTGGGGGTGTTCGGTTCGTTGCCTGCCCAGCGGGTGTAGGTAACCGGCGACCCATCGGTCCACTGATAATTGCCTTCCGAATCCTGGTCGGTGAAACCGATCCAACGTCCCCCGCCCAGCGTGTCGTAGATCAGTTGGTTTTCTTCGGCCGAAGCGATTGAAGCGAGGTCCCCACCGGCAGCTTGTGCCTCGGCACGAACGATGCCCCAGTCGTTTGATGGGCCGATCACTGAGAATCGACTGCCGTTGTTGATCGCGAAAGCAGTTCGAACACGTGCGTAGTAGTGTCCATCGACTGTTGCGGTGTAGTCGAGCGACAACGGACCACTACCGTCGGTGTTTGCCAAAACGGAGCCGGAGGAATCCAGGATCTCCAACGTCGGGTAGAACTCGCTCCACTCGGGGCGATCAAGAGCAAGGCTGATCAAGGAGTCGGCTCTCATGAAGCCGAGCTGGAAGACATCTTGATCTGTATTGCTTGATTCGGTCGCCATCACGGTTCCGGCCACACTGGCCGATCTCAGTGCACCCGTCTGTTCAAAGGGCAAGCCGTCGGCGCCATTGATGGAATCGTTTACATAGTTTGCATCGGTCTCCAGGCCAGTGCCACGGGCAACATTGACTCTCAGGTCATAATCCACCGGTGCGTCGTCCCAGCGGTATTTCCCGGCGATGACGAAGTAGGTTGTCGTTGCCGGAAGTCCGTAGCCGCTGATGTACACATCGTTGTTCGGTCCGTCCCCACTATCATTGAGTCCGTCAGATGCCAGTGAGATGACCCCGTCGCCGGCATCGTTGAGCCGATACAGCTGGATGGAGGGCCGGTCTCCGATCAGTTGCTGTCCCCAAACATCCACCCGGTCACCGGCTTGGCCCTCGAAACTCCACCAGTCGTACTCGCCATAGCTGTTGTTCGGTGCCGGGTCGATCGATCCGCGTCCCACTTCACTGCGCAACCAACCGGTCCCGTTGGCATCGGCGATAAGAGCGAGCGGGGTTGCGTTTTCATAAGATCCGTTGTCCGCTCCCTCGAAGACCTCTCCATCGGCAACCGCGTCGACGGTGAACAATCGGACGAAGTCGCCTCCGGCGCTGCCATCGTTGTCTCCGTCGAGGGCATTTCCGGAGACGCCATCGGCCACCGGCAGGTCGGTCAAACTGTCGGCGACGGTCAGTCGGTAGTTGCCGTCGGCGAGCGGGCCATCGGTGATGGTGAAGTTGAGCGTTTGGTTGCTGCGGCTGTAGCTGAGTCCGTAGACGGCGTCATCGGCGGTCTCGAACAGGCCGTCCGGACCGGCAGCTCTCAAATCAAAGGCATCATCGCTGAGCGTATCCGGGTCCAGTTCACTGAGCGTGACGCTAAAGGTGCTCAGCACACGTTCGAGCGTTCCGCCTTCGTCGGGCAGCCTGCCGATCGCGGTGACAACCGGCGGGACAAGGTCACGCAGTTCGACAGACGCATCGAGCACGTATTGGGCCTGGACACCCGCGCCGGCGATAAGCGGATCACCGGGTTCGGCCGCTGTCTCCATGATGCCAGACAGATGATTGGAAGGGTAAAGGTCATACCACAGTCCGTTGGTCTCCATGTAGGCATAATCGTAACTGGGGGTGTTCGGTTCGTTGCCTGCCCAGCGGGTGTAGGTAACCGGCGACCCATCGGTCCACTGATAATTGCCTTCCGAATCCTGGTCGGTGAAACCGATCCAACGTCCCCCGCCCAGCGTGTCGTAGATCAGTTGGTTTTCTTCGGCCGAAGCGATTGAAGCGAGGTCCCCACCGGCAGCTTGTGCCTCGGCACGAACGATGCCCCAGTCGTTTGATGGGCCGATCACTGAGAATCGACTGCCGTTGTTGATCGCGAAAGCAGTTCGAACACGTGCGTAGTAGTGTCCATCGACTGTTGCGGTGTAGTCGAGCGACAACGGACCACTACCGTCGGTGTTTGCCAAAACGGAGCCGGAGGAATCCAGGATCTCCAACGTCGGGTAGAACTCGCTCCACTCGGGGCGATCAAGAGCAAGGCTGATCAAGGAGTCGGCTCTCATGAAGCCGAGCTGGAAGACATCTTGATCTGTATTGCTTGATTCGGTCGCCATCACGGTTCCGGCCACACTGGCCGATCTCAGTGCACCCGTCTGTTCAAAGGGCAAGCCGTCGGCGCCATTGATGGAATCGTTTACATAGTTTGCATCGGTCTCCAGGCCAGTGCCACGGGCAACATTGACTCTCAGGTCATAATCCACCGGTGCGTCGTCCCAGCGGTATTTCCCGGCGATGACGAAGTAGGTTGTCGTTGCCGGAAGTCCGTAGCCGCTGATGTACACATCGTTGTTCGGTCCGTCCCCACTATCATTGAGTCCGTCAGATGCCAGTGAGATGACCCCGTCGCCGGCATCGTTGAGCCGATACAGCTGGATGGAGGGCCGGTCTCCGATCAGTTGCTGTCCCCAAACATCCACCCGGTCACCGGCTTGGCCCTCGAAACTCCACCAGTCGTACTCGCCATAGCTGTTGTTCGGTGCCGGGTCGATCGATCCGCGTCCCACTTCACTGCGCAACCAACCGGTCCCGTTGGCATCGGCGATAAGAGCGAGCGGGGTTGCGTTTTCATAAGATCCGTTGTCCGCTCCCTCGAAGACCTCTCCATCGGCAACCGCGTCGACGGTGAACAATCGGACGAAGTCGCCTCCGGCGCTGCCATCGTTGTCTCCGTCGAGGGCATTTCCGGAGACGCCATCGGCCACCGGCAGGTCGGTCAAACTGTCGGCGACGGTCAGTCGGTAGTTGCCGTCGGCGAGCGGGCCATCGGTGATGGTGAAGTTGAGCGTTTGGTTGCTGCGGCTGTAGCTGAGTCCGTAGACGGCGTCATCGGCGGTCTCGAACAGGCCGTCCGGACCGGCAGCTCTCAAATCAAAGGCATCATCGCTGAGCGTATCCGGGTCCAGTTCACTGAGCGTGACGCTAAAGGTGCTCAGCACACGTTCGAGCGTTCCGCCTTCGTCGGGCAGCCTGCCGATCGCGGTGACAACCGGCGGGACAAGGTCACGCAGTTCGACAGACGCATCGAGCACGTATTGGGCCTGGACACCCGCGCCGGCGATAAGCGGATCACCGGGTTCGGCCGCTGTCTCCATGATGCCAGACAGATGATTGGAAGGGTAAAGGTCATACCACAGTCCGTTGGTCTCCATGTAGGCATAATCGTAACTGGGGGTGTTCGGTTCGTTGCCTGCCCAGCGGGTGTAGGTAACCGGCGACCCATCGGTCCACTGATAATTGCCTTCCGAATCCTGGTCGGTGAAACCGATCCAACGTCCCCCGCCCAGCGTGTCGTAGATCAGTTGGTTTTCTTCGGCCGAAGCGATTGAAGCGAGGTCCCCACCGGCAGCTTGTGCCTCGGCACGAACGATGCCCCAGTCGTTTGATGGGCCGATCACTGAGAATCGACTGCCGTTGTTGATCGCGAAAGCAGTTCGAACACGTGCGTAGTAGTGTCCATCGACTGTTGCGGTGTAGTCGAGCGACAACGGACCACTACCGTCGGTGTTTGCCAAAACGGAGCCGGAGGAATCCAGGATCTCCAACGTCGGGTAGAACTCGCTCCACTCGGGGCGATCAAGAGCAAGGCTGATCA
Organism: Stieleria mannarensis; assembly: GCF_014154935.1. Taxonomy (GTDB): domain Bacteria; phylum Planctomycetota; class Planctomycetia; order Pirellulales; family Pirellulaceae; genus Stieleria; species Stieleria mannarensis. Next base: position 90,324 of record NZ_JACEHH010000017.1, read on the forward strand.
AGGAGTCGGCTCTCATGAAGCCGAGCTGGAAGACATCTTGATCTGTATTGCTTGATTCGGTCGCCATCACGGTTCCGGCCACACTGGCCGATCTCAGTGCACCCGTCTGTTCAAAGGGCAAGCCGTCGGCGCCATTGATGGAATCGTTTACATAGTTTGCATCGGTCTCCAGGCCAGTGCCACGGGCAACATTGACTCTCAGGTCATAATCCACCGGTGCGTCGTCCCAGCGGTATTTCCCGGCGATGACGAAGTAGGTTGTCGTTGCCGGAAGTCCGTAGCCGCTGATGTACACATCGTTGTTCGGTCCGTCCCCACTATCATTGAGTCCGTCAGATGCCAGTGAGATGACCCCGTCGCCGGCATCGTTGAGCCGATACAGCTGGATGGAGGGCCGGTCTCCGATCAGTTGCTGTCCCCAAACATCCACCCGGTCACCGGCTTGGCCCTCGAAACTCCACCAGTCGTACTCGCCATAGCTGTTGTTCGGTGCCGGGTCGATCGATCCGCGTCCCACTTCACTGCGCAACCAACCGGTCCCGTTGGCATCGGCGATAAGAGCGAGCGGGGTTGCGTTTTCATAAGATCCGTTGTCCGCTCCCTCGAAGACCTCTCCATCGGCAACCGCGTCGACGGTGAACAATCGGACGAAGTCGCCTCCGGCGCTGCCATCGTTGTCTCCGTCGAGGGCATTTCCGGAGACGCCATCGGCCACCGGCAGGTCGGTCAAACTGTCGGCGACGGTCAGTCGGTAGTTGCCGTCGGCGAGCGGGCCATCGGTGATGGTGAAGTTGAGCGTTTGGTTGCTGCGGCTGTAGCTGAGTCCGTAGACGGCGTCATCGGCGGTCTCGAACAGGCCGTCCGGACCGGCAGCTCTCAAATCAAAGGCATCATCGCTGAGCGTATCCGGGTCCAGTTCACTGAGCGTGACGCTAAAGGTGCTCAGCACACGTTCGAGCGTTCCGCCTTCGTCGGGCAGCCTGCCGATCGCGGTGACAACCGGCGGGACAAGGTCACGCAGTTCGACAGACGCATCGAGCACGTATTGGGCCTGGACACCCGCGCCGGCGATAAGCGGATCACCGGGTTCGGCCGCTGTCTCCATGATGCCAGACAGATGATTGGAAGGGTAAAGGTCATACCACAGTCCGTTGGTCTCCATGTAGGCATAATCGTAACTGGGGGTGTTCGGTTCGTTGCCTGCCCAGCGGGTGTAGGTAACCGGCGACCCATCGGTCCACTGATAATTGCCTTCCGAATCCTGGTCGGTGAAACCGATCCAACGTCCCCCGCCCAGCGTGTCGTAGATCAGTTGGTTTTCTTCGGCCGAAGCGATTGAAGCGAGGTCCCCACCGGCAGCTTGTGCCTCGGCGCGAACGATGCCCCAGTCGTTTGATGGGCCGATCACTGAGAATCGACTGCCATTGATGATCGCAATTTCGGTCCGGACGCGTGCGTAGTAGTTTCCGTCTGACGGAGCGGTGGTCGTTGTTGTCAGTGTCCCGTCGGCCGCAGAGGAAATGATCGCCCCGCTCCCATCTAGAATCTCCAGAATCGGTGACAGTGTGCTCCAAGCTGGCAACTGCAGAGAAACGTCGATCGACGAACTGGCACGCATGAAGCCGAGATTGAAAACGTCTTGATCCGTGTTTGTTGATTCCGTTGCCATCACGGTTCCGGCCACGCTGGCCGTTTTCAATGCTCCCGTTTGGGCGAAATCCAGTGAGTTCGCGTTATTGAGGCTGTCGTTGCGATAGTTTTGATCCCATTCGAGGTTGATCCCGCGGGCGATGTCGACGCGAAATTGGTAGCCGCCTGAGGTTGTGTCCGTGTCCCCGAGCACTTCGATGTAGAAGCGACCGCTGGTCGGGACCGTGTACACCTGTGTCAGACTATCGCTGCCGGCGCCCGAGTCGCGGTCGGAACGCAGCTCGCCCCCGGCGGAGTTTCTGAGAACGATTTCCGGATCGAGCGAGCTGTTGTCAGCCTCGGCGGCGACAACGATCCGATCGCCTGCCAACGCGGTGAACGTGAAATAGTCGGAATTTCCCGCGTCGATGTTTCCAGACGCGAACGCCGCGAGATAGCCGCTGTTGGCCGGAGCCTCCGCGGGTGCGAGCTGTGTCGCGAAGAATCGATCGTCGTTCGGTTCCACTTCAGGCGTGATCGACGCGGCAAGCATCGTGCGGGCCTCAAGGAGTTCGCCGCGAAGCTTCGAGCGTCGTTGCAGATTCCGTTTTCGTTCGCGAAGACGCTGCGAACGAAACTGGTTTTTCGAAAAACGGCGCAGTTTGAAAACCATTTCCGTAGTCCTGGATTGAATGTCGATGCGTTTCCGCCAGTCATCGAACTAGCCCGGCATAGCCCAGATGGTATAGTGCGACACCTCCCCGAATGCGCAAAGAATGCGCAAACCGCGAGACCTGGGATAGTCAATTCGAGGGGGTTTCATCACCGAACTACAAAGAAGAGGCGTAGACCGTGTTGCGACGAAATCAGATCATTCAACAGCGACGGAGGGAGTTGGGGATGACGCAGTCACAGCTGGCCGAAGAAGCGGAATTGTCGCTCCGGACCATTCAAATCGTGGAGAAGGGCCGCTCAAGCGTGCGTCCAGAGACGATCCATCGCATCGGCGACGCACTGGGCTTGACCGACGACCAACTACGGGACGATACATCCAAGGACGCCTTCGACTCGTGGCCTTGGTCCCTGTCGAAGTTTATCCAGGGCGACCCGACACTGAGTGAACATGCACACTGCCGAGGTCTTGAGGACGCGCGAGCGGCGGTACGGAAAATGCGCGCGAGCTGGGGCGAGCACTTGAAACGCTCCGAATCCCCGGCAGACGGCGACGGCTTTGCAATCGCTGACCAGAAGCTCGATGACGAGTATCCTCGCTATGAACAGCGATATCTCGAAATCTGGAAGACCAACCCCAACTGCATCCTCTACTCAACGGCCGGGACCCAGCGTTGTGGGGTCACCATCGTCTTGCCGGTGACCGACCGGGCCTACGACGAGCTTCGGCAAGGGAAATGCACCTTCATGGATGTCGAAGCGAGTGATGTGCTGCCGGAGAGCCAAAACCTGATCCTGGATTCCGCCGTGGAACTGCACGGCAGTCATGCGCAACCGTGGTACGGCGTCACAGACTCCGTCAGCTTTACGCTGTTCTTCCAGATGGCACTATTGTCAATCGACCCGACCGCCGACGGATTCCGGATGCTTGGATTTGCGGCAAGTCCGATCAATTTAAAGCGTCTGTGCGGCACGGGGTTCTCGCCCTGCGGCGTTCACATGCCGGAGTACGGGTATGAGATTTGTGAATTCAGCACGGGTGTTGGCGGGCAATCAAACGAGACCTATAAGCGGTCTGCAACAGCGACCCACTACGTCAATTTATTCAAGCAGTTCCTGCCCAAGAATCGTCTTCGGGTGCCAAGCCAAGCGATGACCGGAAAGACGTGAGGATAGCACGACGATTGACCGGCGACTCGCGCGGTATCGATTTCGCCATCAATCGCCCGCGGTGGCGTTTCCGCGTTGCTGGCGGATGAATTGCAGGATCGCGTGGGCGACGGTGTCGTTGGGGTCGCCCATGCGACTGGCGATGGTGCCGTGGTCGCGGCCGGCGACTTCGATGAACTGGATGTCGTCGTGGCCGGCGGCTTTCATCGCGGCGGCAAAGTAACGGTTCTCTTCGCTCCGCGCCGGCAGGTCGTTGTCGCCGGCGAAGCATAAAAACGGCGACGTGTCGGCGGTCGCGTGAAAGGCGGGTGCGGCTTCGTCGATCACCGGCCGGGTCCGCGGAATACTGCGTTCGCCACGAACGGTCGAGTGCGTGACCATCTGCCCGGCAACGGGGATGTAGCCGGCGATGTCCGTTCGATTCAGCCCGTGTTCGGCTAGCAGATCTGGGTGCATGCCGACCATCGACGTCAGGTAACCTCCGGCTGAGTGGCCCGAGACAAAGACTGCATCGGGTGATCCTCCGTACTGCGCGACTGTGTTGCGGACGAACGCGACCGCTGCGGCCGCGTCTTTCGTGTAGGCGGGATAATTGACTTTGGGAGACAATCGATAGTTGACCGATGCGACGGCGATGCCTTCGGCGGCGAACCGCTCGCAAACCGTGACGGCGATGTCGTCACCCTTGTGTCCGTTCTGCAACCCGCCGCCGTGAAACCAAACCAGCGTCGGGAAATCCGATCCGTCACTCGGCAGGTACCAGTCCAGCTTGCAGCGTTCTCGCTCATAGTCGCTCAGATCTTCGTCGCTCTTGTACGGCTGGTCGCGGAGGACGCGAATCCCCTCCTTTACGGCATTTCCAATATTTTTGTCGCCCCGCACCCACTCACTCGGCGATGGACGCTGGGCGTGTGATTGCAATGCCGCCGTCGTCATGACGAGGAAGCAGCCGATGAACAAAAGATGGCGGTGGACGGATGCCGATTTAATAATTTCGGTGCTTCGCATGTTGGTGCCTTGGATCGTGACTCTTGCAGGTAGTGAAGCTGTGCAGTTCGTGGTTTGTTGATCCGATCAAGTGAATCGGAGGTTCGTCGCGGCTACGTTCGCCCTGTGATTCGTGCAAGGTGACGACGTTGAACTAATCGATCAGTTCCTCGAAGGTGGCATTGCCGATTCGATACGTTTTCCAGTCCTTGTAATCGAAGTGCCACCATTCGTACTCGTACACCGTGAACCCTTCCGATTCCATCGTCCGACGCAGTAATTCGCGGTACCAACGCTGGCGAGTGGTTCCACCGGGATATTGCGGAAACGAGCGTGGCGAAAACTCGTCGTAGCCGGCGACCATCTGAATCGGCTGGCCGGAGGCAAGATCATACAGCGTCAGATCCACGGCACAGCCACGGTTATGACGTGAGCCGTTGGCGGGATTGGCGACGAAGTCTTTTAAATCGCCCGGGGTTGCATCCCAGAACATTTTCGTCACGTGCCAGGGGCGATAGGCATCGTGAATCAGCAGCCCTAGCCCGAGCGGTCGCAATTTCTGGTTCGCACGGGCCACCGCGTCGGCCGCCGGTTTCTGCATGAAGGCTTGGGGCTGTTTGTAGAACACCGCTCCGGTGAAATTGTTTGTCGTTGCATATCGAATGTCCAACTTAATCGTCGGGTCGATTTTGATCAGCTCGACGAGTTCCGGTTCGCGGTAATCGCCCGGTTCCGGCGGGGGCGTCGCAGCCAAGGCGCCGGCGCGGAGTTCATCGATCGGTTTGACCGGGGTGATCTTGAACGTCTCGCCGTCCGTTGTGCCGACTTCACGCCGTTTGAAAACGACTTCGGCGGCGTTGACTTCTGTTGCGATCCCGTTTTCGTCACGAGTGAACCGCAACCCTTCACCGTGATACAGTCCGTGATCTGGGAATTCGAAAACGTCGTCACTGATTTCGGTTAGCGGATAGTAGTAGAACCATTCGATCAGCGCGTAAAGCTGGCCGTTTCGTTCGAGAATGTACAGCGTGTTGTGGTCCCAGCCGTACTCGCCGATCAGTCCTCGCCAGCGGTCGGGAGTTTCTGCCGGTGGGTCGTCGGGCAGCCGCCGGAACGTCCTATCGCCGATAACGAGTTGCCCATCGCTGTTAAGGATGATTTCGGTGCCGAAGCCGGCCTCGTCGTCGGTGATGATGGAGCCGTCATCTGCCACACGTAGCTGATAGCGAAACGTCCCGCGGTGCATGAAGACGTCGCCATTGAGTTCGGAGATCTCAGCGAATCGATCGCCCTCGACCTCCTTGTAGCGTCCCCGCAGCACCCTCACGCGCTCGGCGGGCAGGGGGACCGTGGTGCGATACGCTGGCAATTCTTTCCCGTCCTGGGTCGCGATCATCAGCCGCAACGCGTAGTCGGCCAAGCGGCGGACGACCGCATTGGTGCCATCAAGTGAGGCGGTCGCTGCGACGCCGAGTTTCCGTTCGGGCAGAGCTTCCAGTTGGGTTGAAAATCCATAAACCGCGCCGCCATGCCCGATCTTGGTGAATCCGTCTAACTCCTTGATGTGAAATCCCAGGCCGAACCCCTGCGATTTGCCATCGGAATCCTTGATCGGTGTCGACATCCGCCGCAGCGTTTCAGGCTTCAGAATCATCCCGTCGTTCGTTTTGCCGGCGTTGAACAGGCAGGAGACAAACTTGGACAAGTCGAGCACGTTGGAATACAGGTTGCCCGCCGGACCGGTGCCCAGCAGGAACGCGGGAGCGGGAAATCGCCGCCCGTCATAGGTTCGCATCCATCCGGTCGCAAGTTTCGGTTCGACCGAAGGCGACACGACGAAGCTGCTTTGGTTCATGCCCAGGGGATCGAGAATGGTTTGCCGGACACGTTCCGGATGCGAGACATCCAGTTGTTTTTCCAGGACGGCGCCGACGACCGCGATCGCCGCATTGGAATACTTCGTTTTCGTCTCCGGCTTGTACACCAGCGAGGTGTCGCTCAGGCTTGCAACCGTCGCCTCCAGAGTCGGTTCGGTGGGGTCAAAGTAGTTGCCGACGGGAGATTCTCGCACCAGCCCGGATCGATGCGACATCATCTGGCGCAGTGTCAGCGGGACATTGAACGGGTTTTCCGGTTGAAACTCGGGAAGGTAAGTTTGCACCGTCGTATCCAAATCCAGCCTGCCTTCGTCGACCAACTGCATCACGGCGATGTCGGTGAACAATTTTGAAACCGAGCCCACTCGATAAACCGTTTCCGCCGTCGCGGGAATGGTCTGGTCGGCATCTTGAAAGCCAAAGCCGTCGGCCCATACCACCTGATCGCGATCGACCACGGAAATGGAAAACGCGGGCAACTGCTTCTGCTGCACTTCGTAACGTACGGCCGTCTGCAGCTTCTCAATGGCGTCCTGATAATCATACGTCGGCGGATCTACCAGATCGGCGATGGCGACGGCCGTCTTCATCAGACTCAACCGCTGCAGATTGCTCATGATGGCGACGCAGGTTCCGGTTTCCGGGTACAGCAACAGCGTGGTCGAAGTCCCCGATTGCGCTCCGCCGTGCCAGACCGCGCGTCGTCCCGACTTGCGCCCAACGCTCCAGCCGAGACCGTAGGAAATCTCTTTGCCGGCGGTCGTGGTCTGTCGCGTCCACATCGCATCCAAGGTGGTGTCCTCAAGAACTTCGCCTCGGTTGATCGCGGTCGCAAACCGCACCAAATCGGCAGCCGTTGACAGAAGGCCGCCACCGGGGATCTTCATGCTCGTATCGTGCAGTGTCGCGTTGTAGAGTTCACCGTCGACAAGGTTATGATGATCGGGAAGCTTCGCCAACAGCGACGGGGTCGCTCGGATGTACCCACGGGCGCGGCCGGGAATCACGGCGAACGTATCGTCCACCACGGTGTGCGTCATCCCGGCCGGCACGAAAACACGCTCATTGAGCAGTTTGGTGAAGTCACGGTTGCCGGCGCCTTCGGCCACGCTTCCTAGCAGGTTGTAACCGAATGACGAGTACCGATACTTTGATCCCGGTTGGTGGATCAACGGATCGTCAGCGAAGGTGCTGAGCGCGTCGCTCAAGTTGAAGAAATGTTTCGTCGACGACGACTCGGACGACGACTTGTAATGCCGAACGCCGCCCAGGTGCGCGAGCAATTGCCGACTGGTCACCGGCCATTGCTTCTCGGGGAATTTGGCAACGTACTCCTGAACCGGACAGTCCAGATCCAGTTTGCCTTCTGCGGCCAACGAAAGCACCACGGCTGCGGTCATCGGCTTGGCAATCGATGCCGTTCGATACCGAGTCGATTCCGTCGCCGGAACGGAGTGCTCGACATCCGCCAGCCCGAAACCTCTAGAAAAGACCAGCTTGTTATCGAGCGCGATAGCGACCGACAGCCCCGGAACACCGTTCCGATCCATGTATCGATCGATCAACTGTTCGACCTCCGCTGCCGAAGCGAATGGAGTGAACGCTGCCTCCTGAGCGCGTGCCTGGAGCGAGCCCGACGCGGCCACGAAAGCCACAGCGAGGACCAACCAGACGAGGCGAAAAACCACGCGGCCGAATTGCGGCACACGCGGGGTCATCGCAATCGAAGGCAAACGACGCGAGATCATGAGATAAAGTGGCATCGGATTACTCAAGCATTGGCAGCAGTTCATGGTCAAATCAATCTTGGTCAGCGATACGAAGAAGCCCGATCAGCTGATTGAGTCTTCTCGAGAATCTTACCAGACAGATCGCCAAGCCATTGGCCTTGGTCGACCGCCACCGAACCGTTGACGGGCACGTAATTGATTCCCTGGCGAATCGATGCGGATGAAACGCATCGGATCGATCACGAATTGTTTTTTCATCAAAGACGACCACATCGGCAACGTTTCCGACCGTTAATTCACCGCGATCGGTCAATCCCAGGATTTCGGCCGGGAGCGTCGTCCCCGCCCGAACTGCCTGTTCAATCGTCATCAGTGCTTGATCGATCGCAAACTGACGAATTTCGCGCGGAAACGCTCCGTAGAATCGTGGATGGACGGGGCCGTCCTGAGGCAGAGCGATACCGGCATCGCTAGACGTTGCGTTCCAGTCAGTCACGGCGAAGGCGGCGACATCTCGGTCGTCCATCGCGAACGCTCGCAATCGCGCGCCGCCTTTTCGTTTCTGATCTCCATCGAGCTGCAGCCTGATGGCCGCATCCTCCGGTAATTCCTCGCAAACACGAGCATATTCCGCAAGCGTTTTGCCGGCGACGTCGGCGTCTGGGGGCTCGATGATTAAGATACTGTCCGGTCCGCCGCCGTCCTGATTGACCACGACGGTTGTGATGCCTTGTGTGATCAGATTCGGTGCACTGCGTCGCGCCGGATCGTTAGGAACGAGTCCCTGTTCGGCATGACTGTGCAGATCGATAAAGCCCGGGCAAGCCACCTGACCTTCCGCTTCGATGATGCGGTTTGCCGTTGAATTCGAGAGGCCGCCGATCGCGACGATACGATCCACCTTGATTCCGACGTCCGCACGAAACCGGGGCGTCCGGTTCCTCTAATGACATCACCATTTCGGATCAAGATGTCAAATTCTGCTTCTCTCGGCGAATCGATCGCATTTGTCGATCGAGTCGTCGCTGCGTCAGAGCGAGCCTCGAGGATCATCGACAGCAGTTTGCTGAATTCTGACTTCGAAACCAATAGGGCACTTAAGAGACTTTTGTGAACCGAATGACACTTCAACGGTAACGCCACCGGCCCCCATTGATTAACAACCACACCATCCTGAACGATCATCACGGCTGCGGTATCGAGCGTTTCGGAGTGCGCCCTTGCTGTGGACAGCACAACGGCACAATTCTGTCACTATAATGCACCGACGAAGGCCGGATGCTCGGTCTGTTCAAAGATTGACATCGATTGTCATACCACGAGAGTATCGATGAAACTTGCCGCCTGTTTCCTGCCCTTGATGATTTGCGGCGTCCTACTGGCTGCCGAACCGCGCTCCAAGCCGACACCTGAAAACGACGATGTTGCCGGACTGATGGCCGACAGGTCGGTCATCGTGACAGGCGATTCGGACTGGGACTGGACACAAGCGCGAACTGCAATGGTGCCTCAGCAAGTTCGCCCGTTCTTTTTGACGACGATGTCTCGCACGGCAAAAGTCGGAGCGCATGGTTATCACGATGTCTTCGTGGTTTTTGCCGACCAGCGGGCCGACACGTGGAACGAGCCCCGATCCATTGCATCGCTAAAAAGGTTACGACGAGAGGACGGCTACGAAGTGGTTGCCGGCGACCTCTGTCCGATCTGGCATGCCAAGTCCGAGAAAGTGCTGGTTACCGGCAAAACATTCAATTTCGCCGAGGGTTCAAAAGAAGACATTCTTCGTGAGCAGGTATCCTATTGCGTTTTTGATCCGGCGACGCGAACGTTTGGCCCGTTGCGGATTCTGGAGATGCCGGCCAAGGACCACGGCGGGCATCCGATCATTGCCCCCAACGCCGGTTGTCACCAACAGGTCGTTCTCGACGACGGAACGGTGTTGTTGCCGGTCCGTTACCAGCGAAGCAGCGAGAAGCGGAATTACACGTCGATTGTCGCGAAATGCAGCTTTGACGGCACAACGCTTCGCTACATTGAACACGGTACAGAACATTCCCTGCCGAATCGACGCGGCTTGTACGAACCCTCCGTGACACAACACGATGGTGCGTTCTTCTTGACGCTGCGTGCAGACGACGGCGCCTGGGTGGCGCGCAGCTCCGAAGGCATTCATTTCTCGAACCAAATTCCCTGGAAGTTCGACGACGGTGAAGCACTGGGCAGCTACAACACCCAGCAGCACTGGATCACGCTGGGTGGACGGCTGTATCTGGTTTACACCCGCCGGGGAGCTGACAACGACCACATCATGAGACACCGGGCGCCGTTGTTCGTCGCCGAAGTCGATCCCAAACGATTGGTCGTTCTGAAAGACACCGAACAGATTGTCGTTCCGGAAAACCATGCGACATTGGGTAATTCCGGCGTCTGCCGAATCAACGACAACGAGTCATGGATCACGGTGGCTGAGGGACGAGTCAGTCACGGGAAGCGCAAGGGCGAGAACAATCAAGTGATCCTCGTCAAACTGACCGCAGACGGAAACCGTAGCAAGTAGCTTGACGGACTATTGCGAGTGCGGCAACAAAGGGGTCAGGCCTCTTTTTTGTGGTAGATGGGCGACGGAGACATCAGGGTCGGTTTCAAATCGCGTTTGAAATGCCAGCGTCAATACGAGCCCCACCGGCTATCTTTCGCCCGAGGTGTTCATGGCATGCCCCGGACCGTTCAACCGGGAGAAGGAAACCTCCCAACACACGTTGGCCTCTCAACAAAGAGGCCTGACCCCTTTGATTCAAAGAGGCCTGACCCCTTTGATTTAAGGCTCTTGAAGCAGCGTTGCGATGAGGTAATCGGTCGGCGTTGGGTGCTCCACGTCGGGCGCACCGGGATACACCAACTCGCATGCGACGCCATTGGTTTTGCAGTGCTGCTGTAACTTGACGCCGAAGTTGGATGTGTGTGTCGGGTCCTTCTGGTCTTTTCCGATCGCCGGAGGCCGCGAGTAGATCAGGTACACTCCCGGATCGCCTTTGTCGACCAATGCGTAGGGCGAGTATTCATTGATCCAGGGCAGAATCGTTTCGCGATTGGCCAGAAACTTCGCAAAACTACCTAGCCCGAAGGCGTGACCGCCGTATCGACTGTTCGGTGTCCACTCCTTCATCTGTTTCGGATCGAGCGTGGTCTGGGCGCCCGTCACGGCCGCGCACCAAAGACGCGTCGATTCGCGGCTGATGGGATCGTCACTCTGCGGGTCGGCGAGGTCATCGTGAAAGGCGATCCACAAACTGGAGCATGCACCAGCAGATCCTCCGGCAGCACCGATACGCAGCTTGTCTAAATTCCACTCGTCGGACTTGCTTCGCACGAACTGCAAGGCGCGAGCGGCGTCGTGCAGCGGCGCTTTCACCGGCGGCTCGATCCCAGATCCCGCCGCCTGTTTGACATAGCGGTAATTGCAAGCGGCAACCGAGATTCCGGCATTCAGCAGCGCGCTGACGTCGGCAAATCGATGCACACGTTCCTTGGACCCGCCCTGCCAGCCTCCGCCGTGGATCACAAACACCAACGGGGTCGCCATGTCGGATTCGGCCTTCCAGAAATCGATCACGTGCCGCGGATGGTCCCCGTAACGCACTTCGGACAGCGTCGGTTGGGGGACGGAGGCATCGTATTTCGGGGCTTCACTGGGTTTCGTTACGTTCTTCGACGGTGCCGAATCCTGTCCAAACAGGACCGACGAACCGGCGACCAGGACGACCATCAAACAAGCAATCGGCGTTCTCATTTGGCTTCTTTCAATAGGCGGAGCGTTTTGGTGCTCCGTCTAGGATACCTTCGATCGACAACCGTTGTGATCCAAGGAGAAGGCGGCAGGGGCAAAACGATGGGGGCAAAACAATTGCAATCAGGAAGTGCTAGTTCCAGGTGGCGTCGTCTTTTCCGGCCAGGTGGTGTTGCAGAAAACTGGCGCGGCGGGCGTGACGTTCGGCGGTGCCCAAGACGCGGCCTTGCAACTTTTGCAGGTGCGCCGATTGGGTTTGCAAGAACAGTTGGTTAATGACTTTGACGTCCGGTTGCTCGATCAGCCCCATGCTGATGCCCAGTCGGATCTTGGACAGATGGTGCATCGTTTCTTCGCTGCTGATCTTTCGGGCCGTGCTCAAGATGCCCATCGCCCGGCTGACTTCGTCGTGCAAGTCGTCGCGGTTGTTTTTCAGCAACGCCTGACGCGCCTTGCGTTCGTACTGGATGATCCGCGGCGCGACCTCATCACCGACCAACGCCAGCAAGTCGGCTTCGGTGTGACCGAGCGTGACCTGGTTGCTGACTTGATAGAAATCGCCGGTGTACTGTGACCCTTCGCCATAGAGTCCGCGAACGGTCACGTTGATGCGTTGCATGGAGCGGAAGACGCGGTCCATTTGTTCGGTGATCACCAAGGCCGGCAAGTGCAGCATCACGCTGACCCGCAATCCGGTTCCGACGTTGGTGGGGCACGCGGTCAGGTAACCGTAGCGCGGATGGAACGCGTACAAGATGACTTCTTCGAGCATGTTGTCGATACGGTTGACCTGTTCCCAGGTGTTTTTGATGTCCAAGCCGCTTTTCATGACTTGGATCCGCAGGTGGTCTTCTTCGTTGACCATCACGCTGTAGCCTTCGGCGGCGTCAAAGGCGACGGCGCGCGACCCGTCGCCTTCGGCGATCTCGCGGCTGATCAGCTGGCGTTCGACCAGCAATTGGCGATCAATTTCCGAGAGCGGTTCCAGGTCGACGTAGTGGGCGGATTCCCAGCGTTGGTCGGTCAGACTTTCCATCCGTGCCCGGACGGTCCGTTCGATGCTCAACCGATCTTCGTCGCTGCAGCGGCGGATGAAGGGGAAATCGGCCAGGTTGCGAGCCAGGCGGATCCGCGTGCTGATCACGATGTCCGATTCCGGCCCTTCGCCGCGCATCCATTCGCCCCGGTATCGGGCCAGTTCATCAAAGTCCGCGTCACGTTTCACGATTGGGTATCCGAGGAGGTCGATGGGGGGGCGATCGGGTCTTCCATCGCCTTGATTTCGTCGCGGATTTCCGAAGCCCGCTCATAGTCTTCGCGTTCGATCGCTTCCTCCATCTCACGCCTCAGGCCGATCATTTTGGCCAAGGAGTCGGCCGTTCCCGCCGAGCGGGTGGGTTTCTTGCCCACATGTTCGGTCTTGTCGTGGACGTTGATCAACAGCGGGCGGAGATCGGATTCGAAGTGGGTGTAGTCATAGGGGCACCCGAGGCGCCCGCTGTTGCGAAATTCGAAAAAGCTGATGCCACAAACCGGACACTCCTTCTGGTCCAGTTCCTCCAACGCATCGCCGGATTGGCCACCGAGCTGCTTGGCCAGGGCCGAGGCGATCGCGGTCATCGGCGGGCTGGCTTCTTTGTTCAAAAACCCCTTGGCGTGCTCTTCACACAAGTGCATCACCTGCGGACCGACCGGCTCGGTCAGTTCGGTGATGTGAAAGGTGGCCGGTTTTTCACAGAATTGGCACTTCATGATCAATCCGATGTTGTGGCGGGGGGACCGCTCGATTCTATCGCTCGCAAGGGGCAAAACCAACCCGGTCCCCTACACGACGGGCGTTTCGGTGACGACACTAACGGGACCCCGGTCTCGCCCCTTGTTGAATTTCGCCCCGTTCATTTCGCCCCGTTCATGCACCACCCCACCCCCGACGAATTTGCCGCCCTGGCCATCGAGCACGACTTCGTCCCCGTGTACCGTCGATTGTTGAGCGACGCCTTAACCCCGGTGACAGCATTTCGCCGGCTGGACCGATCGGCCGACGGCGACGGCGGGGCGGCCGGCGGAGCGTGTTTGTTTGAAAGTGTCATCGGCGGGGAAAAGGTCGGTCGTTACAGTTTTTTGGCCGCCGCGCCGTCGCTGCGTTTCTCGGCCACGCGAAACGAGGTCACCGTGACTGATTTGACCGGCCGGCGGGAACCGGAAACGTTTTCCGATCCCGACCCGTTGAATGCGTTCCGCGCCTACTTTCGCAACTCCGTCGCCGAAATCGACGAACTGCCGCCGTTTGTCGGCGGGGCGATCGGCTATGCCGGCTACGACGTCGTCCGCTACGTCGAACACCTGCCCGACGCGCCGACCGATGACCGTGGATTGCCGGATTTGGATTTCGCGTTCTACCACACCCTGTGCGTCTTTGATCACGTCGACAAGACCGTCACGGTCGTCTCGCTGGCCGATTGTCGCGACGTGGACAACCACGACGCCGCCGCGCGGGCCTTGGCCGCCGCAGCCGCCGAGGTCGACCAAACCATCGAAAAACTTTCACAGTCCAACGGCGCCCAAGAGATCCGCACCGGGGCCTGGGACGAAGCGGTGTGGCGAGAAGCGGCGAACAACCAGCCGCTGGAAATCACGTCCAACTTCACCCGCGAATCGTTTTGCAAGGCGGTCCGCGAGTGTGTCGAGTACATTCGCGCCGGCGATATCTTTCAGGTCGTCCCCAGCCAGCGGATGGCCGTGAAAACCGACGTCGACCCCTTGGAGATCTATCGTTCGCTGCGGGTGGTCAACCCCAGCCCGTTCATGTTTTACCTGCGAACCCCCGAGACCGTCCTGGTGGGGTGTTCGCCGGAGATCATGTGCCGCGTCGAAGATTCCGTCGTCACCGTCCGACCTTTGGCCGGAACCCGCAAACGCGGACGGACCGAAAAGGAAGACAAGGCGCTCGAGCAGGAATTGTTGGCCGATCCCAAGGAACGCGCCGAACATGTCATGTTGGTCGACCTGGGGCGCAACGACGTCGGCCGTGTCGCCCAGTTCGGCAGCATCGAATTGACCGAAGTGATGGTCGTTGAACGCTACAGCCACGTGATGCACATCAGCAGCGAAGTCCAAGGCAAACTGCGCGACGGACTGGATGCCTTCGATGCACTCAAAGCGGCACTTCCGGCCGGGACGGTTTCGGGCGCCCCGAAGGTGCGCGCGATGGAGGTCATCGATTCGATCGAACCGCATCGCCGAGGCCCTTACGCCGGTGCCGTCGGCTGGATCGACTATCGCGGCAACATGGACACCTGCATCGCGCTGCGGACCATGGTCGTCAAAGACGACACGGTTTATGTGCAAGCCGGTTGCGGCGTCGTCGCCGACAGCGACCCCGACGCCGAATACGATGAAACCATCAACAAGGCCCGGGCACTGATCACCGCCATCGAATTGACCGTGCAGCGGCTCGCCACGCCAAAGTGACTTTCCATGTGACGGCAACGCGCCGAGGGGGGAGTGATCCGTCTTTCGCGACGCGATGAGTTATGATGGTGGGGCGTTGATCCTGTCGTGCCCCTTCCAATTCTCGCCGCCCGTCATTGATGCAGATCGAATGCCCACACTGCTGTGCGAAGCTGCAACTGGGGGATCCCAAACCGGGCCGCTACAAGCCGAAGTGCAAACGGTGCGGGGAAGCGTTCCTGGTCCAGGTCGGCAGCGAAGCCCCGCCGAGGGTGCGGGTCGGCAAACTCAAACCGCCCCCCGAGCAGGCGCCCAAACGGCGACCGGGTGTCGCCGCGCGGACCGTTGCTGCGGATGGGACGGCGGACGCGACACCGACCGTGGACCCGGCACAAACCGCGGCGGCCGAGCAAACGGTTGACCAGACCGTCGATCAGGATCACTCGTCCGCATCGTCGCCGGCGGCAAAGGTTTCCGCCGTCACCGCCGCGCGCACCAAAGACGTGCCCACCGGCGGTCCTGTCTCCAGTGGCGATGCATCCGATGGCGGCGACGCGGCGACCGCGCCGCTGTCGCGACTGGGCGGCTATCGCATCATCCGCATGCTCGGCCGTGGCGCGATGGGAGCGGTCTATCAAGCCAAACAGGTGTCGCTGGACCGTGACGTCGCGCTCAAAACCATTCGCACGCGGCTGACCGAAAACCCCGCCTCGTTGGCGAGGTTCACCCGTGAAGCCTATGCGGCGGCCCAGCTGGCACATCACAACGTGGTCCAGATCTATGACTTCGGCGAAGACGACGGCCAGCTGTATTTTTCGATGGAGTGGATTCGTGGCGGGTCACTCGGCGATTTGGTCCGCGACAAGGGCAGCTTGGATCCCAAGCTGGCGGCGACTTACATCTTGCAGGCGGCGCGCGGGTTGCAATTCGCCCACCGAAGCGGGATGGTTCATCGTGACGTTAAACCGGCCAACTTGCTGCTCAGCGAAGACGGCGTCGTCAAGGTTGCGGATCTGGGGCTGGTGAAAGTTCCCGACCAGATCGATCCCGAATCGTCCGGCGAAGACCTCGCCTACAGCGGGCTTCAAAGTGGCACCCAAGTGACCATGCAAGGCACGGCGATCGGAACGCCGGCCTACATGGCCCCCGAACAAAGCGCCGACGCCACCGCGGTCGACCACCGCGCCGACATCTACTCCCTGGGCTGCAGCCTGTTCTACCTGCTGGCCGGTCGTGCGCCTTATGCGGCAACGGAAATCTCCGAGGTGATCCAACAACACGCCCACGCGGCGCTGCCGAATCTGGCCGAAATCCAGCCGCGCGTTCCCCAGCCCCTGTGCCAAATCGTCGCCCGATCCATGGCCAAGCGTCCCGCTGACCGCTACGGATCGCTGGCCGAAATGATCGACGACTTGCAGTCGTTCCTGGGTGTCGAATCGCTGATGGGCTTTACTCCGTCTCGCGACCAAGCCGATCGCTGGGAAGCCGTCGCCGTGCGTTACGCAAAAACACAACTTGTCAAACGATTCTCCGGCAAGCTGTTCGTCGCCTTGGCCGCCACCGCGGTGTTGACCACTCTGGCCTCGCCGTTGATTTCGTTACAGGTGTTTTTGCTGGGACCTGTGATGCTGGTGACCGCCTGCATCGTCGCGGTGGTGTTGGCGACGACGGCCGGGCCGAGCGCGATCGCCGATCACGTTCGCCGCTGGTTGGGCACGTTGTCATGGATCGAAATCGGCATCGCGTCGCTGGCGTCATTGATGTTGGGTTTGACCTTGGTGGTGCTGGCTGCCGGGTTATGGATCGGAGCGGTGTTGGGATTGATCCTGGGGGCGGGCATCGGAGCCGGCTATCACTTTGCCGTGACGGTGACGGCTGCCAAGGCGGGCAAGCCGACGCTGGAGGAAGCACGTCGGTTCGTCCGTGATTTACGAATCGAAGGCGCCGAGGAAGAAGGTTTGCGTGACTTTCTGGCACGCTATGCCGGTGCCGGATGGCAATCGATTTACGAGGCACTGTTCGGTTACGACGCGATGGTTGAAAAACGCCGTCGGCTGTCCGGCGATGTGTCGTTTGACGGGCCGACCGACAACCGTTCGCTGCGAGACCGGTTGTGCGCGGCGTTGGATCGAAGGGCCAACCAGAAACGCCAAGCAGCAGACCGCAAAAAGCTGGCTCAGTTGGAGCAACGGTCGTTGATCAGCCAGGGCGTCAGCGCGGCCCAAGCCCGCGAACAGAGCTGGCAAATGGCGTCGGCGATCATGGAAACCGCACACCAGAGCGTCGAACAATCCGGCAAAGACGAACGGGTGATCGCCGACGTCAAGCGGAAACGGATCAAAGCGATGTTGGCCGATGCGAGAAGCGGTCGCTACAAACGCCCACGCGATCGTTACACCGCCTTAAAGTTCGCCTTTTCCGGTGTCTCGCGTCTGCTGGCCGGATGTCTGTTGCTGGCCGTGTTTGGGTTCACCGCAAAAAGTCTGGGCCTGTCCTTCGAAGAAGTGATTCGGAGCGTGCAAAGCGGAGAGTTCAACTTGCGGAGCGTTGCCGATGATGTCACGACCGATGCGCTGGGCCGATCTACCAGCTTGTGGTCGGTCGGGATCGCCGGGGCGCTCTTGTGCCTGTCGGCGTTCGTGTCCGGTTGGCGGATGACGCCGTTTGCGGGCGTGGCGACGATTGTGATTCTGTTTGGCGCCACTCTGGGCTTGCCCGACATCGGTCCGGCACCGGCCTGGATGGTCGCCGCGGCGATCGGAATGGTGATCTATCTGCCCGGCGTGGTGTACGGGGAAAGGGACATGCGATAGCCGTTGGTGTCTAGCCTTTCGGCGATTTCCCGTCGCTGCAAAGCAGCGAGTGTGCGGCTAAAGCCTGGACACCAACGCTACCGGTTCCAGGGTTGCTTGTCCTTGGTCTCTTTCAGTGCCTTGGACGGATCGTAGTGTGGATTCAGCGCTGGCACCTCGGCACCCATGTCGCGAACCCACTGCAGCAGTTCGTCTCGCAGTTGCGATGCTCGCTGCGGATGCGTCTTGGCCAGATTCCGTGTTTCTCCCAGGTCATCGGCCAGGTCGTACAGCTCACTATGAGCACCGATGTGGTAGGCTTGTGCCGAATCGTACCAGTCACCGAAGTAGTGGATCAATTTCCACTCGCCGCGGCGGATCACGGCCGACGGAGTCGATGCCCAACGAAGATCATAGAGCGGCATGTACCAGAACAATGAGCGCTCGGGGACGGACTGATCTTTGAAAACCGGCATCAGGTTGATTCCGTCCGTGGGCTCGCCAAGCTCCACTCCGGCGACACGGCAAAGCGTCGGGTACCAATCAACGATGTGGATCGGCGTGTTGCTGACTGTTCCGGGGTGAACGACGCCTGGCCAACGGACGATACAGGGGACGCGAATGCCGCCTTCATAGACCGAGCCTTTTCCTTCGCGCAGCGGCGCGTTGTCGAATTGCTGTTCTTTAACCGTCAGCGGCACGCTACCGCTGAGCGGTGATCCATCCCACTCCGGCAGGTTGTATTGATTCTTGATTCCGCCGTTGTCGCTGAGGAAGACGAATAGGGTGTTGTCGGCCAATTCAAGTTCGTCCAGTTGCTGCATCAGCCGACCGACCGAATTGTCCAGGTGTTCGATGGCTGCCAGATAAGTCGCGTTCTGTAAACCGACCTCGGGCGCACCGCGGTCCCGGTGTTTCTGAACCAATTCCGGGGGCGCGGAGACTTTGTTGTGCAGCGTGTGATGGGCCAAGTAATAAAACCACGGACGATCGCGATTGGCCCGCATGAATTCACAGGCCGCATCGGTCAGGTGGTCGACCCACTTGTCGCCTTCATTTTGTGAACCCTCGCCCGGCGGTGCGACGTCGTCAAAGCCGAAGGTGTCCCCGGAAGGTTGTCTCAGGTAGGTGTAGAACCCGTGCCGGTTGTTGGTCAGGTGCCACTTGCCGGCCATCCCGGTTCGATAGCCCGCCTCGCGCAATTGCTGGGGAAGACGGCATTGGGACGGATCGAGGTGTTCACGAAACATGGGTTCGGAAACACGGGCCCAGGGAGATCCGTACCAGCCGATGACGTGCCACATTTGATTGCGCGCGGTGTGCTGGCCGGTCAACAGCGCGGCGCGGGTGGGCGTGCACTGGGGCATCACGTAGGCATCGGTCAGCCGCATGCCCTGTTCGGCCAATCGATCCAGGTTGGGTGTGGCGACGTGCCGGTTACCGTAGCAGCCCAGCGATGTCCAGCCCTGGTCGTCGGTCAACACGAACAGAATGTTCGGCGGTTTTGACGTGTCCTCCGCAGCGACCAGCGGAGTGAAGGACAGGACGGCAAGGGTCAGCAGCAGGGTGTTTTTGAACTCCAAAGGACAATGCTCCGGTTGTGGAGAAGGATTTTGCGTGGCAGACAGGATAACGCGCGGCGCCGCCGGCAGGCTGCCGCGAACCGGCTGAGGATTGTGGAAGGTTTTCGCAACCCTGTCGGCGGGATCCTCCCCTCGCTACGCTCGACCCTCCCGCACACGGGAGGGTTTGGTCCTAAATTGGACTGGATGCCCTGTCCACCCTGTGACGCTGTCGCATTAAAATTTGCGGCAATCCTATTTGCCCTTTCAGAGAACTTCCCATGGCTGAATTTGAATATCAAGACGTCGCCAAGATGATCGACCATTCGTTGCTCAATCCCACGTTGACCACCGACGACTTGGACGCCGGCATCCAATTGGCGTTGGCCTACGACGTTGCCAGCGTCTGCATCATGCCGTACTACATGAAGACCTGTGCCGAGCGTCTGGCCGGCAGCACCGTCAAAGCATCGACGACGATCGGGTTTCCCCACGGCGGGCACGCCACGGCGATCAAGTGCGCTGAAGCCGAACAGGCGATCGCCGACGGCTGTGAAGAATTGGACATGGTCGTCAACATCTCCAAAGTGCTTAGCGGGGACTGGGACTACGTGCGTGACGAAATCAAACAAATCGTGGACATCGCGCATGCGGCGGGCCAAAAGATCAAGGTGATCTTCGAGAACTCCTACCTGGACGATGATCAAAAGATCCGGCTGTGTCAGATTTGCAGCGAAGTCAACGCCGATTGGGTCAAGACGTCCACCGGTTACGGCAGCGGAGGTGCGACGCAAGCGGATTTGAAACTGATGCGCGAACATGCCGCCGACCACGTGCAAGTCAAAGCGGCCGGCGGCGTCCGGGACCTGGACACGCTGTTGGCCGTCCGCGGGATCGGGGTGACCCGATGTGGCGCCAGCCGAACCGCCGAGATCCTGGGGGAGGCCCGCAAGCGATTGGGGATGCCGGAAATCACAGCAACGACATCGGACAACTCCGGGTATTAGACGCTAGGTCCGTCGCCAGAACGTCGGAAAGATCAGCACCAGGACGCTGAAGACTTCGACGCGTCCGAGTAGCATCAGCCAGACGAACAAGAACTTCGCCCCTTGGCTGAACCCGGCATAGTTCTGTGTGGCCCCGACGACGCCCAGTCCGGGGCCGATGTTGTTGAGCGTGGCGGCGACGGCGCTGGCACAATCCAACAGCTTTTCATCCAGCGTGTTGTCTTCGGCGGCGACCGATGCCTCTCCGTTGTATCCCCACGTGGAACTCGGTTCGAAGGTGACCAACAACATCCAGGACGCGATGAAGATCCCGAGGATCAAACAAAAGTAAACCATGATGCCGCGCAACATGGCGGGGTCATCGGCGGTCGTGCCGCCGATGCGAATCAACCGCACGACGCGGGGGCGATACGATAGTTCGATTTCGCGGAGCAGGATCTTGTAGAACAGAACGTGGCGGATCACCTTCATGCCGCCGCCGGTGCTGCCGGCGCATCCGCCGATGAACATCAGCACGAGCAGGCTGCCGCGGGCAAAGTTGTTCCAACGATCAAAGTCCGCCGTTCCATAACCGGTCGTCGTGATCACCGAGACGACTTGAAACAGGCCGTTGCGAAATCCTTGTCCCAGCGATTCAAACCCGACGTCACCGGCACGGATCCCGAAGAACAGGATGCAACCGCTGAGTCCGGCGATGATTCCGACAAAGGTCTGGAACTCGACGTCTTCGAACAACCGGCGCGGCCCACCGACCAGGGTCAAATACAGCAGCGTGAAATTGGTCCCGGCCAGGATCATGAACACGATCGTGGTGTATTCGATCAGCGGGCTGTCGAATCCGCCCAGCGATCGGTTGTACGTGCTGAAGCCGCCGGTCGCCATGGTTCCAAAGGCGTGGCACAGCCCGTCGAACAGCGTCATGCCTTCGACCATGTAGATGACCGTCAGGATCGCGTTCAACCCGCAGTAGATGCCCGCAAACACCAACGCGGTGTGCTGCATCCGGGGCATGCTGCCTTCTTTACTCGGCCCCGGCATTTCGGCACGGACCATCGCCTTGCCCGCCGAGCCTTGACCGAGAATCGCGACGAACAAGACGACGATCCCCAAACCGCCCAAGAAGTGGGTCCAGCTGCGCCAGAACAAGATACAGTGCGGAACGGCGGTCGGGTTCTCCAGGTCTGTCAACACCGTCGCGCCGGTCGTGCTGAACCCGGACTGCGATTCGAACATCGCCTCGATGAACGTGATCGGTTGGTCGGCGGCGATTTCGGTGCCGCTCAAGTAGTAGGGCAAGGCACCCAGGACGGTCGCCATCACCCAGCTGAGGCCGACGACGGCCATGGCTTCTTTGCGAAACAACGGCTTGCCGCGGTTGCCGCGGCCGCTGACCAGCAACGCCGCCCCGATCAACATGCTGATCGCCATGCTCAACACCAAACCGCGGATGCCGTCGCGTTCCATCGCTTCGGCCGCCGGCAGGTGTGTCCGGTTGGCCAGCACGGGGAACGCAAACGGCAAACTGAAGCTCATCGATCCGCCGATCAGCAGACAGATGATGCCGAGCACGCGGCTGAGAAGTCGAAAATTCAAGGGCTACGGAGTCCTGTGAGGGGATTCAGCGATTGGCAAAGTCTACGGTCCGAATTGGCGGGGCGCCGCTCGATCCTTCCAACGGTTTTCCGCCAGGATTGTAGTGCCTGGGCGTGAAATGTCGCCCGTGGGGTTTGGCATTGGGTTTGCATTTACTCCCCACCGGCCCCGAACAACCCTTCCCCAGGGGATGAACGACGGCCGGGCGGTCGGCGCTGGAGGCGGCGTCGGCCGCCAGTTTTCCCGGATTTTTCTGGGTGATCGGGCCGCGATTGGCATTCGCTCGGGCCGATTTGGCGTTTCAGCCGGGCTGCAACGGTTGCCGCACCCGCTGCATTTTGCAACACGCAAATTGCTACACTGACGCTGTCGCGGCAATCCTGTCCTCCTCTATCGAGCCTCCCGATCGTGTGTGGTCGCATCAACCTTCGCACTCCCGCCGCCGCCTGGACGCAGGACTTCTTGCCGTTGTGGAGCGAGGATGAGGTTGCGGCCAAGGCGGCCGAATACGAAACCGCCCCGCGGTACAACATCGCGCCGACGCAAACCGTCTCGTGCATCCGTGCCGGCGAGACCTCGCGTCGGGAATGGGTGATGCTGCGTTGGGGACTGGTTCCGCCCTGGGCGGACGATTTGGCGATCGGCAACCGGATGATCAACGCGCGCAGCGAAACGGCGGATGAGAAACCGTCGTTTAAGAAATCATTCGCCCACCGCCGCTGTTTGATCCCCGCCGACGGCTATTACGAATGGATGAAGACGCCCGACGGAAAACAGCCCTACTTGATCGAGCGGTCCGAGGGCGGCGTGTTGGCCCTGGCCGGATTGTGGGAACGCAATCGCAAGATCAACGGCGACGGCCCGGCCCTCGAAACGTTCACGATCCTAACCACGTCGGCCAACGACACCACGCGGTCCATCCACGATCGGATGCCGGTGATCCTGGATACCGAAGGCCAAGCGGCGTGGCTGGGAACCGATCTCGCCGATCCGAATTCGCTGAAGGACCTGATGCGACCGGCACCGAATGATTTACTGACCGCGTTTCCGGTTTCTAAGATCGTCAACAGCCCCCGGAATGACGTCCCCGAGTGCATCGAACGAATCGAGCTCGCCGAGGATCCGCCGCAGCAGGGAGATTTGTTTTAGGCGGGGCGTGCCATCGCCCAACCTCCATCGAATCGTTGCTAAGTCAGCTGGAAAGTTGGGTAAGACGATTTACCTCACCACTTCCCACATCAAAGGAAAAGGTGAAAGCCACAACTGCACTGCGTTCGATGGCGGGGCCTTCGAGCGAGGGCATCAAGGGCCGCGGAACTACTCCTCACGCAGCTGCTGATACAACTTGGCGCGGGCCAATCGCCAATCGCGTTCGACGGTCCCTTCGCTGACGCCCAGGACTTCGGCGGTTTCGGGGATCGACAATCCGGAGAAGAACCGCAACTCGACGACTTCGCGTTGTCGCGGTGAGTCTTTCCCAAGCACTTCCAGCGACGCTTCCAGGTCCTCAAACCGGCAACCGTTGCTGGTTTCGAAATTCTCCAGCACGACATCCAACGATCCGCGTTGATAATCACCGCCGCGTTTGGTCGTGTTGCGCCGCCGCGCATGGTCGATCAAGATTTGTCGCATCGCGCGGTTGGCGGCGGCAAAGAAGTACCGCCGATCGGTGGCGTTGCCGATCGCGTCGGAATCGAGCAACCGGATGCAGGCCTCATTGACCAGCGCGGTGGCCTGCAACGTATGGTCGCCCCGCTCGCGCCGCATCAACGCCGACGCCATTTGCCGCAGCTCGCTTTGCAGCTGTTCGAACAATTGTTCTTTGACCGAATCGTTGCCGCGTCCGAGTTCACGCAGCATCATGGAGACGTCGTTGGGGGGCTGATTCATTGCTGCCGACCTTGCAAGTTGCGATAAAAGCCAGCCGGCAGTGTACCCTGTTACACCAAAAATTCCAAAATGGCGTCAGCGAGCCGGTTTTCACAGGCGTCATCGAAGGCCACAAACATCGGGAAGGAGTTGATTTCCAAGAACACGGGGTCGTCAAAGCCCTTGCGACAGCGAAAGTCGAGCGCGCAATAATCGAATCCGATCTGCCCGACCAGCCGATCGGTCGCTGCGACGATTTGCTCAGGAACCTCGATCGCTCGCACGACCACGTCGTCGTCGGTTCGGTAATCGACTTGGGTCGTCTGCAAGTGAAACGCATGCAGTTTGCCGCCGATCGAAAACACGCGCAGGTTTTCACCTTCAAGTCTTTCTTGGACGAACTGCGGCACGAGTCCGGAAAGCGGTTGGGGGTCATTGATCACATCGGCAGCGATGTAAGCGTGGTCGCCACCGGAGAGCGGTTTGATGATCTTGGCATCGGCGTCGGGGACGCTTTGAAGCGGTGACAGGTCGCCCAGGACGGTGGTTTGCGGGATCACCAACCCGCAGTCGCGGGCACGGACCAGGTTGCGTGATTTGTTGTTGCCGTCGCCGGTCGTGCTGCGGTTGAGCAAGCGGATTTGGGGCCAGGCCAGCGCGAATGATTCGGCAACTTCATACGCGGCATGATTCCGGACTTCGTCGCAATCGAAGACGTTGAACCGCAAGAACATCCCTAGCGGTCGCAAGGTCACGTCGCCGAAATCGATCTCCGGCGATTGAAAGTCCCAGGCGATCTGGCGTGCGTCCGGCCGATCGGTGTCCCAGAAGAAATAGTCGACGCCGCGCAAGTGAGCCTGGTCGACGATGCGTTGCGTGTTGGGGTCGGATTCACCGCCGACGATCACCAGGTCGATGTTTCTTGCGTTCATCTGCTTGTCCACTACCACAGACCAACGCGTTCACCAGCGGCGAAAGTTCTTCCACGGTCTCGGGATGTTTTGAAAGGGACCCGAGGGCGCGTTGAACTGGGGCCGCTTGATCGATCCCTCTTCGCCCCAGGCGCGTGTGCTGGGTTTGGGAGTTCCGCCGGATTCTTCGCCGACTGCAAAGGTTGTCATCTTGGACTCTTCGCCGCTGCGGCTGGTCGTGGTCGGTTTTGGCGTCGGCCGCGGCGCCGGTTTGCCTTCTTCGCCCACGGCCAACGTCGTCGCACGTGGACTCTCTTCGCCCAGACCATAGGACAACGTCGTCGGCGGCTTGCTCGATTCTTCCCCGACCGCGTAGGTGGTGATCTGGCGGTTGGGCGGTCGCGTCGTTTCCTCGCCGACCGCATGCGTCGTGATCTGCTGCGAAGGCGGTTTGGTGGATTCCTCGCCGATGGCACCGGTCGTGATTTGCTTGGTCGGCGGACGCTGCGATTCTTCGCCGACGGCCTTCGTCGTCATCGGAGGGTTCGGCGACGGCTTTTCGCTGGGCGGGTGGGGCGCGGTGCCTTCTTCGCCGATGGCAAAGGTGGTGATCCGCCCCGAGCCGCCGGATTGTGCCGAGGCCGTGGTTTCATCGAGCACTTGGTAGGCTGCCGCCGATGACAGGCCGGCCACGACCAGCCGACGCAGGAAATCACGACGAGGGACGTCGTCTTGGAGGGCTTGCCGGACGACTTCGTCCACGGCCGGATCGGTGTTGGGATTGGGGGCAGACGGATTACGGTCAGACATGACGAAGCCGGGGATAAAGGGGGTGTCGGAGTTTTCTAACAGGACGGCATCACTCTTGCCTAGCTACGCTCGCCAGAGCGTGGAAAGCGTCTGCGATCCACCTTCTGGCGAAGGTAGCTACGATTGAACGAAGATTCACGACGTTTTCCTACGAAGTGGCGACGTCCAACTAGTTTAGGTTCGTATCGGAAAAGTGTCAGATCAAAGAAACCTCGCACCGAAAACGATGCGAGGGGACAAGGATTGGGCTCCGATCCGCCGTTCACCAGCCGCGTCGCACGCTGCGGCTGCGGAAGATCGTTTGTCGTGGCGTCGAGGACTGGTAGACCGTTGCCGAGGTTCCGCCGCCATAGTTGCCGCTGGTGTAATTGGGCGTGTTGGTCGGATAAACGGGATAACCGGTTTGGCGGTTGTCGATCGCCTCGGACGAAGAGCTTCCGTAGGTGCCCCAGGTTCGGGTGACGGCGTTGGAGCGGGCGTCGGCCCAGTTGCCGTTGGCCACCGCGTTGCTATTGCTGCGGGCGAATCCGCCGACGGTGCGGGCGTAGCTGTTGGAGTGCGATCGGGCGCCCCAGCCGTTGGCCGAGGAGTTTCCGTTGCTGATTGCCACGCCGCCGTGGGAGACCGCGCGGCTGTTGCCGCTGGCGAAACCGCCATTGACTCCGCGGCCGGTCATCGTCGATCGGGCGTAACCGCCGCCGCTGGCGTAGGCGGACGAGTTCAATCGCGTGTTGCCGCGGCCGTAGGCACTCGAAATGGCGGTGCCGCCGGTCGAATAGCTGGACGCGGACACTTGGGCGTGGGCGTCGCTGCCGGTCAGTGCGGCGAGGGTGGTCAAAGCGACGATGGCGAAGGTGGTTGCGAAGCGTTTCATGGGTCGGTTCCTGGCGAAAGAAGTTCAACGAGCGTGATGGGTGTCGGTGGCCGGTGTTGTCGGCCTTCACCAGACACCTGCGTCGCGTCCCGCCAAACCCCTGAACGATTTTCGAAAAGTTTTCTTAGGACGGTGCTTCAAGGTGTGCGCGACGGGGGGTGATCACGCAGTGTCTGACGACAGACACACCCAGCTCGTGCTTGCCGGCCCGTTTCCCCATCGATGTCTCGCACCAACCGACCCGTTGGGCGATTGAGAGCTGCAATGGGAGCAAACCACGGATGGCAAGGCGTACCCACGGATGGCAATCAGCCTGGAATCCGTGGGGACGCTCTGCCATCCGTGGGGTTTAATCGCCGCAGCATTTCTACATGCGTCGGTCGGATCGAATGAATTAATGCTGAGCCCTCGCGGGCTTGATCACCGTGTCTGTTGCAGGGCCTTTCGGACCTCGCATTTGGCCGCTTCGCCGAGCGTGCTTTGTTGCAGTTGTTGCTCGATCTCCGCCGCGGTGCCTCGCAATCGGATTGGAGTGTCGGCCAACTCCGGTAGCGACATTTCGATCGCGATTTGATTGCCCGCACGACTGATCGAAACGGCGCGACTGCCTGAACCGGAACTGATCGCCGACGCGCTGGCACTGGTTCCGGCCGGTGGGTTGCCCGGCATTGGGGGGCCGAACATTCGGTCAAAGAACCTGTGTTCCATCGCGGCGGCGGGATGCAGCACGCGAGTCCGACCACGACGCAACACGACGATCGGGAATGAGGGGTCGGGAGTGTCCAGTGAATCGCCGGCCAAGACGGTTCGTCCGCCGGCTTCCAGCAGGATGTCGCCGCCGCGGAGTCCGGCTTTGGCGGCAGCCGACTCCGCTGCGACGGATTCGATCAACACGCCGCGTTGCCGGCCGAGGATCGGCAGATGCAAACGTAGCAGGGGCGGGACGGGTTTGAGCGTCAACTCGCCTGGGGGCTCGGTGGCCGACGCCGGCACATCGGCCGTCGGAGGCACATCGGCCGTCGGAGGCACATCGGCCCTTGGCGGCACATTGGCCCTTGGTGGCACTTGGGCGAAGACGGCGAGCGAAAGGAGGAGCGTTGCGGCGGTGCCGGTGATGAATCGAACGGGCATGGGATTGATCCTAAAGCTGGAGAGGCGGATTGGAAACGATCGGAATGGCAAACGCAAAAAGCCCCCGACGGTGGTCAGGGGCTTGGTCGCGGGTGAACTTGGCTTAGCGGCCGAACATTCGGATCCCGCCGCTGCGGATGACGCGATTGGTCATCGTGCGTCCTCGCGAGGAGGCGGGTTGTGAGTAGGCCGGTTGGCTGTAAGTCGGTTGCGGCTGATAGACCTGCCCGCCCCACTGCCGGGTATGGCTTTTGGAGTAGGCTTTGGTGTGTTGTCCGTATCCGGTCGAGTGGCTGCCGCCGTAGACTTTTCCGCCCGAGGTGGTGCCGGTGTGTCCGCCGCTGATCACGCGTCGGTTGCCGCCCTGGGAGACGACTCCACCGTGGCTGACGTGGGCTCCGCCGCGTCCGATGTTCAATTGCACGTTATGGGCCGCCCCACCTTGGCCGGCACCGACACCGATCGAGTTGCTCAGGGCGATGCCGTTGGGGCCGGCACCGAGGGCGAATCCGTGGCCGAAATCGACGCCGTTTTTCGAACTGCTACGGGTTTTCGCGATTTGGATCATTCCCGATGCGTTGGCTCCCGCTCCGGCTTTGCCGCGGGCGATGTCGACCCAGGATCCGGCCGATTGGGCGGAGACGGTGGCGGGCGAGCAAGCCAGAGCGGCGGTCAGCAGGGCGGCGGCAGCGACGGTCAGCAGGGTGGAGCGTTTCATGGTTCTTTGGGGGCGTTTGGGGGTGTTTTAAAGCGAATGAGTTGCCTTTCACACGACCCTGCGAGAGCCCCCGAGAAACCCCTGAAACAAAAACGAGAAAAATGGGTGGGATCGGTTTCCAGCCGGTCACTGGCTGGACTGACAGGCTGGAAGCCTATCCCACTGGGGTCAGTTTTCCGGGCTGCTTTGGCACGCCAAGTCATCGATCCACAGTGTGCCGGGGCCGCCGGCGACGATTTCGATCCGGACCGGGGCGATCGTGCCGGGGGCGATGGGTTGCCCGTCGGCGGTTTGCGTCACCCGCAGCGATCCGGCGACCCTGCGCCACGGATACGTCCCGGCATCGAATTCCATCAACGTCTCGCCGCCGGGACCCAGGATTCGCATCGCACCGGTGGCGACCTGTTCGGCTTTGACCCAGCATGACAGCGAGTACTGCCGGCCGGCGACGACGGAAAACTCCTGCCCGGTTCTTCCCGAGGCAGCGGCGTCTGACGAGGGCTGATCAACAGCGGAGCCTTCGATTCGCAGCGAGTGGTTTCCCGTCTGGGCTTGGCCGGAGATCTGCGCGGAGCAATGGAAGCCGGGAGTGGTTTCCCACGGTGCCCCGGAATCGGAACTCCAGTAACGCATCGAATCGAGTTCGAAGCCGCCGTTCAAGATCGACGCGGCGGTCACGCGATCGGGTTGGGCTGCCGGCATCACTTCGATCTTGGTTGCCCGCGGCAGCTTGGCCAGCGACGAGATGAACCCTTTCAACGCATCGACTCGGATCTGGTCGACCGGTTCGGCACGCGTCAATCGATTCAGTTCGGCTGCGATGGTTCGCACGGTGGATAGCAGATCGCAGGCCGGTTCCACGTCGAGCGCGCGTCGAACGGCGGTTTCCGCAGTGACCAGGTCGTCGGCCAGAGCAGCGGTTCGGCAGCGTCCCAGTGCGGCGGTGGCTTGGTTTTCTCCCGTCAGCGCCGCGTTCTCGGCGGTTAAGAACATTGCCGCCGCTTCGGCGAACCGGTTTTGCTGTTCCAGAGACCGCGCCAAACCGAACGAACCGAGCGGATGATCGGGATCGGCGTCGACCACCGCTCGAAAATCCACGCGGGCGGTTTCCGCGGCGCGCTCTCGCAACAAGATCGTGCCGCGAATGGCCCGCGCGTCGATGTTGTCGCTGTCGGCCGCCAGTGCGGACTCGATCGCCGCCAACGCCTCTTCGGCACGGGCTTGGTTAAGCCGGACGCCGGCCAAGGCGGTGAAACCGGCGACGCGATCCAAACGCGCGTCCGATTTTGATTTTGCCAATTGTTGCTGCAACCAGTCACCGATTTCAGCCCGTCCCCGCAAGTCGTCCACGGCGACGAATCGCATGTCAGCGATGTCCCCTAAGGGATAGGTGTCGATGGCGGTTTTGATCCACAGCTGCAGCGCCCGGTCGACCTGATGGACCTCGGCGTACGCTTGGCCGGCTTGCCATCCGACCCAGGGGGGGTCGTCGTAGGATCGCATCGCGCGCTGTGCGTCCTCCAAACTCCACTGCAATCGTTCGGTGACCCGCCGGCGACGTTCGGCGGGGCTGTAACGCTGGTCTCGGGCGATCAAGTCGGCCTGCCAACGATAAATGCTGGATCGATCGGCAAAGGCAAAGCATCGCTGCGGCAGTAATGTGATGCATTGGCCGAAGGCGTGCAGCGCCGGTGCGAGGTCTTCCCATTGCAGCTCCTCGCGACGCTCGGCGATCAAGTAATGGACTTGCCCGAGCCCCAAGTGGGTGCCGTAGTACTTGGGCCGCAGCGCCGCCGAGCGTGCGAACAGATCACGGGCGGTCAGCAGCGAATCGTCGCCCTGATAACCACGGAAGACCAATTCGAAACTGGGGTCGATCGCTGCGATCATGCTCAGCACGGCCAGCGAGTGCGCGTCGGCGCCGTTACGGGTCTGGCCCAAGTCCCGGCCCTGCAAACGCGTTCCCCGGCCCAGTCGCATCATTGCGATCGATCGGTACAGTCGTGTCGACTCCGAGATGCGAAACCGATCGATGCGATCGCTGACCACCAATGCGGCCTGGGCTTCGGTCATCCCGGCGTTGGTGGTCAGCAGTCGCCCGGCCGCTCGCAGCATCGCACCCGCACCGCCGACGCGCCCTTGGCCGGACAAGCGGACGCCGATCGATTTGACCAACATGGCATCCATCAGCATCAATTGCTGGTAGACGTCCCACTGGAGCCGATCGAGTTGTTCGGCCGACAGATCTTCGTCGGGCAGCCCCGTCCACCAATCGGCGCGGTCCCAGATTCCCAATCGTTTCAGTGCGGTCGTGCAAGCCAACAAGGCCTTGGTGTCGCGGCTGAGCACATTCTGTTGCTCGACGGTTTCGGCGAGTGCATAGAAATCGACGAGGGCATTAAGACGGTCGGCCTTGTGCCCGATCCGATCGGCTTGTGCGGACAATCGGGGATCGGATCGCAGACCGGGCAGGGCGTTGCGCAGGACGTCCAGGGCGGAGGAGAATCGGTCACGGGAGACTTCGATCTGCGCCAAAGTTTCCGCGGCGTCGGCGGCACTGTTTAGCTCGGCAAGTCGCTGGCGATCCCTGGCTTCCAATTCCAAGCGTTTGGAACGGCGTTCCTGTTCGGCTTGCAATTTGCGGACGTTGGCCACGTTCCAGAGGATGGACCCCAACACGCCGCCGATGGCCAACAGCACGACGGCCACGGCGAGGGTGCTGGTGACCGTTCGATGGCGTCGCATCCATCGATTCATCCGCACCGAGATCGAGTCCTTGTGGGCGGAGACGGCTTGATCGGCCATCCAGCGATTGACGTCTTCGGCGATTTGAACCGGGTCCGCGTATCGGTCCGACGGTTCGGTTGCCATCGCTTTCAAGCAGATCGATTCCAGCGGCGGCGGAATGTCGGGGGCGATCTCGCGGGGCCGAATCAGGGTTCCGGCGGCGATGCGTTTGAGCAAGCGGGTGATGGAATCATCATGGTGTGGCGGACGACCGGTCAGGATTTGGTAGAGCGTAGCGCCGAGCAAATAGACGTCGGTCCGCGTGCCGATCGATTCCAGCTTTCCCCGCGCCTGTTCGGGGCTCATGTATTGCGGCGTGCCGACCGTGCCGCCGACGCGTGTCGGCGTCGAACCGTCGCCCTTGGCAAGCTCCCGTGCCAGATCGGCCGTCATCGATTCTTCGACCGGTTCGTCCAACAATTTCGCCAGCCCCCAGTCGACGACCAACGTTTCGCCATACGGACCGACCATGATGTTGGACGGTTTGATGTCTCGGTGCAGGACACGTCGGCTGTGCGCGTATTGGATGGTGTTGCAAACGTCGACGAACCGCGAAAGCAGATCACGCAACTGCATTCGTTTGACATCGTCGGAATCGGAGTGATTCAGCGGCCGGTGATAACGTTCGATGGTGTCCTTCATCGTGTCGCCTTCGATGAACCGCATCGCATAATAGGGCTGCCCGTCCGGCAAAGTCCCCATTGCATAGACCGGGACGATCCCCGGGTGTTCCAATCGACCGGTGACCTTGGCTTCTTGGATGAATCGTTGTTGAGCTTCGTCGCTTTCGGCCCAGCGCGGTTTGATTCGCTTGACCGCCACGTCGCGATCGAGTTGTCGGTCGTGGGCCAGCAGGACTTCGCCGAGCCCGCCTTGGCGATAGGCGCTCATGATGCGAAACCGATCGGTGTCATCGCCGCTCAATTCAGCGGGCGGATCGGTTGCCGGGGCGGGGGTGTCGTTTGCAAACAGATGCGAGCGCAGAAACGCATCGTCTCCGGCTTGCCGATCGGCTTGAATCAACTCCATCACCGCGGCGCGCAGCGTGGTGTCGTTAGCGCAGCGTTGATCGAGAAAAGATGAAAGTTGCTCCGCAGGCAACTCGACCGCTTCCAGAAAGATGGCTTCGATGGTTTGGCGGTTGGGCATGGAATTGGTCGTGTCAGGTCACATTGCGGGAACGGCCGAAACTCTTGGCGAGTTCCGCTACGGGTGGACGGTCAATCAGCGGATCGGTAGCGGAAGCCGCGGAGGCTTTCGGCAGCCTGCGGCTTTACCGCTTGAGGGGTGCGAAACTCTTGGCGAGTTCCGCTACGGGTGGATGGTCAATCAGCAGATCGGTAGCGGAAGCCGCGGAGGCTTTCGCCAGCCTGCGGCTTTACCGCTTGAGGGGTGCGAAACTCTTGGCGAGTTCCGCTACGGGTGGACGGTCAATCAGCGGATCGGTAGCGGAAGCCGCGGAGGCTTTCGGCAGCCTGCGGCTTTACCGCTAGGGGTGCGAAACTCTTGGCGAGTTCCGCTACCGGTGGATGGTCAATCAGCGGATCGGTAGCGGAAGCCGCGGAGGCTTTCGGCAGCCTGCGGCTTTACCGCTAGGGGTGCGAAACTCTTGGCGAGTTCCGCTACGGTGTGGCGACGGCGGCCGGTAAATCGGGATGCCATGTCGGTGCGGCCAGTTCCAACATCAGCTTCCATTTCTTTGCCGCGTCCTCCAGGCCCGACTGTTGCACCAGGTTCAACAGGCAGACCATCGGGGCGGTTTGCAGGGCCATCGGCAACTGTTCGATTTCCGCTTCGATCAAACGTAGATTGGATTTGATGGCCGGCGGAGACTTGGTGAGGTGCGTCAGCTGTTTGGCAAGCAATGCGATCGTTTTCCGGTCCTGTTGTCCGGCCAAACGCACGAGCGCCGCTTCGGCGGCGCCGCGATACTTTGGCGAGCGCAGCAGCCAACTGGCCACGACCAACTTGACCGCCAGCGAATCGGAGGCGGCGTGTTTGGCGGCGGTCTGGACGAACGCTTGATCGTCACCGACCGACCCGGTCCAGTCGATCGGCAGGATTCCCAGAATCATTAGGGGCAGGGGGCGGGCGTCGAGTTGACGGACCAGTTCCAACGCGATGTCGCCGCGGCCGGATCGCATCGCTGCTTGGGCGGCCATCATTGACAGCCATTGTTGACGCCACACCGGCGGACGGCTGGAAGCGTCGTGGTCGCTGATGCAGCGGACCAGTGCGGGCAGCGCGGCGGCAAAGTCGCCTTGATGGAACAAGTCCAACGCGGCGATTTGATCGGCCGGCGCGTCCCTCCACTCGATTGCATTGACACGTGCCGATGCGACCCGCGTGGGCGCATTCTGATCGCCGATCAGGATCGAGAGCTGGTCCGCGTCGAACGTGACGATCGTTCCGTCCAGGGTGGTCAGGGGACGCGGGTACCAGCGCCGGGGCGAATCGGCGGTTGATGCAAGCGACGGCGACAACCGCACGCGATGCGGCGACGGCGGCGCTGCGGGATCCTGGCCACCAGCCGTTCCACCGGCCGCGTGCACGACCGTCAACGCGATCAAGCATGCCGTGAAAACCTGCGGCAACGCTTTGGTGCAAAACCGTGTCCGGATCACCGCGCGTTCACCTCGTCGGTTTGCGGCTGGACCGGTTCCGACCGCAGTTGCCGCACGTCGACGTATTGGTACTGTCCGTTGTTCATCGCGGCCAGCTGTTTCAAAAAACTGTCCGCCGCGGGGCCGGCGCGGCTGCCGAATTCGATGGCGTGAATCGTCGTGCCGGCCCGCTCGGCGCGGTCCTGGATCACTTGGAGTTCCAGTTGGGACAGCCGCGGGATGTGGGCGTCGGTCAAAAAGAAGATCACGTCCGGCGATAGTCGCAGCGCCATCAACAAAGCGCCTTTGTGTTTGGTGCCGCCGAAGGCTTGGATGGCGTCGATATATCGTTGGGCCCGTTTCAGATGATTCGGCTCGCCGGAGACCATCGTCATCGGCATCCCGGATAACTGAAACGGTTTGACGTTTTCGTTATAGAAGATGATCTGAAATTGCTGTTGGGGGGAAAGCGACTGCAGGCTGCGGATCAGTTCGCGTTTGGCGCTGCGTAGCGGCAACCCGCCGAAACCGTTCATGCTGTCGCTGCGATCAAACACATAGACGAATCGGGTGCCGCTGCCGGAGACTCCGAAGAGTTTCGCCGTGGCTTGTTGTCCGGTTGAGGGTCGGCTGGCCGCCTCCGCGGCGTCGCCCAGTGCGTCGCCGTCCAATTTGACATCGCCGGCGATCCCGCTGCCGCTTTCCGGGGCCGGTGTCGATTGCATGGCGGACAGAATACCCTGCAGGTCGATCGGTGGTGACAGATCTGCCGGTGGGGCGGCGGCGGCCGACTCGCTGGCCGAATCGGTGGCGTCGTCCTGGACCGTTTCGAGGGACTCCGCGGTGACTTCGTCGTAGCGGTCTCGATCGGGTAACCGATGGACCACCGCGATGCCGATCTGGCGGTCAATGGCTTCCCCGGTGCCCTTAGGAGCCGATGATGCGACCCAGGCGATCAGAATCAGCAACACCACGTGCAAGGCCAGGGACAACAGCAAGGGCGGTGTCCGATGGGGCGGGACTTCCGGGCTGACGGTTGGCTCCGGTCGATCGTTTCGGGGTGGTGTGACGTTCAAGAAGCGGTGTTTCGCGAGATCCGAGACAATTCCGCGGCCAGAATGCCGACTTGCGGTTCTCAGCAGGGTCTGTCCAAACTACGTTATCGGATCACTATTGTAACGACTTCACGCCGGCGCCGACGTCTCCGAATTGTCTGGACTGACGGCTTACCCGCCCCTTATTCCATATTGGAGTAGATCTGTGAGCCAAGCTCGTTTTTTGTTTACCAGCGAATCGGTCAGCATGGGCCACCCCGATAAGTTGGCCGATCGAATTTCTGATGCCATCTTGGACGCCCTGTTTACCGAAGATCCCAACAGTCGCGTCGCTTGCGAAACGATGGTGACGACCGGCGTTGCCATCGTCGCCGGTGAGATTTCCACCCAGGCCAAGGTCAATTATGCCGATGTCGTTCGGCAAACGATCAACGAAGTCGGCTACACCGATGACCAGATGGGGATTTGCGGCGACACCTGTGCCGTGATGGTCTCGCTGGATACCCAAAGCCCCGACATCGCACAGGGTGTCGATTCGGACAGCGCCAGCGGCAAAGAAGTCGGTGCCGGCGACCAGGGGTTGATGTTCGGCTATGCCTGCAAGGACACGCCGGAATTGATGCCGCTGCCGATCGCGCTGTCGCACCGCATCATCAACCGGATCACCGAAGCCCGATTCAACAAGGAAGTCAGCTGGTTGCGGCCGGACAACAAGGCCCAGGTGACGGTCGAGTACGAAGGAAACACGCCGGTTCGGATCGATACCGTCGTCGTCAGTGCCCAGCACGATCCCGACGTCACCAACGACGAAATCAAAACGTTCATCATCGAAAACGTGATCAAGCCGTCGTTGCCCGAGGGATTGGACAAGGGTGACATCAAGTACCACATCAACCCGACCGGCAAATTTGTCGTCGGTGGTCCCCACGGTGACTGTGGCCTGACCGGACGCAAGATCATCGTCGATACCTACGGCGGCTGGGGACGGCACGGCGGGGGGGCGTTCAGCGGCAAGGATCCGACAAAGGTCGACCGCAGTGCCGCGTACATGGCCCGCTACGTCGCCAAGAACATCGTTGCATCCGGGTTGGCCGAGCGCTGCGAAGTCCAGTTGGCCTATGCGATCGGTGTTACCGAGCCCGTCAGCGTGCACGTCGACACCGAAGGGACCGGAACGATCTCCGACGAACGACTGTGCGAACTCGTCCGCGAGCATTTCCCGCTCACCCCGGCCGGAATCATCGAGCACCTGAAACTGCGTCGCCCCGTTTTCAAAGTCACCACTGCCGGCGGTCACTTCGGACGCGAAGGCGACACGTTTACGTGGGAAAAGACCGACAAGGCAGAAGCCTTGGCCGCTGCATCAAAGCTGGCCGCCGCGGCACAGTAGGTCGGTCAGCCGTGTAGGTCACGCCAAGCGTGACAGGCATGGGACTGAACCCTCCCTGGAAGGGAGGGACGAGCGTAACGAGGGGAGCGTCGGTTGGTGGTATTTGAGTGCACTCGAGCCACAGCGAACCCTCCCCGCGTCGTCGCTCACTCCTCCGCGACCCTCCCAGGGGGACGGTTTGTCCGAGACAGCGATGACGCGACACTTTTACTTGATGCAGATGGGGATGGCGTCAGTGGACCTCAGCGGAGAGTTGGCAGAATGGTTCGGGGCAGAATGATGAGGTGCCTTAGGCTGGCGCCAAACGGTTGGTCCCCGGGAGCCTGGCGGACGCGAAGCCGTTAAAATCTCCCCATCGCAAACTCGAAAGAATCGAAATGATTCTGCCCAGGCCAGGTTGAGTCTGGCGGCAAAGGCGTGATCGGTCCCCGTCCGGTCTGCCAAGCGGTTCCTCCCCGGGAGTCCTTCCATGCGTCTCGCTTGGGCGTCTGATATTCATCTGAACCACGTCGCCTTGAAGGACTGGGACGCTTGGGTCGACCAGGTCCGCCAAGCTGCTGCCGATGTCTTGGTGATCACCGGCGACCTGTCCGAAGCCGAGGATGTGGTTTTTCAGTTGCGCCGGATGGGGGAAGTGATCGGCATGCCGATCTACTTCGTGCTGGGCAATCATGATTTCTATGGCTCGTCCATCGCATCGATGCGGCGCAGCGTCGCCTCGCTGATGCGTGAGTTTCCCTCGCTGTGTTACCTGACCGATGCCAGCCCGGTCGAGTTGGCGCCGGGGCAATTTCTGACCGGCGAAGACGGTTGGGGGGACGGAACCGAAGGCGACTACGAGAATTCGCCGGTGCGGCTAAACGATTTTGTCGCCATCGAAGACTTTCGTCAGGTCGATCCGATCAGTTGGCCGCGACTGATGCGCGAGCAAGGTGCCCAGTCGGCCGAGCGGTTGCGGCAAAAGTTACTCGCGTTGCCGGCATCGGCTGAACACGTCATTGTGTCAACGCACGTGCCGCCGTTTCGCGACGCGTGCTGGTACGAAGGCCGGACGACCGATGACTTCTGGGCTCCGTTCTTCGTCTGCGGCCAAGTCGGGGCGGTGTTAACGCAATTTGCATTCGAGCGGCCCGGGATCCATGTGACCGTGTTGTGCGGCCACACGCATCATGCCGGGACGGCGCAGATGGCTCCCAATCTGGTCGTGCAGACCGCATCGGCCGAGTACGGCGCCCCGCGCGTCGAGCAGGTGCTGGAACTGTAGCGGAAGCCGCCAAGGCTTTCGGCAGCTTGCAGGTGCTGGAACTGTAGCGGAAGCCGCCAAGGCTTTCGGCAGCTTGCGGCTTTGCCGGTTGGGGTGCGAAGCTCTTGGCGAGTTCCGCTACGGTTGGAGGGCCAATCAGCGGATTGGAAGCGGAAGCCGCGGAGGCTGATCGGCGCAACAAAAAACCCTGCGGCCGAGAGTGGGCTCCGGGCGCAGAGTTCTTTGAGTTGCGATCGGCGTGATCGTATTGGAACTACTTGAGTTCGACCGAACCGCCGGCTTCTTCGATCTCGGCTTTGACCTTTTCGGCTTCTTCCTTGGAGACCGCTTCTTTGAGGGTCGCGGGAACGCCTTCGACCATCTTCTTGGCTTCCATCAGCGAGGCGCCGGTCAGGTTCTTGACGACCTTGACGACGTTCAGCTTTTTGTCGCCGAAGCCGGTCAGGACGACGTCGAATTCGGTTTGCTCGGCAGCGGCTTCTCCGCCACCATCACCGCCCGCGGCGGCCATCACCACACCGCCACCGGCGGCGGGTTCGATGCCGTGGACTTCCTTCAGGTAGTCGCTCAGCTCTTTGGCTTGCTTGAGGGTCAGTTCGGCGATCTTGTCGCCCATTTCTTTAGCTTCGGCGCTGAACTCAGCAACCGCAGTGGCTTCATCAGACATGACAGGTTTCCCTTAAAAAACGAATGGTCGGTTGTTTGAAAAACGGAATGGGGGGTGATAGCTGTGGCGGTCGACTACTCGTCGCCTTCGCTGATCTTTTTCAGCTGGCTGTTCAGCATTTTCCCAGGTCCCAGCATCGCGGCCGAAAGCGTAGATCCGGGGCCCAGAATTTGTCCGACGAGGATCGAGACTTGTTCTTCACGGCTGGGCCATTTACTGACCGCTTTGACACCATCGGCGTCAAGCCGTTCGCCATCCATGACACCGCCGGTGGCGGAGAACTTCTCGTATTTCTCGTCGTCCTTGTCCAAACGGACAACTTCCTTGACCAGCGACACAAAGTCTTCGCCGCCGTAGCACACTGCCACAGGGCCACTGGCACCTTCGAAGGCCGGGGCCAACGAGGTTCCCTCGGTGGCGCGTCGGGCGAGGGAGTTTTTCACGACAAACATCGTGATGTTTCTCTCGGCCAATTCGCCACGTAGTTCGTTCGTCGTGTTCGCATCCATTCCGACGGTGCTGACCAGGACGGCGTCTTGGACGCCGTCGAGTTGCCGCTGGATGTCGCGGGTCACGAGTTGTTTGACGTACTTACTCATCAGATTGGTTCACTGCAGTTAAGGATGACGGGGACGCCGATTAGCACGTGACTCGCACGCTCGGGCTCATCGTTGCGCAGATCGCCACGCCTTTGACGTACGTGCCTTTGATCGTCTGCGGTTTCAGTCCGTCCACGAATTGGATGAACGCGTTGATGTTGTCGACCAGCTTGTCGGCCTCGAAACTCATCTTCCCGACCATCGCGTGGACGTTGCCGCCTTTGTCGTTGCGGAACTCGACCTTCCCGGCCTTGTACTCGCCGACGACTTTGCCGACGTCGGGCGTCACGGTCCCTGCACGTGGGCTGGGCATCAGGCCGCGGGGCCCCAGGACGCGTCCCAAAGGGCCGACCAATCCCATCATGTCGGGTGCGGCGATGCAGACGTCAAAGTCTGTCCAGCCGTCCTTGATCTTCTTGGCCAGGTCTTCTTGGCCGACTTCATCGGCACCCGCTTCCTTGGCTGCGTCCGCTGCTTCGCCCTTGGCGAACACGACGACGCGTTGCTGTTTTCCGATCCCGTGAGGAAGCACCAGCGAGCCGCGGATGATCTGGTCCGCTTGGTTCGGATCGACGCCCAGCCGCATGTGGATTTCGACCGTTTGATCAAACTTGGTCGAATCGTACGCCTTGAGCGCGGTGACCGCTTCATCCAGAGGAAGCGTGTTGGCTGGTTGCTTTTCGAGCGCGGCGCGATACCGCTTTGATTTCTTACCCATATGGTCACGACTCAATGGAGGTCGGGTGGTGTTAGCAAAATCACCAGTCCCGAGGCGAAAACGCACCTCGGCGGCAAATTCTCCCACTTCGCAGAAAACCTATCGGCTTCTGACGAGACGAGAATATTGAGAAAGTCGGAGAAAGCGTCAACGCCAATTGTGCAAGTTGCCCAGAAGTTTTTTCGCGACGTCGAGCTTTCTCCTCTGAAACCTGAAACTACTCCAGCCTTTCCAGGACCCCGATCAAGGTGTCGATCACGACCAAGGCCGATTCGCGTTGCCGGCCGACACGCTTGGGGGCCTTCAATTCCACGCCCCAGGTCCGCGGTGGTTGGCCGCGTCGACCCACACCGACATAGATCAAGCCGTCAAACTCTGCCGGGGCATTCGGCCCCAGATGCCCCGTCACCGAAGCCGCCAGGTCGGCATGAGGGGTCGTGTGGAGCGCCCCGGCAACCATTTGATGGGCGACCGGCGCGCTGACGGCGGTGTGTTCGGCGAGTGTTTCTTCGGCCACCCCCAGCCAGCGTTGTTTGCTGGCCTCTTGATAGACGACCAGCGACCCGGCCAGCCAAGCCGACACGCCGGGGATGGTGGCCAGCGTGGCCGCGATCAGCCCGCCGGTGCAGCTTTCGGCCAACACCAGCGTTTGACGCTTCTCACCGAGAAGCTCCACCAGTCGTCTTGCTTGTGAATCCAGGTCCATGTCTGTCCGATGTTGAAGGTGGATGGGGTGTCTAATCCGAACCGCCGCGGAATGAACTTACCAAGCGGCGGTGGAAATCAGTTGGGAAAATGGTCGCGGATCATTAACCTGGGGCTTTATTGCTTCGCGCCTGACGCACTCCCCGATCGGCCCTGTTTCATGCACCCGTCCGCCGCCGACTCGATTCTCGCCACGGTGACACCGGTCCCGGAACCCTACGCCGGGCGGGTGCTCACGATCGGCTGGAAATTGATGCTCAATGCATCGTTGTTGCTGGCCCCGGTGCTGATGGTCGGCTTGGTTTCGCCGCTGTTTCTTTTGTCGGCTTGGGTCGGATCCGGTGTCGCATTGTTGCCCGCGGCCGTCCTCGTTCCGCTGATCATTGTCGGTCAAATCTCGTGGGCGGGCACCTATCCCGAATGGCCGATGAACCAGTGGTTGGTGCGTCGGTTGCGTCGCAGTCTGCGGATGCGGCCGCAGGGGGGCCTGGATCCCGAGACACGTGACCACGACTGGATCCAAACGGCCCGTCTGGTCGAATGGGTGCCGCGCGAGAATTGGAACGCGACCATGCTGGACACCGCCGAGGACGTGATGTTGATTCACATCGACGAGGCCGGCGTGGCGATGGAAGGCGATCACTCGCGGTATTGGTTCCCCGCTGCGTCGATCATCGACGTGGGCGTGGAATCGGTGCGGCCGACCGGTTGTTTTCATCGATTGCACTTTGTGGTCGTGACCGTGCGGACCGCCGACGGGCCGCTGGAGTTTGCGTTGGCCTATCGCGATCACCGCTTGGGAGGCTTGCGTTCGCGGCATCGACGGCAGCAAACGATTCAATTGTGCAACGACATCGG
Source organism: Stieleria mannarensis (assembly GCF_014154935.1). Taxonomy (GTDB): domain Bacteria; phylum Planctomycetota; class Planctomycetia; order Pirellulales; family Pirellulaceae; genus Stieleria; species Stieleria mannarensis. Next base: position 131,539 of record NZ_JACEHH010000017.1, read on the forward strand.
CCGCATCGCCACGGGTGGGGACTTCAGCTACCGCGACCCTGGCGGCGAGCACAGGCAGCGTTTGGATCTGGGGCATGTTGGGGTCGGCAAGCCGGGCGCCCAATCGCCGCGGCCGCAGCTGAACCCCTACGCGGCACCGCGATCGGTGTAGCGGAAGCCGCCGGCCAGCACTGGTGTCGACGCAAATTGCAATGGCTCCCTTCTCCCCCGGCTTTGCGGGGGAATCCAATGAATCGTGCCCGCTGGCAGCGGGGAAGCTCTGACGATGGTCATTCATGCCGAAGCAAAGAGACCTTGCGACAATCGCACCGCAAAACAATCGGCTGCGATCCGGGCCCTAATCTGTCTTGGGGGGCTTCGCTTGATCAGCGATTCGTGACGGCACTAGCCGACCGTGGACTTGCTAGTCGCAGAGTCGGCACTGGTGTTGGCCTGGGGAGCGACGCCGCCGGCCAGCAGCACGGTCTGGACCACGTCGATCAGCTGGTCCAGCCGGAACGGTTTGAACAACCTTGCTTTGGGGTGCAGGCCGTTTTGCAGGGCGTGAACGATCGAGTGTCCGGGGTCGTAACCGAAGCCGGTCATCAAGATCATCGGCACCGGGTCGATGATCTTTTTCAGCCGCATCATCAATTGGAAACCACTGTGTTCGGGCAATTTGATGTCGCTGATGATGACGTCGTACTTGTCGTCTTCCCCGGCATCACGAACCATCAACACGGCCTGGTCGGCACCGCGGGCGGTTTCGACGATGCAACCATAGCGTTCTAGCAGCGTGTGGGCGTCTTCGCGGACGGTGCTGTCTTCGTCGACGACCAAGATGCGTTTGCCGCGAAGCAAGGCGTGTTCGTCCGAGGAGATGCCCGGCGGGACGGCTTCCAGCGGGGTGAGCCGTTGGCCGATCTGCTGGATCGTTTGCTTGATGTCACGGGCGTTCTTCAAGATCCGCCGGATGCGATCGACCATTTCCGGCGAGTGGCCGATGTAATCCTCCATCACGTTGACGGCATCGTTCAGGATCTCGTCGACCGGCAAGGCGACGGCACTGTGAATCGCGTTGCAGCTCTGCTGGGCGGTGTCCGCTTTCTGGGCGACCAGCAACTCGAGCGTGTTGAGTGCGAAGCTGATGTCGCGGGCAAAGATTTCGAGGAACTGCAAGTCGCTTTCGCTGAACGCGGCGACTTCGGGGCTTTCCACGTTGATCGTCCCGAGCACCTGATCGTTCAAAATCAACGGGACGGTCAGTGAGCTACGTGCGTTGGCCACGCCGGGGATGAACAACGGATCGTTGATCACGTCGTAGCACAGGTAGCTCGTTCCACTCGACGCGGCGTAGCCGGTGATCCCGTTGCCTTGCGGATGGGCAAACAGTTGTCGATCGGCCGCTTCCTGGTCGATCCCAACGCTCAACAGCGGGACCAGGTTGCCGCTGGCTTGTTCCAGCAGCCGGATCTCGATCACTTCGAAATTCAGCAGATCGGTCAGGTAGTGACGGATGTTGTCTTTCAGCAAATCGATCCGCTCGTCGACGCCCATCTGATAGATTTCGGTCGGCCGCAAATCGGCCAGTTCGCGTCCGGCGCGGTGGATTGCGGCAAGTTTTTGTTGCTGCAGGATTTCCTCGGTGATGTCGCCGACGGTCACCACCAAATGAGGCTCGGCGGCATTGTCCCCGACCGGGGCTGCGCGGACTTGAAAGAAACGGTTGTCGGAGGTTTGAAACGTTCCGCTGCTTTCTTCGCCCGTCGAAAACGCGGTGTGGAACGGGCACAGGTCCGACCCCATGATGTCCGGGTTGCCCAGCAAGTCGTAAATCGTTTCGCCGGTCGGATCTTCATCCAGCTTGCCGGCCCAGGCCTTCAGGCGTCGGTTGGCCCACAGCACACGAATCTTGTGATCCAGCAGTGCAGCCCCCTCGGGAAGATCGCGGAGCATCAGTCCGCTTTGACAGATCCCCCGCAGCTCGCCCAGTTCGGGCAACAAATCGCGTGCGATCCAGACGCCCTCGATCGAGGGGCTCGCCAACTGATCCAGCACCGTCGCCGAGGAATCGAGCGCCAGCACTTCGTCGTCCGAGAACCCGCGCGGGAGCGTTTGCTTGTCGCCGACGCAGATCAGCCGGATCGTCTCCGTCGACTCACCGGGGCGACCGGTGCCGTCGTCGGTGCCGAACGGGGAAGTGGATCGAGTCATATCACGCCTCTGACCACGCGGATAAAATCGAGCGAAGGCGACCTGTCCGGGGCCGCCTCCAAAAACTCATCGATGAACGCACATCCATACATACGTCGGTTCATCGGCACTACCTCACCAAAGAATCATACGAGAAAACGCGTCATCAACCACCTTTGAACCCCCACGAATCCGGGCTTTGCCCGCGCAAACCGGCTCAATTGCCTGTCAACCCACCTTGTGGTCAGATCTTCCGCCCTAACCGAAGGCGGTTGGCGTCGCTGGCAGTCAATCCCGCAACGCCGAGACGTCGAAAGATCCCGCCGGCGAACACCCGTGATCGTATCGCTGCGGCCGAAGCCGCGCCCCGTCGGCCCGAGCCCCAATGCCGCGATCTCCCCTTCCCGGATCACCCTCCGATGGCGCGGAATCATAGCGGCACGGGAACCGCTGGGGCGACCGGTCGACTGGACGTCCTGATTGAATCCGTCGTCTTGAATCCGTCTTCCGGGGGCAACGGGTGCGATCGGAAACCGCTCGGTCGGCACACAGGAAAGCCATCGGCTTTCGGGACGATGCCATCGCTGTCGTCAATCCGAGCACGAGTGTGCGTTCCGATCCGGTCGCCGGTGCACATTCAATGGGCTGCGGCGTGATCGTGCGACAATCCGTGCAAATCAAAATGACACCGCCGCAAACGCCGGGCGGATGTCGTCACCGGGGCCGCGTGACTTGAGAAAAAAAACAATGCGGGTGCGGGAATTCCATAACTTTTTCGCTTCAGCCCGGTAACGCGATCGATCCCTGTCGGGTCGACAGACGTTCGTGGTACGGCTCGGTTTCCTTGCCGCTGTTTGGCACGCTTAGGCGAAATTGGCGATTTGCGTTTCCTGTCCGTTGCGAATTGTTGACAGGGGATAGCGTACGTCTACATTCAAGGGGCTGGGCGGTAGCCCAAACTACGCAGCCGTTAAAAACTCTCCCGTATTTCCATCATCGGCTCTCTGGCTGTGAGACTTTTTGGAGGACTCACTCGAATGAAGATCAACATGAATCGAGGCTTTGCAGGACTGTGCATCGCACTGTTGTGCGCGGCCAACGTCTTTGCCCAATGCGGCGATTGCACCGGCTGCTCAAGCGGCTCGGGCTGCGTCGCGGCCGGCGGGGCTGCTGGCCCCGCCGTGACGTATGAAACCCGCACGGTCATGCGACCGCAGCTGGTGTCGGAAACCCGCATGGTTCCGACGACGACTTACAAGACCGAAACCCGCACTCGCATGCGGACGGTGACGCGGCAAGTGGCCAAGGTGCAAACCCGCCAGCAGACCTACACGGTCAACGTTCCCGAGGTCCGCACCAAAACCGAAACCTACACCGTTTGCGTGCCCGTGGAGTATACCGAGGAAGTGCCCTACAAGGTTCAGGTCCCGGTGACGACCGAGGTCGAACAGACCTACACGGTGTGTGTTCCCAAGACCACCGAAGAGGAGCGGACCTACACGGTTTGCGTCCCCTACAAGGAAACCCAAACCTACCTGGCCACCGTCCCGGTGACCGAACAGGTGGAACAGGAATACACCGTGCACGTTCCGGTCCAAAAGACCCGCACCGAGACCTATGACGTCTGTGTCCGCTACACCGAGCCGGAGGAACAGGAATACACCGTTCAGGTTCCGGTCAAGAAAATGCGGACCGAGACGTACCAAGTGTGCGTTCCGTACACCGACACCGTGACGCAAACCTACAACGTCCAGGTGCCTTACACCGAACCGCACACGTACACCGTCCAGGTCCCGTATTGCGAAACGGTCGAACAGCCCTATTCGGTCTGCGTCCCCTACACCGATCAAGTCGAGCAGCCTTACACGGTGATGGTCCCGCACACCGAGGAAGTCGAGGAGACCTACACGGTTCAAACGCCGGTCACGGAAACCAAGACCGCGACGCGAACGGTCACCAAGTGCGTTCCGGTGACGACCATGAAAACCGTCACCGAAGACCACGGCAGCTACGAATGCCAAGCGGTTGAGACCGCCGCAAGTGCTGGCGCAGGTTGCGGCGCCGGAGCAGGTTGCGGAAGCTGTGGCGGATGCGCTTCGGCCTGCAACCCCTGTGGCGGATGTGCGTCCCCGTGCGATCCCTGTGGCGGCTCGGCCGGCGTTGTCGGCGGTGGATGTGCCCCCGTGGTGACCTACCGCAAGGTCTGGGTGCCCAACCTGGTCACCAAAGAGGTCCCGGTCACGACGTACGAGCGTCAGACCACCGAGGAACCTTACACCTACACCACGACCAGCTACGTCACCGAAACCAAGACCCGCAAGGTCCCGGTGACCCGCTGCGTTCCGGAGACGAAGACGCGTGTGGTGAACGTCACCCGCTATCGCACCGAGCAACGGATGCGAAAGGTTCAGGTGCGAAAAATGCGTACCGAAGAACGGACCTGTAACGTCACCAAGTACAAGACCGAAACACGCACCCGCGAAGTTCCGGTCCGACGCACGCGAATGGAAACGCACGAACGTCAGGTTCCCTACTGCGAAATGGTGACCGAGACGCGGAAACGGACGGTCAACGTCCCGAAGACGCGGATCGAAACTCGCACCCGCGAAGTCCCCTATTGCGAAATGGTGCCCGAAACCCGCAAACGGATGGTGACGTTGTGCTCGACCAAGCAAGAAGAACGGACTCGTGAGGTCACCAAGTACCGCAACGAGACTCGCAAGAAGATGGTTCCGGTCACCAAAATGGTGAACGAAACCCGCGTCCGCATGGTGCCCCAGACGACCTACAAGACGGAAGAAGGGACACGAACGGTCACCAAGACGCGGATGGAAGAGCAAACTCGCCAGCGCGACGTTAACTACACCGTTTGCGTCAAGCAGGAACGCGTCCGCACCTACAACGTCACCGTTTATGAAAACGTGACCGAAGAGGTTCCCGAGGAGTACACCGTGTGCATCCCCGAAACGACCATGAAGGAAGTCCAGGTTCAGGTTTGCAAACCCGTGCCGACCACGGTCCAAGTGCCCGTGTACAGCTACGGCGCCGCGGCCGCTCCCGGAGCCGGATGCGTCGACTGCGGCGCGGCCGCCCCGATGGCAACCGGTGCCGGTTGCACCAACTGCAACTGATCGTGCCGAACGACCCAGCCGCTGAGTGGTCTTGAACGCCGCTCAGCGGTCGCACGACAAACCCGAAAACGGCCCCGGCGAGGAAACTTGTCGGGGCCGTTTTTTTGGGGGAGGGGAGGTGGTCAAAAAATTGAGTGGTCAAAAAATGGCGGACCGTCGCCCGGCTTGTTTGAGCGAGTCTCGTAGGACTTATCAATCTCGACAGCGCTTCATTGCACAAGAATCACGACAAATCACCGTAAAAATCTGGCGGCGTGCAGATCGCGCTGTCCACCCATTTTTTGACCCACCCATTTTTTGACCAATCGCCCCTCTTGCCTGGCTCTGCTCTCCCGGTCTTCATTTTTCTGTCGCCGATTTTTCTGCCAGTTTTCGGCAGTGCTTGCCAGCCGCCGGAGTCGAATGGGATTTGTTATGTTAGGGGAACGATTTGCCCTGGGGAAAGAGAGTCTTATGGCTGACCCGATCACATCCGAACCCTTTTTGCCCAAGATCTCGCTGCGATGGTTGATCGGATTGGTCACCGTGTGCGCCGCGGCGATGGGTGTGGTCCAACAAGCGGTCAGCAACGGACAGCCGTGGGCCGTGCTGGCGACGGTCTTGATCGCCATCGTGACGCTGCCGATGTTGATGTGCGTGGCCACGTTTTCGCTGGCCAGTTTGTTTTCCACGATCGGCTCGGCGGCGATCGGACCCGAGCAACCGGCCAAGGTGTATGTGCCGGCGACACGGATGCCCGATGTCACGCCGGCGCCCGTCAATTGCGACGGCGAGGCCCAATGAGAAAACTTCTTCGCTTGGGCGTCGCGGCGTGCTGGGCGCTGATGATGGTCCCGGCCGCCGCCGAAGAGACCCAGTTGGGGGCGGCACCCTCGAATCCGGCCCAAGCCGGGTTCACGATGTTTGTGATCAGCGAGCGGTTAGGCAACGAGGGGTTTCAGCCGATCACGTTGCGGTTTCAGGCGATCGGCAAGTCGTTCACCCGTCAACGACGACTGCGGATCTTGTTCCGTCCCCGGACCCAATACGCCACAAAAATCGATTTCCAATTCGCATGCGACGTCACCGTTCCCCAAGGTGTCAAGACGTTTGATCAGCCGGTTCTGGTGCCGCACTTTTATCGCTGGGAATCGTGTTCGGTCCAGATCATCGAAGACGGTCGCCGGTTGGGAAAGCTCGCTTCGAAACTGGCCATCCCGCCGAACGTGAAAGACTGGGGGCAATACATGTCGATCGGGATCATGATCCCCCGCGACGCGGCGACCTCCACCGCGGCCTGGGCCCGGTTTCCCGATGTCCGTTCGATCGTGACCGTCTTGGGGGAAGGCCCGATCAGCACCAAAGACGACATCAAACGACTCGGCGACAAACAGGCGCGCAAATTGATCGACGATGTCGTCTATGGCTGGGCGCGGTTCCGGTTGATCGAGGAAGACGCATTGCAGGGCTCGTGGATCGGATACAGCCAGTTGGATCTAATCCTGGCGCCCTATCCGTTGCTGCGACGCATCGAGCAGGAGCAGCCCGAGCGGTCGGCGGAGATCAAACGGTGGGTTTCCGCCGGCGGCCAGATTTGGGCCTACGCGGCGCCACCGCCGGCCGGAGCACCGCCCGCCGGAACACAGCCGGCCGGAGCACCGCCGGCCGGAGCACCGCCGGCCGGAACACCGCCGGCCGGAACACCGCCGGCACAGCCCCCTTCGGCGACATTGTCGGCGAGTTGGCTGGCGGGCGAGCAAATCGATGTCAACAAAGCGATTCGGTACACGGCCAATCCGGCGACGTCCTTGTCGCTCCGAGAGCCCAACGACCTGTCGGCGATCCAGTACCAGCCCTGGAACTACGGTTCGTATTATTCCAACTCCTACGCCTACGGGGCCAGCGAAACGACTCGCAAGTCCGTCTATGAAGATCTGGTGGCGGCCAAGCATCCGATGGTTCAGACGATCCCCCGGGGGAAGCTGGCGGCCGGGTTGGGGGTGATGCCGTACGGTTGGGGACGCGTCGTCCTGATCGACCAAGAGGATCCGTTTCCGGGGTCGTTCCAGTTTTGGAAGGCGCTGGAAATGGACAAGCAGCGCTGGGGCGAACGCAACGGGGTGGAATACGCCACGGGCAACGACAGCTACTGGGCCTGGTTGATGTCGACGGTCGGTCAGCCGCCGGTGACGATGTTTGTCATCCTGAATGGGTTGTTTGTGTTGGTCATGGGGCCGCTGCTGTACTTCGGGTTGCGGCGGCGCGGGCGACTCTACTTGCTGTACTTCCTCGCTCCGACGCTGGCTTTTCTGACCACGATGGGATTGGCTTTTTATGCGTTCCTGTCCGATGGGTTCGACAACCGAGCCCGGATCCGTCAGCTGACCTGGATCGACGGTCGGCATCCGGTCTCGGATGCACGCGAGAACCAGACGCCTCGCTATCCCATCGTCGACCAATCGCGCCAGACCTATTACACCGTGGTCGACAATCAACGGGGGCTGCGGTTTGACGGTGATGCGTTTGTGTTGCCGGTTCATCATTCCGAAATGATGAACACCTACAATTATTACGTCGCCGATGACTCGCGGCCGGGCGAATACCTGATCGACCAGATCGGGAACGATCGACGTTATTCCGGCGACTTTCTACCCACGCGGACTCAGGTCCATTACCTGGTCACGCGGCCCGGCGAAGGCGAGTGCCCGCTGGGGATCACGTTGGGCGGCGATGCGGTGAGGTTGACCAACCACCTGTCCACGCCGTTGTCGATCGTGGGTGTGCGTGACGACAAGGGCAAGTATTGGATCGCCCGCAATGTGGCCGGTGGCGCGACCGTGACGCTCAACAAAGCAGCCTCCAACGTGTTCTTGGAGATCGCAGAGGGCGTGATCGATCCGGATTCGACCCAGATGCCCACGCCGTATCAGAACCGCGTGTCGATGAACGACCGAACCGCGGTCGAAGAGCAGTTGTTGACGTTCACTCGCAATCCGCAGTGGCGATCGTTCTTGGCATTGACGGAGGTCGATGAGGACCAGTTTGCGCTGCGGCAGTGTGTTCAAGACGAATGCGTCCGCATGATCGGAGGGCTGTTGCCGTGACCGACGTGACGATGCACCGCAATGCCGTGGTTCCGCCGACGCCCTGGCAGGGGCCGATGATCGAATTGCAGGATGTGACGCGGTTGTTCGGCAGCACCCGCGCGGTCGACCACGTGTCCTTTATGGTGCCCCGCGGCAGCGTGTTCGGTTACATCGGTCCCAACGGGGCCGGCAAGACGACCAGCATGCGGATCCTGGCCACGCTGGAGTTGCCGACCGAAGGCGACGCGTTTGTCGAAGGCCTGTCCTCGGTCAACGACCCCGACCGTGTCCGCCGGCGATTGGGGTTCATGCCCGATGCCTTCGGTTCCTACAGCGATACGAACTGTGCGGAGTACCTGGATTTTTTCGCACGTTCCAATGGCTTGATCGGCCGCCAACGGACGCGACGGATCCGCTGGGTGATGGACTTTACCGGCCTGCGTTCGATGGCCGAAAAACCGATCACCGGTTTGAGCAAGGGGATGCGGCAACGCCTGTGTCTCGGCCGCGCGCTGATCCACGATCCCTCCGTGTTGATCCTGGATGAACCCGCCGCCGGACTGGACCCCCGCGCCCGGATCGAATTGCGGCACATCATTCGGTCTTTGGCCGCCGACGGAAAGACGATTCTGATCAGCAGCCACATCTTGAGCGAATTGGCCGAGATGTGTGATCGGGTCGGGATCATCGAACAGGGGCGTTTGCTGGCCAACGACACCGTGGCCGGTCTGAAAGGCAACTCGAAGCCGCACCTGGAATTGATCGTCGTCATCGACGGCGAAACGGAAACGGCGAAAACCGTCTTGCAGCAACTGGAGGATGTCTCGGAAGTTGTCGAGCTTAGCGGCTCGCTTCGGTTTCGCATCGATGGCAAACGCGATCGCCAGATCCAGGTGCTGCATCGTTTGTGCGACGCCCGCGTCAACGTGCTGGAATATCGGCTGGTCGACGAGTCGCTGGAGGATTTGTTCTTGAAGGTCACCGCGGGGAACGTGCAATGACCGAGTCACGCCAGCCCGCCCCAGGGGATCATCAGTCGCAAGCCGATGCAGAAGCAGCTCGCGATGTGCCGACGGCGGTTGATGGGACATCGTCGATCGATGCGACGCTTTCGCTCGGCGGCGGCGGCCAGGCGTTCCCCTACCCGGCGCTTGCGCTCGACCCCGAGGGCAGCGGGTGGTGGGGTTGGATCGACCGGGCGACCGAGCGACTGACGAGTTTGTTGAATCCGATTCTGGTCAAGGAAGCCCGTCAATCACTCAAGAGCAAACAGTTTCTGATCACGTTCTTTTGTTTGCTTGCCGCCTCGTGCGCCTGGACGATCATGGGGATCGTGTTCAACGCGCCGGATGTTTATTACATCCCGACCGGCGACACGATGATGATCGGGTACTTTTTGATCCTGTCGATTTCGATGTTCGCCTTTGTCCCCTTGGTGGCGTTTCGATCCCTGGCGGCCGAGTTGGACGAAGGCACGTATGAGATGTTGGCGATCACGCGGCTGACGGCCTGGAGGATCGTCTCGGGCAAGATGAACAGTGCCGTGTTGCAGATGTTGATCTACTTTTCTGCCATCGTGCCCTGCCTGGCGTTCTGTTACCTGTTGCGCGGGATCGGGTTGCTGACGATTTTGTTGGTGGTCGCCATCATCTTTATCATCGCGCTGGTGTTGACCGCGTTGGCGCTGGTGTTGTCGACGTTGGCCAAGGGGCGGACGCTGCAGACGTTTCTACTGGTCGCCTTGGTCGCGTTCATTGTTATCGTCGAGTTTACATGTTGCGGGTTTGTGTTTTCGATGGTTTTGCCGGAGCAGTGGAGCGGAACCTGGTTCGGGTTTTTGTCCTCGTTCACCGTCGCGGCGTCCTTCGTGGTACTGTTCGTCGCCGCGGCGGCGGCTCGGATCGCTCCGGTCACCGAGAACCGATCGACGCGGTTGCGGGCGATTTTGTTTTGCCAACAGGCGATCTGGGTGGTGACGATCGCGTACGCCACGCTGGCGACCGGTGATCTGGCATGGATCAACGAAGGCTTGTTGTACTTGGGGATCTTCTGGTTGCTGGTCGGAATGTTCATGTGCGGCGAGTCGGCGGAGCTTAGCCCCCGCGTCCGCCGCGGGTTGCCGGCGACCTACACGACTCGCATGTTGTTCACGTGGTGGATGCCCGGGCCGGGGACCGGGTTCATGTTCGTCGTCGCGACCGGCGTGGCCGGGCTGGTGGTGCTGGCCGGCGTGGGGACGCTGTGGCGCCAATCGGGGACTGTCCTGGGGGCCGGGCCCGACACACCGGTCGCGATCTTTGCGGCCATGATGATCGGGTACTTGCTGGGGTACCTGGGCGCGATGCGGTTGCTGTCGATGCCGTTTTTAAAGCGGCTGGGGCCGTCCTTTGTCGCCCCGCTGGTTGCGGCGATCGTCGTCTATTTCATGGGCGTGATCGTGCCGGCGATCATCGATGTCACTCTGCGAGGCCGCATATCCATAACCTATTCCGCACTGCATGCGAGCAACTGGATGTGGACCTGGAATGAAGCGTTCAGCGGTCGGGGGCTGCCGGCGGAGGTCGCGATTTTGATCCTGGTGGTCGGGTCGGGCGTGCTGGCGATCAATCTGATCCTGCTGTTCCGCGAGTTTCGACTGCGGAAAATCGCGGTCCCGTTGCGGGTGAAGCAGGATTTCGCCGACCAGTCGGAAAACGAACTCGTCTGATTGAGCGGGCGCTGTTAAATTGCTGCTCGCCTGACGCCCCCTCATCCGAAACGGAGTTCAACGTGTCGCGATCTCAAAGCCAATTGGAAAAACTCCGCAAAGTCCTCGCGTCCCGACGCAGTCCGGGGAACCTCAGCGAGTTGATGTCGCTCTTTGGCGGCGACGATGATTGGTTCGACGAGCCGGTCTTCGATCCACTGGATCCCGACTCGTGGATCGAATGGATGCGAGACATTACGGGCCAGTTTCCCAGTTCGGTTCAATCCGCCCACGTTCGTTCGAAACGGGAACGGTCAAACCGGGCAGAAATTCGAATCGAGCAGGTTTATGACTGCGGCGAAATGCAGGGGACGTGGAGCAAGGACGGGGAGGTCCACAACGTCTATGCATCGGTTGATGAGGAATCTGCGCCGGCCGGATGCGATTGCGAGGAATCTGAGGGGATGAACCCCTGTTTGCACTGCTATCAATTTGTGATTCACGCCATCGAGCGACTGGATCAGGATCGGAGCTTGCGGGCCAAGATCGAGCGTGATGAGATGCTGTCGGGGGAACCGCCGCGGGAATCGTTTTTGCCCGATCCATCGACGATCGCCATCGCCCAGCTGAATCAAATCGTTGCCGACCAAACCGACCTGTTTTCGGATGTCGTCGATCGCGATGACGATCTGCTTCCGCCGCTTGCCGACTCGGTCCCGCAGCGTGTGCTGTGGGATTTCAGTGAGAGCAGCGGAGGGTATCTGTCGGTCCAACCACTGCTTCAGCAAAAAAAGAAACGCGGCGACGGGTACACCAAAGGCAAGAAGATTCGGCTGGACCACCTGCTGAATGATCGTTCGATTCCGTTGTCCGAAGCCGACGAGCGGGTGGTGGACCTGATCGAGCGGGACACGAGCTACTACAGCCAGTACTCGTATCAATTAGATCCGGTGGCCGCGATCGAACAGCTCGTCGGGCAGGACAACGTTGCGTGGGAGAAGGAACCGGTCCGTGTGCTGCCCTATCCCAACTACCTTTCCATCGGATCGGCCGACGATAAGTTTCGTGTTCTGTTCTGCGACGAAACGGGCGGCAGCATTTTCACCAAAGTGCTTGCATCGCGTGAGTCTTTCTTGCGATTCGACCTGGACAACAACGCGATCTTGGTCGGCCGCACGACAGAGACGGATTCTGAATTGATTCGGTCGTTGGCTCAGTTGCCGCCGGTTGCCAAGGGGCGCCTGGACGATTTGGTTCAGCCGTTGGTCAAGTTTCAAAAACGACTGTCCATTCTGTTGCCGCCTTCGATCGCCGGTTCGATCCAGGCCGGTGAGGGCCGCCCGGCGATCCTGCTGCGCAGCCGCGCCGACGGCCGACTGGATTTCGGGATCCGTATCCGCGACGCGGCCGGGGTGTTGCGGCGACCGTTGTCCGACCCGATGGTGGTCGCCACCGAACGCGATGGCCAGAAAGTGCAACTCGTTCGCTCGGTGACGCGCGAATCCGAACAGATCGACCGGTTGCTCAGCCGTTGGGGATTGTCGATCGATCCCGAAGACGGGTTCGGGACGATCGAAGATTTTGGCGTCGCGTTGCGGTTGATCGAGGACCTGCAATCGCCCGACAGCGACGTCGAAGTGTTGTGGGATCGCACGGGTGAGAAACCGGTCTCGGTGCTCGGCAATCTGTCCAGCAGCAACGTCAAGGTCGACATCACCAACAAACGCAACTGGTTCGGAATCACCGGCGAGTGCACCTTCGGCGAGCATTCGATGCCGCTGGGTGACTTGATCAACGGGCTTCCCGACGACGACCAAGCGGGCATCGGCGATTACATCAAACTGGCCGACGGGCAGTGGGCCAGGATCTCCGCGGGGCTGCGTCAGCGGCTCAAGAAGTTGCAGGCGGCGACGCACACCGATCGCAAGACGCTTAAACTGGACGCGACCGCGGCCCCGGCGATCCGTGAACTGGTCGATGCCGACGTCGCCGTCAAAGCCAGTCGGGCGTGGGAGAAGTGCGTCAAACGCCTGGCCAAAGCGGAAAAGCTGGACCCGGCCGTGCCGAAAGGCTTGGATGCCGATTTGCGGGATTACCAAGTCGACGGCTACAAGTGGCTGCGGAAATTGGCCGAGTGGGGCGTCGGCGGAATCTTGGCCGACGACATGGGCCTTGGCAAAACCCTGCAAACCCTGGCCGTCCTGTTGGATCGATCCGCCGACGGCCCGGCGCTGGTGATCGCGCCGACCAGTGTCGGATTCAATTGGCAGCGAGAAGCCGAGCGATTCGCCCCCGATTTGGACGTTCACTTGTACCGAGAAACCGAACGCGGCGAGTTCCTGCCTTCGGTCGGCCCCGGATCGCTTGTGATCTGTAGCTACGGTTTGGCGTTGCGAGACGCCGAGGCGCTGGCCGGCGTGAACTGGTCGACGATGGTGTTGGACGAAGCCCAGGCGATCAAGAACAGCCGCAGCAAAACCAGCAAGGCGATCGCCGGGATTGATGCCGATTGGACGGTCGCGCTGACGGGAACGCCGGTGGAAAACCATCTCGGTGAATTGTGGAGCCTGTTCCACGTCGTGTCGCCGGGCGTCTTCGGCGGCTGGGAACACTTTCGCAAACGCTTCGCCGCCCCGATCGAAAAGGAAGCCAGCCAGCCGGCACGACGGGCGCTGGCCGAACGATTGAAACCCTTCGTGTTGCGGCGGACCAAATCCGAAGTATTGACGGAATTGCCGCCCCGCACGGAGATGAACCTGTACGTGGACCTGAGCCCGGCCGAACGTGCCGAGTACGAGAAGGTTCGCTTGGCGGCGATCGGCGAAATCGATTCCATCGAAGCCCTGCCGCACATCCAAGACCAACGCTTCAAGATCCTGGCCCTGATGACCCGGCTGCGGCAAATCGCCTGCCATGCCGGGTTGGTCAACAAGCAGTGGACCGATTCCTCGGCCAAACTGGACCAGCTTTGTGAGACCCTGGACAGCTTGCGCGAAGAAGGCCACCGGGCGCTCGTGTTTAGCCAATTCACCGAGCACCTGGGGTTGATCCGCAAGGCACTCGACGAGCGTGGATTCAGCTACCAGTACTTGGACGGATCAACGCCGGCCAAGGCCCGCCAGGTGGCCGTCGACGAATTCCAATCCGGCAGCGCCGACGTCTTCCTGATCTCGCTCAAAGCCGGCGGAACCGGGTTGAATCTGACCGCGGCCGATTACGTGATCCACATGGACCCGTGGTGGAATCCGGCCGTCGAAGACCAGGCGACCGACCGGGCCCACCGGATGGGGCAAGACAAACCGGTGATGGTGTACCGCATCGTCGCCCGGGGCACGATCGAAGAAGAGATTCTGGCGCTGCACGAATCCAAACGCGATCTCGTCGCCGGGGTGATGGAGGGGACCGAGGCCGCCGCCAAGCTGTCCAACGACGACCTGATTCGCATGCTCCGCGGCTGACAAACGCCTCCTTTCTCTGCGGCCCCGTCGATGACACTGCGACTCCGGCTGGTTATCCTGTCGGCGGCCCGTCGCTCGGCGGCGCAGCCCGAGAAACCAATGTCGAAGTCCAATCCTGTATGGGAAGCCGGAAACCGTGAGCGAAATCGTAGACGTCGAAGTGCCGACCGTGGGTGAATCCATCACCGAAGTCCAACTGGGCACCTGGATCAAATCCGAAGGCGACTGGGTCGACGAGGGCGAAGATCTTGTCGAGATTGAAACGGAAAAGGCCTCGGTCCAGCTTCCCGCCCCGGCCGCGGGATTCTTGGAAAATATCAGCAAGGAATCGGAAGACTTTGCCGAGATCGGGGAGGTGATTGCAAAAATCCGCGTCGCCCCGCGTCCCGACGGAGACGACGCCCCTGCCGGCGGTGGGGGCGAGGCCGAGTCGTCAAGCTCACCGGCGAGCTCCGCCGGGGCGGAGGCCAGTTTTGTGATGCCGGCCGCCCAACGGCTGCTGGACGAAAACGGGTTGTCCGCGTCCGACGTCCCGGCAAGTGGCCCCGGCGGACGATTGCTCAAGGAAGACGTCCTGAAGTTTCTCGATCAAGGCGGGGCAAAGTCTAAGCCGAAACCGCAAGAAAAGCCTCCGGCGTCAAAACCCGCCGCGTCGACCGCCGTCGCGACAAGCAAACCGGCCAGCACCCTGGTCACCGGCGCGCCCGATCGCAGCGAAGAGGTCAAACCGCTCAGCATGCTCCGTCGCACGATCGCGTCGCGGCTGGTCAGCGCCCAACAGACCGCGGCACTGTTGACGACGTTCAACGAAATCGACATGAAGCCCGTGATGGATCTGCGCAAAAAGTACAAAGACGCCTTCCAGGAAAAGCACGGCGTCAAGCTCGGCTTCATGTCGTTCTTTGCCAAAGCCAGCGTCGAAGCGCTGCGACGATTCCCCGCCGTCAACGCGGAAATCCGTGACGACAGCGCGATCTATCGCAACTACCAGGACATCGGGATCGCGATGGGCGGCGGCAAGGGACTGGTCGTGCCGATCGTCCGCAACACCGAACGCTTGTCCTTTGCCGAAATCGAGTGGACGATCGCCGACTTTGCCAAGCAGGCGGTCGAAAACCGGTTGCAAGCCGAAGACTTGATCGGCGGAACGTTCACGATCAGCAACGGTGGGATCTACGGATCACTGCTCAGCACCCCGATCGTCAACCCGCCGCAAAGCGGTATCTTGGGACTGCACTCGATCCAGGACCGTCCCGTGGCGATCGACGGCAAAGTCGAGATCCGGCCGATGATGTACGTCGCGCTGACCTACGACCACCGCATCGTCGACGGACGCGAAGCCGTCAGCTTCTTGCGCACGATCAAAGAAGTGATCGAAGACCCGGCGCGGCTGTTCTTGGAGCTTTAAGAGAGTTTCAGGTTTTCGAGTTCCAAGTCAGTTGCCGGCTGGCTGGAAGATGGGTTGGTCAAAAAATGGGAGAATCCTGCGGGGGTCTCTCGCGGCGGTCGGGCGACCGCCGGTTATTTTTTGACCATTCCGCCTGTTCCCAGGCGACGTCGCCGGAACGCGGCAGAAACCAGAAACCTTAATTTAACCCAACTCCCCGCTGCGTCGGGCGCTGGTTTCGACCGCGTTGATCAGCGCCGCCCGCAGCCCCTTTTCTTCGAGAACTTTCAGTGCGGCGATGGTGGTGCCGCCGGGGCTGGCGACGGCGTCCTTGAGTTCGCCGGGGTGGCGACCGGTTTCCATCACCATCTTGGCGGTGCCCAGGACCGTTTGGGCGGCCAGCGTCATCGCCAGCGGTCGGGGCAATCCGGCCAGCACGCCGCCATCGGCCAGGGCTTCGATCACCAGACAGATGTACGCCGGCCCGGAACCGCTCAATCCGGTCACCGCGTCCATTTGGTTTTCGGCCACTTGTGCGACGGTTCCGACGCCCGCCAACGCTTGCCGGATCCACTGGCAATCCTCGTCCGTCACGCCCGCCGCGGCGCAAAACGCGCTCGCTCCGGCACCGACCAGACTGGGTGTGTTGGGCATCACGCGGATGACACGCTGGTGACCGGCGTGGTCGCAAAGCGTCTTCAGCGGGACGCCGGCGGCGATCGAAACGACCAGCCTGGGCCGGTCGACCGATTTCGCGAATTCCGCAGCCACGTCGGGAACCAGGTACGGTTTGACGGCCAGCAAAAAGACGTCTGCCCCGGCGGCGTGGTCACCGATTTGCTCGCCCGTGGCGACGTCCGGGTGCTGTTCGGCCCACCACTGCCGGCACGGGCCGCTGGGGTCGATGATCGTCATTTGCTCGGCCGCAGCGAAGCCGGAGGAGAGCATTCCGCCGACCAGGGCACGTCCCATTTGCCCCCCGCCGATGACAACGACATTCGCTTTCTTCATCAAGATTTCTTCTCCGTAGGATGCATTCGCTGTTCGGCTAGGGGGCCGGATTGTCGCCCGCGGCGCGGATCTTTCCGGATACCTGGGGCCATCGGGCCGGCACGCAATTGACCCCCATCGGGCGGGCACCTAGCATGGTCCGTTTTTCGTTTCGCCCATTTCGACATGCACAGTTTAACCTTCCCACGGTCTGGAGTCTCCCGCGTGCAAGAAGCGATTGCCAAAGCAGATACCCTCATCGAAGCGATGGGATGGATTCGCAAGTTCCGCGGCAAGACGACCGTGATCAAGCTGGGCGGCAGCGTCCTGGATGACGAAAACGCCCTGATGCACATCTTGTTGGATGTGATCTTCATGGAAACGGTGGGCATGAAACCGGTCGTCGTCCACGGCGGGGGGAAAGCGATCAACCGCGCCTTGGCCGAATCCAACGTCGAACCGAAGTTCATTCACGGCCGCCGTTACACCGATGATTCGACGTTGGAGGTCGTGCGGCGGGTGTTGGCCGGTGAGGTCAATCAATTTTTGACCGACGAGATCGAACGGCTCGGCGGCCGGGCGATGAATCTGTCGGTGCACAGCACCAACGTGTTGTTCGGCGAACAATTGAAACTCGACAGCGGCGAAGACTTGGGGCACGTCGGCCGGGTGACCGAGGTCGACCGCAGCGTCATCGAAGGGCTGTTGTACACCGACCAGGTCCCGGTGATCCCCAGTTTTTGCGAGGGCAAAGATGGGCGTTGCTACAACGTCAACGCAGACACCGCGGCGATGGCGGTCGCCCAGGCACTCGGGGCCGAAAAACTGGTTTTCCTTTCCGACGTCAACGGCGTTCGCATGGACAAGGATGATCCCGACACGATCATCCACTCGCTCAGCGAAACCGAAGCCCGCGCACTGATCGACTCCGGACACATCGCCTCGGGTATGATTCCCAAAGTCGAAGCGTGTTTGGAAACGCTCGGCCGGGGCGTCGGCAAGGTCCACATCGTCGACGGACGATTGCGACATTCGCTGCTGTTGGAAATTTACACCTCCGAAGGCGTCGGTACCGAAATCTACAAGTAACTCACCGTGTCTTGCCTTGGCACGTTTCTCATCACGCTGGAAAGTGAGCCGTTCTTCTCATGCAACACTTCCTATCCCTGTTCGACATCAGCCCCGAAGACTTGAAGCTGATTCTGAGGACAGCCGGCGTCGTCAAACAAAAGTTGGCCGCCGGTGATCGTCCCAACATCTTGAAAAACCAGGTCATCGCGCTGCTGTTCGAAAAACCGAGTCTCCGCACCCGAGTCAGTTTCGAGGCCGGAATGGCGCAGCTGGGCGGCGAGAGTCTGTTTCTCGGATCCGATGTCGGTTGGGGAAAACGCGAGTCACCGTCGGACTTTACCAACGTGCTCGGCCAATTCGTCGACGCCGTCGTGTGTCGCGCCAAGCAGCACGCCCAGGTCGAGTTGTTGGCCAGCTATGACGCCATGCCGATCATCAACGGGCTGACCGATCTGTGTCATCCCTGCCAAGCATTGGCGGACGTCTTGACGATCGAAGAGGCGTTCGGGTCCTACGCCGGCAAACATCTGGTGTTCGTCGGTGATGGCAACAACGTGTCACAGTCGCTGGCGCTGATCTGTGCGATGTTGGACATGCGGTTCACATTGGCCTGTCCCGAAGGCTACGAGATGGATGCGGATTGGTTGGCAAAGATCAATGCCAGCTACCCGAACGCCCAGATTGAAACGCTGCATGACCCCGCCGCCGCCGTGAAAACGGCCGATGCGATCTACACCGACGTTTGGACCAGCATGGGGCAGGAAGCCGAGGTGGTCGCGCGTCGCCAGGCGTTCAAGGCGTTCCAGTTGAACAAGACGTTGCTCGACGCCGCCCCGTCGACGGCCCGTGTGTTGCACTGCTTGCCGGCCGTCCGCGGCGAGGAGATCACCGACGAGGTGATCGACGGGGAACAAAGCGACATCGTCCGTCAGGCCGGAAACCGGATGCACGCCCAAAAAGGTTTGTTGGTCTGGCTGCTCGGCCGCGATTGGATCAGCAAACACGTCCGTTGACGGCAAGAGCTCATCGGAAACGAACCCTCCAATCACTCACCTCACGTGAGCGGACGTCCTCCGCGCGTCACTGACCAACAACGAAGTCCCTGGCTTCATGATTCGGCCAGCAGCGTCAACGGCTGGGATTAGGGGGCCCTCTGTGCCCGACGGTTGTAGCGTTGGACGATTCTCTTGCCTTCCTCGTCAGCCAGGAACCGGCAATTTTCGATAAACCTATCCATAAACTCCGTCTCAGAACGCGCAGACACGCGTTCCAAGCGACGCTCGGATTCGAATTCCATTTCGTTTTGTGACCACGTTCGTCTCAACTTGATCGACGTTGCATTGTCGCCCAACTGCAGCGTCCACGTTTGCTGAACTCCTTGAGCATCTGCGGTTTCTACGATCCACCCCTCTGCTGTGCTCTTAGCACACTTGACGTGGGCCGTAGTCGCATGCCACCAAGGATCCCCTGCCTTGTAGAAGGTGATGATGGACTTCTCGGTGATGAGAATATAACGCCAGTGCGGATCGTTTTTCCTGACTTTCCCTTGAACGCGAACGCTCGACTGGGACTCAGTGATGCGCCAAAATCCCGGCGACGGAAGTGCATCACCCGATGATTCGGCTGCAACCGCGGATTGAAGTGCCAATATCAGCGTGCTCGTTGTAAAGACTTTCAAGCAGTCGTGCATCGCATCATTCGTACGGCGGCCGTCACCCAGGACGAACGATTGATTTTCCATTTGTAAAACCGCGCAAGCCGTCCTCAGGTGGACGGCCTGGTTCTGGCTTCCTGCCTTCGTCGTACTTGTACTCGTACTCAGCATCGCGGTACTCGTACTCGACTCCCGCAGTGTGCTTGACAGCTGGCTCGCCCACAGTATCCGAGCGTGCAATGAGACGAGTTAACATTGAAACGATCCGGTGGAGCGTTCGTCTAAGTTCACCGTGTCGATCATCGCCCAGTCCGTCGGTCGCAGCAAGAACGTCTTGAACCGCAACACACTCTAGCGCCGAACCGCGAGCGATATCAAGAAAGCGGCTTCGATCTTTTAGGCTGCGTTTGCCATTGCCCTCGGCGATATTCAGCGGAATCGATTGTGCCGCGCGAAGCCATTGATCGCGAGCATGACGATGACAGCCGTTCAAATCCTTGGCGGCGGCGAACGATGAAGCAACGTATTCAATCGAAAGGCGATAAACGTCCAATCGATCGTGGTCGAAGATTGGTTCGGTCATTGGTGCCCCGATTCGAGTAGGAGGACGAGTACCGGCCTGCGCCCTGAGTACGAGTACGAGTACGATTTTTTACATGGCAGAACTTGTTCATTACCCGGTCTCGTAGGCCGGGGGGGTTATCGGCCGTCTTATCCCCGGCCCGGCGATCAGTGATCCTCGAATTATCCTGTTTTCTGATAAGATTGCAATGCAATGGGGTTATCGAATCCCCTCCACAGAGAAGCGGATCGGCAATCAATGATTGCGGCTGTGAAGGCTTGCAGAAGTGGCTTCAAGGATGTAGCAATGTCCATCGAAAGCGACAACCGTGTTACGCTTGATGACCACGGATGAGAGTCTGCTAACCTTGAGCCGGCTTGCTTCATCAACGTTTGCGAGCAAGCAACTTTAAACTGCTTCATTCGCCCCAAGAATTCAGCGGAAGTGCCCGGACGCTCCCGCGAATCTGCTGCTAATCTCACACAAATTACCCCACACAGCCCCTTCATGCGTCCCGACGATCAACTCCGTCCGGTCGAGATCCAACTCGGCTACCTCGCCCATCATCCCGCCAACGTCCTCTACAAATCCGGCAACACGATCGTCCTGTGCACCGCTTCGGTGGAACCGAGTGTTCCGCCGTGGATGGAAGGCAAGGGCAAGGGCTGGGTCACCGCGGAGTACAACATGTTGCCCGGCAGCACCGTGCCGCGGAAGCGACGTGAACGCAGCAAGGTCGACGGACGGACGACAGAGATCCAGCGTTTGATCGGCCGCTCGTTGCGCGCCGTCGTGGATCTGAAAGCACTCGGCGAACGCTCCATCGTCGTCGATTGTGACGTTTTGCAAGCCGACGGCGGAACGCGGACCGCGTCGATCACCGGCGGGTTCATCGCGCTGGCCAAAGCGGTGATGAATGAATTGCCCGACGCGAAGATCGGCCAAGGCCCGCTCCGCGACTCCATCGCCGCAATCAGCGTCGGTGTCATCAAGGACACCGTCAAACTGGATCTCGACTACGAACTCGATTTCGCCGCCGACGTCGACATGAACGTGGTCATGACCGGCAGCGGCAAGTTCGTCGAAATCCAAGGCACCGGCGAAGAAGCCACCTTCGACGACGACCAACTGGCCTCCATGCTGGCGATGGCCCGAAAGGGGATCGCCGAACTGACGACCATGCAACGCGATCTGATCGGCTGAGCGTCCCGTGGCCGATTCCAAGATCAAATCCGCCTCGGCCGCTTCGATCGCTGAAGCCGCCAAACTGCTCGCCGACGGACAACTGGTCGGCGTGCCCACCGAAACCGTTTACGGCTTGGCCGCCGATGCCACCAATCCCGCTGCGGTTCGAAAGATCTTTCAGGCCAAAGGTCGGCCGGCGAACAACCCGCTGATCATGCACGTCGAATCGGCTCTGGCGGCCCGCCGCTGGGTCCGCGTCGACGATCCCGAGTGGCTGGCCGACCAGTGGCAGCGCGCCGCGACGTTCTGGCCCGGTCCGTTGACCGTCGTGGTTCCCCGCTCGGGCGACGTGGTCGATGAAGTCACCGCCGGGGCGCCGACCGTGGCCGTCCGCGTCCCCAGCCATCCGGTGATGCGATCCCTATTGGCCGCGTGCGACTTTCCCATCGCCGCGCCCAGTGCCAACCCGTCCAACTACGTCAGCCCGACTTCGGCCGAACATGTCCGGCAAGGGCTCGGCGACAAAGTCGCGATGATCCTGGACGGCGGGGAGTGCCAGTGTGGACTGGAGTCGACGATCATCCGCCTGCAAAGCGACGGGGTAGAACTGCTCCGCCCGGGAAGCATCTCGGTCGAACAACTGCAAGCCGCCTTTGGCGCGGTCATCGCCGCACGCGTGACCGAAAAGAACACGGCTGCCGCCGACGCCCCTTCAACCAATCCACCTGCCGCGATGCCCGCACCCGGCATGTTGGCCAAGCACTATTCACCGACCAAACCGCTGCGGGTCGTCGGGAGTTGGCAACCCGAGGAAATCGAACCGGCTCGGGTCGCCCGAATCAGCTTCGCCCCACTGCCTCGCAGCGAGGCGGCAAGTTTCGGCTGGTATCGATCGCTCAGCGAGACGGGCGATCTGCACGAAGTCGCCCGGAACCTGTTCACGGCGATCCGCCAAGCCGACGCGACGCCATGCGAGTGGATTGTGATCGACCGGTGCGATCGCACCGGCATCGGCCGAGCCATCATGGACCGCATCGACCGCGCCTCCGGTTAGTCGGCTGGCCCCGCTGGACAGCGCCCGGGGGCGGTCCCGCCTAGGGCGATCAACGTTCCGTGTGCGACGCCGTTCCACAGGACGTCGAACAACCGTCCGCTGAAACGGCTCGTCATTCAAACGGCAGCGATCGCAGGAAGCGTTGGCCAAAGCGTGCGTAATCTTGGCCGTCAACGTCTCCGTCACCATCGCTGTCGAAGGCGTCATCGAACCCGGGCTGCCCTTCGCGCTTCAAGAACGACATCCCGAACCGTCCATAGTCTTGGCCGTCGACATCGCGGTCTCCGTCGCTGTCACCAAACAGACGGAAAAAACGGTCGGCAGCTTCTTCACCGAAGTGATACAGACCTCCGGGGGTGCCGTTCCCGTCGGCATCGAAGTTCGCGCCACCGCCGGCAGAGCGGATCTTGTCGCCGTCGATCGTCAATTGATAGTTGCCGTCGACAAGCGAGCCTCCCGTCTCGGTGTACGCCCCGGTAAACGTGAACGTCGCCGTCGTTTGACCGCCGCTGTGATCGAGCGAGACGACGAAATCGACCATCCCATCGCTGTCACGGTGGCGAATCGAAAATGCGCCGGGGTCCACGTCGACCTGGCCGTCAAAGGCGATCGACAGGCTCGTCAATGAAGACCGCTGTGCTGATCCCTCGTCGAGATCGATCGGCGACAACTCCAGTGCATCGACCACGTCCAACACCACCGCTTTCTCAAACGTCATCCCGGTCGTATCGGTGACTTTCAACCGAACGCGGTACGTGTCTTGCGCCTCATAGTCAACGGTCTCGCCCTGTTTGAGCAGCAACTGGTTTCCGACGACGGTGAAACGCGTGTTGTCCGCATCGTCGATTCCGGAAACCAGTTCATAGCTGTGTCCGGTGGGTGTGTCGGAATCGACGGTCGAAAGCGTCGCGATCGGCGTGTCGGACGCCGACGTGTCAAGATTCTCGACGATCGACGTGCCGGACAGCACGATATCGCTCGGCGCGATCGGGTCGTAGATGCTGCCAAAATCAATTCCGGCAACCGCCTGTCCCGATGCGACGGAAACGGTTTGCACGAGCGTCGCGTTTGTGACGTCGTTGATGTTGACCGAATAGAGATTGCCGCCCGACGGTGGGGCGGATGTCAGGTTGTCGGCCACGGAGTTGAATGTGATGGTCGAGCCGTCGTTGGAGATCCGCACCCAGTCGCTGCGTCCATTGCCGGATCCGCCCGCGAGCGATCGGCTGAGCAGTGTCACCGTGTCTCGGTTGACGTCGTACAGGAAGGCATCGCTGCCGCCGTCGGGGTCGTCTTCGTCCAAGTTGCTGGCCCAAGAACTAAAGACCACCCATCGACCATCGCCGCTGATCAGCGGCATGACCGAGGATTGGTTGGGAGCAATTCCATCCTGGTCCCGGCCGATCATCCGCAATTCACCGGTCAATCGGTCTTTCAAATAGACTTGCGTTCCGACCACACCGGGGCCATTGCTTAGCGTCGTTGCACCGGAGTGGAAAACGACGTAGCGTCCGTCATCGGAAATGCTGACGTTGTGCACATTGGCATCGCTTTGAACACCGGCGGCGGTGACGCTGACGCGTTCGGTGATCCCGGTCTGTCGGTCCAAGACAAACGCGTCGGAGACGCCGTTGGTATCGTCGGCGACGAGATTGTCGGCCCAGCTCCAATAGGCGATGAAGCGACCGTCGGCGCTGGGGTGACTGTTGTGCGTGTTCCCGCCGATTGCTTGGCTTCCATCGGGGGCGAGATTGATTCGCTCGGTCGTCCCCAATTGAAGGTCACGGAGAAACAGGTCAAACACGCCGTTGGTATCGCCGGGCACCAGATCGGTTGCGTCCGACCAAAAGGTGACGTAGCGGCCGTCGTCGCTGAATCCCGGGCTGTAACTATAGCTGTTGCCGGTCGAACTTCCCGTCGCAAGGTTCGGATCGGCGGCGCTGACCAGCGTCGTGGTGCCAAGGAGTCGGTCGCGGACGAAAATGTCTTGCGTGTTGTTGTTGTCATTGGCGACAAAGTTGGTCGCATAGGACCAGAACACAACGAAACGTCCGTCGGCACTGATCAGCGGATGCAAGCTCCTCGCGTTGCCGACCACCTCCTCACTGGAAACCGTGATCATTTCCAACTGACCGGTCGAGCTGTCGATTACATAGATGTCCGAGCCGGGATGAGTGTCCTCGGGCAGCAGTGCGTTGTCGGTCGAAAAAGCGATGAACGCACCATCGTCGCTGATCGAAGAATCGTAGTACGGATTCGTTCCGGAATTCACGCCGGCAACATATCCATTGGCGACCAGATGGCCGACGTCAAACGCGTCGGCGAACGGGAACGTCGGTCGCCAGCCTTCCGGCAACACCTGGGTAACGTCATAAGCCCCGGGCACCAGGTCGCCGAACCGGTAGCGGCCCGTTTCGTCGATTCCCGTCGTTGCCGGATCATCGGCCATGGTCACAACGAAGGGCTCGTCGCTGTCCAGCACACCGTTGTGATTGTCGTCCAAGAACACGGTCCGACCGGCGAGTCGATTCTCGGCGGGATCCATCACGCCGTCGGCATTGAGGTCATCCCACAGAACGCCTTGGATCGATGTTACTTCGACCTGCTGAAAGAAATCCAGTCCCGGATGGTCGACGCCCGGCGCCGCGCGGACAGTGTACTCGCTGGAAGGGACCAACGCGGCGCCGATGCCGTAAGGCGACTGGACCGTTTCAAGGTCACGAATCAAGCCTTCCCAATATGATTCAACACGGATCTGATCGTTGGATGCCCGGAAGATTTCGCCCCCGACTCCAGAAAGCCCCACCGTCCCCTGGTTGGTCGGAAGGTAGTCGATGAAAACCGCCGTCTCGGGGTGGATGAGAAGGGTGCCGTCACCGTTATCAAGACGCGTCAATAGGTTCGTCCCGTCGGCGGATTCTCCCAGATTGTCTTGAAGCAAAAAGGCACGTGGCCCCTGATTGACACTGTTGGTCTCAATCGATTCGATCACTTGTAAGGTCGACACATCGATCTTGTAAAGCGTCTCATTTCTGGCCTCGACCGCGTAAACGATCTCGTCGATCACCGCCAGACCGCCGTACTCACCGCTCGGCAACGAAAGCGAATCGAGGATGGTTCCGTCATCGGGATCCAGCTTCCAAAGCGTCGAGTCGGCGGAATAGAACAATCCTGAATCGTCGAGCGCCAATCCGGCGAACGTCGTGCTCGCGCCGGGAGCGGGGAACTGGCGCAGCAACTGACCGGTGATCGGATCATACTTGCGAATCGTCGAAACACCTTGGGCGACTTCCAGGGTGAACAATTCCACGCCATCGGTGTCAGTCAGCACTTTTAAACTGATCGGTTGATCCACGCGCACCGTGTAATCGCCCGGCGGAAGCCCCGTGAACGCATATGCCCCGCTGGCATCGGTCAGCGTTTCGTGTTCACCGCTGTCAAATCGGCCGTTGCGATTGGAGTCCAGGTAGACGCGGACGCCGACAGAAGTCGGCTCGCCGCCATCGACGGCGCGGTTCTGGTTCCAGTCATCCCGCACCGTCCCAGAGATCACCGTCGCGTCAGACTGGTGCCCCAAATCGATCCCCGACGTGGCACCGGTGGAGGTGACCGCCGCGACGATCCCCGTGTCCACATACTCACCGCCACCCATTCCCGATGCCCCGGGATTGGCGAGGGTGCGGACTAGGTTGTACTGGCTGTCGTAAACATCCACGGCGCCTTGGATGCTCGAGGACCGCACGAACAACTCGCCGCCGACAGTCCCCGCACTCCAATCGCCGTCATCGGTCCGCGGCAAGTTGATCACAGTCGTCATTCGAGCGGTTTGCGGATCGATCACAAAGACGCGTGAATCGACGTAGGAGAACGCAAGAATCGATCGACCGTCGGGCGATTCGCTCAGCGAAAGCGAAAACTGTGGCAATCCGTTCAGCTCGTTGGCCGGATCGATGTAGCGCGAGATCGGCATCGCGCCGTAGAACGTGTTCGCCTCGGCATCGTAACGAATCAATTGCATCGGCATCGAACCGCCGACGGTCATCAAGTAGATCGTGCCGTCGATCACCACCGGCCCCTGTGAAAAGACGGTGGACCCATTGAGTCCGGGAAGCGGCGTTTGGTCGAGCAGCGTTCCATCGAGCCCCACTTCGAACAACCGATCCAGATTGTTGTCGACCACAATCAACCGTTTTCCGTCGAACGCGGCGGTTTGAGCGACGGTCATTGGGATGGTTGTGTCGGTGGTGCGGATTCGATCTCCGGTGATCGGATTGATTTCGCGGATTTGCAGGTAGTTGCCGGTGGGGCTTTCCGCATTGCTGACAACGGTCACGCCGAACAGCCGATCGCTGACGCCACTGGTGTTGGTCGGCCGATAAAGTTCGGGGGACTCGGCGCGAATCAGGTGTCGCCCAAGTGGGACGCCGGCAAACAGGTACGTCCCGTCGGCGGCGCTGACCGTTTGCGGCTCTCCGGGATCGGCAAACCCGTTGGCGTTTTGATCGATGAACACGGTGACGCCGTCCAAGGGGGTTTCGCCGGCGTCGCGGATGCCATTGCCATTGTCATCTTCGAATTGAACACCGCTGATCGTACCCGCCGCGGGTTGGTTGCCGAAATCGACGCCGGTGACCGATTCACCTTGCGTGGCCCAGACCGTGTGCTCGGCGGGCAGATCGACGTCGGCCCCGTAGTCGCTGACCGTTCCCGGGATCGCGGAATAAATGTTGCGGTAGGTCACCGCCCCGGGGATGTTGTAAGCGGCGGTGGACGTCGTCGCGATCGTTCGCAGTGACGTGCCATACGTGGCGTAGTCGAACGATTCGCCTGCGGCAGCGGCCAGATACGCATTCCAAGGGAAACCGTGCGTCGGCGCGTGCGGGATGATCAGCCCGGTGCGGAAGTCGACGTTGTAGGTTCCCGAACGCATGTTGACGACAAAGCTTTCACGATCGACCGCGGCACCCTGGGTCGAAATCACATACCCCAGTCCGTGCAGATTGTTGATCGCGTGAATGTCAAGCTGTGCGATCAGGTGTCGGCGCACGAGATCAAACTGCTCGATCCCGACGCCGCCCAGTTGTGTCATGTAGGCGACGCCGTCACGGATTTCGATCGCGTCTTTCAGGCCCGGCGTGGTCGGAATCGTCTCCAAGACTTCACCGCTGTCCGGGTCGATTCGGAACAATTGATTCGACTTGGCCAGATACAGATCGCCGTCATAGATCGTCATGCCGGCATGGGCTTCGACGGCGCCGGGTGATGGGAATTGATTCAACACCGAGCCGGATTCGACATCGATTTCATAGATCGTCGACACGCCGGCATCGGTCGCCTGTGTGAACAGCCGGGAGATCGGATCGGCGACTGCGAACCCGTCATGGTCTGCCGGGGAAACTTGCCTCACCGTGTACTGATCGGGAATCAATCCTGAGATCGTGTAGTCGCCGCCTGCATCCGTGATCGCGGAGGGTTCGCTAACATCAAATTGGCGGTTTTGGTTCAAGTCGACATAGACCGTGACGCCCTGGTGGGCGGGCTCGCCGGCATCGATCGTTCCATTGACGTCCAGGTCTTTGGAAATGTTGCCGCTGATCGAGGCGAGTTCGGCATGGTGGGCATGGTTGACGTCGGCGACCGACTCACGCTCGGCCAGCGTGACGACCACGCCGTTGTCACGATACACGCCGCCGGCAAGGCCTTGCTGGGACGGAAACCCGAACAAGACGCGGCGGAACGTACCGGAACCATCGTAAACCTGGATTTCCCCCTGATCGGGCGCGAAAAAGTCCGGGTAGGCGACAAAGACCTCGTCACCGATGCGCGCCATGCCGCGTTCGTCGTCTTCGGTATTGAAATCGCTGACCCAGTCGGCCGTTTGCGTGAACGGATCGATCTGCAGCCAGGCACCGCTGCCGGGGTCACTGGACGTGGTGCCGACGACGATGGACCGACCGTCGGTGGACGTCGTGCTGGCAGGTCGCAGCGAGACCGCGGATCCCGGTGTTGCCAACGTGATCGGTCCGACAAGTTCCCAGTCGCCAGCCGAAGCGTAGTTGGCCCCCAGGCCGTCGGGGTGCAAATCCGTTCGCCACAATTCCATGTCGTCCGTCGTCTGGCCGGCAACGACAAACAAGAACCCGCCGATCAACACAGGAGACGACACGCTGAAGATCGTGTACGGTGCCCCAGTCAACGCCCTCGGCAAACTGAACCCTCGCACTTCCGCTCCGTCAAATGCCAGTTGAGTCAGCGTGTGAGAATCACTATTGACCAAGACCAGATTCTGTCCGTCAAACGTCAGTTCCGTCTCGGTCGTGACCGGCTGATTGACGACAAATTCGCCCAACACATCACCGTTGGCCGGATCGAATTCACTGAGCACGAGCCCGGTGGGGCTGGGCAGTTGCGAATGCAAATTGGAGATGCCGAACAATCGATCACGCGACGGATACGAGTTGCTGGGGCGATAATGTTCGGGCGATAGCGCGCGAACCGTGAAGGTTCCCGGTTGCGTTCCGGTCAACACGTAATCGCCGCCCGATCCCGACGTCGTCTGCGGCTCTCCGGAATCCGGAAAACCGTTGTTATTCAAATCGGCAAACACGGTGACGCCGCTAAGCGGCGGTTCGCCGGCGTCGCGCACGCCGTTGTCGTTCAGGTCATCAAACTGCGTGCCGGTGATCTGGTAGCCGAGATAGCGGGCGCCGAAATTCAAATCGGTGATCACCTGATTGAGTGCCACCGTTACATCGTGCGCCGGGCTTGTCGCTTCGTGCAGCGGCGGCAAATCCGCGCGTACGACGTGGTCTCCCGGGACAACATGCAGAAACTCGTATTGCCCATCGGCGGCGGTGAAGCGAGACGGTTCATCCGCATCACGACTGCCGCTGTCGTTCAAGTCCAAATACACCCGCGCACCGGACACCCCGGCTTCTCCGGCATCCCGAACGCCATCACGATCGACATCGTCAAAAACGACACCGGAAAGCGCTGTGTCATTGGCCACCAATGCGAAACTGACGTCCGCCGTGTCGGTGCTGGCGGAAAACGAGACCGAGACGGGGTTCGGACTGGTGCTCAAGTAGTTCGTGGGCTCAGACGCATAAACCACATGCGTTCCCAGACGCAGCGTCGTGAACTCGAACATCCCCGCTTCATCGATCGACGCCGTCGCCGGATCATCGGCCAGGGTTTGCATCGTCGGTTCGCCGGTATCCCATTGGCCGTTCTGGTTTTCGTCCAAGAACACCGTCCAATCGGCCAGCCCCGTTTCGCCGGCCGAGCGGATGCCATCGCCATCGGTGTCGTCGAACACCGCCCCGCTGATTTGCGTCAAATTCGCAGTGGTCCCAAAATTGGCGATCTCCACCGACGTGCCGCCGGCGATCGTACGATCGGCCGACGTGGGCGAGGTCGAAAAGAATTCGGGCCGGCTGACCAGTTGCACCCGGTGTGACTGAAACTCGAGTGGCGAGAACGAATACTGGCCGGTTTCGTTCTCGGGGGTTTGCGGATCATCGTCCGACGTCACCGTCGTGCGTTCTCCCGCGTCCAGTTGGTCGTTGTCGTTGTCGTCGATGTACAGCGTCCATCCGGCCAATCCGGGTTCGCCCGCGTCCAACACCCCGTCTTGATTCAAATCGTCGAAGACCACCCCGTTGATCGCCGCCAGGTTTTCGGTGACACCCAGATCGGCGACGGCCTCGGTCGTCGAAAGTTCCAGTGTCACGGGCGTAAAGTTATTGATGTCGTCGATCCAACGCACATCGGGGCGGACACGCAAAATGTACTGCCCCAATTCCAGGCTGCCGAAGCGGTAGAATCCCCCCTCGTCCACGCCAGGGGTCTGCGGATCATCACTGCTCGCCGTGCCGACCGGTTCATTGCCGTCACGTTGGCCGTCATTGTCCAAATCCAAATAGATGCCCGCCGCGTCGACTCCGCGTTCCCCCGGATCACGGACACCGTCCCCATCGGTATCGAAGAAGATATGCCCCGACAAGACGCGGCGCGGGAATCGTTCGACCGTCACGATCTCGCTGGCCTGGTCGCCGTTACCGAGCCCCTGTCCGCCGAGCGGATTGCCGAGTCCGTCGCTGATCGTGTCGTTATCGACCAGCAACAACTGCATCGTCCCATCAAGAGATCCCGAATCAACAAGAACCTGGAACGTCCTGCCGTCGGGGAGTCCAGTGACGGACAGGATCGAAGCCCCCGAAACGCCCGACTGGAGGAGTGAGAAGTCGGCGGCGTCGACGTTAAACACCGACTCGGAGAATGTCACTTCGAATCGGATGTCGGAGTTGTCCAGCAGCGGCGAGGGATCGGCGGTGATGGTGGTGACCGATGGGTTTGAGAAATCAAGTTGGATCGTGTCCGAGCGTGGTGTCGTCGATGAAACCCCGACACCTTCGTAAGGAATCGATCGTCCGTTGATAATCGAGTCGTCGTCCTTCAGGAAAAGGTAAAACTCGCCTTGCCCCGTCGCCGAAGAAAGATCCACGGTCACGGAATAGACGGTCGGTCCATCGGCAACCGCAGCCAGAGAAAGTCCCGCAAGATTGCCGGAAACGAATTCCAAATCAAAGTCGGAAATGTCGACGCCCGAAACACTTTGGCTGAACGTCGCAGTGAACTGCATCTCGCTTGCCGTGCCGTTTGTGAACACCAATGAATTCAACGTCGGCGCAGGCAACTCGATCGTGATCGTCGGCGAGACCGTCGCCGAACCAACGCCGTATCCCAGCAGCGGCACGTCAAGATCGTTTCTGATCGAGTCGTCATCGATCAACTCGATCGACAGATCGCCTTGCCCGTAGGCCGCGCTCAAGTCGACCGTGACGGTGTAGGTCGTTCCACTTCCTGTCACCGCGCCGATCGTCGCACCACTGATCGAGGACGAGACGATTTGAAAGTCGCTGGTGTCGACACCGGTGACGCCTTCGTTGAAGCTGACCTCGTATTGCAGTGAATCTCCCGTCCAAGGACTCGTCGCCGACGTCGTCACCGAAACCACTTCCGGTGCCGGGGTGGTGACGCCCAGGTCGGCAGCGGCGACTGCTGCAGAGACCACGGTGACCGTGGCTGCATCCGTCCGATCGGCGCGATAGAGTTCGATGGATTGGGAGCGATTGTTCACGCGGACCACCGCGTCGCCTGTGTCAGAAACCGCCATCAAGGAGGACGTGTTCTGATAGATGTTCGTGATCGAGGGGTCCTTGGTGCCGTAGATCGGCCCCTCGACCAAACTGCCGTCGGGCGTTCGGTACAGAACTTGAATCGCGTTGTCTAACCCCAAGGCCGCAAACAAAATGTCTTCGTCCGGACTCAATTGCAGGTCCATCGGCAGATCTCGAACCCCATCGTGATCGAGATCCAGTTTGCTGAAGTACGACAGCGTCCCGTCGGCGGCTGCGTGAAAATGCCAAACCAAATCATTCAGCGGTGCGGCGACATAGACGTCACGGTCGTTGTCGGCGATTTCGACCGACCAGTTGCTATACAAGTTGGGCGTGGTCTGTGAACCGGTTGCCTGAATCTGTGTGATTCCGCCGGTGGCGGGGTCGCGGGTGTAGACCCGCATCAGGACGTTGCCATAGTCCACGGCGTACAGCTTGGTCCCGTCACTGTTAAAGGCAAGGTCCTGCACACGCGCCGGCGTGCCGGTGTTGGCAAGCGTGGTCAGCGTCCCTTCGACAGGGTCGATCGCGTACGGTGCGACGTAGCCTCCGCCGACGTACAGATGTTTGCCGTCGGGCGAGACCTCCAGGGCATACGGTCCGATGTCAGGAACGTAGATCAATTGCTTTCGCACCAACGTCCCGTCGCTGGTATTTCGCGCATACACAGCGACACGTTCGGTCTGGTCTTCGGAGACATACATGAACGCGCCGTCGGGTGTGAACGCGATGTCACCGGCGGCGTTGCTGGCGTCGACAAATTGATCGGCCAGAACCTGGACCTCGGTCAAGGATTCCGTCGCGGACTGTGGCATGGCCAAGACCACGATCGCGTCGGTCAGGTGGTCAAACACGTACAGGTGTCGTCCGTCGGGACTTAGACGCAGCGACTTGTTGTCAGCGCCGAAGTTCCCTTGGTCGGTGTAAGTGCTGGACGTCACGCTTTCCCAATCGGTTTCGACCGACGCACTCCAGACGGCCGAGTCGACACGCACGGAATACTCTCCCGGATCCACGTTGAAGAATTGATAGCGTCCGGCTTCGTCGTACTGCAGCGTGCCCGGATCGTCGGCATCGGTGACCACGCTCGGCTCGGTCGCGGCATCAAATTGGCCGTTGCCATTGAGATCCAGATAAACGGTGACCCCGACGACCCCTCCTTCGGCCTGGTCTCGCACGCCGTTCTCGTGGAAGTCGTGCCACAGCGTGCCTTCGATCGTCCCCGTCTTGGTGATCGTCACCGGATTGGAAGCCGAATCGCCGTTGCCCGCACCTAGGCCGCCGAGCGGTTGCGCGAGCAGGTCAGTGATCGAATCGTCGTCGACCAACTGCACCGTCAGTGTCCCGTCGCCATTGCCGGTGTTGACGTTGATCGTGTACGTGTCATCGGCCCCGGTCACATCGATGATTGACGCCCCAGTGACCCCGACGGCGGCCAACTGAAAGTCATCGACCCCGACTCCCTGGACGGGTTCGTCAAAGGTCACCGTAAACGCGAGCGTCGCTTCGGTTGTCGTGGTCCCCGCACTTGGTAACCAGCCTTGCACCGACGGCGCGACGTTGTCGACGGCAAATGAAATCAAGCCCAGGGCTTCCGTCCCGGTTCCGCCGAAAGGCGCCCCGAGGGAGTCGACCACCGTGTCGTCGTCATTGAGAATCAATTCGACCAGACCCGATCCCGCCAATCCGTTCAAGCTGACCGTGTACGTCGATGGTCCGCCACTGACCGGTCCGATCATGGCCGTCGGGAACTCCGCCAACGTCGCGGCGGTGAACGCCAAGTCGTCGGAATCGAATCCGGTCACCGGTTCATTGAATTCGATGGTGATCGTCGCCGAGAATTCTGTGGTCGGGTCATCGCGATTTGAAGTCGCCGACACCAACGTCGGCGGCGGGTTGAAGATTCCGAAGTTGAAGGTTGTGCCCTGGGCACCAAATCCAAGCGACGTCAGGTGGGGGATGATGCTGCGAGTCCCCTGGTCGCGGGTGAACCGATGCAGATTGCGTTCAAACCCGTTGACCGCGTACAGGTACTTGCCGTCGGGGCTGACGGCGGTGTCGTCCACACCACGCATCCCCGGCACGTCGACATCGTCGGTCAATACATCCAACGCCGTGAACGCACCGGTCGCCGGGTCCCGGGTCAGGGTGTTCAAATCCGCGTAATCGTCGTCGGCATAGTGCAGCGACGTCCCGTCCGGCGACAGCGACGCTCCCGAGGGTGTCGCCGGCATCACGCGTCGTGAATGAACGCTCAATAACCCCGTTTCCGGATCACGCCGCAACGTGATCAAGTCTTGGCCGGTGAACGTGTCCCAAGCACTGACGACAATGAACTCGCCGTCGGGTGAACTGAGCAATCGCGACGGACGACGCACATCGGGCAATTCTTGGATCTTGGTCAGCGTGCCGTCGGCCGGGTCACGATCAAACGCGTTGATGTAGTACTCGGCAAAACTGCCGACATAGACGTGCCGGCCGTCCGGGGAAATCGTCAGTCCCGATGCGTTTTGCAACCTCGGTGTTTCGGCCCAATCATGGAAGGTTTGCAACAGCGTGACCGCACCCGTAGCCGAATCGACGCCGAAGACCCGAAGTGTGCTTTCGGAATAGGACGTTGCATACAGGTTTTTCCCGTCGGGACTGATCTGCAGATCCAGCGAAACGAAATTGCCGGGGATTGCCGCTGACAGATCTAGACTTTGGAGCTGTGTGAGCGAGCCGTCGCTCAAGTCAAATCCATAGGTCTGAACCTGCTTGCTCTGCTTGGAATAGAGAAACAGAAACTCGCCGGTGGGCGAAAACGTCGGCGATTGCGGATCACCAAAATCGGTCAGACTGCCAGCCGGATACCAGTGCAACGATTCCAGCGTTCCGCCGGGATGCTGGCGAAACACCGCGATGCCGCCCCCGCCATCGGTCACCTGCAGCACGACGAAATTGCCGTCGGGAGAGACTTCGACGCCGTAATTGCCGAACACTGTCACCGCCAGCGGGTCGGTGGTGATCGTTTGCTGATGCGTCAGGAATCCCGTGCCGCCGCCGAATTGCCGGGGCGAGGTTTGCTGGTACTGGGAAGAGGCGAGATCGATCGCCAGCGTCGCCGCTCCGGTTTGCTCGGTCGTGATCGAGTACGTTCCCGACTCATCGACACCGAGCGTTCCCGGATCGTCGTCGGCCGTCACTGCAACCGGTTCGCCGGCGTCGCGAATGCCGTTGTTGTTTTCGTCCAGATAGACCGTGATGCCTGCGATTCCCGGTTCGGCGGCGTCCCCGTATCCGTCGTCGTCCAGATCGTGAAAGATGCGTCCGGTCAGTTGGGCCGGTTCGACCTGCTGGGCCGCCCCCGCAAAGTCTCCGTTGCCCAACCCTGTCCCGCCCAGCGGCAAGGCGACCACGTCCACGATGGTGTCATCGTCGATCAGATTCAGCGCCAGTGTCCCCGTGCCGGCGGTGTTGGTGACGACAACGGTGTAACGATCGTCCGCACCGGTCACCGACTCGATCGCGACATCTGACAATCCATTGGCAACCACCTGGAAATCACTCGCGTCGACTTGCGTGACGGGCTCGCTGAACGTTACCTCAAACTCCAGTCGGCGGATCGATGTCGCAGCGTTGAAGACGTTTTCGATCGAGGTGACGACCGGGGCGAGCAAATCAACATCGATCACGGCTGAAGAAAACGTGCCGTCCCCGTTGGCGGGGCCGCCCAGGTCAAGGCCATAGGCGTCGTCAATCGATCCGTCATCGACGACCGTCACGACCAGCGTGCCCTGTTCGGCACCGAGGGAGATCGTCGCGGTGTAATTGCTGCCCGATCCGGCGACATCGGTCACGGTTGCCGAGGTCAGCGAACCGCCCAGTTGCAAGTCGTCGGCGTCAAACCCGACCACCGGTTCACTGAAGCTGATCTCGACGTCGATCGTGTCGGATGTGACCGGACTGGAACCGTCGTAATCGATCGCGATCCCTTGTGGGGCGACGTTGAACGCCGCGAATGCGGGCAGATGGGTCGTCGTCCCGGTCGACACGGCCGTCTCGGTCGTCGTCGCAACCCAGGGGCCGGCGTTGCGATGAAAAACAACGACGGCGTCGTCGTAGGCACCGACCACATGCAGGAACCGACCATCGTTAGAAAACTCGGCGTCCCAGGCGCCGTTCAGGCCGTCCACGCCGCCAAAGCCGTCGCGAAACTGCTGCGACAATGTCAATTGCCCTGTCGACGGATCGCGATCGTAGATTTGAATCGCATCGTACAATTCATACATCACCACGACTTGATGACCGTCTGGACTGGCCAACACGGAAATCGGACGAGCGGACGACGTGCCATTGGGATCGGCAGTCGTGTGAAGGAACGACAACAAACCGGTTGTGGTGTCGCGATCAAACACGGCGATCTTGTCGCTGAAATGCCCCGCCGCGTAGACGTTCTTGCCGTCGGGGCTGACCGACATGCCGGAAACGCCGGAGAGTCCGTCGACGCCGACGTCCGATTGGCGGATGGTCTGTTTCAACGTCAGCAATCCGCTCGATGCGTCGCGATCGTAAACGGTGATTGCTGAACTGTTCGCTGCGGAAACATAAACGTGTCGCTGGTCGGGACTGAACTCGGCGGCAAACGCGCCGCTGGTATTGCCGACGTATTTCTGGGTGTAAGAAACCAGCCCCGTGGATGGATCGCGCGTGAATAACGTGACCGAGCCATCGGTGAACGCTGCCACGTACAGGTGGTTTCCGTCGTCGCTCACTTGGACCCCCACGGCCTCGTTCAACCCGTCAACGCCGCCGATCCCGTCGGTCAGTTTCCCCAGGAAGGTCAACTGCCCGGTCAACGGATCGCGGTCGAACATCACCAAGGCATCGTCCAGCGCCGAAGCGACATACAGGTTTTCGCCGTCTTGGGTGATCGCGATCGACTGCGCGCCCCACAGCCCCGAGACGCCACCGACGTTGTCGACGACCTGTTGGACGACGGTCAGTTGTCCCGTCGCGGCGTTTCGAGAGAACACCGTGACCGAGTCATCGTTGTAGGACGCGACGTACAAATAGTTGCCGTCCGGGCTGGTCGTCACCCCGGCGGCTTCATCCAAGTAGTTCGCCCCGGACGATCCATCTTTGATCGATCGGACAAAGAACGTGTTTCCGATCGGTGCTGCACGCGTCGCCGGATTGGACAGTTCTAAGCCGGCCGGCGGGATCACAACGATCACGGCGTC
The DNA here is from genome assembly GCF_014154935.1 of Stieleria mannarensis. Lineage (GTDB taxonomy): Bacteria > Planctomycetota > Planctomycetia > Pirellulales > Pirellulaceae > Stieleria > Stieleria mannarensis. The sequence continues at coordinate 168,358 of NZ_JACEHH010000017.1, forward strand.
CCCGGGGGCGACACCCTGGATACGATAGGTCCCCGCTTCGTCGACACCGGTCGTCGCCGGATCATCGGCGATCGACACTGCAAACGGCTCGCCGGGATCAAGCACACCGTCAGCATTGGTGTCAACAAAAATGGTCGCTCCTGCAAGCCCGACTTCGCCCAGGTCCGCATAACCGTCTTCGTCAACGTCAAGTACCAACCGGCCCTCGATCGATCCCGACTTTTGAATCGCAATCGGGTCAGAGAGAACGCCGCCGTTGTCCGCACCGACGCCGCCGAGCGGGTACTGCGCGGCGTTGACGATGCTGTCATCATCGACCAGTCGCAATTGCAGCGTTCCGTCACCACTGCCTGTGTCCACCAGCACGTTGTACTGTGTCGGTCCTCCGGTCACCTCGATGATCGCCGCGCCGCTGATTCCCGTCGACTCGATCACAAAATCGTCGGGCCCCACTCCGCTGACCGCTTCGTCAAACGTCGCCGTGAACGTCAGCGTCGGTTCCGACGTCGCTCCGGCGGCGGCCGCAATCAATTCCGTGACCGAAGGAAATAAACTGCGGATTCCGAAGTCCACTCCGCTGGTTTCGCGATGGGGCGTCGTGATCACGTGCGGTTGTTCGGTCACGGCGCCACTGAGCCGCGTAAACCGTGTCAAGCTGTGATCCTGTGACGAAGCGGCAAACAATTCCCGTCCGTCCGGCGACAACTTGATGAACTCCACACCGTTCAATGAATCGTGTGGTGAAACGTCGTTGAGCGTTTGCAACAGCGTCAGAGCGCCGGATTGGGTGTCACGCGAGAAGACGACGACCGAGTCCGCCGTCGCGTCGGCCGCGTACACAAAACGTCCGTCCGCGCTGATATCCAGATCACGCGGGTTGTTCAATCCGACGCTGGTGCCGGGCAGTTGAATCCATTGGCCGGCGTCCAAGTGGAACACTCGAATCTTGTCGGATGTGGAGGACTGGCTGGTGGAGTAGGCGAAATTTCCGTCCGGTGAAAAGGCGATGTCGAATGCGGAGGGGACCGACGCGAAAACCTTGGACTCGACCAGGCGGCCGCTTCCCGGCGTGACCGAATAGATGGTCATCGCCGCTTTGAAGAATGAATGGACAAAGACATGCGCCCCGTCTGGCGAGACCTGAACTCTGTCGGGATAGTCCAAGGCTTGGACGCCGTCGACTCCCTGACGCAGTTCTTGGATCGGCTCTAACGCCCCCGTCGTCGCGTCGATTCGATACACCGAAAGCGTGTCGCTATAAACACCGGCGGTGTAGAGATACTGACCGTCGGGGCTGATCGATGCAGAAAAAATACGGTGAAAGGTGCTGTCGTCACTGGTCGCACCGTCGACCGTGCTGGTGACACTCAGCTCACCACTGAGACTGTCACGTTGGACCACATAGATCGTATTGCCCGCCAACAGGTACCCAAACCGTTCATCGGGACGGAAGATCAATAAGGTGGGACTTGCCAGCCCCGAAAACCCTGGCGTGACGTCCGACCACGAAGTTTCATAAATGAACGGATCACTGACCGATTCGCGCGTGAGCAGGCTGACCTTGTTGCCAAACGGCGAGATCGCATAAAGCTGCTTTCCGTCATTGGTCACCGTGATGCCGTCAACGCTATACAGGGAATCCGACGTGCTGACGCCCCCGAAAACAGAATCCGCAAACGTCAGCGTCCCATCGTCAACGGTGTATGAAACAGGTGTGGTTTGACGATGTTGCGACGAATCGATACGCAATGAATACGTCGTCCCCGCGGTAAGGCTGGTCAATTCGTAGATCCCGGATTCATCAATGCCACTTGTCCCAGGATCATCGCTCTGGGTGACCGCCGAAGGTTCGCCTGCGTCCAGCATTCCATTCAGATTGGTGTCGGCGTAGACCGTGATGCCGGCTTGGCCGAACTCGTCGGAATCGAATAAGCCATCGCCGTTGTCGTCCCCCCGAACACGTCCGACGATCCGGGCGTCGTCGATCACGACTGCGGATGATTGGAACGATCCGTCACCGGATGCACCGCCGGCGGTGCCGACATCACCGAGCGGATTGGCGGCCACGTCAATGATGGTGTCGTCATCGACCAACCGGAGCGCAATGCTTCCCGCCGAACCGCTAACGCTGACATCGACCCGATAGACACTCGTATCACCCGTTGCGACCACGGCATCCACGGTTGCCACCGCCCCGCCACCGTCGATGGATTGAAAGTCGCCGACATCGACCCCGCTGACGGATTCATCGAACGTCACGTAGAACGACAGCTCGCGAGCCATCGGCGTCACGTCGGACGCCGAGGCAATGGCGACGACCTGCGGCGGCAGCGAGTCGACCTGAAGCGGTGCCGTTCGAGCCGCCACCGCCCCCGTGCCGCTGCCGCCCAGTGGGACTGAGTCCACATCAACGATGGTGTCGTCGTCGACCAATTGCAGTTGCACGTTGCCGGCGTAGCTCGGCGTGGACACCGTGACCGTGTAGTCGGTCGGCCCGCCGCTGAGCGACGTGATCGCCGCTTGGGACAAGCCGCTGTCAAAAAGCTGAAAATCACTGACATCGACGCCCGTCACGGCCTCGTCAAACACCACCGTGAACGCGACAGAATCCGCAGATTCAGGGCTGACCGACGTCGTTGAAAATTCCGTCACCCGCGGCGAAGCGTCGCTGACGGCAAAGTTGATGTCCGTGACCGTTTGCCCGCTGACCGTGGCGGCCACGTTCGCCACCGCGACTTGCCCCGCTGCGCCGGTCCAGAACGTTTGAATCCGGTTGCTTCGCTGGGACGCCAGATAAAGGTGCTGGCCATCGGGGCTGATCGCGATGCCCTCGGCGTCGGAGATTCCCGGTACATCGCCGGGGTCGAGGGTCGCGTTGAATGTCACCGCACCGCTGACCGGGTCACGATCGAACGCCAACAACGAATCGGTGTAGCTGGACGTCGCGTAAATCCCCGCTTGGTCGGGACGCATCACCAATTTGTCCAAACGTTTCGTGCCCAGATCGATTGATCCTTGGACCTGCACATCACCGCTGGTTTCATCCCGCGTTAACGTCCACAGACGGCCGTTGAAGTCGGCGACGTAAAGGAATCGCCCATCGTCGGAAAAAATGACGTCGCGGTTGGAGCCCACCGACAAACTGTTCCCGCCGGCCGTGACGATTCCTGTCACCGGATCACGGTCCAGCAACGTCAATGGATTGCCGCTGGCTTGCGTCGCAACTGCGACCAAGGTTCCATCGGGGGAAACCCGTGGCTGAGCCGGAAAGTTCAACCCGGTGACTCCGTCGACGCCCTCTTTGAAGGTCTGGGACAACGTCAACGTACCGGAGGCAGAATCAATGTCGTAGATCAACAATGATTTCGTTGTGGTCGAAGTCGCCAGCAGCTGCGACCCGTCCGGCGCGAGCGCCAACGCGTTGACGCGGTCCAGGTTGCCGTCCTCGCTGATCGTGATCGACTGGACGACCGACAACGTTCCGGAGGAATCAATTTGCAAAACATTGATCGCATCGGAGTACTCCGCCGGAACGTACAGAAAGGTCCCGTCCGGCGAGGCCACGCTGCGACGAATTCCATACAACGAATCGCCATGCAGTTCCGACTGAAATGTCAACTGGCCGTCTTGGACTCGCCGGCTAAACGTCGTGATCCGTCGCCCTTGGTCCCAACCGACAAACACAAATTGCCCGTCGATGGAGACCTGAATGTCCGACGGGCTGGAACCGCTGGTTTGGACCGGCCGAATCGCGTCTTCAAACAGTCGTAAGGTCAATCCGGTGGCCGGCGAAAGCGGCGCGGTCTGCCGCGTGTTGGCCGACAGCTCGATCGTCACCGGATGCGTTTGCTCGCTGAGATTGTCGATCACGTAGCGGCCAAGCTCGTCCACATCCGGGGTTCCCGGGTCATCGACCGTCGTTTGCGTGAACGGTTCGCCGCCGTCTCTGGCGCCGTTGCTGTTCAGGTCGGCATAGACCGTGATGCCGGCGATTCCCGTTTCGGCGTTGTTCTGGATCCCATCTTGATTCGTATCGCCGAACACCAAACCTTCGATCGATGCCGTCAATAAATGACGTGCTTCCAAGGCCTCGTACAGCATTCGGCGTCGAGATTGAGAAGGTTGTCGCGAGGCGGCACGGCGAGACAATGAACGTCGGAGCTTGCGTGGAGAGTGCATCATCATGAGCGCACCAGCCATCGAGTCGCCGGGAGGAAAAGCGAATGCGACGGACTGGTGTTCCGGTGGAGAAGGAAGGGAACGAGGCACCGGTGGTGCTGGGGGCCGCTAGCTTAGCGGTTGCCGGTGCGCGCCGCAAAAAACTGGCGGGGACCCGCCAAGACAGTGCCCCCACGCCAT
>NZ_JACEHH010000170.1 GCF_014154935.1 Stieleria mannarensis
TTTCCAGCGTTGCCAACTGATCTAGCGAGAGCTTTTCAACGGAAGGCTGCCCCTGACCCAGAAGCTCGTAAAGGATTTTAATCCGGCCTCGGGCTTCGCCAACAGCTTCACCCTCTGCTTTGCCCTCTGCTTTGCCCTCTTGCCTTGCCTGTTCGACCGCGTACTGCATTCTGGCGCGTTCATCACGCTGTGCTTTCAGGCGTAGTTCGTACTGGCTTCGTTGTTGCGGCGTTCGTTGGATCATTTCGAGAACCTCGGCAGCTTCGCTAAAGGCGGGGGATTGGAATCGCCGTTCGATTTCCTGAGCCGACATTGTTTCGGCACGACAGAAAAAATGACACCACGCGTCCACTGGATCCGTGATCACTCGATTATCGCTCGGAACCGTGTACTTTGGCAACTCAAGAAGGTGAATTTGTAGTCCGTCGGTCAGTTTCAGGCTGCCGTCGCGACTCCGTAGCCGGAAATCGCTGTGGATTTGTGCGGATTGGCGGAACAGGATCGCGTCGAGGACGCAGATGCTGATCGCCGGATGCAGCAGCGTGTAGTCGTCGCCTTCGCTGATCTGGCCAACATAAAGAGAGGCGGTGTAGTACGCGAGTCTCTGGGACAGGCCGGCCGGAAGCGTCGTCTGCATTTCGATGTCGTACAGACGGCCGCTTGAATCCCGCGCCGCGACGTCCAGAATCGACAGCTTGTCGAGATCGTCCTCTTTGCCCAGGATCGGATTGAGGATCTCGACTTCCACGATTTGGATTTCATCGCCGAGAATCGCGTTGAGGAAGTGCAGTGTGATCGCCGGATGCTCAGGGCTGCCAAGAAGCAGCTTGAAGACGTAGTCGACGGTGGGGTCGATACCGATGGCCATAGACGGAAGATTGACTCAATGAAGGCGTGAATGACATAAACCGAGTCTACTCCTGTCGCGGTTCGATTGTCGATGTACCGGGGCCCCACGCGAAGACGGGACTCGGCGGTAAGGCATTGTGCAGCCAG
>NZ_JACEHH010000171.1 GCF_014154935.1 Stieleria mannarensis
GTTGTTGATCACACCGAAGGCCATGCCTGACCTATCGGAACATCCCCGCGGCAAGCGGATCGGTGAAGTGCTTGAAAACGCGATCGCGTCCGGCAAGCCAAGCATCAACGCGAACATGTGGGGCTACTACGCCTCACGCCTTCCGGTGGTGGCGTTCGACTTCACGGTCAGTCGTCACCGCGATGGACCGGATGATGTGCTGAGTGATTTTACGGGCAACATATTAGGAGACTGCTGGTCGGGATTTCAAAAGATTGACGTGCGTAGTGACTCGCGAATCACGTTCGCGGCATGTTGGGCGCATGCGCGCCGCAAGATCGATGAGTGTCGCACTGCATTCCCGGTGCAAGTGGCGAAGTTGGAGTCGTTGATTCGGATGCTCTACGACGTAGAGGATCAGATCAAGGGGCTTGACGATGCAGCGCGTCTTGCGCGACGCCAAAGCTTATCGCGCCATGTTCTCGATCAGATCGCGCAGTACCTCGACAGCGAAGCGATGCAGTCACCGTCGGTTCTTCCCAAGAGCAATCTCGGTGTGGCGGCTGGCTATGTGCGACGTCACTGGGAGCCGCTGTGCCGGTTCACCGAGGACGCAACAATTCCGCTAGACAACAACGATTCCGAGCAGTTGATGAAACGTGTCGCCACAGGAAGGAAGAACTGGCTGTTTAAAGGCTCAGTGGCGGCGGGAGAGCGAGCGGCGAACCTGCTAACGATCATCGGCAGTGCGATCCGCAACAACTTGGACGTGCGAGCGTACTTGGACGATGTCCTACGGCGAGCGCTCGTCGGCGAGACAGACTGGTCCGCAATGACTCCCCACGCCTGGAAAGCGGAGCACCCTGAATCGATTCGCGAGTACCGTCAGGACGAGCGTCGCCAAGCGGCCGATCGCAAACGCACCCGCCGAGCCCGCCGCCGCCTGCTGAACAAGTCAACCAGGCGTCGCTAACTGGTTCTGGTGTACGGTTAC
>NZ_JACEHH010000172.1 GCF_014154935.1 Stieleria mannarensis
ATCCGCGCGAACCAAGTGGTGAACCAAGTGGTGCACCGTAGTCGGCGAGTCGAGTTTGTTTTTGAGTTCAGGTCAATCGCGCCGACGCGGTGACCACCGACGTTCGTGGCGGTAGACGTGGCTGTGATGGTCCGGCGCCTGTCGTCCATACTGCTGACGGGTGCGCTCGAATTTGGCCCACTTAATGTCGTCGAACCTCCGTTTCCTGGGATTCGCATTTGATGTCACGGTTTGACGGGTGCGCGGTCGACTCACCTGACGAAAGACAGACCGACGCCTGTTGACTTCCATGCTGACGACCGAAGCCTGACGTGCCGGCTGGAGATTGGGATACTGAAATTTCCCCATGGCAATTCAAATCGAGTACATTGGGAAGCCGCGACCATGATTCAAACCGGCGTGCCGACCGGCGCCACGAACCCGGCGATGCACCCCAGCACACTCATTGTTGCGATATACAAGCTTCCAACCCGATGCCATCATCACGCTCACGCCAACTCGATCGTGAAGGTCCGTGTGCGAGGTGATCGCTGATGTTCGTGGCGGTAGACGTGACTGCCAATGTCCGACGCCTGTCGTCCATGCTGCTGACGGGGGCGCGTGAATTTCGCCCACTTGATTTCATCGAACCTCCGTTTCCTGGGATTCGCATCTGACGTCACGGTTTGACGGGTGCGCGGTCGACTCGGCCGACAAAAGACAAACCAACGCCTGTCGACTTCAGCGCTGACAACCGACGCCCGACATGCCGGCTGGAGATTGGGGCGCCGGAATTGTCCGTGGCAATTCAAATCGAGTACATTGGCAATACGCGACGATGTGCCAAACCGGCGTGCCGACCGACGCCGCGAACCCGGCGATGCACCCCAGCACACTCATTGTTGCGATACACAAACTTCCACCCCGATTCGATCACCACGCTCACGCCGTCTCAATCGTAGAGGCCCGTGTGCGAGGTGATCGCTGA
>NZ_JACEHH010000173.1 GCF_014154935.1 Stieleria mannarensis
GAACTGGCCTTGCGGGGGGATGACCTGCCAACATCGATTGCGAGGTGCCGATGGCCATCACGCTTCAAGACATCTTCGCAGGCAACTTCGACTCGTTCGCGGCGCGTTTCCGTGTTTCGCGGGACATGCTTCGCGCCGCATGGTGCATCCAGCATTGCCGTACCCGAACGCTCGGTGGGCACGTCAACAGTTGTCCCGACGGTCATTACCACAGCATCGCCTACAACTCCTGTCGGCATCGCTGCTGTCCCCAGTGTGCGTGGGTGGATCGTGAACAGTGGCTGGCAAGCTGGAAACAACGTCTCCTGCCCTGTCCGCATCATCACGTCGTCTTCACCCTGCCGAGCGAACTGAATCCGATTTGGCGTTTTAACAAAGCTGAGTACGCCAACACCTTGTTTGCCGCGGCAACGGAAACGCTCCGCCAACTACTCGACGACCCCAAGTACCTCGGTGCAAAGCCCGGAATCCTGGCCGCCCTGCACACTTGGAATCAGACGCTGTTGCCGCACGTGCATTTGCATTGCATCGTCACCGCCGGCGGATTGGCCGACGACGGAACGTGGCTCCGTCCTCAGAAGAATTGTTTGCTGCCCCGCAAGGTCTTGATGATCAAGTTTCGCGGCAAGTTCAAGGCGATGCTCCAGGCAAAGGTTCGATCGGGCCAGATTAAATTGCCCGACTCGATCAGCCCCAACGACTTCAAGCGGGCCTTGGCCAAGCTGAGTGGCAAACCGTGGAACGTCAAGATTTTTGACGCCTACCGTGACGGTTCGGGAGTGGCGACCTACCTGGCTCGGTACATCAAAGGCGGCCCGATCGGCAACTCAAGGTTGTTGGACATGCGTGACGGCAAGGTTGTCTTTCGCTATCGGATCGGGACGCAGGACGGAGGCGACGGCAAGCGTCAGGGGGTGGCGGGAGTGCCGATCGATCAGTTCCTCGGCCGCTGG
>NZ_JACEHH010000174.1 GCF_014154935.1 Stieleria mannarensis
TTCGGAACGCTATCGGCTATGCTTGCGTTTCAGTGCTTCTTGTGTCCCAGTGGAGGCACGGTTTCAGGCGAACGGCTTATCGTGGTTGGCGCTGGGCCAATACGTCGTGCAGCACAAAAGATCACATATAAGTTGACAGTGGATGACTGCGGAGCAGTGAGTGCATCTGTAACAGCATTGGAAATCCCACTTGCTCGGGTCGATCCAACCGGTGGTGGACAACATCCACATCCGTTGATCCCTCTGCATCCTGAAGGAGGAAATCCTCCTGGGCAACCATATCCACCGTGCCCGGATTGCCCGCCAAGAAAGTAATTCACTTCTGGCAAGTGACTTGCCTTGACGTTCCTCATGGAACCTCGAATGACTCAACATGTTCAAAATTGCTAGGGTTATACTCTTAGTTCTTGCTGCGTCGATGTTGACGACGACTACAGACGCTCAAGAATTGCCCATCCGGACCCGCGTGCCAAACAACGTCGTCAGCCTTTATGGCCCAACGAAAGACGACTGGGACAATGTGACCAATCTCGAAAAGGTGACCTATCTCAAGGTATTTGACTACAGTCATATTTCACCGAGTGGTTCGCCACAGTTGGATGACGCTATTCTAAGCAGCCAGCTTGCGGAATACCCCAATTTGCGAGTCTTGATGTTGTTTGCGCCGCATGCTACCGACAAGATTGTGGAAACTGTTAGCAAAATGAATCAACTGCAAATCTTGGTGATCGGGGGAGCACGAATAACTGACGATGGACTAGCGAAGCTGCAAAGGATCAGCAACCTTAAAACTCTGGCCCTATGGGATACTGAGGTAACCAATTCCGGAGTCAAAAATCTTCGGAGGAAGAACAGTCGGCTAAGCGTTGAGACGTCTGGGATCGACAGAGGGGGAAGCCTGCTTAATCGGAGCGGGTATCCAACAGAAAAACTGATGAGTCTCATTAGAC
>NZ_JACEHH010000175.1 GCF_014154935.1 Stieleria mannarensis
TTCATTGATCCCCACCTACAATTCTCTTCAAAAAAACGAATTACAACGCATTTAGCCGTACTGAAATTTCTAAGTCCCTCGCGATTCAACGTACGTTGACACGAATGACTGCGTCATCACCATACAGCACTGACGCACCAATTCGGTTTCGCGATTGATGCCGATCAGTTTTTCCGTCAAGTGGTTAACGACAAACGCGAGGACTGCATGCTCCTGGAATTCCTTCCACTGAGCCTGCGACAATCGCTGGATCTCGCGGGGAGATTCTTCGTCGTAGAATCGAATCATCGCAGCATATTTGTCAAATGAATCCTGCACCGTCTCTTGGCTTACCGGTGGCAAGGTTGGGGCAACAGCTTCAAATAGTTCAAAGAGAACCAGTAATACGTAGAGACTCTCCTCGACCAATTCCATTGGCACTTTCAGCGAGCCAAGCTGGACGGCAGCGCCCATCACATTGCCTTGCTTGGCCGCAACATCATCAAAGCGACGTATTCTTTGTTCGGTCGAATATGCATTCACCTTTTTGATCGCGGTGGCAACATCGTCGACTGTGATGGTGAAATTGAATTGAGAGAGATCAGGAGTATCCATCAGCCATTCATTCCGGAAAAGTCAGGTAGGTTGGTGGAACGGCGTCGACGAGCCAGACGCCGTTGGCGGAAAGGTAGAATTGGTGGCCGTCACGATGCATGGCTTCGGCAGCGACTCGCAGGATGATTGGCTTGCCTCGCCGCGAGCCGACTTTGGTGGCGGTTTCTTCATCGGGTGAAAGATGGACGTGGTGACGTGATCGCTTTTGCAGACCGGTCACTCGAATGCTGTCGAGAAATGCGGCAACCGTTCCGTGATAGAGAATCTCGGGAGGCGTTTTCTGTTCGAGGTTGAGTTCGACGCCTGATACCGAGTGACCCTGGCTGGCACGGATGCGCAAG
>NZ_JACEHH010000176.1 GCF_014154935.1 Stieleria mannarensis
ACGCCGTCACCCGTGACCGTCCGGTGGCAGTCCGAGAGAAGGCGAGAGACGAAAAACCAAGGTGCGATCGTTAACACCAAGTGCGTAGACTTTAACGATTGATACCGAAGCGGTTTTCTACTTTCGCAGTGATTGGCCGATTCCGTCGCTTGACAGTGAGCGGAAGCTGTCGCGTCATGGAGGGCCGGCCGATCCGTGAGGCGCTGACCCACGTTTCGCCATCGCACTGTCAAGGCTCTCGACCGCCAACGACAGCCGACAGGTGCGCAGCTTTCGCGGACCCGATCGGCAAACCGCCGACACCTCTCCCCGCGGGTCAAATCAAAGGGGACGGGGGTTGGATCCTGCAAATGCAGCGGCGGATAGTTGATGTGATCACGGGACCGAGTCGACTTCCGCCGCATGGGAGGCCGCTTGGTCTTGCCAAACGACCGACCGCGCACCTGGACGCACAAAAGAACGCCGTAGGCACGGCGGGTAGGATGCCCGTCGATTGAAACCCGTCGGTGACACGATGTCAGTCGGAGAATGATGGCAGGAAGCGGGGAGAAAGAGGGGGAGTTGGGAGTGGGGGAGAATGGGAGATTGAGAGGGAGGTTTGTGGTGGAGAAAGACCAGCGGGCCATCGTTCGCCGACCGCAGCGAGGGAGGGATCGACCGAGCGGAGCCGACGGCTCGCGGAGGTGATGACAGCGCCCGAAGGATGAGGGTGGCGCCGAGCGCGAGCGAGCAGCAGCGACGCCGAGGGTGGAGATGATCAAAAGGCTTGGGTTGCCATGACGGCTCCCTCAATTCATCATCAGGAAAGATTTTTGCTCGCTTCTACTTTGACAGTGGACGGTCCGAAATGACGATTGGAATTGATCCGACGGTCGATTTTGCATGCAAGCGACTTTTA
>NZ_JACEHH010000177.1 GCF_014154935.1 Stieleria mannarensis
TTATAGTGAAGGGCGAAAGTGACCGCGACGAGCGACAGCGACGTAAGCCGGGAACGAGCCACTCAGTAAACCATTAACCGACAGCTTGTCTGTTCGGCCAAAGCCCTTTGCAAATCACCGACAGGCTCCCCGGCAGTCACGGGCCGATACGCCCGGCTTCACCGCGAACTCGCCAACCAAGCCGACGCCATACTCTCCCAATACGTTTTTTGGCTTTCGCCGAGCCGGACTGTCGCCGTCACCCGTGACCCTCCGGTGGCAGTCCGAGAGAAGGCGAGAGTCAAAAAACCAAGGTGCGATCGTTAACACCAAGTGCGTTGACTTTAACGATTGATACCGAAGCGGTTTTCTACTTTCGCAGCGGTTGGCTGATCGGCACGCTTGACAGTGAGCGGAAGCTGTCGCGTCATGGAGGGCCGGACGATCCGTGAACCCTTGATCCACGTTTCGCCATCGCACCGTCAAGGCTCTCGACCGCCAACGACAGCCGACAGGTGCGCAGCTTTCGCGGACCCCATCGGCAAGCCGCCAACACCTCTCCCCACGCTGTTTACCAGATTCAAAACACCCAGCAAGGGCCGGGCCACCGGTCTGCGCGCACCCAACGGAGCCGACACAATGAACGACGACTTCTTGAACGCCATCCTTGCCAATCCAATCGCAGCGATCGCAACCTTCTACGCAACATGCTTCAGCGCCAACGAACGCGCGATGGCTTACACGCAAGACGAACTTCATCTCACCAACGAACAAGCGTCCAAAGAACAAATCGGATTCGCCGATCGAACACTCGGAAAACAGATCCCACAGCGCCGGATCAAACGCGGTCGCGAAGTCCGTGACGCACTTGTCGCCGCCGGACTCTACAA
>NZ_JACEHH010000178.1 GCF_014154935.1 Stieleria mannarensis
ATCACATCGGCCGAGACAGCCAGGCCGCTGTCGATATCAACGGCGAGGTGCGGGGTGTAATTCGGGGCAAAGCCTCCATCTTTGTTCGGGGTGAGACGAGATTCTGGGTCGACGATCGGCAGTCGCTTAGGTTCCTTGTCTAGCTTTTCCAGTTCTGCGATCGCCGCGTCGACCTTTTCCTGACGCCGCTGCACCTCGGCCAATTCTTCGCTCAACTGACGCCCATTTTCGTTTCCTAGGCGTTCGCTTTCGCTAGCGTCAGCTTGAGCCGCTTGTTCCTCTAGCTCGATAAATCGTTGTTGAAGCTGGTCCTTGGCTTGGCGAAGTTCTTCCGGCGAACGTGAGCCGGAACGGCGATTGTTCGCTCTGATTCGTGTGCCATCAAAACCGAGGGACTCCAACGGCAAATGCCCGAGTTCGCGAGCGACCAAGCCGACTTGGACGAACAGGCTCTTAAGTGCTACCGAGTTCTTCTGTCGGAATTTGCAAATGGTGGTGTGGTCGATATGAAGACCTTCGACAAGCCAACGAAAATCATTTCGAACCCACAACGCCTCTTCGACAGCCCGCGAAGACAAAATGCGATTCATGATTCCGTAGAGCACGGCACCGGCAATCACACGGGGATGAAGCGGCGGTTGTCCTTTGGTGAGATCGTAAGTGGCCTCCCAATCGGTCCAGTCGAGGCGTCGCAGAATGTCATCGAGCAATCGGACTCGATGGCCTTGCGGGATCACCTCGTCGAGTTTTTCGGGAAAAAGAACCAGCTGGTCTCGACCCAGCGGTGGTGTAGCAAAACCTGCCATGACAAAAGCCTCCGTACGCCCCATCATAGCGCCAAATCCCAAAACTGAAACCGCAGTAAATC
>NZ_JACEHH010000179.1 GCF_014154935.1 Stieleria mannarensis
CGCATCCCGGTGGCGTAGAACAGTTCCAGGATCGCGCGGTCCCGGAGACCAGTCGGTGTTGCGAGATCGACGGAGTTCAACAGCGTTTCGATTTCATCGATTGTCAAGTGTGATGATGGAAGACGTTGCTCTTCTTTCGGTAGTTCGATGTTCGTTGATGGATCGCTGTTGATCCAGCCTTGTTCGTTGAGCCAACCAAGCCAATGCACGACCGTTGAGAGATAGCTTGCCTGGGTGCAGAACTTCAGTGGTTTGCCGGTGCGACCGTTGCGGTAGTAGTACAGGTATCGTCGGTATGCGGCGAGTGACTCCGATGTGATTTCGGTGACGGCGTCGATGCCGCGTTCACTTGACCAGGCGATGAACTTGTTCAAGACATAGTCTCGTCGCGAGATCGTGTTGGCAGACCAGTTGTTCATTTTGAGGTGACTGAAGTAACGAGACAGCAGGACGGTGGGAATGGGAACTTGCGACATGGATTTAGCATCCTTTGGTTGTGATCGGCGCGCACCGGTAGCCGGGCGAGCTGACTGGGGTGAAAGCGGCTGAGTGAACGTCACTCGGCCGAAGAAGACGGCATCACCGATCGCGGCGATGCAGCTATGGCAAGACTTTCAATCAGGGGGCCTTGCGAGGTTTTGGCGCACGCGTGGACGCCAGAGCGGTTAGGTCATTGCGTGGCAACGACTTAGAGGAATCGGAAGCGGCTTGAAGGTCGGTGGAAGCCGTCGGGAAGCTGGCCGTCAGCTTTGTCGCAGAGCCCGGAAGGTTACTTGGCGGCCCGGAAGGTTTCGGTCGTAGGTGTAGGCTCGGTGAGTTTGCCGGGGTCGATCAGTCCCATCATAAACGGCTGCCCCTC
>NZ_JACEHH010000018.1 GCF_014154935.1 Stieleria mannarensis
CCTGATTCAGCAATTAAGAATTTCGAAAAGAAAGATTGATACAGCCGAGGATGTAAACCCGCTACTGCTCGGCGAGGCGGGACTGACCAGGTAGCTGTACGCTTAGGTGGCAAATTCCGTCCGTGCAGACGATTCTAAGCAGGCTGCATCGCACCGACCGCAACACGCACTTTGGGCGACTAGGCACCACCTGAAATGCCTGTCCGCCCTTCTTTTTGCATTTAAGATCTAATCCGGCCTCGGTCGGCGAATTGTGAAAACGAGCCAAGCTAAGCTGCATCTTTTCCCCGCCGCTAACACACTTTGCGTGAGTCGAACCCGCTGTCGGTTTGCCACACCGTCCGCGGGCAACGCCAGTAAGATTCGATCAGCGGTCGTTCTTGAATCGTCGCCCCCAGAACAAACAACTCGACGACGAAGAAAACACTAGAGAGTTTAGCAAGGCTTATCAGCATTTGCTAAACTCCGTCTACTTTGCTAGATCATGTTGATTAACGACTATTGAACAATGCCAGTATAGAAAAAGGGATTTCATTCGCATGGCCAGACGTCTCATGCGTTTCGGTACACTTTGCATTCTCAGACTCAATGACTCGTGGGGGCAACCGATTGACCGGCGATCCAAAAAGCATCGATGCGATTTTCCAAACCGCCACCGACGGTGGTTTACCGCACGCTTGGCAACGGAAACTGGCCGTTGATGCGGAGCCGAAAAATCGGCTGATCCGTATCCCAACAGGCATGGGCAAGACGCTGGGCGTGCTGGCAACTTGGCTGCACCACCGCGTCATTGCAGAAGACCCTGCTTGGCCGACGCGTCTGGTGTGGTGCTTGCCGATGCGCACGTTGGTGGAACAAACGCGAGGAGAAGCCGAACGGTTGATCCAGGGGCTGGGCTTGGCCGACCAGGTCGACGTCCATGTCATGATGGGTGGCGTCGAAGAACATCGCTGGTACGGCGCACCCGAGCGGCCGAAAATATTGGTTGGGACGCAAGACATGCTGCTCTCGCGGGCGCTCAACCGTGGCTACGCAATGTACCGTGCCGCTTGGCCGCGTGCGTTCGGATTGCTCGGTAGCGACTGCCTCTGGGTGATGGACGAAGTGCAATTGATGGGCGTTGGATTAACCACTAGCGCACAACTTCAAGCCTTTTTCGATGATGATGGTAACGACGAGTCGATCGATAAGCCGCGGGTGACGTGGTGGATGAGCGCGACCTTGCAACCCGATTGGTTGCGTACACCAGAAACGGAGTCGAAGCTTCCGGCATTAAAAGAGTCAATCCTGTCGGTCGATCCAAGTGAGCGGAAGGGGCCAACGTGGGCGGCGACCAAAACGATTCAGCGAATCGAAGCAGATACCGGAGAGTGGCCGCAAATGATCCTCAATCGGCATGGCGATCACGAACCGGACCCCAAATTCGGGCGGCAGACCTTGGTTGTTGTGAACACCGTGCGGCGAGCGATGGAGGTTTACGCCGACGTCATCAAACTGCTGAAGTCAGCCGAAAACCAGCCGGAAATAGAGCTGATCCATAGCCGGTTCCGCCCTTTTGAGCGTCGGTCTTGGTTGAGCGATTTCCTTTCCAAGTCATCGCTCAATCCGAAAACCGATCGCATCCTGATCGCAACTCAAGTCGTTGAAGCAGGGGTCGACACGACGGCCAGTTGCCTGATGACCGAACTGGCGCCATGGCCGTCATTGGTTCAACGTTTCGGACGGTCGGCTCGATATGGCGGCAGGGCAGAAGTTGTGGTGCTTGACCACGCCGATGAAAAACAAATGGCTCCCTACGAAGTAGCCGACTGCGTGGCCGCACGCAATGCGATTAACCAGCTTGATGATGTTGCGATCGGATCGCTGGAAGATTTTGAAGCCAGTTTGGACGTGGAGGACTTGCAACAGTTGTATCCGTTTCATCCGATTCACGTTTTGTTGCGGCATGAGTTCGAGGAATTATTCGACACCAGTGCGGACCTATCTGGTGCCGACATCGACATCAGCCGGTATGTCCGCGACGGCGATGACGCCCGCGATCTGAAGGTGTTTTGGCGAGATTGGGATGACCAACGCCCCACCAAATTCATCCAGCCACATCGTGACGAATTGTGTTCGGTGTCGATCATCGATGCGAAGAAATGGATCAAGAAGATCGACCGGGGGTTGGTGTGGGTGTGGGACTATCTCGTTGGACAATGGGACCACGCCGATGCGAATCGCTTGCATCCCGGCATGACCATTCTCGTCAATCCGGTCTGCGGCGGCTACGACGTTGACCGAGGATTTACCGGAGCGAAAGCGAAGAAGGGCGAACGCGTTCCACAGGCGCTGGATGATGTCCCCGACGATGATCCAGGACAGCTCGATGTGGTATTCGCCGATGCTCAAGAAGCCAGCGAGGCATTCAGCCAAACCGATGTTTGGAAAACAATCGGGTCTCACTGCCAGGAAGCGTCTGATGTCGCTCAGACCATCATGCAAGACCTCCAACTGCCAGATTCAATCAAAGGTGTCGTTGATTTAGCGATGCGGTTGCATGATTGGGGCAAGGCGCATCCGGCATTTGCCCGTGGTACGTACAAGTGTGATCCGGTCCGGGAGGATTTGGCGAAGGCGCCCGACGCAGCTTGGCGAACGTCAGACCTCTATCGCACCGAAACGCACGGGCCTCGCAGTGGATTCCGGCACGAGTTGGCTTCTTGTTTGGCAACGCTCGAATTGCTCCGCGGGGCTGACCCGAATCATCCGGCCATCATGGGACCGTTCGCCGGTTGGGTGGAAGCCTGCGGGTTGTCGGCGTCAACCAAGACCGAAGCTTGGGCCGATCATCCGCTGGCAACCGAGTTGAAATCGCTTTCTCAACATGAGTTCAATTTGTTGCTGTTTCTAATCGTCTCCCACCACGGCAAGGTCCGCGCCAGCATGCAGGCGTCACCAAAAGACCAAGACTTTCCGATCAACAGCGATTTCGTTGGAGAGGGCTATCCGATTCGCGGTGTTCGCGAAGGCGACACGATGCCCGCGACCGTTTTGCCGACGGCTGGTGGTGAAGCGGAAACGCCGGAACTGACGCTTTCGTTGGCTCCTGCCGCGATGGGATTGTCGCCGCAATATGGGGCCAGCTGGAGCGAGCGAGTGTCGGACCTGATGCGGCGTTTCGGCCCGTTTACCTTAAGCTACCTGGAAGCCATCGTTCGCGCCGCCGACGCTCGAGCTTCGGATGAATCCACGTCACCGGGTCGCGACGCCGACCCCAAGCTTGCTGGCGTGGCACTGACGGCGGTTGCGGATAGACAGGGCGAGCAAGTTCAACAGACCAGCGAATCAGGGGAAGCGGCTCATGTCTAGCGAATCCATCCACGTTCACAAGTTAGCCGGGTGCTCGCCGTCGCCGCTGGCCCACTACCTGAAGGCGCTCGGCATTTTACGACTCGTGTCTGAGCAAGTTGATCCGGCCGCCCGAGGTTGGTGGCGTAGTGACGTGTTTCATTTGGGAACGCAGCTCGACCGTGACGAGCTGGAACATTTCTTCTTGAACGATTACAAGCCGACACCGATGACCGCACCGTGGAACGGCGGCAGCGGTTTCTATCCTACTGATAACAAGTCGGGGATCGAACCGATCGAGCAGAGCGTGTCGGAACGCTTTGCCCCGTTTCGAGAAGCAATTGCCGTGGCGCGTTCAGTGGTCGGCGGATTGGACGCCAAGCCAGATAAAGGCGATGCAAAAAACAACGTTATCGCACGCTGCCGTCTCGCACTGCGAGACGAGTCGCAGGCGTGGATCGATGCGGCGTTAGTATTGGACGACGAAGGTGAGCCATCATTTCCAGCGTTATTGGGGACCGGCGGTAATGACGGGCGATTGGATTTCACGACCAATCAGATGCAACGATTGGTTTCGTTGTTCGATGTGGAAGCCCCTGACTCCGGTCCGCATCCCGAGTCCGTTCCACAGCTTGAAACAGCGCTGTGGAGCGAATCAACGGCGACACTTGAGGGCGGTGCCATCGGACAGTTTTATCCAGGTGCCGCAGGTGGCCCAAACGGCACCAGCGGGTTCGATGGCGGCGTGAAGGTTAATCCGTGGGACTACGTGTTAATGCTTGAGGGTGCGCTCGTCTTTCGATCCGGTCTGGCGCGACGCTGTGCCGCAGACGCCTTGCCCCAAGCCTCCGCCCCGTTCGCGGTTCGTTCAAGCGGATCGGGCTACTGCTCCGCTGCGTCGGTCGACGCCGGAGCTCGCGGGGAACAGTGGATGCCGTTGTGGCCCCAGCCTTCGACACTCTACGAGGTCAACGCGTTATTCCGTGAAGGCCGCAGTCGAATTGCTCGCAAGCCCACCGAACGGGCAACCGACATGGCCCGCTCGATCGCCCGCATGGGTGTAGCTCGCGGTGTCGACCGTTTCGTACGATTCGGCTACATCGAGCGCAACGGGCTGGCAAACCTTGCCGTACCGCTGGGACGCTTCGAAGTCCGTGAGCGAAAACACCAAGAATTGTTGGACGAAGTCGCACCATGGCTGGATCGATTGCGAAGATTAGCCGGTGCTAAAAATGCCCCCGCGGCGTTCGATCGTGTCCATCGGGCTTGTGAAGAATCGCTGATAAAATGTACTCAGCGCGACGAACCGCAAAGCTTCTTGCGGTTGCTGGAGACAATCGGCGCGGCAGAAGACCAGATGCTGCATAGCCCGAAGTTCGCCGCCGAGAACTACGCGACCCCCGCGCCGGTGCTGTCGCCACGGTGGGGACAGTTGATTCTTGACTGCGAAGACAGCCCGGCATTGCGTTTGGCGATCGCACTGGTCGCTCAGTACGGACCGCTTCAGTCCAACCAACCCGGCCCGCTGCCGACGATTCGCGATCACTGGGTCCCTTTAGCCGGACGCCAGTTTGATAAAGGAGAAAGAGGCCTGAATCTCGGGCCAAACCAATGTGGCATGGGCTTGGATTTGGAGCGTGCCATGCTCGCGGTTGTTCAGCGTCGCTTGTTGGCCCTTGGCCGCGGTGCGGCAACGAAAGGTGCAGATCATGCTCGATACTTTCCGCTTCGTCTGTCCCATCACCGACTCGGTGCTCGACTTTCTGATATCGAAGCGTTTTTGCAGCGACGCGTTGACGATGGTCGGTTGCTATCAATGGCCCGTGGAATGATGTCAGTCCGCTGGCCCAGGCTTTCGATTGAAGAAAATAACAAGGATCCGTCGCAAGATCCGCTGGGCGGTTTGGCGACATTTGGTGTGTTGCGGCTGGCTCTGCCGACTGGCCCGGTTGCGTTATCGGCGACCAATCAACACGCCGTGCGAGTCAACCCGATCGTATTTCACCGATTGAGTACTGGTGATCTGAGTCGAGCGATTGATCTAGCAATGCGACAACTTTCCGCTGCCGGTCTGCGACCACGCGTACGCATCGCGATCGGTTCAAGCGATTACGCCAGACGGCTGGCCTCCGCGATGGCGTTCGGATTGAGCGACCAAACATTTGCCCGTTTAGCTCGCAGCTTGACACAGCCTGAGCTATCGCAATCGCGACGACGTGAAATGGAGGCAGATGCGATGACTTAATCCGAAAGCCCCATCCCTGCGAAGCACCTTTGTGGCCATCGTAGGCCAAGCTTCGACGGGGCAGTCGGCAATTTGCGAGTACGTAGCCAACCAACAATTATCTCACTTTCGCTATATTCAAACGGAGACCTACGCGACCATGGATCTAACAGCCCTAGCCGACTCCCGTCGACTGCTGATCGAAGCCAACCTGCAGCCGGTGCAGGGGAAAAGATTCCAACCAACCGGCTTTCCCGATCTCGGTCCGGCGACTTATCAAGCGGGCGACACAGCGTGCCTGCTACTGGAAAGCGCACAAAGCATGGCCAACCGATTGGAAAATACGATCTGGGACGAGGGCCAGGATACGCTGATTGAGACCGCCAAGGGGCTGAGCTACGTCGTGGTGAACGATGAAGACGGTAATTACCTTACCAGTTCGATCACCGAATCACACCGAATCAACAGTCCATACATCCTGGAAGGCAAAGACAAGACTTTTCTGAACACACTTCGAGAAGCCTTTTCCGTGATGGAGAAGGGGCCAATCGATCGTCGTGCGTTTGCGGAAACGCTACTCAAATACGACATCAATAGTTTGCTGCATGGCGTGTTTTTGGCGAAGAAGGAACTTGCCGGCGGCAGACTACGTATGCCACGCGTCATCTCTGCGTTCATCGAAGCCGAACAGGTCCAAGTCGCTGCATCAGGCGGTGTGAAAAACGACCACGTCGATCCTCAGGGCGACACTGCAAAGGGTTTTGGCAACGTCCCGTTTCACCGCGAAGAGTTCACCGCGGAAACCATTACCGCCTACTTCAGCGTCGACTTACAACAGATCGCCGCCTACGGCTTGGGCGATGACGTAGAGCACCTCTTGACCGTGCTGTCGTTGTTCAAGATTCGATCGCTGCTTGATGGAGACTTGCGGCTCCGAACCGCTTGCGATCTCGCCGTTGCCGATGAGCATGTGACCGCAAAACGCCCCTTGGGTTTCAACTTGCCATCGCTGGATGAACTGACTTCCGAATTGAAGTCGGCGATCCAACATTGCTCCGATAAGATGACGGTTACAACCGTGAACTACCAAGCGTGAGAGATTCATGTGTGTCATCGAAATCAAATTTATCGCTCGACGTTATCACGCGACGCCGTGGGACGCCCATGTCAACGAAGGCCGTATCGAATGGCCGCCGAGCCCATGGCGTCTTCTGCGTGCTTTGATCGCGGTCGGCTATAACAAACTTGGCTGGACGGACAAGCCCTCGCCTGCCGCAATCGATTGTCTGAATAAATTGGCTGGTTCCGTTCCGGAATTCTCAGTTCCTCACGGGACCGCCTCACACACAAGGCACTACATGCCGGTGCGATCCGGTCGCAGTGAAAAGAAAGCCAAGGTCTTCGATAGCTTCATTCGATTCGCGTCACCGGACGATTCGATACTAGTCAAATTCGACGTTGAGCTGACCGAAGAGGAGAGCTCTGAACTGCGGCAACTCGTTGAGGGTTTGGCGTATTTGGGGCGTGCCGAGAGCTGGGTCGAAGCCAAGCTCATCTTGTCCTCAGACAGCATTGACGACGACTCAACCTGCTGGGTCCGCGTGGCGGACGACTCGGATACGCGACGCGTGCGTTTGCTGGCTCCTCTTGCTTCAGACGATTACAAGACTTGGCGAGAGCGGGAGGTCACCAAAGCTCATGCAATTGCCGAAAAACAACTGGAGGATGTGGCGGCGCAACGCGGGAGAAAGGTCAGCCCGGCGGCGCGCAAAAAAGCACTCAGCAAGTCAGAATCGGTTTTCCCGGTATCGATCGTCGAATCATTACAACGCGACAACGCCGTTTGGCAATCCGAAAGCTGGCCACGACCGCCAGGCAGTCGCTGGGTGGACTACGCGATTGGCGACCGCCTACTCGAAACGTTACCCGTGGTCACCGTTGCACCAAGTCCTAAATACAATCGACCGACGACGATTTTGTTATCCATCGACGGCGAAGGCAAGCGTGGCACGCTGCGTCCGCGGACAAAGCGGGTCTTGCCGCTTATGGAATTGCTGCACAGCGAAGCGGTCCGCTACGCGGGAAAACTCGGGCTCGGTCATTTGTCTGAATTGACAGGTACTCATGCGGACGGTACACCGCTAGGTGGATCGCACCAACACGCCCACTGGCTGCCGATGTCACTGTTGCAACCCGGCGCGATCGATCATGTGCTGGTGTACGCTCCCGGAGGGTTTTCACAGTCGGCTTTGCGAGCCATCTCGTCCATTCGTTGGGCATACGCAAAGGGCATCTCCGCATTGTCAGTCAACATGGTCGGCCGCGGATCGATGGATGACGTGCGAAAGCAGCTATCGCGAAACGATTCGCTGTCTGCACACGCACTATCGATCGTGGACGAATCAACGAGTTGGCATACGGCGACGCCGTTAGTTTTACGCAAGTACCTTCATCGTCGCGGCAAAAAGACCGTCGAAGGTCAAGTCCGAGAGGAACTGTCAGAAAGAGGTTTTCCAAATCCAGTATCAATCGAAGTTTGGCCGCAGCAACGTTTGGTTGAACATAAACTGAAAGGTTTTGTCCTTCGTCGCGGACCAAGGAAACGCCAACCTCCTGCAGAACGATCTTGGGGCATCACAATCACGTTTGAACGACCGGTATCCGGACCGATCAGCGTGGGCTACGCCAGCCATTACGGCTTGGGAATGTTGAAGTCAACCTTGCAACCTTAGGTTCGCAGCATACACGTCGCGTTTACGTCCGGCATCAATCGTTGTTCATTTGTTGAACTCATAGGCAAAATCGACCACGAAAACTTCCAGGCGTTCTCCCTCCACTCTGGCTCCCCTCTCCCCGATTCGGGGAGAGGGGCTGGGGGTGAGGGGCTGGCGGTATCAATTCACGCAAACACACAACGCTATTTCCATGACAATCCAACGTTCACCCCAACGGCAACCCGAACGGATCCAGTTCGCCCGCGATCAGCGGCGGCAAGCCAACGAATTCGCGCAAGATGTCTGGCAAATGCTCCGTGGTCGGCGGTTGCTAGGTGAAAAATTCCGGCGTGAACACCCGATCGGTCCGTACACTGTCGATTTCGTTTGTTTGGACTTGCAGCTCGTCGTGGAGGTCGATGGCAAGGACCATTTCACCCAACAGGGACATGCCCGCGATGCAAACCGTGATGCGTACTTGCGATCGGAAGGCTTCCAAGTCCTGCGAATCGAAGGGTTTCGGGTGACGCAGGATCCGGTCGATGTTCGCAAGGAAATTGAAGCGGCGGTGAAACAGCGGCAGGGCGATCAACCTGATCGGTAGCCCCTCACCCCCGACCCCTCTCCCCGAAGCGGGGAGAGGGGAGCCAGAGAAGTTTTGCTGTTGTCTGCTTGATCTTTCTCAATTCG
This sequence comes from Stieleria mannarensis, assembly GCF_014154935.1. Lineage (GTDB taxonomy): Bacteria > Planctomycetota > Planctomycetia > Pirellulales > Pirellulaceae > Stieleria > Stieleria mannarensis. The sequence goes on from NZ_JACEHH010000018.1 coordinate 8,959, forward strand.
GTTGTCTTTTCGCGTTGTCCCTGACACCGGCTGCCGGTGCTGTCGGCCGCCGGTGCGGGACGGGCACAGCATTGGTTGTGCGTCGCTATCGATCGAGCAGTTGGCACAAAGTTTTGATGTCCACGAATCAAAGATGTGGGAGCGGTTGGTATTCGTGTCATTCGCGCGATTCGTAGCCTACCGACACGATAATTTTCGCAAAACTGGAACTGGTCAATAGAGCGACTATCCTAAAACCTGTCGGCCAGGGAGTCTTGGCCCTTCGCGACGGCCCGTTAAGTTCCTCCGCCGTGCGACGTATCTACCTGATCACCTACGACGTCTGTGAGCCCAAGCGGCTTCGCCAAACCTTCAAATGCTTGAAGAACTGGGGCGACCATCTTCAATACAGCGTCTTTGAGTGCCATCTGACGCCGACGGATTTGATCCGCTGTAAGGCCGAACTCGCCGAGATCATTCATCACGGTGAAGACCAAGTTTTGGTCGTCGATCTGGGCAGCGCCGAAAATCGATCCGATGATCTGGTCCAAGCCATCGGCAAGCCCTACAGCGACGTGGCCGCCCCTTGCATTGTTGTGTAAGTCACTGGCAACTAGCCGCGCAAAACGAGTAGCTCAAACATCATGATCCAGCCTCTTGACGCCAGCGACACTGAGCAACCTGCGGTCGACTACCTGCCGGCCCGAATGGTCAACGAATACGTCTACTGCCCTCGGCTCTTTTATCTGATGCACGTCGAAGGCCAGTTCGCCGACAGCTACGAAACCGTGCAAGGCCGCATCGTGCATCGACGTGTCGACGGCGGTAACGGACGGCTTGATGCACCGGAGATCGTTCCCGAAGCCGACCTGGAACCGGCGGAAATCGATATGCCACCAGAACCGCCAAAACGTCGCCGAAAGTCCAAGCACGTGCAAGCGGCGACATTGTTTGATGATGCTGACGTCGATGACGATAACCAGGGGGACGAAATCAAAGAGGACAGCGACGACGAATCCCGATCAACCGTCCACGCTCGCAGCGTCACACTCAGCAGTGATTCACTCGGCGTGATCGCGAAACTCGATTTGGCCGAAGCGAACGGGCAACAAGTCACCCCGATCGACTACAAACGCGGCCGACCTCGACGTGAAGCAGACGGTACCGCGGGAGCTTGGCCGCCGGAACGTGTGCAAATCGCCTTGCAAGCGATGGTGCTTCGCGACAACGGCTACCAGTGCGACGGCGGCATGCTGTATTTCAATGAAACACGACAGCGCGTCGACGTCCCGCTGGATGACGTCTTGATTCGACAGGCCGAACAGGCCATCAAAGGAGCGCGGGCCGTTTACGATTCTGCAACGATCCCGCCGCCGCTGGTCGACAGTCCGAAATGCCCAAAATGTTCGCTGGCGAAAATCTGCTTACCGGACGAAACGGCTCGGTTGGTCGAAAACCGTCGGCTCAGCGAACTAGAGCCCGATCGCGAAGTCCGTGCAATCGTCACCGCCCGCGACGAGCGGCGGCCGATCTATTTGAGCACCCAAGGATTGTGGGTCGGCAAGAAAGGCGACATTTTGCAGGCCAAAGCCGATGGAAAGTTGCTGCAAGAGATCCGTTTGAACGAAGTCAACCAAGTCAACTTGTTGGGCAACGTCCAACTTTCCACGCAAGCGATGCAGACGATGCTGCGGATGGAAATCCCGGTCGCTTACTTTACGCAAAAAGGATACTTCTACGGCGTCGCCGGCGGTCTGGGCGTCAAAAACATTCTGGTCCGCCGCGAACAATTTCGACGCGCCGACGATACCGAATTCTGCTTACGACTGGCGAGGGAGTTGGTGCGTGGCAAGATTCGCAACCACCGCACACTGCTGATGCGGAATCATCGCCAACCTTCGTCGCTCACGCTGCGCGAATTGAAACGATCCGCCGATCAGGCGTTGCGACCGGATTCGCTGGCGTCACTGCTGGGGATCGAAGGCAACGCGGCGCGATTGTACTTCGGCGACTTCGCCGGGATGTTGAAGGTCGACTGTGATGTGGAAACGTCCCCCGGGGCGGCACTTTCGGAGAAACGCCCGGCCTTCGACTTTCGCGGCCGCAATCGCCGTCCGCCTCGCGACCCGGTAAACGCGTTATTGTCGTTCGCATACGCACTCTTGACCAAAGACTGCTTGGTGGCGGCGACCAAAGTGGGGTTGGATCCCTATTTGGGATTTTACCACCAAATCAAGCCCGGCAAGCCGGCCCTGGCGCTCGACTTGATGGAACCTTTCCGTCCGCTGATTGCGGAGTCGGCGGTGCTGTCGGCGATCAACAATCGGATGGTCACGCCGGAGCATTTCCTTGTGGCGGGGCAGTCGGTGGTGCTGACCGATACCGGACGAAAGCATTTCTTGATGGCCTACGAGAAGCGAATGGATACCACGGTGACTCACCCATTATTCGGATATCGGGTAAGCTACCGTCGGCTGCTGGAGATTCAAACTCGGTTGCTCGCCCGCCTGCTCAGCGGCGAGATCGACGACTATCCAGTCTTCGTGACTCGATAGATTGATCCCCCAGGCTCGGAATCGTGGTACGTCACGTGTGCGAGCGGTTCGGCGGTGACGAATCCCCCGCAACCGCTCGCAGTCCGGCAAATCACGGTTCCAAATGGCCCCCACGATGTCATTTTCCCACGATCGGATCCCGTCATGGCACCGACCGCTCGAAAAACGACCTTAAAATCCGCTAAAATCCCGAGCCTCCGGCCGGGGCCCTTTCCGCGTTTATTTGAACGCGGCCTCATTGAAGCGCGGCCGATGCCAGGCACGCATTTTCCGGTGTTGCTCTTTCCGCGTTTATTTGAACGCGGCCTCATTGAAGCTCCAACGCTTCATTTCGCGCAATTTCTTCGGCCAATTGCTTTCCGCGTTTATTTGAACGCGGCCTCATTGAAGCCCGTCGACATGAGCAATGACGCGGATTTTACCACTGGGGCTTTCCGCGTTTATTTGAACGCGGCCTCATTGAAGCGATGATGCGATGAGGTATGCGGAGGAAGGGCCTGATGGCTTTCCGCGTTTATTTGAACGCGGCCTCATTGAAGCTGGTGGGGCCGGTCTACGCGCCGGGAAGCACCGTTACCCTTTCCGCGTTTATTTGAACGCGGCCTCATTGAAGCCCTCACCAATTGGAGTATCCAATGGCAACTGCAACGAAGCTTTCCGCGTTTATTTGAACGCGGCCTCATTGAAGCGGTGAGCATTTCTGCCGCAAGCCTGGCGGCGAGGTCCTTTCCGCGTTTATTTGAACGCGGCCTCATTGAAGCACAACCAACGCTGCCGACGGCGGCCGAGAGTCATTCTCTTTCCGCGTTTATTTGAACGCGGCCTCATTGAAGCACAAGATGCTTCGCGGGGATTCGCACCCAACAGTCCTTTCCGCGTTTATTTGAACGCGGCCTCATTGAAGCACTGCCGTCTTCGCCAAACATCACGCAGTTCGGATCTTTCCGCGTTTATTTGAACGCGGCCTCATTGAAGCCAGAGTAAACGTTGTGTCATTTTTCAACTATTTACACTTTCCGCGTTTATTTGAACGCGGCCTCATTGAAGCGATTGCTTCATTGATCCGAGCACAAACCCTGCCGGACTTTCCGCGTTTATTTGAACGCGGCCTCATTGAAGCGTTGTCCCTTGCCCAGGTCGCCGGGGAGTAGTGATTCCGCTTTCCGCGTTTATTTGAACGCGGCCTCATTGAAGCGCCGATCAGTTTATTCGCACGTTGAAGGGTCGAGCTTACCTTTCCGCGTTTATTTGAACGCGGCCTCATTGAAGCTTGCCCTGCCACGTCTCCCGATCGTCGTCGTAACCTTTCCGCGTTTATTTGAACGCGGCCTCATTGAAGCATCGACGCGGTAGTCGGATGATGAACTGCGCCCCTTTCTTTCCGCGTTTATTTGAACGCGGCCTCATTGAAGCGTGTTTGTCGGATCCGGCATGATGTACCGCAAATCTGCTTTCCGCGTTTATTTGAACGCGGCCTCATTGAAGCCCGGCGTGCTCCAGGTCGTGCACATGCCGCTCAACCGCCCTTTCCGCGTTTATTTGAACGCGGCCTCATTGAAGCCCAGCCTGATGTCGCCCTCATCTTCCAGCACCGACACGATCTTTCCGCGTTTATTTGAACGCGGCCTCATTGAAGCGCCCACCGCTTGTCTTCTTGCGTGGTTTCAGATTCTCCCTTTCCGCGTTTATTTGAACGCGGCCTCATTGAAGCCTTCTTGATCTTCGCCAGCATTTCGCCCACGCCCTTCTTTCCGCGTTTATTTGAACGCGGCCTCATTGAAGCTGAGGCGAACGCCTCGGCAGATCACGGTGAAGGCTGGGCACCGGCCCGCGCTGACCTTTCTCATGATCATGCTGCCCCGGATCTTTCTGCCATCTCGTCTCGATTCGGCTGCACGTTTCGTTGTCGCTGGGGGCAGGGGCAACAATGGAGTGTCAAAAGATTGAGGGGGCAGAAGCGACTCCTCTAACCCGGCCCTCTCTGGCGTTTGCTTGCTGCGCATACGCCGGCTCTCTCTGAGGGAGAGAATTTAAATGAGCCGCCAAATCTTGCCGTCATACAATTGACGTCCCGAGCGGCGAGGGGGGATTCGCCTGAAGGCTAGCTGGACAGCGCCACTTTGACGTAGCGACGCTCGATGCGGGCGTGGAAGACCCCGGAGATCCACCTTCTGGCGAAGGTAGCTACGTTCGACCGGCAGTTCACGGTGTTTCGTGAGCAAAGTGGCGCTGTCCAGCTAGACACCAACGCGCGCGTTTATTTGGCTCGCGGGTGCGCGCGTTCGTAGACCATTCGCAAACTGGCGGCGCTGACGTGGGTGTAAATCTGCGTGGTCGCCAGGCTTTTGTGTCCGAGTAGTTCTTGGACGCTGCGGATGTCTGCCCCCCGGTCCAACAGGTGCGTCGCGAATGAGTGACGTAGCGTGTGCGGACTGGTGCGGGAATCGAGTCCGGCCACGGCCAGGTGCTTTTCCAGCATCCGGCCGACGCTGCGGGTGGTCAGGATGTTGCCGAACCGATTGACGAACACCGGTGCCTTGCGGCCGAGGGCTTGCGTTTTATCACTGCGCCGGCGGCGCTTGGCATAGGCGTCGATGGCCTTGATGGCGAACGAACCGAGTGGGCAAATCCGTTCCTTCCGCCCCTTTCCCCGGACGCGGATGATTTGGTCGTGCGTGTCGACGTCCCCGTCTTGCAATCCGACCAGTTCGCTGACACGCAGGCCCGCCGAATACATCGTTTCCAAAATCGCGCGATCGCGCAACCCGTCGACCTTGTCACCGGGTGGAGCGAGCAGCAAACGCCCCACTTCGTCGTCGGTCAACACGTGCGGCAGCTTGCGTTGGCGGCGAGGGTTCCGCAGCGGTTTGGCCGGGTTGCTGGACGCCAGCCCCTCGCGCATCGCGAACTTGTAAAAGCTCCGCAGCGCCGCCAGTTTTCTCGCGATGCTCGATCGTGCGTAGTCGGCTTGCTGCAGCGCCGCTTGAAACGAGCGCAGCTCCGACGGCGAAAGCGCATCGGGATCGGGTACCCGACCGAGCGTGGCTTCGAGCCATTCGACAAAGCTGAACAGATCCTCGCGATAGGATTTGATCGTCAACTCCGACGCGTTGCGTTCGGTCACCAGGTAACGCAAGAACTGTGCGATCGCGGAATGCATGCAGTCTCCTAGCTGAAGTCTTCCACCGACAGATTGTCCAGTTCGTTGTCGATCAGCATGTCGTCTTCGACCGGCACGGCGTCGCGAATCTTGCGGCTCAACATCGCGGCGTCGTACCAGGAAAAATCCAATTCCGGATTGGCGGCAAAGCGGGCGAGTTGGCGTAGGGTCTGGTCACGATTGGCATCATCGAACATGAAGATGAATTTTTCGTCGCCTTTGACCAATGCCAGAACGTTGATCTCTTTGTCCATCTGCGTGGGATGCCTGCGATTGAGCGGAAGTCACGGTTGCAAAATGGGGCGGCGGGGGGAGATCGATTCCGTTCGATCTGGATGGCACCGGCCCCAGGGGGAGCTATCGGCACGCAGCGATGCGGGACTGAGCGGCGTTGGCGGGGTTCGCCTGGCAAGCGACCATTGACCGCGTTGTCGTCGCTACCAATGCCAGTGATTCCCGAAACATCCAAGGCGATACAATCGTTCAAGTCGCCGGGTTGCCGACACGTTTGCGCCCTGCAAGTGGCTGAGACGGCCGATTACGACGTAACCCTCGCGATAGGAGGCCGTGCGTTTTTTGGGGATTCACCCACCTTGGCAGTCGCCTGATGAAAATTATGTGGCATCTGAAACTGGTGAACCGGTAATCATTGCAAATTGCAAAATGAACAGTGCAAATTGCAAAATGATTTGAGCGACGATTCCTGGCAAATCTAAATTTTCAATGAACAATTTGAAATTTGAAATTTGCAATCGAGGGGTCCAGCGGAATCGCTGAACGTCCCCGAACCTACCCCAGCGGTCCAAGTTCCGTTGGTTTTCATCAGGCCACCCTGACAAGGAGGGTCGGTTCCTGGTGCTCGAGTGCATCCGAACCACAGGCCCCCCCCGCGCCAAACGCTCACTCCTCCGCGACCCTCCCCGGAAGGCAGGGTGAGGACGTAGACGCCTGATAGATCAGAGGTCAAGAACCGCACGACCTCGGCGGGCGGGGGGACTTCCTGAGCTCGACGACTTCGTGACAGAACGCGGTGCGTGTGGGAGCGGGCCTGGCGAGGGGGATGTGGTGGCTGCACCGGTGCGGAGATAGCACCTAGTGAGGGTACACGTACAGCGGCACAACGACCGTGTTCCGGTACGGGTAGCGGCTGCTCATCATCGGAATCGAGTTCCAGTTGGGCCGCAGCGGTTCGTAGCCTGCCCACAGGTTTCGCTCCATCCGCTCCATCCGTTGTTGGGAACGATATTGCGCTCGGGCTTGGCGGATTTCGGCGGCCGTCCGCGGACCGGCCGACAGGTCGGACGAGCTGGGGACGGCGTCGACCAGGCGAGGTGCGGCGATGACATCGGCATCGTCGACGTCGGGTTTTGCGACGACGGAATCAGGCTTTGCGATTTCAGGCAACGGAAATTGGGCGGGTGCGTTGTCGGCCAGCAGGACCAAAGCGAATGCCGCGCATGCGGTGCCGAGCAGCCCGTTTTTTAGATTGGATTTCATGGGATTCCCCAGGGTGAAATTGGAAGGGCGGGTGGGAATCGGATCGGCAGATCGGCGCTGAGGGGTGAACGGCGGCAAAAACCTGACGCCAAATACCTTGCGAAACGGTCGGTTCATGCCGGTTATCGGGTCACCGATGGTTAATTTGCTGCCATTGGCTCGATCGGACCGAAAACTCACCCGACCGGGGATGGTCATTCCGGGCCAGTCTGCAAAGAATGTCCCATCGGAACCGAATCATCCTGCTTTAGCCCTGTGGTCTGGCCGTTACGGCGATCACGACCGGGTCCTGCCCCCCCTCTCTCACTCGATTTTCGGAGAACTCCAATGAGCAACGCTTCACGAACCTTACTTGGCACGGCCGCAGCGGCACTGATGGTGTTCTCACTCGGCTGCCAGCCGCCCAAGCCGCCGGCACCGGAGACCGCCGAGCCGGTCGCCGCGGAGACCAGCACCAGCAATACCACCAGCAACATGACGGGCAACACGACCGCGGCAAGCGAAACGCCGGTTGGTGAGACCCCGTAGGGATCCATCCCGATCCATTTGGGGCCTTGGCAAGGCGTTTGCAGCGTCGCCGTGTTCTCTGAACTCGGCGTGCGTGAAAAAACGAGGCGATGCCCCGCGCCGACCTCGGAGAGGACGGCGACTGTCTAGCCCCCTCAAAAGCGAATCTGTGCTGGAAGACTCGTGATGCGCTGCCAATTGGTCCAATCGCCAGGCTTGACTGGTGATTCGTTCGGCGCGGTGTTGTGATAAACTGTGACGGTCGCGGCTCTCTGCGACGCCCGCCGTCGATCGTCACCCGTCACACGTCCCATCGCCCGCGCTTTATGAAACGTCCCCCGTGGTTTTCCGCGATTCCGCTTGTCGCCGTTTTCGGCTGTGTCTTGTTTGCCGCCCCGTTTTCTTCGACTTGCCGGGCGGCGGTGGTGCGAATCGAATTGACCTCGGGTGACACCGTCCGCGGCCACTTCGCCGGTGTGGCGGGGACCGCGGTGCGTTTACAGGTCGATGGCGAATCCGCGCGCCGCACGGTCCCCGTGGACCAGATCGTGTCCCTGCAAGTGGCCGACGCACGTGAATCGTCGGGCGGTCCGGCCACCAGCGTCACCTTGGTCGACGGAACGTCGATCGTCGCCCGCGACGTGGCGATGGATGATGCGATGGTCACGCTTCAACCGCCGCGCCAGGCGGAACTTCGTCTGCCGATCAATCAGCTGCAATCGATCCGGTTTCGGCCCGGCGCGCCGGCCACCGACCCGCAGTGGCTGGGGTTGGTCGACAAGCCGTCGCGCAGCGATCGGATGGTGATCCGTCGCGGCAACGACCAACTCGATCCGATCGAAGGTGTCGTGGTCGGTCTGGACGCGGAAAAGTTGCTGTTCGAATTGGACGGTGACCCGATCGAAGCCCCCCGCGATCGACTCGAAGGCGTGTTCTTTCGGACCACCCCCGTCCCCGAGTCGTCTGCGGCGGTCAAGATCACCGGGATCGACGGATCGACCTTTCTGGCGGCGCGACTGGAACCCAGTGAGGCGACCGATGCGGTGGAGATCCTGTTGCCGGGGCAAGTCCGCCACGCAATCCCGCTGGAACGGATCAAACGAATCACCTGGGCCAGCGGACAAATCTTGTTGGCCCAAACGCCAGCGGCATCGACCCGAATGTCCCCCTATCTGGCGACAAAGTTGCCTGCGGAATTGACGACCGATTGGTTCGGACCGGCGTCCCTGGGGGAGGATCTGGTGATGGTCGCCGGCGGCGCGGCGGAGTATCGCGTCGAACCGGGATTCCAAACGCTGGCCGGAAGCGTCGGCAGGGATAAACTTGTCACTGCCGGCGGCAACGTGATCGTTCGTGTGGTCGTCGATGACAACGTGCAATGGGAACAGACGTTGACCGAATCAGAGAGCAAAGGGTTTCGCATCCCGATCGCCGGCGCCCGGCGCGTGCGATTGGAAGTCACGGCCGGCACGGACGGTGACGTCGGCGACCAGATCCGATTCCTAAAACCCAGGTTGATGAAGTGAACCATCGAGTGAACCGCCCACTGCCGGGCTCGACCGCGATGCTTGCCGTGGTGTGTTTCGCCCTGTTTTGCTCGGGACACCCATCACACGGCCAAGACGAAGGGCCACTCGCCGCGGCAGGCCAAGCCCCGATCGACAATGCCCCGATCGAATTGGACCCGCTGTTGCGATCGGCCGAACAGGCGCGGGTCGCCGCGGTCGATCGCGCCCGACCGAGCGCCGTCAGCGTGTTTGTCCCCGGCGGCGGTGGCGGAGGAAGCGGCGTCCTGATTTCACCGGACGGCTATGCGTTGACCAATTTTCACGTCACCAGTCCGGCCGGCACGTTCATGCGATGCGGGTTGAGTGACGGCCGGGTCTATGACGCCGTCTTGGTGGGGCTGGATCCGGTCGGCGACTTGGCCATGATCCGGTTGCTCGGCCGCGATGATTTTCCCTACGCCACGATGGCCAACAGCCTGCAAGCCCGCGCCGGTGACTGGTGCATGGTGATCGGCAACCCGTTCCTGTTGGCCACCAACCTGCAACCCACCGTCACCTGGGGAATCCTCAGCGGCGTCGGACGTTACCAATATCCCTCCGGCACGCTGTTGGAATACGCCGACTGCCTGCAAACCGACGCGTCGATCAATCCCGGCAATTCGGGCGGCCCGATCTACAACGACCAAGGTGCATTGCTGGGGATCGTCGGCCGTTGTTCGTTTGAAAAACGCGGCCGCGTCAATGTCGGCGTAGGGTACGCGATTTCGATCAACCAGGCCAAGAACTTTCTGGGTTATCTCCGCAGCGGCCGGATCGTCGATCACGCCACGCTGGGAGCGACCGTGACCACCGATCCCGATGGCGGCGTCGTGGTCAGCAACATTCTGGAATCCAGTGACGCCTACCGACGCGGTTTGCGTTACAACGCCCAAATCCTGGAAATCGATGGCCGTGTGGTGACGACCGCCAACGATGTTCAAAACGTCTTGGGCACCTTCCCCAGCGGCTGGAGGGTCAACATCGCGTTCCGGCACCAGGGCATCACCACCCGCGTCCCGGTGCGGTTGATGAGCGTTCATCGTCAAGACGAGTTGCTGGCCAAGATGGCGTCGGCCCTGCCGCCACCCCCACCGGTCCCCGACCAACCCGAGGACGAAGGTGAAGGCGAGAAAAACGACGGCGATCAAGACGCGGAACAAGGCGGCGAGGAAGAACCCAAACGCCCCGATTTGAAACGTCAACGCCGACCAACCGGACACGGCGGCGCCAAACCGTCGATCCCCGAAGCGGTCGCCGATCTGATCGTCCAGCGACGCGGGTTTGCAAACTATCACTTCAATCAAGTCGAACAAGCGCGATTCATCGGCTCGCTGCGAAGCCAGTTCCCCGCGAACCAATTCGCCGAAACGGAGGAATCCAAAACGACGGCCTGGACGATCACCGGCAAAACGGGTGATGCCCAGGTGAAGCTTTCGGTGGCCGACGATCAGTACGCGATTCTGGTCGGCGAAACCGCGATGCGGGCGACCAGGCGGTCGGAGTTGTTTGACGCCGTGGACACCGACTCGATCGCCGGGATCCTGCCCGCACTGGACGCCTGGCGCACCATGTTAAAACTCGGCCCCGAGAAGTTCGGCGAAGCCTATTACCAAGGCACGATGCCTCTCGGTGGCCAGCGGCCGCTCCGCGATTGCATGGTCGGGCTGTACGGAGAAATGGAAGTGCGTTGGTTGTCGCACCCTGAAACTGGTCTGGTCGAATGCATCGAAGTGGTCGCCGATCGCGACTCGGACCCGGCCGAATTGTGGGTCCTGCGCGAGGGAGACGACATCAGCGGGTTAGAACTGCGGTACGGGACGGACGTGGCGCTGAATGTTTCCATCAGCGACTGGACACAAACCGAGAGTGCACCGCAATGAGGTATCGACCGTTTCACCCCTTCGCGTTGGCTGTGTTGCTGTCGCTCGTCTGCCTGTCGATTCTGCCGGTCGCATCGGCCCAACCGCCGGTCGCCCCCGACGCGCGTGACGTCCAACAACGTGTCGTGAAAATCTACGGCGCCGGCGGCATCAAGGGACTGGAAGCCTATCAAAGCGGCTTTCTGGTTTCGCCCGAAGGTCACGTTGCGACCGCCTGGAGTTATGTACTCGATGTCGAACCGATCGTGGTGCTCGATGACGGTCGCCGATTCGAATCCAAGATCGTCGGGATCGAACCCTCGTTGGAATTGGCGGTGTTGAAGATCGACGCGTCCGATTTGCCGTACTTTAAAGTCGACAAAGAGTTCAACGCGCAGTGGGGGGACCCGATCTTGGCGGTCAGCAACCTGTTCGGCATCGCCGCGGGCAACGAACCGGCCAGCGTGATGCAGGGGATCATCGCCGGTGTGACCAATTTGGACGCACGCCGCGGCACGTTCCAAACACCGTATCGCGGCAAGGTCTTGATCCTGGATTTGATCGCCAACAATCCGGGAGCGGCCGGCGGAGCGGTCGTGGACGCCGACGGGCGTCTGATCGGCATGCTGGGCAAAGAGCTGCGTGACAGCGGCACCGGAGTCTGGTTGAACTATGCCTTGCCGATCGATGCCCTGCGCACGGCCCTGGGCGACATCATCGCCGGTCGCGCGACGACGGTGCCCAAGGAAAACAACCCCGTGCTGCGTCGCGACCAGTCGCACAATTTGACCACCTTGGGAGTGGTCTTGGTGCCCAACGTCTTGGAATCGACGCCGGCCTACATCGACGCCGTCCTGCCCGACTCCCCGGCGGCGGAGGCGAAATTGCGGCCCGACGACTTGATCTTGCTGCTCGATGGTCAGCGTGTCGGTGACCAACAAACCCTGATCGATTTACTGCGCCGGATCGACCGACGCGATGCCGTTTCGGTCACCCTTCAGCGCGGCAACGAAGTGCTGCCCGTTCGTTTGCAACCCTAGGAGCCCCGTCGCGTGCTGAATTTGAACTCCCTCGGCTACCTGATCCTGGCGGCGGCCTGCGTGCTACCGAGTGTTCGCGCCACCGCGCAGAACGAGACCGCGCAGAACGAGACTGCGCAGAACGAGACCGCGCAGAACGAGACCGCGCAGAACGAGACCGCGCAGAACGAGACTGCGGAGTACCGTCAAGCGTTGGCCCGTGCGGTGCGCAGCGCGGCCGAGCGGGTGTTGCCCTCGGTGGTGTCGATCGAGGTGATCGGCGTGTCCGAAGTCGCCGCGGGCGGCAACCGGCAAAGCGAAGTCGCCCAGGACGCGCCGTCCTGTGGCGTGGTCGTCGATGCCGACGGATTGATCGTCGCATCGGACATCATCGTGCGACGACCGTCGGCCAGCATCCTGGTCGTGTTGCCCGACCAGACGCGGTTGGCGGCCACGATCGTCGCGCGCGACCATCACCGCGGCCTGGTGATGCTCCGCGTCGAATCGAAGACAGCGCTTACTCCGCTGGCGTTTCCCGATGCGGTCGACACGCCGGTCGGATCGACCGTTGTGGCCGTGGGCCGCTACGGCGGGGATCGATCGCCGATGGTCAGCAGCGGCATCTTGAGCGGCACCGGGCGGCTGGAAGGCACGATGTTGCAAAGTGATGCTCGCGTTTCGCCGTCGTTTTACGGAGGCCCCCTGGTCGATCTGTACGGCAACGCGATCGGTGTGCTGGTCCCCGCGGTCGCCGAAGGCGGCGCGCCCGATGACACCAGCTGGTACGACTCGGGGATCGCGTTTGCCGTCCCGACACCCGTGCTGGCCAACAAGCTGGACCGTTTGCGAAAGGGGCAAGACATCCGCAAAGGGCTGATCGGTATCGTCCCCAAGGCCAAAGACCCGTATGCCGAGGACACCGAGTTGGCGGCGGTCCGCAGCCGATCGCCGGCTGAAAAGTCCGGTATCGAGCCGGGAGATTCCGTGGTGGCGATCAACGGAAAACCGGTGCGGATGTTTCAACAGATCAAACAAGCCCTCGGTCCCTTTGACGCCGGCGAATCGATCGAAATCACGTTGCAGCGGGACGGTCAAGAACGCACGGTCAGCGTCACGCTGGCCGAGACGATTCCGCCGTTGAATCCCCAACGGCTGGGCGTCTGGGTGACCGAAAACGCCGTCGAAGCGGGGGATGCGGCAGACGACCAGGCCGAACTTCAGACCGCCGTGGTCGTCCGCGCGGTCGTCCCCCAAACCGCCGCCGACGGCAAGTTGGAACCCGGCGATGTGATCAAGAAAGTTGATCAGACCGAAATCAACGATGTGGCGACGATCGGTCGATTGATGATCACCGCGGTCGCGGACGAGGAACTGACGCTGGCCGTTGAGCGTGACGGAGAGCCGTTGGAAGTCAAACTGACCCCCACGCCGATCGCCGGTCCGACGCTCAAGAAAACAATCGACCAGTGGTCCGGCGACGCACCGGAAAACCCCTGGGACGTCCAGCCACTGCGGTTGCCCGACGTTCCCAACTTGGCCGCCTATGTCGCGCCCAAACCGGATCAGGTGGCCGACGAGCAGATGGCCGAGCAGGGGCTAGCCATGCTGGTGCTGTTGCTGGCGCCCGAGCAGCGTGATCCCAGCGAAGCGTTACAGGCGTGGCGTGATGTGGCCGGACGAGCCGGAGTGGTGGTCTGTGCGATTTGCAGCGAAGACGAACAGCGTTGGCAACAGAAGGAGATCGATGTCATTTCCCGGATGACGACCTTGATGGCCCAGCGGGTCCCGATCAGCGCCAGTGCCGTCGCGGCCAACGGCGCCCTGAAAGACACGGCTGCGTCGGCGGCCGATTCCATGGTGATCGCGATCGCGTTGTCGGACCGCAAGAATTTTTCCGGCATCGCCGTCGCCGCCGACGCGAAACCGCCCGCGGTGCGGCTGCGCGAAAACGAACCCGATCGCGCCCTGGAAATCATGCTTCCGATCGACTCGCTCGATGACGGACCGACCTGGTTGGCGCCGCTTGCGACCGCCGGTTACCCGATCTCCTTGGGCGGTGACACCGGGCCGGACGACCTGCTGCGTTGGGTCCGGTTGCTGCAAACGATTTGAATTCAACTTAGTCAACTCATCCCCCTTCAACCCCAGTTCACAGCATGATGTCACGTACGCTTGCCTCCCTTTGCCTGCTGTTTGTTCCGCTGATCAGTGTTTCGTTGTTTGGCGACCGTGCCGCCGCCGAATCTGGCGTGTTGCACTTTCCCGCCAAAGGTGATTCGGCGGGAAAGATCGTCTTGGTTTCCGGCGACGAAGAGTATCGCACCGAGGAATCGATGCCGATGCTTGCCAAGATCTTGAGCGTCAAACACGGTTTCGACTGCACCGTGCTGTTTTCGATGTCCGCCGACGGCAGCTACATCGATCCCAACAACCAACGCGGTGTCGTCGGCTGGGACGCACTGGACGAGGCGGACTTGATGATCATCGGCACGCGTTTCCGTTCACCAAGTCAATCGCAAGCGGCGCACATCACCCAATTCATCGACGCCGGTAAACCGTTGATCGGGATTCGCACCGCGACACACGCCTTCAACGGCAAACAATCGTTCGGCGGCGAAGTGACCTACAGCAACTTCGGCCGAAAGATCCTGGGCGAACAATGGGTCAGCCACCACGGCCAACACAAACGCCAAGGCGCCCGTGCCGTCATCGTCGACCAGGCCAAGGACCATCCGATTCTCAATTCGGTCAGCGACATCTTCGTCCCGTCGGACGTCTATGGCGTCACCCACCTGACCGACCAGGACACGATCCTGTTGCGTGGGGCAGTCACCGAATCGCTGGATCCGAAATCGGCCAACGTCGAAGGCCCCAAGAATGATCCGATGCAGCCCCTGGCCTGGCTGCACCCCTACGTCTCCCCCGCAGGCACCAAGGGACAAGCGTTTTGCACCACCACCGGTGCGAGCGTTGATTTGGTCAGCGAGGATCTGCGGCGGATGCTGGTCAACGCGACCTACTACCTGCTCGACAAACAGGTGCCCGAGAAAGCCGACGTCGCCTACGTCGATCCGTACTACCCGACCTTTTACGGCTTCATCAACGACGCCGCGTATTGGAAAGAATTGAACCTGCAACCGTCGGATTTCGCCCTCGGCAAATCACCGCTTCGCGACGACCCCAAGGGCAGCCCCGAGTGGCCGTTCCGCGATCGCCCCTAAAGACTCGGTCCATCCACCGGTAGCGGAAGCCGCCAAGGCTTTCGGAAGCCGCTGGCCCTCTCTGGCGTTTGCTTGCTGCGCAAACGCCGTCTCTCCCAAAGGGAGAGAATCTCGATTGATTGCGAAATCGTGAAGTGATCGATTCGACGTCCCTTGCCGCCGCGTGGGAAACTCTTGGCGAGTTCCGCGACGTCGCGATCAGCCGTCCATCGCGAATTGCAACCGGGGGTCGTCCAGCCCCAACCGCTTCATTTTCTTGTACAGCGTGGTGCGGTTGATGTCCAAGGCGTCCGCCGTGGCGGCTCGGTTCCAATTGTGGCGGCGAAGCGAATGCAGGATGATCTCGCGTTCGGGTCCTTCGAGCGCTTCGCGGAGACTTTTGTCTTGGTAACTGGCCGGCGTCATCGCGAACGGTTTGACCGTTTGTTCGCCGGCGGCCGGCTGGATCGCCGACGCCAACGGATCGGCGACGCGGCCCAAGATTTCCGGCGGCAGATCTTCCAGCGTCAGCGTGCTGTCGCGTGACAACAACACGGCTCGTTCGACGACGTTCTGTAATTGGCGGACGTTGCCGGGCCAACGATAGGATTGCAGCGTGGCCATCGCCTGTTGATCGAACCCTTCGATTTCGCGGCCACAGGTTTCGGCGGCCTCGCGCAGAAAGTGATCGACCAACAAGGGGATGTCGCCGACGCGTTCACGCAGCGAGGGCAGCACGATGTTGACGACGTTGATTCGGTAGTACAAATCTTGCCGGAACGTGCCCTCGGTGACCGCACGCGACAGGTCTTCGTTGGTCGCCAAGATGACCCGCGTGTCGACCGAGTGGGTGTGTGTGCCGCCGAGCGGTTCGAATTGGAATTCCTGCAGCACCCGCAACAGTTTGACTTGCATTGCCGCGGTCGCCGTCCCGATCTCGTCCAGGAACAACGTGCCCTTGTCGGCGAGTTGGAACTTGCCGACACGATCGCCGCTGGCACCGGTGAACGCACCTTTGACGTGGCCGAACAATTCGCTTTCGAGCAGGTTGTCCGGCAAGGCACCGCAGGCTACTTCGACGAACGGTTTGGCACGACGTGAACTGCGCTCATGAATCGCCCGCGCGATCATGCTTTTGCCGGTTCCGTTTTCTCCGGTGATCAAGATCGACGCCCGGGCATCGGCCACGCTGTCGATCACATCGAAGATCTTCATCATTCGATAGTCGTGGCTGAGGATGTTTTCCAGCCCGCTGCGGCGGTCCAGCTTCTGACGCAGCTTTTCGTTCTCCAGCGTGATGTCGCGTTGTGACACCGCACGGCTGATCGCCAGGTTCAGTTCGTCATCGATCAGCGGCTTGGTCAGCAAGTCGAACGCCCCCGCCTTGATCGCTTCGATCGCGGTGTCGGGCGTCGCGTAACCGGTCATCACCAACACGGTGGTTTCGGGGTACTTCTGACGCGTGTGGCTGATCAACTGGAATCCGTCTTCATCACGCAGGCGAAGATCCGTGATCACCAGGTCAAAGCGATGCTGTTCCTGGCTGGCCTTGGCCCCGCTCAAGCAATCGGCGACGTGGACCGTATGCCCGATTTCTCGCAGCCATTCGGCCATCGACTGGACCAGATGCCAATCATCGTCGACGAGCAAAATGGAAGCGGTGTCTTTCATATCGGGCGTGGGGGGACAGCATGCTGGGGATCAAAAGCCGAGCGCGATTCATTCGCGTTCCTCTCGCACAATTTCCTAGGTCGCTGTTAGCGGCGGAGCAAAACCGAAATCCGTTGTTTTGGGCAGACCCGCTCCCGGAAAACGGTTGTCAAACAGTGAATTTCCGACTCTTTCGGGGGGAAGGGGTGGGGGAATATGCGAATTATTCTCATATTGGTCCCACATTCCGGCGAGGATACGCCATTTTTAGAGAGATTCGCTCCTGGGACATCGTGTGGGGCGGTTGTGAATCAAGTTACAGGCACCAAGGATCGAAATGTCGTTGAAAACGCTGGTCGTAGACGACCATGAAGCCGCTCGTCTCGGGCTGATGGAGCTCTTGGTCGGGACGGCGGTCAGCGTCGCGAAAACTGTCGCCGATGGCGAGAGCGCGTTGCGCTATCTTGACGAAGACAACTGCGACGTTGTCTTGATCGATGTCCAAATGAAAAAGATGGACGGGCTGACGTTGTTGACCTCGATTCGTCAGGCGCATCCCAACCTGCCGGTCGTGTTGATCAGTGCGTACGACTACCCGGTCTACTTGGCCCGCGCGGTCGCCAACGGAGCGCATGACTATGTGCTCAAGAGTGATTCGGCCGGGCGGATCGAACAGACGCTCAGCCACGCCTGTGAAAGCGGGTCGTCCTATCCGGGCGGACGATTGGACAACGTGAAGAAGAAGATGTCCGAAACGATCCGATCCAACCAACTGCCGCCGGAGTTGCCGGTCACGTCACGCGAGGCGCAAGTGCTGCGTCACATCGCGTTCGGATTAAGCAACCGCGAGATCGCCAAGTCGTTGGGCATCAGCGTCGAAACGGTCAAAGAGCACGTGCAGAATATCTTGCGAAAGACCGGCGCCTCGGATCGCACCGACGTCGCCGTCCGCGCGGTTCGATTGGGATTGGTCGACTGAGGCGAGATCGGTTCCAGCGGTAGCGGAAGCCGCCAAGGCTTTCGGTCTCACCCGCGCGGCTCAGCCGCGGTGTGCGAAACTCTTCGCGAGTTCCGCTACGGTCGTCATCATGCGGCCGGCATCAGTAAACATCGCGCACGTACCGCTTGGCTTTGCCCAGTGACGCGACATAGTCCTCGGCGGCCTTCTCGGACATCCCGCCTTCGGACGCGACGATGGCCTTGAGCGTGCGGTCGACATCGACGGCCATGCGGCTGGCGTCGCCGCAGACATAGAAATGGGCGCCTTGCTGCAGCCAAGCCCACAGTTCGGCGGCGTTTTGTTTCATCCGGTCCTGGACGTAGACCTTTTCGGCACCGTCGCGGCTGAACGCCGTGTCCAACCGCGTCAGCAACCCGGCGTCGCGGTAGGCTTGCAATTCGTCTTGGTACAGGAAATCGGTCGCGGCATGTTGGTCGCCGAAGAACAACCAGTTTTTGCCCGGTGCCTTGGTGGCCTGGCGTTCTTGCAGGAATGCCAAGAACGGAGCGATCCCCGTTCCCGGTCCGACCATGATCATCGGGGTGTTGGGATCCGCCGGCACGGTGAATCCGCCGTGATTGGCCTGGGTGAACACACGCAACGTCGCGCCCGGTTCCAGCCGATCGGCCAGCATCGTGCTCGCCGCCCCTTTGCGTAACCGTCCGTCGCGATCATAGGTGACCTTTCCGACGGTCAGATGAACCTGGTTTCCGACACATGCCTGGCTGCTGGCGATCGAATACAGCCGCGGATTCAATGGCGAAAGTGTTTCCAGAAACTCGGTGGCGCTGATCGGAACCGCTCCGGCCAATTGCAAGACGTCCAACACGTCGAATCCGTCGGGGGCTCCCTCTTCGAGCATCTCGGCAAGCGTGGTTTTGACCGCAACGTCCGAAACACGGCTGAGCGCCAATTCCAGCAATTCGTCGCTGGGATCTTTCAAACAATAGTCGTCGCAAAGTGCGTTGGCCAGCGACTTGGGTTCCCCGGCCGGGGGCACGGTCAACAACTTGGGATCGGCGCCGATCGCACCCACGATCGCTTCGACCAGCTCGCCGCAATTGGTCGGGTAAATCCCCAGTGCATCGCCGACTTCGTAACGGATGCCGGAATCGCCCAGGTCGATCGCGATGTGGCGGGTGTCTTTGGCGGATCCTTCGCCGTTGAGCGGCCGCGACTCGATCAGTTTGGCCGAATACGGCGTCTTGCGGCTGAAACCCGCTGCCGACGTACCGGTCGCCGCGGAGCCATTGGCTGGTTTGGCCGGCGCGGCGGCACCGTCTCCGGACTCCTTGAGCACCTGCTTGATCATTTTGGAGGTTTCTTTGCCGCCGGGGCTGCAGAGCGTCAGGTTGGTTTCTTCTCCCGACGCGATCGCCTCGCTGTAGGTTTTGCACAGATACCCACACGAACCGCAATCCAGCTGTGCCATCGCCGCCATCAGACGCCGCTCGACCGGTTTGCCTTCGGCCAACGCCATGCGATCGACGATCGGCAGCGAGTCGTCGTGCCAGGGAAAGTCTTCTTCCGGCTCGGGTTCGTTTTCCTGTACCGCGACACCGGGCAAGGAACCGGCCGACAGGCCCGCGGCGTTCATGACGCCCGCGGCATCACCGTCGGGTTGCATGCCCATCATGCCCGCGAAAAAACCGTTCAGCCAGGCGCGTTGTTCTTCGTTAAAGGGAGCCGTTTCGGGAATGAAGCTGGTTGTCATGGCAGTCGTTGCGAATCGTGTCAAATGATTGGTGTGAAAAAAAACAGTGGGATAGGCTTCCAGCCTGTCAATGCCAGTGAGAGAGGCTTCCAGCCTGTCAATGCCAGTGGGATAGGCTTCCAGCCTGTCATCCCCGCCGTCAGACCAAGGCTCTGGCGAGGGACCTCAATTCGTCGTCGGATGACCGGGAGGTGAATTCAACAAACGTCTCGCCCTCGCGCCGTTGTTCCAGGTAGCCGCCGACGATGGACGAGATCAATGTGGGCATGTCTTCAAACGCGACCGATTCAAAGATCAATCGCGCGATGCCTTGGCGGTCCCCCCAACCGCCGCCCAAGTGAACGTGGTACCCGTCGACCATGTCGTCGCCCTTTTCGACCTTGCATCCCAGCAACCCGATGTCACCGATGTAGTGCTGGGCGCAACTGTGATGACAACCGGTCAAGTGAATGTTGATGGGGCTGTCGAGTTCGAATTGGGATTCCAGGTGTTCAGCCAGAGCCATGGCTTGGGTTTTGGTTTCCGCGGCGGCAAATTTGCATCCCCCGCTGCCGGTACAGGCGACCAGCCCGGCGCGAAAGCTGCTCGCCTCGTACCCCAAACCGAGTTCCAACAAATGCTCTTTGACGGCGTCGATGTCGGCGTCGGAAAGATTGGGGATCAACAGGTTCTGCCAGACGGTCAACCGGATCTCTCCGTTGCCATACTCGTTGGCGATCTTCGCGATCCCGCGAGCCTGGTCGCTGGTCATCCGTCCGACCGGCAAGACGACGCCGACGTAGGACTTGCCCGACTGGGATTGTGAATGAAACCCGATGTGGGCGAGACGATTCTCCGCGACCGACCGAGTCAGTTTTGATTCCTCGAACCGTCCGAGCGTGTCACCGAGTTGCTCTTCGACCGCCGCGACAAACTTGTCGAATCCCCAATCATCCAGCACGTATTTCAAACGGGCCTTCTTGCGATCGGTGCGGTCACCTGATTGGACGAACACGCGGACGATGGCGCCGGCGACGGCCAGGCATTGATCCGGCCGCAACAGGACACCGGTCGGCCGGGCAAAGTCCTTGTGCCCGGTGATGCCGCCGAGCGTGAGCTGGAAATAGACACCGGCGGGAAAGTCGGCGGTCGCATTGGATGCGTCGATCGCGACGGCATGAAACCCGATGTCGTTGGTGTCGTCCAGGGCGCTGATCGTTCCCCCGCCGTCAAACGCGATGTTGAACTTTCGCGGCAAGCCGTACATTTCGCGGTTGTTCAAAATGTAATGGTGCATTCGTTTCGCCAACGGGATCGTTTCGATCAGCTCATCCGAATCGATGCCCGAAAGCGGACTGGCGGTGCAGTTGCGGATGTTATCGCCGCCGGCGCCCAGATTGACGATCTCCAATTCACGCAGCCCGTACAGGATGTTCATCGCCTGGTCGGCGGGGATCTCGCGGTATTGCAAGTTGGCCCGCGTGGTGACGTCCAAGAATCCGCCGGCCGAACGATCGGCAAGATCCGCCAGCCCGGTCAATTGCCAACTGTGAAGCAGTCCGCCGGGGATTCTCATGCGGCACATGTAACTGTTTTGTGCCGGGGCCACGTAGAACAGGCCGTGGAATTTCGTCAGGAAGACGTCGGTGCCTTTGGGAAATTCGCCGGCATCGCTCCGCGTCTGCATCTCATCCCACATGTCCAGCGGATTCTTTTCCCGCTTGGCAAGTTCCTCCTTGCACAACGTCTTGCCGGCCGACTCGGTTTCCTGCTGGGCGATCAAGGCGATCTTTTCGGGGCCCACCGGAAGCGTCGTGGTGGGTTTGGCCCCGATCGTGACCGAGGCATCGCCGGCACAGCTGCTACCGTTGCTGATCACGGGCAGCCCGCTGACCGCACGAGCGACATCGGACCCGAACGCAAATCCGGACAGAAATTGTTTTTGTTCTTCGGTGAACGCTTTATCGTTGGACATCTTCAACAGAATCTGGTTCGGAGTTCTAAACTTTGCGGATCGCCACGGCGCAGTCCTTGTAACTCGGCTGCCGCGAATGGGGATCAAAATGGCTGAGCGTCAATTGATTGGTGACGTCGTAATGCATCGGAATGAACGCTTGGTTGCGTTGGACGGTGGGCGTGACCATCGCGGTGACAAACACTTCGCCGCGCCGTGAGCGAACCGAGACGGTGTCGCCGTTGCGGACGCCGATCAAACTGGCGTCGGTCGGGTGGATTTCGACATACGGACGCTCCGGATACAGTTTTCGCAGCACCTTGCTCTTGCTGGTGCGTGTTTGCGTGTGCCACTGGCTGACCGTGCCCCGTCCGGACATCAACAGGATCGGATAGTCCGCGTCCGGTGGTTCGGGCATCGCGGCGACGGCGTCCACGATCAGTCGCGCCTTGCCGTCGCTGTGATAGAACGTCCCGTCGGCGAACAGCCGTCGCTGTTGTGGCGGCACGTCGTTGGACGCCGCATCCCCACGCGTCCAGGGCCACTGGATTCCGCCGGATTGGTCGATCTGGCGATAGCCCTCGATCCCGCTGATATCGCAAGGTCGTCCCTCGCTGGCGGCCTGCATTTTTTCGAACACTGCTTCGGGGTGCGTCCAGTCGGCGAACATCGATTCCACACCCCAGTAGGCGGCGATTGCGCGAAAGATTTGGAAATCGGCCAACGCTTCGCCGGGCGCCTTTCGCACTTTCTTCAGCAAGCCGTAGCGGCGTTCGCTGTTGATGAACGTGCCTTCTTTCTCGCCCCATCCCGCCGCCGGCAACAGCAAGTCGGCGTGCCGTGCCGTTTCGGTCGACGCGTACATGTCTTGCACGACCAGAAAGTCCAGCTTATCGAGCAGCTCCTTGAAATCGCCTTGGTGGATCCAGCTGTGTGCCGGGTTGGTTGCGATCACCCACAACCCTTTGATTTCGTCTCGCCGGATGCCTTCGACGATTCGGTCGTAAGACCAACTGCCTTGATCGGGGATTCGATCCACGTCGATGCCAAGAATGCGGGCGACACGCTGGCGATCTTCGGCCGATTCGAACTTGTGATGCCCGAACAAGTTGGTCGTGTTGCTCCACAGACGCGACCCCATGGCGTTGCATTGTCCGGTGATGCTGTTGGCGCCCGTTCCGGGGCGACCGATGTTGCCGGTGATCAATGCGATGTTGATCATCGCCTGGGCGGTGCGTGTGCCTTGATAACTTTGATTGACGCCCATCGTCCACCACAGCGAGGCCGCGTCTGCCTGGCCGATCGATTCGGCGGCCCGGCGAATGGCGTCGGCGGTGATCCCGGCCGCGGGCCCGACGACGTCAGGAGTGAACTCGGCGACATGCTCGGCGAGTGTTTCGAATCCGGTCGTGTGCGCGGCGACGAACTCATGATCGATCCGATCACTTGCGATCAAGTGTTGGGTGATCGCGTACAGAATCGCCAGGTCGTGTTTGGGCCGCAGTTGCAAGTGCTGGGACGCCGCCATCGCCGTTTCCGTCCGGCGGGGATCCAGCACGATGATCTCGGGGCTGTTGGGGTTGCGAAGCACGCGTTCCCACATGATCGGATGACCGATACAGGGATTCGCGCCCACGAACACCATGCAATCACTTTGTTGAAAATCGTCATACGTGTACGGCGGCGAATCGAACCCGAACGATTCCTTGTACGCGGTCACCGCGGTTGCCATGCACTGCCGCGTGTTGCCGTCTCCGTGCAACATGCCCATCCCGAATTTTGCCAATGCGCCCAGGAACGCCATCTCTTCGCAAGGAATCTGCCCCGTGCTGAGGAAAGCGACCGAGTCGTTGCCGTACCGGGATTGAATCGCTTTGAATCGCTCGGTGAACGTCGTCAACGCGGTGTCCCAATCGACACGTTTCATTTCGCCGTCGGCATCGCGCAGCAGCGGGTGCGTGGCGCGGTCGTCCGCGGCGAGCACTTCCAGGGCTTCCCAGCCTTTGGGACAGGCCATGCCCAGGTTGACCGGGTACTCGGTTTCCGGGGTCAGTCCAACCGCCTGGCCGTCGCGGACGTGCAAACGCAATCCGCACCCGGTCGCACAGTAACCACAGGCGGCCACCGTGGTCGATTCGGCTTGCAGCGATTCGGGTGTCATCCCCAGCCCATGATCGCCGGGGTTGAGCAGCAGTTCCCGAGTCATCTTCCCCGTGCGGGCTTGCAACAACTGCGGCAATTCGAACGACCGCGATCGACGTTCGTCTCCCGCTTGGGTCAGTGATTTCGGCGTGATCGTGCTCATCGGATGGTTCTCCTAAAGTGTGCCCGGCATGCGGTCGTAAACGACGCTTTGGAAATACAACAACCGCTCCAAACTCTCACCGGCGATCCAAACCGCCGCCGACATCGCGGCACAAACGCCTCCGGCCGCGGGCACGATTGGACACAAGACAACAGCCAATCCGGCCAACAGCGTCGCGACGACGGCGCTAAAGCCGCGCATCCGCAGTGTTTCACCAAGGTGGTTGTCGACCAGCCGATTTGATCGTCGGTCATAGGGGTCGTCCAAATCAGCCGGCGTTTGATAAAGCCGACGTTCACGCATCCATTTCCACCACCCCGCACCGGCACCGACCAGACAGAGCACCGATGCGGTGCCGCCGAAGCCGGCAAACGCGAACAGGACCGCCGCGATGATCGGGCCACAAGTCAGCGTGGTTCCGAAAAAACGTGGCAACGTCCGCTCGCTGCGCCAAAGTTGTCGCTTGGTGGCGATGTAGATCATCGCGCTGCAATACAAACCGGCCAGCCCGACGGGAATCGACGCGGTCAACAGCGCTCGTCCGGCCCAATCCGGAATCCACTCCGTCGGAATCCGTTCCTGGACCGTTGTCGGGATCCAATCCCAGAGAACGGGCAACAGCAACAACGCGATTCCGCCGGCCAACAGGCCCATGAACTTGCCCAGCACCACGGCCTCGCGGCTGAGCCAACTGGTTTTCAATCCCAGGAACACACGCCACATTCGCAGCGGTTGCCCCAGGTGCAGCGGTGCGATCCCAAGGCCCAGATTGCCGATCGCAAACGCCGACAATGCTGCGGCGATCGGGACCGCGATCGGGACGGTGATTCCCAACGACGTCAGCGCCAACGTGGCGATCGATTCGGCAATCAAGATCCCGACGGAAATCTGCGTCGCGACCAGCATCAGCGCCAACGGCCAATGGCTTTCGGCGACTTCGTCGACGTGTTCGTCTTGGGGGCGTGTTCGCGCCGGATCCAACGTCGACTCCGCAACGAAACGCGTGGTCGGGCGTGTGATTGCAGACGACGGCGCCGACGGCACCAACGTTTCCTGCGCCAGATCACCCTGGTTTTCCGAAGGCACGATCGTGATTCGGATCGCCTCGTTGGGACAAGATTGGACACATGCCGGCGCTTCACCGACGCTCAATCGTTGATGACACATGTCACATTTGCGGACGATCCCCAAGCGGTCGCTGTACTGGGGGACTTCATAAGGGCACATCATCGTGCAGTACTTGCAACCGATGCACTGGTCATCCAGGTGGCGAACGATTCCGGTGACTGGATCTTTGTCGTACGCCTTGACCGGGCAACCGTTCAAGCACCCGGGGTCTTCGCAGTGATGGCAGGCGGTGGTGACGTGCTGAATGGCGGAGACGTCGGCGGCATTGGGATCGCCGATCACCAGCGTTCCGACGCGGCGCCATGATTCGTCTTCCTCCAGCCCGTTCAGCGTGTGGCAGGCAACCACACACGCCTTGCACCCGCTGCAGGCGTTCAGGTCGACCTCAAAGGCGAATTGTTGCCCCGGTCCGGGGGCGCTCGCCGGAAGCAGGCTGCGATAGTACTTTTCCTGTGCCGGTGCCGCAGTGGCGGCGCCTGATGCGTGCCCCGAGTGCCAGTCGCTGAACTGTTCGACGGCACTGAGTTCTTGTTGTTCCTGCAGCAATTGACCGACCAGGTCGGGCTGGCGGTTGACGACGGGAAGCGTGGTACTCATGGCTGGTCTTCCCCTACAACAACAGTGTCAAAATGTTGGTGATCCGATCCTGTTCATAGAACGGGATCGCGACACCCTTGCAGGGTTTTCCGCCACGAAAGGGACGGCCCGAGTAGACGATCTCGGGATCTTCACAAATCGTCGCGGCGCCCGAAGCGAACGCCAATCCGGGAAGCGAGCCTTCCATCGGCACCGTTTCGCAGCCCTCGTACATCAGCGATTGCTCCAGCCGTTGATACGCGCTCGATTCCAACAGGAACTCGTCCTCGCCGCATCGCCAGATTTCGTAGCCACGTGCGATCGGGGCGGAGTCGGAACTGATCAGGACGGCGGTCGCCAAAAAGTCGTCACCGAACACGGGAATCCCGATCGCGACTTGCAAGGATTCCGCCGACGCCCCGGCGGCCCGCAGGAATCCGGCATGGGTGGGCAGGTTGTCGTGAATCACAAAGCTGAGGTTTCGCCACACTTGGCCGGGCAATCCCGATCCTTTTTCGAATCGAACGAACGAGCTGACGTTTTGGAACCGCTCCAGCGGTCCGAAGTAGCCTTGGGTCAGGTTCAGTTCGTCGTATTGGCCGATCGGTTGCCAAATTTCCATGACGCCGACGGTGCGTTCGCTGGTATTGCCGATCATGATGACGACGGAGGTGATTTGCCCGGCGCGATAAATCGGGATGCAGATCGCGACGGCTTCGGCTTCGCCTTCGGCGGTTTGCTTGATCGTCGGCAACCCCGATTCGATCGACGCGGCGGCCGCACGGTCGGCAACGGCGATGCCGCAGGACGGCGGCACCCCGCTCGGGTCGACTTCCAACGCGATCACGTTGGTCAAAAACGAATGGTTGGAGGTGGCTGCAATCATGTTTTGTTTCGGGCTCACGTTTCGGCTCCGCACGACTTCTTCCTCGTTTCTCCCGCCTTCGCGTTGACTCGCTGGTCAGCGTTCCTTTGACGTAGCCACGCTCGCCAGAGCGTGGGAAACCCCGGGGATCCACCTTCTGGCGAAGGCAGCTACATTTCAGCGGCGATTGATCCTGTTTCTGGTACTTGTTGACGCAAACCAGCTACGCGCCGGCCGGTTGCGGTTCCTGTTCGGCCTGCTTCTTCGCTTCCAACGCTTCGGCGTCGGCTTTCAATTTTTTGTGGTCCTGGTCCTCCAGGAATTGGATCATGTCGCCCCGCAAGTCGTAGTAGTCGGGGTGATCCAAAACTTCGGCGCGGACCCGCGGCCTGTCGAACGGCATCTCGAACACCTTGCCGACACGTGCCCGCGGCCCGTTGGTCATCATCACGACCTTGTCGCTCATGAACAGCGCCTCATCGACGTCGTGCGTGATCATCATCGTGGTGACTTTGTCGCGGATCAGGATCTCCAACAGGATCTCTTGCAGTTCCATCCGGGTGAGCGAATCGAGCATGCCGAACGGCTCGTCCAGCAACAGCATCTTGGGTTTGAGCGCGAATGCGCGTGCGATGCCGACGCGTTGCTGCATCCCTTGACTGAGAGCAGAGGCGCGGGTGTGCAGGCTGTTGCCGAGCCCGACCAGCGTCAGGTAATACGCGGCGATGTCGTGTCGCTGTGCCTTGGTTCCGTGCGGATAGACTTGGTTGACACCCAACAGTACGTTTTCCATCGCCGTCATCCAGGGCATCAGGCACGGCGATTGAAACACGACGCCGCGGTCGGGCCCGGGGCCTTCGATTTCATGGCCGTCGATGACGATGCCGCCGTGGGTGATCGGATTCAGCCCGGCCGTCATCGTCAGCACCGTGCTCTTGCCGCAACCGCTGTGGCCGAGCAGACAAACGTACTCGCCTTTCTCCAAGTTCAAGTTGAACTCTTCGACAATGACCGCCGGGCCATTGGGCGTGTCGTATGTCTTGCCGAGGCGAAACATTTCTACAAAACCGGCCATGGATCCGCCTTCTTTGGGTTCTCGTGGTGGTGGGTGATAGGTAAATTAAGTGATTCGGATCGATCCGATCGCGGGCGACAGTTCGGGATTCTGCCGATGGCGAGCGTTGATCAACCGGGTGCGATCAGCCGGCGCGTCCGCGCGGGATGCGCAGACTTCGCGGTTTCAATTCGGGCAACTCGATCGGCGCCGACTCGGACGCCAACGCTTCGTCGTCGCGTGATTTTTGCCGCACCGCGACCAGGTAATTGGTGACCGCGTTACGCAGCCCTTTGAACGTTTCGTTGTGATTGAGCGCCGTCTTATCGCGCGGACGATCCAGTTCGACCGAAAACGCCGGCCCCAGCGATGCGTTGGGCCCAGGGTTCAGCGGAACGATTCGGTCGGCCAACAAGATGGCTTCGTCGACGTCATTGGTGATCAACAGGCACGTCTGACGTTCTTCTTCCCAGATCTTCAGAATCTCTTCCTGCAGGACGCTGCGGGTCAGCGCGTCGAGTGCGGACAGGGGTTCGTCGAGCAGCAAGACGTTGGGTTTCATCGCCAGCGTCCGAGCCAACGAGACGCGTTGCCGCATCCCGCCGGACAATTCGTGCGGTCGGCGATGCACGGCGTGCGACAGGCCGACCATTTCGATGAATTTTTCGACGTGGTCACGCCGCTCGCCGCGCGACCAGTGTTGAAACACTCGATCGACCGACAGGGCGATGTTGCCGCGAACGGTCAACCAAGGCAACAAGGAATAGTTTTGGAACACGATGCCGCGTTCCTGGCTGGGCCCCTTGATGACTTCGTTCTCCATCACGATCTCGCCGCTGTCGGGCAACTCCAACCCGGCCAACAGCTTCGTCAACGTGGTTTTGCCACTGCCGGAAAACCCGACGATCGCCAGGAATTCCCCTTTGCGAAGATTCAAATTGATATTGCGCAACACTTCGTTGCGGGTCACGCCGCTGCCGTATCCCTTGCAAACGTTCCGCATCGATACCAGCGGCTCGGGCGGCGCGGGGCGGGCGATCGCTTTGGACCTTGGCCGATCGAGGACTGCAATGCTCATGGTTTTTTCGCGGGGTAACTAGAATTCAAAGGACAAGGAATCCGGATGTCATCTGACATCGGCAATGACAGGTCGCTGGACCTGTCGCACAATCGCTCCGCCGAGTGAACTAGGCGGCTTGGGGGTCGCCGAAGCTGACCAGGTTCCGCATGAAAATCATGATTCGATCCAGCACCAAGCCGATCACACCGATGATGATCACGCTGAACGCGATCCGGGCGTAGGTTTGGCTGCTGCCGTTTTGGAACTCGTCCCAGACGAATTTCCCCAGGCCCGGGTTTTGGGCCAGCATGTCGGCGGCGATCAAGACCATCCAGCCGACGCCCAAGCTGATGCGCAGCCCGGCAAACATCAGCGGCAGACTAGCCGGCAGGATGATCTTGAACAGTTGTTGGCTCCAGGACAGTTTCAACACCCGCGCGACGTTCATGTAATCCTTGTCCACGCTGGCAACACCCAGCGTCGTGTTGACCAGGGTCGGCCACAGGGAACACAACGAAACTGTGATCGCGGAGATCAAGAACGCCTTGTCAAAGAACGTCTCACCCGGCTTGGTTCCCGAGTAGGCCCAGACGATGATCAAGAACGCCAGCGGCAACCACGCCAGCGGGCTGACCGGTTTGAAGACTTGAATGAACGGGGTCAACGCGGCGTTGCACCACGGGCTCATGCCACACAGAACGCCGATCGGGACGGCGATCAATGTGGCAATCGCAAACCCCACAAAGACCGTTTTCAGACTGGTGATGATCTGATCGACAAACGTCGGTGCACTCGAAGGGCGATAGTTTGCCGCTTGGATGGCTTTCTTCTTCAGCACCGTGGCGTTCGCCAACAGCTTCTCTTTCCGCTCGCCCGTTGCGGCCTCGGCTTGCTTTGTGACCATGTTGGCTTGGGCCAGGTACTCGACCGCCTGCATCGCCTTTTCCTGCTTGACCTTGCGGTCGTCGGCACGCTGAGCCGTATGCATCGCAAAAAGTTCCTTGCCGGCGATCCAGGTGTCGGTCGGGCTGGGCAACCGCATACTGTCGGTGACGACCGTTCGAGCCGCCGCGGACCACAACATCAAGAACACCGCGACCGCCGCGATCGGCAAGACGACGAACTTTGCGATTCCTTTCAGCTGTTCCTTGACGTCCTCGCCGGCGAGCAGTCGGACGAAGGGCTCCAGTGCAGGCAGCCCCGCAACGTCACAGAACTTCAGTGCATTTCCACGCCAATTCATACGATTCACTAAACGATAAAGGAGTT
This sequence comes from Stieleria mannarensis, assembly GCF_014154935.1. Classification (GTDB taxonomy): domain Bacteria; phylum Planctomycetota; class Planctomycetia; order Pirellulales; family Pirellulaceae; genus Stieleria; species Stieleria mannarensis. Next base: position 38,836 of record NZ_JACEHH010000018.1, read on the forward strand.
CGGGAAGTTTTTCGGTTCGGGATCCACGGCCGGGCCGGACGTCTGGCACCGGACCAAGACGTCCGACCCGAAAGGCCGCTTCCCGAACATGCCGCGGCGAGGCGGTCACCGCAGCATGAACATTTCAAAATCCGGGTCGGCGCGACCGGCGACCGTGCGAGCGCCGATCGCGCCGAAGGGTGATTCATTGACTGGTCAGTTTCATGCACCGACCGGCTTCACTTCTCGCCCGGACTTACTGCTTGGCCAAGGCCTCTGGGTCCTTATTGCCGATTTCAAAACTGTTGAGGTAGCCGACCGGATCTTGCGCGTCGTACTCGGTCCCATCGATGAAGTCGGTGCTGGCCTCTCGATAGCCGTCGTAATCTTCGGCGGGAAAGTCCTCGGCCGATGCCTTGCCCTCGGCAACCAACATCGCCGCGGCCTTGCGATAGATCTCCGGCTTGTAGATCTCTTTTGCGGTTTCCTCATACCAGCTGGCCGGCTTGCCTTCGGTGATCTGGCCCCAGCGTCGCATTTGGGTCAAAAACCAAATGCAGTCGCTGTAGTGCGGGTAGCTGGCGTAGTGTTTAAAGAAGACGTTGAAGTCGGGCATCGGCCGCACGTCGGTTTCCTGGAACACGAACGTGCCGGTCATGCTGTTGTCGATCACGTCTTCGTCGGCACCGACGTAATCCTTGCCGGAGAGAATCTTGGCAGCTTCCTGGCGGTTGACCAAGACGCCGTTCTCGTCGGTCGCGTCGAGCCATTTGCCGGCCCGGATCAGTGCCTTGATCACGGCCAAGTGCGTGTTGGGATACTTTTCGTCCCACTCCTTGGTCACCCCAAAGACTTTCTCGGGATTGTTCTTCCAGATGTCATAGTTGGTCGTGACCGGGACGCCGATGCCTTTGACGACCGCCTGTTGGTTCCATGGCTCGCCGACACAGTATCCGAGGATCGTCCCGGCTTCGAGGTTGCCGGGCATCTGCGGCGGAGGCGTGACCGACAGCAAGACATCTGCGTCGACCGTTCCCTGACTGTTCTCTTCGGTGTACATCCCGGGATGAATTCCCGCCGCGGCCAGCCAATATCGAATTTCATAGTTGTGTGTGCTGACGGGGAAGACCATCCCCATGTTGAAATCTTTTCCTTCCTGGTTGTACGAATCGACGATCGGCTTGAGCGATGCCGCAGAGATCGGATGCTCGGGCGTCTCCGACTTTAATGCCGGATCCTTCTCTTGCATCTGCTTCCAGATCTCATTGCTGACCGTAATCCCGTTGCCGTTGTAGTCCAGGCTGTAAGCGGTCACGATATGAGCCTGAGTCCCGACACCGATCGTCGCCCCGATCGGCTGACCGGCCAACATGTGCGCTCCATCAAGCTGGCCATCGATCACACGATCCAGAAGCACTCTCCAATTGGATTGGGCTTCGACCTCGACATTCAGCCCTTCTTCTTCGAAATACCCCTTCTCCTTGGCGATCACCAACGGGGCACAATCGGTCAGCTTGATAAACCCGAACTTCAAATTGGGCTTTTCGACATCCAGAATCTCGACGACCGCTTGGTCTGCATCGGCGCCCGATTCCAACTTGGCGGTTTCCAATTTGGCCGCCGCGGCTTCCAAATCTTCCAGCGTGATCTCCGAATCGGAACAACCGACTTGCAAGACGCCGAAGGACACCATCGCCAACGCCAGCAGAGAGCACCGCGATAAATAATGTAAGGTTCGGGAACAGGCGGATCGAAAAAGCACTTGGGGAAGCTCCACGGGGGGAATGGATCAAGCCGATGCCGTTTGACCCGAGTTCCTCCAGTACCGCCTCTACCAGTTGGAATCGGAATGCAGCCGTGCTGCGGCATCGCTGAATGTGGGCAGGGCACGCAATGTGCCAAAGTAGCTATCAAAAACTATCGTTTCGGCCAATGTGAGGGTGATGCGACATAGTGGGCGATCAAGGCGGTTCGAATTCCCCATAAAACGGTACAGGTTTCCGTCGCCCGTTCTTCGCCTCTGCCGTTGACCTGCCTGGATTGTTGGCAATGTTGACCGGATGTGCCCGCCGAACGTGCGGGGGGGCAATCTGCACCATGCGGTTACTGGGGCACGCGACTTTAGCGATTGTCCCGACCAGTCACGGTTTGGCAGAAACTTTGCGAATCGAGGTGATCGCAGGGACGATACAGCACGGTATGAAGGTCGGATTCGCCGGAGCCGACACGGATGTTCACCCGGATCATCAGGAATCGCGTGCAGCAGTGGGATAGGCTTCCAGCCTGTCACTCAGGCGGCGGCACGTTTGGCTCACATCACATTCGGGGAGCTGTGAAATTCCAATCGAAGACACCTGCATGGTGATTACCCGTTCCGTCAGGAAGGAGTCCTACGTGATGCCTCCATATAAACAGGCTCGCCGGCGCGCAATCGCGCTGGCCTTACTTTCCGGCTTCACTGCCGCCCCCGCGGCGATCGCTGAAACCCCCGGTGGGCTTGTCGACACCGTCGTGCTCGACGCGACCGACGCCCCCCAAGGCGATGTGCAACTGGTCGCCGACGCGCAATATGCCGACACACCCTATGTCGCTTATCTGAGCGACGCCGCCCCGCTGGTGGACGCACCGCCGGCGGAAGCACCGCAACCGGTACCGATGGACGAACCGGCTCCCGCGGCGACGGTCGATGCCGATGCGATCGCGGCGCCGGTCGTGACCAGTTGCAACTGCTGCACGACGCCCTGCTGCACCAAAGCCAAGAAGGCGGCGGCGACCGCGGCGATGAAAAGCGCCTACGCCGGCGTGTTTTACGCGAATAACTTCAGCTACCTGAACGATCCCTGCTACGACGGTCCGTCGTTCTTCGGCGACAACCTGAAAGGCTTGCTGGGCGGCAAACTGGACATCGGTGGTGAAGCGCGGATGCGTTACCACAACGAGAACAACCATCGCGGCCTGGGATTGACCGGTGTCGATGATTCGTTCTTCCTGACCCGCTATCGGATGTTCGCCAACCTGCGCGTCAACCAGTACTTCCGCGTCTATGGCGAGTACCTGTACGCCGACTCGGGCGGAGAAGAGTTCAACAACCGCCCGATCGAAGAGAACCGCGGCGAGATCCAAAACCTGTTCTTGGACACGAGGTTGACCGAGTCGCTGAACCTGCGTCTGGGACGCCAGGAACTGCTGTTCGGCGACCAGCGGCTAATTTCACCGCTGGACTGGGCCAACACGCGTCGATCGTTCCAAGGTGTTCGCGGGACCTACACCGGCGATGCTTGGACCGTGGACGGGTTCTTCGTCAATCCGCTGAATCGTAACTTTGCCAACGAGAGCAAGATCGACGATGCGAACGAAGACGTCGATTTCTACGGCGTCTACGCCAGCAACAGCGGAACGGCGCTGGGAACGATGGATCTGTACTACCTGGGTCTGGACAACCAGGCGCTCGACTTCGATTACCATACACTCGGCTCGCGTGTCTCCGGAGCGTCCGACGCCGGTGTGCTGTATGCGGTCGAGGGCGGTGTGCAATTCGGTTCCAACAGTCCCGGTTTTGGCGACCACAGCGCAGGGTTCTTCACCGGCGGTTTGGGCCGACAGCTGAGCATCTGCACGGCGTGCGGCGAGTGGAAACCGACCGTTTGGTTCTGGTACGACTGGGCCTCCGGCGGTGATGATTTCCCGGCCGCTCGCGGTGACGACAGCTTTGACCACCTGTTTCCGCTGGCACACAAGTACCTGGGTCTGATGGACTTGTTCGCACGTCGCAACATCAACGACGTCAACTTCCAGTTCATCACGCCGATCCTGGGTGACCGGGTCAAGCTGTTGCTGTGGTACCACCACTTCTTCTTGGACCAAGCCACCACGCCCTACGGTGTCACCCAGGCGCCCTTCAACACCGTCGCCGCCGCCGGCGACAAGGAACTGGGGCAAGAGATCGACATGGTCGTGACGTGCACCATCAATCCGCGGACGAACGTCCAAATCGGATACTCCCACTTCCGTGCCGGTGACTACTACGACACCACCGCCGGCGTCCCCACCAACGCCGACGCCGACTTCTTCTGGACTCAGTTCCAGTGGCGGTTCTAAACGGCTGACCCCCAATCAATCGAATGACACCTAAAGCCGCTTGCGGGGCCACCAACCCGCAAGCGGCTTTTATTGTAGAACTGTTGTCCCCAACTGTTCTCCCCACGACCGCATTCGGGGCAACGGTAGTGGACGACGCGAGGAGTCCTGGCAGCACGCAATCCGAATGGACGCGTCGCGTCGCCCACGACCCGAAAATCAAACTGCGGCGGAAGACGAGTGCTTTGTCAGCGTCAAATTTTCGGGTAGCGTTTTGGCGTTGCCCAGCGGTGCCAAAACACAGCCGTGGTCGCGAAGCGCACCTACGCGGGCGTGCTACAATTTGATCCACCATCGCATCCGCCGCAGCCCGACATCCCTCGCATCATGACACTTGCCGGACGAATTCCTTCGACGCGCTGGAGCCTGGTTGTTCGCGCGGGAAAGATTTCGGGGAATGCGCCGGATCGTCAACTCGCACGGCAATCGCTTGAGGAACTTTGCGCGATTTATTGGCCGGCGCTCTACGGATACCTTCGTCGTCGCGGTCGGTCGCGGCAGGATGCCGAGGACCTGATCCAGGGTTTCTTTGCCGACTTACTCAAGCGCGATTCGATCTCGGCTGCCGATGCATCACGCGGTCGGTTTCGGGCGTTCTTGTATAGCTCGCTTGATCATTACGCGGCCAACGAACATCGTCGCGAAACGGCGGTCAAACGGGGTGGCAACACGTCCACGTTTTCGATCGATGCGGAATCGTTTGACAGTGCAGACCGGTCATTTGCCAGCGACAGAATCGCCGATCACGGCACCGACCCGGCCGTCCTGTTTGACCGCCAGTGGGCGTTGTGCTTGATCGGTCAAACGATCGCCGAATTGCGAACCGAATACGAAGCCAAAGGGAAAGGGGAATGGTTCGCCAAACTGGCCCCGATGCTGACCGAGACCGAATCCGATGCAAACTCGCGCACTCAACTCGCCGCCGATCTGGGGATGTCCGCGACGGCGCTGAAGGTTGCGATTCACCGACTGAGGGCAACCTACCGCGCGCGATTGCTGGACGCTGTCGCCCAGACGATCGAAAACCCGGACGATTCCGGTCGAGAACGGCAGTGCCTGTTCGATGCACTAGGCCGACACTCGTAATCCGTCGCAGCCTATGATTCAGATAGCGGAACTCGCCAAGAGTTTCGCACTGGCGCGGCGACGCCGCGCCGGGGGACCGAAAGCCTTGGCGGATTCCGCTACAAGCACGCCACTCGAAAACCGAGCTGCGGCGGAATGGGAGCATTTCATCAACACTTGAATCTTTGGTTTTGCACCAATTTTCCTGTAACCGGCTCCCTATCCCCGTGTAGGAGAGATCAGAGTCCCGATCTCATTCCTCCGACCTGACGCAACCACGATGTCCGACGCCCCCTGTCCCCGCTGTGGCACGCCGATTCCGGCCGATACGGCCGCCCAGGATTCTGATGTTTCTGTTCAATGCCCGCGCTGTTTGCTGCGACCGCCGTGGGACAAGCCACATCCGGTCGCGATCACGCTCGGTCCGGGCCAGAGCTTCGTTCCGCCGTCGATCGAAGAATTATCCGAGCAAATCAGCGGCTATGAAGTCGAAGCATTGATCGGCCAAGGCGGCATGGGCGCGGTCTACTTGGGGCGACAAAAGTCGCTCGATCGCGCCGTGGCAATCAAGATCCTGCCCCCGCAAATCGCCGAGCGATCCGGTTTTCGCGAGCGGTTTGCCCAAGAAGGCCGCGCGCTGGCCAAATTGAATCATCCCAACATCGTTGCCGTTCATGACTTCGGCCAAGCCGGCCCCTATGCCATGCTGGTGATGGAGTTGGTCGAGGGGGCCAACCTGCGCGAAGTCCTGGCCCAGGGCAGGCTGTCACCGGCGGAAGCGCTCGAGATCATCCCGCAACTGTGCGACGCGCTGGCGTATGCCCACGACGAAGGCGTTGTGCATCGTGACATCAAACCGGAGAACTTACTGTTCGACAGCCGTGGACGATTGAAGATCACCGATTTCGGGCTCGCCAAGCTGGTGGCCAACAAGACGGCCAACGATGAAACGCCGGCGCCCGATCCGACGCAAGGTGTGGTCGGGACCGTGCATTACATGGCGCCCGAACAACTGGAGAACCCGCGCTCGGTCGATCATCGCGCCGACATCTACGCGCTCGGCGTCGTGTTTTACGAGATGCTGACCGGTGAACTACCGATCGGCCGATTCGAACCGCCCAGTCAATTCTTACAGGTCGCAACGTCTGAGCAGATTTCCAAGGTCGCGATCGATGTACGGCTGGACGACGTGGTGTTGCGGGCGCTGGAAAAGCATCCCGAAAAACGCTACGCCACGGCTTCGGCGGTGATGCACGATCTTGATGAAATCGAAAACAACCCGCGCTCGACAGGGTCCGCCGCCGGGTCTCCCGATGAATACCTGCACCGCGTCCGGGCGTCGATTCACCGAGCGGGAAACGTCGCGAGCGAAATTGCATCGACATCGATCGAAACCACCGAGACGTGGATATCGCAGGCGCGAGATCGTTGGCTGACCAACCCCCGCGTGGAAGTGCCTGCCTTCATCGCCCTGGGCATCGCGATCGTCGGTATGTTGGGCACCTTCATGTGGCTCAGTGAACCGCGTGGTGAACCGATGGCACTGCTTTGGGCAGGGCTGGCGACGTGCTTGGCGATCGTCTTTGCGAGAGTCTCGCTGGCGCGCGAGTCGGAATCCGAACACCCGCAAACGTATCTCGTCAGCCGGTTCGTCCTCGGCGGGGCATACCTGTTGATCGCCGTGCCGATCTTGGTCGCTCCGATCATCGCCGCGGTCGCCTTCTGGATCGAAATCTATGACGACCCCCGGGACATCGGCCGGCTGGGCTGGGTCCGCGATTGGATCCAAGTGATTTCAACGACGGTCGTCGCGACGGCAGCGTCATGGTTGATCCTGCTGGGCCTGCACGCCGTGTTTCCCAAACTGTTCTCGGTCGTCTTTCGCCCCTTCGTCACCGCCGCGTCGCATCGCACGGCCATTCTGCTGGCGATCGGACTGGTTTGCCTGATCGGTGCCGGAGTATTCATGCTTCAGCGATTCCCGTATCTCAGCTACACCCCCGGAATCCCGGTGGAGGAATCGAATTGGGACAAGCTGTCCCCCAGAGATTTCAAAGAAATGCAACGCGAATTGAACGAACGTCGACTCGTTGAACGCAGCAAGCAACAGTAACGGTTCATCCGTGGTGCCGGAAAACTGACCCCGCAGACGTAGCAACGCTCAGCAGCGCGCGGAATAGACGGAGAGCGAGATCGCTGGGGCTTGTCGAAACCGTCGATCCGCAATGACAGGCTGGAAGCCTATCCCACGACTACCTTCCCGCGGCCCAGACGGTTCCGTTGACGATCAGGTTCAGGAAGACGTTGTCCTGGAACGTTTCGTTGGAGTGGCCGTAGGTGGTGCCGAATACGCGGGCCTTGCCGTACTGGTTGGTCCAGATCACGGGATGCTCTTTGCCGTCCTTTTCGCTCTTGCTGGTCGCCAGTGCGGTCGCGCTGGGCCACAGTTTTTCGATGATGTACAGCTCGTCGAACTCGATCGTGTGGCCGTCGGGAAAGGACTTCATGATCGGGTGATCCTTGGCTTTCACGTCGACTTTGTACGAGCTTTTGTGGTCGTGTCGCCGACTGGTCACACCGAGCAACTGACGCCAGTCGTCGATTTTGGCGTCGCGATAGGTGTGCATGGCACAGTGGATCACGACCGCGGGCAAGCCATCGAAGTGAGGCCCGGTGATCGTGCGGATGTACTCGGCGTCGGTCGTCTTGGCGAAACATTCGTTGTGAATGCAGACGTCGAAGTTCTTGGCCCAATCCGTTTCGCCGTAGAAATCGATTTTCGCGTCGGTGCCCGTGCCGCCTTCATTGACCACCGTCCAGTCGGCTGCCACCCCGGCCTTTTCAAACGCCAACTGCAGTGACTTGGTTTGAAAGTCATAGTCGTGGCAGCAACCGCTGGTGATCAGCAGGATGTTGAGCGGTTTGGAATCGGCCGCCGAAACGGTCGCCGCGGCGATCCAGAGAAGGAGCAGGGAGCAGAAAGAGAGCAGGAGGTTGCGTCGCATCGGGGTGTCGGGAGGGAAAGAGAGGCTTCTGGGGGATAGGGACCAAGTGAAGCGGTCGATTCATCGCTGGATCGAATCGACCCTCCCCTCGCTGCGCTCGACCCTCCCTTCCAGGGAGGGTTCATGCTTAACTTAACGCCGATGGGAAAGAGAGGCCTCCGGGCTGGTTGCCGAAGGAAACTGCGCGACGGCCCGGAAGGGCCATCGTACCTACAGGCACGATCGACAGGCTGGAAGCCTATCCCACGGGGATGCTACATGTTGTCTTTGACGTCGACCGCTTCCATGACCTTGGTGTTGCGTTCGACGGCGATCACGGTGGTTCGCTGCCGCATGCCGTCACGGCTTTCGGCGGTCACCGGCAACACTTGACGCTTGTCGGGCAGTTTCATCCGGACGGTGAACGTTCCGTCGGACTGCAGTTTGACCGGACGACCGCCCAGCGACACCGAGGATCCTGATGCGGTGCGGCCGAACACGATCAGTTCCGCGTCGACTTCGAAGGGCAACTTGCTTTGACGCAGCAACGTCGGATCGGCCGTCAACTGGCCTTGCGAGCCGCGTGTCGGCATCGAGCGATGCAGCCGCTCTTCGAAGATCTCCTTCAAGTCGCCGGCGTCGGTATCATAGCCACCGCTGAGGGAATAGATCCGTTCGTAATCGTCGGCGATGTCGTGCCAGTGTTCGTCGAGTCGTTCGCACTCGCCGGGACTGGGCGTTTCGACGATGTTGCTGCGGCAGATCGGGTGGAAGTGATCATCGGAGGTGATGTAGCCGATGGCCACGCGGAATCGCGTCGGGGGTTCTTGGACATCGATGTACCAGGTATCGACGCCGCCGTGGATCGGGATGTCGCGTTGCACGGTCTCGGCGATGTTGTTGGCCACGTCTTCGACTTCCATCACCCGCAAGACGGGCTTGGCGGTGTGCCAGCGTTCGGCCAGCGACGACTCCGCTCGGGCGACGCTGGCCCGAGTGATCTCCCACGTCGCTTGCAGCCAATACGAATCGCGGACCATCAACACGATGCGATCGCGGTGCGGCTCGCCGGCACGCGTCCGTTGGGGGCCGTTCTGGACGGCCGATCCGCCGACCAGGGTGCCGGTGGACAGGTCGCGATGCTTTTCCGCCTGCTCCTTTTGCCGACGCAATTGGGCCCGGATGCGGGCGGTTTTTGCCGAAACTTTCGGGGCCCGCATCTCTGGCAACGGGCGGTCGTTTAAGGAAACATTGCGACGCGACCGAGATTTGACGTTCCGCGAGGTCTTGGAGGCGGTCGAGCGCGAGGACGACATCGATTTGACCGTCGACGCACCGCTGTCGGCCGCTTTTTCGGTTCTGGATTTGGAGGCGTTCACCCGACTGCTAGATGAACCCGATGACCGGCGTGTCTTCGTCGCGGCCCCCGATTCGGACTTGCCCGACGTCCGGCCGCGATTGGTTTTGGACGCCGAACCGGAGGAAGACTTCGATTTTCGCCGCAATCGACGCTGGGTCTTGCTGATCGCGTCGACCAACTCGTCTTTCCGCATGCCATGCCAGCCGGCGATGCCGTAGTTTTTGGCCAGAGAGGCGAGTTCACGCCGCGTCTGTGACTTGAGATCTGCCGTTTTGATCAAAGTACTGTCTCCAGATGTGCTAGTCGTGCTGGCCAGCCACTTGCGAAATCGTTCAAAGTCACAAGTTGAGTCGGCGTTATTGTGATGACGCGTGTCGCTCCCGCGGCTATGAGCCAAGTGCCCATCGCCCGGTGAGGAACCAGTGGACAGGCCGAATTTTGGGCAAACCGGCTCGTCCGCGTCTTGGTGGTTGGTTTGTCGCTCATCTGAATTCCAGAAACCGGTGCAGCTATCCCCATAGAGTGGGGTTTTGGCGGGGTCACCTTGCCGCTCAGGAACCTTTAACGGAGCAATCAACACCGCAGTCATTATGCCAAGGCTTGGGAAAAGTTAAAGAGTCGTCTGGGCGGATTGCACGGCTTGAACCGAGATTTGGGCTGAAACCGCCGTAAAGACCGGGAAAAGCTCCCCAATTTTTCTGCGGATTACCGTCACCAAACTAGACGCCGGGTCTATTTCGCGGCCTTCTGACACCTTTTCCCCAGGCCGCTCTCGTGCCTGTGGGTGCGGCTATCGGTCGCCCCTCCTATCCGTGGCGTGGTTGTCGATCAGACTGTGCCCGCGTTTTGTGGTGAAGCTGAGTTCACCTCCCCCGAACAAGTCGCAACCGAGCGGCCTGCAGGAGCGGAGCGATCGAACCTGGAAACGAACTGAACAAAGGTGCACAATGCCGCAGCAGGATCGATCGCCAGGTCGGCCGGAGCCGCGGCGCGAGCCGAACGGCCGAGTGCCCCGCACCGCGAGGGGGGCGGCACCGGTCTGGATTCGCCTGGCCGGCGCCGGACTAGAGCTCGCCTTCATCACGATCGTGTTCGGTGCCATCGGCGCAGCGATCGACCGTCAGATGCAAGCGGCCCGCCCGGTCTGCTCCGCTATCGGCGGCTTGCTCGGCTTTACCTTTGGCATGATCCGGTTCATTCGCTTGGCGACGTCTGTCTCGAACCTGCAGCGTCAGATCGAGGCGTCCGAGCCCGCCGGCCGATCGCCCGCCGGAGCCCAGGGATGGTCGCCGGACGACGACGATGGTGCTGTCGACAGCGGCGCCGCCGACGAAACGCCTTGACGATTCACAGCTCCTCGCACAAACCCTTTCGCTCGAACTTCCCTTTCGTCTGAATTTCGTTGATCGCCCTCCATTTCCCAATGCGAAACGGCCGACCCTATCTGTGCTGCCTCGTCGCGATTTCGGTCGCGTGGGCAATCGGGATGCTCGCGTGCTGGTCCTTGGCCCACAGCGGCGTGCTTTCAGTCGACGCGCGACTGCTGTTGGCAGTCGGTATCGGCAGCGGGGCCGTGGCGGTTGCCGGCGGATTGCCGGGGCTTGCGACGGAGATGCTGCCCGGTGGCGATCACTCGCCGGCGCGGATCACGATCGGTTTTTCCGCCGGAGCCATAATTCGTCTGCTTGGCACTGTTGCACTTGTCGGTCTGTGTAGTTATCACTTGCCCGCCGCCAAGAAGGAAATCGCGGGAATGATTCTCGCGTGGTACGTCTACCTGACCTCCACCGACGTGGTCGTGTTGGCGATGCTGTTGCCTCGCCATGACCTTTGCGTCGCCAAGCCAGTTTGCCTTGCCGAGCCTGTTCGCCTGACCAAGCCTGTTCGCCTGGCCAAGCCGGGGCGGCCACCCCAAGAAGCTAAATAGCCAAGCATTCAAATCAATGAATCTGTTATTCGCATCTGCTGATGATCCGCTCTCGCACGTCGTGCCCCACGCGTTGCACCACGAGCCGTTGTTTACGGTCAACGTGGGTGGGCCCGAGACGAACATCCCGGCGTTGTTCATCAAGGACGGCCAGTACAGTTTCTATATCACCAACCACCTGATGATGACGGCCGTGACGGCGATCGCGGTGGTCTTGGTGTTCTGCTACGTCGCGGCGAAGATCCGCGTCAAGGGTGAGGGCCTGCAGGCCTACCAGACCAAAGGCCGGTTGGCTCAGTTGTTCGAGACCGTTTGCTGGTTCATCCGAGACGAGGTGGCGCGTCCGAACTTGCACGAGCTGACCGACAAATACATTCCGTACATCTGGACGGTATTCTTTTTTATCCTGTTCTCCAACGTGTTGGGTTTGATTCCGTTCGGCAGCGGCCTGCACATGGCCGGTCTGGTCTGGAGCGACCACGCCAGCGAGTACGGGCATTTCGGAGGCACCGCGACGGGCAACCTGTCGCTCAACGCGATGCTGGCGATTTGCAGCTTTATCGCGATCTTGTTCATCGGGATTCGTGAGACGGGTGCCAAAGCATTCTTCTCTCACTTCAACCCGATCGGCTGGGACGGCCCCAAGGCGATGTCCTTCGGGATCGGATTGCCGCTGTACGTTTTGGAATGGCTGGGATTGCTGATCAAGTGCGTCGTGCTTGCGATGCGGCTTTTCGGCACGATGATGGCGGGCCACTTGGTGGTCGCGGCGATCGTCGGGCTGGTGTTCACCGCCGCGTCGGTGTCGCACTTGCTGGGCTATGGCGTCGGCATCGCGGTCGTCCTGGGCTGCGTCGTGCTGACGCTGTTGGAGCTGTTTATCTGCATGCTCCAGGCGTTCATTTTTACCTTTCTGACCGTACTGTTCATTTCGACCGTTGCGGCACACCATGGCGATCATGGCCATGAAGACGAGCACGATCCGTTGAGCGACGAGTCTCAAATGGATCTGGATAAGTTGATTGAACCGACTCGCTTGGCCGGCCTGGCCGACGCGTGACGGACCTGCGGAACCTTTGATTTACTAACCCTTTGACCTTTCCCCTTTTTTGTGCGTCCGTTCCTTTGCGAGAAGTCGGGCGACGAGAGAATTCTAGGAGCGAACCTGAGATGTTTGAATTCGCAATGATGCTGGCTCAAGAGGCTGCAGAATTTGGCAAGATGGGTGTCGGTATCGGCATCGGCCTCGTGATTTTGGGTGCCGGCTGGGGCATCGGCCGCATCGGTGGCGGTGCGGTGGAAGCGATCGCTCGTCAACCCGAAGCGAGCGGGACGATCAGCACGCAGATGCTGATTTCGGCCGCACTGATCGAAGGTGTGACCGTGATCGCGTTGATCCTGATGTACCTGCTGTAGTTCCCAGGAACTGTAACTAGAGAGATCGGCCGCGTGCTCGGTCGGTCGCCTCGCTTTCGCGGCAGTGAAGCCGAGGCGGCACTCCGGTTTGCGGTTGCCCACCCTTAGGTGATTTGATGTCGTATTTGCGTTTTGCCGCCATGGCGCTCGCCGTCTCCTTCGTTGCGGTCGGCCCGCCCGTGGCGTTTTCGCCCCTGTCGGTCCAAGCTGCGGAGTCCACCGAAGGCGACGCACATGATGACGGTGCACATGATGACGGTGCCCACGAAGCACTGCCGCCGATCCTGTCGTTCGACCCCGGTGCAGCGGTCATCAACCTGGCGATCTTCCTGGTCACCTTCGGGGTGCTGGCGAAGTTCGTTTGGCCGGTGATCCTGGGTGGTTTGAAGGCTCGCGAGGAAAAGATCGCCGGCGATCTCCAATCGGCCCAGGCGTCCAGCCTGAAGGCCGAAGCCACACTTGCCGAGTACCAGAAAAAGGTGCAGGAAGTGGCCGGCGAGGCCCAGGCCATCTTGGCCGAAGCCCGACGTGACGCCCAAGCGACCGCCACCAAGATCGTCGACGAGGCCAAAGCCGACGCCCAGCGTCAAAGCGAACGGGCGCTTGCCGACATCGAAACCGCCAAGAAGGTCGCCCTGGCTGAAATCGCCGGCCAAACCTCCTCCCTGGCAATGGGTGTTGCCAAGCAGGTCGTCGGCCGCGAACTCAAGGCCGAGGACCATGCCGAGCTGATCAAACGGGCGCTCGAAGAGGTCCCGAGCAAGAACTGACCCAGTGGCACGTTTTGGTCCGCCACGGCAACCGGCCGCGGCGGGGAAGACGAAACACCTTTGGAATCATCGATGGAAACTCCCGACGAAGTAAAACACGAAACGGTGATGGACACCGGGGCCGAGCAGCTGGGCAAGACCTACGCCCAGGCATTGCTGGGGGCTGCCCAGCAGGCGGGCCGGACCGAAGTCATTGTCGATCAACTGAACCAGCTGGTCGATCAGTACCTTCGCAAGAGCCCGCCGCTTGCCGCCGCCTTTGCTTCGCCACGCATCGATCTGCATGAAAAACAACGCGTCATCGACAAAGTCTTCGGGGGCGATTTCGATCCGCTGCTGTTGACGTTCTTGAAGGTGATGGCATCGCGTGGCCGACTCGGGCACGTCGCGGCGGTTCGTGACGGGGTGTTGGAACTGTATGACACCATGACCAACCAAGTGCTGGCCAAGGTCAGCACGGCCGTCCCGCTGGATGATGGATTGCGGGCCTCGATCACGGAAAAACTGGGGGCCGCAACAGGAAAGAAAGTTCGACTTCAAGAAGTCGTCGACGCCGACTTGATCGGCGGCATGGTGATCCGAATCGGAGACACGGTTTTCGACAACTCCGTCGCCAACCGCCTCAATGGCATCGCCAAACGAGCCAGTGAAGGATTTTCCGCCAAGATCGCTGAGAAATTTGATCAATTGACTCAATAACCACCGGAAACTCCCGCTGCCCCAACACCGCAGCCGTTTCCGCTAACGCCCCTATCAACACCAAAAAACTCTGACGCATTAGATTGCCATGAAATTTAGCAGCGATGAAATCGCATCGGTCTTGCAGCAGGAGATTGAAAACTTCGACAGCAAGATCGATGTTCGCGAGGTCGGTACCGTTCTCGAAGTCGGTGACGGGATCGCGCGTGTGTATGGTCTGTCCGGTGTGATGGCCGGGGAGATGGTGGAGTTCCCCAACGGTGCGATCGGGTTGGCGTTCAACCTGGAAGAGAACAGCGTCGGTGTGATCATCCTGGGGGATTACCTGACGATTCAAGAAGGCGACGAAGTCAAGGCGCTCGGAACGCTGTTGAGCGTGCCGGCCGGTGACGCCGTCATCGGACGCGTGCTCGATCCGCTCGGCAATCCGCTCGACGGCAAAGGCCCGGTGCAGTCGGACGTCACCCGCCCGGTCGAAATCATCGCCACCGGTGTCGCCGAGCGGCAACCGGTGACCGAGCCGATGCAGACCGGCATCAAAGCGATCGACGCGATGACCCCGATCGGTCGCGGCCAACGTGAATTGATCATCGGCGACCGTAAAACGGGCAAAACCGCCATCGCGATCGATGCGATCTTGAACCAGAAAGGTCAAGACGTGAAGTGCTTTTACGTCGCGATCGGTCAAAAAGACAGCTCGGTCGCGGGCGTCGTCGACGTGTTGGAAAAATACGGCGCGATGGAATACACGACCGTGGTCGTCGCCGGTGCCAGTTCGCCCGCTCCGCTGCAATACGTCGCCCCGTACGCCGGAACCGCGATGGCCGAGCACTTCATGTTCAACGGCGGCCACGCCCTGATCGTTTATGACGATTTGAGCAAGCAAGCGGTCGCCTACCGTCAGATGAGTCTGTTGATGCGACGACCGCCCGGCCGTGAAGCGTTCCCCGGAGACGTTTTTTACTGCCACAGCCGTCTGCTGGAACGCTCCTCCAAGCTGTCCGACGACCTGGGCGGTGGCTCGATCACCAGCTTGCCGATCATTGAAACGCTCGAAGGCGAGGTGTCGGCCTACATTCCGACCAACGTGATTTCGATCACCGACGGCCAGATCTATGTCCAGCCCGACCTGTTCTTCTCCGGTGTTCGTCCCGCGATGAACCCCGGGATCTCGGTCTCTCGCGTCGGTGGTGCCGCCCAGATCAAGGCGATGAAGAAGGTCGCCGGCGGTCTGCGTTTGGACCTCGCCGCCTTCCGTGCTCTGGAAGCCTTCGCTCAGTTGGGAACCGACCTGGACCCGGCCACCCAGGCCCAGCTGGATCGCGGTTACCGAATGGTCGAACTGCTCAAACAGCCCCAGTACCAACCGCTGTCGGTTGCCGAGCAAGTGGTCAGCTTGTTCGCCGGTACCCAAGGGCACTTGGATGACGTCGAAATCAAATCCGTCCAGCAATGGGAAAAGGATTTCTTGCAATTCATCAACGACAAACACGGCTCGTTGCTGGAGAAATTGACGCAAGAGGGTGCGTTGACCGATGACATCGTCAGCTCCCTGGAAAACGCCATCAAAGATTTCAAGGCCGGCTACACGCCGACCGCCTGATCCCATTCACTTGAAGCATTCCGTCATCGTTTAACGATTCATGGCCAACGCAAGAGCGCTTGATAAACGACGCAAGTCGATCCGCAACATCCGCAAGATCACGCGGACGATGGAGCTGATCGCAACGGCGCGGTACAAGAAAGCGATGGACCGGGCCCAAGCCGCGACCGCCTACACCGAGCAGATCACCAAGATCGTCGGGCGACTCGCCGCCGCCGGCCTGGACGTCCAGCATCCGTTGCTCGAGCAACGCGACGAAATCAAGAACGCACGCGTCTTGGTGCTGACCAGCAACCGCGGCCTGTGCGGCGGTTACAACGGTGCCGTGCTTCGTGAAGCGATGCCGCTGATCAAGGAAATGAAGGCGTCGTTGCCCAACGTCGCGGTCGACGTCAGCGGCAAGCGCGGTGCCGATGGACTGGCGTTCCGCGGGGTCACCACCGACGAAAAACACCTGAATTTCGAAGACCAACCGGCCTATGCCGACGTCGAAAAGATCGCCGACAGCTACCTGTCCCGGTACATCACCGGCGACTTGGATCGGCTGGACGTGGTCTACACCAAATTCATCAGCACGTCCAAGCAAGTCGCCACCGTCGAAACCCTGCTGCCGTTGGGATCGCTGGGCGGCGAAGAGCAACAAGAGGACGTCGACGGCACGAGCGTCGAGTACGAATTCCTGCCCTCGGCCGAAAGCATTCTTGAGGAAGTCGTTCCGACCAGCTTCAAAGTCCGGCTGTTCAAGTGCTTCCTGGACGCCGCGGTCAGCGAACAAGTCGCTCGAATGATCGCCATGAAGGGCGCGACCGAAAACGCCGGCGACATGATCAAACAGCTTTCGATGACTTACAACCGAGCCCGACAAAGCCAGATCACCGGCGAGATCATGGAGATCATCGGCGGCGTCGAAGCTTTGGAAGGTTAACCCCACACACTCTGGTGACCGGTCGCACCCTTGCGGCCTGCCCCACAACACGTTTTTAGCGAAGAAGAATAGCATGTCCACCGCAACGGAAACTCGCGTCGTCGGCAAAGTCACGCAGGTCATCGGGTCGACGTTCGACGCCGAATTCCCCGAAGGCCAAATGCCGGAGATCTACAACGCTCTGGAAGTCAAGAGCGAGCACAAAGGGGTCTCGATCGAATTGGTCGGCGAAGTCCAACAGCACCTTGGCGGCGGACGCATCCGCGCGATCGCACTGGGCAGCACCGACGGCATGATGCGTGGGATGGACGTCGTCGACACCGGCAAACCGGTCGCCGTTCCGGTCGGGAAGGAAACCCTCGGACGCGTCTTCAACGTGTTGGGCGAACCGATCGACAAACGTGGCGACGTCGCGGCCGAAGATTACTGGCCGATCCACCGCGAAGCCCCGCCGGTCAACGAACTGTCCACCAACACCGAGCTGTTCGAGACCGGGATCAAGGTCGTCGACCTGCTGACCCCCTTCGTCCGCGGTGGTAAAGCGGGATTGTTCGGCGGTGCCGGTCTGGGGAAAACCGTGATTCTGACCGAGCTGATCGCTCGGATCGCCAGCAGCCACGGCGGTTACTCGGTCTTCGCCGGTGTGGGTGAACGAACCCGCGAAGGCACCGACCTGTGGTTGGAAATGCAGGAAACCGAAATCGGTCAAACCGGACGCAAGGTCATCGAACAAACCTGCATGGTGTTCGGTCAGATGAACGAACCGCCGGGATCGCGTCTGCGTGTCGCCTTGTCGGCGTTGACGATGGCGGAATTTTTCCGAGACACCACCGGAGCGGACACACTGCTGTTCGTCGACAACATTTTCCGTTTCTCCCAAGCCGGTTCGGAAGTGTCCGCGCTGCTGGGGCGGATGCCTTCGGCGGTCGGTTACCAACCGACGCTGGCGACCGAAATGGGTGCGCTGCAAGAACGGATCACGTCGACCAAAAAGGGTGCGATCACATCGGTCCAAGCGGTCTATGTCCCCGCGGACGACCCGACCGACCCCGCCCCGGCAACCGCGTTCGGCCAGTTGGACGCGTTTATCTATCTGGAGCGATCGATTTCGGAAAAAGGGATTTACCCCGCGATCGACCCGCTGGCGTCCAACTCGCGAATTCTGGACCCGCAATACGTCGGCGACCGTCACTACGCGATCGCACGTCGTGTGCAAACCACGCTGCAACGCTATCGCGAACTGCAAGACATCATCGCGATTCTGGGTGTCGACGAACTGAACGAAGACGACAAGACCATCGTGCACCGCGCACGTCGAATCGAACGATTCCTGTCCCAACCCTTCTTGGTCGCCGAAGTCTTTACCGGAAAGGCCGGTGAGATCACGCCGCTGGAAGACACGATCCGCAGCTTCGAAGAAATCTGTGACGGCAAGTGGGACCACCTGCCCGAGCAAGCCTTCATGTACGTCGGATCGATCGAACAGGCGGAAGCTCAAGCCAAGAAGATGGAGAAGAAATAAGCCATGGCGATACGCTGCATCGTTGTCACCCCCGAACGCACCGAAGTGGATTGCGAAGCCGAATCGGTGACGCTGCCCATGTTCGACGGATCCCTGGGCGTCCTGCCCGGCCGCGCCCCGATGATCGGGCGTCTGGGTTTCGGGACGCTCCATCTGGCCACCGCCGCGGGACCGCAACGGTACTTCGTCGACGGCGGCTTCGCCCAAGTCGAAGGCAACGTGGTCAGCCTGTTGACCTCGCGCTCGATCTCCGTCGACCTGCTGGACGTCGGTGAAGCCGAACGGGCGCTCGAAGATGCCCAAGAGATGCCGGCATCAACCCCCGAGCTGGCGCAGCTGAAAGACACCGCCCTCCGCCGCGCCCGAGGCCAGCTCCGCTCGGCACGCTGAAACGCGGCGTGTGACGCCGGGCGATTGAAGTAGCGCCGGAGTCAGCTTCGAATTCCTGAAGACACCCTCCCTTTGAGAGGTCGTGCGGTTTTCGGTAATTCACCCTCCCTGGCAGGGAGGGGCGAGCGTAGCGAGGGGAGGGTTGAACGATTGTGTTTGAGTGCCTCCGATCCACAGGCAACCCTCCCCGCTCCGAGCGCCCACTCCTCCGCGACTCTCCCGGAGTGGAGGGTCAATTCTTAACTTGGCGCCGATAGAAAGGTGTTTCAAAGGAGGGTGGCAGCGACGGTCACATCGCAATGGTGAGCAGGTTTGCGGCGGCCACATCGGGCGGATCCGTCAAAAGGTTGCACAGATTCCCTTTAGGCGGCTATACTGGGACGCGATGCCTCGCTCGGGCAGCCCACCTTTACTCTGCCCGGGTCCCACCTGAATCATCCCTCCCCCCCTACCCCGGCCTGATCATGTTGACGATCAAGGGTCCCTCCAGTCGCTATTGCGACGGGCAACACCGGCGAAGCTTTTTAAAGATCGGCGGACTGTCCTTCGGAATGGGCGGCCTGTCGTTGGCCGACTTGTACCGTGCCGAAGCGTCTTCGTCGTCGCCGCGGAAACACAAATCGGTGATCAACATCTTCCTGGCCGGTGGTCCTCCCCACCAAGACATGTGGGAGATCAAGACCGAGGCGCCCGGTGAAGTCCGCGGTGAATTCCAGCCGATCGCGACCAACGTTCCGGGCATCCAGATTTGTGAAGTGTTTCCCAAACTGGCCGCGTTGATGGACAAGTCGGCGGTGATCCGCAGTGTGGTCGGATGCCGAGGCGGTCACGACGGGGTGCAATGCTTCACCGGTTGGGACAAGAACTCACTGAAGAACCTTGGCGGTCGACCTTCCATCGGCGCCTCCGCGGCACGGTTGCTCGGCCCGGTCGATCCCTCCGTGCCGCCGTTTGTCGGCCTCGCGGCGCCGACACGTCACGTCCCCTGGTCTGATTCCGGACAATCCGGTTTTCTCGGTTCGGCCTATTCGCCCTTCAAACCCGACGGGCCGGGCATGCAGAACATGACGCTGAAAGGGATCTCGTTTGATCGCTTGCAGGATCGCCGCAAGTTGCTGTCCGAGCTGGACACGATGCGACGCGACATCGACATCACCGGTGCGATGGAAGGGATGGATGCGTTCGGTCAGCGGGCGCTCGATGTGCTGACCAGCAGCAAACTGGTCGATGCGTTGGATCTATCCAAAGAAGATCCCAAAGTCGTCGCCCGATACGGGGACGGCAAACCGTACAACTACCAATACGACGGCGCACCGACCTGTAACGATCAGCTTTTGATCGCGCGTCGGCTGGTCGAAGCCGGAGTCCGCGTCGTCAGCCTCAGTTACGGACGTTGGGACAGCCACGGCAAAAACTTCGATTTGGTACGCGACCACGGGGGCAAGTTGGACCAGTGCTTAAGCGCGCTGGTGAACGACTTGGACGAACGTGGCATGTTGGACGATGTCGCCATCGCCGTCTGGGGCGAATTCGGCCGCACGCCCAAGATCAACGCCAACGCCGGGCGAGACCACTGGACCAAGGTCAGTTGCGCTTGGCTGGCCGGCGGCGGGCTGAAGACCGGCCAAGCGATCGGCGCGACCAATCGCATGGGCGAAGAAGCGGTCGAGCGTCCGGTCGACATGCAGGAAATTGTCGCCACGTTGTATCACACGCTGGGCATTGACACGCACTCGACCACGATCGCCGACCCGACCGGCCGTCCGCAGTTCCTGGTCGACAGTGACCCGATCGCCGAGTTGGTCGCATGAATCGAAACGTATTGAATGCTGGCGCAAGGTTTCCGCGCGGGGTTCGCCTGTTGGGGCTTGCCGCGATCGTCTGCCTTGCCGTCACCGATTCCTCTGCCACCAATTCCGCCGACCAACAATCGCTCCGCATCGACAACGTTGACGGTGCCGCGGCCACAACGCTGGTCGGAACCGACGCGCGATTGCAGCTGATCGTTTCTCGATCCGAATCCAACGGCATGACGACCGATTGGACGCGACGGGTGAAATTCTCCGCGTCGCCCGAGGGTCTGGTTTCGATCGATCCGACCGGGTCGGTGACGCCGCTTGCCGATGGCACGGTCACACTTTCCGCGACTTCCGAAGACGGTCAAAGTGTCACCGCGACGCTGGACGTATCGGGCACCGGACAAACGCAACCGGTCAGCTTTTGCGGACAGGTCGTTCCGATCTTTACCAAATTGGGCTGCAACGGCGGCGGCTGTCACGGAAAGATCGCCGGCCAAAACGGGTTTCGGCTCTCCCTGCTCGGGTTCGAACCACACGAAGATCACAAGCGGTTGGTCGCCGAGTCGCGTGGCCGCCGCGTTTCCCTGGCCGCGCCGGATCAGAGTTTGCTGTTGATGAAAACCATCAACGCGATGCCGCACGGGGGCGGTGCGCGAACCGACCGCGATTCGCACGAATACCGTGTGCTGCGTCGCTGGATTTCCCAGGGCATGCCGTACGATCAAGGCGAAATCTTGCAGGTCCGTTCGATCCGCTGTTACCCCGAGGTCCGACGGATGGCCGGCGACAGCGAGCAACAGATCGCCGTGATCGCCACCTTCAGTGACGGTTCAGTCGAAGACGTCACCCGAGCGGCGGTCTATGAATCGAACGACACGCAGATGGCCGAAGTGAGCGATACGGGGCTTGTTCGAACCGGTCAGTTGGTCGGCGACGTTGCGGTGATGGCACGCTACCAGGGACACGTGACGGTGTTCCGCGCCGAGATCCCGTTGCGGGTCGAGGCGTCGACCGAACTCGCCGATGCCGATGATTCATCGGCAGGCCAGCCCGCCAATGTCGTCGACCGGTTCGTCCGCAAAAAGCTCGATTCGTTGGGCATCCCCGCTTCGCCCCCGAGCGACGACGCGACATTCTTGCGCCGCGTCACGCTGGATCTGACCGGACGGATTCCGACATTGGACGAATCCAATGCGTTCCTAACCGACGACGCGCCGGACAAACGCGCCCGCTTGGTCGACGAGTTGCTGCAAAGCGACGACTACGCTTCGTTCTTCGCACGCAAGTGGGGCGTGATCTTGCGCAATCGCCGCACCGGCGGGGCGTTGCAAGTTTCGAACATGCTGTTTCATCATTGGTTGAAAGAATCGTTCCGCGTCAACAAGCCATACGACCAACTCGTCGACGAATTGCTGACCGCCAGCGGGTCGTTGTTCAGCAACCCGGCGACCGCATGGCTGTCGCAGGTGACCGACCAGAACGAACGGGTCGAAGACATCAGCCAATTGTTCTTGGGCCAACGCATCCAATGCGCCCGCTGTCATCACCACCCGTACGAAAAATGGAGCCAGGAAGATTACGCCCGGATGTCGGCGTTCTTCAGCACGATCTCCAAAAAGACGCAGGGCACCGACGTGACGTTCGTGACCCGTATCGCCGCCCCATCGGCCAAGCATCCCAAGACCGGCCAGCCGGTGTCGCCGGCGGGGTTGGATGCCGAAGCGATCCAAGCCGATGCCGTGAGCGATCCACGCCGGGCGCTAAGCGACTGGGTGACATCGCCGGAGAATCCGTTCTTTGCCAAAGCCCTGGTCAATCGCTACTGGAAACATTTCCTCGGCCGCGGTTTGGTCGAACCCGAAGACGACTTGCGGGTGACCAATCCGCCGTCGAATCCCGAACTGATGGATGCGTTGGCGGCGACTTTCGTGGATTCAGGTTATGACCTCCAATCGCTGATCCGATTGATCTGCAATTCCGACGTGTACGGTGCATCGAGTGACGCCCGTGGAGAAAACTTGATCGATCGCCGCAGTCACTCACGGTACTACCCCAAGCGGTTGCAAGCGGAGACGTTGCTCGATTCGATCGACAAGGTCACCGGTGCGTCGACCAGTTTTTCCGGCATGCCGGCCGGAACGCGGGCGGTGGAGTTGCCGGACACGGGGTTCAATTCCTATTTCTTGTCCGTGTTCGGCCAACCCGATTCAAAGACCGCGTGTGAGTGCGAACGGTCCTCGGAAGCCAACCTGGCGCAGAGTCTGCATCTGCTGAATTCCGAACAGATGCAGCAAAAACTGACGCACGACCAGGGCCGTGCCGCCGCCTACGCCGCCGACGCGTCACGCGCGAGCGAAGACAAGGTACGAGAACTTTATCTATTGGCATTCAGTCGCGGACCGACCGACGATGAACTCAAGTCGACGCTCAGCTACTTGGGCGAACGCGACGATCAAAAAGAGCCCTGGGAAGATCTCATTTGGGCCCTCGTGAACTCCAAAGAGTTTCTGTTTAACCACTGATGCGACATCGACCCTTCGTTTGCGGCGGCGGTGCGCGCGTCGCTGGCCGTCCCTTGCGGTACGTGCTCGTCTGCGTGTTCGCCCTGATCGGGATGGCCGCCGGCAACCTGCACGCACAGTTGCCCGTGATCGCCCTGCGGTCACTGTCCCAGTCTTTCTTCTGCCCCGGGGAAACCTACGAAGTCCGCGTCGCCGAAGGTGCGAATAGCGACGAGGTGGTTGAACTCGTTTTTTCGCATCCGGGCATCACCGCGACGCTGCCGGACGGCCCCACTCGTCCGCTGACGGAGATCGAATCGCCGCGTCATGGCACATTCCGTGTCTCGGTCGCGTCCGATGTCCCGGCGGGGCGTTATGAAGCCCGTGCGGTCGGCCGTTTCGGAATCTCCAATCCGCGGTCGGTCGTGGTTCAAGACGGCGTTGAAGTTGCTTCGTCGGTGGGAAGCGATCCCGCCACGGCAACGCCCATCGAGCTGGGGCGAACGTATTGCCGACGTGTCTCGCCCCAGCGGCGCGATTTCTATTCGTTCCCCGCCGTCGCCGGAACGCAGTACACGTTGCGGTTGATCGCTCAAGCGGTCGACTCGCAATTGATCGGTGCCCTCGCGATCGCCGACGCGAAGGGGCGAACGCTGGCCAGCGGAATCGGAGGCGATCACTCGGATCTGCGACTGTCATGGACCGCGACCGAAAGCGGGCCCGTCACAGTCGCGGTTCATGACGCACTGTTTCGTGGTGGCGCGGCGTTTCAATATGGATTCAGCGTGGTCGAAGGTGCCGGCACGCCGCGATCTCTGGAACCGGAGTTTCCGAAATCGATCAGCGTGCGGGCTCAAGACGCACAAACGCAAGATCCGGTCTTGGTCAACGAGTCGGACGCGCCGATCGAGCTGACAGTCCCAGCGTTGGTGCAGGCTGCGTTCGACGCCCCCCATGACCGCGATCGCTACCGCTGCAAACTGGCCAAGGGACAACCGGTTCAAATCGAAGTCGTCTCGGATCGCATCGGCCAGCCCACCGACGCCCGATTGATCATCGACAAAGCAAACGTCGACGGATCGGGCGCAGTCACTTGGCAACGCGTTGCGACGGCCGAAGACGGCCCGAATCTGTCCGACGGCATCATTCGTCTTGCCAGCGGCGATCCCGTCTTGCGGTTTCAACCGCCCGCAGACGGTGACTATCGGATCACCGTCACGGACTTGGACACCGGTCGATCGCTCGGCGAGGTCCAGCGATATCAACTTGCCATCGGCCCGCCACGACAGGATTGGCACTTGTTGGCCTACCACGTCTATCCACACAAAGATGCCAAGACGACACAGCCGTCGGGATCACATCTGATGCGCGGCGGTGCGACGACGATTCGCGTGTTTGTTTATCGCAATCAGATGTCCGGCCCGATCAAGGTCTCGATCCCGGATCTTCCCGCCGGATTGAATTGTCGCTCCGGTTGGATCGCGGCCAACCAAAACCATACCGACTTGGTGATCACCGCCTCGGACGAGGCGCCGACACAGCATGCCCCGCTGCAAGTGATCGGCGAAGTGACACGCGACGGACAAACGGAATCGCGAATCGCCCGCGCCGCATCGGTCGTCTGGCAACAAGACGGTTATCGGCCCACCGCCCACACCCGGTTGATCGACGGGCTGTGGATCGGATCTTCGCAACTGGACACCGCTCCGATCAGCATCGCGACGGTGGGCCAGGACGTGATCACGGCCAAAAAGGGCACCAAGGTCACGGTCCCGATCAAGCTGACGCGGCGTGACGGCGGTGCGGACAACATCGTCTTGCGAGCGCAACACTTGCCGCCGAATGTCAGCGTCGGCGAGCTGACGATCGCCAAAGACAAATCGGAGGCCGCATGGACGATCGATGTGAAAAACAATGCGGCGGCCGGGACCTATACGTTCTGGGGCCAAGGCGAAACGAAGGTCAAGTTCGCGGTCAACCCCCAGTCATTGACGCGTGAAATCGAGTACCGCGACGCCTTGAAGACACTGCGAGCCGATCCCGACCGCTCGGAGCAACATGCGGAAATCGACAAAGCCATCGCGGAAGCCGACAAACGGATCGAGACGCTAAAAAAACAAACCGCCGCTCGAGATTTTACCGTCTATGTCCCGCTGCCGGCGATCACACTGGAAGTCCAGTGAAGCCAATCCTCCCACCTCTCCCGCTGCCATGATGCGTGATCGATCGCTGCCAATCGTCTTGGTGCTCTGTTTCCTCGCTCCGCCAGCACCGGCCGAGCAAACCGATCCGGACCAGTCGGTCAGCTATGCCCGCGACATCGCACCGATCCTGCAACGCAACTGTGTCGCCTGTCACCGCGCCGGGCAAGCCGAGGGGGGGCTATCGCTGGAAAACCGTCAGGCGATCGAAACCGGCGGAGACAGCGGGTCGTTGCTGGTCGCGAAACAGCCCGAGTCGAGTTTGTTGTACGTGCGGGCCGGCGATGATGATGACCCGATGCCACCGGAGGACAACACGGTGGGGGCCAAGCGTTTGACGCCGGCTGAACTGTCGTTGTTGCAAACCTGGATCGCACAGGGGGCCGTGATCGATGCGGCGTCCGCCGAGGAGACGATCCAGTGGCAGCCGATCGACGATTCGATCCGCAACAGTTACGCGTTGGCGGTTTCACCGGATGACCGTTTGATCGCCGTCGGTCATGCCAATCGTGTGGAACTTGCCGACGCACACACCGGCGAACTCCGTGGCACATTGGTCGACGCAGGCCTTCGGCAAGCGGGCGTCGCTGATTTTGACGTGATCCAGGCGATCGCGTTTTCACCGTGGGGCGATCGCATCGCCACCGGTGGTTTCCAAGCGGTTCGGATCTGGAAACGCCAGCCGACAACGTCCGCGATTCCGCTCGCCTTGCGACACGCCGTCGGGCCGACCGCGATCAGCCCCGATCGTTCTGCGGTCGCGCTGGTCAACGCGATCGGTGATGTGGAAATCTGGCAACTCGATTCACAGGAACGACGCGTCGGCATCAACAGCCCGGGCACGGTGGCGGACCTGACCTGGTCCCATCCCGAGCGACTGGTCGTCGGCTACGATCACGGCGACATCGGCATCCATGATCCTCGCACGGGGGATTTGGTGGGACAGGCGAAGCTGGACCAAGCGATCAAGAGCTTGGCGCAAAGCAGTGAATCCGGCTTCATCGCCGCGCTCGGGACGGATGGCCAAGTTCGACTTTTCGACAACGATCAACCCCATCCGGCGCCGTCCCTCACCTCGCTCCAGGACGCCACGTCGATGGCATTTTTCGGCCCCGGCACCCTTGTCGTCGGCACGGCGTCGGGCCTGGCCAAGACGATCGACGTGGTCTCCGGCGACATCACGCGCGAGCTGGATCACGGTGCAGCGATCGAATCAATCGCGATTGCCCCGCCCTCCAAGACACTCGCGACCGGCGGACGCAACGGGACCACCAAGCTGTGGAATCTGGACGACGGAACTCTGCTGCGGACACTGACCGGGGACAGCGAATCGGTGCTTCGAATCGCCGCGCTCGACCGTCACGTCCAACGCGAACAGGTGTGGGTCAAGACGCTGGAAGGCAAGACGGACGAGTTGAAGAAGCTGTTGGAAAAGGAACAGGCGGCATTGGCCAAGGTGACCGAGGCCCGTGAAAAAGCGGCCAAGGAGTTCGAGGAGAAAGCCAAACAGCGAGACGACGTGGCAAAACAGGTCGCCGGCAGCGAGCAGGGGATCAAAGACGCCCAGGCCATGATTGATGCGTCCAACCGGGCCGCCACCGATGCCGAAGCGTTGATCGCCAAAAGCAAGGCCGAGATCGCATCGCTGACGGCCGAGTTGCAGCCGCTGGAAAAACAGTCCGCGACGGCGCTTTCGCAAGTTGAATTGGCCCAGGCAAAAGCCGACGAAGCGAACCGAATGTTGGCCGCCGCAAAACAATCGGCCCAGGAGATTGCAACACAAGTCGAAGCCAAGAAGTCCCAACTGGCATCGGTCACCAAACGCAGCAGCGAGGCCGATCAAACGCTGGCGAAATCGAAAGCGGCCGCGACCGAGGCCGCCAAACAACTGGAGTCATCCAAGGCGGCACTGGCCAAACAACGCGAGTCGCTCGCTGCGGTGGAAAAGGAAGTGCAGAAGAAGCAAGCCGAGGTGGTCCAGCGCGACCAGGCATTGGTCACCGCAACCAAGACACGCGACAAAGCTGCCGCCAACATCCCCACCCACCAGGATTCGCTGCGGATGCGAAACAATCACTTGGCCGACCTGAAGCATCGGCACGTCGCGCTGGTCGAGCGTCAAAGCCACTCCCCCGCGATCCGGTCCATCGCACTCGGTGACGCGACAGTCACGGTGGTCGATGTCGACGGCGCTGTGCGGACCTATCGAGTCGCTGATGGAAAACCGCTGGATCGGTCTCACATCGGCCAACGCTTGGGCGGCACGGGGCCGACCGATGCGTATTACCTGGATCAAAATCGAATGATCATCAATGAACACAGCGGACCGCCTCGGATGGTCGACCGACGCCGACAGTGGACGCTCGAGCGAACGATCGGCGGGGTGGGATCGGATCTGATCTCCGACCGCGTGACGACGTTGGATTTCCGCGGCGACGGCCAGTCGATCGCGATCGGCAGCGGCATCCCCAGCCGCCAAGGCCAGGTGTTGGTCGTCGCCGTTGCCACCGGTGAAGTGCTGCGTCGATTCGATGATCTTCACAGCGACACCGTGTTGTGCGCGCGGTTTTCACCCGACGATCGGTTGCTGGCCACCGCGTCGGCCGACAAGACGATCCGCTTGTTGGACGTGCAGACCGGAGGCGTCGTCGGTGCCCTCGATGGACACACACACCATGTCCTGTCGCTCAGCTGGCGGCGGGACGGTCGACTGATCGCCAGCGGCAGCGCCGATGGGACGATTAAAACCTGGGACGCCGAGACCGGTCAACAGAAACGCACGATCGGTGGGTTCCCCGACGAAGTCACCGCGGTGGAATTCCTGGGGGACAGCACCCGCGTGGCCAGCAGTTGCGCCGACGGACAGGTGCGGGTCCACGAGACCAACAACGGCGGCTCGGTCGCCGCGGCATCCGCCCCAGGCGATTTTCTGTTTACGCTGGGAACCGGCACCGACGGCGCCCGCGTGTTCGCCTCCGGGCAGAACGGTGACGTCCACGTCTGGCAAACCGAAGGGCTGAAGGCCGTCGGTAAATGGTAAATCCGTGGGATAGGCTTCCAGCCTGTCAATTCAGAATCGACGAGACGAGTGGTGCAGATCCGCTTAAGATTCGGGTAGGCGGTAGTGGACGACGCGAGGAGTCCATGCGGTTCGCATTCCGAAAGGACTCGTCGCCTCGTCCACTACCAAAAAACCAAGCTGACAGAGACGACCAGTCATCCTCTCCCATTCACATCTCGCTCAGGATTCGCCAGCACATCAGCTGCATCCTTGGCAGATGAAACGGGCCTTTCCAAAGGTTGCCTTTCAACCGTGAGCTGAGGCTGCCGTCGCGGTGCAGGTAACCGAACCATTCGCCGTGCTGTTGATCGGGAAAGTGTGCGTAGGCCCAGTCATGGATCTGCTGATGCCAGGTCGCGTACTTTTCGTCGCCGGTCAATTGATACGCCAACAGGGTCGCGATGATCGTCTCGTTCTGCGGCCACCAGAACTTCATGTCATGCCAATACTCCTGGACCGGCAAGCCTCGCAGATCGACGAAATACAGGATTCCGCCGTGTTCGTTGTCCCAACCCCGCTGCCAACTCCAATCCAACATCTGGCATCCCAGACGGACGAGTTGCGGATCGCTGCGTTGTTTCCCTTCCCACATGATGAACCAAGCACCCTCGATCGCGTGTCCGGGCGTCAACGTTCGGCCGTCAAAGTGGTCATGGATTTCGCCTTCGGGGCCGACGGTTTCCATCACGGCCTCCAGATCGGGTTTGGTGTGGAATCGGCGAATCGTTTCGATGCTGCGATCGATCCACGTTTGGGCCTCCGCCAAGTCGATCGAATCGCGTAACTCCTGAGCCGTCGCGATGGTGATCATCGGGAACGCCAGTCCTCGGGTCGGCCGCGTGTCGGTGAACTTTTGCGGGGTGTGCATCGGATCCAAGTTGTGGTCGATGAACTGCCGGAACAGTCGTCGTGCCAGGTCGGCGTAATGAGGTCGCCCGGTGGCTTTAAATAATTCACCAAAGGCGATCGCCGCGAAGCTTTCGCTGAACGCATAGCGTCGTTTTCGAATCGGTCGGCCGTCATGAGTGACGTGAAACCACATGCGGCCGTCGTCGGGATCGAATCCATGTTTTTCGATGAAGTCGGCGCCGGCAATCGCCAGGTCCAACCACTCTTGGCGAGGCTGGACGTGGTTGTAAAGTTCACCCAGCAGCCAGGTGAAACGGCCTTGTTGCCAGAGTCCCTTGTCGGTGTCGATGACGGTGCCGTCTTGATCGAGCGACGTGATGAATCCGCCGTGCTGGTGATCGACAGCGTGCCGAATCCAGAACGGCAGTGTGTCCTTCAGCAGCCCGTCGCGATAGGTGTCAAGAAGCGATCGGATCCGCGTCGGTGTCATTCGTTGAGCGTCAGTTGAAAGTACGCGACATCCAGCCAGCGATCGAATTTGCGTCCGACCTCGGTGAACCGGGCGACCTCGCGAAAACCGAGCGACTTTTGCAACTCCATGCTGCCGACATGTTCGGTGCAAACGCCGCCGATCAAGACATGAAAACCGAGCGATGACGCTCGATCGATCAGGTCCGTCAACAGCGATCGTCCGATGCCACGTCGATGATAGCGGTGGTCCAGGTAGAACGACACCTCGGCGGTTTCGCTGTAGGCCGGACGTGGATGCCACTGAGTCAACGAGGCCCAACCGACGACCTTGCCCGAAACACAATCGACCGTCACGGGATGTCGATCGTCGTGTGCCCGCAGCCAGTCCAGTCGATCGTCGACGGATTCCGGATCCAGATGAAATGTACACGTCGATGTCCGCACGTAGTGATTGTAGATTTCACTGATTCGAGCGGCGTCGGATTCCTCGGCGAGTCGGATCAATAGTCTTCGACGACCTCGTTGCCGTGACGTGTGGCCAGGGCATCGTAGAGTTCCGCGTCGATGTGTTCGGTGATCGCGCGGACCGAACCGTCACACAATGCAAATTGACAGAGACCGACGTGCGGTGCGGCCAGCCCCTTGTCGTCACCGTCTTTTTGGTTCGGACGGAACTGGGTTTCAAACAGCACCATGTGGCCGTGATCGTCGTCCAATTCGTCGATGTCACGAATCGCCGCACTCCAGACGTTTTCAAATGCGCTGTGCCCGCCGGCGGTCGTTTGGCTCATCGGAATCGGTCCGTTGTGACGTTCGCCAAAGGCCAGGGTGTTGGACAGTCCGTCGATGATCGCCGAAACGCGGGTGCGGCTGTTGCGATAGAATACGCCGCGGCTGGCCGTCGGAGTGTCATCCAGGTTGGTCGATGCGTCCGCGGGCCCCCAGTTAGCAGCGTAACTGGCTGCCGAGTAGCGTTCGACCGGGTCGGAGGTGTCGTCGCGAATCACGAAGGCGTCGGCCGAATAGGTATCGCTGGGGCACAAGAATACCTCCAACGGAATCTCGCGGGCCTTTAGGTTCTCCGGGACCCACATCGGACGGTTGTAATCGAACAGGATCGCCACCTGACTCTGTTCCAATTGGGGCAACATCGCCGCGCCCCAAGCCAAGCCCATGTGATTGGCCGGCTCCATCGCCGTGCCGCGGGGGCCGGGCTTGTGCAAGTAACCCGAGGGAAAAACTTTAAAGGTCGACTCGTAATTGTGAAGCCCGAGCGCAAGTTGTTTTAAGTTATTCTGACACGACATCCGCCGGGCCGCTTCCCGAGCCGCTTGGACCGCCGGCAGCAGCAATCCGACCAGGATTCCGATGATCGCGATCACGACCAGCAGTTCGACGAGGGTAAACGCGGATCGACGGGGCGAGGGCTGGGGCATGATGGTTCAATCGCGAGCAGGGACGATGGGAAACGAGACCGCAGGGGAACGTTTCTCCGTGGCGGCAACAGGTTAGTCTAGAACGACGTCCAGTTCACCCTGCCCGAAAACAAGCTTGCCCGAAATGTCAAACGATCGGCCCGCGGCATGGATCACCCAATCGGTCAGCCGAATCTCCGACGCGGCGCCCGTCAACAACGCTTGCAGCTCTGGCCCCAGCGGTGCGATGTAGCCGTCTTGGTCGGCGGCGCGGGTCAATTCCAAACTTCGTGCCGTGGCGGCCGCGGTGAAAGCGACGGTCGGCGACGGGCCGACGTCCCAGCGATCCCACCGGCCGTCTTCGGATTCGGCCAGAAAATAAAACGTCAGCCGCTCCGGCAACCCCGTTACGATCTCGAGGTGCGGCCGCGGTGGCATTCGCGGCGCTAACGGCACGGACGACGACTGGCCGGACGACGACTGGCCGGAAGGCTCACGCTGCTGGCCGGTCAACCGCAGGCTGACGATCAGGCCGCCGTGGGGGGCCGGCGGGTGCCGATGGGCGTGGGCATGCGGGTGCGAGTGGGCTCCCTGAAACGTCCCCTCGTGGTCGTGGTCATGGCGGTGCGGATCGCCATGAAAATGTTTGTGGTCATGCCGCAAATCCGATCCGGTGTCGGTGATAACGGTCGGTTCGGGGGCCGGCGGCCGGCCGCAACCGACCAGACCGCAGCCGACCAGACCGCAGCCGACGATGCCGAATGCGGTGATCGCCCAAACGCTTGCCAAGATGGTGGTCGGTGCCGTGGTGATTCGCGCGGTCATGACGGGCAGGCGGTGCATGTACGGATTGTACACCTGAATAAAGAGCCATGGACGAGGGTGTTGCGGTCGATCGCCCGACGCCGGCCACTTCCCTGGTATCACAAGTTCGCTAGGCTACCGTCGCCAGATGGCATTGGTGCATCTGCCCTCGCCGCACCCGTCTCTCTTTCCGTTTCCATCCCGCCGTGCTTGACGATTCGATTCACCTGCTGTTGCCGCTGGCCGCGAGCATCTTGTTTGCTTGCGGGCTGATTTTTTTGAAGCGTGCGACGCTGGAGGGGGCCAATCCATGGACGGTGTCGTTGGTGGCCAATCTGTGGGCCGCGACGCTGTTCTCGGGGTTCTGGTTGCTTGACAGCGATCCGGTCCAGCCGTGGTTGCTGTGGCAGCCCGCGCTGGTGGCGGTGTTTTACATCAGCGGTCAGATGGGAACGTTTTTCGCGATCACGCACGGTGATGTCTCGATCGCCGCTCCGCTGTTCGGCGTGAAAGTCTTGCTGGTGGCGATCCTGGCAACGGTCATCGGTGGCCAAAGTTTGCCGGCGGCGATTTGGTTGGCGGCGACGTTGGCAACGGTCGGAATCGCATTGGTCCAGTGGACCGGGGCGGGTACGCATGGCCGGATCGGGTACACGATCCTGAGCGCGATGGCCGCCAGCACGTCATTTTCGATTTTTGACGTGCTGGTCCAGCGGTTCTGCTCGTCCCCGACCGCGGCGTGGACGTCCGGCCGTTTTTTGCCGATCATGTTTTGGTTCGTCGCCGCCTACTCGACGGTTTTTTTGGTCGGATTCCAGCGGGATAAATTTGCGTTGCCTGCCGTCCGACGGTCGCTGTTGGTCGGCGGATTGCTGATCGCGTTGCAAGCGATTTGCATCGTGTTCACGCTGTCCGCCTTCGGCGATGCCCCGCGGGTGAACGTGGTGTATTCG
Organism: Stieleria mannarensis; assembly: GCF_014154935.1. Classification (GTDB taxonomy): domain Bacteria; phylum Planctomycetota; class Planctomycetia; order Pirellulales; family Pirellulaceae; genus Stieleria; species Stieleria mannarensis. Next base: position 71,667 of record NZ_JACEHH010000018.1, read on the forward strand.
ATGCGGGGCATTTGGGGCGTGCTGTTGGCCTGGGCGACGGCGCTGATCTGGGGCGGCAGCGAGGCGGATTTGTCGGGAAAAACGATGATTCTACGCCTGGCGGGCGCTCTTTTGATCACAATTTCGGTCGTGATCGCGATCCTGTTTGGTTAAGGCTCGCAAATCACCGGTGATACATCTCATTGCGTTTCATCGGTTATCTTTTACGCTTACGGTGCGAACCTCATTTACCCCCCTGCGAGAGAGCTGGACGCATGAAAGCGATGCTGCTGACGGAATACAAACACCTGGAAGTCACCGAAGTCGACAACCCGACGGTGGGGCCGAAAGACTTGCTGGTCCAAGTGAAGGCGTGCGGCATTTGCGGCAGCGACATCCATGGGTACGACGGCAGCAGCGGACGACGGATCCCGCCGTTGGTGATGGGGCACGAAGCTTCGGGGATCGTTGCGGAAGTCGGCAGCGAAGTGAACGGGTTTGCCGTCGGTGATCACGTCACGTTCGATTCGACGGTCTCCTGTGGCGATTGTTTCCATTGCCGCCGCGGCGAGATCAACCTGTGCGACAATCGAACCGTCCTGGGCGTTTCCTGTGGCGAGTACCGTCGGCATGGCGCGTTCGCCGAACTGGTCTCGGTGCCGCAACACATCTGTTACAAGCTGCCCGAGGAAATGCCGTTCGAACACGCCGCGTTGATCGAAGCGGTTTCGGTCGCGGTGCACGCGGCGAACCGGACTCCGGTCCAGCTGGGCGACACGGCCGTCGTCGTCGGCAGCGGGATGATCGGTTTGCTGACCATCCAAGCGATCCGGTTGGCCGGTTGCGCCAAAGTCATCGCGGTGGACCTGGACCAGGATCGGTTGGACGCGGCGCTGGAACTGGGCGCCGACGTCGCCTTGAAGGCGGATCAAGTCGACGTCGCCGAAGAGGTGCGGAAACTGACCGGCGGTCGTGGAGCCGATGTGGCGTTGGAAGTCGTCGGGGCGACCGCGACGATCGACACCGCGATCGCGAGCCTTCGCAAAGGCGGTTCGATCACGTTGGTCGGCAACCTGGCACCCCGCGTCGAAGTGCCCCTGCAAGCAATCGTGACCCGAGAATTGAACGTTTTTGGCACATGCGCGTCCTGCGGTGAGTACCCTGCGTGTATCGAATTGATGCGCAGCGGCGCGATCAAAGTCGAACCGTTGATCACGGCAACCGCGACACTTGAGGAAGGCCCCGAGTGGTTCTCGCGTTTGTATGCCGGCGAGAAAGGGGCGATGAAGGTGGTCATCCAACCCGGCGTGTCGGCCTGACCCCCACTCGGCGAGCATGATTGTCGCCGGTCGCTGCAACCAGAAGTGATCGCCCCCAGTCATCGTCTCCTCAATCCGTGGTCATCCCGAGGCCACGGTCAACTTATTCCTTTCCCTCCTTTTCATTCCCTCCCCTTATTTCATAGCCCCATCATGAAACCCCTTTTCGCACTCTCCTGGCCGTGTGTTTGCGTTTGTCTCGCCCTGACGGTCGCCCCGTTCTGGTCTTCGTCAGCCGACGCGGTGGAAATCGAAACGGCGGACGACATCCAGATCTACACGCTCAAGAACGACAGCGGCATGACGGTTCGGGTCACCAATTATGGTGCGATCATCATGTCGATCGTCGTCCCGGATCGCGACGGCAAGATGGCCGACGTCGCACTCGGCTACAACGACATCGCCAGCTACACCAACGCCGTCGACAAACCATACTTCGGTGCCGTCGTGGGGCGTTATGGGAATCGGATCGCCAAGGGCAAATTCACCATCGACGACCAGGAGTACACCCTGGCGATCAACAACCCGCCGAACAGCTTGCATGGCGGGATTATCGGATTTGACAAAGTCATCTGGGACGGCAAGGTCGACGACGAAGCCAACGCGGTGACGCTGTCCTACTTGGCCAAAGACGGCGAAGAAGGCTACCCGGGCAACCTGAATTGTTCGGTGACCTATCGGTTGACCGATGACAATGCGATCGAAGTCGATTACTTTGCCACCACCGACAAGGCGACGCCGATTAACTTGACCCAGCACACCTACTTTAATCTCAAGGGCGAAGGCGAAGGAACGATTCTGGAACACGAGTTGATGATCAATGCCAGACGGTACACGCCTGTTGATGAAACGTTGATCCCGACCGGCAAGACCCCGGCCGTCCAGGGAACGCCGTTTGATTTCACGACCGCAAAACCGATCGGCCGCGATATCGCCGCGGACAACGAACAACTGAAATTCGGCGGCGGTTATGACCACAACTGGGTGTTGGACAAGGGCGGTCAAACCGGCGAGATGACTTTGGCCGCCACGGTCTATGAACCCACCAGCGGCCGCGTGCTAGAAATTTCGACCACCGAACCGGGGATCCAGTTCTACAGCGGGAACTTCCTGGACGGCCGGCTGACCGGCAAGTCGGGAAAGAAATACGTCCACCGCGGCGGGTTTTGTTTGGAAACCCAACACTATCCCGACAGCCCCAATCAGCCCACGTTTCCGTCGACTATCCTCGAACCAGACGACGAATACGAAACCAAGACGGTGTTCAAGTTTACGACTCGGTAGCGGACACGTCATCGCGAAACGTCATGAAGCGACTCGTTCCCAGGCTCGGTTCGCCAAAGGCGATCAACTACCGAGCCGGGCGTAACCCCAGGTCCAGGATCCACCGAAAACCCCATCGGCATCAAGTTAAGGAGATGGAGCCATCAACCAAGTATTCCACCCTCCCCGCCGAGGTCGTGCGGTTTTTGGGATTTACCCTCCCTGGCAGGGAGGGTCGAGCGCAGCGAGGGGAGGGGCGAATCGCGGTGTTTGAGTGGATCCGAGCCACGATGGACCCTCCCCGCGTCGTCGCTCACTCCTCCGCGACCCTCCCAGAGGGTGGGTGAAGGCGCAAACGGCTGTTTAACCAGAGGTTAAAAACCGCACGAGCTCTGCCGGGGAGGGTTTCCCGCTCGCTACGGCCCCAACCACGGCGTGACCTGATTCTTCATCTGGTTCCGCACCGGCAGCGACAAGGGATTCTGGTAATCGGGCGGGCGAATGGATTTGTCGTCCGGGCCGATATCGGCCTGGGGGAACGGGTCATGCACGACCGCGTTGGCCTGCTGGTAATTCATCGGCCCCGGCGGCGCGATCCAGCCCCGCTGGACCAGGCTTTGGCACCCGGTGATCCCTGTTATCGCCATCGCGACCAAGGCGGTCCGCGCGAAAGAACGGCGTCGCTGGGATTGCACGTCCATGGTTCGATCTCGCTGTTTCGATTTCATCCTGGCCCGACCGGAAGCTGAAATGTTGACGTCGCTACGCTCGCCAGAGCGTGGAATACATGGGGGGCCGCCTTCTGGCGAAGGTAGCTAGGTTTGAACGCACACGCACAATGTTTGCGATGCCCGATGACGTTGTCCCGCCGCTTAACAATCGCGCCAGCCTACACGTTTCTGCCGCCGCGGCGGTAGAGGAATTCATTTGGCGCGGCGACGATAATGCTGGCTAATCGCCAGGATCGACACCAAGTACATCGTCCCGAACAGCAGCGGGGCAATCTGCGGCCACCAAGCCATCAACGGGGCGACCAGGAAAAACGCGATGCCCGCAAGCGCCGAACCGCCCCAAATGTGACCGGCCATGGCGACAAAGGCGAACCCGCTGAGTGCCGATGCGAGCGGAAACAGTGCGGTTTGATTGATGCCGCCGATGACCAACAGGATATTGACGACCGCCAACGCACTCAGGTAGCCCAACCAGATCGACCAGACCGGGCGTTCGGCGATGCTCCGCGGGGACAACGATCCGTCGCGGGCGTGATAAATGGTTCCGATGATCAGCGCGAACATCGTCAGCCGCGGGATCCAATACGCGATCGAAGGCGGAAACTGCATCTGCAGCAAGACAAAGATCAACATGTGGGTGACGAAAATGATCACGCCCAGCAACAGCAGCGTCCCGTGCCAGCGCAAGAAATGGTCTTGGTGCTGGTCGCGACCGATTTCGCGGGCCACGCGTTCGATCAATCCGCTGCCGGCCGCCTTGATCGTGTCGCCGGCGAGGTAACGGTCGAGATCGTCGGCCAGTTCGTCGGCGGTTTGATAACGACATTCCGGTTCATAGCGGATCGCCTTCAGACAGACATTTTCCAGGTCCCGAGAGAGTTGTGGACGATAGCTTCGCGGCAAACTCGGCTCGTCTTGCAACACGCTGCGGATCACTTCGGCCGGGTTGGAGCCTTCGTGTGGCGGCACGCCGGTGATCAGCGCGTACAGGACGGCGCCGAGTGAATAGACGTCCGACGCCACCCCCGATCCCGCGCGACCGGCCGCCTGTTCGGGGCTCATGTAGTTGGGCGTGCCCAGCACTTGCCCGGTCCGCGTCAGCATCGTCCCCTTTTGACTCCACTTGGCCAATCCGAAATCGGCCACCAACGGACGCCCGTCCTGGTTGATCAAGATGTTGTCCGGTTTCAGGTCGCGATGGACGATGCCGGCGCGATGGGCATAAGCGACCGCCCGTGCGATGTCGCGCACCATTTCCGCCGCTCGGGTGTCGCCCAGCGATTGATCGTCGACCGATTGTTGCAGCGTCGGCCCGTCGACCAGTGTCATCGAAAAGTATTCGTGGCCGTTCCAGGTCCCGATTTCATGAATGGAGATGATTCCGGGGTGATCCAGCTGGGCCGCCGACTCGGCTTCCATGCGAAACCGCTTGCGTTCTTCTTCGCTGGCCAGGACACCGCTGCTGATCAATTTGACGGCGACGCAGCGGTCGAGCCCCGTTTGTCGGGCGCGGTAGACGACCCCCATCCCGCCCCGCGCGATCTCGGATTCGATTCGATATGACCCGATCTCCTGGCCGCACAGCGAGACGATTTGTGGCGCCGGGGCCTCTCCCATCCAGTGGTGGTTCCGAAAGAAACTGCACAACTCGTCGGCGTGTTCTGGATAGCGCGCCAGATAGTCCGCCGGATCGGGCGACTCGCCGGTTTCGAGACGTTGCAGGTAGTCCGCAAGGATCTCGTCCAGGACGTCGTCGTCTTCGACGGGGGTTTCGTTCGCATCGGATTTGTCGGTGGCCATTGGTCAACTATAACCGATCACCGTGACGTCGCGATGCCGAGATCTGGTCCAAGCGTAGCGGAACTCGCCAAGAGTTTCGCTTACCGTCGGCAAAGCCGCGGAGGCCGAAAGCCTCCGCGGCTTCCGCTACGAATAGCGGGGGGCGAAAGCCTTCGCGGCTTCCGCTACGAATAGCGGGGGGCGAAAGCCTCCGCGGCTTCCGCTACGAATAGCGGGGGGCGAAAGCCTCGGCGGCTTCCGCTACGAATAGCGGGGGGCGAAAGCCTCGGCGGCTTCCGCTACCGATAGTTGTCATACAACGGCCTGCTACTTCGCCGCGGCCTGGGCGACGGATTTCAGGTACGCCATCAGGTCCAGCACTTCTTCTTTGGTGTACTGGTCCATCAACGCTTTGGGCATCATCGATGTCGCACTGCGTTTGATGACTTCGATGTCGTCTTGCAGGATAATCACCGGCTCCTTTGCTTCGGGGTTGGTCAGCAACGCGACGGTATCGTCGTTCTCGTCGACCACGATACCCGACATCGTTTTGCCATCCGTGGTCAGGATGACCTGCATCGCATACTTGCTGTCGATCTTGTGCGACGGGACCAGGATCTCGCGGAGGATCGCCATGTGATCGGCCTTCCACTTCGTGTACGTGTCAGTCAATTCGGGGCCGACCGCGCCGCCGACGTTGTTGATCTTGTGGCATCCCACACACGACGCTTCGTTAAAGACCTTCTCTCCGACCGAGGGCGTGCGGTCGCGAAGATCGTTTTCAAAGTCGCCCGCAAAATCTTCCAGCGTCCACGCTTGGACGAAGGACCGGGTATTGCCGAGCGGGTCGGACGGTTGGACCGGATTCTGGTTCCACGCATCCAGGTCCTCGACGACCACCATCACCCCGTACATCCGGTACCAGTGCTGGGGAAACGTGCACACATACGGGTACTCGCCCGGCGTCGAAGGGGCCGTCAACGTGATGCGTGCCGACTTGTCTGGCGCAACCATCTCGCTTGCCGCGATCACGTTGGGCGAATCGGGGACATAAGGCAGTCCGCCGGTACCCTCGGGTCCGGCGGCCAGCCCGGCCATGGCGACTCCCTTGAGTGCGCCGGGTTGAGTGATCACCAGGTTGTGCGGCATCAGGTCGTGATTCTCCAGCAGAATCTGAACCGGCCGGCCGGCTTCGACGGCGAAGTACGGGACGTCGTAACGCATCTCCTCTTCCACCGTCCCGATCTTGACCACTCGCACGGTGACTTCGCGAAGCCGCGCCCGCAACGACCGGGCCTCCTTTGCCGGGATCTTGGTCATCAGCCGATCGACCAACTGCATCGCATCGATGAACGCATCGGTGGTCCGCTGGGCCGCCGGCGTCGCTTCGGCAAATGCGACCAAGGACTTCGCCGCGTCGAGCGAACTTTCACGCTGGAAGACTCCCGCGGGCAAACGCATCAGCCCGCGGCTGGCGGCGATTCGCAATTGCGGATCATCGACCAGCGTGATCAGTCGCTGGTAGGTGTCCGATTGATCCGCCGGAATCCGTGACAAGGCATCGATCGCGGCGAGTTTGATTTCCGGTGAGGCCGGAGTTTCGAATGCGTCAACCGCAACGTCACGCTGAGTGACCTTGCGTTTTTTTCCGGGCAGTCGCCGGATCGCGTCGAGCAACGCGACCGTGGCCTCGGGATCCGAATCGGCGATCGACCGAGCCGCAGCGGCATCGTCGGCGGCGATCAACCCCGCCATCGCGATCGAACGCAGCGTGCCGTCATCTTCATCGCTGGCGATCTCGGAGAGTTGAGGCTTGAGCGCGGTCAGTTCGGCCGCGGGGCGCTTCAGCATCAATCCGGTCAACAGATCGACTAACCGTTTGGCGTCCGGATTGTCCATCTTTGAATCGGAGATGGTCGCCAGCATTTCTGCCGCAACCGAACTGTCTTTCAATTCGGCGAGTGTCGCAAAGGCTTCTTCACGAATCCCCGCCGCCATTGCCGGGCGTCCCACGATGGCTTCGTAAACCGGAATGTACTTCGCATCGTCGGTGGACCGGGGGACGAGCAACAGACGTTCGTCATCCAATCGTCCCAATTGATAGGCGACGATCCGCGGTGATTTATCCAGAAAGATTTTCGGCGGTGTGGGCCCCTGTGCGGGACAAGGTGCGACAAAGGCGGTCTCGACCAAGACGACGATGCACAACAGGCGTATCAGCAAACGCATGGATTCAATGGCGGGGTGGAGGTGATGGGAGGTGGTGTTGTTTTCTTTATCCTGGCTCCCTTCTCCCCCGGCGTTGCGGGGGAGAAGGACTGGGGATGAGGGGGACTCAGTTTGCGGAATTGCGGAAAACTATCGCTCCGGCGCGCGCTTCGGTTTTCTCCTCGCCCCCGGCCCCTCTCCCCGAAGCGGGGCGAGGGTTGCCCGAGTAGAAAAACTGACGTCCGTTGTCGGACGGAGGCCCAATTCCTACTGTTCCAGCTGACGCATGGTTTCATCCAGCGTGTACTGCAGGTAGTCGTCCATTTCGTATTCCAGGACACCGAGGGCCATTTCGATCGCGTCGTCTCCTTCAAGGAAACTGATCGCGCGCACGGCTTCCAAGCGGACCGTCGGATGTTCATCGTGGACGGCCTTGGCGAACCGATCGGCGTGATCGGGGATCGCGTGCATCATGTGTGACGTCAGCCGCACACAGGCCGCACGTGCCCGATAGTTTTCCGACGCCAACAATTTGTCCAGCAGATCGGTGCGGACACGGTTGTGGGTTTGGTACATCCACAACGCTTCCATTTGCTGGTGTTCGACGTTGGGGTCGGACGGATCCAGTCCGGCGACCCAGGTCTCCAGGCCCTTCAAGACGCGGTCGCTGTCACGTGCGGCCAATTCGCGTCGTGCGCGATAGCGGGTGCGGTCTTCGGGCGACTTCAGCAACTCCAACAATTCGGCGATCGGTGCGCCATCGATTTTTGCCGGTTCCAACAGCGGTCGATCCTTGCGAGTGACCCGCCAGATTCGACCGTGGGAATGATCTCGGCTGGGGTCACGCAAGTTGTGTTGCAGGTGGCCGATCAAGGCGTTGTGCCAGTCGACGACGTACAGCGAACCGTCGGGGGCGAATTGAACATCGACCGGTCGGAAGTTGCCGTCACGACACGACAGCAACGGTTCGACTTCCTCGCCGACAAAGCCGCTGCCGTTTTCGGCGGGCATGATCTTGTGGTTCAAAATCGCGCGTTCTCCGATCACGTTGGTGACCAGGAAGTTGCCTTGCATGTCGTCGGGGAAATGCCGGCTGGAAACGATCGCGCACCCGGCCAACGGTCGAATCCGTTTGGGATAGAACGTCGGGAACTTGTATTGGGGATCGCCGCCGGCGAGTGCCGCGACGCGTCGATGTTGAGATCCGCCGGGGTGCTTGTTGGGAAACTCGACGTGCCCGGTGATCGGTGCGGCCCAGTAGGCGTTGCCCGGTGAGGCATCGCCGATGAAGTCTTGTCCCCATTTGTCGTAGCAGTATCCCCAAGGATTGGCGAACGCGAACGAGGCGTGCACGTTCATGCGTTCGGTCCGCGGGTTGTATTTCCAAATCCCCGCTTCGGCCAAACGGCGCACGCCGTAGGGCGATTCGACGGCGGAAAACTTAAACGTGCCTTCTTCGAAATACAGGTTGCCGCCGGGGCCCCATTCGAATGCGGCGATGCCGTGGTGTGAATCGGCCGAGTCGAATCCGATCAAGTGCCGGGTCACCTCGTCCGCCTTGTCGTCGCCGTCGTTGTCCTTGATGAACCAGATGTCGGGTTGCCGCGACACGTAAGCGCCGCCGTGGCCGAGTTCGAAACCGGTCGGTTGGTGCAGGTTTTCGGCGAACACCTTGCAGACGTCGGCGGCATGGTCGCCGTCGTTGTCTTCAAAGATCAACAGTTTGTCGTTCATCGGCGATTTGGGCTTCCAGTGCGGGTACGACTTCATCGTCGCGACCCACAACCGGCCCTTGCTGTCGAAGTTGAGCGCCACCGGGTTGGACAGTTCGGGAAATTGTTCTTCCGAGGCGACCAATTGAATTTCAAAGCCGTCGGCCAGATCGAACAACTTGATCTGTTCGGCCGCCGGCAGGTATTCCAGCGAGCCGAGTTTTCCGGCCTTGGCATTCCGATCGTTCGGCGTTCCGACATTGGTGGTGGGCTCGAGGAACGGCAACGTTTGAGAATCATCGATCGTTTCAGGGACCGGTTTGCCGGCGGCGACGGCCCAGACCCGTGCGTCGCGGGTTGCCGTCATCTGGTCCAAGATCGCCCGTTCACGCTCCATCACGTCGCGATTGTTGTACTTGCGGTCTCCGTCTTGTCCGGCCAGCCCGCGATCACCATAGATCGAATATCCGTTGACCGCACGATAGCGATGGAACCAGTGAAAGTTCTTGTCGTCGATTTCCTTTTTCAGATCCGGATTGATCGCCGCGGTCAGTTCATTGCCGAACAGCGACTGATCCAGGATGGGAGCCAAGGCATCGTATCCGCGATCGCTCAAATGAAATCCGTTGATCGTCAATCGTTCCGAAGACTTTTCGAACAACGCTTTGGTCGGTGTGAACAAGTCGACGAACACCACATCGGTTTGCGACGCGACGTCGGACATCGCCTCGGTGTACAACGCCAGGTTCTTGTTCTGTGGTTTGCCGTCGGACAGATTCGGATCGTCGGATCCCTCGAACGCGATCGGCGACACCAGGACGACTTGCGGACGTCCCTTGCCGTAATCCGCCGCCAGAGTTTCATTGACCAGCTTGGTCAGGTCCGCCTTGTATTTCTTCAATCCCTTTTCACCGGCGAACGATTCGTTGTACCCAAAGAAATACATCACGACCGATGCCTGGCTGTGCGTCAGATGGCTGGTCGGATCGCCGAAGTTTTTCGAGCGAATGCGGGTGTACGGTTCGTCGCCGGGAAAACACAGGTTTCGGACGACCAATTCCAGTTCAGGAAAACGCGTGTGCAACAGCGTCTCCCATTCATTCTGGACCTGCATCCGTTCGCCCAACGCATTGCCGACCAGACAGATGTGGTCGCCCTTTTGCAGCTTCAGGTCCGCCGCGAGCGTGAACGGGGCAACGAGCAATCCGGCCAAGAGCGCAGACGCGGCCAGGAAGACATTCCGGGTGGGTGATTTCATTGTCGGTAGGTTGTTCGGTGGGTAGGAAAAGATTTTGGAGGGGAAATCGCCGAACATTATGCGCCGACGACCTTCAAGACGGTAGCGAAGAATCCGCCGGCGCCGCGGAGTATTCAAGATTCTGACGCCGATTGAGTGATCATCCGTCGCGAATTGTGACAACCGCGACACTGTGAACACCTGCGGCGACGCAAAACAGTTTTCGGGTGACGCAAATCGTTCTTCGGCGTGCGAGTCGTCCCTCGACCGCAGATAATTTGAATTGGTGGGAACGTTCCATTGCGGCGGTCCCGGAAAAACGAGTGTGCGATCAGGTGACCGAGAAAACCTGACGAAGCCCATTCGCCTATCCGGCCCGGTGAGACTATCCGGTCAGGCTCCGGTAGCCGGCGACCAACACTTCGATCGCGCGGTCGATCTGGTCGGGCGTGTTGAATTTGCCGATTCCGAATCGCACGCTGCGCCGCGCTTCGCTTTCGCTCAGCCCCAACCCGGTCAGCACGTGGCTGGGTTTGGCGTCGACGCTGCTGCAGGCCGAACCGCTGCTGAAGGCGACTTCGCTTGAGGCCGCCATCCAGGATTCGCCTTCGATCCCCGGCAGTCGACAATTCAGGTTGCCGACCAGACGACGCGACCGTTCGTGAAGCGGCCCATTGGGAAAGATGCCGTCGATGCCCTGGACCAGTCCGTTCCAAAGCTGCGATCGCATTGCCGAAACTCGCTCGGCGACCTGGGCCGATTCCGTCACGGCCAACTCCAACGCGGTGCCCATCGCGATGACATTGGCCGGCGCCATCGTTCCGCTGCGCAAGTTGCGTTGTTGGCCGCCGCCGACGAGGATCGGTTTCAATCGGACACGGCGTCCCGCGATGCCACCGGCGATCGTCAACAGGCCGACACCTTTGGGGCCGTAAAACTTGTGCGCCGACGCGCTGATCAGATCCACATCCACGCGTCCTAAATCCACGTCAATCCGACCGACCGCTTGTGTCGCGTCGCTATGGAACAGTGCTCCGGATCGGTGGGCGATTTCGGCGATCGATTCCATCGGTTGGATCACGCCGATTTCGTTGTTCGCCCAGTGCACCGAAACCAGCGCGGTGTCATCGTCCACTGCCGCGGCGAGCTGGTCCAGGTCGATCTGTCCGGCCAGTTCATGATCATTGGAATGCACCGGAATACGTGTCACGCGAAAGCCGTCTTTTTCCAATCGGGCCACCACGTCCAGCACGGCCGGGTGTTCGATCGTGCTGGTCACGACATGCCGCCGACGCTGTCGGGGGTGGCGACAAATGCCGTCGATCGCCAGATTATTGCTCTCGGTCGCCCCGCTGGTGATCAACACCGAATCCGGGGCGATTCCCAAATGTGACGCGATCACACCCAGCGATGTGTCGATCGCCGATTTCGCCTGACGCCCCATTTCATGGGACGTGCTGTGTGGGTTGCCGAAGTGTTCGACCAACCACGGCATCATCTGCTCGGCGACGCGGGGGTCGCAGGGCGTCGTCGCGTGGTTGTCCAAGTAAATCATTGTACGTTTGCTCGTTCAATCATACATCGCATCGAGCGCCAGCTGGCTCCAGGTTTCCAGCCGATCGTGTTCGGTTCGCAATTGGTCGATGGACACGAATCCGCCTTCGGCCAGGTCGGCTTCATTGCTGGTCACGTTGGGTGCATCGAGCACGAATCGATGCACGACGCCCAAGTGAACTTGTCCGACTTCGTTGGAGGGGTCATAGATCAGCCCTTCGCGCGTTTCGGTGTACCTCGCTTCCAAGCGAATTTCTTCGTCGAGTTCCCGTTGCATGCCGGTGGCATAGGCGTCGCTGCCATCGGCGGCGTCTTCTCGACTGATGTGTCCGCCGATCCCGATGCTGCGTTTGGCATGCAACCGTTCTTCGCCACCGCCTCCGCCGCGAGTGTAGGCGAACACGTGTCGCTGGCCTGCGTCGTCGGCCCACTCCAGCACCACGTAGGGGATCAATTGCTTGAAACTCGGGTCGACTTCCATCGCCCCGCGAGGCCGATAGGACAATTGGTCGCTTTCCAAGATCGGTCCCAAGAATCGATCGACATCCGATTCAAAGCCGTCGATCACGCCGATCGCGTCGATGACCGATGCGGGGATGACCAGGACGTGTTCTTCGTGAGTTGTCATGAATGGTTCAAAAATGCAGAGGTGATCGAGGGAACGTAGCGACCTTCGCCAGAAGGTGGATGCCCGGCGTATTCCACGCTCGCATCGAGCGTAGCGACGTCAACGTGGCGCGGTCCAGCGCGCGGCGGCTGATCCTAACACGCCTTGATCAATTGGTGTAGCGTCACCGTGTGGCGATCGCCAGGCACAGCACGTGGCCGTCGCCGCGGATCAGCAGAGCATCCCCGACGATGATCGGAGCCGCCCAGCAGGGGGTTCGCAGCTGGTCGCCGAAATCGTACTCCGCGAGAATCTCCAGCTTTTCCGGGTTGGGCCGAACGATCTCCATCCGCCCGTACTCGTCCAGCACCACCAAGTGGTCTCCGACGCGGGTGACCGACGTCCGCATGCCTCGGTCGTCGCTCCACTGGACTTTTCCGCTGGCCAGTTCGACGCAGCGAAAATCGCTGTCGGGATTGTTTCGTCCGCTGCAACCATACAGGAAACCGTCCACCAAGATCGGCGTCGACCAGTGGCAACGCATCGCTTGAGCGCGGCGATTTCGGGGCGGGTCCAGCCACAACGTGTTTGCGTCGTCGAGCGTGACCTGCATCAACCGACTGCCGACTTGGTAACACTCGCTGATGAAAACCCGATCGCCGTCGACGACCGGAATCATCGCATTGACGCTTTCTAAGATGTCCGCGCGATGGGGCTGTTTCCACAGCACTTTTCCCACCGCGGGATCGACGGCCAGCAAGTGATCGCGGGCGAACAACAGCACGACGGTTTTGTCGCCGATCTTCATCGTCCGCGGGCTGCTGTAACTGGCCAAGTCGTCGCCGCATTTCCAAACCTCGTCGCCATTGGCCAAGTCAAATGCGACCAGCGCCGAACCGTTGGGAATCACACGATCCAAACGCCCCGGCGCGATTTGTTGGTCTTCGGAGGGGCTGCCGCCGACCGGAACGATCACCATCGAATCCAGGATCAACGGCGAGGATCCGACGCCGAAGAAATTTTGGACGACGCCATACTCCTGGTTGGTCGAGACGCTCCATTTCAACGAGCCGTCGGTAAGGTCGCGACAACACAACTCGCCGTCGCACCCCAGCGTGAGGATCGATTTGCCGTCGCTGGTCGGTGTGCCCCGCGGTCCGGTTTCGTACCCGTACAGATCGCGGTATTCCAGCGGACGATCGACCGACCAGATCAAACGTCCGTCACTCAAATCAAACGCCCTCAACCGCTCGACGAACCCCCGCTGCCCCAGCGGTTGGTCGCTGCGGACGGCGTCGGCGTGGTAGTAACGGCCGTCGACCACGCACCCCAGTCCGTATCCGTCGCCGACCGGCAGTCGCCAGAGGACCTCGGGCGGTTTTGTCCAGTCGAGTTCGACGCCGGAGGTTTCCGCGACACCGTCAAAGTTTTTCCCCAGCAACCGCGGCCAATCGAAATCGCCGGCGTGCTGCACCGCAGCCGTTGTGGTTGGATCGGGAGATTCTTCAGTGGCGGTGTTCTTTGAGGGCTGGTCGCATGATGCGAGGCTGCAAAAGCAGAACAGCAGCGGGATCGTGGAGAGGATTCGCAGCACAGGCTTTATGGACATCGGTATCAATCGATTCGACGGGTGGCGTAAAACAGCAGTTTAGCAGCCCACGGAAAACCGGTGGGAGAGGCTTCCGGCCTGTCGCGGACCTGCCGTTCATCGTAGGTTCCGCCTTCACGAACCTCATCATTCTGCCCCGGATCATTCTGCCATCCCTCTCCAGAATCCGATCGACGGGACCGCCTAGCCCTGTGAAGAGGTAGGAAGATTTTGGAGGTAGGGAAATTGGCTTCATCCAAGGAGTGGGGATTACACCATTTTCTTACCCCAAAAAACTTCTTACCCGATCGACAAAAAAGTGGGACCGCTTGCGCGAACCGACTGAAGCCAGCGTCACGGGCCGCTCGCTGACCGGCCTGATGATTTCTATCGAAATGAACAAGTTAACGATCAGCCGATGGGCGCTAGCCCCGGTTTTGTGGCGGCGAGAACCGCGGCTAGCGCCGTGCGGCTGATTAAATCTACAGGCCGTTACGCTTCCCGCTGGGATTGGGCGGCCGCCAGTCGCTCTCCGCAGCGGTAGCAGTACACCGCATCGTCATGGTGTTCGGTCGTCGCGCAGCGTGGGCAGGTGGTTTCGTCGGCGGGTTCGGCGGATTTTTTTGATGTCAGCTCGGCGGTGACGAATCCGCTGGGGACGATGATCAAGCTGTAACCGAGCAGGATCAGTGTCGCCGAGATGAACTTTCCGACCGTCGTCTTGGGAACGATGTCGCCGTATCCGACCGTCGTCATCGTGACGATGGCCCAGTACATCGCCTGGGGGATCGAATCGAATTGGCTGGCGGTGAACTCGGAATCATCCAGCGGGCCTTCGCCACGCGCGAGTCGCGGGATCACGTTTTCGACGAAGTACATCAGCGTGCCGCTGATGGTCACGGCGACCAACACCACGATCAAAAACACGATGATCTTGTGCCGGGCTTTCCAAATCGCCTGAGAAAGTTCCTCGGCGTCATCCATCATCCGCCATAGCTTGAGCACGCGGAACGCGCGCAACAGGCGGATACTGCGAAGGATCACAAAGGAGTTCGCGTCGCTTTCGACAAAGAAGAATCCGATGTAGGTCGGCAGAACGCTCAGCAGGTCGATCACGCCCCAAAAACTGAACGCATACCGCAACGGATGGCGGGCGCAGGCCAATCGCGCGCCGTATTCGATGGTAAACAGGAAGGTCAGAAACCATTCGAATCGCCCGAGGATCAGCCAATTCCGCTGGGCGACCGTGGGGATGGTCTCGACCGCCACCACCGTGACACTCATCAGGATGGCAAGCAGCAGCGCGACGTCGAACACCCAGCCGGCGGGCGTGTCCGATTCAAAGATGACGTCGTGCATCAGCACGCGCCAGGGCGGCCCATCGGGACGTTGTTCGGCTTTCGATCGACGTCGGCTCATCGCAAATCCGCTACCTCGTGGAACTCACCGGCGATTGAATTCGCCGCGGGGCGGTCACCGCCGCACCGGCCGATCGCACCGGGTTGCTTTCGCGATCGGACATGACGGCACTGGCCGGCATCACGTTGGCCGGCGTCCGACTGGGCGTCTGGGCCACCGTCGACGTCGTGGTTGACGGAACATCGATGAACGGTGTCGCGCCGTCGTTGCCGACGTTGCGGTACGAGGCGGCCATCGCATTGACGCGGTCTTGCAACGAACCGCTGGGCAACGTGCTGGTTCCGTCCGCCGATGTGGTATGACGTCGAATCGTCGTCGTCACCAGACCGCTGGGCCGCGTGGCATGTTGCGTGATCGCATTCTTGTGCCCGCGGTATTGTGGCGACAGATAGTTGTTGGCCACCTCCATCGCACGTTCCGCCTTGCGGCCCGGCAGGATCACCGTGGTCGGGCTGCCTTGGACGATCTTGCCCTCGGTGGTTTGGAACGTGGGAACCAGCGAGACGCGTTTTTCTTCTCCGCCGGCGGCGTCCCAGGGAATCCAGACGCTATAGCTGGCTCCGAAATCGCTTTGGCTGAAGTGCTTGGTGAACTGTTCCGGGGTGAACTTGAACGGCTTGACCTGGGTGTCCTTGCCGTCGGTGCCCATTTCGAATCCGTGGATCGTCAGTGTGCCTTCGACCGGGACCGCTTTGGTTTTTTCGTCGAAGAAGAACAGCCGACCGCCGAACCCGCGTGTCGGCGTTTTGCCGGTTTGAACCAGCACATCGGGCGCCCAGGTGGTGGCCATCTTGACCGGCCCCGGATAGGGAACCGGCGGCTCGTCTTCCTGCTTGGACCACGGGGCCTTCTTCATCCAGTCGGGTGCTTCGAAAAAGTTGGCGAGCTTGGCATCGCCGCGGGTCGCCGGAGTGGTGCACCCGCCGGCGACAATCGACCCGGCAGCGAGAACGGCGACCGCCAGTGCTTTGGTGCTGCGTTTTGTGTGTGACATAGCGTTTTGAATCGTTGGTGATGGATCGCGTGAATGTGAATTTGTCGCGTCGGCGCGACATTAGATTGACGTAGCTACGCTCGCCAGAGCGTTGGGATCCACCTTCTGGCGAAGGTAGCTACGTTTTCTTTCGCCTACTGCTCGGACGGTTTGATCCAACTGGCCGGCAGCGTTTGATCCCCTCCGCCTCCGATCATCCCGGCGGGCAACCGGAACGACGATTGATTCACGTCGGGTTGAGGCGGCGTGGGCAGCGAGTCCGCGGGGCGTGCCGGCGGCAGGGGCTGGGTATCGAAACTCGGGTTCAAGATCGATTCTCCGGCCGGCTGACCGCCGACGGGCTTTTTCTGGTCGGTGATCACCCCGGGCGGCAACTCACCGACGACGATTTCACCGTCGATGGTCGGCTGCATGTCGGGATAGATCGTCGGCCCGATCGCCGGTCCCCATAGTCCATAGCCGCCGCTCAATCCGACATCGCCGTGAGCTTCCACAATGTCGGCCAGACACCAACTCATGCGGCTCGATTCGGTTTGCTTGATGTACTCCAAGTCGTCTTCGCCGGTGACCAGCATCGGCGTCAGCACGACCAGCAATTCGTTCCGCCGCTCGGCTTCGAAGTCATACTTGAACAGGTTGCCCAGGACGGGGATGTTCGAAAGGTAAGGAAGCCGTCGGCTGTTGTTGGCGCGACTCTTTTGGATCAATCCACCCATGATCACCGTTTGGCCGCTCATGACCGAAAGCGTCGCTTGGGCGGTCGTGTCGACGATGTCTTCGATCAACACGGTTCCGCCGGTGCCGTCGGGAACCACGGTGCCGTTTCCTTCATCGCGGTCCGATCGCGTCACATCGACGTCCATCAAGATCGTTCCGTCGCTTCCCACTCGCGGCCGAATGTTCAGGATCAATCCCACCGTGATGTCTTCGATATTCTGCGTCACGTTGTTGTTGGTCACCGTGCTGCCGCGGAATCGTGCGATTTGTCGCCCGACGTTGATCAGCGCCTCGGAGTTGTCGGCGGTCATCAATTGGGGCCGGCTGATGATTTGTGCCCGCCCGGCGTCCTGCAACGTTCGGAACAGCAAACTGACCGACTCACTCGCCGCGTTCAGCACAAAACCGCCGTAGCCGATCGACGGGTTGGCTTGCCCCAGCCCGAAGGTTGACACGGTGGTGGCCGCCAAGTTGCCCTGTCCGAAATCATTGACATTCGGCACACCGGCGTCATTGAAGTTGAATCCCGGCGTTCCCGCAGCGGAGCTGCCCGGGACATCCGCGACTGCCTGCCCGCGGCTGAATGCCAGCGAATCCTGCAGCCCGAGTTCCGTGCCGATTTCAAAGGCGTCTTCCAGTGCGACTTCGGCCAACATCACCTTGATCAACACCATCGGGCGGCGACGGTCGAGTCGTTCGATCAGCAATCGGACTTCTTCGTACAGTCGCGGCGAAACGCTCAACAGGATGCTGTTGAAGTTCTCTTCGGCGATCGCCACGATGTCGCGATCCAACAGATCGTAGGGTCCCAGACCTTGCTGATATTGCTGGATCGTGGTTTGCGATTGCTGGCGTTCGTTGACGTAGTTGGTGATCGCCGCGGCGACCAACACCGCTTCGTTGTGCTTCAGCCAAATCACTTCGGTGATGCGTTCGGCAAAGCCTTCGCTGTCGAGCCGCAGCAAGATGCTTTCGACGACTTCCAGGTCCGACGACGATCCGCTGGCCACGATGCTGTTGGTGCGGATGTCGGTCGAAAAGCGGAGCGGCACGAGCGAGCTTTCCGCCGCGGCCGTCGACGGGGGCAGTCCGGCGGCGTTGGCGCCGCCGATGCTGGTGCCACTGGTCGCCGCGTCGGAACCGAACAGGGTTTCCAGCGAGGCGGCCAGTTGTGCCGCGTCACCGTTTTCAATGGTGAACACTTTGACGAGCGAATCGATGCCGGGGGCTTGGTCCAATTGCCGGATCAGCTCGGCGATCAGCGGCATGCTGGACGAGGGGGCGCGGACGACGATCGAGTTGGAGTTCGCTTCGGCCGTGATCGTGGCCCCGGCCAAGATGCCGGATTCCACCATCCGTCGCTCGTCGCTGTCGACGGTCAGGATGGAAAGCGATGTCGATGGCGCGGTGGCATCACCCGCCGAAGCGACTTCGCCGGTCGCAAACGCGTCTTGCAGCGTCGTGGCCAGGTCTTCGGCGACCGCGTTGTTGAGCGGAAAGACACGCAACTCGCTCGTCGCGGGCGTCTTTTCCACGTCCAGTTCGTTGATCAATCGCGTCACCTCGGTCATATCCCGCGGTGCGGCACTGACGATCAACGAGTTGGTACGGTAGTCGGCCGAAATCCGCACGCGTGGTCCCAGACCGTTGCGGACGTCTTCTTCGATGCCCGGGCGATTGCTAAAGAACGTCAAAATGGCGTCTTGGGCATCGACGGCCGAGGCGTTCTGCAAACGGAACACCCGCAACCGACTGGCTTCTTCGACGGGCTGGTCGATCTTGCCAATCAAGTCTTCCAGCGACGCGATCGCTTCGGCGCGGCCGATCAACAACAACGCATTGGGGCTGTCCAGCGACGTGATGCTGACGTCGCCTTGACGCGTCGACAGGACATCGTCGTACAGCTGGGTCAGCAATTCCGCGACCGCGTTGGCGTCGGCGTGCTCGAGCGCGACGACTTTGGAATCGGGCTGGGTCAATTCAGCCTTGGATTCAATCTCCTTGATCAATTCCATCACGCGTTGGACGTCGCGGGTCGCACCCTTGACGATGATCTGTCCCAGTTCGGGAACGTATTCGATTTGCACGTCGCCCAGCGGGCCGGCGCCTTCCACGCCGGTGCCCTGACCGTCTTGCGGGCCAGCCGCGTCGGGCGCGCTGCCTTGATCGGCTTGCATCACCGCATTGCGGAAGACGCTCTGACCGGGGCTGGACATGTCATCGCCACGCAGTGCACGCAACAATCGCATCGTGCGTTGAACCGGAGCCATGTCCGCTTTTTGCAAGCGGTGCACTTGGGTGACGTCGTCGTAACGATTGGGGACGCGGTCCAGGGCGCTGATCATCTTTTCCCAACCCGGAATTGCGGGATCGGGGGCTTGGACGGTGACCTGGTTTTGCCGGCGATCGACTTCGACCAACGTCCCTTGCATCGGCGGCACGTTCATCTGGAACGTGACCTGATTGCCGTTGTTGCGGGTCGTCATTGGGACGTCTTGGCCGGCGGCCTGTTTCAAGTCGCGTTCGAATTCACGCCAGGAAATGTTCTGCAGCCGCACGCTGATCGGGCCGGCCGAAACCGAAGACGCTTGGCGGACGGCACCGGCGACCAGCGACTTGACCTGCGATGCGATCACTGCCTGGTCCTTGGCCGGCGCCATGACCACCAGTTGGCTGTTGGCCGGGTCGGGCGAGATCGTGATCCCCGGCAGGTCTTGGTAGCGAAGGCTGAGCGCCGTTGCGATCGCGTCGGCATGGATCGAGGGCACGGCCAGTTTTCGCAGTTGCGGCGAATCACTCACTGCCGATGCCGGTGTCGTCGCGGCCACCGTCCGAATGTGCCCTTGGGGCGACACGCCGGTACTGGCTTGCATGTACCGATGGTAGGCTTCGGCGTTCATCGACGGCATTCGCGAGGGCCCACTTCCAGGGGCGATCTCGGGAGGACCGGTTTGCGGCGTTTGAGCACACGCGGTCGACACGGCAATCGCCGCGACAAGCTTCACGCTTAACGCTCGCCTGAGACCGACGGCGACTGGGGAGACGATGGTTTTCAAACGGTGCACGGGCAACACCTTTAGGCGTACAGGGTCAACGACAGACAGAACGGAGCTCCAAGAGCGCTTCCTCCGCTCATCCCTGGTGATCGACTCCCCCGTTGCATCCCCTACAGTCAAACTGACCGCGATACTGGCAGCGAATCGATCGATCAGGCATGATTGCCACAACACGTAACGAACCCAAAGTTTCGGTAAGCCTGGGAAGATATGCCGGTCCGGCAGACAACGCGCCGGTTGAAAGCCGGTCGAAATTCGCCCAGATTCGTCCATTCGATGCACCCGACGAGGCAACATGATCACACTTGGCGGCCAAATCCTGCAGTCCGAACCCGAGGGATACGCGACAATCCGACCTGGAATCGTGGAAATCGCCGACGGCCGAATCGTCGGCCTGGGTTTCGGCCAAGTGTCCAACAAGGTCGATCACGGTGGTCCCGACGCATTGATTTGCCCCGGATTCATCGACACCCACCTGCATCTGCCCCAGTTTGACTCGATCGGGGCCGCCGGAATGCGGCTGCTGCCATGGTTGCAGGACGTGATTTTCCCGGCCGAACAACGCTGGAACGATCTTGATTTCGCCAGATCGATGATCGATCGCGTCACGGGGCAGTGCCTCGGGGTGGGCACGACGGGCATTTGCGCCTACGCCACCGTCGATCATGATGCCACCATCGCGGCGTTGACAGCGTTTGGCGAGATCGGATTTCGCGGTGTGATCGGGCAGGTGATGATGGACCGGGACGCGCCGCCGCCATTGCTGCGTCCGAGTGAACAGTTGGTCGACCAAGTGGCGCGGACACTGGATCGGTTTCCGCCCGACGGCCCCATGGCCGCCGCGGTGACGCCTCGATTCGCACTTTCCTGCAGCGAGGCGTTGCTGGAGGATGCAGGGCGGTTGGCCGCATCCCATGACGCGATCATCCAGACCCATCTGGCCGAAACGGTGGCCGAATGCGACGCGGTCGGCAAAGGCTTCGGCGGCCGAGACTACGTGGATGTTTATGACGGTGCGGGGCTGTTGACGCCGCGCAGCATCCTCGGGCACGGCATCCATTTGGATTCGCCGTCCCAAGACCGACTGGCACGCCGTGGCAGCCTCATCGCTCATTGCCCGACGGCGAACTCCTTTCTCGGCAGCGGGACGATGAACCGTCACTCACACCGGTCACACGGAATCCCCGTGACACTCGGCAGTGACATCGGGGCGGGATTTGAACGCAGCATGGTTCGCGTCGGTCGGGCGATGATCGAAGCGGCGATGCGAATTTCGATCGACGCCGGTCACGGAGTTGATGATCGAACCCGCATCCCGTCGGCCGCCGAAGCATGGCACCAAATCACCGCCGGAAATGCCGATGCACTTGGGTGGGACGACGTGGGCCGCATCGCCGTGGGCCGCCGTGCCGATCTGTTGGTCATTCGGCCGGATATTGCGTGGTTGGATTCACGCCAGCCGCTGGCGGCGTTGATGTTCGCTTGGGATGATCGTTGGATCGAAACGACGATTTTGGGCGGGCGGGTTCGGTTTTGTTCGGCATAGGACGTCGTGCAATGAACCATCGTCCGCAACTTGTTCCATCGGCCAGATCATGATTTTGCACATCGACATGGACGCGTTTTATGCGTCGATTGAACAGCGTGATCATCCGGAATTAATAGGCCGACCGGTGGTCGTCGGGGGCAGCAAGACCGGGCGTGGCGTCGTGGCGGCGGCCAGCTATGAAGCCCGTCAATATGGGATTCACAGTGCGATGCCGGGCCGCCGGGCCGCCGAGCTTTGCCCGCACGCCGTGTTCGTTCGCGGGCGTCTGTCTCATTACGCCGACGTGGGGCGACAGGTGCGTGAGATTTTTGGCCGGTTCACACCGATCATCCAACCCTTGTCGCTGGACGAAGCGTTCTTGGATGTCGCCGGAATGGAGCGTTTGCACGGCGATGCCGAAACGATCGGACGAAGCATCAAGGACGCGATCGAAAACGAACTGCAACTGACCGCCAGTGTCGGCATCGCTCCCCGGAAGTTCGTGGCAAAAATTGCCAGCGACTTGGACAAACCCAACGGCTTCGTCGTGGTCAAGGAATCGGATCTGACGTCGTTTCTGGATCCGCTAGGGGTCGAAAAACTTTGGGGCGTCGGCTCGGTCGCACAGGCTCGCCTGCATCGTCTGGGGCTGAAATCGATTCGCGACGTCCGACTCTACGATCACGAGTTGTTGGTATCCAAGCTGGGCGATTGGGGGCACCACCTTTGGAAACTGGCCAACGGGATCGATTCGCGAGGCGTGGTCCCGGACCGAAGCGCCAAGCAAATCAGTCATGAACGCACCTTTGCCGACGACCAAAGCGATGCCGAACTGTTGCACGGCGTCGTTTGTTTCCTCTGTGAACAGACGGCGATGCGGTTGCGTCGCAGCGGCAGAATGACGTCCACGATCACGTTGAAGTATCGACGCGAGGACTTCAAGACGTTCAACAAATCGCGGACCTTGCAGGCACCGACCGACCAGACCGGAAGGATCATCCGGGTCGCGGTGGAGCTGTTGGAGGAAATGCGACGCAACGAACCGCGTGCGGTGCGATTGCTGGGCGTCTCGCTGGGAACCCTGGTCGGTTCGGACCGACCGGTGCAGTTGTCGTTGTTCGATGATCCGCAGCAACAGCAAGCCGAGCGCAAGGTCGATCAGGTCGTCGATCAGCTTTCGCAAAAGCTGGGCGGCAAGACGGTGTATCGGGCGGCCAGTCATCGTTGGCGGCATCGCCAATGATGCGGCCATAAAAAAACGGCCGTCTTTCCGCAGGCAAAGACGGCCGTTTGGGTTCAATGATTTGACGTTTCGGTCAGACCAGGTTCTTTCGCACGGCCCAAACAGCCGCTTGCGTGCGGTCGGTCACGCCGATCTTTCGCAAGATGTGCTGAACGTGTTCCTTGACCGTTTCGTAGCTGATGCCCAGCATCTTGGCGATTTCTTTGTTGGTCAGGCCTTGGGCCATTTGACGCAACACTTCGCTTTCACGATGGGTCAACGGAACGTCCAATTCTTGGCTCAGTCGTGGCGTTGCCAACGCACCGGTGACGCGACGCAATTCTTCGCGGGTCCAAGCCGATTCGCCGCTTGCCGCCGTGTTCAGGGCGTCGATCAATCGCTCACGCGGAGCAGATTTGAGGACATAGCCGGCTGCTCCCAGAGCGACCGCGCGGGCGATGTAGGTCGGGTTGTCGTAGGCCGAGTAAAGCACGATCGGCAGATCGGGGTGATCCAGTTTCAACCGTCCCAGCGTGTTCAGTCCGTCGCCGCCGTCCATGCGGATGTCCATCAAAACACAATCGGGCACCGAGCGTTCGACTGCTGCCAGGGCTTCTGCTGCGTTGCAGGCCTCTTCGGCGACAACCAGATCGGTTCCTTCCAGCATCGCCTTCAGGCCCATCCGGATGACCAAATGATCGTCGACCACTAATAGATTCTTACTCATAGAATCTCCTTTCTCGATTCAAGGGGTTGGATTTTCTGTGCCCTGCTAACACTACCCACCTCAAATTGGGGGCTTACAGTTGGCGGGGTAAGAAATGTGAAAATAAAACTCTTCGGTGCTCAGGTTGTCGTCCAACCACACCACTCTCTACGTCTTGCTGCCCGGCAACACCGTCACGCGGTGATTCGAACAACGTGCAGACCACTTGGCATCCTGCCACACCGTTCGCCTTCCTCTGTTCCTCGAAAGGAGCTCATCGTCAGAACTACAATGTCGGCGTGAAGCCATTCTCCGCCCCACGCCTCCTGACTGGATATCAATCCGCTTAGGGGAGTGCTTTGCTATGAAAAACCGGGTACTGCAGAGTATGACGGAAATCTCTGGCGCGAGACAGGTACGCTCACTACGTTTGGACGGCACTGTCACACCCAACGAGGGAGATATTGATCTCCCTTTGTCACCCAGGTACCCAGAAATCACTGTCTTTCCGCTTTTTTCTCGAAATCTTATTGATGAAAGGAATGCTTTTGGTGAACTGCGCCCGCCTTACAGCCCATTAACGAGGGTGTGGCGGGCACTGAGACACCTCTCGAGTGGCCCCGCCGTTGGTCGGACACTCTATTCTACGGGTGGCATGTGCGAATTCCCAATTGAAATCGTCGCCGAACGCGTCTTTTGCGGGTATTACTCCCCCCCTGGCACCTTCCCACAACCTGTTACCGTCCCACAACCCATGCGAGTTGCTCCTTGAGCGCGATTGCAAACGACCGTCCCGCCCCGGCCGAAGGAATCATGTCGCGGGGTGAGAGTGTGGCGATCGGCCGTCCGTTAAAATTGCATCCCAAAGGCGTGAACTCCAGCCCTCGTTTTTCCGCCAGCCGCATCGCCCTGGACAGGTGGACCGCCGACGTGACCAACCCGATCGAATCCCCTCGGCGGGAGGCTTCGGCAGGGCTCCCGCGACGGGGCCCGACGAGCTGCAGCCAGGCGTCCGGGGGGGCCTCGAAAAAGGATTTCAAATGAATCATCTCCGCATCGGTGTTGACACCTGGCACTTCAAAAATGACATGATCGGGGACGCCGACCGAGGTCAACATCTGGCGACCGATCCGCGACGGATCGCGGTAGTCATCGGTCCCCGTTCCGGTGCAGATCAGCGTTTTGGTTTTTCCGGCGTGCCAGAGCTGAGCGGCCAACAACAGACGTTGGCCGTCGTGGCCGAGTTGCGGAACGTCGAACCGATTGTCGTGGGCGTATCCGCCGAGCAAGACCACCGCGTCAAGCGGCTGTGTCAGCTGGCCTGCCGGATCTGCCGTCGCGGGGTATTCGAGCGATCGCAGGAAATGACCGGCGACCCAGCCGTTGAAGACGATTGAGAAGGCCAGCCATGCGACCGCGAAGGTGACGGCCAGCGGCGTGCACTTCCTGACAGCGCTGGCAATGGTTGCGGCCAACAGGGACAACCAGATCACCGCGACGGGCATGACCAAACTGGTCGCGGTACGCTCGGCCGGCGACCGCCCGCCTTGAATCCCCGCCCAAGTGACCAGAGCGACGGCCAGCACACCGGCGGCGACGACGCCGATCAGACTTGCCCGGAACCAGCCGATCGGTCGCGCGAATGCCTCTTGCGAGTTCGGTGCGGTGGCTGCGTCCTCGTGAGAGCCCATGAATGATTGACTTTCCTTGGCGTTGTTCTTGATGGGAGTCGGCTGCGTCGCGAGGGGGCGCGTGGTGTGATCGGTGGTCGCCGAAAGCATAGCTGCTTCCTAAAGCGGACGAGGAGAAAAAAAGAAGCAATCGGAAGCCGGCGGTTATATTGGGGGGAAGCGGAACCTCGTCTCCGTGTTTATGTTGCTTGATCCCACCTGTGTTTCGTCCAAGACATTCCTATTTTCAGGGACCCCATGAAACGTCTCGGCTATCGTTCGGTATCGCTGTTTTTGGTTTTGGCAGCCTGTCAGTTTTTAGCGACCACACCTGGGGCCGTCGCCCAATCACCCCGTCTTCAGATTCGTAAGGGATTGAAGCTGGCGGCGGTCGGCAATTCGCTCGGTGAGCGGATGAACTTGTACGGCAACTTCGAGACTCGGTTCCAGTTGCGTCACGCGGGAGCCGACGTTCGGTTTCGCAATTTTTGTTGGCCGGCCGACGAGGTCGGCAACCGTCAACGGCCCGGCAGCTACACCACGATCGACGATCCGCTGGCCGTCTTCGCTCCCCAGGCCTACCTGTGTTTCTTCGGTGCCAACGAGTCTTATGCGGGCACCGATGACGCCACGGTCGAGGCGTTCATTGCTTCCTATCGCGATTATCTGGCGCTGTTGAACTCGAATTATTCCGGCGGCAACGCTCAATTCGTCCTCGTCAGCCCGATCGCGTTCGAGTCCACCGGCCATCGACTGCATCCCGACGCGGCCGCGCGGAACAAGGCGTTGAAGGTATACCGCGACGCGATCGAGAAACTGGCATCGGAACAGAAGTTGCCTTTCGTCGACCTGTTCACCGAATCCCTGGCGGCTTTCGATGCCCAGCCGGGCAACCAATACACGATCAACGGGCTGCACCTGAACGAAGCCGGTGACCGCTGGGTCGCCGAATTGCTCGACCGGTCGCTGTTCAGCGATTCGCTGACGTTGGACGCCGCGCGGTTCGAATCGGTCCGCAAGTGGGTCAACGACAAATCCTGGTTGCACCTGCAAGACTATCGAATGCTCAACGGTTGGTATGTCTATGGCGGACGACGGACCTGGGACACGGAAACCTTCCCCAGTGAATACCGCAAGATCCGAGAAATGGTCGCCGTGCGTGATCAATACATCTGGGATCTGGCCCAGGGCAAACCCGTCGCCGATCGACCCGACGATTCCGGTACCGGCCAAGTCGTCGTCCCGGAAACCATGTTCGGCACCCGCAGCGACAGCTTTCGCGAGATGCGCGAACCCAAGGAACTCGTTTATCCGACGCCGGAAGAGTCGATCGAGATGATGACGGTTCCCGAGGGCATGGAAGTCCAGTTGTTTGCCTCCGAGCGCGAGTTCCCCGAATTGGCCAACCCCAATCAGATCGCCTTTGACGCCCAAGGCCGCTTGTGGGTTTCGTGCATGGCCAACTACCCGCAGTGGCAACCCGGTGCCGCACCGCCGGACGACCGGCTGCTGATTTTCGAAGACACCGACGGGGACGGCAAAGCCGATGTCTGCAAAACGTTTTATGACAAACTGATCTGTCCGACCGGGTTCGAATTCTACGACGGCGGCGTGCTGGTCGTCGACGAACCACGCATCCTGTTCCTCAAAGACACCGACGGTGATGACAAGGCCGATGAAGTCATTCAATTGATCGACGGCATCGCCACCGATGACACCCACCACACGATGGGCGCGTGGGAGTTTTCTCACGGCGGCAACCTGCACATGCTCGAAGGCATCTCGCTTTCGACCACCCTGGAAACACCCTGGGGGCCGTTCCGCAACAAGAACACCGGTGGTGCCTACGTCTACGATCCGATCTCCCAACGGGTCAGCCACTACCGCACCCCGGGTTACGGCAACCCCTGGTGTCTGGTGTTTGACCAGTGGGGCAACGGGATCGTCGGTGACGGCACCAACGCCAAGCAACACTGGATCGCACCGCTGGCCGGCAAAGAAGTTGATTCACGCAAGACGCTGCGGCCGGTGTTCGATAACCATGGCATGCGCCCGGCGGTCGGAAACGAGTTTCTGTTGTCGCGACATCTGCCCGACGACATGCAAGGACAATTCATCTATGCCTGTGTGATCAACATGCACGGAATGCCGCGATTCAATCTGCGATTCGAGTCCGACGGCGCCGGATACGAAGGCGAACGCGTCGAAGACCTGCTGTCATCGTCCGACATGATCTTCCGCCCGGTCGATCCGAAAATCGGTCCCGATGGAGCGGTTTGGTTCGGCGATTGGTGCAACGCCTTGATCGGACACATGCAGTATTCGCAACGTGACCCGAACCGTGATCACACACACGGCCGCGTTTATCGTCTGGTCAACAAGAACAAGCCGCTGTTGGACATCGTCGATCTGACCAAGCTGAGCGAATCCGAACTGCTGGACCAATTGTTGGTCCCCGAGTTACGCACCCGCTATCGCGTGCGACGCGTGTTGCGCGATCGGCCCCAGCCACAGGTGTTTGCGGCGATCGCCGACTGGATTGCCGACACGGATGACCCGCAACGGTTGTGCGAGGCGATGTGGATCCAGGAGAGTTTCCGAGCCGTCGACGCGGACTTGATCGATCGGATCCTGGCGTCGGATGACTATCGCGCCCGGGCTGCGGCGATCCATACCGTGACCAACGAGATGTTGCGGATCGACGCCGCACACGATTACTTGGCCGCCGCGACCTCGGATCCGCATCCGCGGGTTCGTCTGGAAGCCGTCCGCGGGATCAGCTTTCTGGAAACCCCCGATGCGACCGAGCTGGCCTTGTCGGTGACGAATCACCCGATGGATTATTGGATCGATTACACCCTTGAACACACCCTGAACGCCCTCGAGCCCGCTTGGTCGAAAGCTCAGAAGTCCGACGACTTTTTGGCCAACAGCAGCGAGCAAGCCAAGGCGTACTTTTTGCGGTATCAACGCATGTCCGGCCCCGGCGGCGCGGCCGTCGTTCCCCTGGAAATCGCCGACGATGTCGATGCGTCCCCGCAAGACCGCAACGCCGCCATCAAAACCCTGGCCGGGCTCCGTGGCGGCAGCGCCGGCCTAGGCGAAGACGTGTTCAAACAAGTCTGCTCGGCCTGCCACCAAATCGGTGACCTGGGCAAAAAGTTCGGCCCCGATCTGTCCGACGTCGGTTCACGGTTCGACAAAGAAAAGATCATTCGATCGATCGTGATGCCCAACGACGAGATCAGCAAAGGCTACGAGACGGTCAACATCCTGACCGTTGACGGCGATACGTTCAACGGTTTTGTGATCGCAAAGACTGATGACACGCTTTCCCTGGGCATCGCCAACGGAAAGCAAGTCGACATCCCGATCGATGACATCGAGATCGAAAAACCGATGAAAGCCAGTTCGATGCCGGAAGGATTGCTAAAACAAATCGCGCCGATCCAGGCACTCGACTTGATCGCCTACCTGTCCGCCCAGCGAGACGTCACCAAGGTTTCACGCCGGGGGTGGACCAGCGCCAAGTATCGCAACCAACCGAAGCTGCGGACGCACAACGGGGCGGTCGAAATCTCCCACGACGCCGCGATCAAACTCGGCCCGCACTTCGGCAACGGCACGTGGAACTCGGACCCGCACTTGTTGCTGACCCCCGTCGGGCGAGAGGATTTCGACTTCGCCTTTCACAGCGACCATGATGCCGAGTCGCCTTACGTCACGATCCGTTTGCAAGAACCCGCGACGCTGAAGCACTTGATGCTGCGGAATCGATTGTCCAGCCAATTCCATTCCCGCGCCAAAGGGCTGACCGTTTGGGTCAGTCCCGATGGTGAGGATTACCGACAGGTCTGGAAAGCCGACAAGCTGAAGGGCGACTGGATGATCGACTTCCCCGACGGCACCCAGGCGCAATACCTGCGGATCGGGTTGGACGGCGAAGGCACGTTCCACCTGTACCAGGCCGTCGTGTTCGGCGAGTGACCCGGCGGGCAGAACGCAAGTGAGAGAGGCATGAAGATTGCGTTCCAAGGCGGAGCCTTGGAACGCGTCTCGCAGCCGGCAAAAGCTGGATGACAGGCTAGAAGCCTATCCCACTCAATTCACCGACTCAGCTCCGCCAATGCCGCGAACAAACTCTCCAACTCCTCTCGCATCGTCGTTTCGCCGCAGCTGATTCGCACGGTTCCATCGGCGGGCGAATCGATTGCCGCGTGGATCAACGCCGCGCAGTGCAACCCCGAGCGGACTTCGATCCCGAATTCGCTGTCCAGGATCATGGCCGCATCGCCGGCCGCAAGCCCGTCGATCGCGAGGCTGGCCACCGGCAGGACGGGAACGTGGGGGCGTCCGATCACACGGACGCCTGGAACCTGATCCAACCCGCTGTAAAGTTCGCTCGCCAGTTCGGCCAACCTGCCCTGTGAAGTCGCGAGCGTCTCCTGTGGCGAGGCGTGATCGCGTCGGCTGCGGAGCCCGGCCAGCCATCCGGCGTAGGCGGGGACGTTCAGATTGCCGGCTTCAAAACTTGCCGGGTAATCGTGCGGCATCTCCAGCGATTCCGAACGTGTGCCGGTCCCACCGAACACCGTGGGACGGATTCGATCTTGAGCTTCGCGGCGGACATACAAGAACCCGGTTCCCAGTGGTCCAGAGCCGCCCTTGTGCCCCGGCGCGGCCAGCACGTCGATGTGGGCTTGGGTGACCGAAAGCGGCAGGTGCCCGAACGTTTGGGCGGCGTCGCAGAACAACAGCGGCTTGGACGCTGGATCGAAGCGATCGACCAGCCGCCGACCGATCGCATCGACCGGCTGGACGGCACCATTGACGTTGGCGGCATGGACGACCGCGACCATGCGTGTCTGGGGAGTGACCGCCGCAAGCACGGCGTCGGCACTGACTTGCCCCTGTGCATCGACCGGCACCACGGTCCAAGTGATCACGTTATTTGCGACCAGGTGTTGCAGTGGCCGGAGCACGCTGTTGTGCTCGGCCGCCGTCGTGACGACGTGATCTCCGCTTTTCAAGATCCCCAACAGGCCCGCGTTCAAGGCAGCCGTGCCGCCGGGATGCAATGAGATTTCTTGGTCGCCGGCGGCACCGATCCAAGCAGCGAGTTCGCGCCGCAACCGCGCGATGATCTGGCCGGCGTGTTGCGACGCCCGGTAGGCGCCTCGTCCGACCGCCGCCTCGTGATGCATCGAAAAGTCGTGCATCGCGTCCAGGATGACCGGCGATTTCGGATAGCACGTCGCGGCATGGTCCAAGTAGATGCGTCGGGTCATGGATGAATCCACTCGGTCGAATCGTCGGCAAACGTTTCCCGTTTCCAGATCGGCACGTCCGCTTTCAGCCGGTCCATGATCCAGGGCAGTGCCGAAAAGGCGTCACGGCGGTGGGCGCTGCTGCATCCGACCAGCACACTCGCTTGCCCCAGGGGGACTTCGCCCAAGCGGTGCACGATCACAACGGCGGCCAGAGAATAAGTCCGCATGGCTTGTTCGGCCAGTTGTTGCAATTGTCCGAGGGCCATGGATTCATGCGCCTGGTAGTGGAGCGTTTTGGTGATCCGGACGCGTCCTCCCTCGGTGGTCGTTTTCCGCCGCGTCACACCGGCGAACCAGGCGTGCGCGCCCGTGTCCGGGTCGTCGATCGTGGACGACCAATCCGAGAGCTCGATCGGTGACTGAACCAGGCGAATCAAAATCATGAATCGGTCGTTTGAAAGTCAATGGTTGCCAGAGCGCTAACCGCCACTGACCGGCGGGATCAACGCGAGTTCGGCGTCGCCACGCTCGACGACGTGATCACCGGCGACGTATTGGCCATCGACGGCCAGCCGGCTGACGCCGATCAGCTGGGCCGCCGCGGGGACCTGTGCCGCGACGGCATCGATCAACATCGCCGCGGTCGCCGGTGGATCGACGGTGACTTCGATGACGTCGCAGCCGGCGGCGTCACGGACACCGGCAAACAGCAGAATCTGCATCGACACTGGGGGCCTCATCCGGGCGGCAATCCGAGTTCCTCGCCGACCTTCGGCAGTCGGCCGTAGGCATACGCGAGCAGTTTCAGGGGGTGAATGGTGTGCAGCTGGGTCCCATGTTCGATCTGCATTTTACAGGCGCTGCATTCGGTACAAGCGAGTCGCCGTCCGCTGCCGCGCATCGCCGAAATCATCGGCCAACCGACGCGCAGGCTATTGCGATAATTCTTGCGTTGCAATCCCCAGGTGCCCGCCATCCCGCTGCAGCCGCCTTCGACATGATCGACGCGCACGCCCGGGATCAGGTTCAACAACTCGATCGACGCGATGTCCGGATCCAACACCCGCAAATGGCAGGGGCGGTGATAGGCGAATTCCAGGTCGACCGCTTGGAACTGGCGATCGAGTTTCCCGTCGGCGTGCAGCTCGCGCAGAAACTCGCACCCTTCATACGCGTTGCGGGCTACCAGGTGAGCGTCTTCGTCGTCCAGCAAGTTGGGGTATTCGTGTTTCAGGCACAGCACCGCGGCGGGTTCGGTCGCGACGATTTTGTATCCCGATCGGACCGCTTCGGACAACATCCGCACATTCTTGCGGGCGATCCGTCGGGCGCCCTTCAAGTCGCCGGCGGTGATCCGCGCCATGCCGCTACCGGTCTGGGACGTGGGCACATAGATCGCAATGCCATTTTGTTGCAGGATCTCCGCCAGCGCGCGGCCGATGTCGGGGTCGTGGTAGTTGGCATAGTGGTCCACAAAGTACAGCACTTTGACGCCATCGCCGGCCGGCGGTTTCGTCCAGCGTCGGCGCGAGGAATAACGCATGAAACTGCCCGATGCGATCGACGGCAATTCTCGCGCGGCCGACAACCCGAACAACTTTTCTGCCAACCAGCGTGAGAACCCGTTGCGGATCAACAGGTTGGCGATCCAGGGAAACCGCGACCCGACCGCGGCGACCGTGTCCAGCCGACAGAGCAATCGGTCCGACAGCGGTTGCCCGTTGGTGGCCACATACTGGGCCTTCAATTCGCCGACGATCTTGGGAATGTCGACCGTCGCCGGGCACTCGACACGACACTGATGGCAATTGAAACAAAGGTCCGCGACCGCTTTGGCGCGATCACCGGTCAGCGCTTCGACGTCGATCTTGCCGCTCAACACACCGCGCAACAAGTTCGCTTTGGCCCGCGGAGACGCCTCTTCGCTGCGCGTCGCGCGAAACACCGGACACTGACGCTCCGACCGCGCCGTCGTTCTGCATCGCGCGCATCCGTTACACGACTGTGCGACAACGTCGATCATCTCGTTCGGTGACCACTGCTGCAGCACCGGCAACTCGGGAACGGCGGCGTTCTGCAACCGCGCGACCTGGACGATTCGGTCGGTGGCTTTGATCAACGTTCGCGTTTCGGTGGACACCTCGATCGACTCGCCGATCGGGCGGATGTTTTCGTTGGGCTGCTGAAGCACGGCGCCGAACAGCTTGCCGGGGTTCAGCCGGTGATGCGGATCGAACAGCCGTTTGATCTGGCCCATCGCCGGCCAAAACTCACCGAACTGTTTCGGCAACAGCGCGCTGCGGCTCAACCCGGCGGCGTGTTCGACGCTGACCTGCCCTTTGAATTTCCAGACCACTTCGGCCACTTGCTCGGCGACGCGTCGGATCTTTTTGCGTTCATCGGCGGACGACAAATCGATAAACGGTCGGACATGCAAATGACCGTGGCCGGCGTGGGCGAACACTGTCGCCGTGCACTCGTTGTCACGCAAGGTTTTTTGAATCGCCGCCAACGCCTCGGGCAACTTCTCGGCCGGTACCGCGATGTCCTCGGTGAACGGAATCGGCATCCCCGGACCCTTCAATCGACTCAGCCGCGGCGTGACCCGTCGGCACAACGCCCAGTAGCGGTCCCGGGTCGCTTGGTCGGTCGCCGCATGGGCGACGAAGGCCGAATCGGGGCCGCGGGAGAGCTCTTCGCGGAGGATTTCGATGCGGTCGGTCAACTCCGCCAGCGAGTCGCCTTGCAGCTCAAGCAACAACATCGCTTCGGCTTCTTGCGGCAACACACTTTCAAATTGCCGCTCGGTTTCCCGTGCGATCCCCAACAATCGGCGCCCCATCAAGTCACACGCCACCGGCCCGTGACCCAACGACCGCACGGCACAGCGGGCGGCCGATTCCAAGCGGTGAAAGAACAGCATCACCACGCCGCGGTGCTTGGGGATCGGTTCGGTTTTCACCGTCGCGTCGACGATCAGCCCCAGCGTTCCCTGGGTGCCCACCAAGAACTTGGCCAAATCGACGCGTCCCAGATCGTCGACCAGCGAATCGAATCGATAGCCCCCCCGCGCCGGCGGGGCGTCCTTGAATTGTTCCAGGCAGCTTTGATATTGCGTCTGGATTTCCATCAGTCCACGCGCCAGCCGCCCGAGCGTTCCCGGATCGTCGGGGTGATGTTTCGACACATCCAGCAACTCGCCGTCGACGGTCACAAAACGCAGCGACTGGATGTTGTCGCGGGCCGAGCCGCTGCGCAGATAGTGGCTGCCCGAGGCGTTGGTCGCCAACACACTGCCCATCGTCGTGATGCTGCGGGTCGCCGGGTCGGGGCCGTACCAGCGACCCATCGGTTTAAGGTTGCGATTGAGTTCGGCGATCGTCAGACCGGCCTGCACCATGGCCACCGTTTTCAACGGATCGAATTGCATCCGCCGCATGTAACGTGAAAAATCGACCACCAGTCCGGGGCCGACCGATTCCCCCGACACCCCACTGCCGCTGCCTCGGGGGTGAATCGGCAGATCCTGTTCGCCGGCATACTGGACCAACGCGACCACGTCGGCCGCCGAACGCGGTCGCACCACGCCGATCGGCTGGATCTCATAAATGCTTGCGTCGGTCGCGTACAACGTCGTCGATACGGAATCGCACATCACGTCGCCACGAACGATCCCCCGCAAGTCGTCTTGAATGCGTTGTCGGTCGATTTCCATGCATTAGTTCGACCCCATCGAGCGTCCCAAGTCAACCAGATGGTTTAGTTTCAAGTTGGGAGTTGGGAGTTGGGAGTTGGGAGTTGGGAGTTGGGAGTTGGGAGTTGGGAGTGATGGGGGGGCTAGGTCGGGACGGAAGCAAGGGGGGCGGACACGAAATTGGGTGACACGTAAAGATCGGGAAAAACCTGAAACCTGAAACCTGATACCAGTGCCCCCACCCCTGTTCCGGTTGTTGCTAAACTGATCGATCTCCCGCGTCTTGGTGCGATTTCCGCCCCCGCCCCGCCCCCACCTTGTGAGGCTTTTCCAAAATGATGTGTCGACATCGAATTCGGCTGGTTCTTGTTCTCGCCCCACTGATGTTCTGCGTGTGTGCTGGCCGATGGATGGCAGCGGCGGTCGCAGCCGAAGCGGAGCAGAAACAGATCTTGATGGTCGCCGGGGCACCCTCGCACCGCTACGGCGCGCACGAACACTTTGCGGGACTTCGCATCCTGCAAGACGCGATCGAACAAAGCAGTGACAACGTCCAGGTCACCCTTGTCCGCGGTTGGCCGTCGGACGAACTGGTCGCCGCGGCGGACACGATCGTGATCTACAGCGACGGCGGTCGCCGACATGTTGCCATGGACCACCGCGACCAACTCCGCAAACGTCTCTCCGAAGGCGTCGGACTGGTGTGTTTGCATTATGCGGTGGAAATGCTTCCGGGCGAGTCGGGCAAAGACTGGGAGGAACTGTTGGGCGGGCACTTTGAAGTCGATTACAGCGTCAACCCGCACTGGGTGGCGGAGTTCAAATCGCTTCCCGACCACCCGATCACACGTGGCGTGCGGCCGTTTGCCACTGACGACGAGTGGTATTTTCACCTGCGTTTCACGGAGCTGGGCAAGGTGACGCCGATCTTGTCCGCGGTCGCCCCGGATCACACGATGAAACGTCCCGACGGCCATCACAGCGGCAACCCGCATGTCCGCAAGAGTGTTGCCGCCGGCGAGCCCCAAACGGTCGCCTGGGCTTACGATCGCGTCGATGGTGGTCGATCCTTCGGATTCACCGGCGGTCACTGGCATTGGAACTGGGGCAACGACGACGTGCGACGCTTGGTGACCAACGCCATCCTGTGGACCGCCGGAGAAACGATCGGGCCGGACGGATCGTCGTTGGGAGAAGAATCGGTCGGAATCAAACGGTTGCTGGAAGACCAAGACTACGACCGTCCCAAGGATTTTGACGAAAAAGCCACGGCAGAGCGGTTTCAGCTGACGGCCGAAAAAAAAAAGACAATTCAAGGTGAATCTGCCAAGCCGATCTATCTCTCCGGAAGGTTGACCAGCGAAACCAAGCGGCACCGCGTCGAGATCGATGCGTCGATCGAGGGCGTGTCGGATTTGTATTTGATCGTCGACGACGGCGGTGACGGCTTCGCATGCGATTGGGTGGACTGGGTTGATCCGACCATTCACGGTCCGGACGGATCGAAGTCGCTGGTCGAATTGGGCTGGCAATCGGCGACCAGCGGTTGGGGCAGTGTCAAAAAGAACGCCAATTGCAGCGGAAAACCCTGGTCGGTCGACGGCCAGGTGATCGGAAAGGATGCCATCGGAACGCACGCCGATAGCGTGATCCATTTCAAACTCCCCTCCGGTTTCAATCGGTTGACGGTGACCGGCGCGTTGGACACCGGCGGCACGAGCCAGAATGGTGGGGCAACCACGAGCGTTCGCTTGGCGGTCTACGCCGGCGCCGTCCCCCCAACCCTCGGCAGCGCCCCGGACAATACAAGCGACGGCGACCAACGCGACCCCGGCAACGCGATCGCCGGCATCACCATCGCCGAAGGCCTGGAAGCGACCCTGGCGGCCAGCGAACCGCTGCTCCGCAGCCTGACCAATCTGGACATCGATTCGCGCGGACGCGTCTGGGTCTGTGACGTGATGAACTATCGACGCAACCAGGGATCACGGCCCGAAGGCGATCGGATCTTGATCCTGGAGGACACCGACGGCGACGGGGTCATGGACGACGCCAAGACCTTTTACCAGGGCCGTGACATCGATTCGGCGATGGGCATCTGCGTGCTCGAAAATGCGACCGGGGCGGATGTCATCGTGACCGCATCGCCCAACGTCTGGCGTTTCGTTGATACCGATGGAGACGACGTGCCGGACAGCAAGACGGCGATGTTCACTGGTGTCGGCAACCCACAACACGACCACTCCGGTCACTCGTTCTTGTTCGGCCCCGACGGAAAACTCTACTGGAACTTCGGCAACACCGGCGAGCAGGTCAAAGACGCCGACGGTGAAACAGTCATCGACATTCATGGCCGGGCGGTGATCGACAACGGGGCACCGCTTTTCGGCGGCATGCCCTTTCGTTGCGATCTGGACGGGTCGAATTTCGAAGTCCTGGCCCACAACTTTCGCAACAACTGGGAAACGACTGTCGATTCGTTCGGAACGCTTTGGCAAAGTGACAACGACGACGACGGCAACCGCGGAACCCGCATCAACTTCGTCATGGAGCATGGCAATTACGGCTATCGCGACGAAATCACCGGTGGCGGCTGGCGCGAACCGCGGATCAACCAGGAAGCTGAAATCATGCACCGTCACTGGCACCTGAACGACCCCGGCGTCGTCCCCAACATGTTGCAAACCGGTGCCGGATCGCCCAGCGGAATCTGTTTCTACGAAGGCCGATTGCTGCCGAAACGATTTTGGGACCAGATCATTCACTGTGACCCCGGCCCCAACATGGTTCGCGCCTACCCGTCCAAACCCGACGGCGCCGGTTACAGCGCGACGATCGAACCGCTGATGACGGGCACCGCCGATCGTTGGTTTCGCCCCGCCGACGTCTGCACCGCGCCGGACGGTTCACTATTCGTGACCGATTGGTACGATCCCGGCGTGGGAGGGCACCGTCAAGGCGACTCGGATCGCGGCCGGCTGTTCCGGCTGGCACCTCCGGGAACCGATTACAAAATCCCGACGTTCGACTTCACGACGCCCCGCGGAGCCGTCGACGCGCTGCGAAACCCCAACCTGGCGGTGCGGGCGCGGGCTTGGCGATCACTGCACGCGATGGGGCAAATGGCGGAACCTGCGCTCTTGGAACTTTATGCCGATGCGAACCCACGACTGCGTGCCCGCGCGCTGTGGTTGCTCGGCAAGATCGAGGGGCGTGGCGAACATTATGTCGCCGAGGCGCTGGCCGATTCGAATCCCGATCTTCGCATCACGGCGATCCGGTTGGCCAAGCAACTGACCGACAAGCCCTCGCGTTGGTTGGCCGATGCGGCCGATGACCCGTCCGCGGCCGTCCGACGTGAACTTGCCGTCGCCCTTCGTTACGACACCGGCGATGCCATGCCATCGCTTTGGGCCAAACTGGCGACGGCCTACGATGGCCACGACCGTTGGTACCTGGAAGCACTGGGGATCGGCAGCGACGTCCGCGCCGCCGAATGTTTCGACGCCTACCTGGACGCCGTCAACGGACGCTGGGACACCCCCGCCGGCCGAGACCTGGTGTGGCGCGTGCGGGCCCCCAAGGCGGCCGACGCGATGGTCGCGTTGATCGCCGATCCCGACCGGCCGCTGCAAGAAACCGATCGCTACTTCCGCAGCCTTGAATTCCATGATTCAGACGTTCGCGGTGCGGCGCTGCGGCGGTTGCTCCCCTGAACGCACCGGCCTGGTTGATCTGTCCGACACTTCTCTCCCCCCACCTTCCCCCGATGACGATGAAAGTTCACTCGTTGACCCTGACCGCTGCATTGCTGATTCTTGTCTCGCCGCCGGCGCGGGCCGCTGACACCGACTCACGGGCCGACCTAGCCCAGGCCCGCCAGGATGCCATCATCGTGCGAGCGGTCGAGCGGATCAGCGGTTATGACTACCGGTCCGATCCCGCGGTCGCCCAGGCGGTCAAGCGTCAGATCCGGCGCAGCCAGGGGACGCCGGAGTTCATGCGATTGGTCAAGCGATTCAAACCCGATGGGATTGAAACCCAGTTGGTCAAAACGTTGGTCGGCCAGGACCGATCGTCGGCGGTCCAGTCGGCCGATCTGTTGTTGGAACTGGAGGCCGGACGGAAAGCGATTCGCCGACTGTTGAATTCAACCGACCAGTCGCTTTCTGTCATCGAAGCGCTCGGATTGCTGGGCAACGGCCGCGCGATCCATTTCCTTGCCGAGGTTGCCAGCGACGCCGAGCGTCCGTTTGACCAACGCCGTGCCGCCGTCGCCGGATTAACAAAATCCCAAGGCGGTGAAAAACGACTGGTCGAATTGGCAACCGAAAAAACACTCGTCGGCGACACGTTTCTAATCGCCGGTGCGTTGCTCTCACGCAGCAAGGACAGTGGCATCCGCGATGCCGCCGCCAAAGTGCTTCCGCAACCGGCCTCCAAGGACGCCAAGCCGCTGCCGCCGATCGATGAATTGGCCAAGCAACGCGGTGATGTCGCCGCCGGGTTAAAATTGTTCCGCGGCGAAGCGACCTGTGCCAACTGTCACATCGTCAATGACTACGGCAAAGACGTCGGGCCGAATCTGTCCGAGATCGGAACCAAACTTTCGCGTGAAGCGATGCTGACGGCCGTCTTGGCCCCCAGTGCCGGCATCAGCCACAACTATGAAAACTTCAGCGTGTTGACCGAAGAAGGTCAGGTGATCACGGGCCTGAAAATCTCACAAACCGACAACGAAGTTGTGATCCGAACGGCCGATGCGATCGATCGAACGATCCCCGGCGAGGACGTGGTGACGATCAAGAAGAGCGACAAATCGATCATGCCGGAGAATCTGCATCACATCACCGGCCAACAGGGGTTGGTCGACATCGTGGAATACATGATGACGCTGAAGAAGAAAGGCTGATCAGCGGTACTGGCCGTGACAGTCGTCGCAGGACTGGGTGACCGCGCCGACGGCTTGGCTGATCGCATTGTAGTCGTCCAGTTCCAAGCCACGGGTGACGCCCCGGGCGGCTTTGGTCATCGCTTCGCTGAGTGCGGCATAGTCTTCGTCATCGGCGTCGTCCATGCCTTCGGCGACCAGGATGCGGCCGATGATCGCCAGCAATTCGGCCGGGCGGCGGACGTCACTCGGTTCGGCTTTGACGTCGTCGGCACTGTTGGTGGCGGTGCGCAGTTGTTCCTTCAATATTTCGGCGTATTCCATCAACGGCGCTCGGTCGGCGATCGACGCCCAATCGTTGCTCTCGGCGGCTTTGCCCCCACGTAGTCCGGTGCCCGACATCAAGTCTTGCAAGTCGTCCTTACGGGCCCGCGCCTCGTTGAACACCTGGTTGGTGCCGGCGTTGCAATTGAACGCCGTTCGCCCCAGCAGGTCACGAGCGACGGCCGCGTCATCTTTCCACCGCACGTCGCCCTGGTACTCGGTGATGATCGCAAACAGGCTGCTCATCACCATCAAATCCAACCGCGCGTCCTCATAGCCGCCGCTCTTAA
Source organism: Stieleria mannarensis (assembly GCF_014154935.1). Taxonomy (GTDB): domain Bacteria; phylum Planctomycetota; class Planctomycetia; order Pirellulales; family Pirellulaceae; genus Stieleria; species Stieleria mannarensis. The sequence continues at coordinate 111,425 of NZ_JACEHH010000018.1, forward strand.
ACGGTCCGGGCTGGGTGACGACGGAATCGTAATGCAGTTTCACGCGTTTGATCTCGTCCTCGATCGAAGTCGGGGAAATCAACTTGTCCCATCGCCCGGCATCGGCCTTGCCACCGTCCTCGGGGGTGGTGGTTGCCGCCAACGTGGACGGGGCGTTTTGCTTTCTCAACTCCTGCAGCGTCGGTCGTTGGCCGCGGATCGCATCGCCGACGGAGTCAAAGAAAATGCCTTGGGTGGCATCGGCAGAAAATTTTGGCTTCGGGGCACGTTTTTCTTCGCCCCAGGCGAGGTACGCGTGGGTGGAAAAAAACACCGATCCGGACAGCAAAAGGGCGGCACGAAAGGTGCGATTTCGGGGTTTCATCACGGGGCTCGACCGGTGCAATGGCAGGATGGTTTCCGTCAGTGTAGTTCAGTCTAGCACCGCAAAGAAACCGGTGCCGAGTGTCCGATAAAGGATGGTGAAGAGGTGACGGCCCAAGCGGGGGTTTGCGGGCAGGAAGGCTGGTCTGGTTGAATCCGCCAAGACCAAAGTCGCGGCGACGAATGATCCCGCGCCCCGGATCCAATCGAAACCTGCCCGGGTGATCGGGGTTGATAGGAGAGTGAAGGGATTCGCACCAATTACGAGGGGAACGATTAAGTGGATAAACAAGAAAACGAACGCATCACGTGCCGATGCCCGCGTGGACATAAGCTGCGTGGTGGGACGAACCTGATCGGCGAAACGGTCCGCTGCCCGCGCTGCAGCGAAAAATTCGTCTTCGGATATCAAGTACGAAAAGACGTGACCGACACGGCCGTGGTGCGGATCCTGGGCGATGGCCCGGCGACCCCCACGCCGCCGGCGAAACGCGAACCCAAGCTGCGGCCGTGCTCACGCTGCGGCGTTGCGATCAGCGCGGCGGCCAGCGTTTGCAAACACTGCAATTGCTACGTCGGCATCCTGCCGGATTTCCTGAGCAAGCTTTCCGACGGCAGCTCCATCCACACCAATTGAACGCACTGCCAGCGGGACGCGTGAACGAGCGGCCTGTCACCTCCTTTCGATCACAAACTGAGCCGTCGGCTCACTAAATCAACAGGCCGTTAACGCAACGTGCTGGCATGAACTGCCACAATTCTTCCTCACATCCAAACGTGGATTCGTTTCGTGCGCACACTTTTCAACGTTTCAACCGGCCTCCTGATCACATTGATCGCCGTCGGTTGCAGTCGTACGCCGCCACCGCCGGCGGCCGACGCAAACGTCGGCGTTGTGACCGTTGAGATCCTGTCCGGTGACACGGACAAGCGATCGATCCAAGTCCCGGATGTCGCCGACGGGGCGACGCTTGAATCGGTGATGCGGATGGTTGAAGAGGTTCCAGTCAGCGTCTCGGGTAGCGGAACGACCGCATTTGTCGATTCGATCGGCGACGTGCAAACCGACGCCACTCAGGGCTGGACGTTCAAGGTCGACGGAGAATTTGCCAACCAAGGCATCGGCCAAACCGTGTTGCATCCGCCGACCACGGTGACTTGGTCCTACGGCGCGTTTGAGATGGAGACGCCGTAATCGCTCCGCGGGCAGACGGCACGGCTACAGCCGACGGAGCCCGTCTTCGGTCATCGGGTTGGGGATTTCGAAATCGACTTCATCGATCCGCCCCAGCGTCTCTTCGGTCAAGATTAAATCGCGGGCCTCGAGCGATTCGTTGAGCTGTTCGACCGAGGTGGCGCCGATGATGGTCGAGGCGACAAAATCGTGTTGACGACTCCAAGCGACCGCCAAGGCGGTGACGCTGACGCCGATGCTCTTGGCAATCTCCATCAACCGATCGGTGGTTTCCAGCGTGCGGTCGTTGACGAACCGTTTTGCCATCCGCTTTTGACGTTCTCCGTCGCCGGTCAGGTAGTCGGTAAAGCGAGCTCCCGGTGGCGGACCGTCCTGGTACTTGCCCGTCAGCACGCCCCCGCCCAGCGGCGAATAGGGCAACAGCGAAATGCCTTCGCGGCGACAGACCTGCGCCAGTTCACTCTCACAGCGACGATTGATCAGGCTGAAATTATTTTGCACGGTTTCGTAGCGGTCGACGTCACAGACGTCCGCCGCCCAACACGCCTTCATCATGCCCCAGCAGGTCTCGTTGCTGGCACCGATCGCACGCACCTTGCCCTCGTCACGCAGTTCCGTCAGCACCCCCAACACCTCCTCGTACGGCATGCCGTGGTCGGGCCAGTGGGTCTGGTACAGATCGATGTAGTCCGTGCCGAGTCGACGGAGTGAATCTTCGCAGGCCTGGACGATTTGAGTGCGATCCAGTGCGGTCTTTCCGTGGCGGACCGGGGGCTTGAACCAGCCGTGACCGGGGCCGGTCACTTTGGTCGCGACGATCACCGATTCGCGCGGCTTTGTCTTCAACCAACGGCCCACGATTTGTTCGGTCACCCCGACACGCTCGGCCGAGGGCGGAACGGGATAAATTTCGGCGGCATCAAAAAAATCGATCCCGGCGTCAAAGGCGGTGTCGCATATGCGATGACTGAGCGCTTCGTCGCACTGAAGCCCAAATGTCATCGTGCCCATACAAATGTCGCTGACGACGATTCCACTGCGTCCAAGTCTACGTTGCTGCATCGAAGTGCTCTCGGGAAAAAAACTCAACTCATCCAAGCGGCTATTCTTTTAACACGTTTGCCGGCGATCCCCAACCAGTGGCCGTTATGCGTGGCTTTACGTGCGAATGCCCGGCGATCGTCTACGCAAACCTCGTTTGGAATGTCGGCCCTGGATTTCAGCAGAGGACGGCAGAATGAGAAGGCGGCGGAGATGGGGCAAAAAGATAGGAGGGAATGACGCGGGCAGAATGATACGGGGCAGAATGATAGTGTGCCGGAGAGGGGGCAAAACGATGGGGGCAAAACGATGGAGATGAATCGTCGGAACTCGATTGCACCGCATCGCGGTTCCGCTATCTCATCATTCTGCCCCATTGTTTTGCCCCCATCGTTTTGCCCCTCACCACTCCCGCACCCGTTCCACTTCATATTGCCGGTGCGGTTCGTCGTTGCCAGGTTTTCGGATGCGAAACCCCGGACGTTTCATGAAAGCTTCCTGCACCTGTTCGGCATGATTCAGGTCGGCCGGTCCCGCATGGGCGTACAGCAGGTAGCGGAGAACCAGAGGGCTGTCGTCCGTGACTTCGATCGCCGTTTTCATTCCCGGTGCTGCTCCCATCCAGCCGTCCTGACGCACATGCCAGTGGGTCGGGTACCCAGGGTTGTCGGGGTGGTCGAAGTAGCTAATCCCTTCTTCGACAACCCTTCGTTCCTGCGGCCCGGCAACGGCGATCGGCCCGGAATAGTCCATCCATCGCGACCGTTGTTCGTGAAGTTTCGGTTCCCCTTGCACGCCGGCATCGTTGGTCAATCGTCCGCCGCCGAAGTAGGCCGAAAGGCTGGCGGCAACGCGGACGGCCAAGACGCCGAAATTCGTTTGCTCCAGCGTCACTTTCTGTCGGCCTTCACCCGGGCGAAACGTCAACTGAAACTCGACCGCGTGTTCTCCTGCACTCGCGTCATTGTCGATCGGCATCAGTGCGACGACGACATCCTGCTGCATCCGCTCGGCGCCATCTCCGTCGATCCACACCAAGTGCGTCGCCATGACGGCTTCCTCATCGCCATCGCGATAGCGGTACCAATGGGTCTGTCGAATCTTCGTTCCCGCCCCATCACCCCAGAAATTGATGCCGTCGACTTTGTGATGGGCAAACCACACCGATCGGTGATGGTCATGGTTCTGGGCGCCCGGGTGCCCCATCCGCGTCAACGTTTCGCCGGACGGTCCGTTGAAGGGATAAAAAAACGGACGCGGGTACTGATCGCCGTAATGCCAACGCAACTTCTCTTGGCCATCGATCCGCAACGACACTTCATGGTTGGCCAACGGCACGATCTCGCATCGAGGCGGCCGATACTGCTGGGCGATCCCGGCACGTGCAACACAGAAAAGCGTCAGAAGGACCGGCAGCCAAAGACGGAAACCGGTTGTCGTCGAGTTGTGGTTCATGGTGAGTTAACGTTCATCATTGATGGTTTGCAAGCCACTTCCAGTCGCACACCGCATACAGCCCAAGCAAAAGCGGTATCGAGGACTGCGGTGACGATTCGGAAGCGATGTCCTGCCGAACATCATAGCGTTTGACCAACCGTGTCGCAGACTTGGTGGATGCTCGACGGATCATCCAACCAGGGAGGAAAACGCGATGCAGTCGTTTCGAGTCGGCAAGGGAATTCAGGTGGAAGTTTGCAGGGCCAACAACCGTGCCGAATGGACCCCGTACACGACGACCAGGACGAACACGTTTGACGAACCGGTCAGCCGCACCCGCTCGACCGTCGTCTTCCGCAGTGGACGCTGGTTGCTGCGGGTCAAGCCGCACCACGTCGAAATGTTCAATGGGCTGCGGTGGCTGCGACTGAAGTGACCGGATACCGATCGCGAACTCCCCGGCAACGTGGTCGTGCAGTTTTCAAAGTATCCCTCCCAGGGAACCGTGAAATGTATTGCTGATTCATGACGATGCGTCCCCTCACCCCCGGCCTGGCCTGATGAAAATCAACGGAACTTGGAAGGTTGGGTAGGTTCGGGGACGTTCAACGATTCTGCTGGATCCCTCGATTGCAAATTGCAAATTGTTCATTGCAAATTTGAAATTTGCCGGGAATCGTCGCTCAAATCATTTTGCATTTTGCAGTGTTCATTTTGCAATTTGCAATCATTGTCTGTTCGCCAGTATCAGACGCCACTCAATTTTCATCAGGCCACCCCCGGCTCCTCTCCCCCGGAAAACCTGACTCGCTGAAGCTCGCCAGGTTTTCCGGGGGAGAGGGGAGCGAGAATCATCAATATCGTCTTGCAACGAAATGAGTCTACCAACCTTTGTCTGCCAACATTGTGTTGATCGCAAGGGGATTGGTCGGCAATAAACTTCAGGCGGTGCGTGACGGATGGAATGCACAGCATGCCCTACACGGCATCCACACCGACGATGTCCTGCAAATGCGAGATGCCATCCCGCTTCAACATTTTCAACAATCCGCGATTGATCCGCCGGACGACACCGGGGCCTTGGTAGATCAAGGCCGTCAACAATTGGACCAGCGACGCCCCTGAGCGCAGTTTGCGGCAGGCGTCCTCGGCACTGCGGACTCCACCGGCCGCGATGATTTGATAGCGTTGTCGATCCATGCGTCGGTACAGATTCGCGATCCTCAGGTCCATCCAATCGACCGTCGGCGGTCCCGAAATCGCGCCGGGCCAATCTTTCCAAACTTCACGCGGTGTCGACAGCCCGGTCCTGCGGCTCGGTGACAGGTTGAACATGAACCCTCGCACCGATTCGAACGGATCAACGGTTTCCAACATCCGATCGATCGCGGCGTCGTCCCAGTCGGGCGATAATTTCAAGAAGCATGGCACGTCGATCGGAATCGACGCCAACCGGTCCAGAAGCTCTCGCAGATGCCCCGGCTGGTCAAAGAACGCTCGTCCATCCTGTGTGTTCGGGCAACTTAAGTTCAACATGAAGTACGACGCGTGACCCTTCAGCGTCCGCGCCGAAGTCACGTAGTCCTCCAGGATCTCGTCGGCGCTGGCGGCAGGCGCACCGACGCCGTGATTGGTGTTGACCAGATTGATCCCCAGCGGCACCTTGATCGGCTGTCGCGCCAGGTGATTCGCAACCTCGGTGGCACCGTCATTGGGCAACCCGTAGTGCACACAGATCGCTTCGTCCGCTGGCAGACGCCAAAGCCGTGGGGCCGGGTTTCCGGTCGACGGCAACGCGGAAACCGAGCCGATTTCGACGTGAGAGAAACCCAACGACGCCATCATTCGGATCGCGCGTCCGGACTTGTCGTAGCCCGCGGCCAATCCCAGTGGATTGGTGAAGCGGATGCCTGCCACCTCGATGTTCAGCCTGGGATCGGACACACGATGCAACCTTGATGACAAACGCATCAATCCGGGAACACGCGATGCGTGGTCTCCCCAAGCGATCGCCTGGTCGTGTGCCCATTCCGGATCCATGCGAAACAGCATCGGGCGTACAATACGATGGTAGAACATAAAACGTGGGATAGGCTTCCAGCCTGTCATTGTCACCGACGTGGGATAGGCTTCCAGCCTGTCATTCTATCCGCCCCAACCCTTTTCCTGCATCACCGACGATGATTCACTCTTTGCGTCAGAAAATGATCTGCTCGTTCGGGTTAATCCCGATCGTTTTGTCCATTGTATCTCCGATCCAAGCGGAACCCCCAACGCCGCAGACGGTCGACTTCGGAATCTATCAAGATTGCCCGCTGCTGGAGAATGATTCGACGCGAGTGGTGTTTTGTCCTCAAGTCGGAGGTCGCGTGTTGGAGTATGCGCTGCGTGGTCAAAACGCACTGTTCGTTTCTCGGTATGAATTGACCGGCGAGGAATCCGAAATCGGCGGCACCGCTCCTTCGGCCGGCCGGTTCGATATCGGTCCAGAGAAGATTGCCGCGAAACGGACCGGGTCATTTTTCGGCGAGTGGACGACGGAACGAACGGGACCGTTGTCGCTGGTGATGGTCAGCAAGCCGGGAAAGCAAACGGGGGTCACGTTGAAGCGTGAATTCACCCTTGACCGAAATTCTTCGCGTCTGGTTTGCGTTCAAACAATCATCAACGTTTGCGACCGAACGGTCCAGCACTGTCACTGGAGTCGCACGTTCGCAAACCAAGCAGGCATCGTGTTGATCCCTCTGGAAGGGTTTCCCCGTTTTCCGAATCGATACGTCCGTTACGACGGCGGTGGGCTTCGCATGGCGCCCCAAGACGAAAACATCCGGATTCGTGACGGCTTTTTGGAGATCATCGGACCACCGTCGTCACCGAAGCTGGGGATGGACAGCTATGCCGGTTGGCTGGCACATCAGCAGCCAACCGGATTGCTATTCATCAAACAGTTTCCGACCTACCCAGATCGAAACTACTGTGAACTGGCCGGACTGACAATTTCGACCTGGACCCCTGCCACCGGTCACACGGTCGAACTGGAACCGATCGGTCCGACCGAAACATTGCGGCCGGGCGAGTCGGCATCGTTCACCGAGGTCTGGTCGTTGCACGAGAATCCGTCCCCCGAATCGGGCGCGTCATTGGATCTTACACGAATCCGAGCGATTCACGACGCGTTGCCGGAAACCCCAGCGGTCGGCCCGCAATCGTAGACAAGCTCACCAACCCGCACCGGCGTTCCCATCGGCCCCTTCCAACAGAGATTCATCGGGCGCGCGGATATCGCTGTTGGGCAACCCATCGGGGTACTCTTGCTTGATCTTGGTGATGGCGGCGGTCGCCACGGACAAGTGCTGTTTCTTGGTTTCGTCATAGAATGTCTTGGCCGCTCCGGGCAGCTTCGGCTGTCCGTGCAGCGGTTTGTCGCTGACGCAAAGCAACGTGGCGTTGGGGATGCGATAGCGGAATCCGTTTGCCGCAACGGTCGCCGATTCCATGTCGACGGCGATGCTGCGGCTGACCCGCAAGTGTTCCAGCGCCGTCCGCAAGGAAAGCTCCCAATTGCGATCGGCCGTCGTGTACACCGCGCCGATCCGGTATGGCAATTCGGCCGCGTCGAGCGCGCTGGCCAGCGCGCGATTGAGTAGAAAACTTGGCGTGATCGGGACCGACGGGGGCAAGGATTCGTCCAGCAAGTGGTCGGCCCGCATGTACCCCGATGCCAACACAAAGTCCCCGATCTCCTGGTGGTTTCGAACACCGGCACAATGCCCCACCATCATCATCGCGTCGGGACGGAGCACGGCCAGGTGATCGGTCAGATTCTTGGCGTTGGACGGTCCGACGCCAATGTTGACGATACTGATGCCTCGGTTGTCGTCTTCGCGATGATGCAGCGTCGGCATTTGAACGTCGTCACGGTTGGATCGCTCGGCATCAGGAAACTGTCGGATGAAGGCCGCGATGTGCATGTTGTAATTGGTCAACAGCACGTAACGCTGAAAATCTTCGGCGTTTGTCCCCGTGTAGTGTTCCAGCCGCTTGATCGAAAGCTCACTGCGTTCGGGGCCGAACAAGAACACTTTTTTGCGAGTCAAATCGAAATCGGTTTCGTCGATCATCTCCAACAGTTGCGGAGAACTCAGGTCCACCCGCGGGCGTGACCGCGTGATCGTGATTTCGGCCCCGCGCCGAGCCAGTTTTAAGAGCTCGCGTCGCAAGTACCATCGATAGGCTCTCGGTCGAGCGATCTTGCCGGATAATTCCGGGTTGTGCTTGGACCAGTGCCGGTACACCGTCAACTTGGAATAGAATCCGTCGGCATAGATCTCTTCCATCCGCTCGCATGCGGCGGAGATTTGTTCACAAAGTCCCTGTTCGGAGGCATCCGGATTGATTTGAAAGGTTTCGTGCATGGCGACCATTGTGATCGATCGCCGATCGGCAGGCTAGCTGTCTCGCCGTTCATCCACGTCGCAACGCTCGATGCGAGCGTGGAAACGCCGCAGATCTACCGTTTGGTGAAATTCGCCCCACGGCTGGCAAGGCGTACCCACGGATAAGGAGCAGTGTGAGATCCGCGGGAATGCCGGATGCCGGACGCTGCCCACACGAGCGGGCGAACGTGAGTACATTAAGAGGCGTGTGTGAACGACACCTCCCATCCAGCCAAAGCAACCCCATGAAAGTTTCACTGCACGCCGCCGCGCTCGTTTTCCTGGCGTTGATGTCCGTCACCGCTTCGGCCCAGCAGCCTTGGATCATCGACCCGCACACACACTTCAAGGGCCACGAGCAGATCGAACTGGAGAGCCGGACGGTCAAACGCGAGCCGAAGAATACGCTCGGTCAGGTCCTCGTCCCCGAAGACTATCGCGAACTGGCCGATCGGCTGGGCATCCAGTCGACGTTGGCAGTCGAGGCCGTCGATCAGGACCAGCCCCAATTCAACGACTGGTTGCTTGATCAGGCCAAGTCGGACCTGGTTTGTGGTTACATCGCGCGCGGGGATTTGTCATCCGACGATTTTCAAACGCACCATCGGCGCTACAAGCAATCGGGATACTTGAATGGGTATCGATTTCGGATGGATGAACTCGCCGGCTACCTTCAAAACGAAACCGCGCGAAAGCACCTTGCAATGCTCGAAAGCGAGGGCATGGTCGTCGACCTGTTGATCGAACCGGCCCATACGGATGATGTCGCCGAATTGGCCCAGGCCTTTCCGCGGCTGAAGATCGTGATCAACCATTGCTTTCGCGCGAAACTGATTGACGGCGACGTCAGCGACCCGTGGAAACAAGCCGTCCAACGTTGCGCAAAGTTCGACAACGTCTACATGAAAATCTCCAGCATCCTCAATTTTGCCGGCACCAAACCCTTCGTCGAGACAGCCCCAACGGACCTGCAGACGTATCTTCCGGTGCTGGAACCCTGCTTTGCCGCATTCGGCGAAGACCGCGTGATTTTTGCGACCAATTGGGGCGTCAGCACGCACTTCGGCAGCGTCGATGACGTGGTCAGGATCGTCCAGGAGTTTCTCGCGACGAAAGGCGACGCGGCGGTCAAGAAAGGCATGCGAGACAACGCGATCCGCATTTATGGGATCAACATGAAATACTTGCGGTGACCTTGTCGTCGCGACCCTCGGTGCGAGCGCGGAAAACCCCGGGGATCCAGCTTGTCGTAGCTACGCTCGCCAGAGCGTGGCCCCCCCGGGATCCACCTTCTGGCGAAGGTCGCTACGGACCGGCGATTCACTCCGCCGCTGGCAACGTCCACCACCAGTAGTTCAAGTGCTGCTCATGCTCAGACAATAACGACACGTCGATCGGCTCCGGGGGCGTGACATCGGTGGGCAGTTGCGGGTCAAAACCCCAGACTTCGGCGCGGCCGTCGACCACGCGGTATCCGAACGGGCTGCCACCGACGGGATCGATGGGGCCGAAATCGATGCCCAAATCCGCGGAGGTCAACTCGTCCAAGTCGCCCGGCCAGTCACCGTTGCGTTTTTCGTACAGCCGCAAGCCGACGCCGATCTTTGCGATTCGGTTCTCCATGGCCGAGCGTGCAAAGGCTTTGCCGACGGCGCCCAGCGCCGGGACGGTCAGACTGGTCAACACGGTTTCCAATCGCCTGAGCCAGCCGGCCTGGGCGAGCTGTTGGCTGAACTGCGAATCGAGTGCCGTCGTCTGCGTGAAAAACTCGGCCAGCTCCTCCGTGGCGATGGATTCCGCCTGGGCCATCACGTCGAGTGATGCGAGCGCGTCGATGGGCCGCCGGCTGAACCCACCAGTCGGCACCCGCAGATCATCGCCGATGCGCTGCAGATCGTCGAACACCGGTTGCGACATCGCTCGCTCGCCCGCGATCGCCAGCCGGTATCGCGATCCGAAATCGTCCAAGGCACGCAATTGCTCGAAGATCGCTTTTAATTGTTTTTCATCAAAAAGATCCAGCTCGATGGCCATCTTCAATTGCTTCAGCGACATCCCATGGACGGCGACCACGACCAACTGCGCGATGATCAGTGGTTCTTTCTCGAGGGCACGGGCGACACCGACGCTGGCCCGAACACTCTCCAACGCCTGCTTGCGGTCATCGCGCCGGAGCGCATCTTCGAACTCCAGTTGCAGCAATCGGGCCACGCTGCGTGTCGATTGGACGTAGGGCAAAAGGGTATTGAAGGAATCCATTTCGACCCGTGTCCAGATCGGGCCCGTTCCCTCGGTGATTTCGTGAATCTCGGCGCGTAGGGCGGACCATTGGTCAAGAAACTGGCGTACCTGGTCGTTGTACCGATAGGGGTCGTTGTACCGATAGGGTTCGCCATGAACGTAATCGGCGTCACCTTCGGTCACACCGACCACCGGGACGCCACGGCATGATTCGACGAATGCCTTTGAATCGATTTCTTCCAGCACCCGCATCCAGCGGTCGGATTTTTCCTGCCCCATGGTGCGAGCGCGAAACGCCTCCATCGAGACATCATCGATCGGCAATCCTCGCGCCAGAATTTCCTCACGGCGCTCGGCGACTTCGGCGGCCGCGTTGGAACGCCGTGCGAACCACCACGTCAGCGGACCGCCACACAGCAACACCGCGAGCGAAAAAAGCACGACGAGCACAACGATGATGCGTTTATTGGTCGACGAGGATTCGGCAGAGCCGGCAGACGCCATGGGAGCAACCCTTTTTGCGAAAATTAAGGCGAGGATTTGAGTCCAGATCATTCTAGCGGCGTCCGCGTGTGTTGCAGCCTCGCCGATCGCGGTGCGTGGGGAATCCCTGAAAAGTGAATCCCTGAAAAGTGAATCCCTGAAAAGTGAATCCCTGAACAGCCAATCGCCGGATACAGTGCTCCGGCGCGCCCGCTTTTCATCTGGATTGGCCCCAGTACAAGTAGTCGGTCCGTGACGACTCGATCGCCCCCCTTTTAGCCCGCCGTCTCTGTCGGAGTCATTCCCATGTCCAGCACGATTCAAAATCAGACGAGCACGACGGTTCAATGCCTGCCCCAAGGCATCTGTTCGTGGAACTACAACCTGTCTGGAGGAACGCTCGCTGGAAAAACCGAATTGCGAGCGACCAGTGAGCAAGGGGCGCTGGTCGTCGACGGCACCGCGTTCGCGGTCGAAAAGAACGGGATTTTCAGTGGACAGTGGACTTTGAAATACGACGGAAGCGAAGTCGCCGCGGCACAAAAACGATCGGCCTTCACGCGAACCTTTGACATCGATGCACCTGGAGGTCCGCTGCTACTGGTCGCTGATTCGGGATTCAGTCGGTGCTTTGCGCTACGACAAGGCGAGGAAACCATGGCCACGATGCGGCCCGATCATCCGTTGACCCGTCGCGGCAAGATCGAGATTCTGACGTCCGACTACGACTCGCCGACCGTGCTCTTCGCGTTTTGGCTGGTCGCACTGATGTGGCGGCGCGCCGCCCAAAACAATTGATGTGGCACTGCGGAAGTGACACTCTCTCGCTTGCGCTTCAAGCTTGTATTGCGTTGTTTCATCCAACGCGTTGGCTGGGAAGCGAGGTAGGAAGATTTTGGAGGCAGGAAGATTTGCTAACCCGATCGGCTCATGCATTTCACCATTTTCTTACCTCCGAAATCTTCTTACCCCATTTCCGCAACGGCCGAAACCACGGCGGCGTGCCCAAATCGGCGGTTGCCATCGGCGGGTTTTCTCTCTGCTTTGCTGCGGCCTTGGCACGTCCGATCCGATAAAATCGATTTTCCTCCGATTTTCTGTTTGAGGTTGCTCCGTCGCGACCGGTCTAAGGGGTTGTCGCTAACCACCGAGTTTTCATGATGGATGCCGCGTTTGACAGTCTGTTTGACGATTCACGGGTCTGTCAACGCACCCCCACGCGGCGGGCATCGATGGAAAAATCGCTGACCGAATCGGAGTTTGCCCGAGCGGTCTCGGTCGGCTTGCCAAAACTGGTCGCCGTCGCCCGACGGTTGTCCGGGGACGACGAGGTTGCGGCCGAAGCGGTCCAGAACGCATTGCTGAAGGCTTCCAAATCATGGCGCAAATTCCGCGGCCAATCGCAAGTCGACACTTGGCTGACCCGAATCGTCATCCATTGTGTTCGCGATGCAATCGCCGCGCAGCGACGCGATGCCGAGAATCTTCAACCACGACCCGATGCCCCCGGCGATCGACAGAGCGAAACTCTGGTCGCACCGCAGCGTGGGCCGACACAACAAGTGCTCGACGCAGAAATTCGTTCGGTCGTGGCGACGGCCGTACGCTCGCTGCCGGATCGACAACGGGAGGTGTTCGGTTTGATGGTCTGGCAAAACATGACGGCGCGAGAAGTCGGGCAGTTGCTGGACATCACGCCGCAAACGGTCCACGCCAATCTGCACGCCGCGCGAAAGCGACTTCGCCAGCTGTTAGGGGACTTCGTTGACGACCAGCGGGAATGATAACGATGAACCCAGATGAATTCGACCGACTGATCCGACGCAGCGATCCGGCAACCAACGCTCGGCGATCCGATTCCACCGATCCGTTGTTGCGTGAGAGCGAGCAACAGTGGGCAACGTTGGCGACGCGGCGTGTCGTCGTGCGACGACGTTTGACGTTGTCATTGGCGGCGCTGGGGCTGTTTGTGATCCTGGGTGGAACGCTGCGGTGGATGGCGATCAAGTCGACGACGACCAGCCCTCGCCTCGCCGCGGTCGACCCTCCGGCAAACGAGAGGGTTGCTTCGTCACAGGATGCAGATGCCTCGATCGACTCGGTGCCCGCAGTTGTGAGCGAGCAGACCAATGCGGCCGAGCCTGGGCGAGTTGCCGCTAACGATCGTCCCGAACCTGCCATCCCCCCGAAACGATCGGTCCCTGACAACGACACGGAACGGCAGGACCGGCAAGCGGCCCAACAATTACCCCAGTTTGCGACGTTCATCGACCAGGCCGGCGAAGTCCACAGTGACGCGTGGCATCAATCACGCGACTTCCTGGCCCATCAAGACGCCCGATCGCAACGAGCGGTGATCGCATTGGTGCCGCAATTGGTGGATCCACAACGACGCGAAAAAGCGTTCGAATTGGTGTGCGCCGCGGCGGCCCAGTCGCAACGCATCGTTCTACGTCATTGGCTCGCCCAGCCGTCCCTCCGCACGCTGGCCTTCGATCGTTTGGCCGCCGGCGCGTCGCTGCAGCAAACGACCGAGCTGCTGTCGTTGGCGTTGACCGATGCCGAACGGACGCAGCTTTGTCGAAACCTGGCCGTTGCGCCGGAACCGGATGCTGCGGACGTGTTGTTGAATCTGGCTCACGACCCGATCTGGAGGTCCTCAGTCGGCGCGGCCGCTCGGGAATTGCATCCGTCGCACATTCAGTCACTGATCCTGCGGATGCGGGGACGTGACGTCCCGATGCGGACGGCCGCCGCCTTCGTCTTGGCCTCGGTGCCCGGCAATCAACTCGACCACGTGCTCGCGTCGATGGTGCTCCGCGGACGGTTTCAACAACCCGCCTATCTGGCGCTGCTATCGCGAAACACGCCGCAGGCGAAAGCCTTTCTGGCCCAAGCCGCCACCCGCCGCGATCTCACCGCGGCGCTCGTTTCGGCTCGTGTTCACTTTGCAACCATTCAACCCATCCTTCAACAGTGGATCGCAAACTCCAAAGGACTCCATCATGAACAATCCGATACTTCACCGCAGCAACGACCGAAATTTTTGGCCGGGCGGCACGATGATCGCCGTCGTTGTGCTGGCTTGCCTGACGCTGGGTCCCCGGTCGGCTGAGGCCCAGGGCAACGTCGATCAACCGGCGCCGGACTTTGTCACCAAGGTCTACAACATCGCCGACCTCTTGGATGCGCCCAGCATGCTCCAAGGCGACGCGCAGCAATCCGAAACGACCGTTGGCGGCGGCGGGATGGGGTTTGGTGGTGCCGATGGGATGGGGGCGGAAATGGGAGGCGGAATGTTTCGAATCCCAGAAAATATCCTACCGCAGTTGGCGGGCGGCGGGATGGGGGGCGGCGGCATGGGAGGCTTTATGGGTGGCGGAGGCGGCGTCAGCCCGCATCGTTTGCCCAGTCGGATGACCCGCGAAGCACTGGAACACCTGGTGCTCGATCACCTTTCCGACGAGGACACGCGATGGCTGGAACTTGATGGCGACGGCGGCAAGCTGTCCATCGTCGCGTCGATGATGATCGTCACGCACACCCAAGCGGTGCACACACGCGTCTCCGAATTGTTGGAATTGTTACGCGTCGGCAACAATACCAGCCCGACGATTCAAGTCGACGTGAGGGTCATCGAGGTGGCGTCGGACCAGTCGGTATCCGATCTGACCAAGGACCAACCAGCGCTCGAAAAACTGGCCGAGGATTCCTCCGCCGCCCGATTGTCACTCCGCTGCGACAACCACCGTGTCGCCACCGTTTCCTCCGGATTGCGTCGAAGCTATGTGGTTTCGCTGACCCCGGTGGTGGGTTCCAACGGAACGATCGACGTCATGACCGGCAATCAGACCGCGTACCGGCCGGAGACGTATTCGCCGCTGCTGGGGTTGTTCGGCAGGATCAAGCCGGAGGTCGATGCCGAAGGCAAGAGCGGGCGGATCCACCTGGGCATCCAGCTCGCCTCGGGCCCCGAAGAAGTCGTCGCGGCGACGTTCGGAACGGGGCAATCGATCGACCGCGTGGAGCTTGAAACCGCCCAACTGGCGACCTCCATCGCCACGGCCGCGAACAACTGGACCCTGGCCGGCAGCGTCGCCGTCACCAACCCGACCTCCAGCATCACCTCCGGAGAGGCACTGCCGCACCTGGCCGTCCTGGTCCGCTGGCAAGCGGTGGATTGAGGTGCGAGGCTGCCTCAAAGTTAGTCCGATTCAGGGCCGCCGATGCTAGGCTTTGTCCCCCAAGTCGTAGCGGAAGCCGCCAAGGCTTTCGACTCGCAACAATCCACTCGGGAAAAGCCGAAATTCTTGGCGAATTACGATACTACATACAACGCTTCAAAGCCTAGCCCGACGCGTGAGCGAGGGGCCACACCGTGAGCAAGGGGCCACTCACCGCCCCTCGCTTGCGCTTTGCGTCTGGCAAGGACATTTAGATTTCGGGCCGTTGCTTCAATCCACAAGCTGTCCGCAAGTTTTGCTACCTTGATGAAGAAACCTGCTTGTTGCGGCGGACATTGCGAACCATCCCCCCCGAGACTCGATCGATGATCATTGGCGTTCCCAAGGAAGTGAAATCAGATGAATACCGCGTTTCGATGTTGCCCGTCGGCGTGGAGGAGTTGGTCGGCCGCGGGCATCGAGTGATCGTTGAGTCCTCGGCGGGGCTCGGATCGGGTTTGCCCGACCATGAATACCTTCGCGCCGGCGCGGAATTGGCCGCCACCGGTGCGGATGTCTTCGGTCAAGCCGACTTGATCGTGAAGGTCAAGGAACCGCAGCCGGAGGAATACGAGCTGATTCGTCCGGGACAATTGCTGTTCACCTATTTTCACCTTGCCGCCAGCCGGGACCTGACCGATGCGATGGTCGACTCCGGCGCGACGTGCTTTGCGTATGAAACGCTGCGTGACGCCAAAGGCCGCTTGCCGTTGTTGACTCCGATGAGTGAAGTGGCAGGGCGGATGAGTATCCAGCAGGGCGCCAAGTACTTGGAGCGTCCTCAGATGGGCCGCGGAATCTTGCTCGGCGGCGTCCCCGGTGTCCCCCCGGCGCACATCACGATCCTGGGCGGCGGGATCGTCGGTTCCAACGCGGCCAAGATTGCTGCGGGTTTTCAAGCCGACGTGGCGATCTTGGACGTCGACTTGGACCGCCTGCGTTACCTGGACGACATCATGCCCGCCAACGTCAACACGCTGTACAGTGATCGTCACACCATCTTGGAACAAATCCAGCGAGCGGATTTGGTCATCGGTTCCGTTTTGATTCCCGGCGCAAAAGCTCCGCAACTGGTGCGCAAAGAAGACTTGAAACTGATGAAGCCGGGCAGCGTGGTGATCGACGTCGCGGTGGATCAAGGCGGATGCATCGAAACCAGCCATCCGACCACACACAGCAATCCGACGTACATCATCGATGATGTCGTGCACTACTGTGTCGCCAACATGCCCGGCGCGGTCGGCCGCACCAGCACCTTCGCACTTTGCAACGCGACCATGCCTTGGGTGATCCGGCTGGCCGAAATGGGCGGGCAAGCGGCGATCGACGCTGCCGGTCCCTTGCGCGAGGCGGTCAACGTTCACCAGAGCCAGATCACCAACGAAGCCGTCGCCAACGCGTTTGCGATCCCCTACTCCGCCGTCTAACAGGATGGCGTCCACTCCAGTGGACGAGTCGGCAACAAGTACAAACCGGAGGGCGATTGCCCGTACCGCGTTGCCGAGCCCACGTTCGTTCGCACGCTACCACGGTCGCCGTTCTGCTCTTTGGCACACTTGCCTGACGTATTGGCACACCGCACGCCTGCCGGAACAGACGCGAATTCCCTTTCGTCGGCGTCCTTTCCGCCAACGCAAGTGCAGGAATGCCCACTCGAAAGCGGCTACCTGAGCAAAAGCAGCTGCATCTTGCCAAGAAGCCGGTGCCGATGATGTTCTGGTATAGGTTTTGCACCTCTGTTGGTCTCCACAGTCGATCCCGTCAATTCATTTTGGCGATGCACTTAACCGCTGGCTCGATCACATCGATTCAAGAGGTGATGAAATGCCGTATGTTCATCTTGTCAGGATCGAAGGTGGCACGACCTACCGCCGTGCGGGAGGCGTCACTCACGAGGGTGGAAGCGAAGATCCTGAGTACCAGGCGTTGTTGTACTTTTATATTCGCGGCGAATGTCCTCCGGCCGACGACTATCCGCTCAGCTGGGAAACGTGCGCCCAGGCGGGCTTCTACCGACTGGGGACGGGCCGTGGTGAATTGCGAGGCGCTTATCACGGCCGGGTCGGATCGACGACGGTGGAGCTTTACAACATCCAGGAGTCGGGGCACTGGCTCGCGGTCGAATTGGGCGGGCTGGCGGCGCACCAGGAATACGAGATCTGCGGTAGCCCCGATTCGCGTTGGTACGGCTACCGGCGATTCTTTGTGCCCGAGGATGCTCCGTCGGATTGGACCGCTACCGGGACCGGCTTGGTCCACCGAGCCATCGTTCCACAGTTCCTGGGACCGGTGCGATGGCGGATGAGGGCGACTCGGTAGACTTTCCGAACACCAAACGCGGTGGTTGACTTTTGGGCACGGCGCTGAAGTCGAAATCGCTGACGAAACGTTACAGCCGTGCCCTCGCGCGATGGGACCAATAGGACGCAGAGGACCGATAAGTCGGACGTGTCGGATTGGGAGCATTGCACGATCGTCGCCCCCATCGTTGGTTATCCGATTGAGCTACATCCACTGAAAACCGATACCGCGTCGGTTGCATCGACCGCCGGCACGATCCGTTGCGGCTTTCGCGTGCCGGCCAGGTGTACCGCTCCAATGACGGATGCAATCACCGCAGCTCGTTCGGTGTCCGTTACGCGACCAACGCCGCTTCGATCGAAAGGCCGGGGCCGAATCCGAGCATCACACAGGGGAGGCGGGCGGGGGCTTGCAACAACCGTTGCAGGATAAACAGCACCGTCGGCGAGGACATGTTGCCGTATTCGGCCAAAATGCCACGCGAGGCAGCGAGTTCATCTTGCCGAAACTGCAACGCGTCGCCACAGGCCTGCAAGATCTTGGGGCCGCCAGGATGAATCGCCCAGCCGCGAATGTCATCGATCGCCAGCTGATGCGTCCCGAGCCAATCCCGCAACCACGGTTGCAACGATCGGCGGATCATCGTCGGCACGCGCGGCGACAGTGTCATTTCAAAACCGTGGTCTCCGATCCGCCAACGCATCAGATCTTCGCTGTCGGGCAAGATCGTGGATCCGGTCGCCATCACCTTCGGGCCACAAGGTGGTGAAGATGACGTGCGGGCGACCAACGCCGCCGCACCATCGGCGAACAGCGCGTTGGAAACGACACGTTCGGGATGCCAGCCGTATTGTTGATGCAACGTGCAGAGCTCGACGGCACACATCAGGATCCGCAACCGAGGATTCGATTGCGCCAGCGACTGCGCCACCCGCAGACCGTTCAAGGCACCGTGGCATCCCATGAATCCGATGTGGGTACGGCCGACCGATGGGGAGAGCCCGCATCGTTTGATGATGGAGACGTCCAACCCGGGCGCATAGAACCCGGTGCAGGAAATCGTGATCAGGTGATCGATGTCCCCGGCGCTGCAGGAGGACTGATCAAGTGCTTTCGCGACCGATTGTGCCCCCAATCGTCCTGCGTGACGCTCGTAAAGCTCCATCCGCTGTGCGGTCGACGGGCCACAATCCTCGGGGCTCGATGCGGGCGGGAAAAACGTTTGCCGCACCGGTTGTGTCTCCACCGCCACGTCGGCCGCTGCCGGAACACGATCGCCCGCCGCCTGGAAGGCTTCTCGGCGCGAGGGTTCAGAAACGGGTCGGGGCTCCGACGATTCCAATGCAACGCTGTGGCGATAGCGCACCCCCGACCGCTGATACAAAATCGACAGCAACTGCGATTGTTTTGGATTGTCGCAGCACAGTGTTTGCGCGATTTCCGCAGCCGAACTCTGGGTGATTCCATGAGCCGGCGTCGCCGTGCCGAGGCCGTCAATGATCATCACTCATGTCCCTCATTCGGTTCCGTTTCACTTGATCGGCCATCAGAATTCAAGCGATCGACGCAGCATCATCACCGCAATCCGTTGTACTGGACCTGCCGGTCGGTTCACAGGGGCAATCTCCGTCGCCCTCCCCAATGGACCGATCAAAATGGCGGGCAAGATGATCAAATCGCCGACCAGCGCGGCCGACAGCAGCAGCACGCTCATCCAGGCGAATCCCTGCGTCGGGACGAAGTCGCTGAGGGCGAACAGGCCTAAGCCACAGCCGCAAATGGTCGTTGTTTGAATCATCGCGCGGCCGCAATGGTGGTATGCCGAGCGCACCGCATCGGCTCGTGTCGCTCCCGATTGCAGAGCCCGCTGATAAAAGGTCAGAAAGTGTAACGTGTCGTCGACCCCGATCCCCATCGCGACACTGGCCGTCATGATGGTGCCGATGTCCAACGGCCGGCCGATCCAACCGAGGATGCCGAACAGGGTCAATGCCGGAAAGACATTGGGGATCATCGCCAACAATCCAGGTAATACGCCAGCTTGCACGATGGTCATCACCAGGGCGATCAATCCGAACGCGGTCAAAAAACTGCGAAACAGGTCGCCGAGCAATCGTTGCTGAATCTCATGCACCAACGGCATCAGCCCGGAAACTTGAACTGCAACACCGCCTCCAACCGTCACCGCGTCTTCCACCGACTGCATGATTTGCACGTAGTCGTTTGCTCCGAGCGCGCTGACCAACCCCGTCACGCGCCAACGCTCCGTTCCGTCGGGCTCCACCGCAACGTGATTGGATCGCTCACCGAGCGACCGCGCCAGTTCCCGTTGCCCCCGGCCTCGGATCGGATCCTGCCCCGGGGGGGGCGGCGGCAGGTATGTCAACACCGAAACGACGGCCCCGACTTGATCGATCGCCCGCAATTTTTCGTCGATCCGGCGCAGCAACGTGATCGGTTCCAGCGTTGACGCCGATTCCGGCGGCAATGTGACCACGACTTCAATCGGGACAAGCTTTCCCACATGGTCTTCCAACCAGTTGTAGTCCTGGATCAGTCGGCTGTCGCTGGCAAACAAGGTTTCGATCCGGACCGAAGCATTTAAACGCGACACGCCGATGCCCAAGACCAGCATCAGCACCAGCGCGGCGCCGCTGATCCAACCGGCGGATCGTTTGATCCACGTGGCGAGAACATCCCAAAACATGCTCGATCGACCGGCATCGATGCCGCGCGGCGGGGCGAGCGGAAACCACTGGCCGAAACCGGGAATCAGCGTCAGCAAGATGGCGGCGGTCAACACCACGCCGACCGCCGCGTACAAGCCAAACTCTCGCACCGCCACCAATCCGCTGACGCCCAGTGAAGCGAGTCCGATCGCGGTGGTCGCGGCCGACAACAGACACGGCAACCAGGCCAGGTGGAACGCCCGAGTGAGCGCGCCGCCGTGATCCCCCAGACTCGCCCGGGCGTCGAAGTAATAGTTGACAAAGTGGATCCCGCCGGCGATCGCGAGCACCTGGATCAACGGTGCAAGCACCGCCATCAGTGCTGTCATCGTGCCGCCGTCGAAGTGCACGATCGCCAACGTCACTGCTTGGCAAAAAAGCGACAGTAGAAACACCAACAGCGCGCCGCCGGCCGAACCGAGACACAGGTAACACAAGACCAGCACGAGCGCGGCGGAAAGGGGGGCCAGAAAGTTCATCGTGGATCGAGTGGCCACGTCGACTTGGTAGCCGTCCATGATCGGACCGGCTAGACGCTGTGAGTCGCGTGGCACACCGCAGTGCCGTGTCGCAGCGGCTTGGATCAACGGGACCAGACTCGAACGCTGACGCAAGGCTTGTTCGGTGAATCCGATCACGACGCAGGTGGTTTGGCCGTCCGGCCCGATCAAGGATCCCGTCAGACGTCCGACGGCCTCGGCCCGCGAGAGCGAAATCGGCGGCCGGGTCAAAGCACCGATCTGCTCACGGCCGGAAGTGACGTTTTGAAACAACGGCCGATCGTTTTCGGTAAAGGCCGGTGCGGTTCGCAGCGCCGCGGTCAATCGGTCCAATCGCGGATCGTCCAGCGTGCACCCCGGCCAACTGAGGATGACCGTGTCGGCGGTCCCGAACACGCGACAAAACTGATCGAAATCGTGTCGCGGTGCAAAGTCCTGACTGACCCAATCCAGCGGCGAATTGGCACTTTGTTGCAGGGCGCGCTGGGCGCCCCAGGCAACCAACGGCAGCGTCATCAACAGATAGACCACGATCATCAAAAAGCGTTTGCGACGCTTCGATTCCGCTAAGCCAGAATTTGCCGATCGGAGCATCACGTCAAGCCGCCTTACGATTGACCGGCGACGTCGGCGCGTCCGCCGGAGCCTTCGACACGGCATCGGGGTGGTCGTTGCGACCGCCGCCGCACCGCCCCAGTGGTCCACCGGGAATCAGCGGAAACCCGGGGACTTGAGCCTGGTAGTCTCGGTACGGTTGCCCGATGAAGCGACTCAACCGCCGGTCCTTCAGGAAGCTGCCATAAAAAATGTAGCCTGTCCAGATCGCGGTCAACGCGGCGTGATCCAGGGTCATGCGGGGCGTGAACCAGACCAGCCCCAGAAAGCTGAGGTAGACGGGGTGGCGAATCAGCTTATAAGCCCCTCGCGGTTTGAATTCGCGGCGCGGCGGATCCTCGCGGCGCAGCCAGTGATAAAACGGAGTCCAACCGTTTTGGTACCCCAGCCCGGTCAGCGCCAGCGAATAAATCAATGCCACCCAACAAAAATAAAAACCGCCTCGGATCAGTTCCGCTTTCCAACCGTCCAACTGCCACAACACCGTTTCACTGGATCGCCAGCCGATGAAAAGCGTCAACAGGCTGACGCAGGTGACCACGCAAAACGTGCTGTCGTAAAACGCGGTCGGAATCCATCGCGTCAGATAGCGTCGTGTGGCCGGGACCAACATCACGCTATGCCCCGCGGCGAACAGCAGCGCCAACGCGCTGTCGCGGACGATCCAGTGACCGTGGGATGGGGTGAGCGAACCGTCGCGTAAAAACCAGAACAGATACCAGACGGTGACCAGGAACAAAACCTGATTCCCGAATCCGTACAAGATTCCGATCGCGCGCCCGATCAATTCGGGCCGGCACCATGACGTTGAATTCGATCGGCCGCCTGCGCCGGCGTGCCCTGTCGAGGTTGCATCCATGCGAGATCACCATGCTTTGAGAGGGAATGGAAAGGCGCGCGATTCAAGCCGCGTCCGCCACGGACGGTTTTTCAGCGACGATCGCACCGTACTGCATCGCACCGCTTTGATAGGCGCCAAGCAATGCATCGAATCCGTCAATAAAATCCACCTGCTCGCGATCCAGCACACGCGCCAGATGACGGACACCGCTCCGCCGGACACGTCGTTTGCAGATTTCCCACGTCCGCGCCACGCGGTCGGTCCAATCGACGTTGTGTCGTATCTGTAGCCCGCTATGGATCATCCAATTGACGTAGTCGGCGCGGGTCGCCAGGGACGGACATACGAACCGCTCGCAGACCTCTTCGCATTGGCGTCGATGCCCCGACCGCGACGTGTCTTCGCCTTCGAACCAAACACAGATCGCCATCCGTCCACCGGGCCGCAACCACCGCGCCGCGCGATCGATAAACTGTGGTTTGTCGAACAGGTGTTCGGTGCATTCGACCGACCACACGACGTCAAAACTGTTTCTCTGAAAGACAACGCCTTCCGCGTCGTCGGCCAAAAAGCGCGTGCGGCCGGCGAGTCGCTTGATGCGCGAGGAAAACGCCGCCCAATGCCGCTGGACCGAACTGAGGGTGACGCCGGTCACGTCACAGCCGCGTAGCCTTGCCAATCGAATCGCCGATCCGCCCATCCCGCATCCGATATCCACCACCCGGTCCGCCGACGTTACCTCGGCCAGATCGGCCAGCGTGTCGGTCAACTGGCACTGCGCCTGATAGGCGGACGTTTCGTTGGCGGTTTCGTTGTCCGACCACAGGCCGTGGTGAATGTGTGGCCCCCACAGCAATCGGTAAAACAACGTCCCCAGCTGGTAGTGGCTGCGGATCGAGTCCTTCTTGACGGAGTCAACGGCGATCATCGAGTTTCTTGTCGGAAAGTGAAGGGGGAAGGGATCAATCGGCGATTGGTGAAAAGGGGAATCGCCTGAAGGCTAGACACCAACGGTTGACGAATCACTCGCTTGACGGAATCTCCATCATGGCGATCTTGTCGGTCGGCGCGACATACAAATCGCCAAAAACCTTCAACTGGTCGGTCACACCAATCGCACCAAAGGCTTTCGAGTACGGCTGGATCCCGAAGGACGATTGCTTGATCGTAAAACTGCCTCGCACATGCAACCAACCGCTGCGCTGCTGGACGTCGGCCAGAAACACCAGCGGTCGCGTCACGCCGTGAAGGGTAAAGTTGCCGCGCAGCTGGTACGTCGGCAGACCTCGCGGGCTGGACGCGCCGGTGGGCATTGCCGACAGCACCTCGAACGTTGCGGTCGGGTAGCGGGCGACGTCCAAGACCGCCGAGCCACGCATGTTCGTGTTCACCGCCCCGCGGGTTGAGGCATCCGTCGTGCCACTGAGCCCGACGTACTTTCGCGCCGCGGGCGTGTCGGCGCTGAATGATTTCATGTCAAACACCAGGGTGCCCGCGTTCTGGTGGGCGCCCAACACCAATGTGCCGGAGGACAGCTTGGCTTCGACGCCGTGCTGATGCCCCAAACCGATTTTATCGACGAACACATAAACGCGGCTCGCTTGCGTCTGAACCTCGGCCGGCTTGGGTTGCGGTCGCGAGGTTTCCTGGGCCGGGCTGGTTTCCAGGGCCTTGCTAGAAACGGGGGGCGACGCGAGCGATAGAGACAACGTCGCAGCGATCAAGCCGACGGCACTTCGTCGCGAGCAACGGTGGTGGCGGGTAAGCTGAATCATGTCAGATTCCATTGACGGGTGATGGGAGGATCCGTCCGGCCGGTGCGATCGGCTGTCACGGTCGTCATCTCTGCCGCGACGACGCGGGGATGCCGATGCCGGCGGGCTACGAAAGATTTAGTACTTGCATGCGGCGTGCCAATCGATTGAAAATCCATCAGCAATCTTGAAACCGCAGAATCCGCCGAATTTGAGGCGCGTGCGAGACCGAGGGATGCGGTTGCGTGTGCCTGAATTCGCAGGCCCACGCGGTCGGACTTGGACAGGGATTGCCCAGCGGTTGGATAGGTTTTTGCACTTGCATCCCTTCCGATTTCTTGATCACCGCAATCGACGCTCGGCAGCGCGGTGGAATCACCGCGCAACGCAGGTGCTCGTCAAGAAGTTTGAGGTTCGGCGGGTGAAACAGGGGGCAAAACTGGAATTGCGCGGTCCGAGATGCTAATTTCAGGCGTTACTGACTACTTCTCGGGCACGCAAAAATGCGGGTGATTCAATGCCGATCATATTAGTGGTGGACGACTCGGATGTTGATCGGCTATTGATGAAGGGACTGCTGAGTGCCGACGTGGACTGGTTGGTCTCCCAAGCCAAGAACGGCGTCGAGGCGGTCGATATGGTCACCTACGCCTTGCCCGATGTCGTCGTCACGGATTTGAACATGCCGGAAATGGACGGCATGCAACTGGTTTCGCACATGGCGGAATCGTTTCCCGAAGTCCCGGTCATTTTGGTGACCGGAACGGATGATTCCAAAATCGCGCTTCAAGCGCTGCGGCATGGTGCGGCCAGCTTTGTCCCTAAACAACAACTTGCCGAGAGTCTGTTGGAGACCGTTGAACAAGTGTTGGCGGTTCGCGACGCGGACCACTACGACGAACGGGTCGTGCAACTGACCACCAACACGCGTTATCGATTCGTCTTAGGCAATGACCCCACGTTGATTTCCCCGGTCGTCGATCGGATCCAGCAGGGGATGATCGCGATGCAACTCTGTTCGGCCACTCAACGGATGCACATCGGGATCGCGCTGGAAGAGGCGCTGCTCAACGCGATGCTGCACGGCAACCTCGAGATACCGGCGGAGAAGTTAACCGAGACGCGCAATTTGTTGCATGAAGGCAAGACGTCGCCGATTGTCGAAGAGCGGCGCGGCGAGCAGCCCTATGCCGATCGGACAATCCACGTCGCCGCGGACTTCAATCGCAGCCGCGCCCAATTGGTCGTCGGCGACAGCGGGTCAGGGTTTGATGTCGACGCCAAATGGCCGGCATCGGCCGATGAATCGATCAACGAGGAAGCAGGTCGAGGGCTGGTTCTGATTCGAACCTTCATGGACGAGGTTCTGTTCAACGAGACCGGAAGCGAACTGCGTATGACGCTCAACAACCTGCGCCCGGTGGTCACACCGGCGGCGGATTGAGTGTAAGGGGCACTCGCCTCGTTCCCGGGATCCGATCCAATTCCCCTTCGACGTGTCAGGTGGAGAGGTAGGAAGATTTTGGAGGTAGGAAAATTAGCGAGACTCAGTGCAGGGTGCAATTCATCATCTTCTTACCCCCAAAATCTTCTTACCCTCCTCGCGCAGGCCGTTTCGGAACGGGAACAGGTGCGCAAGCCGGTTGATGGCAGGCAAGTCTTCCTGTCTAGCCGCCCTCTTTTGTCGTTGGCGGCCACCTGCTGTTCGCTTTTTGACCAGCTTGGTGCCTGAGGGGCCGATCGGTGAATCGATTTGCCTCCTCCGTACCCTCTCCCGGCAGGTAAAGCATCGCAGAGATCGTTTGGCACGATTGCTGCGACACTTCCTGTTGCCCACTGGGCTGACGCGATGCCGGTTCTTGGCACACGCGTCGATTTGTTGCCCCTTTTGCAGACCTTCCCATGACAACGACGACCAAGACAACGACGTCCAAACCCCAAGCACCACCGGATTCTTCCAATCACGAAACCCCGCTCAGCCAGAAGGCGCCCGGCAGCCCCTTCGCCCTGGTCGCGCTTTCGTACCTGGCGCTTCTGCTGTTGGCCGCTCTCGCCTTCGCCCTAGTCTATTGGTTGCTCGCGTAACTCGGGCCGACAGCTTCGATTTGATCTAAAACCTCCAACGACAAAGGAACCTTGAATGACGACTCTTACGACTCCCCTGAAGCGGCAAGTTCTTGACGACCAACCGCAACAACAAACCGTTGAACTGCTGCAAAATTCGTTGGTCAACCTGGTCGACTTGGCATTGATATTGAAGCAAGCACACTGGAACGTGATCGGCAAAAACTTTCGTTCGATCCACCTGCAGCTCGATGAAATCATCGCAACCGTTCGCGACGGCAGCGACGAAGTCGCCGAACGGATCGCGGCACTGGGTTTGCCCGCCGATGGACGTTCCGGCACCGTCGCCTCGAACAGCGATCTGGCGGATTATCCGCGAGATTTCCAGCAGGTCGACGACACGATCAGCTTGGTCGCCGACGCACTGAAAACGACGATCGACGGCCTCCGCGGTGCGATCGACAAGCTCGGCGACATCGACCCGGTCAGCGAGGACCTTTGCATCGCGATCACGGGACCGCTGGAAAAGCACCTTTGGATGGTTCAAGCACAAGAATCTTGATCAAAGCGGAATTCGTCTAGACTTTCGCAATCCGCCGGCCCTCTCTGGCGCTTGCTTGCGACCCAAACGCCGTCTCTACCAGGGGCGGAGAAAAGCTAGACTGGTTGCCGAATGCTGCCGCACTTGAATGGACGTCCCGTGGCCGCTCGCCGGAGTGTCTGATCGAGTTCGTTTGACGAGAGAATGCCCTTGACCACGTAAGCGGTCGCGCCGTGGTCGTGGGCGGCAACGGCGGCTTGTGGGTCGTCCAGCCCGGTCAGCATCACGACCGGCAGACCTTCAAAACGAGCTTGCAACCGACGCAAACCATCCAGCCCAAACGAATCGGGCAAGGAGTAGTCGAGCAACACGACGTCACAGTGGTGTTGGTCGATCCACTGCATCGCTGATTCCAGCGTGCAATGGACTTGCACCTCATAGCTGCCGTCGCAATCATCAAGGGTCCGCTCGAAAAGCAGAGCGTCGACGTCATCGTCTTCGACCAGAACGATGACGGTGGGAGACTCGGTCTTGGAACTCATGGCGTTCACTGCACTCGCTGTGGATCTCTGTGGATGGCCGTGACCGGGCGATCAGACGGCGACGCTGGCGGTCGGCAAGGTGACGACGCTGAACCAATAGGTGCCCAGTCGCCGAACCGATTCGGTAAACTGATCGATGTCGACCGGTTTTTGAATGTACGAATTGCATCCCAGGTCATAGGAACGCAGGATGTCCGCTTCTTGCTGGCTGGTCGTCAACACGACCACGGGAATTCGCGACAAAGACTCATCGGCTTGCAGGTCGCCCAACACTTCGCGGCCGTTCCGCTTGGGCATGTTCAAGTCCAACAGAATCAGGTCCGGGGTGGGCGAGGACTCCGGATCGACGAACGCGCCTTCGCGTCTCAAGTAGTCCATCGCTTGCTCACCGTCGCACGCGATCCTCAGGTCGACATTGATCGACTCGTGTTTAAGCGCCCGGCGGGTCAGCTCTTGATCGCCGGGGTCGTCTTCGACCAACAGAATCACGGCCGGTTTTCGCTTTTTGTTCGGATGATCCATGGCAGGTAAATTCCAGGGGTAACGGGTGTCAGGTGGTTTGTTGATCAAGGGGCGTCATCACTTGATAAGCACTGGGGTAGACGGTAGTGGACGACGCAAGGAGTCCTCTCGGTCCGCAAGCCAAATCCAAAGCTCGGTGAAGCACTAGCACGTCGCCAATTCCAACTCGGCACCGGGTTCACTTTCATCTCGATCGGTTTCCGGTGTGTCGATCTCGGCGACGGGAAGGGTGAATCGGAAATGGGCTCCCCGTCCGATGTCGGATTCGACCCAGATTTCCCCGCAGTGTCGTTGCACGGTTTTCTTGCAAATCGACAGCCCGATCCCGGTTCCTTCGTACTCGCCACGGTTGTGCAGACGTTGAAACGGCTGAAAAATCCGTTCGGCGTATTCGCTTTTCATGCCGATGCCGTTGTCACGCACGCCGAGCGTCCAGTGGTCATCTTCTGCAGTCGCGGTCAGGTGGATCTCCGGCGTCGCTTCTTCGGTGAACTTGAGCGCATTGCTGACCAAGTTTTGAAACAGCTGGGTCAGCATGGTTTGATCGCCGATGACGACGGGGAATTCGTCTCGCGTGATCACCGCCCCCGTTTCATGAATTTTCAAATCGAGTGCTTCGAGCGCTTCGTTGATGCACCGATTCAAGTCCACCGGATCGTGTTTCATCGCCGACCTTCCCACGCGCGACAATTCCAACAGCGCTTGGACCAGGGTGCGCATCCGTTTGGCGGCGTCGACGATGAATTGCAAGTCGCGCTTTGCGTCTTCGTTCAGGTCACCGTCGATGTCTTGTTCCAGCAAACGGCTAAAAGAAACCAGTTTGCGCACCGGTTCTTGGAGGTCATGGCTGGCGACGTAGGTGAACTGGTCGAGTTCCTTGTTTTGTTCTTCCAGTGCCTTGTTGGCGTCGATCAACTGTCGGCTCGCGCGTGCGGTTTCATCCATCGCTTGACGCAGTTCTTCGGTTCGCCGCGTCACTTCGGCCTCGATGCGTGAATTGGTCGATTCCAGCTCGGCCTGGTGGTCGGCGTTGCGCCGCATGTCGGCCAGGCTTTGCCGGATGGTGACGATTAAAAAGATGTCTTCAAAAACGACCCAGCCGGAGTGTTCGACCAACCGCAGCGGGGCTCCGGCGATCACGCCGTAGACCGATTCGGGCCACAACCAGCCGCGCAGCCCGTGGTCGGCCGCAACGACGATCGTCGCGGTGCACAGTACACGCCAGTCGCGGTAGCAAGCCAGGAACGCCAGGGAACCAAAGATGTGGAAATGTGTTTCGATGCGGCCGCCGGTTAAATGGATCAACAGTGCGGAGGTGAGCATTTGGCCGACGGCGATGACGTGTCGCGTCAACCCATGTCCGGGCCGCTTCCATGCCAACAGCACCGGCAACGCCGTGATCGCTCCGCCCAACAAGATCGCCGCCCAGACGTGCAAATGGGGTTGGCTGATCGCCCCCGACCAGGTGCGCGGGGAAATCCACAGCGCCGCGGCGATTCCGGCCAACCATTGAATCACCATCAGCGCCGCGAATAAACGGTCGGTGCGGTGATGAATCAGTGATTGCTGCGCTCGAAAGAGTGCGTCGGCGCGGGGTTGGTCGTCGGCATCAAGGACGGTCGTTGCATTGGACATCCACACGATTTAGGTCTCCTCAAGTTCGATGCCGAGTTCGCATCCGTAGACCTTGGTGCGGTCGACGTCGGTAGAACCGTGGGTCAAGAAACGGGCAACCGTGGTCCGTCCCAGATTGTCGCCGCTGTGTCCGCGCGACGCGGTGATTCCGCCGCGAAACTTCAGGTTGCCCGCCGGGTCATAAAGCAACACCAGACCCGACGTGGCGGCGCGGAAACGATGCGCTTCGTCACCGCCGACGTCCGCGGTAACGCTGACTCCCGGGATCCGCTTTGCCGCGTCCCACAGCGTGGTATGTTCCCAGTCGGGCTGCATCGCGCAGGATCGGGGTTTCACGAACAGCACGTGTGCCTGCAACCGATCCCCGCCATGATGGATGATTCTCGCCAACTCACCGACCGTCGCCCGGGTGCAGGGGCATTTCGGATGGGCGAACAGGACCAACGTCCATCGATCCGGTGAAGGACGTAGTGATGAATCGGCGGGCCAGTGTTGCGGGGCGGCGTGCAGCGTGCCGGCGTCGTGTTGGTATTGCCAGACCAGGCCCATTCCTCCGGCGACCAGCGCGCCCCAGGCCAGCACCAACGTGTGCATCGCCCAGCCGGGGCGAAAACGCGTCCCGCGGGCGAACGCGTTCCGACCGCGCGCGAAATTCAGGTGGTTGTGATGCATCGTGATCCCCAAGTCGTTCGCCTGTGCCACTGACGATTCGCAAACAGGGGGCCGGGGCATCCTTGTTGGTGTGCCATTGGTTGCGGACGTCTTTTCGCAGCGCAACCCCGACACCAAGCGTCGGCGAAGCACTAGCCATTGTGGGGATCGTAGACCACGATTAATGCGGGGACGTTTAGAATCGCATCAAACGAATGATTCCCCGCCGGTTGTGCGAGACGGCTGAGGGGATGCCCTCGGCAGCTGGTCGGGCAACGGGATTGGTCGCGACCACCCGATCAGCGTCGTTCGCGTGCTTTGCGTTTGGCCCGCTCGCGGTCGCGAAACCGCTTTTTGCGTTTGGCGTCCTTGGCGGCGTCCTTTTCCGCTTTCTCGGCGGCCAAGGCTTCGGTTTGCCTTTTTTCTCGCTGCATGGTTTGGGGCGTTTCCAAAGTCAGCGGGCCGAAGCCGCCCGATCGCAATTCGGTCACCAAGATCCGTGACGCGCGATCGATGTCGACCCGATTGCTTTTGCCCAGGCAGCCGCGTTTGCGGCCGATCGCTTCGATCGCCTCCAATTCCGTCGTCGGCGTCGTGTCCAACCCATAGCGGTCGATCAGCTTGTCCGGGTATTCGGCCAGCATGTACCGGGCGGCGAAGAACCCGATGTCGGCGTACTCCATCGCCGTTTCTTTGATCGATCCCAGCAGCGCCAGTCGGTACCCGCTATTGACGTTCAGCACGTTGGGCCACAGCACACCGGGGGTGTCCAGCAATGTGACGCCATCACCGATGTTGACGCGTTGTTGTTGCTTGGTCACCGCCGGCGTGTTGCCGGTCTTGGCGATCTTTCGACCGGCTAGATAGTTGATGATCGTCGATTTGCCGACGTTGGGGATCCCGACGATCATCGCTGTGACAGTCCGTCCGCGTCGGTGCGGCACCATGGACGTGGCAATGGATTTCAGCCGCCGGATCGAGGGCACGTCTTCGGTCGTGACCGCCGAAGCGCGAACGCCGACCGTTTTATCAAAGTGGGCGAGCCACACCGGGGTCATCGCCTCGTCGGCCAAATCACTCTTGGCCAACACCTTCAAGCACGGTTTGTCGCCGCGCAATTCCGCCAGCATCGGGTTCTCACTGGAATACGGAATCCTGGCGTCAAGGATCTCGATCACCACATCCACCTTGGGAAGTGTGGCCTGGATCTCAAGCCGAGCTTTGTGCATGTGCCCGGGAAACCACTGGATTGACATGAGACACTCGATGGGGCGAATGGGGAGACGGCGGCACGGCAATGGGCGTAGCTACGCTCGCCAGAGCGTGGTGATCCCTGGGAAACCACCTTCTGGCGAAGGTAGCTACGTTTGGTCGGTGATCCAGCTAGTGTCCTCATTGGCCCGAGTTCTGCTAACCCCACACGCGAAAAATCGCCGACTCGATTCGTCTTCCGTCGGCCGCCTCAAAACAGGTGGTACGCTTTGGTGTCCAGCTGGCGGGCCAGTTCGGGGTCATCGGCGCGCGCCAGCAGGTCGTAGTAGCCATAGGGGTACTTGAACACGTGCCCGATGCCCAACGTTTTGTCGCCGCGATTTTTCCAGTACTGGGCGTCCTTGGGCCGCAGCTTGCTAAACGCGTGGTCCTTGATCTTGCGATCGCCCGGTTGCGGTCCCCGGCGGGTGACGGTGACGTACTTTCGAAATGCGGTGCGACAACTCTCGGCCCATTCCACGTCGCCCATCGCGGCGAGTTCGACCAGCGATTGCCCGAAGGTCAACATGTGGCCGGCGAAACCCTGGCCGTAGCCGACGAAGCGATCGATCGCGTCGCCGGCTTCTTGGAGAATGAATCGGGATGCGGCAACGGAATCGACAAAGGGTGGCGGATCCACGTCGTCGTCCGGTTTGACGTCGCGCCAGGGTTTGAACGCTTTGATCAGGTTGCAAATCCCCTCGACCCGCTCGGGCGTGGCGGTCTCGGGCATCATTCGGAAGGCCTTGATCGCGTGCATCGCAAAAATGGCGTCGTGGCCGACTTCGCGCAACACCCCGCCGCCTTGGGCCAGCGCCTTGCCGACCTGCTCGACCGCGTCGGGGACCGGATCGTTTTCCGGAAAGGGTTGGCACAGTTTCGTCGGCGCCCAATTCAGGTCAAACAGCTCGACGATTCGCGCGGCCGCCGCGTCGTCCAGTCCGTTGTCCACGCACATCAGGTGGGCCGAGATCATCGCCGCGCCGCGGTGTCCGTCGGCAAAGTAATTCATCTCGGGGGCCCGCGCCAGTGCGTTGATTCCCAGCCGCACCAAACGTTTTTCGACCAGGCTGCGCTGCTCCGCGTCAGCTTCGTTTTCCGTGCCCAGCAGCCAAGCACCAATGCAGGCCCCGTTAGCAATCGCAAATCGCCGGCGGTCAAGAGAAGGGTTCATCGGTTCCAACTCCAAAGTGCTGGGTCGTCGTGTCAGAAAGAGCGGCAAGATCCCCGCCCCCGTCCATGTTACACCACCGGCTGTCCTGCCACTCGGTGTGGCGACGTGGTACCGCCTGTCGCACCGCCGACAGGGATCACGGTTCGGCACAACGGTTGCACGGGGAGGGAGGTTGCACAAGGAGGGCCAAATTGCCCTATCACTTCCTCCATCGACGCTCCGAGAGAACATTGACATTTTGCATCGGCATTCAAGTCCGCGAGGGGATCATTGCCCTTGCCGACACACGTATCGTTCGTGGCAGCGAACAGGTCAATAAACAGAAATTGGCCGCATTTCAACACGGCAACAGCGCCCTGTTCACCATGACCAGCGGGCTGCGATCGGTCCGTGACAAGACCCTGGTCTATGTCGAAGAATCGCTGCGCGGCAGCGGCGAAACCCAGGATCGGCTGTACCAGTTTGCGAATCTGTTCGGTCAACAACTGCGGCGTGTCAAAGAGGAGGATGGCCCCTCGCTCGCCACCACCGGCCACAGCTTTAACCTGCATGCGATCATCGGTGGTTGTTTGCCGGCCGACCAACGACCGCAGTTGTTTTACGTTTACCCGGAAGGGAACTGGGTCGAGTGTGCGATCGATTCGCCCTACTTCATGATCGGCCGGACCTATTATGGCAAACCGATTCTGGACCGCTTGCTGACGTTCGAGACGCCCTTGCGAGACGCACTGGCACTGGCGTTTTTGGCGTTCGACGCGACCCGCGCCAGCGTCACCGACGTCGGTTACCCGATCGACGTGGCGGTCATTTCCACCCACAGCCGGCAAGCCGTCTACCAGCGTTTATCAACTTCGGACCTTGCCGAAACCAGCGATCGCTGGGTACAAGGATTGCAAAGCGTGGTCGCCGGGCTTCCGATGCAGTGGGCGGATCCCTTATTGGGAACAACCAACCCTTTGACGACAACCGATCAAACCCTCCAAGATCAAACCCAATCGCTGTAACACCATGCCGACCATCAAAGTTGAAAGCGAACTGCAGTACGACGTCCGCCAACCGACCAACATGCTGTTCAAGATCGCCGCGGCGCAAACCGACCGCCAACAAGTTCGTAACGAGCAGTTGACGATCGATCCGCAGGTCCCCGTTGAAACTCTGGAGGTCGGCTTGGAAGGGAACACGATGCAGCGTGTTTCGGTGCAACCATGTCAATTGACCCTTCACTACGAAGCGGAAGTGGATGCCATTGCCCAGCCGACCGACCCGGGAAACGTTCCGCAGAACCACGTCGGTAATCTGCCCATGGAAGTCCTGCCGTATCTCAATCCCAGCCGTTACTGCGAAAGCGATTTGCTGGGGCGTTTTGCGTTCGAAGAATTCGGTCAGATGCAACCCGGTCTGTTGCGCGTCCAAGCGATTTGTGATTGGGTCAACGAGCATCTCGATTACACCCCCGGCAGCACGGGCGTCACGTCAACCGCTGCCGATGTCGTCTTGCAGCGGACCGGAGTCTGTCGTGATTATGCACACCTGGCGATCGCGTTGTGCCGGGGCATCGGTGTGCCGGCACGCTACGTCTCCGGTTACGCCGCTCAGCTTCAGCCGCCGGATTTCCACGGTTTCATGGAAGCCTATCTGGGCGATCAGTGGTACTTTTTCGACCCCACCAAACTCGCGGCGGTTGATGGCCTGGTTCGCATCGCGACCGGCCGCGATGCCGCCGACGTCGCGTTCGCGACGATCACCGGCGATGCCGGACTGACGTCCAAGATGGTCAGTGCCGTTTTTCTGTAACACCGATTCGATGTCGCTACCTTCGCCAGAAGGTGGATCCCGGACGTTTTCCACGCTCTGGCGAGCGTCGCCACGCCGCGGCCGGTCCGCTGGGGCTGGGCCTGGAATGGTATTTGCAGCCCTTTTATTCCGGCGTCGACGCCGCCGGCGTCCCGTTTGACGTGCCTCTTTTCGACATCGCGCGTCACCCACGCTGGTCGCTCGCTGACCGCGCTGATCGATTTCCGACCAGCCTGGGGGAAAGGGCCCCAGGCCGTTGTTGCTTGCAACTCGCGAGTCGCCGGCCGATTAACCACCACCATTGCCTCTCATTGAACAGGATCACAATCAACAGTCCAGAAATTGTCGTGACAACGACCGGAACACACAGTTGGCGAATTCGAACCGCGGGAAAGGAAGCAGCAGAGCATTCGCGACGCGTGTTCGAATCTCAAGGGTTGCAGTGCAGCCCAGTCAAACGCCGTGAAAACGGGTTTGCATTCTCCGCCTCGATGGCGGCGGGCGATCGAGAGCCCGCGATGGCCAGCTAGGGGCGCCCCTTTCTGAAGCACCTTATCACCCCCTAAGGGCGCGCTGGCCCGCAAAGATTCTTATTGGCATATCACTTGCCACTGATGGGGGCCAGTACCTGCACCTTCCACAGGCGGGGTGTCTACCCTTGCCCACGAAATGGATCCAAGAATCAATGAGCTCGATCATCGAATCTGAAGAACACCACCATCCCAATGACACGATTCCGCAAGTCCTGGCGCCGCCGAGCGAGAGCGTGAACCTGCCGGCGGCCGAAGACTTGAGCATTTGCCTGATCAGCCTGCACGGGCTGATCCGCGGCACCGACCCCGAGCTGGGGGCCGACGCCGACACCGGCGGCCAGGTCAAGTACGTATTGGAGCTGGCTCGCGAGTTGGGCGCACGGGAGAATGTTCGTCAGGTGCAACTTCTGACCCGCCAGATCATCGACCCCAAAGTCTCCGATGATTACTCGGTCCTGGAAGAATCGATCGGCGAGTGCGCCAAGATCGTCCGGATTCCTTTCGGTCCCAAACGCTACCTGAAGAAGGAGTCGCTGTGGCCGTACATCGAGATGTTCATCGACCAGACGCTGGCGCACTTTAAGCGTAACGGCATCCCGGATCTGATCCACGGTCATTACGCCGATGCGGGCGCCGCGGGGGCGCACCTGGCGCGACTGCTGCACGTGCCCTACATCTTCACCGGGCACTCGCTCGGCCGGGTCAAGCGTCAGCGATTGTCGGTCGGCAAGTCCAACCCTGAAACATTGGAAAAGAAGTACAAGTTCACGCCTCGGATCGAGGCCGAAGAGACGGCGCTCGAAACGGCCGCAATGGTCGTCACCAGTACCAACCAGGAAGTCGAACAGCAGTACGAGCTGTACGATCACTACGTGCCCGACCGCATGGAGGTGATCCCGCCCGGCGTCGATCTGTCGGCGTTCACCCCGCTGGCCGATCCGAACCACAAGGCCGAGATCGAGGACGCGTTGCTGCCGTTTCTGCGCGACCCTGACAAGCCGGCGATTTTGACGATGGCCCGGCCGGACGAGCGAAAGAATTTGGAAATGCTGGTCAAGGTCTACGGCGAAAGCGAGGAGCTGCAGCAGGTCGCCAACCTGGTCTTGATCCTGGGCACGCGCGACGACTTGCGCGAGCTGCCCAAGTCACAGCAAACGATCATCACCAACATCCTGCACCTGATCGACAAATACGATCTGTACGGCAAGGTCGCGTACCCGAAAACCCACCGCCCCTCGGACGTTCCCGATCTGTACCGGATGGCGGCGCGGTCCAAAGGCGTGTTTATCAACCCGGCGCTGACCGAACCATTCGGGTTGACCTTGTTGGAAGCCGGCGCGACCGGGTTGCCGATCGTCGCGACCAACGACGGCGGCCCCCGCGACATCATCTCCAATTGCGAAAACGGTTTGCTGGTCGACCCGCTCGATCCGGCCGCCATCGAACGCGCCCTGCTGCGTGTTCTGACCGAACCGGACGTCTGGCAGCAGTTCTCTCAGGCCGGGATCGCCGGGACGCGGAAGCACTATGCGTGGAGCAATCACGCCTCGCGGTACTTGCGCGACGTTAATGAAATTTTGGAGCGGGCCACGGCCCCCACGACGATCAACCGGCCGGTTCGCCGGTTGCCGGAATTCGACCGGATGATCATCACCGACTTGGACAACACGCTGACCGGCGACGACGAGGCACTGGCGCGTTTCGCGGACCTGATCCGCGACAACGATCACATCGGATTCGGCATCGCGACCGGACGCCGCCTCGACAGCGCCCTGGAGTTGATTGAGTCGCTGGGGTTGCCGCAGCCGGATCTGATCGACACCGATGCCGGTACCCAACTGCATTACGGCGAAGCGATGACGCCCGACCGGACGTGGCAGAAATCGATCGGCTACGCCTGGGACCGCGAGGGGATTCTCGCCTGTTTGGGAAATGTCGAAGGGTTGACGCCCCAGTCGGAGGACCGACAATCCGCGTTCAAAGTCAGTTTTGATATGGACCCGGCCAAAATCACGGTCACAAAGGTCAAAAAGAAGCTGCGAGAAGCCGGACTGAGGGCTAAGGTGATGTTGTCCCTGGGGATGTTTTTGGATGTAATCCCCGTCCGCGGCGGCAGCGACCTGTCGATGCGGCATGTGCTGTGGAAATGGGGCTTCCAGCCGGACCACGTTCTGGTCGCCGGTGACTCGGGCAACGACGCCGGCATGTTGCTGGGGCGGACCCTGGGCGTCGTCGTCGGCAATTACAGCCGAGAGCTAGACCGGTTGAAAGATCGTCCGCGGATCTATTTCGCAAACACGCCACACGCGGGCGGCATTCTTGAAGGCATCGAGTACTACAACTTTTTGGACAAGATCGTAATTCCCAATGATTGGATTGATTGACTACGGAAGGGAAAGCCAAGCGGAGCTCGATGAACTTTCCTTCCAGGCGGATTTATCGCTGGAGCGGCTGAATCCGCGTTTGGAGGAGGTTTGGGAACGGTTTTCGACTTCCGAGGAACGTCAAAAGATCTTCCAATCGCGGTTGCGTGAACACTGGCGGCCGTTGTTCAAACAACTCCACGAGCTGTACAGCGGACGTTACGATTTCTTCTATCACCTCGAACAGGTGCTGTTGACCGCCGCGTTGGCCTTTGCCCAACGCAGCGATGAACTGTGTGAAGTTGATCGGCATCGGTTGATCGAGCCGAATTGGTTCCAATCCCAAAAAATCGTCGGCGGTGCACTGTACGTCGACCTGTTCAGCGACAACCTGAGCCGGCTTCGAGAACACGTCGGTTACTTCAAGGACCTGGGGCTGACGTACTTGCACCTGATGCCGTTGTTCGCGGTCCGCCCCGGCAACAACGACGGCGGCTACGCGATCAGCAACTACCGCACGATCGCGCCCAGCCTGGGGACGGTCGAGGACCTGAAGCTGTTGGCCGACGACCTCCGCGAAGCGGGAATCAGCTTGGTGTTGGATTTTGTGTTCAATCACACCTCCGACGATCACGAATGGGCACAACGGGCCCAAGCCGGTCAACGCGAGTACCAGGAGTTCTATTACACGTTCGCCGATCGCGAGGTGCCCGAACAGTATGAACGCAACTTGCGCGAGATCTTTCCCACCGTCCGCCGCGGAAATTTCACCTGGCACGACGGCATGGGACGCTGGGTCTGGACCACGTTCAACAGTTTTCAATGGGACCTGAACTACAGCAACCCGGCCGTGTTTCGGGCGATGCTGGACGAGATGCTGTTCATCGCCAATCTGGGCGTCGATTTTCTGCGTCTAGACGCGGTCGCGTTTATCTGGAAACAGATGGGGACGTGCTGCGAAAACTTGCCCCAAGCCCACTCGGTGATCCGAGCGTTCAACCGTCTGGTCCGGATCGCCGCCCCCGCGCTGGTGTTCAAGTCCGAAGCGATCGTGCACCCCGATGAAGTCGTCAAGTACATCGACAAGGACGAGTGCCAGGTTTCCTACAATCCGACCTTGATGGCGCTGTTGTGGGAATCGTTGGCGACCCGGCGGACGGATCTGTTGGTGCGGACGTTGGCGCGTCGCTTTAAATTGCCCGAGGGCACCTCTTGGGTCAACTACTTGCGCTGTCACGACGACATCGGTTGGACGTTTGATGACGGTGACGCGGCGTCGATCGGCATCAATGCGTTTGACCATCGGAATTTCCTGAACGAATTCTATTCCGGCCAATTCGAAGGTTCCTTTGCCAGGGGCGTGCCCTTCCAACACAACCACGAAACCGGTGACATGCGGATCTCCGGGACGATGGCGTCGCTGGCCGGCCTGGAACGGGCAATCGAACAGGAAGACGAAGAGGGCAAGGAATTGGCCATCCGGCGGATGATGCTGCTGCACGGCATCACGCTTAGCATCGGCGGCATCCCCTTGCTGTACATGGGCGAAGAGTGGGGCATGCTGAATGATTACTCCTTCACCACCGATCCGGCCAAGGCGGGGGATTCACGTTGGATTCACCGGCCGCGGATGAAGTGGGAGTACCTGGAAGAGTTGGATGACGAATCCGGACGCGATTCGATTCGTCGTCGCATTTTCCGATCGCTGCAGTCGATGATCGCGATCCGAAAACGCTCCCTCGCCTTTGCCGGTCAAGAAATGACCCTGTTCCCGACCGGTAACCCGCATCTGCTCGGTTACGTCCGCTCCAACGAAGCGTCCAACGTGATCGTTGTCGCCAACTTCACCGAGCATCCGCAATCCCTGGACGCCAATCGATTGCGGACCGCCGGGCTGGGACGTTTTTTCAAGAACCTGCTGAACGAAGTCGAATACGGAACCGCCG
Organism: Stieleria mannarensis; assembly: GCF_014154935.1. GTDB lineage: Bacteria > Planctomycetota > Planctomycetia > Pirellulales > Pirellulaceae > Stieleria > Stieleria mannarensis. Next base: position 150,600 of record NZ_JACEHH010000018.1, read on the forward strand.
CGCCGGTTGTCTTGCAGCCGTATGAATTGTTGTGGCTCAAGCGGATCTAGCAGGATAGTACCGCTTCGAAAGACCACGGATGCCTCTGGTCCGGTAAACGTAGCTACCTTCGCCAGAACGTCGTTATTGACGCTCTGGCGAGCGTCGCTACGTCAGCGCCTCGATCGTTCTGCTCGCTCATGAGTTGTGTTCACGATTGCCGTTCCTCACGCTCCAGGTGGTACATCAGCCCATCACGAACTCCTTCGGGGCCATGGCCGTCGGCCAAGTACAGCATTTGTTGACCGGCCATCGCGTCGCGTGTTTCGGCGCGCAATTGTTCGTCGGCGTTGCCCACCAGGACGGCTCGAAAACCGCGGGTCATCGCTGCGGTGTCGTTGCCGGAATCTCCGGCAAACACGATCGAAGCGGGGTCGATGGAACGACGCGACGCCCACCATTGGATCGCACTGCCCTTGTTCACATCGACCGGCAAGATGTCCATCAAGCCTTCACCGGTGTCCGGATCGCGGCTGATCGTGTAGGCGAGCGGGCAATCGAATTCAGTGATCCATGCGGCGACCTGCTCGCGAACCGCCACCACCGCGTCGTGGGGAAAGTCGAAACTGCACTTTAAAGGCGTTTGCTGCTTCGGGCTTTGTGGCGTCAGCCACTCGACGCGTTCGCACAGTGCGGTCTGGATTCCGGCATTCGTCCAGCCCCCCATGCGATCCAACAACGCCTGCTGGTAATCGAGGTCTTGTTGGTAAGAACCGTCGTCGCTGCGATGCCACATCGTCGACCCGACATCGCACAGGATCGACGCCGGGTGCGGCAAGTCGAATTGAGTCATCGCGTCGAACGTCAGCTCAAATGAACGCCCCGTGACAAAGATCAATTGCAGCGAGTGTTCGACGACCAAGCTGCCCAGATGTTTGACCGCGGCATGCTGCTCGGGCGTCTGCCGGACCGGGATCAGTGTTCCGTCCAAGTCGGTGGCCAGCGTCGTGACCGTTCGGATTGATTTCAAGTTCATGAGGTTATCAAAGGGTTTTTCAAAGGCGCGACGGATGACGTACGGGGCGGTCAGGCTCAAGTGATAGCAAACGCAGTGCCAGTGTAGAACCATTGTCCCCAATTGTTCCCCTCAGCCGTTCCGGCTGAGAGGATGCTGGGGGTGTTCGCTGCGCTCACGCGGAACAGTTGCGGACAACGGTTCTACAATGTCTCAGCCGTTCCGGCTGGGAGGGTTTCTGGACGTGTTCGCTGTGCTTACGCGGGAAGTGTAGAACCATTGTCCCCAATTGTTCCCCTCAGCCGTTCCGGCTGAGAGGATGCCGGGGGTGTTCGCTGCGCTCACGCGGAACAGTTGAGGACAACGGTTCTACAATGTCTCAGCCGCCTCGGCTGGGAGGGTTTCTGGACGTGTTCGCTGTGCTTACGCGGGAAGTGTAGAACCATTGTCTCAATTGTTCCCCTCAGCCGTCCCGGCTGAGAGGATGCTGGGGGTGTTCGCTGCGCTCACGCGGAACAGTTGCGGACAACGGTTCTACAATGTCTCAGCCGCCTCGGCTGGGAGGGTTTCTGGACGTGTTCGCTGTGCCTACGCGGGAAGTGTAGAACCATTGTCCCCAATTGTTCCCCTCAGCCGTTTCGGCTGAGAGGATTCTGGGGGTGTTCGCTGCGCTCACGCGGAACAGTTGCGGACAACGGGTTCTACAGTGCCTCGGCTGGGAGCGTGAGTGAGCTGGCGTGCGAATCCGCGGGGCGAAGTGCTAAAAAATGATGGGTGATCCCCTCGCAAGGCTGGAAAACGAACGCCCCGGAAGATTAGACTCGGGACGCACCTGCACCGGACGGTTTCTCCTTGGGGGCGATCTTGTATTCCAACGAATCGTTTGATGATCTTCTGATCCGCTGTCGACGCGGCGACTCGGAAGCGGTGAGCGTTTTGGTGCGCCAGTATTCGTCCCGGCTGATGGCCGTCGCTGGAAATCTGCTGAGCGCCCAGGTGCGCCGCAGGGTCGACCACGAGGACATTGTCCAAAGCGCCCTGTTCACGTTTTTTCGCCGTGTCGAACAGGGGGAGTTCGACATTCGCGATCCGGAAGACATTTGGCGATTGTTGGTCACCATCACGGTTCGCAAAGCACAAACACAGGGGCGACGCCATTCGGCCGAGCAGCGTGCCCCGGCGCGCGAAGCCAGCGCGACCTGGCTGGTCGCCGCGATGTCCCGCGAACCGGGGCCGGTCGAGGCGATCGTGCTGTCGGAGATCGTGGAGGATTTGACCCGATGGCTGGAACAGGAAAAGTACGGTGAGATCTTAGAACGCATTCTTCGCGGCGAAGCGAAAGCGGACATCGCCAGAGACTTGGGACTCTCCAAACGAACCGTCGACCGGGTGCTGTTTCGAATCCGCGAGAAACTGGAGTCCCAGATCGGCGAGACCGAAGCATGAGATTTGAGAAATCGGTCATTTCTTGTGTCTCCAACGGAACGCCATCGCGATTGCATCGATAGGACATTGACAAGAATGTTCGGGCACTGGTCGTAGCGGAAGCCGCCAAGGCTTTCGCTGTCGGAGTCGCGTTGTGGCGGCAAAATTCTTGGCGAGTTCCGCGACGGGGAAAACCGAGAACGCCCGGATTTCTGGATGCTCAGTTTGATTTGATGGTCGAATGAATCTTAAAACCGATCCCGCTGCCGGTCTGTCGCATCAGGAGCGGTCACGCTTTGATGCGTTCCTGTTGGAATTCGAGGAGCACTGGTCCCCGAACACACTCGCCGAGTTTTCCACGCGTCTGGAAACGTTCACCAGCCCGCTGGCCGAATCGCTGCTGCGGGAGATGATCTTGATCGATATTGAACGTCAGTGGGGCCATGGCAAGGAGGTTCTCGTCGAAGATTATCTGCGCCAGTACCCCGATGTTTCGAAGCTGAAGGACGTACCGCTGGATCTTGCCATCGCAGAGATCGAGGCACGTGCTGCTTCCGGAGCGGCGTTGGATTCAAAGGAATTTCAGTCCAGATTTCCGAACCTGCAGTCCGAGCTTGAGCCGTTTTTCCCGTACGGTGCGCACGACACACGGGTGATCGAAAACGGCGACACCAGCCAGTCCGCCCTTTCGGGAGAATTGCCGCCGACGCGGACGAGGTGCCCGAAGTTGCCGGATCGGTTTGCGCGATACCGCATCATCCGGCGGATCGCCGACGGCGGAATGGGAGCGGTCTACTTGGCCGAAGACACCTCACTGTACGATCGCCGTGTGGCATTGAAAGTGCCGCTTTTCGCGGCCGATTCGCCCCGCGATGTCGAGTGCAGGACCCGCTTTTTGGCCGAAGCCCGGGCCGCGTCAAAGCTTGCCGAGCACCCCAATCTGTGCTCGATCTACGAGATCGGACAGGTTGACCGGATCGATTACATCGCGATGCAGTACGTCGACGGAGAAACGCTGGAATCCCACCTGCGATCACGCGGCCGGCTCGATCCACGCCGGGCCGCCGGCCTGGTCATCAAGATCGCCAAGGCGATCGACTATGCCCACCGGCGCGGCATCATCCATCGGGATTTAAAACTTGCCAACATCATGATCAGCTCGCTCGGCGAGCCGATCGTGATGGATTTCGGCTTGGCCAGGCTGTCCAGTGAACCGGAGCAGACGCGGTTGACGCGCGACGGGGTGCTGATCGGGACGCCGGCGTACATGTCCCCGGAGCAAGTCAAAGCGGACCCCGACGAAATCCACGCGGAGACCGACATCTACAGCCTGGGCGTGGTGCTCTATCACTTGCTGACCGGCCGACTGCCGTTTCGAGGCTCGCTGGGCACGATCATGAGTGGCGTGCTGCGTGATGATCCGGATCCACCGAGTGACACGCTTCCAGATCTCGATCTGGAATTGGAAGCCATCTGTTTGAAAATGATGGCCAAACGGGCCGAAGATCGGTATGCGTCGATGGATGAAGTGGCGGAGGCGCTCGCCGATTGGCTTCAACCGGAACGGACGCCGCACGTCCAGGCGACTTCAGCGCAGCAATCTCTTGCGCAGCGATTCGTTCCTTCATGGCCCCGCCTGATCGCCACCGGCCTTTCGCTCGTATTGCTGATCGCGATGACCGTGGTGTTGATCATCCGGACCGACCACGGGTCAGTGCGATTTGAAATCGCCCAACGCGATCTCGGCGTCATCGTTGACGGCAATCGAATCAGGCTGCAAGAACTTGCAACACCCCGACGACTGGCGCCGGGGCCACACCAACTGGCGATCGAGATCGGTGGCACACAGGTACCACTGGACCGAGCCTTTACGATCGAAACGGTCGAGTTCCAAGGCCGTGCAAAACTCGCCGTGCAAATCGATGGCGTCTCCGTCACGTCCAACACCTTCGACGTCGCTCGCGGGACCGAGCATGTGATGCGCGTTTCGCTGATCGATCTGAATCCCGCGGCAGATCCGACGACACCAGGCATTGCCAAATCGAGTTTGGACTCCCCCGCTGATTCAGCCAGCGCGTCTCCCGATGTCACTGCCGAAACGGCATTGCAGTTCAACGGTGTTGACAGCTACGTGTCGATCCCATCGTTTCGCTACGACGGTTCGTTTCCGATCACCGTTGAAGCGGTCGTCACGCCGATTGGGAATGTGGACGACGGTCACGTGGTTTCCAATACACAATCGTCGGGATTCGCTATCGTCTCACAGCGGGCCAATTGGAGCTTCAATTTCCGTGACCTGCAAGGATGGGGACGAGCCAAAACGGCGCGGAGCGAGTTTGGGCGCACGGTTCACCTGGCAGGCGTTTACAACGGTCGCGAGGTGTGTTTGTTTGTGGACGGACATGCCAAGCATCGCGTTCGGGTCCAATACGAACACCGCCCGTCGGTTCAGCACTTGTTCCTGGGGGCGGGAAATAACGCGGTCAATGAACCCGAAGCCTTCTTTTCCGGGTTGATCCACCAGCTGCGGCTGTCCAGCGCCGCACGGTACGACGCTGACTTTCAGCCGCCACTCGCATTGCAAAACGATTCAAGCACGCTGGCCCTGTACGACTTCAATGAACAAGCCGGAGACGTTTTGTTCGACCGTTCGGGCAACGCTCATGACGGACGCATCCACCACGCCCGTTGGGTCGACAAACATCAACCCGGCATCGACGCCGTCGACGATTGGACGCTCGCGCACCGCTGGACCGCGGCCGTACATGAGGACCGTGTCCGAGCCGTCGCGGTTTCGCCAGACGAAACGATCATCGCCAGCGGCAGCTACGACGGTTCGGTCGCGATCGTCGATGCGGCAACCGGCAACCTGAAACGCCGAATCTCCGTCGCCCCCAAACGGATCATCGACCTCGCGTTTGCACCCGATGGCCGGTCGCTGGCCGTTTGCGGATGGGATGCCGAGGTTTTGGTCGTGGATGTCGAATCCGGACAGCAGCGATCGAGCCACCGTGCCCAAGCCGGTGCCGGCAAAATTGCCATGACCGGTGTGCATTTTTCTCCGCAAGGCGATCAATTGATCAGCGGCGGATGGAACGCGAAGGTGCACGTTTGGGACACGGTGACGGGACGCACTGACCGTGTGCTGGAATACCCCGATGGACGAATCCACTGCACCGCATTGTCCAACGACGGATCCTTGGTTGCGGCCGCCGGCGACCGAACGGTCCAGGTCTGGAATCGCGCCCGTGGAAAAGCCAGGTTCAACCTGAAAGGACATTGCAACATCGTCATGAAGCTCGCATTTTCACACGACGGAAATGCATTGCTGTCGGCCGCCGCCGATGGATCGATTCGCTGCTGGAACATGATCGATGGCAGTCTGATGAGCGTTTGGTGGCATCGTAACCCGTTGGTCGATGTGAAATGGTTTCGCGATCATCAGACGGTCATCTCCAAAGATCAAACCGGGCGGGTGCAATTATGGAACGCCGCATCGGGTCAGCGAATCGGCGAGACAACGACGCACCTCGGCCAATTGGGAACCATCGCGCTGCTCAATCGCGACGGCCGATTGGTGACCTGTGGCGATCGCGGCTTGGTGAAGATGTGGCAGATCGCGAAATCCCAAAGTCGCTTCGTCACCGAAGTTCCGCGATCACCCTCCGGCCCCGAGGGCGGCGAAAACCATGTCCTGTTCTGCGACGGAGTCTCCTCGCATGTCCGGATTCCAACGTTCCGGTACGACGGGACACACCCGATCACGATTGAAACCTGGTTGAGGCTACCATCGTTCACGACCAACCCGTCCGATCACCGGCCGGGCGTCATCTCCCAGAACGATGGACGCGGGATCAATCTGTTGTTGATGGAGCGTGGCTTCTTTCAATGTGGGGCCGCCGGATGCGGTGACGTGATCGCCGACGCGGTGGCGGCGACGGATCGTTGGACGCACGTGGCGTTCACCTATGATCACCCGACACTTGCCTTGTTCGTCGATGGAAAGCTCCAGTATCGAAAGACTGCGACCGAGCCGTTTGCCGCAGGGGAAAAAGACTTCATCATCGCCGCGGACCCGACGAACGCGACCGGTGTCTCCCGGCATCTACGCGGCCTGTTTGACGAAGTCCGGTTCTCGAGAACGGTGCGGTACCGCGACGATTTTCTGCCGCCCCGTCGACACGAAAACGATGCGCAGACGATTCTGCTGTACCACTTCGATGATCCCTCGCCTGAGCACGCAATCGATGCGACGGGAAATGGGTTTGACGGTCGCATCCACCGTGGACGCGTGGTCCCTGCTGGAGAACTGCCACCGGGGTTTGACCGACCGGCCGATGCGGTCTCCACGATGGACGAACCGCTGGCGTCCTTTGACGCCGCCTTTGATGGCGTTTCCAACGAGACGCCGACGGCGATCAAAGACTATGACAATGCGTTCCGATCGCGAGAACCCGATCCCGTCCGCTGGCATGCCGACGGGCAGCTGAACATCAAATCCGAAGGTGGCTCGAAAGCCTGGAACGTGATCGGCATGCGTCGCGGGTTGTTGGACGTCACCGGCCGCGCCGTCACCGAACAGACAAGCTGGATGGTAAACTTGACCAACGTCTCGCTTCGCCGCGGTATCCAAGTTGTGGTCCGCAGCGACGGTCAGATTCGATTCGGCAAAAGTCTGTTTCAATTCACGCCGCAGGTCGAGGATCGGTTGTTAACAACTGTTGCGGCGGACACGATTCGCTGCGTCAACCGTCTCGGCTTGGCCGTCGACCGCCGCTCTGTCCAGTTGTTCTGGAACGGTGTAAAGATCAGCGACCCGATCACGCTGGACTACGACCTGACTCCCTGTACGGTCGCAGTGGGCAATCACGGGGCGGGGCATTCGCAGTTCGATGCGGTTCGCTACTGGCATCCGTTTGACGCCCGCGACGAAGACTAGTGTTTCGCCGCAGTTTGGTCGGCGGCGAACCGATGCGTGCGGAAAGTCGCCCAATCAAAAAACTGGGCTGCGGCGCAATACGAGTGGTCTGGCCGACAGTGCACGACGCAGTCAGCGAAGGTGCTCGACGACGTCCTTTCCATCAGCGTCGCGTTCCGTCCCGGGGTCGATGGCCGGAAGGTCCGTCGTACCGCAACAGGTGCAGGTCGGCGCCTCACTGGTGAGCCTGGAGGGCGAAAATGAAAGTTTTCTTTTTTTCGAAAGTTTCTCTGAATTCCCTGTCACAAAGTGCTGGCCGTTGCGATGGACTCTTTGCCCCGAGACGCCACCGACCGATCTCGCCGCCCCCTTTTTGCCCCTCTTTACGATTCGAGAAGCACGCCATGAAACGCCGCAACGGATTCGCAACACGACGCCATCGTACTTCGCTTCGCCGTCGACTTGAGCGAATGACCAAGCGACCGCGGTTTGAGGTGTTGGAGGAGCGTCGCGTTTTGGCAGCGTTTTCGGGCCTGATCACGACGGACATGACGCTCACCGACCCGGCGGACCCGGTGGAATTCACTGCGGACACCGTGATCGCACCCGGCGTGAAATTCGAAATCGGCGCGAACGTTCCGGTAATGATTCCTGAAAACGTCAACATCTACGTCGACGGGATGCTGACCTTCAACCACTCCGCCGGCGTCGAAATCACCGACGGAAGCGGGGGGCAAAACTCGGGGATCGTCGTCAACGGATCGGGAACACTGGAGATCGTCGACACCGACTTCACGCGAACCTTAAGTAGCAATGCTGCGGATCGAACACGGATTGCGGTCGTTGCCGGTGGGACATTCAAGTCCACGGATTCCCGATTCGACTGGGACGCAATCACGCTCGATGACGGCAGCCAAATTGCCGATGCCACGACGGATTGGGTCCACGGCAACGAATTTAATCAGACGATCAGCGTCCCCTACCAACACCTTCAAGATGCGTCGCGATTAGCGGACAACCTGCGTTTCGAAGACATTGAGATCCTTGCCGGTTCATTGCCGAGTGGCGAGACGCTAGACCTGAGCGCGATCGGCACGGCGACGACCGTGGATTTGCGTTACGTGTTCCCGGAGGGATTCGAAGTTCAAGCAAACGCGACCCTGTCGGTCAATCAAGACGTGTCGGTGTTGCTTCGGGAGAATCAACAGTTTTCCATCGATGGGACGCTGGAGTTCAACAATGCATCGCCGCTGGTGATCGAAGACGGCTATGGCAGCAACGCAGCCGGAATCTCCGTCAGCGGCACAGGCACGCTGGAGGTCATCAACACCGATTTCGAACGCATCAGCACGGGAGACCAGCGGGACGACATCCGCATCAATGTCGCCGCCGGCGGTGCGTTCAAAGCCACGGACTCGACGTTCGATTGGGATGCGATCAACTTGGCCGAAAATAGCGTCATCAGCGACGGGGCGACTCCGTGGGTGCTTCGCAACGAATTCACTCAACCGATCTCGGTGCCCTATCAACACCTGCAAGACGCGTCGCGGTTGTCGGACAATCTGCGTTTCGAAGACATCGAGATTCTGGGTGGTTCCTTGCCGAGCGGGGAGACGCTGAACTTGAATCAAATCGGCACCGCGACGTCCGTCAACCTGCGTTACGTTTTCCCCTCCGGTTTCGAGGTTGAGCAAAATGCATTGCTCTTGATCAATCAGGACGTTTCCGTGCTGATTCGGGAGAACCAGCAGTTTTCTGTCGACGGAACGCTGACGTTTAACAATGCCGCGGAACTGGTGGCCGAAGACGGCTATGGCAGCAACGCCGCCGGAATTTCCGTCAGCGGAACAGGCACGCTGGAGGTCATCAACACCGATTTCGCACGCGTCAGCACGGGAGACCAGCGGGACGACATCCGCATCAATGTCGCCGCCGGCGGTGCGTTCAAAGCCACGGACTCGACGTTCGATTGGGATGCGATCAACTTGGCCGAAAATAGCGTCATCAGCGACGGGGCGACTCCGTGGGTGCTTCGCAACGAATTCACTCAACCGATCTCGGTGCCCTATCAACACCTGCAAGACGCGTCGCGGTTGTCGGACAATCTTCGTTTCGAAGACATCGAGATTCTGGGTGGTTCCTTGCCGAGCGGCGAGACGCTGAACCTGAACCAGATCGGCACGGCAACAGCTGTCAACCTGCGCTACGTTTTCCCCTCCGGATTCGAGGTTGAGCAAAATGCATCGCTCTCGATCAATCAGGACGTTTCCGTGCTGATTCGGGAGAACCAGCAGTTTTCTGTCGACGGAACGCTGACGTTTAACAATGCCGCGGAACTGGTGGCCGAAGACGGCTATGGCAGCAACGCCGCCGGAATCTCCGTCAGCGGCACAGGCACGCTGGAGGTCATCAACACTGATTTCGCACGCATCAGCACAGGAGACCAGCGGGACGACATCCGCATCAATGTCGCCGCCGGCGGTGCGTTCAAAGCGACGGACTCGACGTTCGATTGGGATGCGATCAACTTGGCCGAAGGCAGCGTCATCGGCGACGGGGCGACTCCGTGGGTGCTTCGCAACGAATTCACTCAACCGATCTCGGTGCCCTACCAACACCTGCAAGACGCGTCGCGGTTGTCGGACAATCTGCGTTTCGAAGACATCGAGATTCTGGGTGGTTCCTTGCCGAGCGGCGAGACGCTGAATCTGAATCAAATCGGAACGTCGACGTCCGTCGATCTGCGTTACGTTTTCCCCTCCGGTTTCGAGGTTGAGCAAAATGCATCGCTCTCGGTCAATCAGGACGTTTTCGTGCTGATTCGGGAGAACCAGCAGTTTTCTGTCGACGGAACGCTGACGTTTAATAATGCCACGACACTGGTCATCGAAGACGGCTATGGCAGCAACGCCGCCGGAATCTCCGTCAGCGGCACAGGCACGCTGGAGGTCATCAACACCGATTTCGCACGCATCAGCACGGGAGACCAGCGGGACGACATCCGCATCAATGTCGCCGCCGGCGGTGCGTTCAAAGCGACGGACTCAACGTTCGATTGGGATGGGATCAACTTGGCCGAAGGCAGCGTCATCGGCGACGGGGCGACTCCGTGGGTGCTTCGCAACGAATTCACTCAACCGATCTCGGTGCCCTACCAACACCTACAAGACGCGTCGCGGTTGTCGGACAATCTGCGTTTCGAAGACATCGAGATTCTGGGCGGATCATTGCCGACGGGAGAATCGCTGAATCTGAATCAAATCGGCACCACGACGCCTGCGGATCTTCGGTATATTTTTCCGAGCGGATTCACGATTCGTGAAGACGCCCTGCTTTCGATCAACGAAGGGGTGCGAACGCTGCTGAAGGAGAATCAGCAATTCAATGTCGACGGAACGCTGCGATTCGATAACGCCGCGTCGCTGGTGATCGAAGATGGATATGGCGTACAGACCTCGGGCATTTCGGTCGGTGCAACCGGTTCACTGGATGTCGTCAACACCGATTTCACTCGTGTGAATACAGGGAACGTTTCAGACAGGGTGCGGATCTTCGTTCGCGGGAGTTTCTACGCCGAAAAGTCGCTGATCGCCTGGGATCAGATTGAGGTTGATCCGGCGGGATCGATCACATTTGATCGAAACGAATTGTACACTCCGATCCAAATCGACAGCTCGGCTCGGACGAACATTCGTATCAATGACTTCAGCAATCTAGCCTCCAACAACACCGGCATCGTGATCGTCGGGGATCCGAACGGCGAAGTCGACTTGCGTTACAACTACTGGGGCACGACGACGCCGGAGCAAATTGATGCCAAGATCCTGCACCAAGTCGACGATGTCTCTCGCCCGCTGGCGGTCTACTTGCCGGCGTTGCCCGCACCTCGTGCCGGGTTCGGTGAAATCACCGGGACCAAGTTTAGCGATCTGAACAACAACGGGCAGCGCGATGCCGGTGAGCCCGGGCTCGGTGGCGTCCGGATGTATGTCGACATGGACAACGACGGCCAGTATGACCCCGGCGAGCCGTTTTCGATCTCGGCCGCCGATGACCCGAATACCACGGAGGTCGACGAGACCGGCCGCTACCGGATCATCGACCTGATCGAAGGCAGCCACGTCGTCCGGGAAGTCGTCCCGACCGGGTACCAGCAAACCTTTCCCGTCGCCGCTGCCGTTGCGACAACCGTCGAGTTCGACGGGGTCGGCCCCGAAGCCGGCGTCACGCCGCCCGGCGTTTCCGACTTTCACTTCGCCGGCGCCGAATTCACCGGTGGCACCGTTTTGAATCCGGGAGCAGCGGAACTCACCGCGTCGGGACTCTTTGCGTACGAAGTCACCGCGGAAGAAGCGAGTGTGACGTTTGATCGGCTGATCGATTCGGCACGGTTCTTCTTTGTGCATACCGGAGCCACCGCGGCGACGGCGACGGCGTACGGAATTGACGGTGCCGTTCTTGGCCTGGTCACCAGCCAGCTGGTGACCACCAGCGCCGACCCCGCCAACTTCGTCACGCTGGATCCGAACGCCCCGATTTCGCGAATCGTGATCAGCGGTGGTGTGGTGGACCAGTTTACGTTTACCAGTACCGCCGCTGACCAATCGCATCTGGTTCACGTGGGCGACCAGGAGATCGTCGGCGGGATCGATTTCGGCAATTTCCAACCGACGCCTACTTTCGTCGTCACCCGATTCATGGCGACTCACAACGGCTTTATCGCACACTTCAACCATTCGGTTGATGACAGTGACTTGAACCTTTATGACGGTTTCGCCCAGAGTCTTGGCGTGGCGGATATGGTCTTGCAAGGAGCCACTTCGGGTGCCGTCCGGGGATCCTTGGTGATCGGCGATGCCGGGCGAAGCGTGACCTTCCTCCGCACCGGCGGTCCGCTGGTGCCGGATCAGTACACGATCACGTTGCGTAGTGCCGCCGACGGATTCAACGACGATCAAGGCGACCTGCTGGACGGGAACGAAGACGGCACGGCGGGCGATGACTTTACCCGCACCTTTGAAATCGCCACGCCGGCGGCCGATGACGTGACGGTCGGCGTCGCCGACTTTGCCCGCGGTGCCGGCCAAGACGTTCATCTTCCCGGCAACGGCGACGCCGGAATCCCGGTGATGTTGAGCACCGGACACGACGTCACCAGCGTCGACTTTGAACTGGCCTTTGATCCGACGCTGTTGACGATCAGCGGATTCAACACGGAGATCGCCGGTGCGGCCGCGGCGTTCAACCTGGTCGCTCCAGGCCTGGCACGTGTGACCGTCAGCAGCCCCCAAGAATTTTCCGCGGTCGACGGTGTGTTCGAACTCGGCCGTTTCACCGCCTCCGTCCCCGCCTCGGCGCCTTACACCGGCAAACATCTCTTGGACATCCGTGCGGCCCAGGTCCGTGACGCTGCCCCGCTGCCGGCCCTGCGTCCGACCCGCGATGACGACGGGTTGCATGTCGCCGCCTACCCCGGCGACGGCAACGCAAGCCATTCTTACACCGGTGGCGACGTCACGCATCTTCAGCGTGTGATCGTCGGCCCCGCCACCGGTTTCGCAGATTACAAACTGGCCGATCCACGCGTCATCGCCGACCTCGACCACAGTGGTGACCTGACCGGTGGCGATGTGACCTTGCTGCAACGCGTCATCATTGGCATCCCCGTCGATCAAGTTCCGCCGATTCCCAGCGGCGTCACACCGGCGCCGCCCAGCGGCCCCGACCCACTGATCTATCTGCCCACCGACCTGCAGGCGTCGCCGACGACGACGGTCAGCGCCCCGGTGATGTTGCAAGTGACCGAAAGCGACGGCATCACGCTCAGCAGCGTCGACCTGGTCGTGGAATTCGATCCCGACAAGTTCGACGTCACAAATTTCCGCTTGGGCGATCTGTTGCAGGATGCCGGATTCAGCGATCCCGCGGTCAACACACAGCAGGAAGGAATCATTCGCGTCACCATGTCGACCGCCGGCAGCACGGTCGTGCTGCCGCTCGGCACGATCGGATCGCTGTTGGAATTCGACATGACCGTCAACAGCGATGCCCCCTACGGAGCTTCGCCGATCAACTTGCGAGCCAACTTTGTCGACGCGATCAGCCGGACGTCGACGAACGCGACCAACGCGAGCGTCGAAGAATTGACGCTCGCTCCGGCACCGACCAACGACGCCGACGATCCGGTCGACGGATCGATCAAGGTGATGCCCGGTGTACGGGAGATCGTTGTCAACGATGGGGCGAACCATCGATCACAGATCACGTCGTTGACGATCCGGTTCAACACCCTGCTGGACCATACAGCGCTCGACGATGCGTTCGAATTGTTGAATCTGGATCACAACCAAAGTGTCGGGACGATCGAGGTGTCTGCGGTCGACGACACCGATCAAGGCGTGACGGTTGCCACGCTCACCTTCGCCGGTGCTTCGACCGTCCCACGCGGCGGTTCGGGGGTCTATGGGAATTCACTGGCCGACGGGAATTATCAACTCGTCGTTCGTCCCGAATTCGTGCATCCGCCTGCGAGCGGCGACGAGATGACTGCGGCGTACTCGTTCGGGCAAAGTCCCGTCGACAGCTTCTTTCGGTTCTACGGTGACACCGACGGAGACCGTGACGTGGATGGGCAGGACTATGGACGGTTCGCCTTGAGCTTCTTGCGCACCTCGACCGATCCCAACTTCGACCCGTCGATGGATTCCGATGGGGACGGGGATGTTGACGGCCAGGATTACGGCCGGTTCGGGCTGAATTTCTTGAAGCAGGTTTAGAGGCTGGTAGAAGGGGCAAAACGATGGGGGCAAAACAATGAAAATGGAGGAGGCAAGAGGGAGGCAGAATGATTCGGGGCAGAATGATGATGCCGTCAGACGTTGAATGCTCGCTCAGTCAGCTTCCAATCCATTCCCCTGAACCACCGCCCCCCCATCAACTTTCCCCCATCAACATTCTGCCCCCCATCATTCTGCCCCCCATCTCCCCTAAATCGTTTTGCCCCCATCGTCTTGCCAATTCCTCACCCGGTCGCTCCAGCTTCAGCACCAATCAGCCCCGCAACGCGCCATCGAATCGAACACACCTCGCGAGCGACGGGCTGTAATCAAAATGAGTGCGCTTTGCATCCCCGCCGACGGCGAGCTGAAATTGCCAGCATCTCTGTAAAACTCCGTGAAACACGCTGCCGATCACGTTTTGGTGGGCGATGAGCTTGGCCGTGCGGCGGGGTTTGGCACAGCGACTGCCTCCCAAGGTGTTCGGGCGGACAAGCGGTCCGCCGACTCTGATCACGATTCACGGAGACCACGAATGCCTCTTCTGACCAAAACCTTCGCCACCCTTGGCATGCTCACCGCCTTCATCGCTTCCCCCGCCCTGGCCGACACGTATCGGCACATTGACGACCTGGCCAACGACATCGAAGACAAGGCGCGCTTGCTGGAGAAGGAGATGCGACACTACCGACACACGCCGGAGTATCGTCACTTGGTCGAGGACGCGCGAGCGATTCGCAAGTTGGCCGATCACCTTCACGATGTGGCCCACGACCACGGCAGCCTGTCGCACATGGAATCGGACCTGCGCGAACTCGATCACGACTTCCACCATTTTCAATCCGTCTTCGAACGCGTCGAACGTCATGCGGCCCACGGGCACGGCCACATTCATGGGGACACGCGGCACGTTCGTCGGTTGCTGCATCACATCGAGGTCGACATTCATCACTTGCAAGACGACCTTCGTTCGCTGCGACGGCCGTACCACCATGGTCATCGCACGACGGTTGCGCGTCCGCCGATCTTCACCCCGCCGCCGTCCAGGTGTCCGGATGATTACTCCCACCGCTCGGGCGGCTACGGATTCGGCCGTGGCATCTCGATCGGCAGCGGAAGTTCACGGTTTACGATTCGCTGGTAACGACGGCAGTCCATGACCGGGACAAGCACGGCTGACACCGAGGGGCGAGGATGGTAAGACATGCGATGGATCGTATTCCTGTCATCTCTCGCCCCTTGCTTGCGCTCCCATGGATCCCTCCGCCATCACCCAAGTGATTCGAAATCGTCGCACGGTCAAACCGGGGCAGATGTCTGATTCCGGCATCGACCGTGGAATCATCGAAGAGATTTTGGCCAACGCCAATTGGGCTCCCACCCACGGGATGACTCAGCCCTGGCGATTCACTGTCTTTGAGGGGCCATCGCGGCAAGCATTGGCGGACTTTCTTGCCGCAACCTACAAAGCGATCACGACGCCGGAATCGTTCAAGCAGACCAAGTACGATAAATTCCGCGTCAACCCGACGCTCGCCGGAGCCGTGATCGCGGTCGGCATGAAGCGTCAGGAGATCCAGAAGATCACCGAACTCGACGAGATCATGGCAGTCGCGTGCGCGGTGCAGAACATGCACCTGACCGCCACCGCACACGGATTGGGAGGTTTTTGGTCAACCAACGTCGCCGCGATGAGCGATCAGATGCGCGACTTCATCGGGCTCGCTCCCCCGGACCGCGCGTTGGGGTTATTCTACGTGGGACACGTCGCCGGCGAGTGGCCGGAAAGTGACCGGGAGGACGTCGCGACGAAGGTCCGTTGGGCCTAGGGCTGGTGTCAAACGCGATACATGCCGAGCACCCTGATTGTGATCACGACTTTCCGGTCGAAATCAGACAGCAGACGTATCGCCTGTTCGACCAGGTCTTGCGCGATCGTTGACCGCATGGTCGCCGTGTTCTCCGAACTCGGCACGTGCGAAAAAGCGAAGCCTTGCCCCGCACCGACCTCGGAGAGGGCGGCGACGGCCCAGCCCAGTCGAAACCAAAGCTGCGATCGATCGCTAGCGCGGCTTCTCGGTGTTCGATACGTTTCCTGCGGCAAGCATCATTTCGACCGCCTGCCGACCCGTCATCCCGATTTCGATCCCCAGCGCTTTGGCTTGCGGTGTTGCGTCCACGATGGGTGCCTCAAACAGGTCCTCCGGTTCGACCAGCGGATCGCTCGGGGTGCCTTTGGCGATGGCGATCGCCTGATTGAATTCGGTGGGTGTCGCCATGTTATAGATCCCGCAGCCGACGATGCCTCGCCGCGTGAGGATTGAGCAATACTGGCCGTTTTCCCAGCGGTTGCTGATGCCGATCGCCCGACCGTTATCGAAAGTTAATTCGCGGGACGTCGATCGGGGAAGCGTTTCGTCGTTCATCTTCGTTGCCTTAGTGAGACGCGGCGGATCCGGTTCGGTCGAAGACTTCGACACAATGCCCGTCGGGATCGTAGAACCAAAGTTGCATGCAGCCATCGGGGCGTTTTCGTGGACCGCCTTGGATCCGCACACCGGCCGATTCAAGAATGCGATGTGCGCGAATCGCGTCATCGACTTCGAAGGCAAAGTGATGCGTCAATCCCGATGCGACTCGATCCGGATCTAATCCTCCGCCCGGCTCGGAGGTTCCCTCCATCGTCTCGATCAGGTGGACTTGCGTCGCGCCGGCTTGGAGCCAGTGGCCCGGAAATCCGAAGTCCGGCCGTTCGACTTCGGTCATCCCTAGCAGGTCACGGTAAAAGTCTCGGCTGCGCAAGAGATCATGCACGACGATCGTCACATGATCGATCGCTTTGACACTGATCGCGGACGTCGCATGATTCGTTGGAGGCGATGGAGTCGTCATGGTTCACGGGAAAATCCAAACAAGTGAGACAAGAAAGGGAGGAGGGAGACGTTTGTCCCTGCTAGGGACGTTACTTTAGACCATTCAGCAAAGCGGTGTGCCCGTGGGCGACGAATCATGGAGGGGAATGGAAGGGGCATGCCGAGAAATCCGCATTTCACCGGCAGAAATCCTTGCCGCGGGCGAATCAAAGTCGGACAATGACCTGCTCTTTGGAGGTGTCATGATCCAACCCGTTCGCTCGCCCGTTGCCCCACGCGTGGTCTCGCCGATCTGCGGAGACGTCACGCCCCTGGTGGATCAAATCGAAGGTCTTCTGGGCCGTGGGAAGCACGTGCGTGTGCGCGTGGAAGGCGAAGGGAACGCAGAAGCGTTGAACCATCTCGCGGTGTCGATGCCACAAGAAATCGCATCCGGCCGATTGCGGCTGGATGATGAATCGCAACCGTTTGACGAGGGCCATGAAACGGTCGCGGTGTTCACGAGCAAGCTGATTCCTTGTGACCTGGTCCTGAGTCTGTGTGGATGGTCGCGTGATGATTTCATCGAGTATCTGCTCGCCAGACACCCGGACCAATGCCGAAGCGTGATGAGCCGGCTTGAGGGGGAGAACCTTCGCTACGCTTCGGGATCACCTGCCGTTTGGCGGTTGGTCCTTGACGTGATGGCTGCCGACCCGAACGCTCGTGACGTCCGGTCCATCGTGCTTGAAGAAGTGCACCGCAGGATCGGCAAAGGGCAGCGTTCCAAGGCACTCGCGGACATCCTGATGTTGCACTCGACCGAAGCATTGGGAACGCTGCCAATCGAATGTGTACTCCCCGCATCGATTGCCGACGTCCTTTCCCGGCCGGAGGTTGCGTTCGCCTTCACCAATGAGCGTTTTGTCGAGCGGTTGCTGTCTCCCGATGTCGCGGACGTGCAAGCATTGTTGTCTTACCGTTGGCCGTTGAAGCGACTCAAAGCAGTGGCAACGCTGATCGACGGCAGTGACCAAATTCCGCTTCGGTTGAAGAAGGTCTTTGGCGACGGACAATCCGCGTCCGCCGCGACGTGCGCCACGCTGCTGTGTCTTTGCGATCCCACATGGAAACCCTCTGGCACACAGATGTGTCTGCACGGCGGACGGTTCGACCATGCGATCTGGCCGGAGGTCGACCTGCGTTCAACAAACCTGTACCAAGCCACCTTTTGCGGTGCGACTCTGAGGCGTGCCAGGTTTAACGCAGCGTGCATCAGATCGGTCGACTTTTCAAATTCGGATTTGCAGTCTGCTGATTTCAGCCAACCGTTCCGTGGAGCGGATGGCGGTGCGCGACAACGTCTCGGCGATGGCAGCGACGAGCGGCGTACGTGGCGAGAAGCCACCAAAGAACGACCTGTCGTGCTGCATATCTTGACAACCAGCTTTCGAAACGCGGATCTCTCGCACGCCATCCTTTCCGGCCGATGTTTTCAACGTTGCGATTTCATCGACGCCAACCTGACCGATGTGCGAGCCAACGGCGTTTTGGTCGACCAGACGCTGTTCGACGGCGCGAATCTCAGCAGAGGCGACTTTTCCAAGTCACAGTTCCTCAATGCGGATTTCCACGACACGCAAATCGACGACGCCATCTTTTACTGCGCGAGATTTGTGTCGCTGAATTTGGACACCGCAGCGGCGGCCAACGTCAGTTTCCAGCAATGCGATTTGTCAGACGCCTCGATGACCGCGTCGACGTTGACCGGTTGCAATTTCCACGACGCGATTCTCGTCAACGCAAAATTGGCGGAAATCAACTGGGAGGACTGTGATCTCCGAGATGCCGACTTGCGGGGCTGCAGTTTTCACCTCGGGTCCACGCGTTGCGGAATGGTCGGCAGCCCTTATCCGTCGCACGGTACGCGAACAGGTTTCTATACCGATGACTTGGACGAACAGTATTTCAAGAGCCCCGAAACGATCCGCAAGGCCAACCTGTGTGGGTCGGACTTGAGGGGGGCTGACATCGCGGGGCTCGATTTCTACCTTGTCGATCTGCGGGGCGCCAAGTTTGACCCCGACCAACGCAAACAGTTTGTCGCCACGGGCGCAATTTTGGATGACTAATTGAAATGGTGACAGACAATCGCGCAGCCGGATTCAGTCTCAAAGACCAGTTGTTCAACCGCGATCGCATCGAGTATCTGGCGGGACTGTTCGCCGAAGCGGACTCCGGTTTCCAGCACGAGCGTTTTGTCCGTGACTCGATGAAGGGCCTGTCACGGCTGGAGCTGAAAGAACGCATCGTTCACCTCGCGGCGCAACTGGAGAAACATCTATCACCGGACTTCGCCGTCGCCGCACGACAGATCACCGACGCGTTGCCGCCACCATTGGATCCCAAGAAAACGGACGATGATTTCGGTGACTTCATCTTCGCCCCGCTCGGGGAGTTCGTCGTCCGCAACGGGCTGGAGAAAAAGCACCTCAATCGATCACTCCGCACACTCAAGGCGTTGACGCAGCGGTTTTCGATGGAGGATGCGATCCGGGCGTTGATCGACACCCACCCCGAAAAGACACTGGCGGAACTCGAAAAGTGGGCCGGGCACAAGCACTACCATGTTCGCCGGTTGGTCAGTGAGGGGACTCGCCCCAAGTTGCCCTGGTCCAAGCGGCTGTCCATCGATGCGACCGTGCCGCTACCGTTACTGGACCGGCTGCATGCCGATCCGACCCGCTACGTGACTCGTTCGGTGGCAAACCATCTCAATGACCTGACCAAGTCACATCCCGAGCTGGTCCTGGAGACACTCGCTCGTTGGAAAAAGGCCGGCAAGCAAGACGAACCGGAGCTGCGATGGATGAGCAAGCACGCGTTGCGGACGCTGATCAAACAAGGCAGCACCGATGCACTGCGGTTCTTGGGGTATCGCCCCGACCCGAAAATCGAAGTCGGCGGATACGAACTTGCTCGCTCGGAAATCCGCCCCGGCCAGGCGATCGAGTTGTCGTTCACCGTTTCGGCCCATCGAGACGAATCGTTGATGATCGATTACGTGATCGACTTCGTGAAAGCCAACGGTACGCTGGCCGCAAAAGTGCACAAGCTGAAGCAGATTGAATTGGCCAAGGGCGAATCAAAAACGATTCGAAAGCGGCACGTGTTGCGGGCCAACGCGACGACGTACACCCTGTATCCTGGGACACATCACGTAACGCTCCAAATCAACGGCCAAGCCTTCGGAACGCTGCCGTTTGAACTACTGGCATCGTCGTAGGTGTCTAGCCTTGAGGCGACTCCCCCTTCGCTGCGAGCGACGTCGATTCGATTACTGCGGGAGAGTTGGCACGTAATAGAGACTCT
>NZ_JACEHH010000180.1 GCF_014154935.1 Stieleria mannarensis
TGCTCATACCGATGAAGACAAACACATGATTTCGGCGGTCCAGGACGTGAAAGAATCGTTCGGCCTGGACAAGGTTCCTGGTGAATTGTTGGCCGACGGCATGATGAGCACTGGCGAGAATCTCGCCCGTTGCGAAGAGCTGGAGATCGACTTCTATTCTCCGATCAAGCTGGGCTGCAAAGACAACCCGGCAGATCGCCAAGATCCGCGTCAGCCTGTGCCCGAAGCGGACTGGGATCGCCTGCCCGCCTCAACGACGAAGCGCGACGGCAAAAAGATCAAGCGATTCAACAAGAACGCATTTATCTACGAACCTGACGAGGACTGTTATTGGTGTCCTGCCGGCGAGAAACTTGCTTATCAGCACCAAACGAGCCAAATGGAGAACGGTCGTCGTCGAATCTTTTACCGTTACCAGAGCTCTGCGGAGTCGTGTCAAGGTTGCCCGCTTGCGTCTCGATGTCTTGGCGCGAAGTCCAAGACTCGTGGGGTCAGTCACGGCGAGCATGAATCGAAGCGTCGCAATCATGCTGAGAAGATGAAATCATCCGAATCACAAGCCAAGTACGCTCGTCGTCGTTCTCCCGGTGAACGCCCCTTCGCAGTAATCAAGGCCAAGTACGGGGCGCGGCAATTCTTCAGCCGCGGTCTGCAGCGTGTGCGAAACGAGTGGCTGTGGTTGGTCAGCGCATTCAACCTCGAACGATTGCTATCGCTCCAGGCCAGCGGCCCAGATCCGCCAAGGCGACGTTAAACGATCGTTTTTTCATCCCGCCCGTTTCCTCCAGCCAGCCGACCCACGAAAAATAACGGTGGGGATGCTGTGTCTTGAGGGAACGGGGGTCAGGGGGGAAA
>NZ_JACEHH010000181.1 GCF_014154935.1 Stieleria mannarensis
CTTTGTGATGGAGGCCCCCACCCAGGAGTGAATGGTGTCGTAAATAGATCGACAAATCGTTGTGGCGTCGGTCCAAACCTTGCAATCAACTGCGGGCAACGCTGCTGAAGCATCGTCAGCGAATACGCGTTCTGGGGTAACCAATGATGATACCATGTAGCGAGTCCGGACGGATCCAAGAACACAACCGGGTTCGATTCTAAGGTTTCATATGCACTCCAACCTGAAAATGGAAAGATTGGGTCTCTGGAGCAGAACCGCCCGGCGAATGGATCGTACATGCGGGCACGGTAATGGTACAAATTGAGGACGTTGTCATACTCGCGGCCCGTGTATGTATAGCGGTTGCCTTCGGCTGTCGACGTTCGTGCCGTTCCACTCCCATCGAAGATCGACACGTTGCCATACGCGTCATAGGCGTACCTTTCCTTAATCGTCCCACTCGGATCCGTCAGTGCGGTGACACTGTACTGTTGGGTGCGGAGATAGCGAACCGTGAACTCGATAGATGGCCTGTCGTTTTCAGGGCGTGATTTGCCGGGCGAGCAAGTTGGTTGGCGAAGCGTTTTGCAGCCACGGTTTGATTTTAAATCGGCGCACGGTTTAACGCCTCGCGCGCGGAGGCGCGCGAGACGTTGCCGAAGGTTTTGGCGGCGGGATGATCGATGACAGAGCATCCCGATATTGTAGTGGATCGATCGACTACTCGGTGGGTTTGTCGTCGGACGCGTTGGGATCAGATTGCGGCGGCCGGTCCTTGGCTCCCGGATGCGTCTTGTCGTGGACTTCGCGGAGGCGTTTGATCGAGACGTGCGTGTAGATCTGCGTCGTGTTGAGCTGCTCGTGACCCAAG
>NZ_JACEHH010000182.1 GCF_014154935.1 Stieleria mannarensis
GTCGAAGCTGACCGTCACCACACGCAGGCCACCTCCACAGTGGGCACAGCGGGGTTCGCTGACTAGCCGTTCCGACTGCGGGGCATGGCCGCTGGCCAGCCAGTACACCCAGCCCAGATGCATCCACACCAGCAGTTGCAGTTCGTCTAAACGGATGGCTGAATTGCTACTCATCCATCCGTAGTGCCGAACCTTTTGGAACCCGCTGGGGAGAATATGCTGAGCGAACCCCTCGACGAACTTGACACCTTCAACGTTCCGCTCGGTCGTCCGCTTGGCCTTGGTGGGCGTGACGGTGTACGAGACCGAACGGTCGGTGACCGCAACGATCCGCTTGTCGCTGATCGCGACTCGATGGATGTACGGCGCAAGGTAACGCAATGAGCCCCAGGCGTTGCCGACCGCTTCGATGTCCACCACGAAGTTCTTCTTCCACGCTTCGCTCGGCACCGAATCATAAAGTCCACAGCGGCGAAGCTCGTCGGCCAGCTTCGCTTTGTAGACCCGAACCAGGGTGCCGTGGTGGAACAAGAAGCCTTGCGGTGTGCTTTGCCAGCCGATCGCCGCGCCCTCCTCATCAACCTTCACTCCACCGCCGGGGATGATGTAGTGAATGTGCGGATGATAGACGAGCGGATCGCGGCCCCACGTGTGCAGCACGCCGAAATAGCCGAGCTTGCATCCTTTCAACGCTTTGGTTGCGGCGCCGACGTCTCGAATGCTCTGTGCCGAAGCATCGAACAACGAACGATAGCCTTCACGTTGGTTCGCGCGCAGCACCAAGCCGACTTCACGGGGAACCGTGAAGGTGACGAAGAAGTGATGAACCGGCAGCAACCGCTTCTGATGC
>NZ_JACEHH010000183.1 GCF_014154935.1 Stieleria mannarensis
ATTTCGTGCTCGTGCTCAGCATCGCGGTGCTCGTGCTCGTAATCGATCGACAGGCGTCGGTTTGATTGTCTCAGCCGAGTCGACCGCGCACCCGTCAAACCGTGACATCAAAAGCGAATCCCAGGAAATGGAGGTTCGATGAAATCAAGTGGGCCAAATTCAAGCGCACCCGTCAGCAGCATGGACGACAGGCGTCGGACCATCGCAGCCACGTCTACCGCCACGAACGGCGGAATTCACGGGGGCCGGGCGAAAGACTCGCAAGCAGACCATTAAACACGACTACCGGCCTCCCGTGCAATTCATGGTTCCCCGCCGATTGACATCAGTCTTGGTCAGGTAGGAAAACCGAAGCCATCGTAGCAACTGCAAGCATCGCAGTCAGCATCGTACCGCCCACGAAAAGAAACCATCGCACCCATTTGCGATCATATCCACGCCACCGTACGTAGGTTTCGATGATAGGGCCAGCGAAAAAGCAGACGTTGGCAACGATTGCTCCCTCTGCGATAAGCACAAGAGTACGCAGCTTCGTGAGACTGGGCCCGGCGAGTAAAAGCGTAAGCAACCCAAGCACAAAAACGAAGATGAGCCGCAGTCGTTCCCATGCCAGAAACGTCGGTTTCGCAATCGAAGTAAGAGACGGCGACGCCGTGGATAACGTTAGCGAATCCGAGGATTCGGAGGACGCATCAAGCGATGGAGTTGAGTACGGATTTTCCGTCATGCGGATTTCAGTCGGGGAACGTCAGAAATCACGCAGGACGGGCGAACGACTTGCAAGCAGACCGAAAACCGTGACTCCCGTCCTCGCGTGCATTTCATGGTTCCCCGTGTTCTATGCAATGG
>NZ_JACEHH010000184.1 GCF_014154935.1 Stieleria mannarensis
ATCCCGCAGATGCAGCGGCGGACGATTGATGTCAACACAGGGCCGAGCCTCCTTCCGCCGCAATCGATGGCCGCAAGGCATTGCCGCTTGATCTGCTTGGCAGGCAGGATGCCCGCCACTGGCTTCGGAACGATGCCGCCAGTATGGCCACGGTCCTCTTGGCGTCAGGCGCTGGTCTTTGGGCATTGAGCAAGAGCGAAGCGCAAAGCGATCATGGACGTCGCGCCTGAAAACCCGCCGGTGGCAGGGATGCCAGTCGAACACGACGTGCCATGGAAACGGCGGAAGAAAGAGGGGGAGTTGGGAGATGGGGAGATGGGGAGGAAGAGAAAGAGTGAGCAGTGGAAAAGATGCCGTGATGGCACGTCGTGTTCGACCGCAGCGAGGGAGGGACCGACCGGGCGGAGCCGGCGGTGTCACCGGCAGGGCCAACGTCGTAGCGAAGGATGAGCGGAGACGGAAGAGAGCGGCTGCGCCGGAGCGGGTTAGCAGTTAGCCGGTTAGCGGTTAGCCAGACAGAAGAGAAGGAACACACGACCGACCAGCGAACGACGCCCGCCGGGACCGAGGCAAAGCGACGGGCTTTGCGGTCGTGACGGACGAATCAAATGGAAAGCCATCGCCAACGACAGAGAATTCATGGGGTGTGGCTGATCGTGCCAGCCCCGTCGCGGGATGCCGATAAGAACAGATGAGGCAGGATGCCGAATTACTTATCAAGAAGGGCGAAAGTGACCGCGTCCGAGCCTAAGCGAGGTAAGCCGGGAACGAGACACTCGGTCAACCCTCAA
>NZ_JACEHH010000185.1 GCF_014154935.1 Stieleria mannarensis
CCGGTCCTTGGCTCCCGGATGCGTCTTGTCGTGGACTTCGCGGAGGCGTTTGATCGAGACGTGCGTGTAGATTTGCGTCGTGTTGAGCTGCTCGTGACCCAAGAGCGTTTGGATCGAGCGCAGGTCCGCGCCGCCTTCGAGCATCAACGTGGCCGTTGTGTGGCGGAGCATGTGACAGCTGCCGGGCTTGGTGATGCCCGCTGCGGTCAAGTAGCTCCTGACGAGCTGACTGAGCGTGACCGGATGGAACGGGTTGCCGCGGGACGTCAGGAAGATTACTTGCGTGTCTTCTTCGATCAGTGAATGTCGACCGTCGTGAAGGTATTTCGTCAGCCACTGGAGGGCACGTTTGCCGGTGGGGACAACACGGTCCTTGCGGCCTTTGCCTTGGCGGATCATCGCGAGACCGGATTCGTGGTTGATGTCGTCAAGCTTCAGTGCGATCAACTCGGCGCGGCGCATGCCTGTGGCATAGAACAGTTCCAGCAGCGCACGGTCGCGGAGACCCGTCGGTGTTGTGAGGTCGACCGAGCTCAACAGTGTTTCGATTTCATCGATGGTCAGGTGTGATGATGGAAGGCGCTGTTCCTCTTTGGGTCGTTCGAGGTCCGTTGATGGATCGCTGTCGAGCCAACCGTGTTCGGTCAGCCAGGCGAGCCAGTGCGCGACGGTTGAGAGATATGAAGCCTGCGTGCAGAACTTGAGCGGTTTGTCGGTTCGCTCGTTGCGGTAGTGGTACAGGTAACGACGATAGGCGGTCAGTAGCTCCGATGTGATTTCGGTGACGGCA
>NZ_JACEHH010000186.1 GCF_014154935.1 Stieleria mannarensis
AAGTGGTGCACCGCAGTCGGCGAGTCGAGTTTGAATTTGAGTTCCGGTTGATCGCGCCGACGCGGTGACCACCGACGTTACCCGACTGAAAACTGCGATGCTCATCTATGACATCGTTTGAAACTGCCCACGTTGTCGAAGCGTACCGCGAGCGATGCGAAGATCGCATTGAAGTGATCGCTGATGGTGATCGCACATTGATCGTGGTCGCCGACGGCGCTGGCGGCACGGGGGACGGACATATTGCTGCCGAAACCGTGATTCGGGAAATGCGGGCGAATTACGCAGCGATTGACAGCTCAACTGCTTGGTCCCAATTTCTTTCGCAACTCGACCTTCGCATACACGGCGGTGAAACGACCGCTGTGATCGTGGACCTACATCCCGACCGCATTCTTGGTGCGAGCGTCGGCGATAGTTGTGCGTGGGTGGTCGACGGTCAAGACATCACCGACTTGACTCGCACGCAGACTCGCAAACCGCTACTTGGTTCACAGGCGGCAAAACCTGCTCCATTCTGGCACGGCCGACTCAGTGGTGTCCTTTTGGTTGGTTCCGACGGTTTCTTCGACTACGCCAAACGCGAGCAGATCACACCGCTCATCGGTCGCACTGACTTTTTTGCTCTTCCGCGTGCATGTTTAGACATGGTTCGTCTTCCCTCCGGCGACCTTTGGGACGATACTGCAATCGTCGCGTGTCGGATACGCCGGACGGCTGCGTCTCGTAAACGTTACTCGATTTGACATGCAAGAAGCGGGGAA
>NZ_JACEHH010000187.1 GCF_014154935.1 Stieleria mannarensis
CGAACGTCTAAAATCACCCGGTCGCGACGAGAGATTCTCCATTGTCAAAACGCCCGACTTCGCGACTCGGGTGCATTTTTTTGTTATCTGGCTATTCGCGGTTGGCGTCGCTGTTTTGTGAACCAGTTTCAACGCCTGCCTGCAATTCATTGTATCCGATTTGCAATATGCTTTCGGGATTGGCCACAGGACGAGTTTGGCCGAACCCAAACATCTTGGATTCGGAGGGGAGCTTGTGTCCGCATTCAGCGCAATATGGATGGTAGCCGTAACTGGCATGTTTGCAGCTCGGACAGATGTATTCGAGATGTTTCTGTAGCGGGGTACGCGCGGAAAACCAAATGCTGCCATTTGCATGGATGTCAAAGTTCTGACGCCATAGAAACATGTTGGTTTCGAGGCAGAATCCCGCGTTTTCGTCGACGAGTTTGTAGGACCAAACATCTCTCGATTCGCGATCACACGTCCAATCTATGCGGAGCTGTTGATTTGGCCATGAGATAGGCCCAGAAATTTTCACAGTGGATGGACAGCATATCGCGACGTTGTCTTCGCGCCCGAGCGGATCACCGATAATTAGGTCAAACGTGCAATGCGATACTGAGTAGCCCCACCAACGCGCGCCGAGGTGAGGGTGCGATGCAAGCACCTCATTAGCCCGACGAACGGAGTCTTCTTCGCGGGCGTCAATCTCCGCGTAAGTCAGACCGTTCGGCGCAACTTCGTTTGGATCGTGCATTCAGCCTCTTGCCAGATAACGG
>NZ_JACEHH010000188.1 GCF_014154935.1 Stieleria mannarensis
TTAGGCCACAGAATGAAACATGCACTGACAATTTTGTGTTTCCTTTTGGCGACCTCTCTTGATGCTGCTGAGCGCGACGCACCTGTGTTTCGAGCCTTCCCGAATCCCGGCTCTGACTGGTCCATTGCCGATGATCGCCAAGTGGGCGATGGCCAATTCTCGTGGCGACACTACATGCACGAAAAAACTGGTGATGTCATAGCCATTGTCGCATGGCACACTCCAAGGTTTAGCATCGACTCCGGCGCTGTCCGGCAGGCATCCATCGAGACCATCACGTCCAGCGGCTACGCCTACGCAAAGACACGCAAACTTGGACAACCCATTGATGACACTGTCCGCCACCACGTCGCGTCGATAATCGTGCAACACCGCGGCACGGCCCAAAAGAATATTTATCGGGCAATTGAGTACACCTACATTTACGAGAGTGCCGATGGCGAATCACGATCCGCCATGGCACATGGCTACGTGGTTCATATCGGAGAATTCACCGTTTTCATTCAACATACCGCCAACCGGGTCATCACGTCCGACATCGCCCAAAGCATGGCTATGGATTTGGCGTTTGCAGAGTCCAATAAACTGACTCCACTTCCCAACGGGTGGAGTGCGAGTATTAGCCGTTAAATCAACTACCAGCATCCACTGACTGGCCTAACAATGCCGTGCACCGATGGACGGGAGTCGACGGCTTTGAAGTGGTTAGTTTCTCGCCCGTCCTCGGTGACGGTTACCGTTC
>NZ_JACEHH010000189.1 GCF_014154935.1 Stieleria mannarensis
TCTTGTAAGAAAAGGATATCTCCAGCACCGAATTCTGGCGGGAAAAGGAGATGTGATTGCGAGAACTGCCCGCGGCGCAGTTCGTTAATCGCCTCAGAGCGGCAGGCCTCACGAATGGTAATCCAGTCGCCCGCGTAAAGCTCGAAGCCATACTCTACCAAGTGTTGTCTCCATTCTGCCGACGAACGGCAGCGATCACGCGGCGGCGACGGTTGATTGACCACTTCATACAACTTGACTTCGCCGCTCGTCGTGCATCGCGTGGTTCGCGCTCGGGTCGGGATGCAAGTCGGAATCAGCGATGATGAGACACAATGTACCCGATCGGAATTGCCAAGGGAAATTCGGTGCCCCAATCTGCAGTCGGCACGTCAGGCGTCGGGTGTCTTAAATCGTGCTCGTGCTCAGCATCGCGGTGCTCGTACTCGTAATCGATTACCAGGCGTCGGTTTGTCTTCATCGGCCGAGTCGACCGCGCACCAATCAAACGATGACATCAGGAGCGATTCCCAGGAAACAGCGGTCTGACGACATCCGATAGGCGCGTTTCGGATGCACCGATAAAACCCCGACGAGTCAAGTAGCCACAGAGAACACTGAGGACACAGAGAAGAAGTAAGGCATTGTTGCTCAGCGTTCGCTAGCAGCGCGAACTTGTTTATTACCCGGTCTCGCAGGGCGGGGGTCTTATCTGCCGCCTTATCCCCGGGT